>NZ_JADZ01000004.1:0-431925 GCF_000518645.1 Curvibacter gracilis ATCC BAA-807 | reverse complement strand
GGCTCGGGTGCAGGCTCGGGTGCAGGCTCGGGTGCAGGCTCGGGTGCAGGCGGTATCGCCGGTGGAATCGGTGGCTGTTCAGTGGGGGGCGTTGGAACGACATCTCCCTCCAGCACCGGCAGGCGCGTGCCGCACTGTCCGCACACCTTGGCCAAGGGCCCTGCCTTGGCCTGGCAGCCCGGGCAAACACGGCCTGCTGCCACGGGTGGTGGCGGATTCGGGCTGGTTTGAGGCTCGTGGGTGTCGCACATCACGGTGGGCAAGCGATTGCGACAGTTACCACAAAACCTGGCGTTCACACTGACGACTTGATCGCAGTGAGGACATCTCGCAGCAGAGGCCTCTTTCGAAGCCGACTGGTCAGAAATCACCGGAGGAGCAACATCCCCCGAGAGGCGCGTGCCGCACTGTCCGCACACCTTGGCCAATGGCCCCACCTTGGCCTGGCAGTCCGGGCAAACACGGCCTGCTGCCGCGGGTGGGGGCGGATTCGGACTGGCTTGAGGCTCTTCAGGGCGCTGCGCCGGGGTGGCCAATTGTTGGCTGCAATGGCGGCAGAACCGGGCGGTGGCACTGACGACTTGATGGCAATGGGGACACTGCACTGCAGGCTCCTCTTTCGTGGGTAAAAAGGAGGACGCGCCGACGCCGGCAACACAATGCTCGACCAGCACCCCTCCCCAATGGACAGATCAAATATGGGAGGCGGTGTCTTAAAAATAAGCTGCGGATATTCACCATCCCTCTGGATGGACCCTGGTCTTTTGCTTGACAGATGCCCACCCTCTCAGCGATCTAGCACTCACTGAGCCACCAGCCCATGCTAGGGTGCCTCATTGAACAAGCCCATAGGACGATGTTCCATGCCACCACACATCGGTCATACGTTTGAAACCAAGGGCGCGACCAACGCTGATCGGTCGTGCCCGGCTTGTATAGTTCACCCGCGTCGGTTGAGTCATTTCAAAATGACAAATAAAAACCCAGGGAGGGTCAGTGCGTGCTCAAGAAAATCAACCAAACCCTGCTCGATTTGTACGACCATGCCCATCAGGGCGGCGTTCAAGCCCTGAGCGAACAGGTCTTCAAACGACTGCAAGAAGTCTTGCCTGGTGAATCCGGGGCTTTGTACGAAGCGCGGATGTCGCCCGATCAACCCACCCGGGTTCAGTCGTGCCTTGCCTTTGGCAATGCCCGCGAGAAAATCAACTACCGGGTCAGCCATGTCGACTCTGATCGCCTGCGCGGGGCGGGTGGGGTTCGCTCGCGCGACCGCCTGATTGAGCGGGCCACCCGCCAGCCAGGCCAAACCTTCAGCCAAGATATTCACAGCATTGGCGATAAGCAGATTTACGCCTATGCCAAAAAATTCGAAAGCCGGCAGGCCCTGTTGCACGTACGACAGCAAGGCCAGCAATACCAATTGTTCTCACTTTGGCGGGCCAGCCTGAATAAACCATTCTCAAGCGATGAACTCAAAATCGGTACCCTGGTGATTCCGCATGTCTTCAAGGCCTTGGATATCGCCCAAACTTTGGCTTGCATGAAGAATGGGCAAGACAACCAACTGATCTGCAACTGGCGGGGCGATATCGTGATGCAAGTCGGCCGCAGTGCTGAACTGCTGGAGCACGAATGGCCGGGCTGGACCCAGCCCCGCCTACCCGATGTCCTTCTGGACACCTTTCGCACCAGTTGGGGTCAACGCGCCATGGATTTTGTGGGCCGAAGAATCCGCGCCCATGCGCAAATCAGCGAATCACTGTTACTGATCCAATTGAAAGCCCGTGACAAAAACACCGACCTCACCGCGGCTGAGCGCCTAGTGGCGGAATGGGCAGCTCACGGCCTCAGTTACAAGGAAATCGGACAAAAGCTGGGCACATCCCCCGCCACGGTGAGAAACCAACTGCACCGTGTTTATCAAAAACTAGGGGTGACGGGAAAGGCGGCTCTGCGCGCCTCGTGACTCACACGCTAACAGACCCGCTAGAAGCTATAAGAGCCTTGATAGTTTCCTTGGGATCTATAAAACATTTCAAACTGATCGGAGAAGGCGCCCATGTGGGCGCCATTTCGCTCGTCATCCACGGATGCCCCGCGCCCAAGCGCCCAGGCCCTAGCCCCCATGCCGGGCACGGGCCCCATAGGTCACCGTTCCATGGACAGGGACCGCTGGCTCGATTGCAATGCCTTGACCAGCCAACAACAGGGAGAGGGGGAGAAATGCCATGCCTGCCGTGAGCATCGTGATGCCGGTGTACTTCGAAGAGAGCGGCCGCCTGCTTCGGGCGATTCAATCGGTGCTGGACCAAGCTGTGGACCTCGAACTGCACCTGGTCGCAGACGACGGCCTCGACTACTCGACCCTGCTGAGCGATGCCCGTATCCGCCACCACCGCACCGGTGGCGTGGGACGAGGCCCGTCTGCAGCGCGCAACCTGGGCCTGAGTCAATGCCGGGGCGAATGGGTGGCGTTTCTGGACAGCGATGACTACTTCTCAGCCCACAAACTCGAACGCCTGATCCCTTTGGCCCGCCAGCATGGACTGGCCCTGGACAACCACCAAGTGGTGTTTTCCGATGGCAGCGCGGCACCCGCCTCGATGGTGGCCGCGGATACCCCCTCGGGACTGCAGGACCTGGATTTTTGTCTGGCGATCAATAACCCCTTGTGGCCAGTTTTTGATCGCCGTTGCATCGGCCCCGCCCGCTTTCTGGAAGACCTGCGCTTTTCCGAAGATTCGCTATTCAACCTCTCGGTGATCGCCCAGAACAATGGCCACGCCGGTTTCCTCAACGAAGCCCTGCACCACTACGTGGTGCGGCCCGACTCGCTGTCGCGCCGCGGCCCGGTGGGTGATGTGGCCGAACAAAGCTACCTGCGCATTCTGCAGGCACTGAACAGCGCACCCCTGCCCCAGGAAACACGGCGCACACTGTGCGACTTTTACGCACAACGCATCGCCACCAACCGGGCCTTTGTTCAGTGGGCCGGCCAAGCCGGCAATGAACGCCTGTCGTTTCAAACCTTTGTGATTCAAAACGAACAACACAGCTCAGCCCTTGCAGGCTGAGGCATTTGGCAATGGTGTCACCACGCCGAATCCGATGGCAAAACGCTCACAGCGGTATCACGGATAGCGCCCGAAGCACAGTATCAAGCAGCCTCACGCTCCTGCATGGAGGCCTCAAAATCTGCCTGTGAAATTGAAAGGGCATTCAATTAAACAGGGGCGGGTCTTGCATTGGCCCATTGCCCCCTTCAACTTGCTCAAACCCGACTGCCAAGCTATCGCCGACTGGCTGATGGCAACGCATGGTGCTCCCAACACAAACCCATTTCACGCCAGGCGCACAAGAACAACCCAAACAGGGATTGGCGTCTTTATCAGGCACATCCCCGCCACTGACAGCAAGGCCACTGACCGACGCCTGCACGATTTGCAAGTGCCTTGTACCGTACAGAATTTCAGCAATATTGGAATAGTGAAGAATTTCTGAGTAACAAAGGGCAAAATGAAAAAATCGACCTAAGTGCTCCTCTTTATTAAATGTCGAAACTCACCCTGCACGCCAAGGCAATTTACTAAAACCTTGTGACGCTAATTCATTGCCAGAAAAGTAAATATTAAACCCAGCCAATGTTGGCTTTATCAAAATAAGACCAAGCCCAAAGAGAGGAAGAAGAACAATCAAACACATTAAAGCCAATATCGGATAAATTATCGACAGTGTTGCACAGTACTTTCTACCATCACCAATCTCGATTCCAAACAAGAAGTTATCACACCCCACATAAAGAGTTGGCACCAAATCCATTTTGAAGGCTCTTGAAAGAAAATTATCAAGATTTTTTGGAACCTTAATATTTTGAAGCAAAGTACCATCCGAAAGCTCGATCACCGGATATTTAAAGTAACTTTTATCGATGACAGCATTACCAAGTAGGGCTATATTTCCGGTATATTTTTTCATACATCTTTCTTTCAAACGATTCCTGGCCCACGGGCACCTACCTTAAAGCACCCAAGCAAATCATTTGCACCACGCTTTTAAATATTAAATATTTGATCCTGAGTTTTCACTTGGGCATGCAACTCGTCGGATTCGTCATCCCAAATGACAGCAGGTTGCACCATTCACCCGGCAATTAAAAATTCGGCCACCCTTCTGCTTCACTTGGAAATAAGTATTAGTGCCATCCATGTGCTTGGACAAAAGACTGATTTCACTGTAATCAACGCCCAAAACACCGGACGCCTTGGTCACCAGATCGGCATCCGACAACATATTTTTTCCGTCACAGTCGAGCAAGCGGTCGTCATCAGTGCCATGGTCGTGATGACCAAACCCAAAAAAGCGGTTTTCTTCACTTCAAAATCACCCTCAACAAAAAAGCATCTATTTCAAGCCGCCTTGTACTGAGCCAATTATTCATGGTGGTTTTTGCCCACGCTAACGGTCAAACCCGGATTACCCCATAGAACGATGTTCCATGCCGTGTCCCATACGCCATGGCTTACCATCGCACGACTCCAGAGATAAACCCGCCACCCAGTAATATTGCAATTTCGATCAAATCAATCAATTCAAAGTCTGCAAATTCATTCAAGCCCACGCCCCTTGTGCCGACCGCCCTCGCTGACTTCTTGAACCACCTGCGCGCCCACCCCGCCGCCCAAACCCGCTTTCTCGACCGGGTGCGGCGCGATGCGTTGGCGCGCCTGTTCTACCAACACCCCGGGCTGAGCCGCCATGCGGTTGAAGATGCGATCGGCCAGGCCCTGATGGATCTGGTGAGGGGGCGGATCGGAGCCGGCTTTGTGTGCGCCGAGTCGGCCCACAGCAGCGCCTATGCCGATGCGCTGGCGCGCTACCTAGTGACGCAGATCGTGCCGCGCAAGCTGGTGGACCTGTACCGCACCGAGCAGCGTGGCGGGCCCAAGCTGTCGCTCGAAGCCCTGTGCGAAACCCCCGAGGGCGAGTCGTGGCTGGAGCGCGAGATCGGCCGCCAGGGGCTTCACCCGGGCCCGGTGGCGCTGGAGCAGGAGCAAGACCTGCAGCGCCTGCAAAACTGCCTGCAACAACTGAGCCCCCCCCTGCGCGCCGTCGTGGACGGCCGGCTGGCCGATGAATCGCAGGCCCAGACCGCCGCCCGCCTGGGCCTAGGCAAGGTCGAGACTGTGAAGAGCCGCATGTTCTCGGCCCTCAAGAAGCTGCAACAATGCATGGGCAGCCAGGCCCTGGCCGCAGGGCCCCGCGCCGGAGCCCCCACATGAGCCTCACCCCACCTTCCCCCCCGCCGCAGGATCCGGATGACGAGCGCCCCTTGAGCGCCGAAGAGGCCCTCTGGGTCGAGGCCCTGTACCGCCCCCTGAGCGCCACCGAGCAGGCCGAACTGGCTCGCAGCCCACAGGCCCCCTGGCGGCTGCGGGTGCTGGCGGCCTGGGGCCAGTTGCAGGCGCGCACGCAGGCCGAAGAAGGTCGGGCGGCAGCCCAGGCGCGCTTTGCCGCCCTGTTGCAGCCGGCTGCAGCCCAAGCCCATGGGGTGAGCCCGCTCTGGGCCGCCTTGCGCCATTGGGTACAGCAGCATGTGGGTGCCACGGTGTCGGTGCTGGCGGTGCAGACCGCGGCCCTGCTGTGGCTGGCCTGGCCCGCCACCGCCCCGATGCAGGGTGTGACCGAGCGCGGCGCAGGCCCGCATTGGCGTGGCGTGACGGCCGCTTGCGCCCCTTGGCGTGTGCAGTGGCGCAGCGATTTGACCGTGGCTCAGCAAGAGCGCGCCCTGCTGCAACTGCAGCTGCAAGTGCGCTCGGGCCCCGATGAGGCCGGCCGCTACACCCTGGCCGGCCCCGGCACGGCCGCCGAGTTGCAGGCCGCACTGGGTCCGTTGGTCACCCACCTGGAAGCCAACCCCGACTGCTCCACCCCCCAACCCAGCCCACCCCCTGCAAAGCCATGAAGCCAAGCCCCTGGAAAAATCCCCTGAATCTGGTCGCCGGCTGGCTGGGCCGGCGTGAAAGTGCCCTGCTGCTGCTGCTGATCGTGCAGCTGGGCGTGGCCTTGGGCCTGATGTCGGCCTGGCAGGCACAGGCCCCTCGCAGCACTGGGGGCAGCCGCGGCGCCGAGGCCCCGGCCTGCGGGCCGATCGAGGTGGCGTTTGCGCCCGGCGCCAACATGGGCAGCCTGGGCCGCTGGCTGGGCAACTTCAATGCCAGCATCGTGCAGGGCCCCAATGAGCGCGGCGGCTTCGAGCTGCGGGTGCCGGGCCAAAGCCCGGAATCGGTGCGTGCCAGCCTGGGGCCACTGGCCGAATCGGTGCAGGTCAATCCTCTGTGCCCGGGCCGGCCATGAACCGGCTGCAGTGGTTGAAGCCCACCAGCGGGCGCGCCCTGGGCCGTGACATCGGGGCCGGGGTGCTCGGGGCCCTGGTGTTTTTCAACGAATACCTTTCGCTGGCCAATTCGGCCGCCGGTGGCCACCTGGCGCAGGATCTGCCGCTGTGGGTGGGCCGCACCAGCCTGCGCTGCGTGCTGGCCGTGATCGTGGCGGTGTTGCTGGTCACGGCCCTGTCGCTGCGCCCGCGCCAGCTCATCGGGCCCCGCGCCAGCCCCATGCTGGTGTTGGGCTGGCTGCTGTGGGTGGGCTGGCAGCTGCCGCCCATCCAGGCCCAAGGCATGCTGGGCCTGAGCTGGGTGGCCACCGGCCTGGTGGTGGTGGCGGGCCTGACGCAGCTGATGCTGGCGTTGTTCCGCGCCGGCCCCTGGATGGGCCGCACCTTGTCGCCCCTGGTAATCGGAGCCACGCTGTTTGCCGGGGCCATCGGCATGATCAGCTCTGAAGTGGGCAAGCTGGCCAACTGTGCCCCCACGGGCAATTGGCAGGGCCTGATGGTGGCCGCCTCGGTGGTGGTGCTGAACCTGATCTGGAAGCTCGTGTTTCGCAAGCGCAAAGCCTGGAAAGACCTGGGCCTGGCGGTTGGCATGGTCAGCGGCTGCGCGGTGTATTTCGTCTGGCGCGAAGTGGCCCCCGATCCGGGGCTGTGCCGCACGCTGGGCAGCGCAGCGGCCAACCCCGGCGCACTGATCGAATGGCTGGACTGGAGCGGCTTCTGGCCGGCGCTGCAAGAGCCCCGCCTGGTGCTGCTGCTGAGCCTGGGCGGCCTGGGCCTGGGTACGGTCTGCACGGCCGACACCTTCAGTGCCCTGAACATGCTGACCCCCGACCCGAAAAAAGACCCACAGCCCGCCCAGCCCCTGTCATTGAACTGGGAGTTGCTGGTCAACGGTGCCGGCAATTTCATCTGCGGCCTGCTGTGCCTGCCGCCGGTGGCCACCTCGCTGAGCCGCAGTCAGTTGCAGGCCGCACAAGACGGGGGCGCGCTGGCCGCGCTGTTCCACGGCCTGACCCTGGCGGCCCTGCTGGCCTGGGGCCTGCCCCTGGTGGCCCTGATTCCGCAGGCCGTGCTCGCCGGCTGTGTGGTGCTGGTGGCCATGGACATGCTGACCGAACCCCTGCGCACCCTGATGCGCTGGATGCTGCACGAACACCAGCCCTCGCCCGCCCTGGGGCGGGCCGTGCTGCTGGTGCTGCTGGTGGTGGCGGTGGGCCTGGGGGTGCACAACTCGGCCATCGGCATGGTGTGCGGGCTGCTGCTGAGCTGGCTGGGCCTGCTGATCGCGCGGCCCCGGGCCAGCGCCACCTTGCAGTGGCGCGGCCAGGCGCTGGAGCTGAGCCTGGACGGCGACTGGCTGTTCTTCAACGCCCGGCATACGCTGGACGCGCTGGAACCCCAATTCCAGGCCATGTGCCAGACCCTTCGCCAGGCCCAGTCCCACCCCCCCACATCGCTGGTATTGCGCCTGCACAACATCGGGCGGGTGGATTTTCTGGCCCTGAGCCAGTTGCAGAAAACCCTGACGAAATGGACCCAGAGCGGTCTGCCCCTGGGCATCGAAGGCGCGGGCCAGGTGCCCGACGAGGTGCTGCGTCTGCTGTGGCACCAGACCATTCAGGCCCAGAAGGCCTGAACGCCTCTCCGGTTCAACCCCAGCGAAGGGGTCAAGAAATTTCTTGAAAACAGCACCAACCTTTTGCGCCGCCGCGCGAATCAGGGTGGAGGCCCCGCTGCGCCAACTGCAAGCCGGGCCCGGGCGCGCTCAGCGCCAGCGCTTTTTTTCAATCAACCACCGACAGGAGCCCCGCCATGACAAGCACCTCTTTGAGCCAGCTTTACCAACGCGTGATCGAAGACCACATGGGCCTGCTGACCCGCGTCGACGATGACGGCGACGTGCACTTTCGCCACCCCGAATACGGGCACTTCTACATCGCCCTCGACGCTGAGCGCGACCCCGAGTACCTGTCGATCTGCTATCCCAACTTTATGAGCGAGGAGTCCACGCCACTCGGCGTGGCCGAGGTCCTGCCCCTGATCAACCAGACCAACCGCAGCTGCAAAGCCGCCCACGCCTGGTTGGTGGAGCACGCTGGGGGGTTTCGCATCAGCGGCAGCGTGGGCTGTTTTCTGGCGGCCTGCGACCAGGCCCCCAGCGCCGGGCTGATCCAAGTGGTGCTGCCCCGCAACCTGGCAGCCCTGCGCCATCTGGCCCGCACGGTGCAACAAGCTTGCCAGGAGCAGGCCGCTGCATCGACCCATTGAGCCGCGTCACACCTCTATTGCAATGATTTTTTACATTTAAGATCGCAATAAATTACTTATAAATTTAGACCTTTGCATTTATGCATCTGCTGACAGGGAGGCGGGGCAAAAACAGACTCAAACCGTGGCCCCACGGGCTGATGATTCTGATTTTCTCCTTTTGGATCATAGGCTTGGCTGCACCAGCGCATGCAGTGGAGGCCGTAGGCCGCAAGCTGGCGCTGGTGATCGGTAACAGCACTTATGCCCCGGTGGTGGCTCTGAAAAACCCCGGACGTGACGCCGATATGATCGCCGCGTCACTGACTCGACTGGGTTTTGCTGTTTCTTTACAAAAAGACCGCAACCAGCAGCAGATGAACCAGGACGTGGAGGCCTTCGCACGCCAGGCGTCGGGTGCCGACGTGGCCCTGGTGTACTACGCCGGCCATGGCCTGGAGGTGGATGGGCAGAACTTTCTGATCCCGGTGGATCAGTTTCCCAACCAGTTGGCCACCGCTGATCTCAAGCGCGCAGGCCTGTCGATCAATGCGATTCAAACAGCCTTGAACCGGGCCCAGGTGCGCGTGTCTGTGCTGGTGATGGACGCCTGCCGCAGTCTGCCCGGCCGGGGCAACGCCTCCCAGGGCTTTGCAGAACCCGTGCCGGCGCGGGGCCTGCTGCAGTTGTTCTCCACCGCCCCGGGCAAGGCGGCCGCGGACGGTGCCGGCAGCAACAGCCCCTTTGCCACCGCCTTCAACCGCCACCTGCAAAACCCCCAACTTAGCCTGAAGGAAATCGTCGAGCTGACCCAGGCCGAGGTGGACCAGAGCACCCAGGGCGCGCAGCGCCCCTGGGTGGTCAGCGGCCTGGCGGGCGATCTGCGCCTGGCCGGCCCTGCCGTACCCGAGGCCAGCCGCCGCGGGCGCGTGCCCGCCGCTGGAGCGGTGCAGACGGCCTCGCTGCAGAGCAGTTCACAGCGCCGCGGCAGCGGCCCGCCCGACACCCCTTTTCTGCGTCTGGATGCCGGCAACCACCTGGGGCCGATCTGGGCCCTGGACAGTGACGCCAGCGGTCGCTGGCTGGCCACGGCAGGCGACGACAAAACCGTGCGGGTGTGGCAACTGCCCGAGGGCCGCCTGCACAGCACGCTGCGCCCCCCACTGGGCGACGGGCCTGAGGCCCGCCTGCTGGCCGTGGCCCTGTCGCCCGATGGAGAGCTGGTGGCCACCGGGGGCGCCACCGGGCTGAGCTGGGACGGCAGCGCCTCGGTGTATCTGTTCGACCGCCGCCTGGGCCAGATGCGCCGGCGCTTGGCCGGCCTGCCCGGCCTGGTGTCGCAGCTGGCCTTCAGCCCCGATGGGCGCCTGCTGGCCGTGGGCCTGAGCAGCCGGCAATTTCAGGTGCGGGTGTACGCGCTGGACTCGGAGGCCGAGCCCCAGATCCTGGCGGCCGAGGCGGCCGACAACCGCCCCATGGTCAGCACGGCGGTGGCCTGGGCTGCCGACGGGCGACTGGCTGCCGCCGGCAGCGATGGTCAGCTCTACAGCTTTGGCCGTAATGAGGGCACCGGCCGCATCACCCCCCGCCCGCTGGCCGCCGTGCGCCTGCCCACACTGGCCAGTACCCCGAAAAGCCTGAGCTTTGCCCCCGACGGCCGCACTCTGGCCGTGGCCTATTCGCCCCTACTGACGGCCCCCGCGGGCAGCGGCCCCGGTCCGGTGCTGGAGCTGCGCGACGCCGCCACCCTGCAGCCCCAACTGGCCCTGGACACCCAGGGGCTGAGCAATCGATTCCCGGCCGACACCCCGGCCATGGACCTGGGCCGTGCCGCCCAGTTGGCCGGCCTGGACCGCGTGGCCTGGAGTGCCGACGGCCAGCAGCTGCTGGGCGTGGGGCAGTGGAGTGTGGACGGCTTCACCCAGGCCCGGGTCTGGAGCAGCCGCAGCGGCCAGGTGCTGCGCAATGTGGCCACCGGCCGCAACACCGCCCTGGCCGTGCGCCAGTTGTCCCAGGGCGGCTGGGTGCTGGGCTTTGGCGATGGCGCCTGGGGCCGGCTGGACGGTGCAGGCCAATGGCAGGCCCTGGCGCCCTCACCCGCTGCCGACCTGCGCGGCAGCTGCTGCCAGGGCGCCCTGCGCCTGGACCCCGAAGGCCAGCGCGTGCAGTTTGGCCTGGCGCCCTGGGGCCGCCAGCCCCAGGTGTTTGACCTGCGTCGCCGCGAGCTGCGTGCCGGCCCGCTGGCCCAGGGCCTGCTGCCGCTGCAAAACCAGCTGGGCGTGCAGGACTGGATGAACAACACCGCCCCCCAACTCAACGGGCAAAGGCTGGTGGTGAACACCGGTGGGCGCCCGCACCCACTCGATGAGCCCACCCAGTCGCTGGCCGAGCTGCCCGACCGCAGCGGCTTTGTGCTGGGCACGCAGCTGGCCCTGCATCGCTTTGACCGCCAGGGCAGCGCGCTGTGGAGCGCGCCCCTGCCCGGCATTGCCTGGGGCCTGAACATCGACCGCAGCGGGCGCCTGCTGGTGGCCGCGCTGGGCGATGGCAGCCTGCGCTGGTTTCGCCTCAGCGATGGGCAGGAGCTGCTGGCCTTGTTTGTGCACAGCGACGGCAAGCGCTGGCTGCTGTGGACGCCCTCGGGCTACTTCGACGCCTCGCCGGGCGGCGAAACCCTGGCCGGCTGGCACCTGAACCGCGGTGCGGGCGAGAGTGCCGACTTCTTTGCCCTGCAGCAGTTCCGCGAGCGCTTTTACCGCCCCGATGTGATTGACCAGTTGCTGCTCACCCTGGACGAAGAACAGGCCCTGACCCAGGCCAACGCCCGGGCCCAGCGGCAGGAAGCCCGCGCCCGCGTCGACCAGTTGCTGCCCCCGGTGCTCGAAGCGCTGGACGCCCCCAGCGGCTTTGCCGACAGCACGCTGACCCTGCGCCTGCGGGTGCGCAGCGCCGACGACGCCCCGCTGCGGCGCCTGCGGCTGTGGGTCAATGGCGCCGTGCCCGCCCCCGCGGACTGGCAGCAAAACACCGGCCCCGACGGCGAGTTGCGCCTGCGCCTGAAACTGCCCCTGCGCGACAGCGTGTTGCGGGTGCTGGCCGACAACCGCCATGGCAGCAGCCAGCCGCTGCAACTGAACCTCAGCTGGCAGGGCGCCAGCAGCCCCCCCGCCAGCACAGCGCTGGCCCGTCCCTTGCCACGCGGCGCCAGCGAAGGCGCCCAGGCCCTGCCGCGCCTCTGGCTGCTGGCCGTGGGCGTATCGCGCTTTGCCGACCCGGCCATGCCCGCGCTGCGCTTTGCCCACCTGGACGCCACCGCCTTTGCCGACACCCTGCGCCAGCAAGCAGGCCGCGCCTACCGCGAGGTGCAGACCCGGGTGCTGACCGATGCCCAGGCCGACCAGGCCAGCATCCTGGCCGGCCTGCAGTGGCTGCAGGCCCAGATGGCCGAGGGTGATGTGGGCATGGTGTTCCTGGCCGGCCACGGCTTCACGATCGGGGCCGACCACCGCTACTACTTTGGCAGCCACGATGCCCGGCTGGACCAGTTGCCCGACACCGGCGTGCCCTACAAGGCCATTCAGGACACCCTGGTGGCCCTGAACCTGCGTGGCGGCGGCAGCCGCTCGGTGTTTTTCATCGACACCTGCCACGCCGGCCTGGGCCCGCTGAACGCGCGCGGCAGCGCCGTGAAGCTGAGCAATGGCGAAGCCATGGCGCAAGAGCTGAGCCGCCCCGACAGCCAGGTGCTGGTGTTTGCCAGCAGCCGCGCCGACCAGCTCAGCTGGGAATACCCCCAGGCCGGCCACGGCGCCTACACCCAGGCCCTGCTCGAAGGCCTGGGCAGCGCCTGGAAGGCCGACCCCTACGGCCTGGGCCAGGTGACCTACAAGGGGCTGGACGCCTGGGTCTCGGCCCGCGTGCCCGGCCTTACCCAGGGCCAGCAAACCCCGCGCCTGATCACCCCGGCCGGCGGGCTGGATGACTTTGCCCTGGCCCGACGCAACGCGCCCTGACCCCCGCCAGCCCAACATGCACAACGACCTGAATACTCTGGTCCTTCGCCTCTACGATCTGGCGCAGCAGGCCAACACGGAAGAGTTCTCACAACAGATCCTGCGCGAGATCCGGCCGGTCATTGCTTTTGACTCGGCCGCCATCTATTCGCTCACGCTGTTCCGAGACCGCACTATTCGTTTCAATGCCTGCCTGTCCGAATCGGACGCACGCGACAAGCTGGCGTTGCGTTTCAAAACCGTCTGCAGTGAGACTCTGGACGAGCAAGGCCGTGTGCGCAGCCGCGACCGACTGGTAGAACGCGCTTTCAACCGCCCCGGGCGCTCTTTTCATGCCGACGTGACGGCTATTGGCGACAAAAAATTGTTGGCCTATGCCAGGCAATTCGGCACTCAACACGCTTTTCTGCACACAGCCCGACTGGGTCAGGACTTCGGTGCCATCTCCTTGTGGCGGGCCCGGGCACCCAATCACTACCAACTGCGTGATGTGGCGGCCGGCAACCTGCTGTTGCCCCATGTCTTCAAGGCCCTGCAGATCAAACGCAAGATCACCGCACTCCAATACGGCCACGACCACCCTACCCACTGTCAGATCGTGTGCGACGAGCGCGGTAACCTCTTGTTCAGCGACGGCGGTGCCAGCGATCTGCTGGACCAGGAATGGGCCCAATGGAGCCCCCCCTACCTGCCCACGCCCTTCCTGCACGACCTCATGCGCCAGGGCTACTACCAGGGCCGCTGCCTGCGCGCCACTGTGCAGTCCAGTGCCCGCCTGTTCGTCATCCGGCTGCAGGCCGTGGCCACAGGCCAGCAACTCACCCCTGCCGAACTGGCCGTGGCCCGACTGGCCGCCCGTGACCTGAGCTACAAGGAAGTCGCCCGCGAACTCGGCACTTCGCCTGCCACCGTGCGCAACCAACTGCACAGCGTCTACGGCAAGCTCAACATCAGCGGCAAGGCGGCTTTGAGCCATGCCTTGCGGGCCGCCTGACCTCGACGAAAGCCGTAACGCCCCCATGGACACGCTTCATACCCGGCTCCTGCGCCTGTACGACAACGCCCAGCAGGCCACCGTGGACGAGTTCGCCCAGTCGATGCTGCCCGAGTTGCGCGCGGTGGTCGGTTTCGATTCGGCGGCCATCTATTCGCTGACCCTGCTGCCGGACAAGTCGATCCGCTTCAATGCCTGCCTGTCCGAGGCCGATGCCCGCGACAAGCTGGAATACCGCGTGCGCGAGTTGCGCGACGGCCACATGGAAGCCGGTGGCCGGGTGCGAAGCCGGGATCGACTGATTGAACGAGGCTTCAACCAACCGGGGCGTTCCTTCTTCCTGGACACCCGCTCGGTCGGTGATCGTGAACTGCTGGAATACACGCGCCGCTTCAAGACTGAACACGCCTTTTTGCACGCTACCCGCATGGGGCGGGAGGTGGGCGTGCTGTCGCTGTGGCGCTCACGCAGGCCCGATGCATTTCAGCTGGCCGATGCGGCGCGCGGTGATGTGCTGATCCCGCACCTGTTCAAGGCGCTGCAGATCAACCGCAAGATCACCGATCTGGGTGAAAAAGCCGGCAATGGTTCGGCCTGGCAGATCGTTTGCGACGAACAAGGGGGCATTCTGTTCAGCGACGAGGGGGCCAACACCCTGCTGGGCCAGGAATGGGCCCAATGGAGCCTGCCCCGCCTGCCCACGCCCTTTCTGCACGACCTCATGCGCCAGGGCCACTACCAGGGCCGCTGCCTGCGCGCCACCGTGCAGTCCAGCGCCCGCCTGTTCGTCATCCGGCTGCAGGCGGTGGCCGCAGGCCAGCAACTCACCCCTGCCGAGTTGATCGTGGCTCGCCTCGCCGCCCGCGACCTGAGCTACAAGGAGGTGGCCCGGGAACTGGGCACTTCGCCTGCCACCGTGCGCAACCAACTCCACAGCGTCTACGGCAAGCTCAACATCAGCGGCAAGGCGGCTTTGAGCCATGCGCTGCGCGCCGCCTGACACCATGGTTCGGCTCCAGACGCACTGCCCATGAACATCAATCCTTTCCTGCTGGATCTGTACCACCAAGCCAGTCAGACCGACGCTGCCAGCCTGGGTACCCAGGCCCTGAACGATCTGCAGGGCCTGCTGCCATTCGAGGCCGGTGCTCTCTACTCCGTGTCGATGTTCGAACAACAGGCCCTGCGCTTCAACGCCTGCCTGTCTTACGGCCACGCGCTGGAGAAGCTGCGCTACCGCTTCGAGCATGTGGCCAACGAACGGCTGAACGCGCAACAGGAGGTGTGCAGCCCCGACCGCCTGCTGCACCGCGCCACTCGCCAACCCGGCCACACCTTTGCGCAGGATGTGTCGGGCATTGCCAGCCCGGGGATCCGGGCCTACGCGCGCCAGTTTGAAACCGCTCATGCCCTGCTGCACACCCAGCGCCAGGGGCAGCATTACCAGATGCTGTCCTTGTGGCGGGCCGACAAGCGCCAGGCTTTCGCGCAGGAGGAGCTGTACCGGGCCGACCTGCTGCTGCCCCATGTGTTCAACGCGATGGCCCTGGCTGACCAGTTCCAGGCCCGCGCCACCCTGCCAGGGGCCACCTCCCAGGCCGAGCTGGTGGTGGATCGTCAGGGCCATATCGTCATCGCCAGCCTGCAGGCGCTGGATTGGCTCAGCCAGGAATGGACGCAATGCAACGATGCCCGCCTGCCCGCCCCGCTGACGCAGGCCTTGTTCGACAGCCCGCAGAGGCGCTTTCAGGGGCGGCAGATCAACGCCGAACTGCGCCCTGGCGGGGCCCTGTGGCGGGTGCGCCTGCAACGCCGGGACAACCCCCAGCAACTGACGCTGGCCGAGCAGCGCGTGGCCCGGCTGGCCGCGGGCGGCCTGAGCTACAAGGAGGCCGCACGCGAACTGGGCATTTCACCGGCCACCGTGCGCAACCAGCTGCACAGCATCTACGGCAAGCTCAACATCAGCGGCAAGGCGGCCCTGGGCCATGTGCTGCAGGCGGCCTGAGGCCCGGGCCCAGACCGGTCATAGAACAATGTTCCATAGCCTGCGTCGCCTGGATTCCCTAGCATGGCTAACGTGCGGCGACCCGCCGGCCGAGGCCCGACCACAGCCCCCGAACACCGACGCGACCCACACCAGGCCGGCCTCCCGAACCGGACGCACCTCTTGATTTCTGACCCCGCGCAAGACGACCTGCCATGACTCCTGTTGCCATGAAACCCCGCCCTTGGCTGCCCCTGGCGCTGGCCACCAGCCTGCTGCTGTTGAGCGGCTGCGCCGTCGACCCCAACAATGGCCGCAACCTGCTGGACCTGGACGAGGTCACGGCCACCCAGATCCAGTCCTTCGCCCTGTCGCAGAAGAACGGTGTGCTGCGGCGCACAGTGCAAGGCCGCTTCCAGCTCAAGCTGTATGACCGCAACGGCGTCATCAACCTGCCCGCCGAGCCCAGCGGCTACCTGATCAGCCACAGCAGCGTGCTGCCCGACGGGGCCACGGTGCTGGTGCTGAACGCCCCCCGGCCCAACTGCAGCGGCCACAGCTACATCTACCTGCTGCGCACCAGCGCCGCCGAGAGCCGGGTGATGGAAACCAATCAATGCGGCCCGCTGGACTTTCAGACCGACCCCGCCGGCCCCCTGTGGCTGGCCCAGGCCCGCAGCCCCGTGGCCAATGGCCTGCTGTGGGTGGTGCGCGATGGCCAGTTGTTCAGCGCCCAGGATCCGCGCCAGGCCCCGGCGGCCGACCGCAAGGCCGGCGCCCCCGGCCAGGCCCCCGGTACCCCGGGGCGCCCGGGCGGCGGCACCGCACTGCCACAGGCCAACGGCTGGCACATCGAACACGGCGGCAGCAGCAAGCAGGCACCGGCGCCAGCGCCCCCCAGCAACAGCAGCGGCGCCAGCAATGCGTCCGGCGCCAAAGCCAACAACAGTGCGGGTGCAGGCAACAACACCAATGCAGCCAACACGACCGCCAGCGCCAACAGCCGCTTCATCCTGCCCACCAAAGCCCTGGAGCCGGCCTCGCTGCCGCAGGCGCAATCGGTGGTGATTGACATCAAGAAATGAATTTTCTCTCCGCGCTACGCGCCGACACCCCGCCCCACCCGGCCTCTCAGTCCGCCCACCCAGAGGATCTGCTCAAGTCGACCCAGGCGCCGGCTGCCACGCCAGGCCTCTGGCGCAGGTTCCGTGACTACTTCTTCCCCAGTGCCAAACGTGGACCGGTGCTGTACCTGCTGACCAGCATTACGCTGGTTTATCTGCTGCTTGAATTTGCCTTCAACGCGCGGCTGCTGGATGCGGTGGGCGGCATCAGTTCGGCGGATGCCATCGAGGGGATCGAAATCTGGGGTCGCTGTCTCTCTGGCTTTGCGTGTGCCTTGTTCTTTTGGCCCCTGGTGCTCAAAGGAAAAATAACCGGGACGAGCAAGCGCCTTCTGACGCTCGGCGCGGTGACGGGGGTGGTCATGAGCGTGATGTACGTCGGCGAGCGTGAGTTGGTCGATTTCATCGTCCGGATGTCGTCGCCGGCCCAACGTTATGCCTCGGCCAACCTGATGCTGCTGCAGCAATCGTTGGTGACAGGCGATGCCCATGTGCAAGACCTGGATCTGTCGGTGCGCCAGATGAACGCACCGGACGGCAAGGCGTTTCTGGCCACGTTCCCGATCCTGCTGCTGCAGATCAACGACGTGGAAAAGCGCATTGCCGATCAGAAGGCCACCCTGGTGCGGCGCGCCGTGGACAAGGCCTACGGCGGCCCGGTGGGCGCGTTCAACCACTATGTCGATGCCCTCAAAGAGCTCAAGACGGCCTACGACGGCCAGTACCTGCCCGGCACCCGCAAATACCAGGCGGCATTGAACACCATCCCTGCGCGCCAAGCCGAGGCCTGGGCCGACTACGAGCGCAGCCTGCGCCTCAAAGGCATGTCGCCAGACTCGGTGCCACTGATCCACCACGATCGGGTGCGTCGTGAGGTGCGCCGCAAGGGCGTGACCGTGCCCAACAACTGGCGGCCCAATGACCACGCCGGCTTCAACCAGGCTATTGCTGGATCGGTGAAGTCCACCGCCGACAACGAGTACCAGGCCGGCGTGCGCAATGCCCTGGGCGAGTACATCGCCCCCAATCTGTCGGCTGAGGCCTTCATGCTGAGCCCACCAATCCAGCGCCGATTGCTGGCAGGCCTGCGCTTTCCCTGCGAGGTCACGGTCAAGCTGGGCTATCAGACGCCAGCAGAGTTCGACCGCGGGGTGTACGGCCACGTGGTGGATTTGGTCACACGTCAAAAGCTCAACAGCCTGAGCGGGCGGCTGGAGGACTACGCCAACGGTGCCCGCTTCGAACACAGCGGCAAAGACAGCATGCGCGCCCTGATCGCACCACCCATGGCTTTGGCATTCTCTGTGGCGGGCGCTGTGGCGCACATCCTGAAGCTGACCTTTTTCTTGCTGCTGGAATGTGCTTTGGCCCTCCACTTCCGAAATGGTTGGTACAAGTTTGGCGCCATCATGCTCGGCATCGTGCTGATGATGGCCAGCTTCAGCACCCTCTTGAGCAGCCAGATCACGCGCCAACCGCTTTACCAGCAGCACGTGCACGCCGCGGCGCTGAATGACCAGGGCGGGCTCATCAGCCTCTGGCACGCCCCTTTGGTCCATGCCATTCGCGGCACGATCCAGGTGCAGCCTTATGCCTACCCGCTGTTCGAGTGGGTGCGGCACGCGGTGTTCCAGGATCTGGACTTCGGCTTCCAGCCCGATACCGGTCCTGCGCCTGCCCCCAGCCACGCCCCAGAAAAGCCCGCCTCATGCGTCAAAACCTCCTGAACCCGCGCGCGCTGCGCGCTGCCCTGCGGGGCCTGGCCCTGAGCCTGAGCTGGGCCCTGGCCCCGATGGGCCATGGCGCCCCTTCGACCGAGGCCCCTGACGCCCAGTTGCTGGCCCAGCAGGCCGTGCTGGCCGATGACATCTACGCCAGCGCGCCCAACGGCGAAAGCCGTTTCGCAGCCCTGCACCCGGGCTTTCAGCTGATCACCGACCCGGGCGTGAGCCTGCTGATGGCCTGGCGCTACGAAGCCGAGCGGCGGCATCTGAGCCTGGTGTTTCGCGGCACGGTCAATGCCGCCAACTGGATGGACGATCTGCGCCAGGGCCTGCAGGGCGCCAGTGCCGGGCCTGGCAGCGCCCCAACGGACAATGGCTGGATGGCACGCTCGCGGGAGGGGCTGACGGGTGGCGTGCGCGCCGGGGGCCCGGGCCAGGGCATCTACCCACGTTCGCGCCAGCTGATCGAGCAGTTGCTGCGCGAGCAGGGCCTGCGCCCTGCCAGCGTGAGCCTGGCCGGCCATTCGCTCGGGGGTGGGCTGGCCCAATACAACGCCCTGTTCTTTCCGGGCCTGGCCACTGTGTATGGATTCAACCCCGCCGCACTCAATGTGCGCAGCGTGGAGCAGGCCGGCAGCAGCCCCGAGCAGGCGGCCCAGGCCAACCCGCACTGGCTGTACAGCACCCGTTACCACGGCGCCGGCTGCGGCGACCGCCGGGGCGCACAGCGCGATGCGGCCCTGCCCTGCCTGGTGCTGGACGATGTGGTGTCCTCGCTGAGCCAGCAAAGCCGCCGCCTGAGCGACAGCGAATCGGTGCAACTGGGCCCGCTGCACAGCGTGGACGTGTTCGAGGTGGAAGATGCCTGGCCCTTGGGCCTTCGCGTGGGTGAGGCGCAGCGCGAAGCCGTCAAGCCCGTGATCCTGCTGGCCCTGGGGCGCCCGGCAGAGCACCGGGCGGACCCCCCCACGCCCTCCAACACCGCACCCCCCGGGCTGGGGCGCCTGCTGCAGGCCACCCGACAGGCGGCCCAATCCTTCAAGGAAGGACAACAGGAGGCCCAGCAGATCTACCAGAACCAGATTCGCCCGCGCGGCACCGACCTGCTGATGCTCTATACCCGCCCGGCCCACTCGATGCGCCTGCTGCGGGCCCGGCTCTGCCGCGAGGCGCCTGGCGCCCATTGCCCAGCCCCTTCCAACGAAGTCTTGTCACGCCCATGATCTGCCCCCTCACCCCCCGCACGGCACACGCCACCCGCCGCTCGCACGGTCGCCTGCAACGTGGCGCCCTCAGCCTGCTGCTGGCCTGCAGCGCCCTGTTGGCCGCGGCACAGGAGCTGCCGCGGGCCGAAGACCTGAATGGCCTGGAGCAAAGCGGCTACCTGCCACTGGATGCCTTGCACACCCCCCTGCTGCACCGCCTGGGCGGCAGCGACCCCGGCGATGATCTGACCCTGCTACGTGGTGCTGTCAGCGCCCTGCCGCCCCACCTGCGACAGGCCGGCCAGGAGCTGAACGCCAGCAATGAATTCGTGGCCCACGCGGCCCTGCAAAAGCTGCAACCTTACCTGGCCGAACGCACCCAGCTGATGACCCAGGCCCAGGGCTGGAGGGCCCACGTGGAGGTCAAGCTAAGCCCCTACGACTTCAGCCGCCACCGTTTCACCATGACCCTGAACCTGAACACCCAGGTTCAGGGCAGCGCGCGCGATCTGCACTGCCTGGGCAGCTACGCCAAAGATGCCAAGGGCGACGCGACGCTGTGCGTGGAACCCACCAATTGGGACCGGGGCAGCCTGGCTTTTGAATACCTGGTGGTAGACCGCGACGAGCAGGCCGAGAGCCTGCGCGACGACATCCAGAACCGGCGCATCCAGTTCATCTTTTTGCTGAAGAAAGAAGGCCCCTTGCGCGTCAACCGCAACAGCAAGCTGCGCCTGGGCCTGTTCGGCCACCCCATCAACGAAATCCAGCCGGCACGGGTGCTGGCCCTATTGGCAGTGGATGCGCGCAACCAGCGCATCCTGTCCATCACCCCCATGCCCTGAAGCGGCGTTTTCATCCTGTTCTCGTCGGTTATGACCCTATTTTTTGCCATGACACGCCACCCCCTCCAGGCCTTGCTGCTCCCTTCCGTTCTGGCCCTGATGCTGCAGGGTTGTGCCACCGCCCCCCCGGCCACGCGGTATTTCGGCGTGGTGCAGTCGGTGCACGACACCGAGCGCATCGAAACCGAATCCAACAAGACCAATGCCGTTCTGGGCGGCTTGGCCGGGGCCGCCGTGGGCAGCCAGATGGGCAAGGGCCGAGGCAAGACGGCCATGACCTTGCTCGGCGGCGCCGCCGGTGCGGCCGCAGGCAGCCAGATCAACGCACAACAGGTGCGCGTGCGGGTGCAGGTGCTGAGCGTGCAACTGCCCCAGGGCCAGTTGATGAACCTGGAGGTGGTTGACGGCCAGTACCAACCCGGCCAGAGCGTGATGCTCAAGCAGGTTGGCAATCAGGTGTCGGTGGATCTGCCCTGAGAAAGTGGCTTGTGTCCAACCGACTTGCCAGCATCAGCCCCAGGGTGCTGGCGACGCACCTGCGCTTTCTCGAACAGCAAGGCCTGATCTCCAAAAAGGTCTATCCGGTCGTGCCACCACGCACCGAATACAGCCTGACCCACTTGGGCACCAGCCTGTCGGGGGTGATCCAGGCCATGGCAGTGTTTGGCGCGGCGCTGGACACCCCGCCCCCGGCCACGCCAGAGGCTTGAGGCTCGCCCTCTCAGGGCTTGCGCACCACCTGTTGCGACAAGGGGTAGCCCCCCATGGTGCCCACGGTGCCGTACACCGCGGCGGCCGTGCCCGTCATGCAGCTGGCGCCCATCATGCCCAGGGCCGTGCAGTCGGCATAGGCCGTCTGCTGCAACTGGGCGTTGCTCAGGGCGGCGCCGGGATCGTCGGTGTTGACAAAGACCAGGGCATAGGCATTGCCCACCCCACCGGCTGACGGGTTGGCGGCGGCCGGGTAGCCGAAGTAGCGGGCATCGCTGGCCACGCCGGGGCGCCAGCCTTCGTTGCCATGGGCCACCACAAAGGTGTTGTTGGTGGCCAGGTAGAAGGCCCCCACCAGCACGCCCGTGCCGGTGCTGTCGGCATAGTGCACGCCTTGGCGGCTCAAGGGCACGGTGGTCATGGGGGTGTCGGTCATGGACTCGGTCAGCAGCCCGCTCAGGCCCGAGACGCTGCGCGTGGTGGAGTTGAAGCTGAAGCTGCCCGTGAAGATGCTGTTGTTGGGCTGGGTCTGCGGCTCGTAGAACGTGGCGGTGACCTGGTAGTCGGTGATCACCTGGACCGGCTCCGAGGCCGGGCCGGTGCCCTGCGCATTGACCGCATTCACCACCCAGGCATAGCCAGCGCAAGACGTGCCGCAGGCCACCTGGATCGGCGACGCACTGGCGCTGGCGCTCAGCCCCGCCGGCACCGAGCTGACCTGGTAGCCCGTGATCGGCGAGCCCCCGCTGGCGGTGGCGCCGATGCTGATCACGACCGTGCGCGCATCCGCGCCCAGCCGGGCCTTGAGCCCCGTGGGCGCTTCGGGCACCCCCACCGAGGTGGCGGGGCGCACGCTCAGGGTCTGGGCCACCTGGGCGGCGGCGGCGTACAGGTTGTTGCCAGCCTGGTCGGCCGTGACGGTGCAGGTGCCCAGGGCCAGGCCTTGCACCAGCCCACTGCTGGCGTCGACGCTGCAGACCTGGGGCGTGAGGCTGCCGTAGCGCACGGCCAGGCCCGAACTGGCCTGCGCCGTGACCGTGGCGCTGCCCCCCAGCGTGAGTGCCGGGGCGCTGCCGAAGCGGATGCTTTGCGCGGCCAGGCCCTGGGTCTGCACCACCAGGGTTTGGGTGAGCTGGGGCGCTGGCTGATAGTCGGCATTGCCGGCCTGGTTGGCCGCCACCACGCAGCTACCCGTGCTCAGGGCGGTGACCCGCCCGGTGTCCAGCACCTGGCAGACGGCCGGGGTCAGGCTGCTGAAGCTGACACTCAGGCCCGAGCTGGCGGTGGCGCTCACCTGGGCGCTTTGCCCCAGGATGAGGGCTGGCGCCGGGCCGAACTGCAGGGTCTGGCTCTTGGCCAGGGTGGCGGGGGCGAGGCCGCCGCCGCAGGCGCTCAACAGGCCGGCCAGCCCGGTGCCTGAAACCAGGGCCAGCGCCCGGTGCGTGGCCTGCGGCCAAGACCGGGGCCTTGCCGGCCCCAGGATGCGGGAGATGAATGTGAGCATGGAAGAGGTTCCTCAGAAGTCAAGACGCAGCGCCAACTGGATCGAGCGGCCCTTGCCGGGCACGGGCACGCCCCAGGCGATGCCATTGATGGCCATGGACGAGCCCTGGCCCAGGTAGGCCCCACCCAGGGGCGCGCTGTAGAAGCGGTTGAAGAGGTTGTCGATGCCGAAGTCGAAGCGGGCCTTCTGGAACTGGTAGCTGGCGCGCCAGTTCAGCAAGGCATAGCCGGCGGTGGGCATCTCGTTGCGCACCTGCGAGACCCGGGTCTTGGCGCTGACGGCCAGCCACTCCAGGCTCTGGCTCCAGGCACCGCGCTGCTGCTCGATCGACCAGCGCAGGTTCAGCGGCATCAGGTTGTACAGGCCGTCGCCGGTGACACGGTTCGTGCCCTGCACCCAGTTGAGCACGGCCCGGGTCTGCAGCGTGCCCAGGCTGGCGTGGCGGCCCAACAGCGCCCGCCCGGACAGGTCCAGCCCCTGCATGCGGGCCTGCTGATTCAGGTATTGCAGGAGCACGAAGCTTTGCGTGTCGGTCTGGTTGGCGGCGGCGCACTGGCCGATGGCGCAGCGCTGGGCGTCGATGTAGTTCTCGATCTGGGTCAGGTACACGGTGCCGCGGACCTGCCAGTCGGGCTCGGTGCCCGGGCCGGCATCGGGCGCCGGTACGGCCTGCCAGTCGGCCGTGGCGCTCAGGGTGTGGGCCACCTCGGGGCGCAGGTTCTGGTTGCCGATGTAGCCATTGCCGTCACCGGCAAAGTTGTTCATCAAGGCGGCCATGGCCTGGGTGGACCAGGGGTAGCGCTGGTACAGGCTGGGCGCGCGCGACTTGCGCGCATAGCCCAGCTCGTAGGTCTGGCCGGCGGCGGGGGTGTGGCGCACCAGGGCCGTCAAATCCCAGTTGAGGTCGGAGCGGCGGTGCCCCTGGGCATTGAAGCTGGCGGCATCGTTGCCCCACAGGCTGGCCAGGCTGTTGTTGTAGCCCTGGGCCGGCGCTGCGTCCGTGGTGACCGAGCTCAGGCGCAGGCCGAGCAGGCTGCTCCACTGCAGCTGCCATTGGGCCTCCCACTCGGCAAAGGCATCGTGGCGTTGGCGCCGCCCGTAGTTCAGGTTCCAGAACGCATTCGGGCCCATGGTGCCGCCCACCGGGGGCCACCAGTCGTTCAGGCTGTGGTGCTGGGCCTCCAGGCCCAGGCGCAGCAGGTCGCGCTCGGTCCAGTTGATGTGGGCCTTGAGCGAGGCGCCCAGGGTGCGGGCCTGGGTGTTCATGGGCATGCCGGTGCCGTAGCTGTCGCGGTCGACCCCCATGTCCATGCGGTGGCTGGTGCGCTGGCTGTAGGCCTGGGCCAGCAGCTCGCCCCACTCATACTGCCCTTGGTAACGGGCATTGAGCTGGGTGTTGCGGTTGCCCGTCATGTCCATGCGCTGGTTGGGGTAGCCCTCGAAAGGGATGTCCTGCTGGCTGGCGGTGAGCTGCAGCCAATGCGTGTCGTGCCGCAGGGCCAGGCCCAGGCTCTGGTTGCGGGCCCGGTAGGCGGAAGAGCCCAGCTCGTCGCCCGCCAGCGCGCCGCCCGAGGTGGCCGCAGCCGCCTTGAATGGCGCCGCAGCGTGGTAGTTGTCCGACTGGGCGCTGGAGCCGGTGTAGCTCAGGCTCAGGCCCTCATTGGCCACCACCAGGGCGGCATCGGCGCCACGGCCGCGGCCATTGCTTCGGTAGAAGCTGCCCAGGTGGCCCTGGGTCAGCAAACCCTCGCCTGCGGCGGCGAACTGGGGCGCCGCCGACTCGACCTGCACGGTGCCGCCCAGGCTGTCGCCCCCCACGCTGACCGGCGTGATGCCGGCAAACACCCGCACCCGGGCCACGTTCGAAGCATCGATGTAGGACAGCGGTGAGTTCATGTGGTTGGGGCAGGCCGCCATCAGGTCCATGCCGTCGACCTGCACCCGCAGGCGCTCGTCGGCCAGCCCGTGGATGACGGGCAGCGACGACACGCCGCCCGCGCCGTACAGGCTGAGCCCGGGCAGCCCGTCCAGCAGCTCGGCGGCATCGCTGCTGCCCAGGCGCCGTGGGGTGAGGGCCGCGCCTTCGAGGCGCAGGCGCCCCGGCAGGCTGCGGCTCTCGTTGCCGGGGGCGGTGTCGGTGACCGTGACGGTGGAGAGCGTCGCGGTGGAGAGCGTGGAGCTCGCAGCTGGCGTGTCTTTCGCCGCGATCAGAGGCGCCGAAGTCTGGGCCATCAGCAGGCCGCTGGCCGAACTGGCCAGCAAAGCCATCAGACCGCGGGTGCAGGCTGGGTGTCGTTTCATGGGGTTCTCCTTTTGCCAGGGGGCGGGCTCTGGAACGGATCTGCGTGGCGCGGGTCGCGCAGGAAGGTGGGGTCCGTCAGGGTCTTGAGGAAGGCGAGCAGGTCGGCCTGGTCCTGGCGGCTCAGCGCCCGTGGACGTACCAGCGCGCTCTTGAGCGGGCTGGCTCGCCCATCCCCCGCGTCGGGCCCCTGGGTGATGCGGCGCCCGCCGTCGGCGTACAGGGCAATGGCTTCTTGCAGCGTGGCCACCGAGCCGTCGTGCATGTAGGGCGCGGTGACCTCGATGTTGCGCAGGGTGGGTGCGCGGTAATGGCCCATGTCGGCCGCCTTGCCGGTGATCTCGATCAGGCCGGGGCTGGCCGCCGGGTAGGCCCCGCGCCCATCCAGGTTGTACAGGCCCTTGTTGTAAAAGCTCACGTCGACGTCGCGCGTGGCCACGGTCAGAAACTGGTTGCTGAAATTGGGCTCCTGGTGGCACTTGACGCACTCGGCCTGGCGGAACAGCTTCAGGCCGCGGGCTTCAGTCGCACTGAAGCGGGCTTTGCCTTCTTTCACCCGGTCGTACTTGCTGTTGAAGCTGAGCAGCGAGCGCTCAAAGGCCGAGACCGCCTTGATCACGTGGTCCCAGCTGATGGCGCCCTGCGGGTCTTCGGGGAAGGCCGCGGCAAAACGCCGGGGGTAGCCGGGCTCGGCCTGCAGGCGCTGCAGCACCTGCTGCACGTTGGCGTCGTTCACGCCCATTTCAACCGGGGTCTCGCCAAAGACCGGGTTGGTCATCTGGCGCTCCAAGGTGATCAGCGCGGGGTTGGCCCAGGTGTAGGTGGCATTGAACGCCACATTGGCCAGCGACATCGGGCTGCGCGGATGCGCCTCGCCGGTCGAGCCCAGGCCGTGGGCACGGCCATCGGTGAAGGCCAAGCGCTGAAAGTGGCACGAGCCGCAAGACTGGGTGCCATTGCCCGACAGGCGCTTGTCATAGAACAGAAAGCGGCCCAGCTCGACCTTGGCCGATGACATCGGGTTGTCGGCCGGCACGCGCGGTGGCGCCACATCGGCAGGCAGTTGCCAGACCCAGTCTGCGGGCCCGGCACCGGCCCTCTTGAGCGAGGCCGCAGAGACGGCCGGCGTGGTAATGGGCGCGATGTGCCCGGGGCGCTCACTGGAGGCAAAAGCCGACTGACCAGGGCACAGAGCCCCCGCCATCAGGCTCACACCCAGCCAGGCCCCTGGCCACCGGGCACCCCAGGCATCAAGCGTGGTGGTGCCCATGGATCACAAGCCCACAGCCTTGAAGGCGCTCTGGGTCTGGCCCGAGATCGGCTGCCCCGTGCCCGTGCCGTCGCTGTTGAAGGTCAAGGCCAACACACCGAAAGGCCCGACGCATTTGGCATCGGTGGGGCTGGACATGCAGCTGTTGGCCACGCTGAAATCGGCGCTGGCAAACAGTGTTTTCACGTCCAGCGCAATCGCCTGGGTGTTGGGGTTGAAGCTCGAAAAGGTCAAAGGCACGCGGTTCGGCGCGGTGCAGCTGGTGATCGCCACCCCGTTGGCCGGATCGCCCACACAGCCGGTGGAGCCGAGATGCAGCAGGGTCATGGGGCTGCCCGTGTCGGTGCTTTGCAACTCCACCTTGGTGAACTTGCGGCCACCGCGCCAGTTCCAGGACATGCCGGGGTTCACATCAGAGCGCAACACCGCCGGGGTGGCCGGGTCGGTCGAGTTGAGGTGGTTGAGCGAGAACGGCACGCCCAGCGTCATGGTGACGCCCACGTACTGCCCGGCCGGCACGGTGCCCTGGATCAGCTTGTTCAACGAGGCGGCCGCCGTGCAACTGCCCACGCCCGTCTGCGACAGGGTGATCAGGCTCACGCTGTCCGTGCCCTGGTAGTTGTTGTTGTCGGTGCCCGACAGCGTCAGCGCCACCGAGCTGCCATCGGCTTTCAGCAGCTTCACGTTCGAGATGTAGAAGCGCAGGTCCTGGATCTGGGCCCCACTGCTCTTGCTGCCCAAGCCGGCCACGGCCGTGCCGCACTGGATCGGGGTGCTGCCGGCATAGGCGGCGAACTGTAGCTTGACGGCGCCGCTCGCATCAACCGACCAGCCATTGCTGCTACCGCCGTCGCCACCGCCGCCGCAGGCACTCAACAAGGCCGACAGCGCCAGGGCGGCGCTGGCTGCGCCAAGAAGGGATTTGGAATACCGGGACGTAGAAAAGCAAGCCATGAATAGCTCCTGCATCAAATGGCTGAAAAAGAAGGGTGCGATCGAGCACCAGCACCCCACGCCGAGAAGGTGGGTCTGGTGTTCCGATCAGAAAGTGAAGTGAAGCGGCACGGCGCAGCCAACCCTCAGGGGGTGGTGACGGGCGTGTGCACTCCGGGTGCGCGGTGCCCACAGGGCAACCGCCACCAGATGGCGCCACAAGGTGTTGAAAGGGCCTGGGCCAGGGCTGTGCCGCCGCAGACCGGCTCGCTCAAGCGAGCAGGCACGCAGCGCACCCCAACAGGTCTGGGAGGGCCCTCAGGCCAGAGGCGGGGCGCGTGGATGCGCCAGACGCAGGTCCGGGCGCAGATCGGGAACAGTGGGGGCCGGCAACCGCCAGCGGGGCCGCTCAGGCGCCAGCACCGGCAGCTCCAGGCTGGGCGCCGGGCCCAGGCGATCGAGCATGAGCACGCAGTAGGCGCAGTCATCGATGCTGACGGCCGGGGTGTCCGACAGATCGGCCAAGGCCACACGGGCCAAACCCTTGCCAGAAGCCGGGGTCGCCGAGCACACATCGGCCCAGATCAGGGCCGATGGTTGCTGCGCCGCCAGGGCCCGCGAGACCGTGGGCATGAGCGAGGCCAGCACCATGGCCGCCACCATCCACCAGCTGGCAAGCCGGCGGCCGGGGGCACTGCGGAAGGTGTTGCTCAAGTGGCGCATGGACAGCGGAAGATTATGCAGCCATGGGTTCACAAAAGGCTTACATCAGATCAATGAATCTTCATCGCAACACGGGCCCCTGAGCGCAGACGGACGGGATCGAGAATGTGCCATGCGCTCAAGCCTCAGGCCTTGCGGAACAGGCGCACCACGAGCCCACGCGCCCATCGAACCAGGGGCGAGTGCTCGTGGCGTCGGCTCCAGTGCACAGCGACATTGAAGGCATTGGACGGTAGCTCGGTATCGAGCAGCAAGAAAGGCCCGTCCTGCACGAATTCGCGCGCAATCGCCAACGGCATGAGGACCGCCAGGTCAGAGTGGCGCACGATGCCCGGCAGCGCCAGAAAGGTCGACGTCGTGAGCTTGATCTGCCGGTCCAGACTGGCGGCGCGCAGCATCTGGAGCGTTTGCGCATGCGAGCGCACGGCCACCAACTCCAGGGAGTGCATCTTTCGCAGGCTCAGGACGGGCCGCTTGAGCGACTCCGTGATCGGATGTCCTTTGCGCAGCAGCACCACATAGCGGTCCGACAGCAACTGTTCGCTGGCCGAGCCGGTCAGCTCGGGCAGAAACCCGATGGCGAGATGGATGTCCCCGTTGTCCAGCGCCAGCCCGATCTCAGACTGGGGCAACGCCCTCGCCTGCACCTGGATACCGGGGGCCACCCGCCTCAACTCGGACATCAACTCCGGCAGAAACCGCGCCTCGCCGATGTCGGTGAGGTGGATGCGCAACTCGGTGCTGGAGCTGCGTGGGTCAAAGGTGTTGTCGGAGGCCAGTCCGGCCTCCAGATGGGCCAGGCCGGTCTGCACCGAGCGCGCCAGGTCGTCGGCCCGGGGCGTGGGTCGGACGCCGCCACGGGTCCGCTCGAACAGGGGATCGCCGAGCGCCAACCTCAGCCGTGTCAGGGCCTGGCTGGTGGAAGGCTGGGACAGGCCCAGCTGTTCGGCGGCACGGCTCACGTTGCGGGTTCGATAGATCACATCGAAGACCCTCAGGAGGTTCAGATCGAGCTGTTCCATTTATTGGGTTTTCCAATGGCACTTAGTAGGCTCATATTGTTGCCCGACTTATTGCTTGTGCCCAAACTCGCGTCATCAAACAAGTTGTTGAACCAGACGGAGACGCCATGCCCATCGAATCGCCCCCCCGACCCACCGTGCGCGAAGCCTTTGTGCGCTTGATGCGAGACCTGGGCATCGACACGGTTTTCGGCAACCCGGGCTCGACCGAATTGCCCATGTTCCGCAACTACCCGAAGGATTTCCAGTACATCCTGGGCTTGCAGGAGTCGGTGGTCGTCGGCATGGCCGACGGGTATGCGCAGGCCACGCGCAACGCGGCCATGGTCAACCTGCACTCGGCAGCAGGCGTGGGCCACGCCATGGGCAACATCTTCACGGCGTTCCGCAACCAGACGCCCCTGATCATCACGGCCGGCCAACAGGCCCGTTCCATCCTTCCGTTCGACCCGTTTTTGTCGGCAACCCAGGCCACCGAACTGCCGCGGCCCTATGTGAAATGGGCCATCGAGCCCGCCCGCGCCGAGGACGTGCCGCTGGCCCTGTTGCGGGCCTACCAGGTGGCCATGCAGGCGCCCCAAGGCCCCGTCTTCATCTCGATCCCGGCGGACGACTGGGAGAAGACCTGCGATTGGGTAACGCCACGGCAGGTCAGCCATGCCAGCGCCCCGGATCCCGCCCTGTTGGCGCAGGTGGCCAAGGCCCTGGCGGACAGCCGCTCCCCCGTCATCGTCGTCGGTGCAGGGGTGGACCGCGATGCGGCCATGGAGGCCGTGGTCAAGCTGGCCGAGCGCCACCAGGCGCCGGTCTACACCGCCCCCATGAGCGCGCGCTGCGGCTTTCCCGAGCAGCACCCACTGTTCTCGGGCTTTCTGCCGCCGATGCGCGAACGCATCGTCGCCACCCTGGCAGGCCACGACCTGATCCTGGTGCTGGGCGCACCGGCGTTCAGCTACCACATCGAGGGCCAGGGCCCCCATATCCCCGAGGGCAGCACGCTGTGGCAGATCGTCGATGATCCGCACACTGCGGCCTGGACACCTGCGGGCCACAGCGTGGTCTGCAGCGTCCGGCTGGCGGTGCAAAGCCTGCTGGCAGCGCCCTCGGGCGAGGCCCTGCGCAGCGCACCAGCGGCTCGGCCCGCCGCCGAGCGGGCTGAGCCGACCGGCCCGATGTCGGTGGCCTTCGCGCTGCAGACGCTCGACGAGCTGCGCCAGCCCCATGACGTGGTGGTGGAAGAGGCGCCCGGATCCCGCGGCGTGATGCAGCGCTACCTGCCCATGCCTGGGGCGGACTCGTTCTACACCATGGCCAGTGGCGGGCTGGGACACGGCATGCCGGCCGCGGTCGGCGTTGCGCTGGCGCGTCGCCAACTCGGCCTGCCAGGCCGCGTGATTGCCTTGATCGGCGACGGCTCCAGCATGTACTCGATCCAGGCCCTGTTCAGTGCCGCGCGCCTCAAGCTGGCACTGACCTTCGTCATCCTGAACAACCGGCGCTACGCCGCGCTTCAGGACTTTGCGCCGGTGTTCGGCTATGCCCCCGGCGAGACGCCCGAGGGGACCGACCTGGACGGCCTCGACTTCCCTGCACTGGCCGCTGGCCATGGTCTGCCCGCTTGGCGTGTCGACCAAGCCGACGCACTGCACGAGGCCCTGGCCAAGGCCCTGAACCACGATGGCCCCTGCCTGATCGAGCTCGTCGTGGCCTGAGCCACGCCCTCCGATATTTCCATCCGAACCACAAGGAGACATTCATGCAAAAAATTCAGCTTCTGATTCAGGGTGAGCGCTGCGACGCCACCTCGGGACGCACCTTTGAACGCCGCAATCCGCTCGATGGTGAGGTGGCGACATGCGCACCTGCAGCCACCCCAGCTGATGCGATCCGTGCCGTGGAGGCGGCGCAAAAGGCCTTCCCGGCCTGGGCCGCACTGGGCCCGGGGGCTCGCCGCGCCTTGTTGCTGAAGGCTGCGACCGCGCTGGAAGCAAAGTCCGCCGCCTTCGCGGCCACGATGGCAGCGGAGACAGGCAGCTCGGCCATCTGGGCCGGCTTCAACGTGCATGTCGCCGCGGGCATGCTGCAAGAGGCTGCGTCCCTGACCACCCAGGTGGGTGGTGAGCTGATTCCCTCCGATGTGCCAGGCAGCCTGGCCATGGCCGTGCGCCAGCCGGCGGGTGTGGTGCTCGGCATGGCGCCCTGGAACGCCCCGGTCATCCTGGGCGTGCGCGCCGTGGCGACTCCCCTGGCCTGTGGCAACACGGTGGTCCTCAAGGGGTCCGAGATGTCGCCCGCCACGCACGGGCTGATCATCGAGGCACTGCAGGAGGCGGGTTTGCCCGCCGGGGTCGTGAACTTCATCACCAACGCACCGGAGGACGCCGGCGCCGTGGTGGAAGCCATGGTGGCCCACCCTGCCGTGCGCCGGGTCAACTTCACCGGCTCCACCCGGGTGGGCCGGATCATCGCGAACCTGTGTGCCCGACACCTGAAGCCCGCCGTCCTCGAGCTGGGTGGCAAGGCACCTCTGCTGGTGCTGGAGGACGCAGACCTGGATGCCGCGGTACAGGGTACCGCCTTCGGCGCCTTCGCCAATTCAGGACAGATCTGCATGTCGACCGAGCGCATCATCGTGGACCAGGCGATTGCCGACGACTTCGTGGCCCGGCTGACGGCCAAGGCCAAGTCCCTGCCTTTGGGCGATCCACGCCAGGGCCCGGTGGTTCTGGGCTCGGTGGTGGACATGAGCACGGTGAAGCGTTGCAACGCCTTGATCGATGACGCCCTGGCCAAGGGGGCGACCCTGCTGTGCGGCGGCAAGGCCGACTCGACCCTGATGCCTGCCACCCTGCTGGACCACGTGACACCCGACATGCTGATCTACCAGGAGGAGAGCTTCGGCCCGGTCAAGCCCATCGTGCGGGTGGACGGTGTGGATGCCGCCGTGGCCTGCGCCAACGACAACGCCTTCGGCCTGTCGGCTGCCGTCTTCAGCCGCGACATCGCCAAGGCCTGGAACGTGGCGCGCCGCATCGAGTCCGGCATCTGCCACATCAACGCCCCCACGGTGCACGACGAGCCCCAGATGCCCTTCGGCGGTGTGAAGGATTCGGGCTATGGCCACTTCGGTGGGCGTGCCGGCATCGAATCCTTCACGGATCTGCGCTGGGTGACCCTGCAGACGACCGAACGCCACTACCCGTTCTGAGTGATTCGCTGGCGCGTGCCCTGCCCCCCAAAAAATCATGGAGACAACATGGACAAACAACGCCTCTCTCGCTTGGCGGGTGGCCAGGGCGCCCGACGGGCCCTGGGCGCCGCGCTGACCGCCCTCTCGCTGGCCCTGCCCGGCCTCGCCCTGGCGCAGGCCTGGCCAGCCAAGCCCATCAAGATCATCGTGAACTTTCCGCCTGGCGGCGCGGCAGATCAGATTGCCAGATCCCTGACGCAGCCCCTGCAGGAGGCGCTCGGCCAGCCCGTGCTGGTCGAGAACAAAAGCGGTGCAGGCGGCAACATCGGCGGTGAAGCCGTGGCCAGATCGGCGCCCGACGGCTACACCTTGCTCATGAGTTCAGGGGGCATGGTCTCGGTCAACCCGCACCTCTATCCCAAGATGTCCTTCGACCCGGGCAAAGACCTCGAGCCGGTGGCCGCCGCAGCCCGCGTGCTGGTGTTCCTGGTGACCTTGCCCAGCTTTCCGGCCAAGGACGCCAAAGAGTTCCTGGCCCAGCTTCGAGCCCACCCGGGCAAGCTGTCTTTCGGCTCGCCGGGCAATGGCAGCTCGCCGCACCTGGCCGCCGAGATGATGAAGTCGCAAGCCAAGGTGTTTGCCACACACGTTCCCTACCGGGGCGCGGCCCCAGCGCTGACCGACCTGTTGGCTGGGCAATTGGATTTTCTGTTCGATCCAGGCGTGGCGATCCCGCAGATCAAGGCCGGCAAGCTCAAGATCCTGGCTGTCGGCAGCCTCCAGCGCTCGCCCCTGTTCCCCGATGTGCCGACGCTCGACGAGGTCGGCTTGAAGGGCTTCGATGCAGATACCGTGTTTGGGCTTTACGCGCCGGTCGGCACCCCGCCCGACATCGTCAGCCGACTCAATCGCGAGGTCAACAGGGCGCTGGCTCTGCCGGGCCCCCGCGAACGCATCCTGGCTCTCGGTGGCGAGCCGGCACCGATGACGCCCAGCCAGTTCCACACCAAGGCACTGGAGGACGGCCTGCGCTTCGGCAAGCTGATTCGCGACCGAAAGATCCTGGGAGATTGACGCCCATGCCGCCCAGCCTTGGATTTCACCAACCTGCCGCCTGCGCGGCGCAGCCCCTTGAGACGCGGACCACCGCGGGAGTTTCACCATGAAGATTGTTGTTGTCGGCGCAGGCGCCATGGGATCGTTGTTCGGGGGACTGCTGGCAGAGAGTGGCCATGCGGTCACGCTGGTGGACGTGAACGCAGCACATCTGCTGGCCATCCGGGCCAAAGGGCTTCATCTCCAGACAGACGAGGGTGACCGGTACATCCGTGGCCTTCGCGCCTGCCTGCCGTCAGAGGCCTCGGAGCCACCAGAGCTCATGCTTGTCTTCACCAAGACCTTGCATACCGCCGCCGCGCTGGCCGGGGTGCGACACCTGATCCAACCGGACACCTATGTTCTGTCGCTGCAAAACGGCCTGGGCAATGTGGAGACCCTGAGTCAGCATGTGGCACCGGAGCGCGTTCTGATCGGGGTGACCACCTGGCCCGCCGACCTCGCGGGCCCTGGCCATATCCGCTCCCATGGCCAGGGGGTGGTGCGCATGATGGCGGCAGACGGCTGCGACCGCCCCTTCGTGGCGGCGGCGGCGCAGGCGCTCAACGAGTGCGGTCTGGCCAGTACGGTTGACGCCGCCGTATGGTCCTCCATCTGGGAGAAAGTCGCTTTCAACGCCGCGCTCAACAGCATCTGCGCGGTCAGCCAATGCACGGTCGATGAGTTGGGCCAGGGCGACGGCCAGGCGCTGGCCTTTGCCGTGGTCGACGAAGCACTGGCGGTGGCCCAGGCCGAGGGCATCCATGCGGATGTCGAGGCCTGCAAAGCCAAGGTGGCCTCGGCCATCGCCCACCACCGGGGCCACAAACCCTCGATGCTGCAGGACGTGTTGGCCGGCCGGCCCACCGAGATCGAGGCCATCAACGGCGCCATCGTGGCCCACGCACAAGACCACGGCATCCCGGTGCCGTGCACCCGCACCCTGCTGCAGCTCGTTCGGCTGGTGCAGGCCCGTGGCGCAGCCAGCCCCCCGGCTGCTTGAACCGGGTCCCGACCTCTCAAACCATTCCAAGGAGACAAGCATGCACACCCGACGTTCCATTCTGCTGAGCACCGCCCTGATGGCCTGTGGCAGCCACGGCACCGCTTCGGCGGACGCCTATCCCTCCAAGCCCATCCGCTGGGTGGTCGCCTATGCCGCCGGCGGAGGCTCGGACGCCTTGGCCCGCACCGTGGGCACACAGCTCGCGGCCCAGTTGGGGCAATCGGTGCTGATCGACAACAAGCCGGGGGGCGCGACCGTGATCGGCGCCGAAAACGTGGCCAAGTCGCCGGGCGACGGCTACACGATCTTCACCGCCGACAACGGCACCCTGGTCTTCAACACCGCCCTGTTCAAGAAGCTCTCCTACGAGCCGCAGAAGGACTTCGCCCCGGTGGGGATGATGGCGCGCTTTCCGCTGCTGCTGGCCGTGAACCCGAACGCGGGCTACGCCGACGTGAAGGCCCTGCTGGAGGCGGCACGGGCCAACCCCGGCAAGATCAACTTCGCCACCCCGGGCGTTGGCAGCCCGCACCACCTGGCCATGGAGATGCTGAAGGCCCGCAACAAGCTCGATCTGGCGCACATCGCCTACCGCGGAGCCGCCCCGGCCATCCAGGACGTGGTGGGCGGCCAACTGCCCCTGATGGTGGTCGACTCGGCCGCCGGGATGCAGATGATCAAGGCCGGCAAGCTCAAGCCGCTGGCCACGTTCTCCAGGTCGCGCCTGTCCGCCCTGCCCGATGTGCCGTCGCTGATGGAGCTGGGGTACACCGACATCGAGGCCGTCGCCTGGCAAGGCCTGGTGGTGCCGATGGCCACACCCAAGGAGACGGTGGCCCGCCTCAGCGCGGAGCTGCAGAGGGCACTGCAGACAGAGGCGGTTCGCAGCCAGTTCGCGGTCATGGGCATCGAACCCACCCCCACCGATGCAGCCAGCATGCAAAAGCACTGGGCGCAGGAAAGCCAGTACTGGCCCCGGCTGATCCGCGAGCGCAACATCTCGCTGGACTGACAGGGCGCCGCGCGCCCTGCGGGCCGGCTGGGCCGATCACGAGCGCAGCAGGCCGGTGCGTTCGTGGCAATTGATGTACTCAAAGCGCTGCTCGCTGGAGCGCAACACCGAGACTTCGTGCGACAGCCGCAGGGCCAGTTCCAGGTTCATGTCCTGCACCAGGCGCATGAAGCCTTCGAAGATGGCGCTGTGGGTGGCATGGTCACGGGCCCAGCGCTCCATGTCGGCGAGGCTGGCCCACCAACTGAGTCCATAGCTTTTCTCGGCCGGGTGCAGATCCTTGTCCACAATGCGCAGGTAGCGGCTGGACAGACAGCCGATGGCCAGGCCGGCCTCGCTGTCGAGAAAGTCCATGCCTGCCCGCAGCACAGGCTCCACATCACGCACATAGCGCTCCCGCTCCAGGCCTGCAGTTCTTGACCAGTCCTGCCCCGAGCGGATCAGGGCGAGGTGATCGACCGCAGAAAACGCCACGCGGGCACGCCGGTTGGGCCTGGGCACCGGGCTGGCAGGTGCCGCGGCGGTCAGCGCTTCGGTCAGCGCTTCGGTCTGTGAGGCGGGCAGGCGGTCCCGCATGCTGCCCCAGTAGCCATGCTCGCGGATCTCTGCGCTCATGTGGCTGGCGAGTCGACCGAAGCCCTCAAAACCATCCGGGCTGGAGTACAGCGTTTCAAGCCGTTGCGGGGCGGGGCTGGCCACCTCCATGAACCAGCCACAAGCTTCGTCCAAGCGATGCTCGCTGTTCCACCAAGCCCCAAAGGCAAGCCCTTGGCGCCATTGTTCGAACCGGGCGGCATCGCGCCAATAGCCCGTCCAGACCAGCGTGCGGAAGCCCGCCTCATCGGTCCCCTGGGCGATGTCGTGGTGATCGGGGGCGTGCTCTGCCAAATCGCACCAAAGGCCGACGGCCGCCCGGGCCAGGGCCTCGCCCTCGGGGCTGCGGAACTGGGCCCCCAGAAAAGCAACGGTCATCGGCTGCAGCGCGTCGCCGAAGCGGGCCGTGAAGGCCGGGTTGGGGGGGCTGTAGTCATCCCCGCGGGTGGGTGGCCGGGAGCGCGGGCAACGCAGTGCCAAGGGAATGGCAGATTCCATGGAGATCTCCTGTCAACAAGGGTGGGTCAGGGGTGCCCGAGCCGAAGTCCATCCGGCTCCTGCACCTCGAAGTTCAGCATCAGGGTCACGATCCAGTGAGCCTGCTCGCGCAGCGCCTGGGCGGCAGCGGTCAGTTCCTCGACCAGCGCCGCGTTCTGCTGCATGGCCTGGTCGATGTCCAGGGTGCGGCCATTCATCTGCGCCACCCCCTGTGCTTGTGACTGGCTGGTCTGCAGGATCAGCCCCACACCACCGAGGGTCTGCTCCGCGTTGGCGGCCAGCTGCGTGATTTCGCGGACGGCCTGTTGCGCCTGTTGCGCCCCATGCTGACTGTGTTCCTGGCTGTCCAGCACGATCTGCTTGATGTCGCGGGCGGCCTGCGCCGACTGCTGTGCCAGCTGGCGCACCTCACTGGCCACCACGGCGAAGCCCCGTCCATGCTCACCGGCACGCGCCGCCTCGACAGCGGCATTGAGCGCCAGGATGTTGGTCTGGTTGGCAATGCCGTCGATGAGGGTGCTGATGCTGGAGATGCGGTTCGCACTGTCGTTGAGGTGCTGAATGGAGGACTGGAGGCCTTGCAACTGGCCCGCATTGCGTCGCGCATCCCGTGCCGAGTCACGCGAAAGCTTTTCAGCCTCCTGAGCCCGCAGATGGTTGTCCTGTGCCGCCGCCTCGAGCCCCGCCACCAGGTGTGCGAGCACCTGCACGTGGCTGGACTGCTGTTCGGTGCGATGGCTGAAGTCCGCACTGCCCTGGGCCACTTCCTGGCTGGCAGCGGCCACCTGCCGGGCCGCATTGCGGATGTTGATCACCAGCCCGTTCCAGTGGGCAGCCATGGCGCGCATGGCCCCCATCAACTCGGCAAGTTCGTCATGCCCCTGCGCATCGTGCTCAAAGCGGAGCAGGCCGCGCGCCAGATCGCCGGCACCCTGGCGGGCCAGGGTCAAGGTCTTGTGCAGGCGCCGGATCACCGGCCACACCAGGCCCATGCCGCAGGCCAGCGTGCCGGCAATGGCCAGCACGGAGGCCAGCCCCGCCAGATCCCGGCGGGTCTGTGCCTCCTGCCCCAGGGCCGAAGCCTGCTCAGCATTCACCGCGCTCAGGCGTCCCAAGGCCTGCTGCGAGGACTCATAGACGGCCCGGGCATCGCCATTGAGCAGGTCCGTGGCCTGCAACGGAAGACCATCGGCCATCAGACGGCGCATGCTGCGGTCGTGCTGCAAGTAGCCATCCCAGGCCTGGGTGAAAGCCGACAGCGCCTGCTGCAGATCGCTGCCGGCCATGCCGGTGGCCAGCATCCCGGCCTGCCGGCGCACGTCTTGGAGTTGCCTGTCCATGGCAGCCTCCAGTGCCGGTCGATCACTTTCCGCCGCCAGGCTGTACTGGAACTGCGCAATCCGGAAGTTGGCGGTGACCGACCCCAACTGCTGCAGCGCAACGCTGGCGGGCAGGCGCCGGGCCACGGCCTCGGCGCTCACCTGCGACAGCCCCCAGACCGCCCATGCGCCGACGGCCGCTTGCAGAGTGCCGGCCAACATCATGAGCGCAAAGGCCAGCCGCAGCCGGTTTCGGATGGAGACAGGGATCAGCTTGGGCACGGCTGCTTGCTCCGCCTTCAATCGGCCGGGGTGGCTTCGGGCTGCAGGTCTGCCGCGTCCAGGGGCAGCGCAAGGTGCTCGACCCGTGCAGCCTTCTTGCGGTTGAGCAGCAGGCGGTGCACATCGGGCCGCGAGTAATGGCCCACCGGGTCCATGGCATTCTTTGCGACCCCGATCTGGCCGAGGTCGATCTCGGCAATCAACAGGCCTTCGGCGTCCTCCGGCAACTTGTCCACCAAGGGCGCGCCGTCCGGCCCGTAGATCACCGTGTGCCCGCCACCGACATGGGTCAGGGCATGCTTGTCCGGGGTGTCGCACAACTCATCGACCATGGCCTGGGAAATGATGGCGCAGGGTGAGATCACAAAGCAGCCGCCTTCCACCGCGTAGACCTTGCTGACGGCGTTGTTGACCTCCCAGCCCAGGGCGTGGGCAAACGGCTCGTAGGTCGAAAAGCTGGGCCAGGCCGCGATGTGGACCTGCTCATGCTGAGAAAACATGGCGTAGCGATTGAGCGACAGGAGGTTTTCCCAGCAAGACAGTTCGCCCAGTCGACCCAGCGGCGTGTCGTGCACCTTCAGGTCGCTGCCATCGCCCTCGCCGAACACGGTGCGCTCGGAATGGGTCGGCCGCAGCTTGCGCCGCTGCGAGATGGTTTCGCCATCGGGGCCGATCAGCCACTGGGCAATGTAGAGGCTGCCCCCACTGCGCTCGGACAGCCCCAGCGAGGCGGTGATGCCGGCGGCCTTCACAGCCTGGCGCAAGCGCTCGGCCTGCGGGCTGTCATAGGACAGCGAATTGTCGAAATAGCGCTGCACGAAGCCGCGGCCGATGGCCCAGGCCGGCGCCCCCAGCCAGATGTGCCACGGGTAACCCGGGAGGAAGGTCTCGGGAAATGCGATCAGGCTGCAGCCCTTGTCGGCGGCCTCCTGGATCAGGCGGATGCATTTGTCCACCGTGGCATCCAGGTCCAGCCAGACCGGTGCAGCCTGGACTGCGGCAACTTTGTACTTGGGATGGGAAATGCCCATGGTGTTTACTCCAGAGTGAATTGAAAAGGCAGGTGGGTTGGAAGGAAGTGGCAGACCTCAGGGCATCCAGCGCCGGGTCCGCAAGGGGTCGAGATCGGGCCAGCGGCGACGCACCAGGCCCCAGGCACCTTGGGGCGACAGCACCATCGTGACGATGGCGATCAGGCCCAGCGCCACGAAATACCAGACGCCGTAATCGGCGCTGGACTCGCGCAGCGCAAAGAAGATGACCGTGCCGATGACCGCCCCCTCGATGTGGCCGATGCCGCCCAGCACGGAGATGAAGATGGCCATCGCCGTCCATGACAGACCGAAGCTCGCATCGGGACTGACCTGCAAGGTGTTCATGTAGGCGATGGCACCCGCCAGACCCGACAGGCACGCACACATCAGCCACAGCAGCAGCCTGGCGCGTGTCACCGCAACGCCGCTGGCGCGTGCCGCGGGCTCGCTGTCGCGGATGCCGGCCAGGGCCAGGCCGAGCGAGCTCTTCAACAGCCCCCTGGCCCAGAACAGGGCCAGAACGGCCACCGCCAATGCGGCCCAATAGGTGCCCAGGTTGCGATCTGACCGGCTGAACCCGGCCAGTGTGACCAGGGGCATGCCACCGCCGGCGCCGAGCGCATCGCTGTTGAGCACCAGAATGCGCATCAGCTCGGCCAGCACCCAGGTCCCCACCGCGAAATGGGCACCGTTGAGTCGAAACATCGGCAGCGCCGTCAAGGCCGCGAACAGACCGGTGACCCCCATGGCCAGCGGCAAGGTGGCCCAGGGGTTCCAGCCCAGCTGGTTGGACAGGAAGAACAGGGCGTAGGCCCCCACACCGACGAACACATGCAGCCCCACCACCACCAGGCCGCCGAAGCCCGCCAGCAGATTCCAGGCCATCGCGATCGCGAACACCGTGAAGACTTCCACCAGCAGACGCTGGGTGGCGAAGCCCGAAAACCAAGGCAACGCAGCCAGGGCGCCAACCAGCGCAAGGCTGACCAGAAGGCCGCGCCAGGACCGGAGCGCGGATCGAAACACAGAGGGCATGGCCATGTTTTCTTTTCTTTCTATCAATGCTTTTGCGTGAAGGGACGGAACAGCCCTTGTGGGCGGACCAGCAACACCACGAGGAAGGTGAGGTGCCCGAAGAAGGCCCCCAGGCCGGGGTTGACCTGGGCCCCCAGGACATGGGCCAACCCGATCAGCAAGCCGCCGAAGAAGCTGCCCCACAGGTGGCCCAGCCCCCCCATCACAACGGCCTCGAAGGCGAACAGCAGTCGCTCCGGGCCAGCCATGGGGGCAAACGGCGTGCGCATGCCGTAAAGCACGGCGGCCAGTGCGGTGACCACCATGACCAGGCCGGCCATCAGTGCAAAGAATCGCTTGTCATCCACCCCCACCAGCCGCGCCGCCGGCGCGTCGTCGGAGACGGCGCGGGCCTGCCGCCCACCATGGGTGTGGGCCACGAGCAAATGCATGACGGCATACATCAGCACGCTGACCGCGCCGATGAGCAGTGGAAACACGCCGACCGAAACGCCGCCAAGGTCCAGACCCCGCAAGGTCAGATCGCCCGAGGGCAGGTGGCGCGTGTCGGCACTGAACACCTCCAGCAGCAGGTTCTGGATGACCACCGACAGGCCGAATGTCACCAGCAGGGGGGAGAGTTCATGCGCCCCGACCACCCGGTTGAGCAGCACCGCCTGCAGCAGCCAGCCGACGCAGAACATGAGGGGCAGGACCACGGCCAGGCAGACCAGGGCGGACCACCCGGTCGCCTCCATGACCGTCCACGCCACATACGCCCCCAGCACGATCAAATCGCCGTGGGCCAGGTTGATCATCTTCATGACCCCCAGGCTCAGACTCAGACCCAGCGCAAACAGGGCGTAGAGCGACCCCAGCAACAGCCCGTTGATCAACAGTTCGATCCAATTGTTCATGCCCATCACACTCCGAAGTAAGCCGTGGCCACGTCGTGGCGGTCTGCCTGCGCGGACAGGCCTTGCAGCACCACACGCCCCTTTTGCAGGCAGACAAAATGATCCGACTCGCGCAAGGCGCGCTGCACGTTCTGCTCCACCAGCAGCAAGGCCATGCCCGAGGCCCGCGCCTGCCGCAACAGTCGGTAGACCTCGTCCACCGCCAGGGGTGAGAGCCCGAGCGACACCTCGTCACACAGCAGATAGCGCGGGTTGCACAAGAGCGCACGGGCGATGGCCACCAATTGCTGCTGCCCCCCGGACATGGCCGTGGCGGGCCGGCTCAGCAAGCCGCGCAAGACCGGCATCTCATCGAGCACGCGCTCGCTCGTCCACGCCCCCGGTCGACCGTTGCGCTCGGCCAGTTGCAAGTGCTCGCGCACCGTGAGGCTGGCAAACAGGCGCCGACCCTCCGGCACCAGCGCAATGCCTTGGTGCAGGCGCTGCAACTCATGCCCCTGGCTGATGCACACCCCATCCAGAAGAATGCTCTCGGGCCGTGCGCGCAACGCACCCGCCAGCGTGCGCAGCAGCGTGGTCTTGCCGGCGCCGTTGGAGCCGATCAGGGCCAGCGTCTGTGCGGGTGCCAGTTGCAGACTGACATCGAACAAGGCCTGGAACAGCCCATAGTGGGCATCCATGCGATCAACCTGCAGCATGCTCGACCTCCGCTTGCATCTCCAGTTCCGAGCCCAGGTAGGTCTCGCGCACCAGGCGACTGGCGATGACATCGCCGGGCAGGCCGTCGGCCAGCAAGGCACCTTCCGACAGCACGACCAGGCGCCGTGCCACCTTCACCAGTGCATGGACCAGGTGTTCGATCCAGAGCACGGTCACGCCCTGCGAATGGATCTCGGCCACCAGCTCAAGCAACTGGTGGACTTCGGCGTCCGTGAGCCCGCCACCCACCTCATCGAGCAGGAGCAGCTTGGGCCCGGTGGCCAGGGCTCGGGCCACTTCCAGGCGCTTGCGCTGCAGCAGCGTCAGCCCCCCGGCCATCTGGTTGCCGACCACCGCCAGCCCACAGCGGCGCAAGGCGTCGTGCGCCGCTGCAGCCGCCTGATCGCCGTGCATCCCGGCCCCGTAAATCGCGGCCACGAGGGTGTTCTCATAGACGGTCAGGCCGCTGAAGGGCTGCGGAATCTGGAACGTCCTGCCGATGCCTGCCCGGCAGCGCTGGTCCGCCCCCTGGGTCGTGACGTTCTCACCGTCGAGCCAGACCTCGCCGCTGTCACAGCGCAAGTGCCCGGCGATCAAGCCGAAGGCCGTGGTCTTGCCCGCCCCGTTCGGGCCGATCACCCCCACGAACTCGCCCCGAGCAACCTGCAGGTCCAGGCCCTTGATGACCCGGGTGGCCCCGTAGGACTTGGTGACTTTTTTCAGTTCCAGCAACACGTCAGCCCTCTCCATCAGGCCGGAAGCAGTTCGAACTTGCGCTGAACCGGGATCTCAGGTGCGGTGCCGTTGTGCGTGACGACGATGTCGAGGCGCCCCTTGTCGTCGATCACCCATTGCCCGCCCACGACCCGCATCTTCGACACGTTCTTGATGCCGCTGCCGGCAAAGTCCAGTCGGCCGATCACCGTGTCCTGGCGCAGGCTGCGTATGGCATCGGCCACCTTCTGCGGGTTCTTGGGATCGCCGCTGGCCTTGAGCGCCGCCACACCGGCTTCAATCAGGGCGTGCATCACGCCGATGGGCTGGGTCCACTCCTTGCGGGTGGCGGTGGTGTAGGCGTCGGCGAGCTGGCGGGCGGTCTGACCGGTCAGGCTGCTGCGGAACGGGTAGGCCGGAGACCACCAGATCTCGGTGGACATGCCATGCGCACTCTTGCCCAGCGCCTTCACGCCACCCGGGAAGAGCAAGGCCTTGGCGATCGTGGCGACCTTGGGATGAAAGCCCATCTGCGCGCTCTGCTTGACGAAGCCCGACCACTCGGGCGGGGCAAACAGGCCGGTGACGATCTCCACGCCCTCGTTCTTGAAGGCCTGTATCTGCGCCGAGAAGTCGCTGCCACCCGGCGCGAACTTGCCGATGTCCACGATCTTGTAGCCGGCCTTGGCAAACATCGCCGGCATGCCCATCTTCAGATCGCCCATGGCATTGCCAGGCAGCGTGTTCTCGAACGCCGCACCGATCACCTTGGGCAGCTTCAGGTCCTTCCAGATGTCCAGGTAGACGTTGGCAATGTCGTCGATGCCCCAGAAGAAGTGGAAGACGCTCTTGAAGCCCTTGGCCGGGTCGCCCTTCATGGGAAACATCCAGGCCTGCCAGGGGCCCATGGTGGTGATGCAAGGCACCCCATTGATCTCGCACTGCTGGGCGATGCCGGGGCCGATGGTGGCCTGGCCCAGCATCAGGTCCACACCGTCCTTGTTGATGAGCTCCGCAGCGAGGTTGGATTGGCGGTCCGGGTTGCTCTGGTCGTCCTTGGCGATGAATTCGACGCGGTAGGTCTTGCCACCGATGTTCAGCCCATTGGCAAGCGCCTTCGAGGCGTTCTCCAGAATGAAAGGATCGGCCTCGGCAAACGGTGCAAACGGCCCGGTGCGATGGGTGAGGTAGCCGATCTTGATGACATCGTCGGCAGCAAATGCCTGCGGTGCCGCAATGCTCGCTGCGGCAAGCGCCGAACCTTTGACCAGGAACTTTCGCCGGGTTTCGCTGCCGGCGGGGGTGAGCAGATCGTCTTGCATGTGTGCCTCGTGGAGGTGGGTGAAATCGAGGCTTGAGCTTAGGTGGGAGGACCTGTTGCAGCTTGGCTGGATGCTGCGCCACGCTTGGCTCGTTCCGACATCGCGGCTTCTGTGCGAGCCCGGTGTCGGAGCACTTGCTCCGATCCGACCCGCCAGTTGACTGCATGCGGCACAGGCGTCCCGCCAGCCCGATTTCGACACCCCACCCAGGGTTGAACCTGATGCCTTGAATCAACGTCCGCCTTAACTTCGGCCAGCAGGCGCGCGTCTTGCTTGGAGCGTGGGGTCTGTGCCCCCCGCCGGCAAAGCCCCACATCGTTCCTACAACGCCTCAGATCTTCGGAATTGCCCCATGAACAACTCTCTTCACGCAGATCCAGTGACGCTCTCCCTGGACACGGCGACTGCGGGCCGGGCACGCCACCGACTGGACACTCAGCAGGTGCCTGAACATCAGCGCTTCGAGTACTGGCTGGACATGATCTGCTCCATCTATGTGCAGCTCGAATGCGACAAGCCGACGGCAAGAGATCTGTTCGGAGAGATCGAGTTCTCCCGCATCGGCGGACTGGACCTGACCGAACTGCGGGCCAATGTGCAGCGTGTGCGCCGCACCTCGCTGCACACATCACGGGCCGGCGAAGACTTCTGTCTGGTGCAGCTGCAGCAGGCAGGCACCGGCGTGGTGTGCCAGGACGGGCGCATCGCCGTCGTGAAGCCAGGCGACTTCGTGGTGTACGACTGCACCCGCCCCTACGAGTTGCTGTTCGAGGAGGAAGAGCACCATGTTCTCGTGCTCAGGCTGCCGCGCACCGACCTGGAGCGGCATGTCAGTGGCCTGGAGGAGCTGACGGCGACCACCGTGGCCGGCGATGGTGCGGCCGGGCACCTGCTGCTGTCGATGGTGAGCACCCTGCGCCATGAATCCGAACGCCTGCACCCCGCCTCGGTTCAGGGTGTCTCGGACGCCATCACCCAGATGATCGCCGCGGGGCTGCGCAGCCTGCCCCATGCCAACACCCGTCGCCCGTCCAACCTGCAGGCCTACCATGTCGCGCGCATCAAGGCCTTCGTGAAAGAGCGCCTGAAAGACCCGGCCCTCTCCGTTGCCAGCGTGGCCCAGGCCGCCCGGCTGTCCCCCGACCATCTGGCGCGCCTGTTCCGCAACGAACCGGTATCGCTGTCGCGCCTGATCTGGCAGTGGCGCCTCGAAGGCTGCCAGCGTGACCTGACCGCCCCCATGCTGGCCAACCGCACCGTGAGCGATATCGCCTTCTCGTGGGGCTTCAACGATGCCGCCCACTTCAGCCGCTCGTTCAAGGAGCAGTACGGCATGTCGCCGCGCGAGTTCCGCCAGCAGGCCCTGTCCATGCGGCCGGTTGGAGCCATGGCCGCAGAGTGAGTCCTCGGCCCGCTGCGCGGTGCCTCTGCCATTCAGGCAGGCACACCGCCTGACATGGCGCCCGCCGCCACAACGCCCCGGCTCATCACTGGCCAAGGCTGGGTTTTCTTGCCCCCACCCCGACACTGACAGCCAGGCCACCGGGCGATCGATCTTCCACGACCTGGCGCCCAGAGGGGGCTCGTCGCTCCGCCACGATTCACGGCCAATCTCCGCAGACCGCCCGGCCCCATCGCGCCGCTGAGAGGGCCGGTTTTGACCGAAGTCGATTCCAGAACAGCCGGATACGGGATCGAGGCAAGTCCGACATTTCCGGAACATTCGCAGGTCGGAGCAGGACAAGCCGGAAAGCGCAGTCGATTCCACAATTTTCAACAGCTGCCAGCCCCCCGCTGGCAGCCCCTGACCAGGCCTTCGTGGCGGCCCCATCACGGTGAGCCCGGCCCATTGACCGGGCCAGGCCACCAGCACTGCAGACAGGCAGGCGCTGGCAGGGACACACCAGCCGCAGCGCAGACGCCTCACAGCTCGCGACGGCTGGGTGTTTGACACAACCGAGAACCCACAGGAGTTGACTTGAAAAACAGATTGTTCCCTTTCGCCGCCGCGGCCCTGGTGGGCTGGTCCGGCCACGCCCTGGCCACCGAGGGTGGTGGCTCCACCTACCCTTCCGGGGTGGAAAACTTCATGGTGGGCGCCGTGCCACCACCGGGCCTGTATGTGTTGAATTACGACAACCTCTACGTGGCCGACAAACTGAAGGATGGCCTGGGCCAACAGGTGCCGGTGCCCGGCTTCAAGGTCAATGCGGCAGTGGTCGCCACCCGGGTCGTCTGGTCCACACCGCAGCCGGTGTGGGGCGGCAATCTGGTGTTTCACACCATCATCCCCGTGGTGGACCTGAAGGTATCGGCCGCCGGTGCCAGCCAGCACAAGACGGGGGTGGGCGACATCACGGTCGGCGTCGGCATCGCGCACCACCATTCAGAGGCCCTTCACACGGCCACCGGCCTGGATCTGGTGCTGCCAACAGGCGGCTACGACAAGACAGACCTGGCCAACATCGGGCGCAACTATGCCTCGCTGCAACCCCTGTTCGGGCTGACCTACCTGCAGTCCAGGGGTTTCAATGGCGACTTCAAGATCACCTTCAACCTGAACCAGAAAAACAAGGACACCCAGTACCGCTCAGGTGACGAGGTCTTCGTGGATTTCGCGACAGGCTACGGCCTGGGCAACGGCTGGACCCTGGGCGTTGGCGGCTACGTGCGCCGCCAATGGAGCAGCGACACCCAGGCCGGCGCGGTGGTGGCCAACAGCCGCAGCAGTGGCTTTGCATTGGGCCCCTCGCTGCGCTACGACAACGGCAAGGGTTGGTTCATCACGGCCAAGTTCCAGGCCGAGAGCGCCGTGCGCAATGGCACCGAAGGCAAGGCCTTCTGGATCAAGACGGCCATCCCGTTCTGATCGCTCGCCCGCCCGCCCACACCCAGACACCCAGACACCCCGGCCACCAGCCCGCCGGCAGCTGCGTTTCTCCGAGGAATCCATCCTCCTTGCCCGTCACGCTGCGAGGTGTGGCGGGCGTCTTTTTTTAAGACACCGCAGTTTGCGCGCCCTGGTGCCAGCGCTGTGGCCCAGCGCGCCGAATCACAGATGCCTGCCAGCTCAGGCGCGGGCTCTGCCTGCATCCTTACCGCCCGCCATCACCGGGTCGCGGCTGCGCCAGTTCAGCGCCGCTGAAAACGCAAGGGGCTGAAAGCCGCCAGATCCTGCTGCACGGGCAGCCCGGCTGCCAGCCGGGCTGCCCACTGGCCGGTGCGGGCCGAGCCGCCCAGGCCCACGTGGCCATGGCCGAAGGCCAGCACCACATCGGGTGAGTCGGCCGAGGGGCCGATACAGGGCAGGCCGTCGGGGGTGCTGGGGCGGTGGCCGAGCCAGCGTTGCACGGCATCGGGCTCGGGGCTGGGGGCCAGGCCTTCGAACATGCTGCGCAGGTGCCGGTACAGGATGTCGGCGCGGCGCCAATCGGCCGCCGCGTGCAGACCCGCGATTTCGACCTGGCCGGCGGCTCGCAGGCCGCCCTCCATCCAGTGGACGATGAGCTTGCCGTCGGCGGCCATCATGGGCAGGCGCGGGCCGCGGGTGGGCTGCAGCACCTGCACGTGGTAGCCGCGCTCGGACTCCAGCGGCACCGGCGTGCCGGCCGCCGCGGCCAGGGCGGCCGAGCGTGCACCGGCACAGATGACCGCCGCGTCGCACGGCAGTTCGCCCTGCTCCGTCAGGACCGCGCGCAGGCGCCCGCCCTCCAGACGGAAGCCGGTGGCCCGCGCAGGCCACAGCGCGGCCCCCTGCGATTGGGCATGGCGCGCCAGGGCCGCCACATAGCGGCCCGGATCGCGGCATTGGCCCGCCTCGGGCACATGGATGGCAAAGCGGTAACGCGGGTCCAGATCGGGCTCGCGCTCACGCAAGGTGGCTTCGTCCCATTCGACCCACTGCACGCCGGTGCGGGCCCGCACCCGCCAGGCCAGTGCCTCGCCCTCAAACTCTTCGCGCGAGCGAAACACATGCAGCAGGCCACGCTGCTCGATCAGCTGCGGCACGCCGGCCTCGCCGGCCAGGCGCTGGTGCAGCGCGGGCGCGTCGACCAGCAGGGCCCGCAGCGCATGGGCCGTGCGCTGCACCCGGGCCTCGGTCCAGCCGGACGCCAGGTAGCGCAGCAGCCAGGGCAGCGCCTTGGGCAGGTAGGGCCAGCGCACCGCCAGGGGCCCCAGCGGGTCGGCCAGCCAGCCGGGCACCCGGCGCCAGGCGCCCGGCAAGGCCGGCGGGATCACTGAATGCGACGACAACCAGCCTGCGTTGCCATAACTGGTGGCGTGGCTGCCACCGGCTGCCTCGGGCTCCACCAGGGTCACGCGCAGCCCCAGGCGCAGCGCCTCGATGGCGGTGGCGCAGCCCACGGCACCGGTGCCGATGACGGCCACATGGCGAGGCGGCACGGAGGGATCGGGGGTATTCATGTGCGGGGCGCCGGTTTCGTGCGACGGTTGCACCGGGGTGGTGCGGATGGGGGTGGTCACAGTGCTTCCCTCGGTGGAGCGGTCGTTGAAATGGCAGCGATGATCGACAAGGATCTGCTCGGGTGTGCCTGTCCTGAAGCAAAAAACCCGCCCAGGCTTGTGACCAGGGCGGGCGTCGGTTCACTTCAGGGCCCGGTGGGGGTGTCCCACCCCGGGCGCCTCAGGTGATCTGAAGATCATTCGTCAGGCGAAGGATCAGTATTCCCAGAAGATGCGTTGCAGTTCCTTGCTGTCGCTGGTCTTGGTCAGGGCGACCATGGCCAGGATGCGGGCCTTTTGCGGGCGCAGGTCGTGGGCCACCACCCAGTCGTACTTGTCGTCGGGCTGCTCGGCATTGCGCAGCACGAAGCCATCGGGCACGCGGGCCGAGCGGATGATCTGCACGCCCTGGGCACGCAGGCCTTGCAGGGCAGGCACAGCCTGGGCCGCCACCGAGCCGTTGCCGGTGCCGGCATGGATCAGGGCCTTCACGCCGGCCTTGCCGTAGGCATCGATGCCGGTGGTGTTCATGTTGCCGTAGCCGTACACGATGTCCACGGCGGGCAGGGTCTTGATGTCGTCGATGTTGAACTCGGACGCATTGGTGTGGCGCTTGACCGGCGCGCGGAACCAGTAGTTGCGGCCTTCCACCACCATGCCCAGGGGGCCCCATTGGCTCTTGAAGGCTTCGGTCTTGATGTTGATGGTCTTGCTGACGTCGCGGCCGCTCTGGATCTCGTCGTTCATGGTGACCAGCACGCCCTTGCCGCCGGCATCCTTGCTGGCGGCCACGCTGACGGCGTCGTACAGGTTCAGGGTGCCGTCGGCCGACAGCGCGGTGCCGGGGCGCATCGAACCCACCACCACGATGGGCTTGGCGGTGTGCACCACCAGGTTCAGGAAGTAGGCGGTCTCTTCGAGCGTGTCGGTGCCGTGGGTGATGACGATGCCGTCCACGTCAGCCTGCTTGCTCAGGGCCGAGACGCGGCGCGCCAGGGTCAGCAGGTGCTCGTTGGTGAAGCTCTCGGAGGCGATCTGGAAGACCTGCTCACCCGTGACCTGGGCCACGTTGCCCAGTTCGGGCAGGCCGGCCAGCAGCTTTTCGACCGGCACCTTGGCGGCGGCGTAGGTGGCGCTGTTGGCAGCCGAGGCGCCAGCACCGGCGATGGTGCCGCCCGTGGCCAGCACCACCACATGGGGCTTGGCGGCCTGGGCCAGAGCAGCTGCCGACAGTGCGCTGAGCGCCATGGCGGCCAGCCAGCGTTTCATTCCTTGACGGGTGGTCATCAACATGAGGGGAAACTCCTGAGTTCGGGTCTTGAGGGGGAACACGCAGCCCTCGGGTGGGGCGCTGCACTCGTCCCGCAGGGTAGCCGCGGGATGGCCGATGCTAGGGGCGACACCACGCCGCCGATGCGGAATAATCGACCGCAGGGTGTGAATTCCACTCATATCCGCATTAACCCTGATTCACCCCGGGCCCCCATGAACCTGAGGCAACTCGAAGTTTTCCAGGCCGTGCTGCAGACCGGCAGCATGAGCGCCGCCGCACGCCTGCTGTGTGTCACGCCCTCGGCGGTCAGCAAGGCCGTGGCCCACACCGAGCTGCAACTGGGCTATGCGCTGTTCACGCGCAGCCCGGCCGGCCTGACCCCCACCCCCGAGGCCCAGGTGCTGGCGGCCGAATCGGCCGGCATCCACCGCCAACTGGAGGGCCTGCGCCAGACGGCGCGCAACCTGGCGCGCGGCGAAGGCGGGCAGATCCGGCTGGCGGCCATCCCCTCGATCAGCCACAACTTTCTGCCCAGCCTGCTGCAGGCCCATGCCGGTCGCCACCCCCAGGTGGGCATCGAGGTGCGCACCCTGAACCAGGACCAGATGGCCCCGGCCCTGCTCACGCACAGCGTGGATTTCTGCCTGGGCTTCTACCCGCACCCGCACCCACAACTGCACAGCGAGCTGCTGGTGAGCGGGCGCCTGTTCCTGGCCGTCACGCGCGAGCTGTGGACCTGGTCGCTGCGCGGCAGCCCGCCGCTGGCCTATGGCCGGCTGGCCCAGGTTCCCGTGATCCGCCTGGTGGGCAACGACCCGATGCGTCAGGCCATCGACGAGCTGGCGCAACGCCTGGGCGTGGTGGACAGTGGCGGCATCCAGGTGCAGACCTCGCAGTTGGCGCTGGAGCTGGTGCGCCGGGGCATGGGCTGGACAGTGGTTGATTTTCTGACGGCCCAGCACCTGGACCCGCGCACCATGGTGGCGCTGGAGCTGCACGAGCTGCCCCCCATGTCGCTGTACAGCTACCACAGCCCCAACCACCCGCCCGGCCAGGCGGTGCAGCGCATGCTGGGCATGCTGCCGGCGCTGCTGCAACAGACGCTGTCGACCCCGGCGAGGGCCTGTTAACACTGATTTCGCCGGTGCGAAGCCTGCTGGCCAAGCGCCAATCAAGGCGCGTGTCGCAGCCCAGACCGGGCGTCTGGGCAAGACACGCAACGCCGAGTGGCGCTTGGCCAGCCGGCTTCCCTTCGGGTTGGAGCCCAAAAGGCCGATCGCGGCGTTGCCAATCCTCGCTGGGTCACCGACCCAGCTGCGGTTGGCGCCTTGCGCTAGGCCTTTTGGATCTCCAACGCATCCGGCGAAATCAGTGTTAACAGGCCCTAGGGCGCCCCAACCAAACGCCCCGGCTTGAGGCACACTGCATCCACACCGCTGGTCAGTGCGGCCAGCCCCTTCATCCAATACTGCGGAGACTGAACTGATGCGACTGAAGACCACTGCCCCCATCGCCCTGGCCTTTGCCGCCGGCCTGCTGGCCGGCCCCTGGGCCACCGAGCTGCTGCGCGACGCACACGCCCAGACCGTGCCGCTGGCCCCGGCCGCCATCGACATCGCAGCCCTGACCGATGCCGACCTGCCCGCCACGCCCAACCCCGATTTGCGCAGCAAGACCCTGGTGGTGACCGACCAGGCCACGCTGGCCGTGCAGACCGGCAACGTGGGCAAGCACTATCACGCCAAGTCGGACGAGATCCAGTACATCGTCGAGGGCACAGGCACCGCCTGGCTGGGCGACCGCCTGGTGGACATCAAGCCCGGCATGCTGCTGGTCATCCCCAAGGGCACGGCCCATGCCGGCACCGTGGCCAGCAGCGGCCGCTTCAAGGCGATCGCCATCAAGGTGCCGCCGCAGGCCAGTGGCGACACCGTGTTCATGAACTGAGTCGGCGCAGGGGCCCGATCAGCCTCCAGCGAGGCGGCTCTTGCTGGCCTCCAGCTGATCCAGCAGCGAGTACCAGGCCACGCCCGCCGCGATGTAGAAGCGCTGCAGCCCGTGCAAGGGGATGCGCCGCATGCGGGTGACGGGGTAAGGAAACGGTGCCCCTCCCGCCAGATCGCCGGCCGTCAGACGCCGGGCGATCTGCTGGCCCAGGCTGGTGCACAGGGCAATGCCGCGCCCATTGCAGCCCAGCGCCAGGGTCACGCCGGGTGCGGGCTCGTGCACATGAGGCATGAAGTCGCGCGTGATGGCGATGCGACCGGCCCAGCGGTACTCGTACTGCAAGGGCCCCAGGCCCGGAAACAACAAGGCCAGCGAACGCTCAAGGTGGACAAAATCGGGCGCACCGACCGGGTCGCTGAAATGGCCGCGCCCGCCCATCAGCAACCGCCCCTGGGCGTCTTTGCGGAAGTACAACAGCAAGCGCTGCGAGGTGGAGGCCGTCTCGCCCCCCGGCAGGATGGCAGCGGCCGCGTCACCCTGCAGCGGGCGCGTGGCCACCATGAAGCTGTTGGCCGCCAGCACGGTCTGGCGCAAGCCCGGCCAGAGTCCATCGGTGTAGCCATTGGTGGCGATCACCACGCGGTCGGCGCGCACCGTACAGCCCCCCGGGCCGGTGGCCACCCAATGCCCCCCCACACGCTGCAAGGCGCTCACCGGGCTGTGCCCGTGCACCTGCACGCCCAGCAACTGGGCGGCCTGCAAAAGGCCTCGTGCATAGGCCAGCGGCTGCACCCCACCGGCACGGCCATCGAGCCAGCCCCCGGCAAAGGCCTCGGTGCCCACGCGGCGCGCCACCGCGGCCCGGTCCAGCCACTCGACCGGCACACCCCGCACGGCCCATTGGCGCGAACGGGCCTGCAGGCCGGCCAACAGTTTCTCGTCGTAAGAAAGCTGCAGCCAGCCGGCGCGCACCGGATCACAGGCGATGCCATGTTTACGGATCAGCTCGAACACCAGATCGGCCGAGCCGGACACCACCTCGATCAGCGCCTCGGCCCGCTCGGGCCCCAGCAAGGCCCTGAGTTCGTCGGGGTCGTGCTTGAGGGTGGGGTTGACCTGCCCGCCGTTGCGCCCTGAGGCGCCCCAGCCCGGCTCGCGGGCCTCCAGCACCACCACCCGCGTGCCCGCCTGGGCCAGGTGCAAGGCGGTGGACAGGCCCGTGTAGCCGGCGCCGATCACGAGCACATCTGTGCTGATCGACTCGGCCAGCGCCGGCGTGGCGGTGGCCGGTGGGGCCGTGGCCGCCCACAGCGAGGGCGGCATGGCTTCGGAATACCGTGGGTTCATGGGGTGGGCTCCAACGTGGCCTGGGCAGGCTGGTGCAGCACCCGGCGCAGAAAATCCTGGGTGCGCGCGTGGCGCGGTGCGCCCAGCACCTGGGCCGAGCTGCCCTCTTCAACGATGGTGCCGCTGTGCAGAAAGCACACGCGGTCGGCCACCTCGCGGGCAAAGCCCATTTCGTGGGTGACCACGATCATGGTCATGCCTTCACGGGCCAGGGCACGCATCACCTCCAGCACATCGCCCACCAGCTCGGGGTCGAGGGCCGAGGTGGGCTCGTCAAACAACATGGCTTCGGGCTTCATGGCCAGCGCGCGGGCAATCGCCACCCGCTGCTGCTGCCCGCCGGAGAGCTGGGCCGGGTAGGCCTGGGCCTTGTCCACCAGGCCCACCTTGTCGAGCAGATCCAGGGCCAGCGCGCGGGCCGGGCCGCGGGCCTGGCCCAGCACATGCACGGGGCCTTCCATCACGTTGTCCAGCACGCTGCGGTGGGCAAACAGGTTGAAGCGCTGGAACACCATGCCCATGCGGCAGCGCAACTGGCGGATGGCCGGGCTGCGCACATCCACCGGCTGGCCAAAGGCACGGATTTCGCCGCCCTCGTAGGTCTCCAGCCCGTTGATGCAACGCAGCACGGTGGATTTGCCCGAGCCCGAGGGCCCGATCAGGCACACCACCTGGCCGGCCTCCACGTTCAGGCTGACGCCCTTGAGCACCTCGTGGGCGCCGTAGCGCTTGTGCAAGTCGCGAATCTCGATCATGGCCTGCGGGCTCCCTTGCGAAGGTGGCTTTCCAGTTTCTTCAGGCCGGCCACCAGGGGCAGGCTCAGCACCAGGTACAACAGGGCCACCAGGGTGTAGACCGTCATGTTCTGGAAGGTGGACGAGGCAATCAGCTGCCCGGCCCGGGTCATTTCGGCCACGGTGATGGTGGACACCAGCGACGAGTCCTTGAGCATCATCACCAGCGTGTTGCCGTAGGGCGGCAGCGCAATGCGAAAGGCCTGCGGCAGGATCACCCGGCGCATGATCAGCGCCGGCCCCATGCCCATGGCCAGGGCGGCCTCGCGCTGGCCGGGGTCGACCGCCTCGATGCCGGCCCGGAAGTTCTCCGCCTGGTAGGGCGAATAGGCGATGCCCAGGCCGATCACGCCGGCCTGGAAGGCCGTGAGCTGGATGCCGATGTCGGGCAGCACAAAGTAGATGTAGAACAGCTGCACGATGATGGGCAGGCCGCGGATCAGGTTGATCACCGCTCCCCCGCCCCAGGCCAGGGCGCGGATCGGTGACAACCGGGTCAGCGCCAGCACCAGGCCCAGCACGGTGCTGAAGACAAAGGACAACAGCGTGACCTCGACCGTGACCACCGCCCCCTGCAACAGGATGGGCAGGAACTCACGCGCATGTTCGATGAACTGGGATGCACTCATGAAGCGCTTTCAGATCGGGGCGCGCAGGCCTCAGATGCCCCACTTCTGCACGATCTTGGCCAGGGTGCCATCGGCCTTGATGGCGGAAATGGCCTTGTTGAGCCGGGCCAGGGTCTCGGTATCGCCCTTGCGCACCACCAGGCAGACATCGCCCACATTGACGGGCTTGTAGCTATCGACCAGGCGCACCCCCTGGAAGGTGTTCTGCCGGATCTGGTAGGCCATGATGGGCTGGTCGGCCAGCGCCGCCTTGATGCGGCCCAAGGCCAGGTCGCGCGCCAGGTCGGCCACCGAGTCGTAGCTGCGCACCTCCTTGAAGATGCCCTTCTTGTTGAGCATGTCCAGGAACACCGTGCCCACCTGGGCCCCCACGATCTCGCCCTTGAGTTCATCGAGTGAGGTGTAGGGCTTGGCGTCGTCGGCCTTGACCAGCAGACCCTCGCCATAGGAATAGACCGGGTCGCTGAAGTCGACCACCTGCTGGCGTGCCGCCGTCTTGAGCATGGCGGCCGAGATGATGTCGATCTTGTTCGAAGTGAGCGATGGGATCAGGGCCGAAAACACGGTCTGCTGCACGTTGACGCTGAAGCCACCGGCCTTGCCCACCGCCGTCACGGTGTCCACCATCATGCCCTGGATGGAGTTGCTCTTGACGTCCAGAAAGGTGAACGGAATGCCGGTGGCCGTGGCCCCCACGTTGTAGCTGGATGCACCGCCCTGGGCCCATGCACCCGAAGTGACACAGGCAGCGCACAAGATCAGGGCAGCACGGCGAAGAGGTGAGGCAAGTGACATGGAAAGCTCCTAGACGGGCAAGGCCCGGGGGTGGATGAAGGGGTGAAGATGCACCGTTGGATGCAACGACCATGCCAATCATCGATTCACTCAACTCTTATTTCAATTAATACAAACCACTATTCGACGCTATAGAATCGAATATCGATTTTTAAGTACCATGAACCCCATCCAAGACCCCCAAACGCCTGGCCCCGACGAGGCGCCCGCCGCCAGCAACAGCTTGCTGTTCAATCAGTCACTTGAAAAAGGTCTGGGGGTGCTGCGGGCTTTCAATGGCCAGCGTCGCACCATGACGATCGCCGAGGTGGGCGAAGCGGTGGGCATCAACAAGAGCTCGGCCCAGCGCATGGTCTACACCCTGGAGCAACTGGGCTACCTGCGCAAACACCCGCAGACACGGCGCTACCAACTCGCCCCCCGGGTGATGGAGATCGGCTTCAACTACCTGTCGGCCAATCCGATGATCGAGATCGCCAACCCCTTTCTGTCGGAGCTGTCGAACGTCACCACCGAAACCTCTTGCCTGACCGAAGGCGATGGCGAAGACATGGTCTATGTGGCCCGCTTCGTGAGCGCCCAGTTCGTGCCGGTGCACATGCCCATCGGCAGCCGCATCCCCATGTACTGCACCGGCTCGGGCCGGGCCTACCTGAGTGCGCTGCCCGAAGCCGAAGCCCAGGCCTTGATCGAAGGCGCGCACCGGGTGGCCCACACCCAGCACACGCTGACGGCGGTGGCCGACATCCTGGACACCCTGCGCCAGGCACGCCAGCGCGGCTACGCCATCAACCGCGAAGAACTCTTTCTGGGCGACATGACGCTGGCAGCCCCCGTGCTGGGCGCCAGCGGCCGCCCGCTGGGCGCCATCCATGTGGTGGCGCCCACCAGCCGCTGGACGCTGGAAGAAGCCGAACGCAAGCTGGCCCCGCCGCTGCTGCAGTGTGCGCGGGCGGTCAGCAGCTCGGTGCGCACCATGGGCTGAATGCGCCCGGCCTGGGTTAGAGTTCGGCCATCTGTCTGCCCTACCCCACCATGAACCGACTGCAAACCGAGCTGAGCCGCCTTTACCTGCCCTCTGGCGCCGCGCCGCCCCAGGGCGACGTGCCCGAGCTGGCGCTGGGTGGCCCCGACGGTGAACTGCGGGCGGCCGTGCTGGAGCTGGCCCGCCCGGCCGATTGGCCGGCGCTGTCGGCGGTGTGGCAGGGCGTGCAGGCCGATCTGGGCTTGCCGGCCCCGGCCATTGCCATCAATGGGCTGGACGGCTACCAACTGTGGTTCTCGTGGACGCAGCCACTGCCGCAGGAGCAGGCCCAGGCCTTTTTGCGGGCCTTGTGCCAGCGCTACCTGCCCGGCGTGCCCGAGCGCCGCCTGCGCCTGCTGCCCCAGCCTGGGCAGGGCGTGCCCCAGGTGCCGGCGCTGCGACCTGACACCGGTCTGTGGTCGGCCTTTGTGGCGCCCGACCTGGCTGCCGTGTTTGGCGACGAGCCCGCCATCGACCTGCCGCCTGGCCCCGACGCCCAGGCCGACCTGCTGGCGCGGCTGAGCAGCATGCGCCCCGGCGACATGCTGCAAGCCTGGGAACGGCTGCAGCCGGCGCCAGCCCCCAAAGCACCCGCACCGGCCGAGCCCCAGAACGCCCCCAATACCCACGCCTATACCGGCCCCCATACCGCCACCGGGCCCGGCCCCGGGCTGAGCCCCCAGGCCTTCTTGCGCGCCGTGATGGACGACCCCAGCGTGCCCCTGGCCCTGCGCATCGACGCTGCCAAGGCCTTGCTGGCAGCAGGGTCCACCCCAGGCTGAACACCATGCGGCGCACAGCTGGCCCGGCCCACCCGCAGCAACCGGGGCTGGACATGCTGCGCGGTCTCTGCACCCTGCTGGTGGTGCTGCACCATGCGGCCATCACCTATGGCGCCATCGGCGGCTGGTATTACCGCGAGGTGGCCACCAGCCCGCGCCTGGACGTGCAGTTGCTGGTCTTCTTCTGCACCGTCAACCAGGCCTGGTTCATGGGCCTGTTCTTTCTGCTGGCGGGCTACTTCACGCCGCCGGCCCTGGCCCGCAAGGGCCTGTTCGATTTTGTGCGTGGGCGCCTGCTGCGGCTGGGCCTGCCCCTGCCGGTGTATGGCACGCTGATCGGGCCGGCCACCATCGCGCTGGCCGCCACCGCGCGGGGCAAGCCCTGGGGGGAGACCTTTCTAACGCTGCTCCAGCACAACACCTTCGAGAACGGGCCACTGTGGTTTGCCCAGGCACTGCTGCTGATGACCGGCGCGGCGCTGGCCTGGTGGTGGGGCCGAGGGCGACTGCCCGGGCCGGCGGCTGGCCCTTGGCAGCCAGATGCCCGCCCCTGGCCACGCCGCCGCACGCTGCTGCTGGCGGCCCTGGCCACCGGTGCCACAGCCTGGCTGCTGCGCCAGGCCTGGCCCGTCGGCGTCAATGTGTGGGGCCTGCAACTGGGCTATTTCGCCAGCTACGCGCTGCTGTTCGGGGTGGGCTGCCGCGCGGCCCGGTCGGCCTGGCTGGAGCGCCTGCCCGGCACCGAGCTGCGGTTCTGGTGGCGGCTGGCCCTGTGCTGTCTGCCCGTGCTGCCGCTGCTGTATGGGCTGGGCGCGCGTTGGCCTGAACTGCGCTCGGCCATCCTGCCGGTGGCCTATGCCTTCTGGGAGCCCCTGGTGGCCTGGGGCATCTTGCTGCGTCTGCTGCAGGCCTTCGGGCCCGGATGGCGCCCCACACGCCGCTGGCAGACCGACCTGTCGCGCCGGGCCTTTGCCATCTATGTGATCCACCCGCCCGTGCTGGTGGCTGTGGCCCTGGCCGGCGCGGGTGTGGGCGCGGCACCGCTGCTGAAATGGGCCGTGACCGGCAGCCTGTCATGCCTGCTGTGCTTTGTGCTCGCAGGATGGCTGCTGCGCGCGCCTTGGCTGGCCCGATTGCTTTGACCGGTGCACACCAGGGCGCGAGACCTCGCCCACGATGGGCAACTGCCGCAGGCCGACCTGGGATGCCATGGCATGGTCTCGACAGAGCAAGATCAGCATCAGCAATAAATTCAAATATTGAAGTATTTGAGCGCCCTTGAAAGACCAGCCACCGGGTTGATCTCATCGAGCGGCATCTGAACATCAAGCTGCAGCCGCTCTTAGGGCGATAAGAACCCCGTGACAGAACTCGCCAGCCCTGGCTAGAACGCTCAGGGTTAATACGGTGTCTTTCGCCAACTTACTTCAGTATTGTAATCATCTGCCGAATGCTAACGTTGTCTTTCGGCACATGATTCGAAGCAAGCCCTGGAGACACCATGTCCGCGACACCCGCCCCCCTGCCCCGCCTGTTGGCGCCACCCACCGCCATCTATCGGCTGAGTTCACTCGGCTTGATCGGTTTGATTTTTTCGCTGTCTGCCTGTGGCGGCAGCGACTCGGGCCCCCGGGTGGCCGTCGGTGCCACCCCTGCCAACAGCTGCAGTGCCGCCACCTTCTCGTACGGCAACCTGACCATCACCTCAGCCAAGCTGGTGGCCGCAGGCTCCACCGAAGCCGCCGGCAGCAGCGGCGTCACCGTCACCAACCCCGAGTACTGTGATGTGGTGGGCACCCTGAATGCCCGCACCGGCGCCATCGATGGCCGCCCCTACGGCATCGGCTTCGAGATGCGCCTGCCCACCCAATGGAACGGCCGCTTCTTCTACCAGCCCAACGGCGGTCTCGACGGGTCGGTGGTGGCCGCCGTCGGCGATATCCTGGGCGGCGGGCAAGCGGCCACGGGCCTGACCAAGGGCTTTGCCACCCTCAGCACCGACGCCGGGCACCAGCCCGACACCTCGGTCAATGCCAACATCAATGGCGGCGTGTTCGGCATCGACCCCCAGGCCCGCCTGGACTATGGCTACAACGCCGTCGGCAGCCTCACCCCCATGGCCAAGGCCCTGATCAAGCAGTATTTCGGCAAGCAGCCTGATCGCTCGTACATCGTGGGGACCTCCAATGGCGGCCGCCACGCCATGGTGGCCGCCTCGCGCTTTGGCGACCAGTTCGACGGCTATGTCGCCGGGTCGCCGGGCTTCAACCTGCCCAAGGCGGCGGTGGCTCAACTGTGGGGTGCCAACCAGTTGGCCACGATCTCCAGCAAGTTCACCAGCGGCGCCAAGGCCGGGCTGCCCGATGTGTCGACCAGCTTCAGCGTGAGCCGGGATCTGAAACTGGTCTCCAACGCCATCATCGCCAAATGCGACAGCCTTGACGGCGTGGCCGATCAATCGGTCAACGACATCCAGGCCTGCCAGGCGGCCTTCAACATCAGCACCGCCGTGCCCACCTGCACGGGTGCGGCCGATGGCACCTGCCTGACCGCGGCCCAGAAGACGGTCCTGGCCAACATGCATGCCGGGGCGAAGAACTCGGCCGGGCAGGCGCTGTACACCCAGTTCCTCTGGGATGCCGGCATCTACAACACTTCATCGTCGGGCTGGTTCACCTGGAAGACGGCCAACGCCACCGGCCCGCGCGATCCCTTGTCCGTGGGCTTTGTGTTCACCACCCCACCCACATCGACCAGCGTCATGACCGGCGTGGACCCGACGATCCTGAACTTCGTGCTCGGCTTCAACTTCGACACCGATGCGCCCAAGATCTTTGCCAGCAACAACACCTACACCCAATCGGCCATGAGCTTCATGACCCCGCCCGATCTGCTGATGAGCAAGATGGTGGGCAACGGCGGCAAGATGATCCTGGTGCAGGGTTCGTCCGACCCGGTGTTCTCGGTCCAGGACACCATCAACTGGTACAACAGCTTCCAGTCGGGCTGGAATGATCAGGCCCAACTCTCGGCCCGCCTGTTCATCGTGCCGGGCATGGGCCACTCGCGGGGCGGGCCTGCCACCGACAACTACGACATGGTGGACGCCATCGTGAACTGGGTCGAGTACGGCAAGGCCCCCGACAGCGTGCTGGCCACCGCACGGGGTGTGGGCGGCACCATCGCCTCGACCAATGCCGACGTGCCGGCCAGCTGGTCGCCGAACCGCACCCGCCCGCTGTGCCCCTACCCGAAGGTGGCCCGCTACAACGGGTCCGGCAGCGTGGAATCGGCGGCCAGCTTCAGCTGCCGATGAGGAGGCCCGTCATGACATCTGATGTCTCTGGCACCGGCCCGGTGGGCATGCAAGCCCTTGCGCGACGCCGTTGGCTCGGGGCCAGCCTGCTGGCCGGCACAACGCTGATGGTCAGACCCGGCCGGGCCGCCGAAACCCCGGCCACCGCCACCACCGACCGGGTGCCCATGGCCTTGCCACGCACCGAGTTCGTCTACGAAGCGGTCTGTGACCTGGAGCCGACCCTGGACCTGGGCACCTCACCCTGGGGCGAGCGCCGCATGGTGCCGATCGCGGGTGGCACCTTTGAAGGCCCCGGCCTGAAGGGCAAAGTGCTGCCCGGCGGCGCCGACCGCCAGTTGATACGCCGCGACGGCGCCCGTGCGCTGGACGCGGTGTACGAGCTGCAGACGCATGACGGCGTGATCATCTCGGTGCGCAACCGCGTGCTGGTGCGCCCGCCCAAGGACGGCAGCGGCCGCTACGCGTTTTCAACACTGGAGATCGTGGCCCCCGAGGGCCGCTACGGCTGGCTGAACGACCACGTGCACGTGGGCACACTCGACAGCCTGCGGCCCCAACGCGACGCGGTGGTGATCCGGGTGTTCCGCCTGGTCTGATCCCTGACACCGGTGCAGAGCCGGGTAACTGTGCAGTAAGTCGAGCCGGCGGACCATGCGTCATCGCCAGACCCGTTTGCCATCCTCATGCCCTTGTGAGGAGCGGGTCTGGACCTGATGAACGGAGGTTCAGACCATGAAGGTTCGACACCCCACCGCGTCCTGGGCGGCCAGCGGAGCGAGCCACTGCGCCCTTGCCACGCGCGCCAACGTGGCCCGGGCACAGCATGAAGAGGCCAGCCTGCGGCACAGCGCCCCCCGGCGCCGCAGAACCCTGTTGCTCACACTCCTGGCCGCGGGCCTCAGCCCATGGGCCCTGGCCTCGCCCGTCCCCCCTGTGCAATCCGCCGTGGGCCAGCTGCAGCGCGAGTGGGAGACCATCCGCTACCAGAAGGCCGCCGGCGACCGCGAAAAATGGTTCGAAGGCCTGGCCACCAAGGCTCACATGGTCAGCGAGACCTACGAAGGCCGGGCCGAGCCCCTGATCTGGGAGGGCATCGTGCTCGGTTCGCTGGCCGAGCAAAAGGGCGGCCTGGGCGCCCTGCCGCTGCTCAAGCAGGCGCGCAGCCGCTTCGAGCAAGCACTGCACATCAACGACCAGGCACTGGAGGGCTCGGCCTACACTGGCCTGGGCGTGCTGTATTACAAGGTGCCGGGCTGGCCCCTGAGTTTTGGCGACAAGGCCCAGGCACGCACCCTGTTGACCAAGGCGCTGAGCCTGCAGCCCCGGGGCCTGGACGCGAACTACTTCTACGCCGAGTACCTGGTCGAGTCGCGCCTGCAGGCCCAGGCCCTGCCCTACCTGGAAAAGGCGCTGGCCGCACCGGATGGCCCGGGCCGGCCACTGACCGACGCCGCCCGCCGCCATGAAGCCCGAGCCTTGCTGGACAGGATCAGGCAGGCGCGTTGAGCCTGCAGCACTTGCGCGCCCAACGGCACCGCGCCCCACCCCATCGCCGGCGCTCCACCACCCATCTTCAACGCCCTCAGCCCAAAGATGAACAAGCCCATGCACGAAGACCTGATAGCTCTACCCCGTACCCACCCGGAAGCGCCCCGCGCCGACTCGCTCCCTGCGGCCGCCACCGACAGCCCCCTGCCCCGGCTGCTCACGCGGCTGTTCTTTCTCTCGGCGGTGATCACCGGCCACCAGGCCCTGGCACCCGGCCTGTACCTGATGACCGTGCAAGGGCCGGCATTGCGCGGGCGGGTCTGGGCGCCTGGCGACAAGCTGCAGATCAAGGTGGGCCCCGGCATGACGAATCGCAGCTACACCCCCATCGACTGGAACCCGCAGACCGGTGAGACCCGCTTTGTGGCCCATGCCCTGGCCCTGGGCCCGGGCAGTGAATGGGTGCACCATGCCCGGGTGGGGCAGGCCGTGGCCTTGATGGGGCCACGCCGGTCGCTGGACCTGTCGGCCTGGCCCTCGGCCACCGGCGTGCTGGTGGGCGATGAGACCAGCATCAGCCTGGCGGCCGCATGGCGCCCGGCCCGCGTCGTCCTGGAGGTGGATCAGCCCGAGCACATCCACGCCCTGCTGCAGACCTGGCACCTGCAGGCCGAACTGGTGGCCCGGCAAAGCGATGACGCCCATCTGCCCGCCCTGTCGGCGCTGGTGCTGGCGGGCGCCGAAGCATCCTCGCGCTACGTTCTGACCGGGCGGGCACGCACCATCCAGAGCCTGCTGCCGACACTGCGGGCACACGGCGTGCCCCGGCAGCGGCTGCTGAGCAAGGCCTACTGGGCACCCGGCAAGGCCGGCCTGGACTGAGGCGCGCCGGGCCGTCAGGCAGGCGCAGCTCAGCGCCCACCGCTGGGGGCATCGCATAAGCTCGGCTGCGGGCTCAGCCCTGGCGGCTGAGCAGCTGGCGACACGGCCTGGGGGGCCACCCAGGCCTCACCCGACTCGATGCGGCGCGCCATGTCGTCGAGTTGCTGCGCCGATTCAGGCGCCACGGGGTTCATCCAGGCCAGGGCATAGCAGATCACCAACAGCGTCAACACCAAGCCGGCCACACTGCGGGCGACGGGTGCCTTCAGGTGGCGCCGCAGGGTGGCGGCCTGGGTGAACAGATGCACGCCCACGGCAGCCACCAGAAGGATGCCGAACACTTTGTGCACCGGGTGCAGGCGCATCGTGAAAGAGGGTTGGTCCACGACCAGCATCATCAACCCCGAACTGGCCATGCCCACAAAGGCCACCAGCAGCACAGAGGTCGTCAGGCGGCGCATCATGGCAGAACCTCCTGCGCGATGGCGGGCTGCAGACCCAGCCTGAACTCGGCCCCGGGCTCGGCATTGCGCGCGCTCAGGCACCAGCCGTGGGCCTGGGCCACTTCCAGACAGATCGCCAGCCCCAGGCCGGCCCCCACGTCGCGCCGCCCAGGGGCTCGCCAGAAGCGGTCGTACAGGCGCGCAAAGTCGGCCGGCGCGATGCCCGGGCCGACGTCGCGCACCACCACCGCCTGGGCCTGCAGCCGCAAGGTGACGTTGGAGCCTTCGGGCGCGAAGCCGATGGCGTTCTCCACCAGGTTCTTGAGCAGCACGAACAGCGCCGAGCGATCGCCTTGCACACCCTGGGGGACCGATTCGATGTCGGGCACCAGGCCGACGCCGGCGCGCTGGGCCAGGGGCGCCAGAAAGTGGCACACCTCCCAGACGATGGCCTCCAGGTCGAGGTCGGCATGGCGGTAGCTGCGGGGCTCGGTCACCTCGGCCAGCACCAGCAATTGCTGCACCTGGCGGGAGAGCTGGTCCACGTCCTGGATCAAGGCCTGGGTATCGGTGTCGCCCAGCTCCATCTGCCCCTTGAGCAAGGCCAGCGGGGTCTTCAACTCGTGGGCCGCATCGGCCAGGAACTTCAGCTGCCGGGCAAACGCATCCTCCAGCCGCTGCAGGCTCTCGTTGAACGACAGCACCAGGGGCTTGAGCTCGCGAAACACCCCTTCGGTGCCCAGGCGCAGCCCCGGGCGACTGAGCTGGATGCGGCCCGCCTCTTCGGACAACCGGCTCACGGGAGCCAGCAAACGCCGGAACAGAAAGAACTGCACCGCCCCGAGCAGCAGCACCGAGAGCACCGCCATGAGCAGCATCAGGCCTCCCAACCGGGCCCCATTGCCGGCATGGAACAGCACCACCAGCCGCTCGCTGAGGCCGACCTGAAGCCACAGCCTGCGCGGGCCGCCATCCGGGCTGGGCACGGAGACCGTGCGCACCCGCATGGGCAGGCCCTCCACCCACACCCGGCCATGGGCTTCTTGCGGGGTGGGCGCCGGCGCGGCCCCTGGCCAGACCTGTCGGGCCCGCGCAGAAGACCACAGCAGTTCATGGCCCTGTTCGTCGAAGATGCGATAGACCAGGTCCAGCGGTGCCAGCTCGGACAACCACCGAACCTCGTCCGGAATGGCGATCTGCGTGGGCTGGCCCTGGGCATCGAAATGCACGCGGTCGGACAGTTCGGTGGCCACGGCCAGGGTGGAGTGGTCCACCCAGTGCAGCGGATCGCCGCGCAGAAACCAGAAAATGCCCAGGGCGATCAGCGACAGCGTGAACAACCAGGCCACGAGGTAGGTCCACATCAGCCGGGCGCTGAGGCTGAGGTCAGCCCACTTACAAGGCTTCAAGCGCATAGCCGACCCCCCTCAGGTTCTGGATCTTCACGGTCGAGCCCAGGGCCTGGATCTTCTTGCGCAGACGGTGCAGGGCCACATCGAGGGCATTGGGGGTGACGGCCTCCTGCAGCCCCCAGGCGGCAGCCTCGAGGGCACTGCGCCGTATCGGATCACCCGCCCCCTTGATCAGGGTGAGCATGATCTGCAGCTCGGTGCGGGGCAACAGCACCGATTGCTGCTCGCACACCAGCAGGGCCTTGTGGGGCTGCACCTGCAGGTCGGCAAAACGGGGCTCCAGCGAGGTCTGCTCGGGCGCCCGGCGCAGCAAGGCACGCGTGCGGGCCACCAGCTCTTCCACCGAGAACGGCTTGGTCAGGTAGTCGTCGGCCCCGCCTTCCAGACCGGCAATGCGGTCGTGCAAGGCATCGCGCGCGGTCAGGATCAGGCAGGGCAGCTGCTGGCCGCTGTCGCGCCAGCGCCGGATCAGCGACAGGCCGTCACCATCGGGCAGTCCCCGGTCGACCAGTGCCGCCGAATAGGCCTGGCTTTGCAGCGCCGCCCAGCCCTGGTCCATGCGCTCGAGCACATCGCACTCGACGCCGGCCTGCGCCAGGGCTCTTTTGATCAGGCTGGCCAGCCTGGGATGATCCTCGATCAACAGGACGCGTTGCACGAGCCGACTCCCTTTCAAAACCGATACAGGTAGCCTACACGCACCATGGGCAGGGTCGAGCGGTCCACCAGCGGGCTGTCCTTGATCGACGAGCCCAGGCGGGTCACGCCCAGGTCCACAAAGGTGGTCTGATTGGGTACCAGCCGGTAGTCCAGGCGCACGGCCAGTTCGGTGTTCAAGGTGCCCTTGGCCTGGTAAGCGGCACGGCCGGAGCGGGCCTCGGACTGCTCCACGCCATAGTAGTACTGCACGTACTTCTGGTCCTGCCAGCTCAGTTGGGCCCGCGGCGCGATGCCGAAGCCGCCCAGGTCAAACCGGCGCTCCACCCCGACCTTGAGCTTTTGCCCCTTGCTGTTGCCCGAGGCGTCGCCCGCCAGCTCGGCAGACAGTTGGGCCAGCTCGGTGCGCCAGGCCACCCGCGTACCCACCCAGAAGCTGGCCTTGCGGTCGGCCATGCCGGCCAGGGTGGGGGAATCCTTGGCCTGGTAACCCTCGTCGGCCCCGTAGGCCAGCGTCAGCCCGAAGGCCACCGGCCCGGCCTGCCCCAGCTTGAACTCCAGGCCCGGACCGAACACCCGGACCCAGGCGTTCTCATACGTCACCATGGGGAAGACCTCGGTCTTGTGCCTGAAATCCTTGTAGGCCCGGACCCGGGGAAACACCACGCCGCCGACACCCCAGCCGTAGCCAGGATCAGCGTCGGCTGGTGCACCATCGGCCCAGGCGGCGTGGGCGCAGGCCAGGCACAGGGCCAGGGCGGTCAAAGGCAGGCGCCGTGGCATGTGTGGGTTGATTGCTTTCATGAGATTCCTTCAAAACAGGGAAGACATCTCATGCTCACCGACATCGACTTACCGCACCGTTACTGGGAACGGCTTTTGCCGTTGCTGCCCTGAGTCTTCTGCCACAGCCTCGGACGGCAGCAACACCCGCAAGCCGCGCGTGATCAGTCCTGGCTGCGGCCGACCGTGCCGAACGAAATCCATTCGTTTTCCAGGTCTTCCTCGATGCGGCTGAAAGCCTGGCTGGCCTCAACGGTGCCCAACGATTCATAGCGGATCTTGCGCACCAGCGAATCGAGCGCCTTGGTCTTCTTCCAGAACCAGGCGGATTTTTGCTCGAACCGGAACACGGTGCTGGCCGTCAGCATGACGGCGGGCAGGGCCGCCATGGAGGCGGTGAACCAGGTGGGTATGTCATGGATGGCGGCCGTGATGCCCGAGCCAATGCTGGCCAGGACAATGACACCCGATACCGCGTAGGCCAGAAAGTAGTTGCGGATCGCGAAGCGCCGCGCCGCTATCGCGGCAGCAGCGATCTCTTCGTGGATCGCACGCGCCAATTCATCATCGGAAGGATTCATGGTGGGCTCCAGGCGTCGGGCTGCAGCCGCCCCGCAGGGGGAGAGGGCTGGTAACGCCTGGGCATTCTGCAACCGGGCGCACGACGCAGCAAGCGCCTGCAGCCCAGGATGGCGCTCAGAAGCTGTGCTTGATCCCCAGCGAGACGCCGGTGCTGGTGGCACTCAGACCGGCGCCCTGGTAGTCGCGTTTCCAGCGCGTGTTGTCGGCCTCCAGGTAGACCAGAGAGCGCGTCGACAGCTTGTATTCGAGGAAGGCGATGGTGCGGTTGTAGCCATCGTCCACAGCCGCGGTCCGCGAGCGGTTCACGCGGTAGTGCCCCACCAGCAGATCGAGCTGCGGCGTGAGCGGCCAGGTGCCGCCCAGGCCCAGCACCTGGTTGCGGGTCTTGGCCGTGGCCGAGGTGTCGGCGCTGTGCCCGCTGTAGGTCAGGTTCAGCCGGCCTGCCCCGACAGGAACCGCCACGCCACTGACATAGCCGTTCAGGGTCAGGCCCGTGACGGTCTTGAATTGGGTGTAGGCCAGAATCCCCTGCCAGCTGGCGCTTTTGTACTCGACACTGGCGCCGTTGGACGAGAGCTTGCTGTTGCTGTCAGCCTGATTGCCGAATGCGTGCATCACGCGCGCGGTAGTGTTGCCCACGCTGTAGGCGTACTTCAGCGAGTTGTCCAGACGGTAGCTGCCCGTGCTGGAGCCCGAGGCCCCGTACTCGATGCCCAGTTGGTGGGCGCTGAGTGCCGAGATCGCCACATTCGAATTGAGGCTGGCAAAGCGCGTGGCCAGGGGATCGACCGGCAGCACCGCATCGGCCAGCAAGGTGTTCTGGCGGCCCAGGGTGAGCGTGCCCAGATCGCCCTTCAATCCGGTGTACGCGCCCCGGTCAAAGAACTTGGTGCTGCTGGCGGTGGCGCCGGTGTTGATGTTCAGACCGGACTCCAGGAAGAACAGGGCCTGCAGCCCGCCGCCCAGGTCTTCGGTGCCACGGTAGCCCAGACGGCTGGTGGTGTTGATGCCGCTGTTGATCATGCTGGCACTGCCGACCGAGCGGGCATTGGCAGGGTCCATGCCCGATGTGCTGCGCACACCTGCGTCCATGATGCCGTAGACCACGGCGCTGCTCTGGGCCAGCACCTGGCCCGACGCCAGCAGGCCCAGCAACAGCGTGGGCACGGCATAGCCCGCCCGATGGGGCGCGTCTTTGTTCTTCATGCAAGTCTCCTCGTTTCCCGAGATGTCGTTTTGGTGAATGTGCTTGGCCACCCCGGCGCCCGCGGCTCATCACGTGGATGGGCGTGGCCGGGCTCCCAAGGCGAAAGCGGCGTGATGATGCGGGGAGACAGGCATTTGTTCAATTGCATTAATTTGATTTATAAATGCCCCATGCGCATCAATATCGAATTGGGAGAACTGCAGGCCTTTCTGGCCGTGGCCGAGAAGTCCAGCTTCAAGGCGGCGGCCGAGAGCCTGTTCATCTCGCAGCCGGCGCTCAGCCGGCGCATCGAGAAGTTGGAGCAGGAGCTCAAATGCCAGCTGTTTCAACGCACCACGCGGCGCGTGGCCTTGACGGACGAAGGCCGTCAGCTGCAGGCCCATGCCCAGATCGTGATGGAGGAATTGCGCCTGGCCTACCAGGGGCTGGAGGCACGGGCGCTGGCCCGCACCGGCAAAGTCACCGTGGCCTGCGTGCCCTCGGTGGCGCATCACATCCTGCCAGCAACGCTGGGCCGCTACCGCAGCCTGCACGAAGGCGTGCGCGTGAAGATCATCGATGAGAGCGCCCAGATGGTGCTGGACAGTGTGCTGCACGGCCACGCGGATTTCGGCGTGAACTTTCTGGGCAGCCAGGAGGCGGATCTGGACTTTCTGCCCATCCGCACGGAAGACTATGTCGTGGTGGTGCCCGAGGACCACGGCCTGGCGCGGCGGCGCAGCGTGTCGTGGAAGTCGCTGCTCAAGCAGCCTTTGATTGCCGTGTCCAGCAGCAGTGGCAACCGCCTGCTGATCGACAGCGCCATCGCCCGCACCGGCATGCGCCCCAGCATCGGCTACGAGGTCAACCACGTGACCGGGGCCCTGAGCCTGGTGGCGGCGGGCCTGGGCGCCGCGGTGTTGCCGGCCCTGGCCGTGCAAGGCCCGCTGCAAGCCGGCTTGAAAGGCGTGCCCCTGACCGACCCCACGGTCTCACGCACCCTGGGGCTGATTGTTCACAAGGGTGCCCGCCTTCACCCCGAAGCCCAGAGCCTGGCAGACCTGCTGGTGCAGGCCATCCAGGCGGTGTGACGGCGGAAGGCCGGGCACGCCTGAAAGGGTGCCCCGGCCGCCTGCTTCAAAGCTGGCAGCTGAAGTTGGCCGCCGACTCGATGTCGCCCGAGCCCTTGTAGCGCGCCACCTTGGGGTAGACACACAAAGGCCGTGTGCGCGTGGCCGACCAGGTGCTGGGCACATCGGCGTTCACGCCGCCCGCGTTGCCGGCACCCCGGGCCGTGGCCACCACCTGATCGGGCGCCTGGCCTTGCTCGACCCAGGCCACCAGCGGGGTGATCATGTCGAACTGGTCGGTGGCCGGGCCACCGGAGCAGTGGTTCATGCCCGGCACGCGGAACAGGCGGGCGAAGTTGGTGGCATCGCCTCCGTTGGCGGCGTTCAGGCCGTCGATCAAGGCCACGGTGTCATTGACCGAGAAGATCGGGTCGCTCACGCCGTGGTAGACCATCACCTTGGCGCCCCGGTTCTTCACCGCCGACAGGTCGGTGGGTTTGGGCGGCGTCATGAAGCTCATGCCCGACTCGGTGTAGGTGCTGTTGGTGGCGTTGATCTGGGCCACCAGGGTGTCGATGTTGGCCCCCAGTGTGAAGGCCGGCCCGTTGAAGGTGGCTGCGGTCTCGGGCGGGGTCTTGAAGATCAGGCCCACGGCGCCCGAATCCAGCACCAATGGCGCCGTGAACTCCCAGAAGGCCACCCCGGCACCACCGTGCCCGCTGTCGAACGGAAAGCTGTTGTACACCGCAGCGCCGGCACTGGTGCTGGGTCCTTTGAAGATGTTGGCCACGGCCGTCTTTTGCGCTGCGCTCAGGCAGGTGCCGTCGCGGCTGCCAGAGCAGGTGGGCACGTCGGTGGCGATGTTGAAGGCGCTTTGGCAGGCCTTGGTGTCCTGGATCAGGCCGTCGGTGGCGCCGTCGAGTGCATCGCACTTGGCCAGCACCGCCTTGGACACCAGGGTGCGCTCGGCGGTGGTGTAGGCGGTGCCCAAACCGGCCGGTGTGCTGGGGTCACTGCCTGCGGTGACCAGGCTGGCGTATTGCTGGCCACGGTAGATGCTGCGCACCGCCGCCTTGGGCAGGTTGTAGCCGGGGGCTCCGGCCAGAAAGCCGTCGTACTGGTCGCTGTAGCGTGCCGCCCCGACAAGGGTGTGTCGACCGCCGTTGGAGCAGCCCCCCAGGTAGGACCGATCGGGGCCCTTGCCATAGGCCAGCTGGATCACGTTCTTGGCCATGGGGGTGAGTTTTCCTACCGCCTGGTAGCCATAGTCGAGACGGGCCTGGGGGTCGATGCCGAACGTGGGGTTCTGGGCTGCGGTGTGGCCGGCGTCCGAACTCAACACCGCAAAGCCTTGCAACAGAGCATGGGTCTGCGGGCCGCCGCCGAAGCCACCGGTGGCGGTCAACACATTGCCGTCGGTGCCGCCGTTGGCCTGGTAGAAAAAGCGCCCGTTCCAGTTGACCGGCAGGCGCATCTCGAAGCCGATGGCATAGGTCTGCCCGTCGACGGCACTCACGCGCTGATTCATCTTGCCGGTGACCAGGCAGTGCGCCGGCACGGCCTGGCCCGCCACCGTGAGCGTGCCGGCGGCCACCGTGCTGGTGCCCGTGATGGCTGTGTTCTGCAGGGCGCCCAACTTGCTGGCCAAGGCCTCGCAGGTGCCGGACAGGCTGGCACCTGTGGCGGCGCCCAGTTGGGGAATCACCACCCCGCCACCCCCACCGCCACAAGCCGACAGCAGGGCCGCCGCCAGGCTGACGGGCAGCAAGTACCAGCCGCCTGAATGGTTTGAATTTTTAAGCATATTGAAGTCTCCTCGTGGGCTTTATTGCAGTTTTATCGCCTGATTGACCTTTATGGGCCACTCAACTAATTACTGTATGTAATTAGTTTCGGAGGCATGACTAGGGAATACACGAAGAAAAAGGCGGCTGGCCAGGGGATGAATGCACGCACGCGGCCATCAGCGCGCACACCGCGCGATCAGCGCTCAAATGACGAAGACGTGGCCCGTCCGGACTCCCTGCGCGAGCGCAGGCAGCCAGTCAACATGCCAAGGGGCTCAGCGGGTCTCCGGCTCGCCCTGAGACAGCACCCAGGCCGCCAGTTGGTGGGCCTCGGCCTCGGTGACACCGGGCTGGCGCGGCATGATCACGCGGCCCCAACGCCCCACCGAGCCGGCGCGGATGATCGCCGCCAGCCGCTCGGGCGCCTCCGGGTCGCCCCGGTAGCGTTGCGCCACCTGGGCATACCCGGGCCCCACCTGCTTGTGCACCAGGCCGTGACAAGACAGGCAACCGTGGCCACGCGCCAGGGCCAGACCCGGGTTGGGTGCCTCACCCGCCGCATCGCCAAAGGCCACCCACAACAGCCCGGCCAAGCCCAGTGCCAACAGGCTGCCCAGTGCCACAGGCCAGAAATGACGGAGACGTTGGATCAAGACCCGGGCTTTCAGACTTTGCGGTGGGCCGCCACCTTGGTCAGCAGTTCGAACAGCAGGGTGCGCTCACCGGGGCTGAGGTGGCTCAGCAGGTCGGCCTCCATGCGGTCGATGATGGTCTCCAGCTTTTGTACCAGCGCCTCGCCGGCCGGTGTGAGGCGCAGGTGCTGCACGCGCCGATCGGTCTCGCTGCGCTCGCGCTGCAGCAGGCCGCGCTCTTCGAGCCGCCCCAGCAGCAGCGTGAGGTTGGGGCCAGGCACGTTCATGGCCACCGACAGGCGCTTGGGCGTCACATGTTCATTGGAGGCCACCAACATCAGCAGGCTGAACTCCAGCTTGTTGAGCTGGCATGGGGCCTCGATGTTCGCCTTGAAGAGCCGGTTGGTGGGGATGGACGCCTGCGCCAGCTGGTAACCCAGCAGGCGGGTGAGCCGATGGTGATCAAGGTGGCCGGGGCCGGTGGGGTCAGAAACACGTGTGCTGGGCATACCGCGGCAAGTGTAGCGCCGGCCAGATGCCCGCCCGACACGGCGGCGCCTGTCCATGAAAACCCTGCACAAAGCTAACCGTATAAACTATATATACTGTTTACACTGATTGCATCGCATCCGATGCGGCACCCCTCAAGCTCCACCTCGAAAGGAGGTTAGAACAATGACTTATCTGCTGGCACTCTTGGGCCTGGCCTTGCTGATGGCCTGGCGGCGCCACCTCCACCTGGGGCGCTATCGCACGGTGCGCAGCCGGCGTGTGGGCTGGCTGACCGCCGAGCTGCGCTACCGCGACTTCCTGGAGGCCCCGAATCAGGAGGCGTTTCCCGAACCACGTGAAGAGCGGCTGGTGGTGTGGCGTCTGCTGGGCTGCGTGGTGTATGTGCGCCGCCGCAGTGTGGCCCTGCCCAGCCAGTGCGACGCACGCATCAACCACATCAGCGAGCGCGATTTTGACGCCCGCTTTGAAAACGACTTTCGGCTGACCGCCTGGTAGGCGACCGATCAAGACGGCAGCGGGCTTCAGTGCCCGCGCACCAGGCTGAGCAAGGCCTCCGGTGCGCCATACAACACCTGCCCCGTCACCACCCTTGAGCCACCCGCTGCCTGCACCTGCAGGGCCGGCACCCCTTGAAGCCCCAGTTGCTGCCAGGCACTGCGGGCTTTTTGCATGCGCTCACGGGCGTGGGCCAACAGGCCGGCGTCGCCGGCCTGCAAGGCCTGGGCCGCAGCCTGCAGGCCCAGGCGATTGAGCAAGGCGACCACCACCGCAGCGTCACTGGTGGCCAGGCCTTCCACATAGCGGGCATGCTGCAGGGCGTGCAGGGCCTCCAGTTCGCGCCCGGGGGCGGTGATCTGCACGGCACTCAGGGCCCGGGTCGCGGGCCCGGAATCAAAGTTCCGCGTGGGGTCGCCCAGCACCTGCTCGCGGTAGGCGGGGCTGAACACCTGCCCCGTCAGGGCCTGGATGCGCTGGTCATTGGCCCAGGCATAGGCGGCCATGCCACTGTCCATGGGGCGTGCCGCCTCGTCGGCAAACAGCCCCACGGGAGCCAGGCTCAAGCCGATGTCGGGCTGGCCCTGCAACACCTTGAGGGCTGGCACCGCGCCATAGCACCAGCCGCACAGCGGGTCAAAGAAATAGCGGACCTGGACGGGGGCGGACTGGCTCATGGGGTACTGCGGCATGTTTGACTGGTTGAGGTGATCGATCAGTGGCTGCTCAGCGGCTTACCACTTCATTTCGCCCTTGTTGACCTTGGCGCCCAGGTCCAGCGACATGGCACCAGGCAGGCCCGGATAGGCCTGGTTCATGCCCTGCACCACCGCCGCACTGTTGGCACCCTTGGCCAGTTGCTGCTCAAAGGTCTTGAGGTAGGCGCTGGTGAAGCTCAGGTTGGCCGCGGTCAGCGGGGTGGCCGCTGCCATGTGGCCGGGCACCACCACCTCGGGCTTCAGGGCGGCCATTTCGTCCAGTTGGGCGACCCAGGCGGCACGCTCGGCCACGGTCTGTGTGTCAGCCGTCCAGACGTGCATCTGGCCGAACACCCCCAGGGCGCCGGTGATGGTCTTGATCGAGGGGATCCACACATAGGGGCGGTGCGCCAGCAGGCCTTGGGTGCCACGCAGCTCGATGACTTCGCCATCCACGCTCAGACTGTTGCCCTGCAAGGCCTTGGGCAGCACCGGGGTGACCGGGGCGTTGGCGCCCATCTTGGGGCCCCAGTAGGCCAGTTTGCCGGCCAGCTTGGCCTGGATCTTCTCCAGCACGGCCGGGGTGGCCACCACTTCGGCGGCCGGGAAGAAGGTCTTCAGCGTTTCCACACCGAAGTAGTAGTCGGGATCCGCCTGGCTGACCACGATGGTCTTGAGCTGGCGGCCCGAGTCGAGCACATTGGCGGCGATGCGCAGAGCATCAGAGCGGGTGAAGCCGCCGTCGATGACCACCGCCTCCTTGGCGCCATAGACCAGAGTGGAGTTGACGTTGAAACTGTTCGGACCGGCGTTGTAGACCTGCAGCTGCAAGGGCTCGGCCTGGGCGGCGGCGGCAAAAGCCAGGGACACGGTGGCGGCGATGACGGTGGTGCGGAACATGGTGAGGTCCTGAGGTTGGGTTGCGATGGGGTGAAGTTTAGTTTCGTAAAACGCGCAGATAAACCCGATAATCTGCGCATATCTGTTGCACAAATCGACCAAATCATGGACCGACTCACCGCCATGCGCGTGTTTGCCGAGGTGGCCACGGCCGGCAGCTTCAGCGCCGCCGCCGAGACGCTGGAGATGTCACGCTCGATGGTCACGCGCCATGTGGGCGAGCTGGAGCAATGGCTGGGTGCCCGCCTGCTGCAACGCACCACCCGCCAGGTGACCCTCACCGATGCGGGCGAGAACTGCCTGCGCCGCTGCCAGCAGATGCTGGCCCTGGCCGACAGCCTGCAGGAAGAGACAGACACCCACGGCGACACCTTGCGCGGCCTGTTGCGCGTGACCTGCAGCGTGTCGCTGGCCTACGCGCAATTGGCGGCCATGCTGACCGACTTTCTGAGCCGGCACCCGCAGCTCAAGATCGACCTCAACGCCAGCGAGGCGGCGCTCAACCTGGTCGAAGCCCGGGTGGACCTGGCCATCCGCATCAGCAGCGACCCCGACCCCATGCTGATTGCACGCCCGCTGGCGCCCTGCGAATCGCACCTGGTGGCCGCCCCGGCCTACCTGGCCCGCCAGGGCCGGCCCGAGCAACCCGAAGACCTGGGCCGACACCGCTGCCTGAGCTATGCCAACTTCGGCAAACATGTGTGGCGCCTGTCGCGCGGCGCCGAGACCCGCGAGGTGGCGGTGGCCGCGTACTTCAGCGCCAACGAGGCCACCGCCCTCATGCAGGCCACCTTGGCCGGCGCCGGCATCGCCCTGCTGCCCACCTACCTGGTGCACGCCGAACTGGCCGCCGGCCGGCTGCACACCGTGCTGCCCGACTGGCAGCTGCCCACCCTCACCATCCAGGCCCTGTACCCCTCGCGCCGGCAGTTGTCGCCCGCCGTGCGCGCCTTGCTGGATGAGCTGGTGCTGCGCTTTGCCAACCCTCCGTGGCAGGCCGTGGTGCCGGCCCTGGGCTCAGCTGCGCCAGGGCCCCAAACCCTGCACATGCGGTGAGGCCTGAGGTGGGCCCCAGTGCCAGGGCCAGGCCCCACGCAGGTGCAGCACCTGGCTCAGGTGCAGGCGCAGCACGCGCTGCGCCCCGGCAAAGCCGCGCAAGGCCGCAGCGTCGGTCAGCAGTTGGGCCTGGGCCAGCACGTACAGCAGATCACCCCTCTCAAAGTCGATGAACAGCAGGCCCGCACGCGGCTCGAGCAACAGATTGCCCAGGGTGTTGAAGTAGAAGTTGCCGCTGAAGTCGGGCACGCTGAGCTGACCAGGGTGATCCACCCGCACAAAGCCCGGCGGGCCGCCGCGGTGCGACACGTCCACCCCATGGCGTGGGTCGCTGCTGGTGCCGCTTTGCGGGTGCGCCGTGGCCACAAAAAAGGTGTCGGCCTGCGCCACCAGGGCCTGGGCCTGCGAGCTCAGGGCGCTGTGCCGTTCGATCGGCGCGGGCTCGACAAGGCTTGCGCTGCCGGCGCGGCGAGGCAACAGCTCACGCGCCACGATGTATTTTGGGCAGTTGCCAAAGCTCTGCCCCACTTCGATCAAGGCGCTGTCGTCGTCCTGGGCGGTGATGCGGCCATTGAGCCGGTTGCGCCGACGTGTGACCGGCTCGATGCCCAGCAAGCCCACGGGCCGCCCCGCCTGCCAATGATCTGCCGTGGGGTCGCCCGCCAGGCCACTGCCCTGCCAGCGCAGGCGCAAGTGGCTTGCGTCGGGCACCTGCATGAAGCCCGCGCCCCCAGCCCGCAGCGAGGCCCAGGGCTGACCGTCATCGGCCACGGTGCCGGTGACCACAAAAGGCTGCTGGGCAAAAAACTGCTGGTGCTGCTCGGGCATGTGGTCGCGCAGCACCCGCCCACCCGCCTCGGCCATGCGCTCGCGCAGCATGGGAGACACCTGGTGTTGCAAGGCTTGCTCGCCTTCGTGGAAGGCCTCCAGCGGGTCCGGTGGGCGGACGGCAGTCATGCGCGCAGGCCCACCGGGCTGCGGGGCATGGGCACAAAGCCCGGCAAGGCCTCCACCTTGCGCAGCCATTGCTGCACCGCCGGGTAGGGCTGCAGCGACACCTGGCCTTCAGGTACCGCCTCGGTGTAGCTGTAAAGGGACAGGTCGGCCAGCGACACCCGATCACCCAACAGCCAGCTCTGCCCTTGCAGGTGCGCCTCCATCACCGCCAGCAGGGCATGCGCCGTGGCGATGGGGCCCTCGGGTGAGAAGGGGCGCTTGAACAGCACGATGGCGCGGGCCGCTGCCGCACCCTGGGCCAGCGGGCCGGCCGCGATGCTGAACCAGCGCTGCAGCCGGGCCTGTTGCAGGGGATCCTGGGGCCACCATTCGGGCCCGGCATACCGGCGCGCCAGGTACACCAGGATGGCGTTGGAATCGGGCAGTGTCAGCTCACCGTCCTGCAGCACCGGCACCTGGCCCAGCGGATTGAGGGCCAGAAAGGCCGGCGTCTTGTGTTCACCCGCCGCCAGATCGACGTCGATGGCCTCAAAGCGCAGGCCCAGCAGCGACAGAAACAGCTCCACCCGGTGGCAATGGCCGGACAGGCGCATGCGATGCAGGCGCAGGCGGGGTGCCGGGTGGAGTGAGGACGAGGCGACGGTGTCCGGCGAGGCGATCGAAGAGGTCATCGGGGATTCCTGAAGAGGGGTGAGAACAGGACAGGATTCTGGTTAATCCACTCGATTGAATAAATACTTCAAAATTGATCTCACTACTCCATAAAACGGATGAATACCCCATGGACAAGCTCAAGGCCATGCAGACCTTTGTGCAGATTGCCGATGCCGGCAGCCTGAGTGCCGCGGCACGCGCCCAAGGGGGATCACTGCCCGCCGTGGTGCGCACCCTGGCCCAATACGAAGCCCACCTGGGGGTGCGCCTGTTCAACCGCAGCACGCGGCGCATCTCGCTCACGCCCGACGGACGCCAGCACCTGGCCAGTTGCCGGCAACTGCTGGGCGCCGTGGCTGAAGCCGAAGCCGCGCTGCGCGAGGGCGCCACCCAACCCACGGGCACGCTGACGGTGACCGCGCCGGTGCTGTTCGGGCAGCTGCACGTGGCCCCCGCCGTGACCCGCTTCGTGCAGCAGCACCCTCAGCTGCAATGCCGTGTGGTCCTGCTCGACCGCGTGGTGAACCTGCTCGAAGAAGGCTTTGACATGGGCTTGCGCATCGGCCACCTGGACGACTCGTCCCTGGTGGCGCGCGCCCTGGGCGAAGTGCGCCGCCCGGTGGTGGCCAGCCCGGCTTACCTGGCCCGTGTGGGCAGCCCCCAGCACCCACGGGATCTGCAGCAGGCCAATTGCATCCACCGCCTCGACGGGCGCAATGCCTGGGGCCCGTTCCAGGAGCACGGCCGGCTGTTTGAGGTGGAGGTGTCGGGCCAACTCGCCTTCAACCACAACGCGCCGGCTGTGGCGGCCTGTGTGCTGGGCGGCGGCTTCGGGCATTTCTTCAGCTACCAGGTGGCGGCAGAGCTGCAGCGCGGCGAACTGGTCGAGGTGCTGCAGGCCTTTCAAGGCCCGCCCACCCCCGTTCAGGTGGTCTACCCCCATGCGCGCCTGCTGCCGGTGCGGGCCCGCTTGTTCATCGACTGGATGCGACAGGAACTGGCAGGCTTTGCGCCCGAAGCACCCGCCCTGACCTGAGCCACCGCCTGCCAAGGGGCCCAAACGGGTGCCCACGGGTGCCAGCAACACAGGCTTGACAGCAAAACTGTTAACGTTACCATTCACATTTAGTGGGCATGAAAGCTTCTTCCTATGGCAGCAGCGTTCGGCCACTTTCATAAATGACAACGACCCTCAATACGAGCAGCCCCCGAACATGACCGAGCCCAGCACCGCCCCCCTCTACATCACCATGCACGCGCTCGACAACGTGGCCATCGTGGTCAACGACGGCGGCCTGCCGGCCGGCACCCGCTTCGCGTCAGGCCTGGTGTTGCGAGAGAAGGTGCCCCAGGCCCACAAGGTGGCCCTGGTGGACATCGCCCAGGGTGAAGCGGTGCGGCGCTACAACGTGCCGATCGGCTATGCCTTGCAGGCCATCCCGGCCGGTAGCTGGGTGCATGAGCGCCTGCTGCAGATGCCCGCCGCACGCGAACTGGAGGGCCTGCCGATCGCCACCGTCAAGCCCGAACCGCTGCCGCCGCTGACGGGTTACACCTTCGAGGGCTACCGCAATGCCGACGGCTCGGTGGGCACGCGCAACATCCTGGCCGTGACCCAGACCGTGCAGTTCGTGGCGGGTGTGACCTCCTTCTGTGTTTCGCGCATCAAGGCCGAGTTGCTGCCGCGCTACCCCCATGTGGACGACGTGGTGGCCCTGGAGCACACCTATGGCTGCGGCGTGGCCATCGACGCGCCCGATGCCGTCATCCCCATCCGCACCGTGCGCAACATCAGCCTCAACCCCAACTTTGGCGGCGAGGTGATGGTCATCAGCCTGGGCTGCGAAAAGCTCCAGCCCGAGCGCCTGCTGCCCCCGGGCAGCATCCCCATCCGCGACGAACGCGGCCAAGCCACCGGCGCCGACGCGCCGCTGGACACCATCTGCCTGCAGGACGAGGCCCATGTCGGCTTCATGTCCATGGTCGATCACATCCTGCGCCAGGCCGAGGGGCACCTGCAGCGCCTGAACGCCCGCCGCCGCGAGACCGTGCCCGCCAGCGAGCTGGTGGTGGGCGTGCAGTGCGGTGGCAGCGACGCCTTCTCAGGCGTGACAGCCAACCCGGCCGTGGGCTTTTGCACCGATCTGCTGGTGCGCGCCGGCGCCACCGTGATGTTCTCGGAGGTGACGGAGGTGCGCGACGGCATCGACCAGCTCACCGCCCGCGCCGCCAGCCCCGAGGTGGCCCAGGCCATGATCCGCGAGATGGCCTGGTACGACGCCTACCTGAACCAGGGGCGCGTGGACCGCAGCGCCAACACCACGCCCGGCAACAAAAAGGGGGGCCTGTCCAACATCGTCGAGAAGGCCATGGGCTCGATCGTGAAAAGCGGCAGCTACGCCATCACCGGTGTGATCTCGCCCGGCGAGAAGCTCACGCAAAAAGGCCTGATCTACGCGGCCACCCCGGCCAGCGACTTCATCTGCGGCACGCTGCAGCTGGCCGCCGGCATGAACCTGCATGTGTTCACCACCGGCCGCGGCACGCCTTACGGGCTGGCCGAGGTGCCGGTGATCAAGGTGGCCACGCGCAATGACCTGGCCCGGCGCTGGCATGACCTGATGGATGTGAACGCCGGACGCATTGCCAGCGGCGAAAAGACCATCGAGCAGGTGGGCTGGGAGCTGTTCGAGCTGATGCTCGACGTGGCCAGCGGCCGCAAGAAGACCTGGGCCGAGCAGTGGAAGCTGCACAACGCCCTGGTGCTGTTCAACCCGGCCCCGGTGACCTGACTCTTTCAACCCAAGCGATTTCTCAACCAAGAACCACGGAGACAAGCATGAGCGAACCCCAACCAACCCCGGCCCGCCGCCAATTCATGAAGGCCGCCACCGGCGCCGGCCTCGCGGCACTGAGCGGCCTCGCCGCGGCCCAGAAGATCGCCTTCACGCCGAATGCGCGCTACCCCGACCAGGCTGTCGAGGTGCTGGACCCCAGCTTTCTGAAGTACCGCATCTACAGCAGCTCGGTCGAGCAACTGGCCAGCGGCATGCGTTGGGCCGAGGGGCCGGCGTATTTTCCGGCCGGGCGCTACCTGCTGGTGAGCGACATCCCGAACAACCGCATCATGAAGTACGACGAAACCAACGGCGCCTTCAGCGTGTTCCGTGAGCAGGCCAACTACGCCAATGGCAACACCCGCGACCGCCAGGGCCGGCTGCTGACCTGCGAACACTCGCTGACCCGCCGCGTGACCCGCACCGAGCACAACGGCAAGATCACGGTGCTGGCCGACCAGTACGAAGGCAAGCGCCTGAACGCACCCAACGACATCGTGGTCAAGTCCGACGACAGCGTGTGGTTCACCGACCCGCTGTTCGGCATCAACGGCGAATGGGAAGGCTTCAAGGCCAAACCCGAGCAGGCCAGCACCAATGTGTACCGCATCGACCCCAACGGGCAGATCCGCGCCATCATCACCGATCTCGTGAACCCCAATGGCCTGGCCTTCTCGCCCGACGAGAAGAAGCTGTACGTGGTGGAGTGGAAAGGCACCCCCAGCCGCAGCATCTGGTCCTACGACATCGCAGCCGATGGCAGTGCCTCGAACAAGACCAAGCTGATCGACGCCAATGGCCCCGGCGCCCTGGATGGCTTCAAGGTGGACCGCGACGGCAACCTGTGGTGCGGCTGGGGTTCGGACGGCCGCCTGGGTGTGAACCCGGCCGACCACGATGGGGTGCGCGTGTTCACCCCCCAGGGCAAGGCGATCGCCCACATCCATCTGCCTGAGCGCTGCCCCAACCTGACCTTTGGCGGCCCCAAGGGCAACCGCCTCTACATGGCCAGCTGCCACTCACTTTACGCGCTGTATGTCGAGGCCGAAGGCGCAGTCTGAGCCGCTGTTGTTTTAAATCAGGCTCGGGCCGGGTGGCACAGCCCTGGTGTCATGCAAAATCGGGGCTGGGCTGAACCCAGCCCCTTGCCCCAACCCCGGCCCGACCTTGACCGTGACCCCATCCCGCCAGCAGCCTCCCCGCAAAGCCCCAGCCCGTGCGCTGGAGTTGGTTGAACAGTTGGCCGCGCGCATCCAGGCGGGCCAGCTGCGCGCGGGCGACAAGCTGCCGGCCGAGGCCGATCTGATGGTGCAGTTCGGTGTCAGCCGCACGGTGGTGCGCGATGCCCTGACCAGCCTCAAGGCCCGTGGCCTGATCTACGCGCACCAGGGCCTGGGCACCTTTGTGGCGGCGCTGAACAACGCCCGCCCCTTCTCGATCGACCCGGCCAGCATGCACACCCTGCCCGACCTGCTGGCCGTGCTGGAGCTGCGCATGGGCCTGGAGCCCGAGGCCGCCGCCATGGCGGCCCAACGGCGCACCGAGGCCCATCTGCAACAACTGCGCCAGTCACTGGACGCGGTGACCCAGGCCTGGCTGGCCAACCTGGACCCCGTGGGTGCCGATTTCCGCTTTCACTGCGAGATTGCCCGTGCCTCGCAAAGCCCGCACTACATCGCGATGATGGGCACACTCAGCCCCGGCAGCCTGCCGCGCTGCTGGCAGACCACACAAGACCCGGTGGAAGAAGGCCGACGCAACTACCTGGACCATGTGGCCGACGAGCACGAGGAGATCTACTCGGCCATCCTGCACCAGCAGCCCGAGGCCGCGCGCGCCGCCATGCGCCTGCACATTGCCAAGAGCCGAGAACGCCACCGCGCGCTCGAAGCGCGCAGCAAAGCAGGTTGAAACGCAGATTGAGGCGGCGCACCGTGCCGCCCGCCTGGGGCCAGCTCAGTTGGCCTGCGAAACCAGTGGCCGGCCCGCAAAGAAGGCTTCCAGGTTCTCGATCACCCGGTCGGCCATGGCTTGGCGGGTTTCGTGCGTGCCGCTGGCCACATGGGGCAGCAGCACCACCTGGTCCATCTGGCGCAGGGCCTCGGGCACATGGGGCTCATCCTCGAACACATCCAACCCGGCGCCGGCAATCGTGCCCTCGGCCAGGGCCTGCACCAGGGCAGCCTCATCGATCACGCTGCCACGCGCCACATTGATGATGAAACCCTGAGGCCCCAGGGCCTGCAGCACGGCCTGGTTGACCAGGTGGTGGGTGGCGCTGCCGCCAGCCGCAGCGATCACCAGAAAATCGCTCCAACGCGCCAGTTCGAGCAGACTGGGCTCGAAGGTGTGGGGCGAGCCCGCCACCGGCTTGCGGTTGGTGTAGCGCACGCTCATGTCAAAGCCGCTGGAGCGCCGGGCGATGGTGCTGCCGATGCGCCCCATGCCGAAAATGCCCAGCTTCTTGCCGCTGACGCGGGTGGTCATGGGGTATTTGCCCGACTCCCAGGCGCCGCGGCGCACAAAGCGGTCGCCGGCGGCGATCTGGCGCGCCGCGTCGATCAGCAGGCCAAACGCCAGGTCGGCCACGCAGTCGGTCAGCACCTCGGGGGTGTAGCCTACCTGCACGCCGCGGGCGCTGGCCGCGGCCACGTCGATCTTGTCCAGGCCGACACCAAAGCTGGAGATCACCTTCAGCTGAGGCAGCGCCTCGATGATGGCCTTGTCGACCCCGATGGCCGCCGAGGTGACCAGACCGGTGAAGCTGGGGCCCTGGGCCTGCAGGAAGGCGGCCGGGTCGGCCTCGTCAGCCAGCCGGTGCACGGCGTAGCGGGCGGCCAGGGCGGCCTCCAGCTGAGGCATCTGGCGGCCGATCTGGAGCAGGCGGGGAGTGGTGGTGGTCATGGAAGAAGCTCAGGCCTTTCTGGAGTGGGTTCAGTCAACATGGATGTTCTTGTCGGCAATGATCTGGGCATAGCGCTTGCGGTCACTGGCGATCAACTTGGCAAAGGCATCGGGCGTGCTACCCACGGGTAGGGCCCCCAGCTCGGCGAGCCGCGCCTTGACCTCGTCCAGCGCCAGCACCTGACGGATGTCGGCCGAAATCTTATCGGTGATCTCACGCGGGGTACCGGCCGGGGCCAATAGCCCGACCCACGAGATGGAATCAAAGCCCGGGATGGCGCCTTCGGCCAGCGTGGGCACCTGGGGCAAGGCCGGCACCCGGGTCTTGCCGGTGACGGCCAGGGCCCGCACCTTGCCGCTCTTCAGGTGCCCGCTCGATTCGAGCACGGTGGCAAAGCACAACTGCACATGGCCGGCCAACAGGTCGCCCACGGCCGGGCCACCGCCGCGATACGGCACGTGCTGCACCGCCGTGCCCGAGCCGCTCTTGAACATCTCGGCCGCCAGATGCATCGAGCTGCCGGCGCCCGAGGTGCTGTAGCTCATGGCATCGGGCTTGGCCTTGGCCAGGGCGATGAACTCTTCCACCGTCTTGGCCGGCACCTGGGCGTTGACCATCATCACCAGAGGCAGCTCGGCCACCAGCGACACCGGCACAAAGGCCGTGTCAGGGGCGTAAGGCATGGACTTGTACAGCGAGGGGTTGATGGCCTGGGTGCCGATGTTGCCGAACAACAGGGTGTAGCCGTCGCCCTTGGCCTTGGCCACGAAGTCGGCCCCGATCATGCCGGCGGCGCCGCCCTTGTTGTCGACGATGACCGACTTGCCCCACTTCTGGCTCAGGCGGGTGGCGATCAGGCGCGCGCTGGTGTCGGTGCCGCCCCCGGGCGGAAACGGCACCACCAGGGTCACCGGGCGGTTGGGGTAGTCACCGACTTGGGCATGCACGGCATGGCCGATTGCGCAGAGGCTGAGCGCGGCCAGGGCCAGGGTGCAGCGGCGGCCAAAGAAAATGCGGGGGGTGGTCATGGTTGTCTCCAGGGGTTCTTCTCAGGGTTCTTGTCGGGGGTCTTGTCGGGGGTCTTCTCGGGGTTCATTCGGGTTCGATGCCGGCTTGCTTGATCACCCGGCCCCAGGCCTCGTACTCGGCCTGTTGAAAGCGGGCCAGGTCGGAGGCCGAACCAAAGGCCACCTCGTTGCCGGTCTGCTCGACAAACTGGCGCACGGCCGGGGCGGCCATGGCCTGGCGCAGCAGGTCGTTGATGCGGGCCACCACCGGTTGAGGTGTCTTGGCCGGGGCATACAGCGCATTCCAGTGATGCGCCTCGTAGCCCGGCAGGCCCGATTCGGCCAAGGTGGGCACCTCGGGCACCAGGCGCGATCGGCTGGGGCTGCTCACGCCCAGCGCCCGCAGCTTGCCGGCCTTGACCTGGGGCAGGCTGGTGGTGAGGTCGACAATCATCATGTCGACCTGGCCGGCCACCAGGTCCATCACGGCCAGGGGGTTGGCCTTGTAGGGCACGTGGTTGAGGCGCACCCCGGTCATGGCCTGGAACTGCTCCACCGCGATGCGCGCCGACGAACTGCCCGAGCTATAGTTGAGCTGCCCGGGTGATTTGCGCGCCAGCGCGATGAACTCGGCCACGGTGTTGGCCTTCACCGAAGGGTGCACCACCATCAGCATGTTGCCCTGGATCAACTGGGCCACCGGCGCAAAGTCGCGCAAGGGGTCGTAGGGCAGCTTCTTGTACAGGTGCGGGTTGGCGGCCTGGGTGGTGTTGGTGGTGATGAAGAGGGTGTACCCATCGGGCGCGGCCCGGGCCACGGCCTGGGCCGCGATGCCACCGAAGGCGCCGGCCTTGTTGTCCACCACCAGGGGCTGGCCGGTCAGGCGCGCCCATTCGGTGCCGATGGCGCGGGCCAGGCCATCGCTGGTGCTGCCCGGGCTGGAGCCCACCACCAGGGTGACCGGGCGGGCGGGGTAGGTCGCGGGCTGCGACCAGGCCAGCCCGGCCAAAGCCACCAGACCCAGGGTCATCAACGCGCAGCGGCGCAGAGGCCGTCGAACAATGCTCATGTCTTTGTCTCCGTCGTGAAATGCCTCAGCCGCTTCTCTGGCGGTCTTCGATGGCAAGGAACAGGGGTGGGGTGGGTTCAGGTGCTCAGGCTGTTGTCGGGGCGCTGGCCGGCCAGGGCCTGGGCCAGGCTGGCCAGCACCATCTCGCCCATGGCTGTGCGGGTCTCCCAGGTGGCGCTGGCGCGGTGCGCCTGCAAGGTGGTGTTGGGCAGGGCAAAGAGTTCGGGGGGCACATGGGGCTCGTCCACAAACACATCCAGGCCTGCGCCGGCGATGCGCCCGGCCTGCAGGGCGGCCACCAGATCGGCCTCGTTGACCAGCTTGCCGCGCGCAATGTTGATCAGGTAGCCGCCCGGGCCCAGGGCCTCCAGCACGTCGGCGTTGACGATGCCCTGGGCCTGGTCGGCCGCAGCACACAAAATCAAGGCGTCACTGCGCCGGGCCAGCTCGCGCAGGTCGGCCACGAAGTCATGCGGCACATCGGGCATGGCGCGCAGATCGGTGTAGGCCAGCGGGCAGCCAAAAGCGGCAGCACGCGTGGCCACAGCGCGGCCCACCCGGCCCATGCCCACGATGCCCACACGCATGCCGCTGAAGCGGCGCGCCAACGGGATGGCGCTGGGCTGGGGGTGCAGCGGCCACTGGCCGCCGCGCACAAAGCGGTCGCCCGCGCAGATGCCGCGGCAGGTGGCGATCAGCAAGCCGATGGCCAGGTCGGCCACGTCTTCGGTCAGCGCTCCCAGGGTGGCGGTCACGTGGATGCCGCGGCTGCGTGCATAGGCCAGGTCCACCGCATCGGTGCCCACGCCGTTGATGGCCACCACCTGCAGTGCGGGCAGGCGCGCCATCAGTTCGTTGCGGATGCCGGTGTGCCCGCCGCTGACCACGCCTCGGATGTGCGCGCCCTGTTCAGCCAGAAAGGCCTCGGGGTCGGCCTGTTCATAGAAGCGATGCACCTCGTAGAGCGCGTTGAGGCGCTCGTTGACCGAGGGGATCAGGATGGGGCTGAGCTGCAGCACATGGGGTTTCATCACGCGGGCTTTCGGGTCTTGGGGGTTCAGATCGGGTCGACGCCGGGCAGGTGCTCAGCCACGGCCCACGAAGGGCATCTGGCTGGCCATCACGGTCATGTTGAGCACATTGGCCGACAGGGGCAGGCTGGCCACATAGCGCACGGCATCGGCCACGTGCTGCACATCCAGCATGGGTTCGGGTGCGATGCTGCCGTTGGCCTGGCGCACGCCACGGGTCATGCGCTCGGACAACTCGGTGAGCGCATTGCCGATGTCGATCTGGCTGCACACGATGTTGAACTCGCGCCCATCGAGCGCAATGCTCTTGGTGAGGCCCAGCACCGCATGCTTGCTGGCGGTGTAGGGGCTGGTGAAGGGGCGTGGCGTGTGCGCCGAGATCGAGCCGTTGTTGATGATGCGGCCGCCCTGCGGGCTTTGCCGGCGCATCAGGCCGAAAGCGGCGCGGGCACACAGAAAGACGCCGGTCACATTGGTGTCGATCACGTCTTTCCAGCGCTCCAGGGGCAGCTCGTCCATGGGCACGGCCGGGGCGTTGATGCCGGCGTTGTTGAACACCACATCCACCCGGCCAAAGCGGGCTTCAACGTGCTCGAACAAGGCGGCCACGCTGGCCGGGTCGCGCACATCGGTGGGCACGGCCAGCGCGGTCTGGCCGGCGGCCTGGGCCGCCTGGGCCAGGGCGTTCAAGGGCTCGGGGCGGCGCCCGGTCAGAACGACGCTGAAGCCGTCCTGCAGCAGGGCCAGGGCCACCGCCCGGCCAATGCCGCTGCCGGCGCCCGTGACCACGGCCACGCGTTGAGAAGAGCTTGCTGGGTTGTCGGTGCTCATGGGAATCCTTGTCCGATGGGTGTTGAATGCAGGGTTGAAAAATGAAGAGCAGGCCCTCTTCAAGGCGGCTCCGAATGGCGTGACTTGCGGAACTGCGTGGGCGACATGCCCTGGGACTTGCGGAAGCAGCGCGAGAAATAGGCCTCGTCGGCAAAGCCGCAGGCCCAGGCGATGTGGCTGATGGCCTTGTCGCCCTGCAGCAACTGGGTGCAAGCCAGGCGCATGCGCCGCTCCAGCACCAGGTCGGTGAAGCTCAGGCCGGTTTCCTTGCGCAACAGGTGGGTGAGGTAGTTGGGCGACAGGAACGCCGCCGCCGCGGCCGCCTTCAGGTTGAGCCCGGGCTCGGCCAGATGGGCGCGGATGTATTTCTGCACCCGGCCCAGCGCGTCGCGGCGGCCCAGCCTCTGCACCTGGCTGCTGCCCAGTTGCTGCAGTGGTTGTTGGTACCGGCTGCACACGAGGCCGATCAACTGCAGCAGACAGCCCCGCAGTTGCAACTCAACACCCCATTCACGCTGGGCGGCCAGCGTCCGCATCCGGGTCAACAGCTGCATCAGCGCGGCAAAGGCGGCGTCATCGCTCAGCACGAAATCCAGGTGCTCCTGAAAGCGGAAAGGGGCCAGTTCCAGTGCCTCGCCCAGGGCGATGTCTTCCAGGTCCAGCGGGTCGCAGTGCAGGTGGGGCAGCAAAAAATCCTGGCTGAAATTGATCAGCACAAAGTGGCCCTGCGGCGGCTGTGGAATCCAGTGCAGCCGCTGCGGCAGCACAAAAGCCAGGGCACGTGGGGGCAAGGGCCGCACGACTGCCCCCAGGTGGTGGCAGGTCTCAGGCCCCAGGTTGATCTGGATCTGGAAGTACTCGTGCCGGTGCGGGCTGCTCGCCGTGGGCCCGTCGGCCTTGTCACGGATGTCGAAATCCAGTTGCGCGCTGCGCTGCGCCATGCCGAATGTGGGCGCGGGTGGTGGGGCTTCGGGTCGGGAGCGGCGGGGCATGGCTCAGCGGATTTTTCAGGTGGTGGGCGCAGCCACCGTGAGCTCGAACTGCCCCACACCGGCGATGCCACCGCTGATGCGGTCACCCGGCAGCAAGGGCCCCACACCGGCCGGCGTACCGGTGTAGATCAGGTCGCCCGGCTGCAGGGTGACCGACTGCGACAAGGCGCTGATCAGTTGCTCCACCGGGTGCAGCAGGTCCGCCAGATCGGCCTGCTGCCGGGGTACGCCGTTCACGCTGAGCCAGATCGCCCCCCGACGCGGGTGCCCCACCTCCGACACCGGCCGCAAGGGGGTGCAGGTGGCGCAGGCATCAAAAGCCTTGCTGCCCTCCCAGGGCCGGCCCGCGGCCTTGGCCGCGTGCTGCAGGTCGCGCCGCGTCAGGTCCAGCCCCACGCCGTAAGCCCATACATGGCCCAGCGCATCCTCGGGGGCAATCGAAAAGCCACCGCGCCCGATGGCCACCACCCATTCGATCTCATGGCAGAAATCGGCTGTGAGCGGTGGGTAGGGAATGCTGCCTTCGGCCAGGCACACCGCATCGGCCGGCTTCATGAAATAGAAGGGGGCCTCGGGCACCGCCCCGCCATCACCCGGCCAGGGGTAGTTGCGCCCGATGCAATACACCCGCCGCAGCGCAAACCGTGCCTCACACCCCTGCACCGGCAAGCTGGGCTGGGCCGGGCGGGCAAACACCAGGGAAGTCATGTCGTCTCCAAATGGGGCCGTTCATGGCGACGGCTTGGCAATGAGTGTCGTTGTCATCCCTGATGAATCCTTGGATAGAGCAGTCCTTCTGTTGGATTATTCAAGGCATCTTTGCATCTCAAACGTAGATGACAACGATACCATCATTTGCAAAAAGGACACTGAAGGCGGATTACGGGCGGACGCCTGGGGTCCAAAATAGGGGCTCGTGGCCTGAGGCGCCATGCCAACGCGGCGCCCCACCTGCCTGCGCGGCACCTCAAGCCGACGCCATGAAGCCCCAGAACAGGAACCCGTCGCCATGGAAATCAGGCAGATCGAAGCCTCCGAGTTGAACGCCTTGCTGGCCCTGTACCACCACCTGCACAGCGGTGACGATCCGCTGCCCGAGGCGCAGGTGGTGCAGACCGTGTGGCAGGAGCTGCTGAGCAACCCCCGCTATCGCTACTTCGGCGCCTATGTGGGCGGCCAGCTGGTGGCCAGTTGCAACCTCACGGTGATTCCCAACCTCACGCGGGGATGCCGGCCCTACGGGGTGATCGAGAACGTGGTGACCCACGCCGCGCACCGCCAGCACGGGCACGGCAAGGCCGTGCTCAGGCACGCGCTGGCACAGGCCTGGTCGGTGGGCTGCTACAAGGTCATGCTGCTCACGGGCCGCAAAGACCCGGTCACGCTGCGGTTCTATGAATCCGCCGGCTTCGACCCCCACGGCAAGCAGGCCTTCATCGCCAAACCGCCCGGCTGATGGTCCGAGGCCTTTGGCCAGCGCCGCCACATCGCCCGGTCATGGCTTCTGAATGGAGGCGTCCCTGAGCCAGAATGAGGCCCCACGCACGGGCCCATCGAAGGGGTCATCACGCGAAAAAAAAGGCCCGGCACGCACCACCATGCCCGCCCGCCACGGGGCTCAACGGGCTGCAGGACTCTGGGCGCCGGCCAGGAACAAGGTCTCGATCATGCCCGGCAGGCTGGCCCGCGCAATGCGCCCTCGCCGCTCGGCGTCCATCAGGCCGGAGAGCAAGGAGATCAGGCTTTCACTGAGCACGGCGGCGCCGATCTCGATGCGAAACAGGCCCTCGCGCTGGCCCCGGACGAAGAACTCGTCGAGCACCGAGAAGTAGTCCGTCCAGGTCGCTGCGGCGCGGGCGTCTTGCAAGGTGTCTGGCTTCCAGTAGTAAATCATGAAGGCCGCCAGCTCGCTGTGACGCAGTTGGCCCTCGATGAAGCGCCGCAAGGCATCCACGGTGGGCGCCTTGTCGAGCTCTGCCTCCTCCAGGGACCGATTCATCAGATAGGCGCCATGGGCCATCAGCCGATCGACGAGTTCTTCGCGGGTTCTGCTGAATCGGTAGAGCGTTGCCTTGCTGATGCCAATGGCTTGTGCAAGCTCCTGCAAGGTCGCTCGTGGCTTGTCGACCAAGGCAAGGGCTAGAGCGGCGAGAACACGCTCGTCTTCGGCATTCAAAGGGGTGCTGGTCATCAGTAGGGAATGCTTTCTTGCCTGCGCTCCAAAGCCTGGGCGCGTGGGGAGATGCACTTGTTGTTCGCCCATTCTAATTTCGGCCACCCGTGCGACAAAAGAATCCGACTCGCCTAGAATGAATCTTTTTTGATTCATTTGAATCTTTTTACACCCCCTCATTCGGCATCCAGAGCCCCCTCTCTGATGAACAAGTCCATGCTCCGCTTTTCAGAACGAACCGCTGCCTCGGTTTTCGCAACCGCCATCAGCACGCTGCTGGTCGCCTGCCAGCCCGGCGGATCGGTCACGCAGGCCGAACCTCAGCGGCCCACGGTCGAGGTCGTGAAAGTCGAGCTGCAGACCCTGCCTCTGGTGCAGGAGTTGCCCGGGCGCCTGGTCTCGACCCGGGTGGCCGAGGTGCGCGCCCGGGTGGCAGGGATTGTGCTGGCGCGTCATTTCCAGGAGGGGTCTGATGTCAGACCCGGCCAGTTGTTGTTCAGCATCGACCCCGCACCGTTCCGTATCGCCCTGAACCGGGCGCAAGCCGAGCTGGCCAAGGTCGAAGCCGCCCTGGCCGAGGCCGAGGCCGTGCTGCGCAGATACCAGCCCCTGGTCAAGGCCAATGCCATCAGCCAACAGGAATTCGATGCCGCTGCGACCGCCGTCAAGACCCAGCTGGCCAATCGCCTGGCCGCCAAGGCGGATGTCGAGTCGGCCCAGATCAATCTGGCGCACTGCGAGGTCAAGGCCCCGATCGCGGGGCGGATCGGTCGGGCCCTGGTCACGCAGGGCGCTCTGGTGGGACAGGGCGAAGCCACCGCGCTGGCCAACATCCAGCAATGGAGCCCGATCTATGTCGACTTTGTGCAGCCCGCCGCCGAAGTGGTGCGACTGCGCGAAGCCCAAGCCGGCCTGCCCAAAGGCCACACGCTGTTGCCAAAGCTGCAGATCAGGCTGGAAGGCTCAAACCGGGTTCATGAAGGCCGCCTGCTGTTCTCGGACATCACCGTCGACCCCAGCACCAGCCAGGTCTCCTTGCGCGGTGAATTCAACAATGCGGAGGGCCTGCTGATGCCGGGCATGTATGTGCGCGTGCTGATGACGCAGCGCCACGACACCCAGGCGGTCTTGCTGCCGCAGCGCGCTGTCAAGCCTGCTGCCGAGGGCCCCTCCCTGGTCCAGGTGGTCGGGGCCGATGACAAGGTGGAGGCCCGCGCCGTGCAGACAGGCGCCATGTATGGCGCGAACTGGCACATCGCCCAGGGGTTGCGCTCCGGCGAGCGGGTGATCGTGGGGGGGCAGCAAGTTCGCCCAGGCGACCTGGTCAGCGTCAAACCCTCTTCGGTTCCCACAGCAGGGCCAGCCGCCCAGCGTTGAGCCACCGACCCTTGTCCGAACCTGAGAACCCCCGAGATGTCTGCATTCTTCATTGGCCGCCCCAACCTGGCCTGGGTCGTCGCCATTTTCATCACCCTGGCGGGCCTGCTGGCGATCCCTTCGCTACCGGTCTCGCAGTTCCCGGTGGTGGCACCGCCCCAGATCACCGTGACGGCCACCTACCCTGGTGCCTCGGCCAGCACCGTGGTCAGCTCAGTCACCAGCATCCTGGAAGAGGAAATCAACGGCGCGCGTGGGCTGTTGTACTTCGACTCGTCCAGCTCCAACAGCTCGGCGGAGATCACCGCCACCTTCAAGCCCGGCACGGATCCGGCGCTGGCCCAGGTGGACGTGCAGAACCGCCTGAAGAAGGCCGAGGCCCGCCTGCCCACGGCCGTGACGCGGCAGGGCCTGCAAGTGGAGCAGGCCAACGCCAGCTTCCTGCTCATCTACGCCCTCAACTTCAAGGGCGATGACGAAGGCCAAGACGTGGTCGCGCTGGCAGACTACGCGGCACGCACCCTGAACAACGAGATTCGGCGCATTCCAGGCGTGGGCAAGCTGCAGTTGTTCGGGTCCGAAGCGGCCATGCGGGTCTGGGTGTCGCCGCAGAAGCTGCTGGGCTATGGCCTTTCGGTTGCCGACGTGAACAACGCCATTGCCGCGCAGAACGTGCAGGTGCCGGCAGGCAGCTTCGGCAGCCGGCCCGGCACGGTGGAGCAGGAACTGAGCGCCACGCTGGCCGTCAAGGGGATGCTGGAATCGCCCGAGGAGTTCGGCCGCATCGTGCTGCGGGCCAACCGGGACGGCTCCGCGGTCAGGCTGTCGGATGTCGCCAGGCTGGAGATCGGGCGCCAGGACTACAGCTCCGAGAGCCGGCAAAACGGCAAGAAAGCGGTGGCCGTGGCTGTCCAGCTGGCCCCGGGAGCCAACGCCATCCAGACGGCCGATGCCGTCAAGGCCCGCCTGCAGGAGCTGGCGGCCAACATGCCGACGGACATGGAGTACTCGATCGCCTACGACACCTCCTTGTTTGTCAAAGTGGCCATCCAGAAGGTCATCCAGACCTTGCTGGAGGCAGTGGTCCTGGTGTTTCTGGTGATGTTCCTGTTCTTGCAGAACGTGCGCTATACCTTGATCCCCACCGTCGTGGTGCCCGTGTGCCTGATGGGTACTTTTGCCGTGATGTGGGGCCTGGGCTTTTCGGTCAACATGATGACCATGTTCGGTCTGGTGCTGGCCATCGGCATCCTGGTGGACGACGCCATCGTGGTGGTGGAGAACGTCGAGCGACTCATGGCCGAAGAAGGCCTGTCGCCCCAGGACGCCACCCGCAAGGCCATGACCCAGGTGAGCGGCGCCATTGTCGGCATCACCCTGGTGCTGGTGGCGGTGTTCCTGCCCCTGGCGTTCATGTCCGGCTCGGTGGGGGTGATCTATCGCCAGTTCTCCTTGTCCCTGGCCGTGTCGATCCTGTTCTCGGGGTTTCTGGCCCTCACACTCACGCCGGCTTTGTGCGCCACCTTGCTCAAGCCGCCAGCACCCGCAGGTCACACCGATCAGCGTGGGTTCTTTGGCGGGTTCAACCGTGCCTTCGGCGGCCTGACGGGTCGCTTCGAAAGGCTCAACAGCCGTTTGCTGCGCCGAACCGGTCGCGCCATGGGCGTGTACCTGCTGGCCCTCGGGCTGCTGGGCTGGCTTTACCTGCGGGTGCCGGAGTCGTTTGTGCCGGCTGAAGACCAGGGCTACTGGATGGTCGATGTGCAACTGCCCCCCGGGGCCACCTACCCCCGGACCGAGACCCTGGTGAAGCAAGTCGATCAGTACCTGATGTCGCGCGAAGGCATGGACTCGGCCTTCAGCATCCTGGGTTTCAGCTTCTCAGGCATGGGGCAGAACGCGGCCTTGGGCTTCCCCAGCCTCAAGGACTGGTCGCAACGCAGCAAAGGCCAGACCGTCGAGAGCGAGGTGACGGCCTTCAATCAACGCTTTGGACAGCTGCCCGACGGAACCGCCATGGCGGTGATGCCGCCACCGATCGACGGGCTGGGCAATGCCGGCGGATTTGCCTTGCGCCTGCAAGATCGGGGCGGGCTGGGTCGTGCCGCGCTGACCCAGGCCCGCGACACCTTGCTGCAGCAAGCCAGTGCCTCCCCGGTGCTGGCCTACGCCATGATGGAAGGCCTGCAGGACGCGCCCCAGCTGCGCCTGGACGTCGACCGCGCCAAGGCGGAGGCCCTGGGCGTCGGCTTCGAGAGCATTGCCACCACCCTCTCCACCGCGTTCGGCTCGGCGCTGGTGAATGACTTTGCCAACGCCGGGCGCCTGCAGCGCGTGGTGGTGCAAGCCGACGCCCAGGAGCGCATGACCCCTGAGAGCCTCCTGGCCTTGCATGTGCCAGGCCGGGCCGGCGCACAGGTGCCGCTGAGCGCCTTTGTGAGGGCAGAGTGGGAAACCGGGCCCGTGCAGATCTCGCGCTACAACGGCTACCCGGCCTACCGCATCATGGGCGACGCCGCCCCAGGGCACAGCACCGGCGAGGCCATGGCCGCCATCGAGCGCATCCTGTCGACCCTGCCCAAGGGCATCGGCTATGAGTGGACAGGGCTGTCCTACCAAGAGCGCTTTGCGGGGCAGCAAGCGCCATTTCTGTTTGCGCTGGCCATCGTGGTGGTCTTCCTGTTGCTGGTCGCCTTGTATGAGAGCTGGGCCTTGCCTGCCTCGGTGATGCTGATCGTGCCGCTGGGTGCCTTGGGATCGGTGTTGGCGGTGTCCGCTTTGGGCCTGGCCAACGATGTCTACTTCAAGGTGGGCCTGATCACCATCATCGGACTGGCCGCCAAGAACGCCATCCTGATCGTCGAGTTTGCCAAGGCCTTGCACGAGCAAGGGCACACGCTGGTGGACGCTGCCAGGCTGGCCGCCCGGCTGCGCTTTCGGCCCATTGTCATGACGTCGCTGGCCTTCATTCTGGGCGTGTTGCCGCTGGCATTGGCCCACGGCGCGGGCGCCGCCAGCCAGCGCTCGCTCGGTACCGGGGTGGTCGGAGGCATGCTCAGCGCCACCTTGCTGGGCGTGGTGTTTGCACCGATCTTCTTTGTCTGGGTGCAGACGCTGTTCAAGCGCAACGCCCCAGCCGACAGCAAGGAGCCCGTCATGACAGCCCCTCAAGACCACGGAAAGTCCTCATGAACACCCGAGCATGACGATCCACAGCCCGCGCAGGGGGCAGGTTCAGCGGCTCTTTTGATGCGAGTCAATGCGGCCAGCAGCAGCTGTGGCTAAGCTCAAGACTGCTGGATGGGTCGGCATTGGGGCGGCATGCTGCGACCCGAACAAGGCATGAACCCGCAGGGGAATCTGGCGTATTTTCTTTGCCAGGGTCTCTCATGAAATTTCGCAACATTGCCCGCTTGGCCAGGGTTCTCGCCTGGGTACTCGCCTCGGCGGGCGCGGCACTGCCACTGGGCCAGTCGGCCGGTGCCAACCCACCTGATCGGCTGCAACGCATCGCCAGCAGCCACACACTGCGCGTGTGCATCTGGCCCGATTACTACGGCATCTCGTTTCGCAACCCCAAGACCCAGCAGCTCACGGGCATCGACATCGACAATGCGCGCGAGGTGGCCGTGGCCCTGGGGGCCACGGCCCAGTTTGTCGACAGCTCGTTTGCGACGCTGATCGACGATCTGCACAACGACCGCTGTGACATCGCCATGTTTGCCATCGGCATCACACCTCAGCGCCAGGCCAAGCTGCGCTTCACCCAGCCGCACCTGGCCAGCGACATCTACGCCATCACCACCAAGAGCAACCGCCGCATTCAACGCTGGGACGACATCGACCGTCCTGGCTCGGTGGTGGTCGTGGCCAAAGGCACCCTGCATGAAAGCGTGATGAAGGAACGCCTCAAGGCGGCCGAACTGCGCGTGGTGGACACGCCGGCCGCGCGCGAGCAAGAGGTGCAATCGGGCCGGGCCGATGTCTTCATGACCGATTTTCCGTTCAGCCGCCGCATGCTCGACTTCAACGACTGGGCCCGCCTGATCTCACCCCCTGAGACCTACCACATCACCCCCTACGCCTGGGCCATGGCCCCCGGCGAGACCGCCCTGCAGGCCCGGGTCGATCAGATCCTGGCGGCCATGAAACGCGACGGTCGCCTGATGGCCCATGCACACCGTTATGGGCTGGCCCCCATCGTGGCACGCTAGGTCGGCCACCGTGGCAAACACGCACAGGGCGTCGCCCACCTCACCAGCCCAGCCAGTCTCCACGGCCGTTCGCAAGGGATCCTTGCTGGCGGCCCTGTTGCTGGTGCTGCTGTTCGGCTGGCTGGCCGCGCTCGGAGGCTTTCTCTGGAAGTCGCGCGACGACGCGCTCGGCAACGCCCGACAGACCGCCGAAATCCACGCCCGCAACTTCGAAGAGCACCTGACGCAAACCCTGCAGATCGTGGATTTCAGTGCCCATGGCCTGAACATGCCCAAGGCGGGCGAACCGATCACACCGCGCCTGCTCGACCTGCTGCGCCCTTCGCCCTCGCTGCGTTCGCTGTCCGTGCTCGATGATCAAGGCCGGGTCGTGGCGAGTACCGATGCGGCCAATCTGGGCATCCTGGTCGACCTCGCAAGCTACTTTCCCTCGGCAACGATCGAGGCGGATGTGCTGCGCATCGGCATGCCCCAGACCGGGCGCGACCTGCACTCGGCGGAGCGCCTGGTGGCGCCGCAGGGCATCGCGCCCGATGCGCCGAGTTTTGTGCCCGCTCTCAAGCGCCTGGTCGGCGACCCGCAGCGCCGCTGGCTGCTGGCCAGCCTGAACCCCGACTACTTTCTGGACCACGCCACCCACCTCTTGCCCGAGCACCTGGGCCATGTGCAGTGGCTGCGCTACGACGATGTGCTGCTGATGTCGTCCAGCCTGCAAGAGCGCGCCGGCACCCACGAGGCGGCCGGCCGGGTGGCCAGCCTGCTCAACAGCCGCGAGCAAGGCACCCTGCAGCAGACACTGCCCGAAGGGCAAGCCGTGCTGACCTCCTACCGGGCCTCCAGCCGTTACCCGGTGGTGCTGGCGGTGCACTTGCACGAGCAGGCGATGCTGGCCCCCTGGGCCCGGCAGACCCGCCAGGTCCTGAGCGTGGCCTTGCCCGCCCTGCTGGCCCTGCTGGGTGCCGGTGGCGCCCTGGTGTGGCGCCAACGCCGCCTGGACCACAAGACGGCCGAGCTGGCCGAGCAGCGGCGCCTGGCCGCCAGCGTGTTCGAGAGCAGCCTGGACGCCATCATCGTCACCGACGCCCAGGCGCAGGTGCTGTCGGTCAACTCATCCTTTGAGCGCGTCACGGGCTACAGCGCGGCCGACATCCTCGGTCAAACGCCGCGGCTGATGGCGTCGGGTCTGCACGACACCGCCTTCTATGCCGCACTGTGGCACGAGGTGATCACGGTGGGCCGCTGGCAGGGCGAGATCATCAACCGCCACAAGTCCGGTCACCTCTACACCGCCCTGCTGCGCATCCATGCCGTGCTGGACGACACCGGGCAGTTGTGCCACTACGCCGGCCTGATCACCGACATCAGCGAGCGCAAGGCCGCAGAAGAGCGGCTGCAACTGGCCGCGAGCGTGTTCACCCATGCCAACGAAGCCATCATGATCACCACGCCCGAGGCCGATCTGGTGGAGGTCAACGAAGCCTTTGAGCGCATCACCGGCTACCGTCGCGCCGAAGTGCTGGGCCGCAATGCCAGCCTGCTCAACTCGGGGCATCAGGGCCCGGCCTTCTACACCCGGCTGTGGGAGTCGCTGCACGAGGAAGGCCGCTGGACGGGCGAGATCTGGAACCGACGCAAATCGGGCGAAGTGTTTGCCGAGATGCTGACCATCAATGCCGTGCGGGGCGCCGAGGGCCAGGTGCTGCGCTATGTGGCCCTGTTCTCCGACATCTCGACCCAGAAGCAGCACGAAATGCGGCTGGAGCACATCGCCCACTACGACGCCCTCACCGGTTTGCCCAACCGCGTGCTGCTGTCGGAGCGGCTCAATGCCGCCTTGCCCGAGGCCCGGCTGCAGGCCCAGCCCCTGGCCCTGGTATTCCTCGATCTCGATGGCTTCAAGGCCGTGAATGACCGCCATGGGCACGACAAAGGCGACAAGCTGCTGCAGACCCTGGCCGAGCGCCTGCAGAGCGCGCTGCGCGAGGGCGACACGCTGGCCCGCCTGGGGGGTGATGAATTCGTGGCCGTGCTGGCCGGCCTGCACCGCGAGGAAGACGCGTTGCCGGTGCTGGAGCGTCTGCGCGCCAGCGCCTCGCAAGCCATCCGTATCGACGGCATCGATCTGGAAGTGTCGGCCAGCCTGGGGGTGACTTTCTACCCCCAACCCAGCGAAGTCGATGCAGACCAGTTGTTGCGCCAGGCCGATCAGGCCATGTACCAGGCCAAGCTGGCCGGGCGCAACCGCTACCAGATCTTCGACGCCGAACACGACAGCCTGATGCAAGACCAGCACAAGGCGCTGGCCGCCATCCATGAAGGCCTGCAAAGCGATGCCTTCGAGCTGTTCTACCAGCCCAAGGTCAACCTGCGCACGGGGGCCCTGGGTGGGCTGGAGGCCTTGCTGCGCTGGCGCCACCCCCAACAGGGCCTGTTGCTGCCGGGCGCCTTCCTGCAACCGCTGCAGGGCAACCCCCTGCTGGCCAGCGTGGGCGAGTGGGTGCTGGACAAGGCCTTGGCGCAACGCGAGCGCTGGAAGGCCCAGGGCCTGGACATCCCGATCAGCGTCAACATCGATGCGACCCACCTGCAGCAGCCCGACTTCATGGCCCGCCTGCGCAGCACCCTGGCCCGCCACAGCCCGCTGCAAGCCGGCGACCTGGAGCTGGAGATCCTAGAGACCAGCGCCCTTGAGGACATCGGCACGGTCTCACGCCTGATGCGCGAGTGCCGCGACATCGGCATCGGCTTCGCCCTCGACGACTTCGGCACCGGCTACGCTTCGCTGACCTACCTGCGCCGCCTGCCGGCCAGCCTGATCAAGATCGACCAGAGCTTTGTGCGCAACATGCTGGAAGACCCCGAAGACCTGGCCATCCTGAAAGGCGTGCTGGACCTGGCGACCGCCTTCCGCCGCAAGGTGGTGGCCGAGGGCGTCGAATCCCTGGCCCACGGTCTGGCCCTGCTGGAGTTGGGCTGCGAGTGGGGCCAGGGCTTTGCCATCGCACCGCCCATGCCCGCTGAGCAGGTGGCCGGCTGGGTGGCGACCTGGCGGCCGGACGCGCGTTGGACGGAGGCCCGACAGGAGCTGGAAGAGGTCCTCGAGGCCTGAGCGCCGAGCAGGCCATGGCGGCGCCTGCATCGCAGACACAGGGCGTCCGACACAGGGCGTCTGACGCAGGCGGTGCCGGCAGGCATGGGACGCACCTGAACGCAATGGATCGCTCGGTTGAGCCTGATCCCTGGCCCATGCCCCGAGCCTCACGCCCCGGCCTTCGTCAAGAGCCCGGTGCTTGCCCGGGCGCCAGCCCGGCCTGGACTTGGCGCAGCGCCACGCTCAGGCGTTGCACGCCTTCGCGGATCTGCACTTCGTCCAGCAGCGCATACCCCATGACGAGCCCCGCAGGCCGTGGCCGACCAGGCCCCCCTGAACCCGGATGGAACAAGGGGCCGATCGGATGGACGCGGACACCCAGATCACGCGCAGCCTCGGCCAGAGCCCCCTCTGCAGTCGATGGCAGTGACCGGCACCACACCACCACATGCAGGCCGCTGGCGGCGCCCTGGATGTCCACACCATCGCCCAGGTACAGCGTCAGTGCTTGGGTCAGGGCGCGTTGACGCGCCAGTTGCAGGCGTCGGATGCGGCGCACATGCCGGGCATAACTGCCGTCCTCCAACAGCACGGCCAGGGCGCGCTGCACCCCGGATGCCGAATGGCGATCACTGAGTCGTTTGGCCGTGGCAAAGGCATCCACCAGGCCGGGCGGCAGCACCATGTAACCCAGACGCAGTCGGGGCGACAAGGTCTTCGAAAAAGTGCCCACGTGAATCACGCGCTCGCTGCGATCCAATGACTGCAGCGTCTCCTCCGGGCCCACCGAGAAGCGGTACTCGCTGTCGTAATCGTCCTCGACGACCCAGGCCCCTGTTTCGTTGGCCCAGGCCAGCAATGCCCTTCTGCGGGCCAGGGACAGGAAGGAGCCCAGCGGAAACTGATGGGTGGGCGTGACGAACGCCATCTGGGCCGGGCCCAGCGCTGCCAGTTGATCGGTCTTCAAGCCGTGCTCGTCGACATCGATACAAGCCAGGCTCGCCCCATAGGCGGCGAAGGCCTGATGGGCCGCCAGGTAGCCCGGGTTTTCCACAACCACGCGATCGCCCGGGTCCAGCAGCAGACGGGCGCACAAGTCCAGGGCTTGCTGCGATCCGTTGACGATGAGGATCTGCTCCAGCGAGCACACCAGGCCACGTGTCTGGCTCAGGTGGGCATGCAGTGCCCTTCTCAGCAAGAGGTTGCCGCGCGGGTCGTCGTATTCAAGGCGCTGAACCCGCTGACGCTCTGCCTGGCGCATGGCCTTGCTCCAGACCAAGATCGGAAAGTCGGCGCCGGACAACGGTCCGTAGATGAAATCGATCTCGCCCGGCACGGTGGGGCGCACATCGCGCGGACCGAAAGCGGCCACCCGCCGTCCGATGGCAGAAAGCCGCCCTGCGGGCTGGCTGACCACGGCGCCCTGGTCAGGGGAGGACCGTGGGCTGGCAGCCGGGCCGGCCGCCATGGCGCCCGAAGCCACACGGCTGCTGGCACCGGATCGTGTTTCGATGAAGCCATCTGCGGCCAGTTGCTCATAGACCAGCGTGACCGTGGCCCGGGACAGGCTGCGCTCCGCCGCCAGCGCACGGGTGGAGGGCAAGGCCATGCCTGGGGCAAAGGTGCCGTCGCCGATGCGGGCACGGATCTCTTCATACAGCGCGCGGCTGCGGCTGGTGCGGGCATTCGGCGGGGTTCTCACAGCATGACTGGTCTGGTTATTTTCAATAAAACTGGCTATTTTCTCCAGGCCAATGATGCCCCAAAGTGGCGTTGCTCGCCGGGCTGTTCCGGCGCTCGTCACGAAAAGGCTTGTCCCATGTATCTGCCACCGCAATTTGCCGAACCCCGCATCGAAGAACTTCACCGCATCGTCCGCGAGAACGCCCTGGGCATGGTGGTGACCCTCACGGCCACAGGCCTGGAAGCCCATCACCTGCCGCTGCTGCTGGAGGCGGATCAGGGCCCCCACGGGGCACTTGTGGGCCACGTGGCGCGGGCGAATCCGTTGTGGCAGGAGATCCGGGAGGGCGACCCGGTGCTGGTGGTGTTTCGCGGCGCGCAGGGCTATATCTCGCCCAATTGGTACCCGGGCAAGCAGGAAACCCATCGGCGCGTGCCCACCTGGAACTACGAAGTGGTCCACGCGCACGGCACCGTGCATGTGCACGACGACGAACGCTTTGTGCGGGGCCTGCTGGCCAGACTGACCCGTGCGCACGAAGCCGATCAGCCGACCCCCTGGAAGATGGGGGATGCGCCGGCCGACTACCTGGCCGAGCAGTTGCGCCACATCGTGGGGCTTGAAATCCGCATCAGCCGCCTGGAGGGCAAGCGCAAGCTCAACCAGCACCATACGGCGCAGGATCGGGAAGGCGCCATTCGCGGCCTGCAGGCCCAAGGCAACACCGCCCTGGCTCAGGCCATGGCTCAGACCATGGCGCCGGCAACGCCAGCCTGATGGCCTCTGGCGCGGCAGGTCGCGATGCGGTGGATCGGGTTTGCCACAGCAGTTCATCTGACCCGGCGCGCGCAGCAGCAGCGCCTGCGGCAGAGGGCCAGCGGCTGGGCCACAGGGGCCCACCCCAGCTTACTTGCCGAACAACTTGGCCAGGTGCTGCCACGCGCGCAGCATCAGGCCGGCACGCTCCACCTCGGCCTGGGCCACCAGCGGGGCCTCGCCCACCGGCTTGCCGTTCGAGGTGGCGACCACCTTGCCGATGACGGCGCCCTTGGCCACCGGGGCCTCCAGGTCGGGCTTGATTTCCACCGCCGTCTGCACCTGCTGGCCACGCGGCACGGTCAAGGTCCAGGGCGCGGCCAGGCCTGCCGCCACCGTGTCGGCCTTGCCAAAGGCAACCTTGGCTGTGCCGACCACCGCGTCGGGCTGGATCGGGGTGGCCTTTTCGAAGGTGCTGAAGCCCCAGCCCAGCATGGCGCGGGTCTGGTCGGCACGCGCCTGGGGGCTGCTGGTGTTGAGGATGACCGTGATCAGGCGCATGCCGTTGCGCTTGGACGAGGTGACCAGGCAATAGCCGGCTTCTTCGGTGTGGCCCGTCTTCAGGCCGTCCACGGTGGGGTCGGTGTACAGCAGGGCATTGCGGTTGCCTTGCTTGATGCCGTGGTACTTGAACTCGCGCTCGGCGTAGATCGGGTAGTAGTCGGCGCTGTCGCGGATGATGGCGCGCGCCAGGATGGCCAGGTCTCGCGCGGACGACTTGTGGTCCGGGTCGGGCAGGCCCGTGGGGTTCATGAAATGGGTGTGCGTCATGCCCAGGCGCTGGGCTTCGGCGTTCATCAGCTTGGCAAAGCCCTCTTCGGAGCCGGCCATGTGCTCGGCAATCGCCTTGGAGGCGTCGTTGCCCGACTGGATGATGATGCCGCGCAGGATGTCGATCACCGTGGCCTGGCTGTTCAGCGGCAGGTACATGCACGACTCGGTGCTGGAGCCCCGGCACCAGGCGTTCTGGCTGACCGAGACCAGATCGGTCTGCTTGAGCTTGCCGGAGCGCAGCGCCTGCTCGACCAGGTAGCTGGTCATCATCTTGGTGAGCGATGCGGGCGGCAGGGGCTCATCGGCATTGGCCGAGGCCAGCACCTCGCCGGAGTCAAAGTCCATCAGCAACCAGGCCTTGGCGGGCAGGGCCGGCGGGCTGCCCGCCAGGGTGGTCTGGGCGGCCAGGGGCGGCAAAGCGTTCGCAGCGGCAGCAGCAGCCACCGCCTTCTTGGGCGACGCGGCTTTGCTGGCATGGTGTCCCGCCGCAAAAGACGCCGTGCTGGGCACCAGTGCGCCCGCAGCGATGGCGAAGATGACAGGGAGGAGGGAGAAGGTCTTGGTTTGCATGGCGTTTTCAATCGGTTCGCCGATTGTCGCGAATCGGCAGAGGTGATTGTCCCCCCATCGACCTTGTCGATCGGGCTGGAAGGGGCCCAGACGGGCAGAAAAGTCTCAGCCCAAGCCCGATTCACGGCGGCTGCAGGCCCTGCGCCGAGGCAGATCGGGCCCCCAAGGCCTGCCCCATGGGGGCTTGACGCCAAGGCCGATGAATCGCCCCGCCACGGGAAGGGGCAACGCAGGATTTACACACTGAAACATCTGAGCCAAACCGCCCCGCATCGTGAGATGGCTGGGGGCACCCGGCCACGCCAGAGGACGGATGGCGGGTGCCCATGGCATCGGGCACACTTTTCATCCTCATCAGCCCCTGCCACCTTTCCTCCGCCTTTCCCCACCCTATGAACGCACTCCGATCCTGCTTTGAACAACTGGGGACCCACTGTCGGGTCGAAGCCCGACATACCTTGCTGCGGACGGGCGAGGTCGCGCAGCGCCTGTTCTGGATCGAGCAGGGTTGCGCCCGGCTGTGCGTGATCGACGCCGAGGGGCGTGAGACCAGCACACAATTCTTCTTCGAAGGTGACCTGGTGGGTTCATTGGAAAGCCTGCTCACCGGACGCCCCAGCGTGCAGCAACTGGTCACCATCGAACCCTGCCAGATGCGGGTGATGGATGCCGGCGCGCTTTTGCGCCGTGCCGAGACCCATGAGGCATTGCAAGCCGACCTGCAGGCACTGACCCAGCGGCGGCTGGTGCATTACGTCAACCTCTACACCAGTGCCATTGCCGACACCCCCACGCAGCGCTACCTGAACCTGATGGTGGCCCACCCACGGCAGTTGGAGCGGATTCCCCTGAACATCCTGGCGGCCTACCTGGGCGTGAGTGCCGTGCACCTGAGCCGGATCCGCCGCAAGCTGAAAAATGCAGCGCCAGCGCCCGGCCTCTGAACCTATGTAAATGACGCCAACCCAGCCGCACCGGATCATGGCCCCATTGCAAACCCGATGGAGCGAAATTCATGCATACCCTGGTCCTGTTGGCCCACCCCTACGCCAAAAGCTATTGCCATGCCCTGTACGAGCGCGTGGTCCAGACCCTGGAGGCCTCAGGCCACACGGTGGACCGGCTGCACCTCGATGCAGATGGCTTTGACCCCGTCATGCGCGGCCCAGACCTGGCCGTCTACGCCAAGGGCCAAAGCGCCGACCCGGCCGTGGCCGCCTACCAGGCCCGCATCGATGCCGCGCAGCAACTGGTGCTCATCTTCCCGATCTGGTGGGAACTGATGCCGGCGCTGCTCAAGGGCTTCCTCGACAAGGTCCTGACCAAGGGTTGGGCCTATGAGCCCAGCCGATGGGGGGTCAAGGGCCATCTGGACCACATTCAGCGTGCGGTGGTCGTGACCACCATGAACACCCCGAAATGGGCCTACCGCTGGTTGTACGGGAATGCCGTGCACCGCTCTCTGGTGCGCGGTACCCTGCGCAAATGTGGCGTGCGCCAGGTCCAATGGGTCGCGCTGTCGCCGGTCAGCCATGCCTCACAGAAGAAGCGCCAGGCCTGGTTGGATCAGGTGGCAGGGTTGTTCACGCGCTAGCAGCCGTGTTGCACGCAAGCACCGCTCAGCCCTGCGAGTCAGGCCTTGGTCAGCTTCAGCCGATTAGTGTGACGACACTATCTGGCCCAGATGAACCCCATGCGACTGCCCGCAGAACCCTATTTCAGCGACTCCGAGATCGAGCTAGAAACCCGGCCCTGGGTCGCGCGGCCTGAAGACCTGCCTCGGGCGGGCGTGGCCCTGGGTCGCCGCTTGATCAGAGTGATGGGCACCGCCTTGGCCTTGGGCATCACGCTGGCCGTGCTGGCCTACTGGTTGGACCAAGGAGCTTGAAGCCCCAGGCGTTGACACGCCCGCCCCAGCGGGCCGCCGGCCTGGATCCAGCTGCCTGCGCCGCCGCATCAGACTTTCTCCGCGCCTCGGCCCCTCCCACAGACACCTCTGGCACCATGGCGAACCTTTGATTGCCCCGCTGCCATGACTGCCTCCCCCAAACTGCTGACGCACACCGAGCAAGGCGTGCTGAGCCTGACGCTGAACCGCCCGGACAAGCTCAACGCCATCGACAACGAACTGGCCGAGGCCTTGCTGCAGGCACTGGAGGCAGCGCGTGACGACCCGGCGGTGCGGGCCATTCGCCTGCGCGGCGAGGGCCGTGCCTTCTGCGCCGGCCGCGACGTGTCGGCAGCCCCCACTGAACAAGACCTGGTGCTGGTGCAATCGGTGTCGCAGGCCTTGGTGGGCCACCCCCGGCCGGTGCTGGCCGAGGTGCATGGGTGGACGGTGGGGGCCGGCTTCGAGTGGATGCTCAATGCCGATGTCGTGGTGGCCGCCGAGGGCACACGCTTCAAGCTGCCAGAGGCCTCGCTGGGCGTGTTCGTGACAGGCGGCCTGAGCGCCACCCTGCCGGCCATGGCCGGGCTGGCACGGGCCAAGGCCCTGACCCTACTGGGAGATGAATTCAGCGCCAGCGAGGCCCGCGACTGGGGCCTGATCTGGCGCGTGGTGCCCGCCACAGCGCTGCAAGCCAGCGGCATGCAGACGGCCCAGCGCCTGGCCGCGCTGCAGCCCGAGGTGGCCACCCAGTTCAAGCGGGTGCTCAACCAGATCGGCCTGGCCGGCTTTGATCAGGCCGTGGCCGAAGAGAACCGCGCCCAGCGCCTGCTGCAAGCAGGCTGACCGCCAGGGACGAAGCTCGAGCGTGGCGGCACCGGTGAAGACCCAGGCACTTTAACTCCAGATCTTTGACTCAGGCGCTCTGAATGGCCACGGTGATGGTGGCCGCTGCGATGCGCAGCGCCGCGATCAGCTCTGGCTGGCGTCTCTGCAGGCGGTGCGTCGGGCCGCTGATGCTCAGCGCTGCCAGCACCTGCTGATGACGATCCAGAATGGGGAACGCAAAGGCCGAAACCCCGTGGGTCATTTCTCCGCAGGACGAGCTCACTCCTTCCTGCCGAATGCGCTTGAGCTCCAGGGCCAGTCGACTGGGCTGGTGGATGGTGCTGTCGGTGTAACGCGGCAAATCACCGGCCAGCAAGGTCTGACGCACCTCATCGGGCGCATACGCCAACAGCAATTTGCAGGAGGCGCCCGCGTGCAGCCTGCGCCGGCTGCCAGCCCGGCTGACGATGCGTTCATGGTGCACGCATTGCCAACGGTCCACGCAGACCGACTCCAAACCGTCGCGCACACGGATCTGCACGTTCTCATTGCAGACAGCCGCCAGGTCCAACAGGTAGGGGCGGGCCAGTCGCACCAGATCCACCTGTTCCTGTGCGGCAACGCCGAGGTGAAGCGCCTGGACACCGAGGCCGTAGGTGGCCGTTCGCCCACGCCGCTGAACCAGCCTTCGCTGCTCCAGGGTGTAGAGCAGCCGGAAGGTTCGCGCCTTGGTATTGCCAGAGCGCATGGCCAATTCGCTCACCCCCAAGCCGGGGGATTGAGCGACCAGAACCAGCAGGGCCAAGGCCTGGTCAACAGCAGCAACGGTGTAGTCGGTCATGATTGAAGCTTATTATATTTATCACTAACATCAAATCACCCAATGAAACAAGGCCTCATTTTTTGGAAAAACTGATGTTATATGTATTGAGAATCAATATCAACCTCTCTAGCATCCGGCTTTATCGAAATCATCGATTTGCCGAATGCCTGCCCAACCCCCCCCCTACCCTCTGACAGAGGCCCGTGCGCCCAGCCGCCTGGATCAGGGCCGCCCGGTGGCGCAAGAACACCCGGCCTACCAGATCCTGCCGGCCAGTGCACCGACCGGCCTTGCGCTGGTCGTCGATGTTCCGCACAGCCATGGCCACTGGAGCCATGAAGGGCTCAACCCGGCTGCGGCACAGGCGCTCAACGCCCTCAGCGATGCCTATGTGGACCAGTTCTGGTTCAACGCCTGCCAGGCGCGCGTGCCACTGCTGCTGGCCAGGTTCCATCGCGCCCTGATCGATGTCAACCGTGCGCCCACCGACATCGACCCCCAGCTGCTGTGCTCGCCGTGGCCCGGCGCCCTGCGTCCATCGTTTCATTCGGACCGGGGCGTCGGCCTGATCCGGCGCTGGGCGCTGCCGGGCGTTCCCGTCCATGACCGCCTGTTGACGGTGGCCGAGGTCCAGGCGCGCATCAACGACTTCTACGAGCCCTATCACCAGGCGCTGGACGCGCTGATCCAACAGGTGCAGAGCCGACACGGCCATTGCCTGCACATCAACGCTCAGGGCATGAAGCCCGTGGGCGATGCCTTGAACCACGATCCCGGCCTGCCCCGCCCCGACTTTGTGGTGAGCAACCTCAACGGCCTGGCCTGCGCGCCGGCCCTGACCTGCTGGGTGGTCGATCTGCTGCGCAGCCAAGGGTTCGAGGTGTGGGTCAACAGCCATTACATGGGCGCGGAACTGATTCGCCGCCACGCCCACCCCCTGCTGGGTCGCCATGGCCTGCAGATCGAGATCAACCAGGCCCTGTACCTGGACGAGCCCACCGGGCAACCTGGCCCCTGCTTCAACCACGTCGCCCTCGTCTTGCAATGCATGATCGATGGGCTGGCCGCCGATCCCCAACGCCTGGCCACCCTTTGTCTGCCCGAGGGTTCGTCGGGCACCGCAGAGAGCGCGCTGTGAACCCAATCCCAAGCCCCCCTGTACCGGGCACGCCAACAGCGCAGCTCCGGCCACACGCGCCTGGCCTCGCCCCGGCAAACCCCGCGGGCCCGGCCATGAGTCTGCTGGTGCAGGCCGAGGCCTTGCTGAAGGCCGACCAGGCACGCACCGAGGCCAGTGCAGAGGCCTTGCAAGCCTTGCAATCGGCATTGATCCAATTCGAGCAGGCCTTGACAGAGATGAGCCCCCCACCTCGGCGCGGCGCCCCGTGGAAGCTCCACACCACGCCGAGGTCCGCTGAGCGAGACCTGATGACCCTGGACAGCCTGCTGCAGGCCTGCAACACCCTGGACCAGCGTCTGAAAGAGCTGATCCTGGGCAGCCCGCAGACCGTCGGCCCCCGCGTGCTTGGATCGGACAGCGGGGTGGTGGCCTTGCGCAGCCGGATCAGAAGCACCTTGCTGCTGAATGTGGACGGCCACAGCCTGATCCACTATGGCTTGCAGTTGGGCGATCAAGGCATCTACGAATTCAACACCGAAGACTGCCGGGCCACGGTGGCCCGGTCCCCCACCGGCCTGGCCAACGTGCTGGGCAGCACCGGACAAGCGCACCCCTGCGGGGTGCTGGGAGCCTTCGTCGGCATGGTCAGAGGCTGGACCGATCGCCACACGGGCCTGATCCGCCAACGCCTGCACACCCTGGAGGCACGCCAGCGCAACACGGCGCAGCGCCGGGCCTGGCTGTGCGCCCGCTGTGAACAGGCGCTGGCGCCGCGACTGGCCCAGTTGGGCCTGCTGCAAAGACTGGGCGCCGAGCTCCAGGCCACCCACCAAGGCCTGCAAGACCTGGAGCGACACGACCCCGGCAGGCAAATGCCGCCGTGATGCCCCCGTGATGCATCCCTTGATGCCCCACCCGAACCCCGGCACGCCATCCCATTTTTCATTCTCACGCCCATGCCCCTGCAACACGAACTGCTCCCGCTGACCAGCCGCCTTCGCCAGGCCACAGAACGCCTGGATTGGGGCGCACTGGCCATGACCAACCAGCATCTGGCCAGGCTGCTGCTGAAGACCCGCGGGCTGCCGAGCACCGACCGGCCCGCTTGGCGCAAGCTGTGCGAGGCCCACGCCCAGGCGTGCCAGGCCAGCCAGCAGGCCGAACGCAGCTTGCAAGCCGAAGTCCGGACCTTGCAGGACATTCTCACGCCAGAGCCGGCCAGACCCCCTGTTGAAACCACGCTCGGTCTTCATGAGCCGCTCATGGCCGCAATTGACCCGACCTTGAACCCGCATTGAAAGCCCGCCCCAGTCCCCTCGACGACCGGGGCCCAACCCCGAGCCTCACCCACAGATCCATGTCTCACGCCCCCCAACCCGCCCCCGGCACCCTCTTCAGCCAACCCGTGCCCGCCCAGTACCGCAGCGCATTCCTGTCCCAGCTGTTCGGTTTTCCCGATGCGACCCATTTCGAGAGCCTGGTCTCCAACTGGGGCCAGACCTTCATCGTCGAAGGCAACGTGGATGGCTGGGAGTTCATGCGGCTCAGCAACCAGGGCTTGTACCTGTATCCCGGGCGCGACCCGGCCCGCCTGGTGCGCCTGAAGATCGATGGCAGCGGATTTGACGAGCGCATACCCAGCCATGCCGCGGGCATCGTGGTCACCTGCGTGGCGCTGTCCTACCTGCACCAGATGGGTTCGGATCAGGCCCACCGCCATACTCAAAGGCTCAGTGACTACTTTGTGCGCCTGCCCTGCGCCGGCCAGATCTCGCGCGCTCTACAAGGCTTGTTCTGAGCCCGCACATGGGCCATCAGGTTTCGATGCTGGTGTCGGCAGCCGCCGCCGTGTCGACTTCACCCGCCAGGGCCAGCGACATGCGCCGCGCAGCGCTGCACAGCAGCTCCACCAGTGGCGCCTGGCCCGCCTGCAGGCGCTGTGCAGGCCCCGTGATGCTGAGGGCGGCCAGCACCTGGCCGCTCTTGCCTCGCACGGGGGCCGCAAAGGCCCCGAAGCCGGGCGTTATTTCACCTATCGAAACACTGTAACCCTCGGCATGGATGCGGCTGATTTCCTGGGTCAAGCGGCTGCGGTGAGTCAGGGTCTGCGGCGTGTAGCGCGGCAACTCGCTGGAGAACAGGGCCTGCCGCACCTCCTCCGGCGCATAGGCCAGCAGCAGCTTGCACGAGGCCCCGGCGTGCAGGCGGCGCCGGCTGCCGGCCTGGCTGCGGATAGGCTGGTCGCGCGCGCTTTGCCAGCGATCGACGCACACCGAATCCAGCCCGTCGCGCACGCGCAATTGCACGTTCTCGCCGCACTCTCCCCCCAGCGCCAGCAGGTGCGGCCGGGTCAGGCCCACCAGGTCGATCTGCTCCTGGGCGGCCACCCCCAGGTACAGCGCCTGCACATCCAGGTGGTAGGTGGGGCTTTTGCCCAGGCGGGTGACCAGGCGCCGCTGCTCCAGCGTGAACAGCAGACGGAAGGTGCGGGCCTTGGTGTTGCCCGAGCGCTGGGCCAGTTCGCTCACGCCCAAACCAGGGTTCTGTGCCACCAGCAGCATCAAGGCCACGGCTTCGTCAACAGCAGATACGGTGTAGTCGGTGGTCATGGGAACAGGTGCAAATGCATAAATCTTGTTTCACTGATTGAAAAACTTCGGCTCAATCCAATACCAAGGGTCTTCAGCTCTTTATGTATCGTGAGTCAAATCATAGGATATCCATCGCCGGCAAGTTATTTCAACCATCGAAACGAAAGAATCCCATGAAGAACAGCCCCACAAGCCTGCTGACCCTGGCCGGCGCCGCCGCATGGCTGGTCCTTGCCCTGCCGGCCTGCGCCGCCGACGACACCGAAGAGCCCGAAAGCCCCCGCACCGGCAGCACCAGCAGCAGCCTGAGCCTGTACGGCCGCATGGACCTGAGCGTGGAGACCGTGCACGCCGGCGCGAAGTCGAATGTGGGCTACGGCACTGCCGGCGCCAGCCGCACCCAGATGGCCGACAACACCTCGCGCCTGGGCTTTCGGGGGGTCGAAGACCTGGGCGCAGGGCAGCAAGCGGTGTTCGGCATCGAGTTCGGCATCAACGCGCCCAACGGCAGCCTGGTGTCGCCACCGATGCGAAATGCCTATGTCGGCCTGCGTGGCTCCTGGGGCACCTTGAACATGGGGCGCCTGGACTCCGACACGCCCACGGGTTCACCGCTGTACTCACAGGCCGCCCGCAATCTGCGCTGGATCGTGCATGACGCCGGGGTGGTCGCCATCGGCACCCGGGTGCTGAACGGCAACAACCGGGTGTCCAACGCCATCAGCTACAAGACGCCCGACCTCAGTGGGTTCAATGCCGTGGCGCGGGTCAACCTGGCCGGGCCCGACGCCACCAACCCCACGACCAATCCGGCGCTGAAATCGCCCGATGATTTCAAGCAATACCAGGTGGCGCTGAACTACAGGAATGGCCCTTGGGGCCTGGGCACGGGCTATGGCTGGGACGAGAAAAAGGGCGGCTTCCTGGCCAACGATTTCAAGAACAAGACCCAGGCCGTGGCCAGCTACGAGGCCACTGGCTTCAAGACCTACGCCCTGCTGAGCCAGGAACGGTTCAATGCTGCAGCGGGTGCCCGATCGGCCGTCAAGGTGTGGCTGATCGGCGCCACCGTGCCCTGGGGTATGCACCGCGTCACGGCCAACCTGATGCAGCGCGACGTGCAGACCGACCCGGCCGGCAAGCTGAAGAAGTTCCAGGCCGACTACAGCCACAGCCTGAGTGCGCGCAGCACCCTGTATGTGTTTGTCGACCGCGACGTGAGCAACAGCCACCTGCCCAACAGCCAGGCCACCGGTGTCGGCGTGGGCATGCTGCATCGTTTTTGAAGCAGGAGCCCTGTGTGACCCCCCTGCCCCTGAAGTCCGGCCCCTCGCCGGCCTACGATCTGCTGCCGGCCCGATCCGACGTTGCACTGTTGCCGCTGGTGATCGACTCACCCCACAGCTGGCCCCACTGGCCTGAGGAGGTGCCCACCCTGGCCCCCTGGGCCGCCATCCAGAGCTCCTGGGACGCCCATGTGGACGCGCTCTGGGCCCAGGCTGCAGGCGGGCGCGCGCCCGTGCTGTCGGCCCGGTTCCACCGCTCGCTGATCGATGTGAACCGCGCCCGTGACGACATCGACCCCACGATGCTCGACGCCCCCTGGCCCGGCCCGCTGGCGCCCAGCGACAAATCCGAGCGCGGCTTCGGCCTGATCCGGCGCCTGGCCTTGCCGGGCGTGCCGATGTACCAACAGGCCCTGTCCGTGAGCGAGGTCGAACAGCGGCTCGCCGTCTACTACGACCCCTACCACGCTGCCCTGTCCACACTGATCGAGAACTGCCACCAGCAATTCGGTCACTGCCTGCATCTGGACTGCCATTCGATGAAGTCGGTGGGCAATGCCATGAACCTGGACCAGGGCCTGGCCCGCCCGGATGTGGTGGTGAGCGATCTCTACGGGCAAAGCGCCGCCCCCGAGGTGACCCAGCTCGTTGCAGATCTGCTGCGTGCACAAGGCTTGTGTGTGGCCATCAACACCCCCTACCAGGGGGCCGAGTTGATCCGCCGCCACGGCCAACCCACCCACCACTGCCACAGCCTGCAGATCGAACTGAACCGGGCGCTCTACATGGACGAGGCCCTGTTCACACTCACGCCTGGCCATGGTTTGCTGGTGCAGGCCCTGCGCCGCATGCTGGACGCCTTGGCCGGCGAGATCCACACCCTGCTGCGGGCCCCGACCCAGCCCTCGCCCGCCCCCTCGGAAACACCATGAAAACGACCTTCCTGCCCCTCTTGAACCGCCTGCAGGCCCTGGCCTGTGGCCTGGCCCTGGTCTTGACCGCCACCAGTGCGCTGGCCGCCTACCCCGACCGGCCGGTGCACATCGTGCTGCCTTTTCCGGCCGGGGCTGCCGCCGACACCGCGATGCGCGTGATCGCCACGCGCCTGGCCGAGCAACTGAAGCAGCCCGTCATCATCGACAACAAGCCCGGCGCACCGGGCTTCCAGTCGGTGGCGTCGGCTCCGGCCGATGGCTACACCCTGATCCTGGGGGCGGGCTCGCACATCGTGACCGAGCCCATGATCAAGACCCGCCTGGCCTACCAGCCCGAACGCGACCTGACCCCTGTGGGCATGGTGCTGACCAACACCCCGGTGTTCACGGCCACGCCTTCATTGGGCGTGAAATCCCTGCCCGATCTGCTGAGCCTGTTGAAGCGCAAGCCCGACGAGCTGAACTACAGCTCGGGCGGCGTGGGCAGCCCCAACCACCTGGCCATGGAGGCCTTCCAGCAGGCCACCGGCACCCGGCTGGTCAACATTCCCTACAAGGGCGGTGCGCCCTCGGTGAACGACCTGGTGGCCGGCCATGTGCAGGTGGGCATCAACGCCATCCCCAGCGTGATCCAGTACATCCAGGTCGGCAAGCTGCAGCCCCTGGCCGTGGCAGCCCCCCGCCGCCACGCCAGCCTGCCCCAGGTGCCCACTTTCAGCGAACTGGGGGTCAGCGGGCTCGACTACGAGATCTGGTATGGGCTCTTCGCGCCGGCCAAAACGCCCAAGGCCCTGGTCCAGCAGATCAACCAGGCCCTGCAGGCCTGCCTGGGCGACCCGGGCGTGGTGCGCCAGTTGAAGGCCCAGGGGGCCGAACCCAGCCCGGGCAGCGCCGAGGCCCTGGCCGCCTACATCCGGCGCGACACCGAGAAATGGCGCCAGGTGATCCGCAACAGCGGCATCCGCCCGGAATAGCAGCACCCCCACCCACCCGGGCGCTGCTGCGCAGCCTGCCCCAGTTTGCAAAAAATCAGGGCACGGTCTCGGCAGGTGAATCCACTTGCCGAAAGGGCACCCGAACTGCTCCTAGAATCCGCGCCCATGACGCATGAAGCACAAGCCGATTGGCAACGCCGCTCCCTGGCTGCCGTATGGCACCCCTGCACCCAGATGGCTCGGGCAGAACAAGTTCCGCCCCTGCCCATGGTCCGTGGCCAGGGCCCCTGGCTGCACGACAGCGCGGGTCGGCGCTACTTCGATGCCAACAGCGCCTGGTGGGTGAATCTGTTCGGCCACTCCGATGCCGGGCTGAACACCGCCATCAAGGCTCAGCTCGACACCCTGCCCCATGTGATGCTGGCGGGCTGCACGCATGAACCTGCGGTGCGCCTGGGCGAGCGCCTGGGCCAGCGCACCGGTGGTGCCCTGGGCCATGTCTTCTTTGCCTCCGACGGTGCCAGCGCCGTCGAGATTGCGCTCAAGCAGAGCTTTCACAGCAGGCGCAATCTGGGGCAGGCCGAGCGGCGCGAGTTTGTGTGCCTGCGCAAGGGCTACCACGGCGAAACCCTGGGCGCCCTGGCCGTGACCGACGTGGCGGTGTTCCGCGATGCCTACGACCCCTTGCTGATGCGGGCCCACATCGTCGAATCACCCGACAGCCGCCTGGGCAACGAAGCCGCCGCCCTGCAGGCCCTGAGCGATCTCCTGCAGGAGCGCGGCCCGCAGATCGCAGCGGTGATCGTCGAGCCCCTGGTGCAATGCGCGGCCGGCATGGTGATGCACTCGCCCGACTACCTGCGCGCCGTGCGGACCCTGACACGTGAGGCCGGTGTGCATCTGATTGCCGACGAGATCGCCGTGGGTTGCGGCCGCACCGGTACCTTTTTTGCCTGGGAGCAGGTCGACACCGCGCACTGGCCCGACTTCATCACCCTGTCCAAGGGCATCACGGGGGGCACCCTGCCGCTGTCGCTGGTGTTGACGACCGATGCGGTGTACCAGGCCTTCTGGAGCCAGGACGTGGCACGGGGCTTTCTGCACTCGCACTCCTACAGCGGCAACGCCCTGGCCTGCGCGGCCGCCAATGCGGTGCTGGACCGCTTCGATGCAGGCCAGATCGAAACCAACCGGGTTCAGGCCGCCGCCCTGGCCCAAGCCTTTGCTCCGCTGGCCGATCACCCCCGGGTGCGCCACCTGCGCCAGCGCGGCATGATCCTGGCGTTCGACGTGAGCGATGCGGGCGAGCGCTTCAGTGAGCGCTTTCACCTGGCGGCCCGCCAGCGCGAACTGCTGATACGCCCCATCGGGGCCACCGTGTACCTGATGCCGCCCTACCTGATCGACGACGAGGCGGCCCGATTCCTGGCCAGCGCCGTCACCCACACCCTGGACGAGGTGCTGCACCATGCTGCTTGAACACTTGCAAACCCAGCTCGACGCGATTGCCGCGCGTGGCCAGACCCGCGTGCAGCGGGTGGCCCACACGCCCACGGCACCCCGCCAGACACTGAGCGGCCCGGACGGCCAAGCCCGCGAGCAACTGATGTTCTGCTCCAATGACTACCTGGGCCTGGCCAGCCACCCCAGCATCGCCACCGCACTGGCCGAGGGCGCACAGCGCTGGGCCGGTGGAGCCGGTGCTTCGCACCTGGTCAGCGGCCACACCGAGGCCCATGAGGCCCTGGAGCACACGCTGGCCAGGTGGTTCGAGCCCCATGTGCCCGAGGCGCGCTGCCTGGGCTTCAGCACCGGCTACATGGCCAACCTGGCTGTCACCGCCACCCTGGGCGACGCCGAGGCCGAGATGTTCTCGGACGCCCTCAACCACGCCTCGCTGATCGATGGCATGCGCCTGGCCAAGGCCCCGGTGCAGCGCTATGCCCACGCCGACATGGCAGCGCTGCGCGCCCAGTTGATGGCCAGCCGGGCCAAGGTGAAGTTGATCGTCAGCGACACCGTGTTCAGCATGGATGGCGACATCGCCCCCGTGCCGGCGCTGCTGGCGCTGGCCGAAGAGTTCGATGCCTGGCTGATCCTGGACGACGCGCACGGCTTTGGCGTGCTGGGCCAACGGGGCCGGGGCACGCTGGAGCACTTCGGGCTGCGCAACCAGCGCATCATCCTGCTCGGCACCCTGGGCAAGGCCGCGGGGCTGAGCGGGGCCTTTGTGGTGGCCCACGAGCGCATCATTGCCTACCTGTTGCAGGCCGCCCGCCCCTACATCTTCACCACCGCCTCGCTGCCTGCGGTGAACCACGCACTGCTGACCAGCCTGGCCTTGATCGAGGGCGAACTGGGCCAGCATCGCCGGGCCCGCCTGCAGGCCTTGCAGCAGCAATTCAGCGCCGGCGTGACCGAGCTGCTGCAGGCTTTCCCCCACCTGCCCTGGCGCCTGATGCCGTCGCCCACCCCGATCCAGCCCCTGGTGGTGGGCCGCAACGACACCGTCATGGCCCTGGCCGCCGCATTGGACCAGGCCGGCCTGCGCGTGCCCGGCATCCGTCCCCCCACGGTGGCGCCGGGCGAGGCCCGCCTTCGCATCACGCTGTGCGCCACCCACTCGGCCGCCGATGTGGCCCGATTGCTGCAGGCGCTGCACACGCTGGCCAACCAGCTGGAGACCCCATGAAGGCCTTCTTCGTCACTGGCACCGACACCGAGATCGGCAAGACGGCCGTCACCGCCGGGCTGACCCGCCTGGGCGTGCAGATGGGCCTGCGCAGCGTGGCCGTGAAGCCCGTGGCCGCAGGCCAGGCGCTGGTGGACGGGCAATGGATCAATGACGACGTGCAGCGTCTGCTGGCCGCCACCAACCTGCCCCTGAGCGCACAGCAGGTCGGCCCCTTGCAGTTGCGCGAGGCCTGCGCCCCCCACATTGCGGCCCAACTGGAAGGGGTGCGTGTCGATCGGGCCGCCTTGCTGCGCGCAGTGCAGCAGACTCTGGGCTTGGCCGAACTGGGCTTTGTCGAAGGTGTCGGTGGTTTTCGGGTGCCGCTCACAGCCGACTGGGACACTGCCGACCTGGCCTGCGACCTGGGCCTTCCTGTGGTGCTGGTGGTGGGCCTGCGCCTGGGCTGCATCAACCACGCCTTGCTGAGCGCAGAGGCCATCCAGGCCCGCGGATTGACCCTGGCCGGTTGGGTGGCAAACACCGTGGATCCCAACCTGTCACACGCCGATCCCAACCTGCAGACATTGAAGGCAGAATTGCAGGCTCCCTGCTGGGGCCATGTGCCGCGACTGGCAAACCCTTCCCCGGCAGCCGTGGCCGCCCACTTGAACATGAACGCATTGCGTCAGGCATTGGAAAACCCATGAACCCGAACCAGATCCAAACCCGCACCCCCACCACCGACGCCGACCGCCTCAACGCCCAGCCCTGGAGCGTGGCCCAGGTGCTGGCCCTGCTGGAGCTGCCCTTCAACGACCTGATGTACCGCGCCCAGCAGGTGCACCGCGAACATTTCGACCCCAATGCCATCCAGCTGTCCACCCTGCTGTCGATCAAGACCGGGGGCTGCGAGGAGGACTGCAAGTACTGCCCTCAATCGGCCCATTTCGACACCGGCCTGAAGGCCGACAAGCTGCTGCCCCTGGCCGAGGTGCTGGAGGCGGCCCGCGCCGCCAAGGCCAACGGGGCCACGCGCTTTTGCATGGGTGCGGCCTGGCGCGCGCCCAAGCCGCGCCATGTCGAGGCCATCGGCGAGATGATCAGCGAGGTCAAGGCCCTGGGCCTGGAGACCTGCCTGACCGCCGGCATGCTGGCCGACGGCCAGGCCGAGCAGCTGCGTGAGGCCGGGCTGGACTACTACAACCACAACCTGGACACCTCGCCCGAGTTCTATGGCCAGATCATCACCACCCGCACCTACCAGGATCGGCTCGACACCCTGGAGCGGGTGCGCGATGTGGGCCTGAAGGTCTGCTCGGGCGGCATCGTGGGCATGGGCGAGTCGCGCCGCGAGCGCGCTGGCCTGATTGTGCAACTGGCCAATCTGCAGCCCTACCCCGAATCGGTGCCCATCAACAACCTGGTGCAGGTCGAGGGCACGCCCCTGGCCGGCACGCAGACGCTGGACCCGCTGGAGTTCGTGCGCATGATCGCGGTGGCGCGCATCTGCATGCCGCGTGCCATGGTGCGCCTGTCGGCCGGGCGCGAAGAGATGCCCGAAGCCCTGCAGACGCTGTGCTTTCTGGCCGGCGCCAATAGCATGTTCTATGGCGACAAGCTGCTCACCACGAGCAATCCGCAGGCCGAGAAAGACCGGCAGTTGCTGCAACGCCTGGGCATGCATTGCGCCAGCGAAGAACAGACCAAGGTCAAGCTGGACGCCACCGTCAACTGAGGGGCTCAGGTCTGGTACGCTGGCCGGTAATCTGCAGCAAGCACCCGATGAAGACCACAGCACCCAAGAAAGCGGCCACCCTGCACGACGTTGCCCGTGAGGCCGGCGTGTCCCTGATCACGGCCTCGCGCGCCCTGAGCAAGCCTGAGCTGGTGTCCGACAAGACCTTGGAGCGCGTGAAGCTGGCCGTGGCCGCCACCGGCTACCTGCCCAACCTGCTGGCGGGGGGCCTGAAATCGCGTAAAAGCCAGATGATCGCGGGCATTCTGCCCGCGGTGTCGGTGGCGCAGTTTCTGCCCACGCTGCAGGCCTTGACCGACACGCTGGCCCAGGCGGGCTACCAGCTCATCGTGGGGCAGAGCGGCTACAACCAGGCCCGTGAAGACGCCCTGATCAACACCATGATCAGCCGCCGCCCCGACGGCCTGTTCATGGCCGGTTTGGTGGGCTCGGCCTCGGCGCGCGAGCGCCTGGTGCAGGCCGGCATTCCAGTGGTCGAATCCTGGGATTACAGCGACCGGCCGGTCGACATGCTGGTGGGTTTCTCGCACCTCAAGGTGGGTGGCGCCATCGCCGGCTACTTTCTGAGCAAGGGCTGGAAGCGGGTGGGCATTGCCAGCGCCGACGACCACCGGGCCCGCCAACGCTGCGAGGGCTTTGTGGCCACCTGGGGGCGTGAGGTGCCCACCGCCTTCGTGCCGGCCCCCAGCGGCCTGGCCCTGGGGCGCCAGGCCCTGAGCCAGTTGCTGGCGCAGGCGCCCGACCTGCAGGCCATCTACTGCAGCTCCGACCAGATGGCGCAAGGCGTGATGATCGAGGCCCAGGCCCGCGGCCTGCGCGTGCCGCAGGACCTGGCCCTGTGCGGCTTTGGCAATGCCGAGTTTTCGGCCCATGTCGAGCCGGCCCTGACCACGGTGAGCGTGGACGGACGTCTGATCGGCGAACTCTCGGCCCGGCTGATCCTGGAGCGCTGTGCCGGCCACACGCCCCAGCAGCCCATCGTGGACATCGGCTTCCAGATCCTGGAGCGCGCCTCGACGGCCCAGAACCCCTGAAGCCAGGGCCCGAGGCTCAAGGCTTGATCGCCACCTTGAGCACGCCGTCGCGCTGGTGCGAGAACAGATCGTAGGCGGCCACGATCTGCTCCAAGGGATAGTGGTGGGTCACCAGCACCCCCAGGTCCAGCCGGCCTGAGGCCAGCACGTTCATCAGGCGGCGCATGCGCTCCTTGCCGCCCGGGCACAGGGCGGTGTTGATGCGGTGGTCGCCCAGCCCGGCGGCAAAGGCCGACAGCGGGATCGTCAGATCGCTGGAGTACACGCCCAGGCTCGACAAGGTGCCCCCGGGTTTGATCACGCGCAGACCCGCTTCAAAGGTGGCCTGGGTGCCCAGGGCCTCGATGGCCGAATCGGCCCCGCGCCCGCCGGTGAGCTTCAGCACCTCGGCCACCACATCGCAGTCATGGATGTTCAGGGTCACATCGGCCCCCAGCTGCTTCGAGATGCCCAGTCGGTGCGCATTGCCGTCCACCGCAATGATGGTGGTCGCGCCCAGCAGGCGCGCGCCGGCCGTGGCGCACAGGCCGATCGGGCCCTGGGCAAACACCACCACGGTGTCGCCGATGCGGATGTTGGCGTTCTCGGCGCCCTTGAAACCGGTGGACATGATGTCGGGGCACATCAGCACCTGCTCATCGGTCAGGCCATCCGGGATCGGAGCCAGATTGGCCTGGGCATCGGGCACCAGCACGTACTCGGCCTGGGTGCCATCGATCAGGTTGCCGAAGCGCCAGCCCGCCGTGGCCTTGAAACCGTGGCAGCCACACAGGCCCTGGGGCACCAGGTAGCTGCCGTCCTGCGAGGCGGCGCCGTCCTGCGCGGCATACGAGTTGAAGTTGGGGCAGATGGCCCCCGCAATCACGCGCTGCCCCTCTTGATAGCCCTGCACGGCGCTGCCCAATTTCTCGATCACACCCACCGGCTCATGGCCCACGGTCAGGCCCCGGGCCACCGGGTACTCGCCCTTGAGGATGTGCACGTCGGTGCCACAGATGGTCGTGGTGGTGATGCGCAGCAGGGCATCGTTGGGCCCGACATCGGGGATGCGCTTGTCGACCAGTTCAATGCGGCCGGGTTCAACAAAGACGGCGGCTTTCATCAAGGTACTCATGGGCTGGCTCCTGAAGGGGTGTGCGCGAGATCTTGCGCACCCTGACTCTAGAACGGCCCCGCTGCGAAACCATGACTCAGCGCAAGCAGACCTGCCAAGACGCGTCACGAACAGCGTCTGCGGCATCCAATCTTTGAGCCTGATCAAGATGGCCCAGTACAAATTGAGCATTAATCTGAACCTCGCAATGTTTCATTTTTTGACATTTAAATGAAACTGGCGATACAATTGACACAGCATCAGCAAATCAACTGATATTTTTGATTCTCACAACAACTCTGGAGCACAAAATGGCAATTCCGGCTCTCAACCACCCCTGCTGGCAAAGGCTGGCGTCCGGCGGGCTCAGCAAACTGCGCACCCAGCACCTGGGCACCCAACTGCTGGCCAAGCGCATCGAACGCAGCACCGACCCCCTGCCCGCGCGGGCTGCCGAGTTGCACGCCTTCTTCACGAAGTGGGAACGCATTCTCCCGACCGAAGTCGCCCAACTGACCACCCTCTGAGGACCGAACCATGAACCAACTGATCTCTGTGCAAGCCGCGGCCGAACTGATCCGCAAAGGCACTCCGCTGAGCCTGGCCGGCCCCGAATCCGCTCTGGACCAATTGCCTGCAGGCAACTGGATCGGCGGCACCATCCCCTATTTCATGGTGCCCACCGGCGGCGTGGTGGTGCAAGAAGGCCAGGTGTTTGCCACCGACCTGTCCCCCGTGGGTGAAGTGAGCTTTGCCAGCTATGGTCCCGAGGCCCTGGGCGACATCAGCCGCAACGGTCCCGAAAACGGCTTTGCCGTGACCATCATCCCGGCCGGCAGCAGCTCGCATCAAAAATTTGCTGCCGGCGCCGCCAACTTCGAAGACGCCTTCATCAAGCCCACCGTGGGCTGGATTGCCGGCGTGCACCTGTCGCAGCTCGGCAGCGCAACGCCCAAGGTCTACGACGGCCGCACCGCCACCAAGTACGAAGACCGCGTCGTGGTCGCCTACGTCAAGCTGCCCGATGACAAGCTGGCTTCGATCGAAATCGTCAACCTGTTCGAGCCCGGCACGGGCGATCTGCTGCAGTTCGAGCAGACCAGCTTCGAAGTGGGCCAGTGCCTGGTCAATGGCCAGCCCACCAACTTCGCGGCCTATGTGCGCGAACACGGCCTCGAAAATGGCCAGCTGCCTCTGGTGGGCGACTTCGCCGGCGCCCACGTGAACGCTTCGCTGCAAAGCGTGGGTGAAGCGGGCGGCAAGGTGGTGCTGTACGCACCGGTCTTCCCCGGGGTGGACTACCGCTTTGCCAAGCCCGTGGGCGACTATGCTGGCGCCTTCCGCGCCAAGCTGGCCGACCAGAGCGCCGACGGCCTGGCCCTGTCGTGCAACTGCATCCTGAACTTCGTGTTCGGCGAACTCGAAGGCAAGGCCATCGGCGGCATGGCCGGCCCGATCACCTTCGGCGAAATCGCCTACCAACTGCTGAACCAGACCATGGTGAGCGTGCGCGTGCATTGAACGCCCGGGTATTCGGCCCGACACTCACAGCCCCCGACCCGATAACGCGCATCGGCCGGGGGCTTTTTTGCGTGCTCGCCACTCCAGGCTTTCACCGATTGCCAGAGGCGGCTGGGGAGGTTCAGATGCCCTCTGATCTGACCAACCGGGCCGCCGCCATGAACCCCTCTCTCAGCCGTCGCCAGACCTTGGGCGACATCCTGCGCCGCACCGCACAACGCCTGCCCCACAAGACCGCCATCGTGTGCGGCAACACGCGCTGGAGCTACGCCGAATTCGACGCCCTGGTCAGCCGACTGGCCGCCGGCCTGGCATTGCAGGGCATCGCCCCGGGCGACAACGTGGCCCTGCTGGCGCGCAACTCGCACGCCTTCGCGGCCATGCGCTTTGCCCTGGCCCGCCTGGGCGCCGTGCTGGTGCCCATCAACTTCATGCTCAAGGCCGACGAAGTGGCCTTCATCCTGCGCCATGCCGGCGCCCGCACCCTGGCCACCGACGCCGAGTTCGCGCCCGTGGCACGCCAGGCGGCCACCTTGCAGACCCAGGTGCGCCAGTTCATCTGGCTGCCCAGCGAGGAGTCCACCGAGCCCGCGCAGGGCATGCTCGACTTCAACACCTTGGCCCGCTGCGATGCGCCGCTGCCAGGCCCGGGCCCCGACAGCACCGACCTGGCCCAGATCGTCTACACCAGTGGCACCGAATCCAGCCCCAAGGGCGCCATGCTGACCCACGACGCCGTGCTGTGGCAGTACGTGAGCTGCGTGATGGATGCGGCCATCGCCCGCGACGACCTGATGCTGCACGCCCTGCCGCTGTACCACTGTGCCCAGCTCGACGTGTTCTTCGGCCCCGCCATCTATGTGGGGGCCACCAACATCATCACCGGCCGCCCGGTGGCCGAGCGCCTGCTGGACCTGATCGAAACCCACCGCATCACCAGTTTCTTCGCCCCGCCCACCGTCTGGATTGCCCTGCTGCGCTCGCCCCAGTTCAGCGAGGCGCGGCTGGCCAGCCTGGCCAAGGGCTATTACGGCGCCTCGATCATGCCGGTCGAGGTGCTCAAGGAACTGGCCCAGCGCCTGCCCCGTGTGCAACTGTGGAACCTGTACGGCCAGACCGAGATCGCGCCGCTGGCCACGATGCTGGGCCCTGAAGACCAGCTGCGCAAACCAGGCTCCTGCGGGCGCGCCGTCACCAACGTCGAAACCCGCGTGGTCGACGACCAGATGCGCGATGTGGCCCCTGGCGAGGTAGGCGAGATCGTGCACCGATCGCCGCACCTGATGCTGGGCTACTTCCATGACGAGGAGCGCACCCGCGCTGCCTTCGAAGGCGGCTGGTTCCACAGCGGTGACCTGGCCACGGTGGACGCCGAGGGCTACATCACGGTGGTCGACCGCAAGAAGGACATGATCAAGACCGGCGGCGAGAACGTGGCCAGCCGCGAGGTCGAAGAGAGCATCTACCGCCTGCCCCAGGTCAGCGAGGTGGCGGTGGTGGGCCTGCCCGATGCCCGCTGGGTCGAGGCCGTGACCGCCGTGGTGGTGGTGAAAGCCGGCCACACCTTGAACGAAGCCGAGGTGCTGGCCCATTGCAGCACCCACCTGGCCGGCTTCAAGTGCCCCAAGCGCGTGGTGTTTGTCGATGCCCTGCCCAAGAACCCCAGCGGCAAACTGCTGAAGCGGCAGTTGCGCCTCGAGTTGAACGAAGCAGGCGCCAGCAGCGCCACGCACAACTGACTATGATGCGCGGCATCCCAGACCGCTGCAGCATGTCGGCATGAGTTCACCAAAACTTTCGCACCAGCTCTCGCACCTGTTTTCGCAAAAGCGCCTGTTTGCTTTCCTGCCCCCCCATTGGCTTGTGCTGGTCACCAGCCTGCTGCTGGCGGCCCCCCCTGCGCTGCAAGCCCGCACGCCGGCCACGCCCCGGGCAGTGAGCCCGCGCGGCCCGCTGGGGGCCGAGGAGCTCAACCACATCAATGTGTTCAAGACCAGCTCACCGTCGGTGGTGAACATCACCGCGCTGGGGCTGGAGCGGGATGTGTTCTCACTGAATGTGCAACAGGTGCCCCAGGGCACGGGCACCGGCTTTGTGTGGGACACCCAGGGCCACATCGTGACCAATTTCCATGTGATCCAGGGCGCTGCCGCCGCCCGGGTCACGCTGGCCGACCAGAGCAGCTATCGGGCCGAACTGGTGGGCGCCTTTGCCGACCGCGATCTGGCGGTGCTGCGCATCAACGCCCCCGCCAGCAAGCTGCGCCCGCTGCCGCTGGGCAGCAGCCGCGAGTTGCAGGTGGGGCAGCAGGTGTACGCCATCGGCAACCCCTTCGGGCTGGACCAGACCCTGACCCTGGGCATCGTGAGCGCGCTCAACCGCGAGATCGAATCCGTCACACGCCGCACCATCAAAGGGGCGATCCAGACCGACGCCGCCATCAACCCGGGCAACTCGGGCGGGCCGCTGCTAGATTCGGCGGGCCGACTGATCGGCGTCAACACCTCGATCTACAGCCCCTCGGGGGCCAGCGCGGGCATCGGCTTTGCGATCCCGGTGGACGAGGTCAACCGCATCGTGCCCAGCCTGATCCGCGACGGCCGCCTGGTGCGCCCGGCCCTGGGCCTGAGCGGCGCCGGGCCGGACCTGAACCGGGCCCTGGGCCTGCCCAAGGGCGTGGCCATCGTTCGCCTGCAGCGCAACGGCCCGGCCGCCAAGGCCGGCCTGCGCGCCTTCACCCGCAGCGAGAACGGCATCGTGGCCGGCGATGTGATCACCGCCGTGGAAGGCGAGCCCGTCGAGACCATGGACGACCTGCTCACCGCACTGGAGCGATTGCAGCCGGGCCAGACCTGCACCCTCACGCTGTGGCGCGCCGGCAGCACCCGGCGCCAGGCCGTGACGCTGGCCGAGTCGGAGGATTGACCGGCAGGCCGAATCCATCAACGGACCAAAGGCGGCCACACCCTACCCGATCCCTGTTGGCAACGACAAAAGCCAACACCCCAACGCCGAGGGGGGGGACAGCCCCCTGCGACACGCAACGATGGATCACCGCGGTCAAGTGAGTGCAGGGACCGATGGCTACAAACTGCAAAAGACTCGAAACGAGGAAAGATCGCTTCTCCGCTGATGCATGTTGAACTGATCATTCACCCTTGATATGACCGCATTTCAAGCGGTTCAGCGAATGACATGACACAGGCTTGGCATGAGCAAACTCCCCATCAATCTCAACGATCTGCTTCGCCAAAGAACGGTCGAAAGCGAGCGGATCGAGTACAAGACAGGCTGGAATCCAGACGCGATCACCCGAACCGTGTGCGCGTTTGCCAACGACTTCGAGAACCTCGGTGGGGGCTACGTGGTGATTGGGCAGGACTGTGACGGCAACGGCCAGCCTGTCTTTCCACCCATTGGGTTGGTCAGCAGTCAACTCGACAAGATTCAAAGGGAATTGCTGGCGGCCTGCCAGTTGATTCAGCCACCCTATTTCCCGGTGCTGAGTGTTGAACAGGTAGAAGGGCGCACACTGATCGTGCTGTGGGCCCCTGGCGGCCAGACCCGCCCCTACAAGGCGCCGGAAGCCGTCACCGCCAACAAAAAGACGTGGCGCTATTACATCCGTCGCTACAGCAGCACAGTCGAAGCCAAAGGTGATACGGAGCGGGAACTCATGAACCTGGCGGCCAAAGTCCCCTTCGATGACCGCTATAACCAAGACGCACGGCTGGACGACTTGCCCAAGCCGGGAATACAGGCGTTTTTGCAAGAAATCGAAAGTGAATTGGCAGCGGATGCCCCATTGCTTTCGATCGAGGCCTTGGCGCGACAGATGAATCTGGCGGGCGGACCGACCGAGTCGCCCTGGCCGAAGAATGTCGGCCTGTTGTTCTTCAATGAACACCCGGACCGGTTCTTTCCGGGTTTGCAGATTGATGTCGTCTGGTTTCCAGAAGGCGCAAGTGGCGACCGCTTTGAAGAAAAGACGTTCAAGGGGCCTCTGGCGCGCATGACGCGCGAGGCACTCAACTACATTCAGCGCAATTTCCTGATCGAGACAGTGGTCAAACACGCTGATCGTGCGGAGGTGACACGGATTTGGAATTTCCCGTACGCAGCCATTGAGGAAGCCCTGGTCAATGCGGTCTATCACCGTTCTTACGAAGAGCGCGAGCCCATTGAAGTGCGCATCAGCCACGATGAACTGGTCATCATCAGCTACCCCGGCCCGGATCGGTCCATCCGCTTGGAGGAGCTGCGGACCGGTCGTGCAGTGAGTCGGCGATACCGCAATCGTCGAATCGGTGAATTCTTGAAGGAGCTGGATCTGACTGAAGGCCGCTCGACAGGTATTCCCAAAATCCTCAAGGTGATGGCCGCAAACGGGTCGTCTGCGCCGGTGTTCGAGACGGACGATGAAAGATTGTCCTTTGTGGTGCGGTTACCAAGTCATCCCGCACTCAGAGCAGACCTCGCTACGACCGAGCAAGTGACCGAGCAAGTGACCGAGCAAGTCCACCGGCTGCTGACAACCATGAGGGGAGACATGTCGCGCCAGGATTTGCTTGATGCATTGGGAATGACGCACCGAGAACACTTTCGCAGTGCCTACCTCAAGCCGGCCCTGGATGCAGGCTGGGTAGAAATGACATTGCCCGACAAGCCAAACAGCAGCAAACAACGATACCGTTTGACCTCAATCGGTCAGCGCTGGTTGAAGGCTCACCCCGGCAACTCCATCCGGTAGCCCACCCCGTACACCGACACGATGCCCGAGCCCTCGGGGCGCAGGCGTTCGATCTTCTTGCGCAGGTTCTTGATGTGGCTGTCGATCACGCGGTCGCTCACGTCGCGCAGATCGCCTTCGTGCACCTCGTCGAGCAGGCGGCTGCGCTCCAGCACCTGGCCGGGGCGGGCCAACAACAGGCGCAGCAGGCGAAACTCCACCGCGGTCAAGCCCAGTGGCTGGCGCTGCCAGCGCACCTGCAGCGCGGGCTCGTCCACCACAAAGCCCTGTTCGGGCGGCCAGGCGGCCTGGGCCAGCCGGCCCTCGGCCCGGCGCAACAGGGCGTTCAGGCGGGCCACCACCTCGCGCGGGCTGAAGGGCTTGCACACGTAGTCGTCGGCGCCGGTCTCCAGGCCCTCCAGGCGGTCGATCTCATCGACACGGGCCGTGACCATCATCACCGGCACATCCGAGAAGGCACGCAGTTCGCGGCACACCAGCAAGCCGTCCTGGTCGGGCAGTGTCAGGTCCAGCAGCACCGCCGAGGGCTGCAACTCGCGCACGCAGGGGCACACCTGGCGGCCCTCCGACAGCCAGACCGCGCGAAAGCCCTGCGCCCCCAGGTAGTTGCTCAGCATGTCGGCGATCTTGAAGTCGTCTTCCACCACCAGCACGGTGCGTGGCGGGGCCGGTGGCTGGGGGGCCAGGGCGGGGGCTGATGGGGCAAGAGGCTGTGACATGGCGGGCTTGAGAACTCAGGCGGGTTGACGGGGCAGTTCGATGTCCATGCGCAGGCCGCCCAGCGGGCTCAGGCTGGCGGCGATGCGGCCCTGGTGGGCCTTGACGATGGCCTGGGCTATGGCCAGGCCCAGACCGCTGCCGGCCGAGCCCGGCCGCTGGCGCAGGCGGGCGCCTTCGGTGCGGAACAGAGGCTCGAACAGGCGGGGCAGCTGTTCAGGCGCCACGCCGGGGGCGCTGTCTTCCACGATGAAGCGCACCCCCAGGGCGCTGGCCTCGCAATGCAGGCGCACCTGGCCGGGCGCATCGGTGTAACTCAGGCTGTTGTCGATCAGGTTGGCCAGCATCTGCTCGATGCGGCCCAGGTCCCAGCGCACGGCGATGGGCTCGCCCAGCACCCGCAGCTCCAACCGCAAGCCTTGGCGCGCGGCCTGGTTCTCGAAGCGGCGCAGGCAGCGCTGCGCCAGCTCGGCCGCATCGCCATCGCGCCACACACAGTGCAGCTCGCCCATGTCCGACAGGGCCAGCGTGTGCAGGTCGTTGACCAGGCGGCCCAGCTTGAGCACCTCTTCGCGCAGGCTGGCCAGCACCTCGGGGGTGGCTTGCCGGGCCCCGTCTTCGATGGATTCCAGCTCGCCTTGCAGCACCGACAGTGGCGTGCGCAATTCGTGCGAGACCTGGGCGATCCAGGTGCGGCGTGCGTTCTCCTGGCTGGCCAGGGTCTGGCCCATCACGTTCATGTCGGCCATCAGGGCGGCGATCTCGGTGGCGCCCCGGGGTTGGAGCTGGGCCGTGAAATCCCCACGCGCCATGCGCCGGGCGGCGGCCTGCACCGCGCGCAGCGGGGCACTCCAGCCCCGCGCAATCAGCACCGCCGCCGCCAGGGCCAACAGCACGGTGACCGCCAGGGCCCAGCCCAGGCGGCCGTACTGCTGGCGCAAAAAGGCCGAGTCGGCCGAACCCTCGGCCGGGCGCAGATTGAGGCTGGCATAGCCGATCACCTGGCCCTGCCACTGGATGGCGTGCGTCAGCACCTCGTCACCGGGCGGCGGGGCGGCACCCGCCAGACGCCGGTGGTTCTTGTCGAAGATCTGCACCCGACCGGCCATGCTGCCCGGGGGATGCGGCAAGGGGCGTGGCGCTGGCCAGACCTCGGTGGCCGCCTGGGCGCTGCCGGGCTGGACCAGCAGATCCACCCAGCCGGCCAGGCCGGCGGGCAAGGCCGACACCGGCCCAGGCCCCCCGCCGGGCTCGGGTCGGGGCGGAGGGGGCGGACGGCCCCAGCCCGGGCCCTGACCCGGGTGCGGTGGCGGCGGGTGCCAACCTGGCCCGGGTGGCTCGGGCCGGTGCCATGAGCCGCCCTGAGGCTGAGGCTGAGGCTGAGGCTGAGGCTGAGGCTGAGGCTGAGGCTGAGGCTGAGGCTGAGGTTGCGGTTGCGGTTGCGGTTGCGGTTGCGGTTGCGGTTGCGGTTGCGGTTGCGGTTGCGGTTGCGGTTGCGGCCAGGAGGGTACCGTGACCGGCGGAGCGCCGGCCGATGGATCGGCTGCAGGCCGGGGCGCTGCGGGCTCGGGTCGCGGCGGGCGGGGCCGGTCGCCTTGCAACAAAAGCTCGTGCTCGTCCACCAACTGGCGCATGGCCTCGGGGGCATGGTCCAGCCATTGCAGGCTGGGGTCTTGCGCGGCGTGGCGTTCCACCACGCCGATGAAGCGGTCCAGCTCCTGCTCCTCACGGGCACGCAGGTAGTCATTGAAGCCATTGCGCAGGCTGATCGCCATCACCGTGCCCAGGCTCAAGGTCGAGGCCAGCACGGCGGCCAGCAGCAGCAAAGCCAGTTGCTGGGCCAGGCCTAGGCGCATGGCAGGGTCCGACAGAAGCGCCAGGGCTGGCGACGGGCGGGGTGTGTCATGGCGCAGTGTAGCCGTCGCTCAGGGTGCCCAGAAAGGCCACCAGGTCGTTGATCTCGCCCTGGGTCAGCACGGGGCCCTGAGCCGGGCGCCGGTTGAAGGGCGGGCGTTGGGTTTCCAGGTTGGCCTGGTAGGCGGCGGGCAGGTCGTTGGGCACCCCGCTGGGGCCATACCAGTGCTGCGGGTTGCTGACACGCGTCGAGTAGAAGGCCACCACATCGTGCAGGTCGCTGAAGAAACCGTTGTGCATGTAGCGCTGGCGCAGCGCCACGTTGCGCAGCGAGGGCATGCGGAACTTGCCGCAGAGGCTGGCGACGTCCAGGCCAGCCGGTGGCGTCGGGGCGGTGCGCTTCGGACCGCACAGACCCAGGTCGTAGAAGGCCGGATTGGCATTGGCGGGGATGGCTGGATTACGCGGCACCCCAGTGGCCATGTAGCTGAAATCGGTGAAAGGTGAATCCAATGGATTGCCGGTGGCGGGGTTGGCGTGGTGGCAGCCGGCACAGTTGCCGCGCTGGCGGTCCAGGAAAAGGTTCAGGCCCCGCTGTTCGGTCGGTGTGAAGCTGGCCTGCTGACGCAGCACCGCGTCGTACTTGGAGGTGAAGGGTTGCAGCAACTGTGACTGCTCGAAAGCCTGCAAGGCCTGCCCGATGGCGCCAAAGGCCTGGGCCGGCGTGCTGAACACCGAGTTGCCGAACTGCGCCATGAAGGCCGGTGCATAGGCGGCCTGGGCCACGACCTGCACCACCGCAGCGGCGCTGGGGTTGTTCATCTCGGAAGGTTCAAGAAACGGCCCCAAGGCCTGCTGGGCCAGGGTGTCGGCCCGCCCGTCCCAGAACAGCCCGCCGCGGGCGATCACGCCTTGGCCATTGCCGGCTGGCACAAAGGCAAAGGCCGGTGTGCGGGCGCTGTAGGCATTGGAAAGCGAGTTGCGCAGCCCGATCGAGCTGGGCTGGCTGCCCACGGCCACGCCCAGGTTGCCCCCATGGTTGTCGGCAAAGCCCTTGCCCGGCGTGTGGCACGAGGCGCAGGAGGTGCCTCGGGGCACCGACAGGTTGGTGTCGTTGAAGATCTGCTGCCCGAGCTGGGCCAAAGGGGTGAGAGGCACGGTGGCCGTGGCCACCACGGCCACCTTGGCGTCCAGGGCCGCCAGGTCCACGGAGGTGCTGGTGGCCGACACCGTGTTGCCCGGGTCAGCGCCACCACAAGCCGTCAACAGGGCTGCCCACCCGAACAGGCCCAGGGACCGAGACAAGACAGATACAGGACGCATGGCTGACTCCTTGAAGGATTTGTATCAGCAATGTATCGATCGAATCTGGATGAATTGTGGAGCGATCCCCGGGGAATCCCGCAGGCAGGCGGGCTGGATCCCGTTGGGGTTCGTCGCACGAACCCAGGTGCTCAAAGCGATAGGCCAGCCGACCCTCAGGGCCGCAGACCGCCCAGCCCCGTCGCCCCCAGCAAGGGCCCGTAGCGCAGGCCGATGTAGGCGTGTTCGCGCATCAGCATCTCCACCCGGGCCGACTCGCCGCGCTGCAGGGCGTCGAACACCAACTGGTGCTGCAGCTGGGCCACACGCAGCTTCTGGTATTCACGGTCGAGCGCCAGCTTGTCGATCTGGATCGAGCCTGCCGAGGCAAAAGGCAGGTGGTTGTTGCGTGTGATGGCGTCGCCGATCACCTGGCTGCCGGCCGCCCCCACGATGGCGTTGTGAAAGCTGTCGTTGAGCGCGCTCCAGGCCGCCACGCTCTCCAGTTGCAGGGCGCCGGGCGCCAGCACGCGCTCGCCCTCGTCCAGGCAGGCCTGCAGTCGCTCGCGCAGGGCCGTGTCCAGCCCGCGCTCGGCCAGGCGGCGGGCGGCCAGGCCTTCGAGCACGCCACGCACCTCCAGGGCACACAGCACATCGGCCTCTGAAAAATCACGCACCACCAGGCCACGCTTGCCGGTTTTTTCGAGCAGGCCCTCTTGCTCCAGCGTGCGGAAAGCCAGCCGGATGGGGGTGCGCGACACGCCCAATGCCTCGGCCACGGCCTCTTCGGCCAGGCGGGCGCCGGGCGGGAAATGCCCGTCCATGATGAGCTGGCGCAAACTGGCCACCACGCTGAGCGAATCGGCGGCCGCCGGCTTTATTGGATCCATTTTCAAGATTTCTTTTGTATTTTCAGCCATTATTTTCTAGAATTGGATCCAATAAATCCAACCCACCTGAGAAAGAGACAAGCGATGTTCCCTCAAGATACCTGGTATGTGGCCTGCACGCCCGACGAGATCAGCGACAAACCCCTGGGCCGCATGATCTGCGGACACCGCATGGTGTTTTACCGCGGCCCCGAACAACGCGCGGTGGCGCTGGAGGATTTTTGCCCGCACCGGGGTGCCCCGCTGTCGCTGGGCAAGGTGTGCGAGGGCAAGCTGGTGTGCGGCTACCACGGCCTGGAGATGGGCTGCGATGGCAAGACGGTGGCCATGCCCGGCCAGCGTGTGCACGCCTTCCCGGGGGTGCGCCCCTTCCCGGTGGTGGAACGCTATGGCTTCATCTGGGTCTGGCCCGGCGATGCCGCCAAGGCCGACCCGGCCCTGATCCCGCACCTGGAGTGGGCCGTCAGCCCCGAATGGGCCTATGGCGGCGGCCTGTACCACATCGGCTGCGACTACCGCCTGATGATCGACAACCTGATGGACCTGACGCACGAGACCTATGTGCACAGCACCAGCATCGGCCAGAAGGAGATCGACGAAACCCCCTGCCGCACCCGGGTGGAGGGCGAAGAGGTGATCACCAGCCGCTTCATGGAAGGCATTCAGCCGCCGCCCTTCTGGCAGATGGCGCTGCGCATGAACGGCCTGCCCGACGACCAGCCGGTGGACCGCTGGCAGATCTGCCACTTCACTCCGCCGAGCCACGTGCTGATCGAGGTGGGGGTGGCCCTGGCCGGCCACGGCGGCTACGACGCCCCCGACGCAGTCAAGGCCTCCAGCATCGTGGTGGACTTCATCACGCCCGAGACCGAGACCTCGATCTGGTACTTCTGGGGCATGGCGCGCCACTTCAAGCCGCAGGACGCCGAACTCACCGCCCAGATCCGCCAAGGCCAGGGCGGCATCTTTGCCGAAGACCAGGAGATGCTGGAGCGCCAGCAGCAGAACCTGCTGCAATGGCCCGACCGCAAGCTGCTGATGCTCAACATCGATGCCGGCGGCGTGCAGGCGCGCAAGATCCTGGACCGCATCATGGCGGCCGAACAGGCCGGTACCAGCAGCACCAGCGGTGCCGGCGCATGAGCGAGCCCCTGCTGACCCTGCGCGTGGCGCGCAAGCAGGCGGCCACCGAGCGCATCTGCACCCTGGAGCTGGAGGCCCTGCCGGGCCAGACCCTGCCGCCCTTCAGCCCCGGGGCCCACCTGGAGCTGCACCTGGCCGAGGGCCTGGTGCGCCAATACTCGCTGGTCAATGCACCGGCCGAAAGCCAGCTGTACCGCCTGGGCGTTCTGCTCGATCCACAGTCGCGCGGCGGATCGCGGGCCGTGCATGAGGCCGTGCAGCCGGGGCAGACCCTGTAGGTGCGCGGCCCGCGCAACCACTTCGAGTTGGCCCCGGCAGCGCGCCACCACCTGCTGCTGGCCGGGGGCATCGGCATCACGCCGCTGCTGAGCATGGCCCAGCACCTGGCCAGCCCGGCACAGCAGGGCAGCGGCGCCAGTTTCAGCCTGCACTACGCCGCCCGCTCACGCGCCCAGGCCGCCTACCTGGAACGCCTGGCCGAGCCCGACCTGGCCGTCCAGGTGCATCACCACTTTGACGACGGCCCCCCCGAGCAACGGCTGGACCTGAGCGCACTGCTGTCGCACCCCGAGCCCGGCACCCATGTGTACGTGTGCGGCCCGCAGGGCTTCATCGAGGCCACCCTGGCCGTGGCGCGCGGCGCGGGCTGGCCCGAGGAGCAGCTGCACTACGAGTACTTCGGTGCCAGCGTGCAGGCCCAGGCGGGCGACACCGGCTTCGAGATCGAACTGGCGCGCAGCGGCAAGACCGTGTGGGTGGCCCCCGACTGCAGCGCCGCCGACGCCCTCACCGAGGCCGGCGTGCCGCTGATGACGGCCTGCCTGCAAGGCGTGTGCGGCACCTGCCTGACGCCCGTGCTGGCCGGCCAGCCCGACCACCGCGACGCCTACCTGAGCGCAGAGGAGAAGGCCGCCAACCAGCAGTTCCTGCCCTGCTGTTCGCGCTCGCTGTCGGCGCGCCTGGTGCTGGACCTGTGAGGCGGCGGCCCTGCCAGCGGCATGGCCTGACGTGGAGCGGCTCAGAGCCGGTCAAAGCTGGTCAAAGCTGGTGTTTGCGGGCCCGGTACGCCAGCTTGGCCCGGCTGATCTTGAGCAGGCGGGCCGCCGCCGAGTAGTTGCCGCCGCAGCGCGCCAGCGCGTCTTTCAGCAGCTCGCGCTCGGCCTGGTCCAGCGCCAGGTGGATGGCCCGGCCACCGCCGGCCAGCGACGGCGCCGGGGTCGAATTCGGGGTCATATTCGGGATGGTGGGTGACAAGGGCTGCGCTGGCGAAGACGGCGGCGATCCCGCCCCCCCCTGCGCCATCAGCCGCCCGGGCGCGCCATGCACGTCGAGCGTCAGAAAGCCCTGCTTCTGCACCTCGCCGCCCATGAACAGGTGGTGGGTGTCGATCAGGTCGGTGTCCTCGGCCAGGATCACCGCGCGCTCCACCAGGTTCTGCAGCTCGCGGATGTTGCCCGGAAAGTCGTAGCCCAGCAGGGCCCGCACGGCGGCCTGGGTGAAGCCCTTGGCCTGCCCCTGGTGCTTGTGCCGGTAGTGCTGCAGAAAGTGGTTCATCAGCAGCGGGATGTCATCGCGCCGGTCGCGCAGCGGCGGCAGGTGGATGGGGAACACATTCAGGCGAAAGAACAGGTCTTCGCGAAAACGCCCGGCGCGCACCGCCTCGCGCAGGTCCTCATTGGTGGCGGCCACCACGCGCACATCCACCTTCACGGCACGGCTGCCGCCCACGCGCTCCACCTCGCCCTCCTGCAGGGCCCGCAGCAGCTTGCCCTGGGCCACAAAGCTCAGCGTGCCGATCTCGTCGAGGAACAGCGTGCCGCCACTGGCGCGCTCGAAGCGGCCCGGCCGCGACTGGCTGGCCCCGGTGTAGGCGCCGCGCTCCACGCCGAACAGCTCGGTCTCGATCAGGGTCTCGGGAATGGCCGCGCAATTGACCGCCACAAAGGGCGCGCTCTTGCGCGGGCTGATGCGGTGCAGCATCTGGGCGAACTTCTCCTTGCCCACGCCCGACTCGCCGGTGAACAGCACCGTGGCGGTGGTGCGCGCCACGCGGCTCAGGTGGTGGCAGGCGGCATTGAAGGCCGACGAAGCCCCCACCATGGCGTCGCTGGGGTGCGGCTCGGGCGAGGCCGGGCGTGCGGCCTGGGGCGGCGCGCGGTCGTAGGCCGCGGTGTCGACGAAATCGCGCGCGTTGAGGTAGCGCATGTCTTCCTCCACGTCGTCCCACAGGTCGGCGCTCTTGCCGATCACACGGCAGTGCGCGGCCCCCATGGAACGGCATTCGACCTCGCGGAACACGATCAGGCGCCCGAACAGCGTGCTCACATAGCCCGTGGCATAGCCCACCTGCATCCAGCAGGCCGGTGAGCCGCCGATGCCATAGGCCGCGATGTGCTCGTCGTCCTCGCTGGAGTGGTGCCACAGGAATTCGCCCTCGTAGCTGCCACGCTCGGGGTCGAAGGCCGCATCGACCACCTCGACCTTGACCATGCCCTCCAGCGCGTGCAGCCGGGTGCCGGCCACGGCGGCGGCGGGCGGTTCGGCGTCGGGCCACTGGCGCCGCACCAGGCTGGCATCGCGCGCCCCGCTCACATAGCCGGCCCGCGTGAACAGGCCGCGCACGCGCTCCAGCCCCAGGCTGTCCACCATTTCGCGCCGCAGCGATCCCAGGGCCTCGGTGTGCAGCAGCACCATGCGCTGGTCCTGCAGCCAGATGCGGCCGTCGCCGGGCGAAAAGAACAGGCATTCGCTGATGTCGTTGACGGTGGGCGAGGCGTCGCTGCTGATGCGCGCCGTGGCAAAACCGCCCAGGGCCTGCTGCACCGCCCCGGGGTCGAAGCGGCCCAGGCCGGCCCCCGAGCTGCGGGCCAGGTCGGCCAGTGAAATGCGTTCGCCCGTCTTCATGTCTTGTCTCCTGCCTGTGCTCGGCGGTTTGATCTTTTGATCAAAAAATTGATTTCTTTTTGTAACCATTTGGACAAAAAAAGTCGAGACATTTCGACTGCTGCACAGCAGCAATCGGCACTAGGGATTGTCCGGAGTCTGCGAGCGAAAAACCGCCTGTGTGCGGCGCAGCAATCGCGCCTTTCGGGCCGGGCTGGTCTGGCGTTTGCGATGAACAGGCACACCACCGCCGCGGTGGCGAGTTTCATCCAACCCATTTCAACCCGTTTCAAACGCTTCCAGAGGACATCCGCCCATGAGCGCCGTCAGAACCGCCGAGCCCTACAACTTCAACCCTGCCACGCCCGCCGCACTGGGCGGCGGCACACGCCAGGTGATCGAGCCCGCCACCGGCGAGACCCTGTGGAGCGTGAACCTGGCCACCCCTGCCGACGTGGCCGCCGCCGCACAGACCGCCGAGCAGGCCCAGGCCCGATGGGCGCAGGTGAGCCCGCGTGAAAAGGCCGAGATCCTGCGCCGCGCGGGCAACTTGTTCAGCCAGCGCCACAACGAGCTGGCCCTGCATGTGGCCCGCGAGACCGGGGGCATCCTGCCCAAGGGCCAGCACGAGATCCGCGAGGCGGCTGTGCTGTGCCACCTGGCGGCCAGCATGCCGCTGCAGTCGCAAGGCCAGGTGCTGCCCAGCACGCCGGGCCGCATGAGCCTGGCGCGCCGCATGCCCCGCGGCGTGGTGGGCGTGATCTCGCCCTTCAACTTTCCGGTGATCCTGACGCTGCGTGCCGTGGCCCCCGCGCTGGCCACCGGCAACGCGGTGATCGTGAAGCCCGACACCCGCACCCCCGTGTCGGGCGGGCTGATGATCGCCCGGGTGCTCGAAGAGGCCGGCCTGCCGCCGGGCCTGCTGCAGGTGCTGCCCGGCGACGCGGATGTGGGCGAGGCCCTGGTCACCGACCCGCGCGTGCCCATGATCGCCTTCACCGGCTCGCCCGCGGTGGGCCGGCGCATCGGCGAGTTGGCCGGCCGCCACCTGAAGAAGGTGACGCTGGAGCTGGGCGGCAGCAATTCGCTGCTGATCCTCGACGATGCCGACCTGGACGTGGCGGCCAGCAACGCCGCCTGGGGTGCGTACTTCCACCAGGGGCAGATCTGCATGGCAGCCAACCGCATCCTGGTGCACGAGAGCATGGCGGCCGAGTTCACCAAGCGCCTGGTGCTCAAGGCGCGCCACCTGCCCGTGGGCAATGGCGCCAGTGGCCAGGTGGCCCTGGGCCCGCTGATCGATGCGCGCCAGCGCGACCGCGTGCACGCCCTGGTGCAGGCCAGCGTGGCGGCCGGCGCCCAACTGGAGGCCGGGGGCAGCTTTGACGGCCTGTTCTACCAGCCCACGGTGCTCAGCGGCGTGCGCCCGGGCCAGCCGGTGTTCGACGAGGAGACCTTCGGCCCGGTGGCCAACATCGTGACCTATCGCAGCGACGAAGAGGCCGTGGCCCTGGCCAACCAGCACCAGGGCAGCCTGGCCTCGGCGGTGATCTCGCGCTCGGTGGGGCGCGCCCTGGCCGTGGGCCGGCAGCTCAAGTCCGGCATGGTCCACATCAACGACCAGACCGTGAACGACGACTGCGTCAACCCCTTCGGTGGCCCCGGGATCGCGGGCAATGGCAGCAGCGTGTGCGGGCCGGCCGACTGGGAGGAATACACCCAGTGGCAATGGCTGACGGTGCAGGACACCGCGCCCACCTACCCGTTCTGAGCCCCCTGCGGCCCCTGCCGGGGGCCGCCCCCCTCCACCGTTTCTGTTGACCCGTTTCTTCTCTCCAAGGAAAACCATGAGCCTGCAAGGAAAAACCATTGTCGTGACCGGCACCGCCTCCGGCATCGGCGCCGAAGTGGCGCGTCTGGCCCGATTTCAGGGCGCCCGCGTGATCGGTGTGGACCGCAACGAACCCAGCCTGACGCTGGACGGCTTTGTGAAGGCCGATCTGAGCAGCCCGGCCACCATCGACGAGGCCGTGGCCCGCCTGCCGCAGCACATCGACGCCTTGTGCAACATCGCCGGCGTGCCGGGCACGGCCCCGCCCGATGCAGTGGCCCGGGTCAATTACCTGGGCCTGCGCCACCTGAGCACGCAGCTGCTGGAGCGCCTGCCCGCCGGGGGGGCCATCGTCAATGTGGCGTCCATCCTGGGGGCCGAATGGCCGCAGCGCCTGGCGGCCCACAAGGCCCTGGCCGCCACGGCCGGCTTTGAAGCCGGCGCGCAATGGCTGGCCGAGCACCCGGTGCCCGCCGACACCTGCTACCAGTACTTCAAGGAGGCCCTGATCGTGTGGAACGCCGTGCAGTCGCAGCCCTGGTTTCTGCAGCGTGGCGTGCGCATGAACTGCGTGGCTCCGGGCCCCGTGTTCACGCCCATCCTGGGCGACTTCGTGGCCATGCTGGGCGAGGAACGCGTGCAGCGCGACGCTCACCGCATGGCCCGCCCGGCTTATGCCGACGAGGTGGCCAGCGTCATCACCTGGCTGTGCAGCGACGCGGCCCGCTGGGTCAGCGGCGTGAACCTGCCGGTGGATGGAGGGCTGGCCTCGACCTACCTGTGACAGCCCGGCGCCTGGTCGCAGGCGCCCCCCAGCGGTGACGTGCCGCTCGAACGGCACGCCCTTGATTCCAACCCACGAGGAGACAAACCATGACCCGACAAGCCCACCTGCCGAGGCCGCGCGCCCTGGCCCTGGCCAGCGCCCTGTGTTGCGCCCTGTCCGCGCAGGCCATCGAACTGAAGTCAGACGACCCCGACACCCGCATCCGCCTTGACTTCACGCCCAAATACAGCACGGCCTACCGCCTGCAGAACCCCTCGGCCGTGCTCACCTCGCCCGCCGCCCGCGGTGACGGCGGCGTGGTCAATGAGAACGCCGGCGACCTGAACTTCAAGAAGGGCTTCGTGAGCAGCCGCTTCGACCTGCTGACCGAGTTCGACTACAGCCGCGGCAACTGGGGCCTGCGCGTGAGCGATGCGGCCTGGAACGACTCGCGCTTTCTGGGCAACACCGGCACCAACACCGCCGCCGGCGTGAACCCGGCCGTGAGCAGCAGCGTGGGCAAGAACAACCAGCTGCTGGATGCCTTTGTCTACCTCAAGGGCTCGCTGGGTGAGCGCCCGGCCACGCTGCGTGTGGGCAAGCACTCGGTGCAGTACGGCGAGACCCTGTTCTTCGGGCAGAACGGCATCGCCGGTGCCCAGGGCCCGATCGACATCGGCAAGATCCTGTCGGTGCCCAACTGGCAGTTCAAGGAGGTGCTGCTGCCGGTCGAGCAGGTGTCGGGCACCGTGAGCCTGAGCGACCAGCTGACCCTGGGCGCCTACTACCAATGGAAATGGCGGCCCAGCCTGATCCCGGGCGTGGGCAGCTACTTCTCCAACCAGAACTACATCGGCGGCGGGCCGGTGTACTTTGGCGCGCCGCTGCCGCCGGTGCTCAACACCGACAACAGCAAGAACCAGACGCCCGGCAACAGCGGCCAGTTCGGGGCCCAGCTGCGCTGGTCACCCGAGGGCAGCGCCTTCGAATATGGCTTTTATGCCGCGCGCTACCACGACAAGACCCCGGCGGTACCGGTGTTCGACCTGATCAATGGCAATGTGCACAACACCTATGCCAAGGGCATCGAGACCCTGGGGGCCAGCGTCACCTCGTCCATCGGGCAGCTCAACTGGGCGCTGGAGGGCTCGTGGCGCCACAACGCCCCGCTGGCCAGCGACCCGGCCGTGCTGGGGGGCGCGCCCTTCATGCCATCCAGCCAATGCAGCGGCGACGCCGGCAACCCTTGCTATGCCATCGGCAACACCGCCCACCTGAACCTGTCGGGCATCTATGTGCTGAGCAAGTCGGCCTGGTGGGACGGCGGCGCCCTGCTGGGCGAGGTGGCCTGGAACCGCACCCTGAGCGTGCTCAACAACCCCAGCGCCCGCGGCTTTGGCGGCCTGGACCCCAACACCACGCGCGACGCGGCGGCCCTGCGCATGATCTTCGAGCCCCAGTACTACCAGGTGCGCCCGGGCCTGGACCTGTCGTTCCCGGTGGGCCTGGGCTACAACTTGGCCGGCCGCTCCTCGGCGGTGGTCAATTTTGCCGGCGGCGGCAGCAAGGTGGGCGACCTGAGCATCGGGGTGAAAGGCAAGTTCCAGGACGGCTGGAACCTGTCGCTGAACCTGATGACCTATTTCGGCTCGGCCAACACCTTGACCGTGCCCGACCCCCTGGGCACCCGGATGCTGTCCTTCGGCCAGACGCTGCGCGACCGCAGCTACCTCGCCTTCAGCGCCTCGCGCACGTTCTGAACACCCCCACGGAGACACACCCCATGAACAAGCCACAACGCCCCCTGGGCGCCAACACCATCGCATTGGCCACCACGCTTGCCACCACCTTGGCCCTCAGCCTGCTGCTGGCCAGCCCCGCAGCCCAGGCCGCCGTCAGCGCCGAAGAAGCCGCCCAGCTCAAAGGCCGTCTCACCCCGCTGGGCGCCGAGAAGGCCGGCAACAAGGACAACACCATCCCGGCCTGGAGCGGCGGCCTGACCCAGGCACCGGCGGGCTACAAGAACGGCAGCCCCCGGCCCGACCCCTTTGCCGGTGAAAAGCCCACCCTCACCATCAACGCCAAGAACATGGCGGCCCATGCCGAGCGCCTGAGCGACGGCGTGCAGGCCCTGATGAAGAAGTACCCCGACTTCAGCATCGAGGTCTACCCCAGCCACCGCACCGCCGCCGCCCCGCAATGGGTGTACGACAACACCTTGCGCAACGCCACGCGGGCCAAGACCATCGAGGGCGGCTACGGCGTTGAGGGGGCCTACGGCGGCATCCCCTTCCCGATCCCGAAAGACGGCTACGAGGCCATCTGGAACCAGCGCCTGGCCTGGCGCGGCGGCAACTTCAGCATGCCGATGCGGGTCTGGGTGGTGACGGGCGACGGCCAGCGCAGCATGGCCTCGGGCGGCGTGCAGACGCTGCGCCAGGCCTATTACGACCCGGCGGGCAGCCTGGAGAAGTTCGATGGCTACTACCAGTACGGCAAGCTGGTGGTGGACGCCCCGGGCTCCAAGGCGGGCGAGGCCATCCTGGCGCTGGACGGCGTGTCGGACGCGGCGCCGCGCGGCCTGTGGCAATACCTGGTGGGGCAACGGCGGGTGCGCAAGGCCCCTTCGGTGGCCTACGACACGCCCGACTCGGTCACCTCGGGCATCGGGCTGTTCGATGAGGCCTTCACGCTGTTCGGCCCGATCGACAAGCACGAGCTCAAGCTGGTGGGCAAGAAGGAGCTGTACATCCCCTACAACAACAACCGCGCCGCCAGCGCCAAGATCGACGAGCTGGTCACCCCGCACACGCTGAACCCGGCCCAGGTGCGCTGGGAGCTGCACCGCGTGTGGGAGGTGGAGGCCACGCTGGCCAGCGGCAAGCGTCACGTGATCCCCAAGCGCCGCTACTACCTGGACGAGGACAGCTGGCAGATCGTGCTGTTCGACGGCTGGGACGCCAAGGGCCAGCTGTGGCACACCAACTACTCGCTGATGCTGACGGCGCCCGACATCCCCGCCGTGACCAACGTGGTGATGTGGGGCGGCTATGACCTGCAGACCGGCGCCTACTACCTGAACATGGCGTCCAACGAGCTGCCGCGCCAGTACGAGGTGAAGCCCACCATCCCGCGCTCGTTCTTCAGCCCCGAAGCCTTGTCCAACGAGGGGTCGCGATGACACGGCAGGGCATGCAGGATCAACCCCCTGTGTGGCGCCGGCGCAGCGCCCTGCTCGGTCTGGCAGGCCTGGCCGGCCTGGGCGGATGGGCGGGCCGCAGCAGCTGGGCCGCCCAGACAACGCCGGCCCCCAGCCTGCCGGCCGTGCTGGGCCAGCCGGCCCTGATCAGCCCCAAGGCCCAGGGCGCGGCCATGCTGGCCGTGACCCGTGCGGGCCCCCGGCTGGTGGCGGTGGGCGAGCGCGGCATCGTGCTGCTGTCGGACGACCATGGCCAGCAATGGCGCCAGGCCCAGGTGCCGGTGCAATGCACCCTCACCTGCGTGTGCTTTGCCAACGCCAGCCTGGGCTGGGCCGCCGGCCACGCCGGGGTGATCCTGCACACCGCAGACGGTGGCGAACACTGGCAGCGCCAGTTCGACGGCCAGGCCGCAGCCCAATCCCAGCTGGCTGCGGCCATGGCCGCGGGCCAGGAGGGGGCCGTGAACGACGCGCGCCAGGCGGTGGCTGAAGGGGCCGACAAGCCCTTCTTCGACCTGGAGTTTCTGGACGAGCAGCACGGCTTTGCCGTGGGGGCCTACAACATGCTGTTCAGCACCGACGACGGGGGCCACCATTGGCACAGCCAGGGCCTGCGCCTGCCCAACCCGGGCAAGCTGCACCTTTACGGGCTGCGCGCTTTGGGCACCACGCTGGTGGTGGTGGGCGAGCAAGGCCTGGTGCTGCGCGGCGAGGCCTTCGGCGCCCAGGCTTTCGAGGCGGTGCCGGCGCCGTACAAGGGCAGCTTCTTCGGCCTGCTGCGCAACGCAGGCCACAGCGTGGTGGCCTACGGCCTGCGCGGCTCGGCCTACCAGTCGATCGACGGGGGGCGGCATTGGCAGCGCCTGAACAGCGGCCTGAACACCAGCCTGGGGGCCGGCGTGGCGCTGGGCGGTGAGCGCTTCATGGTGGGCAGCCAGGCCGGCGAGTTGCGCCTGGGCCAGGGCCCCGAGCCCGAGCTGCGCGCCGCACCCGGCGAGCCCCTGCCGCTCACCGGCCTGGCCCTGGCGGCGGACGGCTCGCTGGTCGCCTCCAGCCTGCGCGGCATGCGCCGCCTGGGCCCACCGCGCCTCAGTTGAACTGCCGCCCTCCTTCACAGACCTCCCTGCACCGCCGTGGCGGTGCCTTCACCCATGCACACCGACACCTCTTCAGACCCCCATCCCGTGGCCGCACGGCTGGAAGACTTCGACACCCGCTCAGGCTCCTGGCTGGAGCGCAGCGTCTTCAACCACCGGCCCTGGGTGCTGGGGCTGTGCCTGCTGCTGACCCTGTTGCTGGGCTGGCAGGCGCTGCGCCTGCCCCTGAACGCCAGCTTCGAAAAGACCATCCCGACCTCGCACCCCTACATTGCCAACTACTTGGCGCACCGGGCCGACCTGGCCGGCCAGGGCAACACCTTGCGCCTGGTGCTGGAAGCACGCCAGGGCACGATCTTTGACAAGGCCTACCTGGACGCCCTGCAGAAGATCAACGACGAGGTGTTCCTGATCCCCGGCGTGGACCGGCCCTTCATGAAGTCGCTGTGGACCTCCAACACCCGCTGGGTGGCCGTGACCGAAGACGGCCTGGACGGCGGACCGGTGATCCCGGACAGCTACGACGGCAGCGCCGCCAGCCTGGCCGAACTGCGCGCCAACGTGGAGCGCTCAGGCGAGATCGGGCAGCTGGTGGCGGCGGATTTCCGCTCCAGCAGCGTGCTGATCCCCCTGCTGGAGCGCCACCCCGAGACCGGCGCACCGCTGGACTACGGCGCCCTGTCGCGCGAGCTGGAGGCCCTGCGCGATCGCCACAGCAACGAACACCTGCAAGTGCGCATCACCGGCTTTGCCAAGGTGGTGGGCGACCTGATCGAGGGCCTGGTCCAGGTGCTGGCCTTCTTTGTGCTGGCCTTGCTGATCTGCAGCGGCATTCTGCTGGCCTACACCCGCTGCCTGCGCAGCACGGCGCTGGTGGTGGCCTGCTCGGTGGTGGCGGTGGTGTGGCAGTTCGGGCTGCTGACGCTGCTGGGCTACGCGCTCGACCCCTACTCGGTGCTGGTGCCCTTTCTGGTGTTTGCCATCGGCATGAGCCACGGCGCGCAGAAGATGAACGGCATCATGCAGGACATCGGGCGCGGCACCCACCGCGAGGTGGCGGCACGCTATACCTTCAGGCGCCTGTTCATGGCCGGCATGACCGCGCTGCTGTGCGACGCCGTGGGCTTTGCCGTGCTGATGATCATCCGCATCGAGGTGATCCAGGATCTGGCGGTGATCGCCAGCCTGGGTGTGGCCGTGCTGATCTTCACCAACCTGGTGTTGCTGCCGGTGCTGCTGTCCTACACCGGCGTGGCCCCGGCGGCCGCGGCCCGCAGCCTGCGCCAGGACAGCGGCCAGGGCGATGGCAAGAGCCGCGGCGCCGGCCTGTGGGCCTTGCTGGCCCGCTTCACCGAGCCCCGCTGGGCCCTGGGCACGCTGGCGGTGGCGGCTGTGCTGGCCGGCGCGGGCGCCCTGGTGAGCCGAGAGCTGAAGATAGGCGACCTGGACCCCGGCGCCTCGGAGCTGCGCCCCGAATCACGCTACAACCAGGACAACGCCTACCTGATCAGCCACTACGGCGCCAGCACCGACATCCTGACCGTGATGGCCATCACCCCACCCGACCGCTGCACCCGCTACGCAGCCCTGGCCCCGATGGATGCGCTGGCCTGGCAACTGGAGCAGCTGCCCGGCGTGGAAGCCACCCAGTCGATGGCGGGCCTGTCGCGCATGGCCATGGTGGGCTACAACGAGGGCAACTTCAAATGGCTGGACCTGCTGGCCAACGACGGCGCCCTGGGCGGCGTACAGACGCGCGCGCCGCGCGAGCTGTTCAACCAGAGCTGCTCCTTCCTGGCCCTGTACGTGTACCTCAAGGACCACAAGGCCGACACCCTGGCCCGGGTGGTGAAGGCGGTCGAAGCCTATGCAGCCACCCACAACAACGAGGCCATCCGCTTCGAGCTGGCCGCGGGCAGCGCCGGCATTGCAGCCGCCACCAACATCGTGGTGGAGCAGGCCAACCGCGAGATGCTGCTGTGGGTGTATGCCGCGGTGATTGCCCTGTGCTGGGTCACCTTCCGCTCGTGGCGTGCGGTGGTGGTGGCGGTGCTGCCACTGGTGCTGACCTCGGTGCTGTGCGAGGCCCTGATGGTGGGGCTGGGCATCGGCGTGAAGGTGGCCACCCTGCCCGTGATCGCGCTGGGCGTGGGCATCGGGGTGGACTATGCGCTGTACGTGCTCAGCATCATCCTGGCGCGCCAACGCCAGGGCGACAGCCTGGCCACGGCCTACCGGCACGCCCTGCAGTTCACCGGGCGGGTGGTGATGCTGACCGGCATCACCCTGGCCCTGGCCGTGGGCACCTGGGTGTTCTCGCCCATCAAGTTCCAGGCCGACATGGGGCTGCTGCTGGCCTTCATGTTCCTGTGGAACATGGTCGGTGCCCTGACCCTGCTGCCCGCACTGAGCCATTTCCTGCTGCGCACGGCCGCCAAGGCCACCGACGTGGCCCCCACAGCATCAGCCTCGCCGCCGGCCCAACCGGCCTCAGCCACCACCCCAAGCACCTTCGCCCTGAGCGAATGACCCCCAACCCGGAGACTTCACATGAACACCGACCTTCAGGCCCAAAACACAGCGCAGGCAACCCTTGCAAAAGCCCCGCTGGAGCCCGGCTTTGCCGCCTTCCTGCAGCAGGCCGCTGCCGCCGGCGCCCCGCCCATCGAGCGCTTGACGCCCGCCCAGGCGCGCCAGATGTACCGACAGATCAGTGCCGAGCTGAGCCAGGACCCACCGGCCGTGGCCTCGGTGCGCGAGCTGCCCATCGCCGGCCCCGCCAGCACGCTGACCCTGCGCGTGTACACCCCACCGAGCCAGGGCCCCTGGCCCACGCTGCTGTACGTGCACGGCGGGGGCTTTCTGATGGGCGATCTGGACACCCACGACGCCGTGTGCCGCACCCTGTGCCAGATGGCCGACACCCTGGTGGTGGCGGTGGACTACCGGCTGGCGCCGGAGCACCCCTTCCCGGCCGCACCCGACGATGTGGAGGCCACCGTGCGCTGGCTGCAGGCGAATGCCGAATCGCTGGGCGGCCAGCCCGGCCCGCTCGCCCTGGCCGGCGACAGCGCCGGGGCCCAGCTTAGCCTGGTGGCCGCCCGCCGCCTGCAAGGCCAGGGCATCCGGGCCCTGGGCCTGATCTACCCGGTGGCCGCCCACCCCGACACCCAGAGCGCCTCGCAGCGCGAACACGGGCAAGGCAAGTTCCTCACCCGATCCGCCATGGACTGGTTCAACCAGGCCTACCTGGGCAGTGACCCGGCGCACCGCGGCCACCCCGAGGTGGACCTGCTCGGCTCCACCGGCTTCGAAGGCCTGCCCGCCACCTGGTTGGCCACCCTGGGCCACGACCCTCTGTGCGACGAGGGCGTGGCCCTGGGCAGCCGCCTGCGCCAGGCCGGCGTGCCGGTGCGCCACCAGCACTACCCCGGCGCCATCCACGCCTGCCTGCACTTCACACGCCTGTCACCGACCGGCTGGCAGCTGATGGCCGACCTGGCGCAGTGGCTGCGGGAGCAGGATGGGCGAACGGCAAAGGGGGCAAAGGGGGCAAAGGGCTGAGCGCGATGGAGGGGGGCCGAATCCACCGAACCGGCCCGCCAAGCTCAGCCGCCGCAGACAGGCGACCTCAAGGAGAGTTCGCCCTGTGGGCATGCCAGAGCCTGCCCAACGCGCTGCCTATCCTTCAAATGCACAACTTCGAATCGCGGGGGTTTCAGCGCCGTCCTTTGGCGAACAATTCTTGCGTCAGATCAAGACTGACGACTCTTCAAAGGACACAACATGTGGAATATTTCCAGGCAAAGTTTTGGCTTCGTGCTGACCTTCAAGGGCAGCATCGAATTGGAAGAAATGAGCCAATGGGTCGCCGCGGCCCAGCGCGAGTTGTCGAGCCCCCTGCCCGCAGGATGGGGCGTGATCGTCGACATGCGTGAGTTGCTGCCCCTCCGACAGGACGCGCAGGCCAAGTTGATTGAAGGTCAGAAATTGTTCAAACAACAGGGCATGACCCGATCCTCGGTGGCGCTGAACGATGCCGTCACGACGATGCAGTTCCGGCGCCTGGCGCGCACCAGCGGCATCGATGCCTGGGAGCGCTACATCGATACGAGCGCCATCGCTCAATGGCAGACCGCGGCAAAACAATGGGTGGTTGCGGCCATCGAGCCAGGTGACCGCTGAAGGCGGTCCGTGGAATGCAAGACCCATCACGTCAGCGGGGTCGCGACATCTGAAAGCGAGCCTGGGGCGTGATTTCAAAATAGTCTGAGGGGCCGCCCCCTCGCAGAATCGGCCGGGCCGTGCTGGTGTCATAGATGCCGTCTTTCAGAAGAACGGAATCGATGTGAACGTGCACCACCTCAGCGGTCACCATCCAGGTATTCAGGATCGTCCCCTTCAGGTCGGTCAGTTGCCGCACATCCAGCACACGGCACTCCAGCGCCACCGGACTTTCTGCAACGCGGGGAGCCATGACTTCCCTGCTCGCAGACGGGGTCAGACCCGTCAGTTCGAATTCGTCCAGGGTCCGTTCTTGTTCGCTGCTGCTGGCATTCACCTGCAGGGCCAGCTCCCGCGTCGCCAGATTGCAGACGAACTCACCGGTGTCAACCACATTCCGGACCGTGTCTTTGTAGCCCACGCTGGAAAAGGCAAGGATCGGTGGACGGTAATTGAAGACGTTGAAAAAGCTGTAAGGCGCGAGGTTGACGCGCCCCTGCTGGCTGCGGGTCGAGATCCAGGCAATCGGCCGGGGGCCCAGAATGGCTGGCAGCGGATCATGTGCCAGACCATGCCCTTCACTGGGTCGGTAGCTGTGTTGGGGCCGGTCGGAAAGGAATGTCATGGGAGGAGCTGGATCGATAGGGACAGGCCTTTCAGTCTGGCATCGACGACCTCGGTATCCGCGCCAAGGCGCTGCATTTCTGCACAGTGCGGACAGCACGGCACCCTATTTGGACAGGCTTGAACAAGCGCGCAAGCGCCGGCCTCCTGCCCAGCTACTCGGCAGGGCCGTAGCGGTCAATGAGTTCACGCAAGGCCGACTTGAGCGCCTCGGACTTGCGAGGCCCCAATGAAGCCAGCACCATCTTCTCGTGGATTTCGGCCTGGGTCAGCAGACCCGAGACCAGCTGTCGCCCACTGGGGGTGACCCGCACCAGCGTGACGCGTCCGTCCGTGGAATCGGGGATCCTCTCCACGTGCCCCTGCGCTTCCATGCGATCCAGCAAGCGGGTGACTGTCGGCTGCTTGCTGAGGGTCTTCTGGGCCAGGCGCCCTGTGCCGATGGGCCCGCTGCCGACCAAGGTCGAAAGAACCCGCCACTCGAGAACCGAAAGGCCCTGCGCCTGGACGACGGCATGGAACTCGGAAGAGACCATGTGCCAGGCCTGGCCCAGCAAAGCGGGCAGATAGTGATCAACAAAAGCTTCCGACTCGGGCATGGACGGCGGGTCAAACACGGTGGCCATCGGAACGATGGCCACACCATGAAGGGAACAAGCTTCAGATTCTAGAGGCAAGAAGATCCCCTTCAGGGTTGGTCGCCCGACTTGGACCGGTCAATACCGGCCACTGAGCAGGGATCCGTGGCCCGGCACGTCGGTGCTCAGGCCCAGGCGCTTGAGCATCAGGTAGGTCGTCGCGACGGAGGAGGACAAAACCGGCACGCCAAGGCGGTCTTCGATCGGCTGGATCGAGGCCAGCGAGGGCATCTGCACGCAAGCGGAGGCGACCACGGCGTCGACGCCGCGGGTATTGAGCTTGCGGGTGATCTCGATCGGCGCCCGCGGGTCCTGGCGCCCCACCTCCAGATTGTCCGAGATCTCCAGCGAGAGGCTGTCGACCACCTCAATGCCTTCGTTCTCGATGTAGTCGACCACCAGTCGGGTCAGCGGCTTCATGTAGGGCGTGAGGATGGACACCTTGCGGGCGCCGAGGGCTTTCAACCCATCGACCAGGGCGCCGGCGCTCGTGACCACGGGGGCGGCCCCCCCGTTGTCCACGGTGCGCTGGTGCAGGCGCGCCTCGGACACCCGGTGGTAGCCCAGCCCCATGCTCATGATGGCCACCAGGCAGGCATAGCCGAGCACGTCGACGCGGGCATCCGAAAGCTCCAGGGCACAGCGGTCGCTGTCGCTGTCCATGGCGGCCAGCTCTTCTTTGGTGACATGCTTCATGCGCATGCGGCTGGCGTGAAAGGTGAAGCGCTCCGGGTGCAAGGCCTCGCGAGCCCGCAGGATGGCCGGAATCTCGGTCTCCATGGTGGTGTTCGAGCTGGGCACGATCTGCCCGATGCGGAATGGACGGGGGGTACTCATTGAAAGGCTTCCGTTTGAGAATCGTTGGCGGGGTCGTCCTCCAGGTGGACGGGGGGCACGCCTGCATCGTCAAACCGCGCTGCCTGCAAGGGACGGCGATTCACGCGCAGATCAAACACATCGAATCGGTTGTAGTGCCCTGTGATGTCGTGCATCTGGCGGGGCTGGATGCAGCGGCCCAGATCGATCTCGGCGTAAGCAATGCCCTCCACATCGATCAAGGGCTCGCCGATCACGCGCCCGTCGGGCCCCAGGAAGCCCGAGAAGGCGCTGTTGCTGCGGGTGAGCAGTTCGCGGGCCTGGGGGTTGAGGGGCTCCATGGCCTGGATGATCTCCTCGGACACGGTGGAGCACGAGACCACGGTGAACAGCTTGCCTTCAAAGCAATGGGCCGCGGCCCGCACCTTGATCGCTTCGGCCATGTCGTAGTCACGTGGGGCCACCGGCAGCGAGATGTAGCTGGCCACGTGCACCAACTCCCCTTGGGCCAGCAGCGCAAAGCGGGCCAGGGTGTTGGTGTTCTCGCCACAGGCCAAGGACCCCAGGGGCCCGATCGCGGTGGGGTGTACCCGCAGCGCCGAGGCGTCGCCCGGGGCCCAGGTCAGCTTCTCGGCCCAGGTGGGCACCAATTTGCGATGGCGCCCCAGGATGCGACCGTCCTCACCCAGGGTGACCAGGGTGTTGTAGATCGTGCCCACGCTGTGGCTGGCACGTTCATTCACACCGATCACCACATGGATGCGATGGCGCGCCGCCGCGTTGGCGATCTTGCGGATCTCGGGCCCCGGAATCTCGATGGCCGAGCGGGCCAGCTTTTCAAACCAGGGGCTGCCGTCGATGGGGTTGGCGATCCAGCTCCAATAGGGATAGCCGGCCACGAAGACCTCGGGAAATGCCACCAGACGGGCACCGTGGCCTGCGGCTTCGGCAATCAGAGCGCAGACCTTGTCCACGGTGGCATCGGTGTCCAGAAAGACAGGCGAGGCCTGTACCGTCGCCGCCTTGAAGCGGGGTAGTTCAAGCATGGGAACTCCTTGAGGTATCGGCTTGTTCAAGCGCGGCCGGCACGGGGATCGTTGCCGACGGCCACCACGGGATGACGGAGCGCACCAATCTTCTCGACCTGGGCCTCGATCACATCGCCGGGCCACACCCACTCCTGAGGGCTGCGTCCGGCCCCGACCCCTTCGGGTGTGCCGGTGGCGATGATGTCGCCCGGCTCCAGCGTGATGCCGGCGCTGATGTCGGCGATCAGGGTGTCCACCGCAAACAGCATGTGGCGGGTGTTCGAACTCTGCTTGGTCACGCCGTTGACCTGCAGGCTGAGATCCAGCACCTGCGGATCGGGAATTTCATCGGCGGTGACGATCACGGGTCCGAAGGGCGCGTAGGTGTCCTGCCCCTTCGAGTAGATCCATTGGCCCGCACGCCGGTTGTCGCGGGCGCTCATGTCGATCATGAGGCTGTAGCCGAACACGTAGCGCAAGGCCTCTTCCTTGCGAACCCCTTTGGCGCGCGTGCCGATGATGGCGGCCAGTTCCACTTCCCAGTCCAGCTGGCGCGTGATGGCGGCGTTGTGCTCGATCGCATCGCCAGGCCCGATCACCGTGGTCGGGGGTTTGGAGAAGATCACGGGCTGCTTGGGCAGTTCCTTGGCCGTGTCCAGCGTGCGGCTGGATTCCGCCACGTGCTCGACATAGTTGAGGCCGATGCCGAAGATGTTTTTGCGCGGGCGGGGAATGGGCGCCAGCAGCTTCACGTTGGGCAGCGGCAGCGCCACCCCGAGCGGCCAGCGGCCCTTGAACTCGTCCAGCAAGGCCGAGGCGGTGGTCACGGCGCTCGGGCCAAGATCGATGAAATCCAGCATGTCGGAGGGCAGAGCGTGACCGGCATGGACGCCCAGCTTCTGAAGATCGATGACCAGATCATCAACGAGGGCGCCCAGACGGGCAGCAGCCAGGACATCGGCGCGGTAGGTGACAAGTTTCATGACAAGGGTTCTCCGTAAAGGGGGTTTTCGAGGGGGGGCGATCCGATCGGGTTCAGGTCGGGTGGATGACGGGCTGGCGTCCGCCGGGTTCGCCGAAGGCTTCTTCGCGATAGAGTCCGAGCTTCTCCATCACAGGCAGGTCGCTGAAGCAGAACAGGCAGGCGTCTTCGCTGCTGCTGGCATTGACGTGCTCATGCCAAGCCCAGGACGGCACGCAGAAGATGTCGCGCTCCTGCCAGTCGAAGCGCTGGCCATTGATGATCGAGTGGCCCTGGCCTTTGGCCACCTGGTAGAGAAAGCTGCCGGTGTGGCGGTGCGCCTGGCCCACGAAGCCGGGCTCCAGCCGCTGCATGCTGGCGCCGATGGTGGCCATCACATGGCCCCCCGAGACCGGGTTGGTGTAGTGCATCAGGTGCCCGTCGAACGGACTGCCGGCAGCCGACCGGGCAAAGCGGCACAGGGCCTCGTAGGTGGGCTCCCACTGGTACTTGAAAAGCGGTGAATACGGCTTGTTCCAGCCCGTGTTCTGAGGGCGCAGCGCCGGGGCACCCCAGATGCCCACCGAGTCGTCGACCGGATGGCCGACCGCCTGACGCAGGTCCGGGTGCACCGCATAGAAGCCGGCTTCCAGGGCATTGACCAGAGGAATGTCCAGCCCGTCCTGCCAGATGCAGGTCGCACCACCCTGCTCGACCCCATGTTCGTGCCAGGTCCCATTGGGGGTGAGCACAAAGTCGTTCGCGCCCAGGGTCATCTTGTGACCATCGACGATGGTGTAGGCGCCCCGCCCTTCCATGATGAAGCGCAGCGCCGACGAGGAGTGGGCGTGGGCCGAGGCCGCCTCACCCGCATGCATGACCTGCAAGCCGGAGTAGAGCCAGCCCACCGCGGCCGACACATCCGTGCGCCCCGGGTTGTTGAGGTAGATCACTCGCCGCCCGGCCTTCTCGGGGGTCACCAGATCAACTGAGCGCAGGACATGCTCACGCAGGTCGCGGTAGCGCCAGAGCACGGGCACCGAGGCGGATTGAGGCTGCCAAGGCTCGATCTTGTTGGCCACGGTCCAGAGGGCGCCGGTCTGAAGCCGCTCCAGGTCCTGGTAGTAACGCACGAGTTCGGGTGTGTCCTCCACATCCGCGCGGCCCGCGATGCTTTCGCGGAATTGGTCATAGCTGGCATTGGCCATGGGGGTCTCCTGCTGGTTCAAACACGGTTGCGAGGGGCTGAGGCGCGCTCGAGCTGATCACGGCCCCACTGGTAGGCGCGCGGCCAGTCCACATCCGGCCAGCCCTGGCGAGCGCATTCGTGCTGCAGCCAGGCGGCGTCGGCCAGATGAGGGCGCGACAGGGCGCAGAGGTCGGCCCGCCCCGAGGCCACGATGCTGTTGATCTGGTCGGCCTCGGTGATGGCCCCGACGGCCATGGTGGGCACCCGGGCCTCGTTGCGGACGCGATCGGCAAACGGGGTCTGGAACATGCGGCCGTAGACCGGCTTCTGATCGGCAGACACCTCGCCGGAGGACACGTCCACCAGGTCGGCCCCAGCCTCCCGGAGGCGACGGGCGATTTCGACCGCCTCATCCACCGTGGTGCCGCCCTGCACCCAATCGGTGGCCGAGATGCGCACGGACAAGGGCAGGTGCTGGGGCCAGACTTCGCGCACCGCCGCCAACACCTGCAGCGGGAACTTGAGCCGCCCCTCCAGCGATCCGCCATAGGCATCGGTGCGCCGGTTGGTCAAAGGTGAAATGAAGGACGACAACAAAAAGCCATGACCGGCCTGCAGCTCCAGCCAATCGAAACCAGCCTCGGCGGCACGCCGCGTCGCCGCCACGAAGGCCTGGCAAAGCGCCTGAAGCTGAGCTTCAGAAAGCGCTTGGGGCACTTGCGAAACGCCCTCCAGATAAGGCACGGCACTGGCCGATACCAGGGGCCAATTGCCTGCGGGCAAGGGGTGATCCGCCTGCTCCCAGCCCAGCTGGGTCGAGCCGCGACGCCCGGCATGGCTGAGCTGCAGGCCGATCCTGGCCGTGCTTTGGGCATGCACAAAGTCCGTGATCTGCTTCCAGGCCGCGGTCTGCTCGTCGTTCCAGAGCCCGGTGTCACCCGGGGTCATGCGGCCTTCCGGCAGCACCGCCGTGGCTTCAGCCATGACCAGGCCCGCCCCGCCCAGTGCGCGGCTGCCCAGGTGCACGAGATGGAAGGGGCCGGGCAGGCCGTCCTGCGCCGAATACAGGAGCGTGGGCGACACCACCACCCGATTGGGCAGCGTGAGCCCCCGCAAGGAGAACGGGGTGAGCAGGGGCGGCCGCGGCGCTGCCGCCTCCGGTGCGGGCACGCCAGAGCGCTCTGCCAGCCAACGTTCATAGGCATCGAGCCATTGCGGATCGCGCAGGCGCAGGTTCTCGTGCGAGATGCGTTGCGAACGGGTCAGCAGTGAGTAGGTGAACTGCTCGGGCGCCATGTCGGCGTAGCGGGCCACGTTCTCGAACCACTCCGTCGAATTGCGGGCCGCGTTCTGGATCTTCAGCACCTCGACACCGCGCACCGCTTCATAGTGGTTCAGGCGTTCGCGCAGCTCGCCCCCCTGACGCAAGGTGTCGGCCAGCTCGATGGCGTCCTCCAGTGCCAGCTTGGTGCCTGATCCGATCGAGAAATGGGCCGTGTGCGCCGCGTCCCCCATCAGGACCACAGGCACCTGCCGCCCTTGCAGACCCTCGGGCTCAGTCCACTTCACCCAGTGCTTGCAGATCACGCGGGGGAACCGGATCCAGATCGCCGAGCCGCGCAGATGTGATGCATTGGCCATCAGGGCTTGGCCATCCAGCCAGGGGGCAAACAGCTTCTCGCAGTAGGCGATGCCGTCTTCTTGCGACATCTGATCGATGCCCGCAGCCTTCCAGGTGGCTTGGGTGGTCTCCACGATGAAGGTGGACAGGCCGTCTTCGAAGCGATAGGCGTGGGCCTGAAACCAGCCATGCTCGGTGGGCACGAAAATGAAGGTGAAGGCATCAAACACCTTGCGCGTGCCGAGCCAGACGAAGCGGCAGTTGCGCTCGTCGATGTCCGGCTTGAAGGTGTCGGCATACCGTGTGCGAACCGCGCTGTTGATCCCGTCGGAGGCAATCACCAGATCGGCACCGTGTTGCCGGGCCAGCGCCTGGTCGTCCTGAACCTGGGTCTCGAACACCAGTTGCACACCCACGGCCTCACAGCGGGCCTGCAGGATGTTCAGCAGCTTCTTGCGGCCGATGCCGATGAAGCCATGGCCACCGCTGCGGATGCAGCGCTCCTTGAAATGGACGTCCACGTCATCCCAGCGGCTGAACTCGACCGCGATCTGCTCCGCAGACACGGGGTCGGCCCGGCGCAGGTTGTCCAAGGTCGCATCCGAGAAGACGACGCCCCAGCCGAAGGTGTCATAGGGGCGATTGCGCTCGATCACGAGCACCTCGTGGGTGGGGTCCTGCAGTTTCATCAGCAGCCCGAAATAGAGGCCCGCGGGCCCGCCGCCGATACAGACGATTTTCATGGTGTCTTCCTTGCTCAGTTGGTGTTCTCAGAGGTCAGTGCCCGGCGCAACATGTCCGGGATCGGGATGGCCTGGTGCGTGACCAGCGAAGTCGTGACCAGCACCTGACGCACCTGCATGCGCAAGTCGCCCTCGGTGCCCGTGCACGCCAAAGCCAGGGTGAGCGACTTGTCGCCCAGGCGCTCCAGATCGAGGCTGAGCGTGACGGCGTCGCCCATTCGGCTGATGGCTCGGAAGTCGGCCTCCAGGCGAACGGTGGGCAGGCCTTGGCGCAGGGTCCCGATGTAGCCGGCAAAGCCCAGCTCGGGCAGCAGCTGATCCACCCAGGCCTCCAGAAGGTCGTTGAACATCACGAAGTACTGGGGGTAGAAAACGATGCCGGCCGGGTCGCACTCCGAAAAGCGGATGCGATGCGAACGACTGAAATGACGGGGGTTCATGCAAAAGCTCCTTCCAGGTTGAGGTCATGGCGGGCCAGTCGTTCGCGCAACTGCCGGCCGTGCTCGTCGGCCAGGGCCGCCTCGCGCAGTTCACGCAGGATCGATGGCGCCAGCGACGGGCCATGGCGGTCCACCACCGCCATGAGGGTTTCGTAGTTGCGCAGGCCCCGCGCATGGGTGTCGCTGTAGCCCTTGACCAGGCGCTGGCAGCGGGCGGCCTCCAGGGCCAGTGCGGGGTCGATGGCGACCAGCCCGCGGATGCGCTGCAGCCAGGCCTCGATGCGCTGGTTCTCCAGCTGGAAGCGCAGCGTCGTGCGCCGGCCGCTGCGCCAGCGCGCCAGCAGGTACAGGGTCAGGAAGCCGCCCAGCGAGCTGGTCCGCACGATGCGGCCCTCCCGCGTGAAGCGCGCCACCAGACGGTGCACGGCGTGGGGTCGGGCCAGCCACCGACCGAGTGCGGCGGGCAGGGTTTCGCAGATCTCCTCCAGGCGCGGGTGCATGAACTCCTGGATTTCCAGGACCTGATCGGCCTTGGCATGCACTTCGTCACTGACCCGCTCGAAACGGCTGCCACGGGTCTTGAGATCGGCCACGCGGATCACATCCTCATAGGACATCCACAAGGCCAGGTGCTTTGCCGTCTCGGCCAGCAGCAGCTCATCGACCCCGTGCACCTTCGCCAACGCCTCCAGGCGATCGAGATAGAGTGCTCCATAGGCCACGTCCTGGTAATCGATGAGGCGCCTCAGGCCTTCGAGCGCAGTGTTGGCCACGGTGGCCGGGTAGCGCTGAACGCGCGCCACCAAAGGCTTCAGCTCAGCCTGTTGGACCTGCACACCCTGGGCCGGCCTGAGTTGGGGCCTGTCGTCGGCAAGCTGCTCCGGAGCCGATGCCCGGGCCCGCTCCCAGCCCGCGGCAAACGCCTTCAGACTGGGCTTGACGCCGACACCGCCACGCTCGATGGTCTTCTCGAACTGCTGTCGGTTGAAGGGCAATGCTTCAGAGCCACACAAGGCGCCGAACAACACGGCGCTGATCACACTGCCCGTGCGCTCGGCCACGGCCGCCATGTCGAAGGCAACGAAGGCGCGCGCAGCCTTGCGCGATTGCGCCAACAGCGCATCCCCGTCCACGCGTCCATCGCCCATGGCCATCTTTTCGGCCATGGAATAGACCCGATGGGTCGAGGTGATCAGCGTGCTGCGATCGGGCGTCACAAAGCCCCGCTGCACGGCACGCCCCGCCTCCATGAGCTCCGAAGCCATCACGATGTCCACATCGCCGGGCATGGGCGCCTGCGCCAGCACCGGCAACCGGGCCGCCGGGGCGTCGGCGCCCGGGAACAATTCAACGTAGTAAATGGTCGCGCCGGTGCGCTGGGCCACGCCGGCCACCGAGGTGGTCTGGGCGAAATAGCCGTTGGCTTCGCCAAGGTCGACGATCCAGTCGGCCAGCACGCCGCCACCCTCGCCGCCCATGGCAAGAATGGCGATCTTGATCGGTTCAAGAGACATCAGAGGACTCCAATAGACAAGAGAGAAAAAGGCCCGCCGCTCAAGCGGCCTGCTGCTTCGGCAGCAGAAGCACGGCCAGGGCAGCCAGGACGCCGACCAGTGCGAAGGTGACGAAGTTGGCGCTCGGACTCCAGCCGGCACCGGCCACGAAGCCACCCAACAGGGGGCCACTCACGGCACCCAGCCGCGAGAAGGACAAGCCCCATCCCGTGGCCGCGGCCCGGACCGTGGCGGGGTAATAGCTGGCCAGGTGGCCCGTCAGGATCAGGGAGGCCGAGATGCTGCCCAGCCCGGCCAAGGCGACCAGGGCATAGTTCACCCACAGGGAGTGCGGCGACATCAGGGCCGCGATGGACGCGGCGCCCAGCAGGTAGAAAAAGCTGACCGTTCCCCGCACGCCCAGGCGATCGGCCAGGCGGCCGATGAACAAGCCCCCGATGGCCGAGGCCAGACTGAAGACGATCAGGAACAGCAGACTGGACCCGATGTCGTACCCGCTTTTGTGCATGATCGAGGGCAGCCAGGTATTGAGCCCATAGATCAGCAAAAGACCGCAGAACAGGGCGGACCAGAAGCAGATCGTGGCCCGCAGATGTCGACGGGCAAACACCTCGCCGAGCAGTTCGCGCCAGGCGCCTCGGCCGCAGTCCTGCGTGGGCTGAAGCCGCGGCAGTCCGACACCGCCCAGGCGGGCGGCCAGGGCCTGGGCCTCGGCGAGTCGGCCCTTGCTGACCAGGTACTCCAGCGATTCAGGCAAGGCCTTGGCCATGGGCCACAGCAGCAGCAAGGGCAAGGCCCCGGCCGCGATCACGCCACGCCAGCCGAGCTGCTGCAGCAACTGCATGCTCAAAAAGGCGGCAGTCAAGATGCCGAAGGAATAGCCCGAGTACATCAGCCCGTAGTTGAAGCTGCGCCGCTCCACGGGCGAGTACTCGATGGTCAGGGCGGCCGCGACCGGAATCACGCCCCCCAGCCCCAGCCCACCGACCCCACGGAACAGGGCAAACAAACACGGTGTGGGCGCCCAGGCGGCCCCGGCCATCGACAAGGAGAACAGCCCCACACAGGCCAGGAGCATGCGGCGGCGCCCCAGGCGCTCGCTCAGCGTGCCGACGACCAGGGCGCCCAGCAACATGCCGACCAGGGCATAGCTGCTGAGGGCCCCCAGCTGCAGGGCACTCAGGTTCCACTGGCGGTCGTCGGCCATCGCGGGCAGCACGGCGCCCATGACCCCGACGTCGTACCCCTCGAACAGGATGGCCAGCCAACACACAGCCAGAACGCGCAGCGTGACCGCGCGCCGAGGGGCAGCCCCCTGGACGTGGGTTGGGGCGGATTTCAGAACAGCCATCTCATGCGCTCCAGGTTTGAAACAAGGGGATCCAACAGGCGGGGTTCAGAAGGCATACCGCTCCCGGCGACGCGCCTCCAGGCGCTGCAAGCCGCCGATGACCAGGCCGCGCAGGCGCTGGCGCAGGCGATCCCAGCGGGTCGGGTTGCTGACGATCTGGGCCCTGTAGAAAGAGGGGCACAGCACGGCGGCATGGGCGACCTCGCCGCAGTTGCCGCAGCCCACGCAGCTGTCGATCACCATGGCAACGGGATCGGATCGGAGCGGATCGGGGTTGGTGCGCATCGAAAGCGATGGGCAGCCCGACAATCGAATGCAGGAGTGGTCGCCTGTGCAGGTGTCCGGATCGACGCCGAAGCGCTCGCGCACCACGCGTTGGCCGTCCGCCAACGCCTTGCGCACCTGCTTTTTCTCGCGCCGCTGCTTGTTGAGCATGCATTCGCTCTGGGCGATCAGCACCTTGGGCCCTGGCGTCTGGGTGGTGAGGGCCTCCCGCAGGGCGCCCATCATGGCTTTGAGGTCATAGGTGCGCCGGACCGTCTGCACCCAATCGACACCCACCCCTCTGACCGCCTGCTCGATCTCGTGCCCCGTGCTGCGTGAGGCGTTCACCGCCCTGGAGGAGGGGATGTCCTGCCCCCCGGTGGCCGAGCTGTAGTTGTTGTCGATGATCAGCGTGAGGTTGTCGCTGCGGTTGAAGACCGAGTTGACAATGCCGCTGCTCAGGCCGTTGTGCCAGAAGCCCCCGTCGCCCATCACGGCAATGGCCCGCTTGCCTGCAGGCGCGCTGCCGGGCACCGCATTGAGTGCGGCAGCCCCGGCAGCACCCAGGCCATAGCCCATCGTGGTGTTGCCCAGGTTGAAGGGCGGCAGGATGGAAAACAGATGGCAGCCGATGTCTGCGCTGAAATGATGCGGGCCCAACTCGCGCTCGATCAACTTGATCGCCGTGAAGATCGGCCGCTCGGGGCAGCCCGTGCACAAGCCGGGTGGGCGCGAGTGGACGATGTCCTCCAGCGGCGCCAGATCGGCAGAACCTTCTGCGACCACCACCGAGGCGCCAGGCGAAGCCTCCGCGACCAGTGGGATCACCCGACGCTGAGGCTGCTTGGCGGGCTCCGGCGCGATCACGCCGTATTGCGTCAGGAAGGCACGCACACCGGCCAGCACCGTCGCACTGTTGTAGTCCCCGGCCAGGGGCAGGACATCCTTGCCGTGCAAAGCAGTCTGCAGGCCCCGCTGGCGCAGGATCGCAGCCACGTTCTGCTCCACGAAGTTGGGCTGCCCCTCCTCGACCACCAGCAGCGCGCGCTTGCCTTGGCAGAAGCGTTCGAATTCTTCGTCCACCAGGGGGTAGGTGACGTTCATCACATACAAAGGCACCTGGGTGTCGCCATAGGCATTGGCCAGGCCCAGCTTCTGCAGCACACGTATGACGGTGTTGTAGTTGCCCCCTTGCAAGGCGATCCCGACGTCGCTGGCGTCCTCAGCGAAAAACTCGTTCAGCGCCCGTTCCTGGATGAACTTCAGGGCCGCAGGCCAGCGCTTCTGGATCTTCTCGCGCTCATGCAGAAAGCTGGCTGGCGGCAAGACGATGCGGTCCAGGTCACGCACCGGGTTCTCAAGGGCATCCTTCACCGTGAAAGCCGGGGCGCGGTTGTCCGAGGCCACGAAGCGGCCGTGCAGGTGACAGGATCGGATGCGCATCTGCAACATCACCGGCGTGTTGCTGGCTTCCGACAGGTCGAAGCCATCTTTGACCGCCTTCACGATGCAGGGCAGGTTGGGACGCGGATCGAGCAGCCACATCTGCGACTTCATGGCAAAGGCATGGCTGCGCTCCTGCATGATGGAAGAGCCTTCGCCGTAGTCCTCGCCCACGATGATCAGGGCGCCCCCCGTGACGCCGCCCGAGGCCAGGTTGGCCAGCGCATCGGACGCCACATTGGTGCCCACCGTGGCTTTGAAGGTGATGGCACCGCGCAGGGGGTAATTGACGGACGCCGCCAGCATGGCGGCCGCCGTGGCCTCGCTGGCGCTGTTTTCGAACCGGATGTGGTGCTCGGCCAGGATGTCCTGGGCATCCGACAGCACGTCCATGAGGTGCGAAATGGGTGACCCCTGGTAACCCCCGACATAGGCCACGCCCGATTCCAGCAAGGCCTTGGTGACGGCCAGAATGCCTTCGCCGCTGAACACCTCGCCAGCGCCCATGCGCAGTTTCTTTACTTCGTCGACAAATGATCTTTCCGCCATGGTGATTTCCGCTTGTTGATTCCCGGCTGATGCCCGGATGAACGTACTTTCGTTGCCCCAACAGGCGGCGTCAATCCATGATTAATCATGCAATTGAGCTTTGTGCGATCTTTGGATAAGAGAGCTCTTTAAACGGATACACCGGCCCCACCCAGCCACGCATTGCACGGCGCATGGGCGGCGCATGAGCTTGGCGGCGCTGGGGCCAGGCCCACTGCCCCTGGCGGAAAATGCTTCTTCACGACTGCCTGTTCCGCTTTATTCCATCAGGCTTTGCGCAATACGGACAAGTTACGCAGGATCTGGACAGGCACGCCTTTGGTGCGTTGCAGTCCGCACCTCATGGCGCTCCCCAATAGAAGTGCGCAGCCGGTGAAAGCTGATTCGAATTGGTGAATACCCGGGTTGGAATGCACCGAAATCGGATGTTCAATTCATCCAATTTCATGTTTTGACGGGCATCAAATTTGCATCTGAAGTTTTCGGAGGCCAGGCGTTCGGAACCCCATGGCCATCCGAATCAGAGTTGAGCCCAGTGCGAGGAGCACCGCGATGTTGCACACACACCACCCCCTTCATTCGTCATCGAATCCGATCCTGCTCGACACCCCGAAGCGGCAGCTCTTCGCCTCAGTGGATCTCGATGAAACCAGAGCCCTGGTGAGCCATGTCATGAAGCCCCATGAACTCGGGGTGTTGGGTAACAGCCAGCGTCTGGATGCGCGCATGTACCACGCCGGCCTGGGCGACGTGACGATCAGTCGCCTGCGCTATGGCGCCAGCGTGCGGATCGAGCCCGGCCAGCTCGAGGATTTCTTTCTGATTCAGATGCCCTTGGCCGGCTGTGCCCAGATCGATTGCGGCGCGCAGCATGTCGACTCAACGCCGGAGATCGCGTCGGTGCTGAGCCCGCAGGAAGACACCCGCATGCACTGGGCCGCGGATTGCGACCAGGTGCTGATCCGCATCGCCCGCCCCCTGGCCGAACGCACGCTTGCCGCCCAGCTGGGGCATGAACTGGAGGAGCCTCTGGTGTTTCAGGCCGATTTCCGCTGGCGCGAAAGCACGGCCTGGCGGGCGCTGATCAGCTACCTGTGCGAATGCGTGACGCTGGAGGCCGGATTCGAACAGCACAAGCTCATCGTGCACCAGATGGAACAGCTGGTGACCGGGACCTTGCTGACCACCCACCGCCACAACTACAGCGATGCAGCCCCCGCCCGGGTCACGACCGTGCTTCCCCGCCATGTCCGCAGGGTTCAGGACTACCTGCGGGCCCACGCCCATGAGACCATCGCGGCCGATCAGCTGGCCCGGATCGCCGGGGTCAGCCTGAGAAGCCTGTACGCGGGCTTCAAGGACTTCACGGGCACCAGCCCCATGCAGTACCTGAAGGACATCCGGCTCGACCGGGCCCGGGAAGAACTGCTGGCCGGGCACACCAGCAATGTGGCGGGCGTGGCGCTGCGCTGGGGCTTTGCCCACATGGGCCGCTTCAGTGTGGAGTACAAGGCCCGCTTCGGTGAAAGCCCGAGCCAGAGCCTGCGGCGTCACTGACGCTGGTGCGCCGAGCAAAAAAAGGGGGCCGATCAGGCCCCCTCAAAACTCGCAAGACAAACCCGTGCCGGTCAATCAGAACGGCAGCGTGGCCTTCACATACAGCTGAGACCCCTCAGGGCGGTTGCGCACATGGCTCTCTGACTGCCACTTGAGGGTGAACAGCCAGCCCTTGTCGTTGGCGTAGCGCACCGAGGGCCCGAAGCCGATCGCCCGGGCCTTGCCAGTGCCGCTGGCAGGGCCGCTGTCTTCACTGATCTGCTGGAAGACATGACCCCCAACCCCCAGCACCCAGCCATTGCCCAACCCCCAGCCCGCGCTGTAGTCGGCATGAAGTGCACGGCCAGATCGGGTGCGCGTGTCATCGTTGCGCCCGTTCAGATCCAGCATGAGCTTGAGGTCTGCGTTCAAGCCGCTGGGCTGGACCTGGGTCAGGGCCAACAGCGGTTGCACCACCCAGTAGTTCTTGCCCAGGCTGGAGGGGTCATTGGCGCTGTACTGGCCGGTCGGCGCGGTGACATCGACCCCGAACAAATAGTGCAGTGAAGGCGAGGCGTGGTAGCCGACAGCGGTGCCCACCGTGATGTCCCCCAGACCCCGACTGCTGGCACGCATGGCACCGGCCCGGAAGTCCACATCCAGCAGCGGAGCGATGGCATGAAAGGCCAATTGCCCACCGAGCACTTGCTGCTGGGTGACCCAGACAGCCCGCGGTGCCAGGACGTTCACCCGGATGTTGAGGTCCGGCACCAGTGATTGACCGCTGGAACCTCGCACCGTGTCGTACCGAGCCGTTCCCGCATAGGTCAGAAAATGCACACCGGGAGGCGGCAAGGCTCCCACCAGGTAGTTCTCGAGTCCATCGGGATAGGCACCCAGGCCATTGCCTTCGGTGGCCTGGGCCGCGAGGGCCGCCGATGCCAGAGCGAAGGCGGCGACGAGGCGGCAGCGGATGTGGGGGCGTTTCATGTGATTCTCCTTTTCACGATGTGTGGGCTAAAAAATGACCGGCCACCAACTTGGCGGAGTGTCCGGAAGGGGCTCGCCGCCGCGAAGTCTTGTGCTCAACGGCGCGCCAGAGCCTGTGCGACCAGCCAACCCGAGCCAGCGCCCAGGCCTGGGCCGGGGTGCGTGCTGGCGCCGATGTGGAACACATTGCGCACGGGGGTGCGATGGCCGCGGGCGCCCTCGGCACCCGCGAACGGACGCAGCCAGAAGAACTGGTCAGGGGAGCAGCTGCCGCTGTAGATGTCACCACCGACCAGATTGGGGTTGAGGTGTTCAAGATCGGCCGGCGAATAGGCTCGCCTGCCGATCAGGCGCTTTCCAAGCCCTGGCATGACAGCCTCCAGGCGTGCCTGAACGCGGTCGGCCATGGCCTCGCGCACCGCGGCATTCCACTCACCGTCGGCAGGGATGGCGATCTGCCCGGCGGCATCGCCCTTGAGTCGGCGCGGCAACTCTTGCATCTGCACCCAGAGAATCCAGCCCCCCGCAGGCGCCCGTGAGGGATCGACCGCCACAGGCTGCCCCACCGCCAGCGTGGGGCGGGCGGGAAGCCATCCGTTGTTCGCTTCAGTCACGCTGGCGCAGACCTGCTCCAGGCTCTCCGTCAGGTGCACCAGAGGAACCTGCGCCAACTCGGGTTCACACCAGTCTGGTGGTGCGTTCAAGGCGAAGTGGATCTGCATGCCCCCTCGCCCGTAACGGTAGGCAGCAGCCCGTTCACGCACCACGGCCGAGACGCCGGGCAACAGCCCCGTGTAGAGTTGCTGGGGGGTGACGTTGCACACCACGGTCTCGCGTGCCAGAAAGGTCCGCCCGCCGGCGATCACGCCGGTGGCACGGGTCTGCCGGCCCGCGCCTTCGGTGACGACCCGCTCGACGGCGACGTTGGCCAGCAGGCGTCCGCCATGGTGTTCAATCACGCGCTGCAGCGCCTGGACCAGTTGGGTGCCCCCACCGCGAACCACCGGCATGCCCCCCGCCACCACGGCAGCGAAGGTCAGCTTGCCGATCAAGGCCGATGTGGCGTCGTCCGGCCCCAGGCCGCTGTGCAGCACCCACGGGGCCATCATGGCCCGCATGTCGTCGCTTTCAAGGCTGCGCTCGGCCCAGCGCCGGAACGGCTCCAGGGCCCCACGCGCGAAGTCGAGCAAGCCATCCAGGCCACGCTGGCGCCACTCGCTGAACAAGAGCTTGAGAATGCCGAGGCCATAGGGGTTCTGCCCCAGCAGGCCAAAGGTCAGCGCGGCGTCGGCCCCGAAAATCTGTTGGGCCATGGCCTGCAAGGCTGCCGCATCCGAGGGGGAGACCTCCGCGATGCGACGGTGGGCCTCATCGAGCCCCTGCTTGAGCGCGATGCCTGTCCCATCCGGTCGAACCAGCCCGGTGGCATAGTCGTTCTGAAGAAACTGCAGGCCTTGCTTTTCCAGCAGGGGACGCAGTTCCGCATAGGCCGGACTGCCCACGAAGAGCGGATACCAGGATGAAAGCACCTCATGCTGATAGCCAGGGAAAAGCTCCTCGGTTCGGATGCAACCGCCAAAGCGGTCGTTGCGTTCAAGCACCAGCACCGACTTGCCCCGCGTGGCCAGCAAGGCTGCACAGACCAGGGAGTTGATGCCGCTGCCGACAATGATGACCTGGGGAGTGTCGTCTCGGGACATGACAGGCTTTCCGATCAGGCCACCAGGGCCAGCACCCGCAGGGGGCTGCCAGAGCCACCCTCGATCTTCAAGGGGGCCGAGATGATGAGCGCGCCCTGCGCCGGCAACTGATCCAGGTTCTTCAGGCACTGCAGGCCGAACCGGTTGGCGCCATGCATCAAGGTATGGCACGGATAGGCCAGTGGCCAGGCATAGGCCTGCCCGGCATCGGTGTTGATGGTCTCGACACCAAAGCCATGCACCTGGCGCTCATGGATCAGCCACTCCACCGCCTCCTGCGTGGGCCCGGGCGTGTGGGCACCGTCTTCTCGCAGGCTGAGAAACGCTGCGGGGTCGGAGGCCTTGAGAGACCAGTTGGTTCGCAACAACAACCAGGCGCCGGCAGGAATGCGACCGTGCTTCTGCTCCCATGCCTGCAGGAAGTCCACGGTCAGCAACCAATCGGGATCGCGGGCCACCTCGGCACTGGCGTCCACCACCGCGGCAGGTGCAATGAAGCGGCTGGGGTCGATCGTGTCCACCGTGTTGGCAGGGTGGTCACGGCCTGTGATCCAGTGGACCGGTGCATCGAAATGCGTGCCCGTGTGCTCGCCGCAGGAGAAGTTGTTCCAGTACCAGCCTGGTCCGGCTTCGTCGTAATGCGAGATCCGCTCTTTGCGAAAGCCCTGCACCTGCCCGAACTGGGGGGGCAGTTGCAAGGCCGGGAACGATTCAGACAAGGTCTGGGTCAGGTCGACGACGCGCACCTGGCCGCTGGACAACAGAGTGGACAAGGCCGACAGGGAGAAATTGCTCATGGGGGTTCCTCGTTTCGATTCGTGGGTCAGGTGAAGGCCCGGAACACCGGGCCCGATTCAGGCCGCCACCGGGGCGTGCAAGGCGGCAAAGCGGCCCGCGTGGAACACCAGCGGGTCGGCCGGTGCGCCATCGGTGCGCAGCACCCGCCCCACCAACAGCAGGTGGTCCCCCGCCATCTGCTGCTGATCACTCAGGCAGACCAGCGTGGCCACCGCGCCCTGGATGGCAGACACCCCCTCCGGGGCCTCGCGCACGGCCACGCCCTCGAACTTGTCCACGATGGTGGGGTTGGCAAACCGCCGGGCCAGGGCCTCCTGGTCGCTGCCCAGGACATTGATCGTGAAATGACGGCAGTCGCGGAACACCTCCAGATTGGGCGAATGCCGCACCAGGCTCCACAGCACCAGCGGTGGATCGAGCGAAAGCGAGGCAAACGAATTGATGGTCAAGCCGACGTTGCGCCCATCGGGTGTGCGCGTGACCACGATGGCCACCCCGGTGGGGTAGCTGCCCAGGACCTGACGCAATTCCTTGGACTCGAAATCGACGCGGCCCCAGTGCGGTGCCGCGTCGGCAACGCCTCGGCCACTCTGGGCCGCGGTGGTGATGGCGGAGTTCATCGGCGCTCCTTCAAGCGGCCACGGGCTGGGCCAGGTGCTCGTTGACCAGCGCATCGCAGGCCTGCGCGTCGGCCCACCATGGGAAATAGCGCGGCGGATGGTTGAAGCCATTGGCAATGGTGCTGGCCAGCGAGGGCGACTGCCCGGCAGCCCCCAGCAGGCCGAGGATGTGGGGCGGCGGCGGGGTCAGCAGCGAGTTGGTCCACTGCACCACCCAGCGCGCGTAGTCCCAGAACTGCTCGAACGTGGCTTCCATCCACTCGCGGGTATAGGGCTGGCTGCCGTGGGCCACGATGGCGTCAAGATAGACCTTGGCCGCTTTGGTGGCGTTGTTGGAGCCTTGCCCCGTGATGGGGTCGTTGGTGGCCACGGCGTCGCCAAGCCCGAACACCAGACGGCCCGAGGGCAGCGTCAGCACAGGCTTGCGCACCGTGGGTGCGAACGCACCCGCCAGGATGCCTTTGTCGTCCGTGAGTTCGGCCTGGGCCGCCCGGTCCGCCTCCCAGGGCAGGTACTGCGTCAGGAACCGTTTGCTCGCCGCCAGGTGTTCCTGCGGCGTCTTGACGTCACGCCAGAAATCCAGCGCGCCGCCGGGCACGCCCTCAAACACCATGATGTCGCAAGGCCCGCTCAGGGTCAGGGCCGGAAACACAAAGTACTCGCCCACGCCGGGAATCAGGTTGAACGACACCTGCGAATGCTCGGCGGTCGGCTTCAGACCGTGCACATAGGTCAGTGCCAGGGAGCGCTGGGGCTTGTCGAACGGCGAGCGGGCCGCATCACGCTCGAAGAGCTTGACGACTTCGCCCTTGCCGGCCGCCAGGATGACCAGGTCGTGGCTGTCCGCCAATGCTTCCAACTCGGCAATGCCGGCATCCTGGATCAGCAACTTGCCACCGCGCGCCTCAACCTGCTCCAGCCATGCAGGCATCTTCAAACGCTGGTCGACAGCCTGCGCAGGACGCTCCAGGCGTGCGCGCCAATCGATGACCTTGGCGCCCGGCTCTGCCGGATGGGGCACGGTGAAGCCAATCCCTTCGACAGGGGGGCACTCGGCCTCCCAGTTGTTGATGCCCAGATCACGCTCGACCTGCAAAGAATTGTCGAACATGCATTGGCTGGACATCACCTTGCCTTGGCGAATGTCCTCCGGGGTCCGGTTGGTCACCACCGTGACCTCGTAACCCTGATCAAGCAGTCCAAATGCGAGCGGCAGGCCAGCCTGGCCCCCACCGACGATAGCGATGCGTTGCATGGAAATCTCCTGTTGAATGAAAAGAGCGGCGGCGCGAATCAGGCGGCCAGACGGGGAATGGCGGGCACGGCCTGTTCGGGGCCCATGGCGGAGTAGCCGCCATCGACCGCATAGTCGGCACCCGTGACAAAGCTGGCGCGAGAGGACAAGAGAAAAGCCACCACCTGGGCCACCTCCTGCGGATCGCCAGCCCGGCCGAGCAAGTGGTAATCAGCGGCCACCTGGTCGGTTTTGGCGCGATCACCGCCTGTCATCTCATCCATCACACGCGACCAGGTCCAGCCCGGCGACACGGAATTGACGCGGATGCCATCTGCCGCAAAGTCCATGGCCATGCTGCGCGTGACCTGCACCAACGCGGCCTTCGAGACGGGATACAACCACCGACCCGTCTGAGCCACCTTGGAGGAAATGCTGGTGAAATTGACGATGGCACCGCCGCCGGCCGCCAGGAGGTGAGGACGCACGGCCCGGGCCGCCATCACCGCACTGACCAGATTGATGTCCAGCGCCTTGAGCCAATCAGCACGACCCGATTGAGCACCGTCATCAAGGTAGGTCGCCGCCAGATTGACCAGACAGTCAATGCGCCCGAAATGGGCAGCCACATCAAGCACACCCTTCTCGAGTTGCGCATCCTGGCTGATATCCACCGGCCAGAATCGTGTGCTCTCAGGCGACGCGGCGGCCACCTGATTCCCACGCTCCTCATCAATGTCAAATACGGCAACCCGTGCACCAGCGGCACGCAAAGCCTCAACCACGGCGGCTCCGATGAGGGTTGCCCCACCCGTGACAATCGCCACCTTCGAATTCAGTTCTGTCGTCATCACTACCCCAAGATCAGCCTTGGCTCCCACAGGATGGCGGGCTTACCAATGTGCAAGCACGATTGCGCTTGTCGTGCTTTGATCGTCGTGTACTGGGGTCTTCCGGACTAGCCGAGGTTGGCTGCGGGTGTCCAGAAAATGCGGCTAGTCGACAGGGCGCAGGGCACGTTTCTGGGATCGGTCCCTGGAGGATGGCGGACAAGACCGCCAATGCTTGAATTGGGGCAGATGCTCAGCGCGTCAATAGCGGTGGAGCTGGGCCAGGAGACAGCCCAGGATTTGGCGTCCCTGCGAGGCAAGGCCACCTCTCTGGGAGGCATGCGACCGACATGCAGCCTCTTGGATGAGCAAGGGCATCTGGCCCTGGGGAAGTTCCCCGGTGTGAGCGACGAGCGCAACGTGACCCGCGCGGAAGTGCTGGCACTGACGCTGGCCCGACGGGCCGGCATTGATGCCGCCCACGCAATGGCAGTTGTCGCCCACCTTCGACATCCACCCCAGGCCGGACAAGGAGCGCGGGTACAAGACCTGGTTGAGTGAAGACACTGGGCCTATCACCCGCCTTGCTCAACTGATGGGGCAAGCCTCGCAGTTCGCGCTGAACCGAGAGCAGGCCAACGCAAGGACTTGGGTGCGTGGGTGAGCACGGCCTCACACCGAAGCGATCTACTCAAACACCGGCCGGAAAAAGCTGCGCTCATAGCTGAGGATGCAGCGCGTGTCTTCGGCCAGCTTGAAGGCGGCCTGGCATTCAGGGTCGGTCTGGGAGCGGATGCGGTAGGCCTCGTAGGCGGCCAGCGAGGGGAAGGAGAACGAGGCCAGGGCGATGTTGTTGGCGCCTTCTGAGGGCAGCAGGTAGCCGTGGTGAATGCCGCCCAGGCGGTTCACCAGGGCGATCCAGAGCTTGCCGTAGTGCTCGAAGGTCTTGAGTTGGGTGGGGTCGATGACGTAGCGCAGGTGGCAGGTGATCATGGGGTTGAGCGAGGGGGGTGGTCTGTCTTGGAGCGGCCAATATACCCGGCCTTTTGGCCACCACGGACACCCTGCGCCCCTCTCGCTTCAGCCGCCCTGCAAGGCCTGGCCGTAAAAGGCCTCGCCGCCCATCTGGCCGCCCTTGAGGATAAGTTCCAGCCCGTCGCGGCGGGGGTTTGCGGACCAAGCCCGGCACAGCGGGGCACCGGGCGTGACGCGGGCCAGCACGATGAGGGCTTCGATGCCCAGCACGCTGGCCACCTCGCCTGAGCTGTCACCACCGGCCACCACCACGCGCTGCAGGGGGTGCTGGTCGAGCAGGCGCCGCATGACCTCGGCCAGGCAGGCGCCCACGGCGCGGGCCGCCTCGGCACGGCTCAGGCCGGCCCGGGCGGCATGCTGGTCAAAGGCCAGCACCTCGGGGTCGTCCGGGCCTTCGGCGCTGAAGACCACGGCGCTGCGCCCGGCCGACAGGGCCGCACCGGCCAGCGCCAGCACGCGTTGCAGTTCGGCCTCGCGCCGGTCGGGCAGCAGGCAGGCTGCGATGTCCAGCCGCTCGGTGGCAAAACCATGGGCCCGCGCCCAGCGGATCTGGCTGGCCGAGACGGGCGAGCAACTGCCGCACACGGCCGCAATCATGGGCACGGGGGCGGCCTCGGGCAGGCCCGTGCTGGCGGGCAGCCAACCCTGGCTGCGCCAATAGGCGGTGAGGGCATAGCTCAGGCCTGAAGACGAGGCGCTGAACAGCCCATGGCCGCGTTGCGTCCAGACCAGGCGACCGGCCTCCAGCAGGGTCTCGTCATCCATCACATCGATGAACACGATCGGGGCCCCCGCCTCGGCCTGGCGGCAGACCGTGAGCTGGGCATGGGCATCGCCGGCCTTCAGTTGCACCATGTCGACCAGGCCCGTGCGGCGCGGGGTCTGGGCGGCCAGGTGGCGGCGTAGATCGGATTCGCCCATGGGGGTGACCGGGTGGCGCGACATGGTGGGGTGGCGGTCCAGCCGGTAGCCCACGCCGTCCACGGCGGCGAACAGGTGGCCGAACACCTGGTAGCGGCGCAGCCGGGGCGCGCCCACCACGGTGGGGCTCCAGTCGCCGCCCATGTGCTGCAGCCCGATGTCGATGGCGCAGCCGATGGAGCCGATGGCGGGCGATGAGTCAAAGGTGGAGCACACCTTGTAATGCAGGATGGGCGCGCCCAGCGCCTTCAGGCTGGCAAAGGCCTGGGGCAGGTGGGCGGCCATCCACTCGGGGCTGCGGCCGCGCGACGAGCCCGCCAGCCCCACGCAGCGCACGCCCGGGAAGCGCTGCAGGGCCTCGGGCGTGGGGGGCTGCAGAAAGAGCACGGTGGGCACGCCGGCCGCGGTCATGGCCTCCATGGCATCGGTGGAGCCTGTGAAGTCGTCGCCGTAATAAGCCAGCAGCAGGCCGTCGGCCAGGGTGTCTTCAGACGCGCTCATCGCCAGAACCCCAGGGCCTGGGCCAGGGCCGGAGAATCCAGCGCGGCCCGCTCCAGTTCAATGCCCTCTTGCGCCGCCTGCCAGGCATCGCGAAACGATTGCACCCCTGCGGCCACGCCACCGGGGTGGCCGAAGATGCCGCCGCCAGCGGTGTGGATCAGGTCGGCACTGCCCAGGCCGGCAAAGGTGTCGTGGGCCTGCAGGCCGGTCTGGCCCGAGCTGAACACCGGCATGGCCGTCATGGCGGCGCTGTCCATCACCGGGGCCAGCACAGCGCGGGCCGCGGCCATCACGCTGTCGTCGGCTTCGCTGAACTTGTTGCGCAGGCCGTTCACGTGCAGGTGGTCGGCCCCGGCCAAGCGCCACAGCTTCTGCCAGGGCGCGTAGTCAAACCCCAGTTGCGGCGAGCGGCTCAGGTAGCCCCAGCCGGCGCGGTGGGCATGGATGGGCAGCTGGGCGTGGCGGCGCAGTTCGGTCATGCCGACCAGGCCGATCGAGTTCAGGCAGGCCATCACACAGCTGCCGCCCTCGGCCAGCACCAGGTCGTGGCGGCGCTTCATCTGGTCCAGATTGCCGGTCAGGTTGAAGGCCACCATGGGCATGCGGCCCAGGCGGTCGGCTGCGGCCCGCACCACGCGCATGACGGCCTTCACGCGCTCGTCGAAGGGGCAGGCCGGGCCGTCGGCCTGCAGCTCGTCGTCCTTGATGAAGTCGATGCCGCCGTCCACCAGCAGTTGCACCTGCTCGGCCGTCTGCTGCACGCTCAGGCCCACGCTGGGCTTGATGATGGTGCCGATCAAGGGCCCGCTGTGCACGCCACTGAGCCGGCGTGTGCCGGCCACGCCAAAGGCCGGGCCGGGGTAGGCCTGGGCAAAGGCCGGGGGCAGTTGCAGATCGATCAGGCGCAGGCCGGTGACGCAGCGCAGCTCGTACAGGTTGCCGGCGATGGTGGCCATCAGGGTGGGCAGGCAGGGGCCCAGGTTGGCCAGCGGCCACGACAGCTCCAGCAGCGCCCGCGTGTAGCGCCCGTTGGCCGCGGGGGCCGGCGTGGGCAGGCTGGGCACGGTGCTGTGGTCGAGGATCTGCAGGCGCTCGACCCGGGCCCCGGCCCGGGCCTTGAGTTCGGGCGTTTCGGTGGCCAGGGCGACAAAGGTGCCGCTGGATTGTTCACCGGCAATCACCTCGGCGGCTCGGGCCGGGTCGTCGCCCGTCTCCAGCCAATAGGTGGCGTGTATGCGTTCCATGGGGGTGGCCTTGCTCAGGTGATGCGGCGGATGCTTTCGGCGATTTCTTCGCGCTCGAAGACCTTGATCCAGTCGTCGCGCATCAGGCGGGGCTTGCCGAAGGTGATGGCCTTGTTGCAGGCGTCCGAGAAGGCGCCTGGGATTTCCTTGAAGATCACCGCGGCCAGGATGTTCATGTGGCCCAGCAGAAAGTCGCGCGCGCACTCGGCCGGCACACCGCGGCGCACGGTTTCGTCCATGGCTTCGCGCATCACATCCAGCAGGGTGGCGCAGACGGTTTCCGACAGGCCAGGCTCCAGCAGGGCCATCTGGTCCACCGTCAGGCGGTACGAGTTGAGGATGGGGGCGTAGATGGTCTTGGCCAGTTCTTCGCCCAGGTCAAAGGCCGACTCGGGGCCCTGCATCAGCGCGCTGGTGATCGACTGCTTGGCAAAGCCGCCGCCAAAGTAATCCTTGCGCGCGGCTTCGCTGGTCTCGTTGTTGTAGATGGGCGGGTGGCAGGGGTGGGCCACGAAGTAGGTCAGGTCGGCCCGTTGCGGCAGGTGGCCGGCAAAGGGGGCGGCGGCGTCGAGCACCATCACCATGGTGCCGGGCTTGAGCTGGGGCTCGATCTGGTGCGAGATCTTGCCGATCAGGGTGTCGGGCACGGCCAGGATGACCACGTCCACGTCCTGCAGCGCTTCTTCGGTGCTGACCACCGACAGGCCCAGTTCATCGCGCAGGCGTTGCTGGCCGGCCGCACCGGGCTCGACGTGGGCCACGCGAAAACGTGAGTTGAGCAGGTTCATGGACAGGCGCACGCCCATCTTGCCGCCGGCGCCAAACAAGGCAATTTTGGGGTTCATGTGGAGTTCTCCTTGAGGTGGGTGGGCCCGGCTTCGGGCCCTTGCAGAAATGAAAGGCTGCGCTGCGCGCAGCAGAGGGGTCAGGCCAGCGCCGCGGCGCGGGGCATGGGGGCGTGGGCCACCTTGATCACCAGCACACCGGCCAGCGCCATCAGCGCGCCCACCACGAACATGGGCAGTTGGTAGCCGCCGCTGCTGTCTTTCAGCGCGCCGGTGATGAAGGGGGCTGCAAAGCCGGCCAGGTTGCCCACGGTGTTGATCAAGGCCAGGCCGGTGGCAGCCCCGGCACCGCTGAGGAAGCGCGCCGGCAGCGACCAGAAATTGGGCAGCGCGGCAAAGATGGCGCAGGCCGTGACGGTGATCACCGCCACGGTGGTCACCGGCGACTGCATGTACAAGGCGCAGGGGATGCTGGCCGCCCCGATGAAGGCGGGCAGCCCGACATGCCAGCGCGACACCCCGTGGCGGGTGGCATGTTGCGTCGCCAGGTACAGGGCCACGGCCGCTGGCAGGTAGGGGATGGCCGTGATCAGGCCCTTCTGGAACACGTTGAACTTGCTGCCGAACTGGGCTTCGAAACCGCCGATCACCGTGGGCAGGAAGAAAGCCAGGGCATACAGGCCGTAGATGAAGCCGAAGTACACCAGGCTGAACAGCCACACCCGGCTGTCGCGCAAGGCCAGGCCCGGATGGGCGCCAGGTGTCTTGGCCTTCTGGCGGGCCTCCTGGGCCAGCTCGTCGGTCAGCCAGCGCTGCTCTTCGGCGCTGAGCCAGCGGGCGTCGCTGGGCTTGTCGGCCAGGTAGAACCAGGCGATGAAGCCGACCACGATGGCCGGCACGGCCACGCCAAAGAACATGATGCGCCAGCCGGCCAGGCCGAACAGGCCATGGGCCTCGATCAGCAGCGCCGCCAGCGGGGCACCGATCACCGTGGTGAGGGGCTGGGCCAGGTAGAACAGGCCCAGGATGTGGCTGCGGTAGCGCGCCGGCACCCACTGGCTGAGGAACAGGATGGCCCCCGGAAAAAAGCCCGCCTCGGCCACGCCCAGCAGAAAGCGCAGCGTGTACAGGCCCTCGACGTTGCTCACCCAGGTGAACAGCAGGGCCACCACGCCCCAGCTCACCATGATGCGCGACAGCCAGCGCCGGGCGCCGTACTTGTGCAGCGCCAGGTTGCTGGGGATCTCCAACACGATGTAGCCCACAAAAAAGATGCCTGCAGCCATGCCGAACTGCGCCGCCGACAGCGCCAGGTCCTTGCTCATGCCATTCGGGCCGGCGAATGAGATCGCGGTGCGATCCAGGAAGTTGATGAAAAACATCAAGGCCACAAAGGGCACGAGCCGCCACGACACCTTGCGGATGGCGCTTTGCTCCACGGTTTGGACAGAACTGTTCACGAAGTCTCCTCGTTGTTTGGGGGCCGCCCCAGGCTCGGGTGCAGGCGTTTTTCAGCTGGTCTGATGAACTGGTGTGATGAGTAGACCATTGAATGAAAAAGTCCCGCACTGGGGTTTTCACGGAGGGCGCCAAGCAGGCCAGAAATGGGCTGCGCCGGGGCTGCAGGGCGAGGCGCCGGCCGGGCCATAATCGAAAATCGCCCATTTCGCCCAGCCCCTGACAACGAGCCCGCCCTCCATGACCGAACCGATCCAGCGCCGCAAACTGTTCCAGGAGGTTTTGGATCGCCTGATGGCGCGCATCCGCTCAGGCGACATCCCGCCGGGCGGTCAGTTGCCGTCCGAACGCGAGCTGATGGAGGAGTACGGTGTCGGCCGCCCTGCGGTGCGCGAGGCCCTGCAGGCCCTGGAGCGCTCAGGCATCGTGGAGATTGCGCACGGCGAACGCGCCCGTGTGGTGGTGCCGACGGCAGACAGGCTGATCGGGCAGATCGCGGGCGGCGCCATGCACCTGCTGCGCAGCCAGCCCGATTCGCTGGAGCACCTGAAGGATGCCCGGCTGTTTCTGGAGACCGGCATGGCCCGTCTGGCCGCCGAACGCGCCACCGAGGAAGACATCGCCCGGCTGCGCCTGGCCGTGGCGCGCCACCGCGCCTCGCTGAACGACCTGGAGAAGTTCATCGAGCTGGACATGGCCTTCCACCGCGAACTGGCCACCGTCAGCGGCAACCCGATCTTTCCGTCCATCGTCGAGGCCCTGTTCCGCTGGGCCGGCGAGTACTACCAGGCCATGGTGCGCGCCCCAGGGGTGGAAGACCTGACGCTGGCCGAACACGACCGCATCGTGGACGCCATCGCCCAGCACCAACCTGAGGCCGCCGCCGAAGCCATGCGCGCCCACCTGACGCGCGCCAACAAGCTCTACCTGAAGCCGCAGGGGCAGGGCAACTGAGCGCTGCGAGGCGACCACCGGACAGGCTGGCAGCACCTGCCTGCCAGACGGCGTCTTTCACACGTGAATACCCGAGAGCAGCAGAAGGCACCGGCACATCACAGTGAACCAATTGGTATCCATCAATCACATGAATGACTTATTTGTGATCGCATGTAACTTGATGTGAGTCAAATGAGCGAGGAGGCCGAGCGGTGCCGACCCGTTTCACCCGCCCTGTATCCACTTTGTAAACCGATGCTTCATGAAGCGTGAAGCAAATCGAGGCCAAGGCAGCACGGCGTCAACTCGTTTACATACCGATACTTTTTGGCCACCGGGTAAGCCACCCCCTCCCTAGCATCCGCTCCACCTGATGCGCCTTTTGTCGGATTCATCTTGCACGGTGCAGCTCAGGCAACCCCTCCAATCCAAACGCTTTTGAGGAGACCCCGCATGCCGACCTACACGCTGAATGTGAACGGAAAGTCTTACAGCGCCACCGTGGCGCGATCCGACATGCCCCTGCTGTGGGTGCTGCGCGACGTGCTGAACCTGACCGGCACCAAATACGGCTGCGGCATCGAGGTGTGTGGCGCCTGCACCGTGATGGTCAACGGCCAGCCCGAGAAATCCTGCGACATGGATGTGAGCTCGGCCGTGGGCAAGCAGATCACCACCATCGAAGGCCTGTCGGCCAACCGCAGCCACCCGGCCCAACAAGCCTGGATTGCCCACCAGGTGCCGCAGTGCGGCTACTGCCAGTCAGGCATGCTGATGTCGGTGGCCTGCGCCATGAAGGCGGGCCACCACGGCAGCTCCATCCTCGATGAGGTGCAGAACGTCTGCGTGTGCGGCACCTACCAGCGCATCAAGACTGCGGTCAGCACCCTTTGATCGGAGAAGCACCATGGACACCGCAGTCAACAAGATGAACCGCCGCCAGTTCATTGGCAGCACGGGCCTGTCGATCGGCGTGGCGCTGCAATTCGGCAGCCGTGCCACCGACGCCCAGGGCGCCAGCGTCACGACCCAGACCGTCAACAGCTGGCTCAACATCGGCAGTGACAACAGCATCTCGCTGTCGATTGGCGTGACCGAAATGGGCCAGGGCACCTTCAGCACGCTGGGCCAGGTGATGGCCGAAGACCTGATGGTGGACTACAGCCGCATCCAGCTGCGCCAGGGCGGGCCGGTCTACAACGTGTCACCGGCGCCCATCGGCTCGGCCATCGTGACCGCCGGCTCCAGCTCCACCCGCAACAACTACTGGAAGCTGCGCGACGCCGCGGCCATCGCGCGCGAAACCCTGGTGCAGGCGGCCATGAATGTGCAGGGCGATACCGCCCGCGCCAACTACACGGTCAGCAATGGCGTGATCACGCACACCAGCGGCAAACAGTTCAGCTATGGCGACGTGGCCGGCGCTGCTGCACTGCTGCCCCCGCCCACCAGCGCCCCGCTGGTGCCCGACACCCAGCTCAAGGTGATCGGCCAGAGCCTGCCGCGGCAGGACATCCCGAGCAAGGTGGACGGCAGCGCGCAGTACGGCATTGACGTGCGACTGCCCAAGATGGTCTATGCGGTGATCCGCCACTGCCCCACTTTTGGCGGTACGCTGTTGTCGCTGCCTGCCACCCCATCGGGCGCACTCGCCGTGGTGCCGGTGCGGGTGAGCACGGGCACCGGGCGCGGCTTGGATGTGGCGGGCAATGTGAATGCCGTGGCCGTGGTGGGCCCCACCACCTGGGATGCCATGCAGTCAGCCCGCAGCCTGAACCTGAAGTGGACCCTGCCGAGCAACGCTGCGGCCATGAACACCACCCAGTTCTTTGCCGACGCCCGTGCGCTGGCCCAGTCGGCGCCCGCCTATGTGGCCGGTGCCAGCAACCCGCCGGGCACGCTGTACACCGTGGAAAGCGCAGGCGACGCCGACACCGCGCTCACCCAGGCCACCCCCGGCAGCCAGCTGCTGGATGTGAGCTACCAACTGCCCTATGTGCCCCACGGCTGCATGGAGGTGCTGAACTGCACGGTGGACTACGTGGCGGGCGTCAGCTGCACGGTCTATGCGCCCACCCAGGTGGCCAATTCGGCCCTGGCACTGGTGGTGCAGCTGACCGGGTTGACGGCCGACAAGATCACCTTCCACACCACCCTGCTGGGCGGTGGCCTGGGCCGCAAGGCCGAGATCGATTTCATCGCCCAGGCCGTGCAGGTGGCCATGGTGGTGCAGCGCCCGGTGATGCTGGTGTGGCCGCGCGAGGAAGACTTCAGCCACGACCAGTACCGCCCCATGGGCCTGGTGCGGGCCCGCGCCCGGGCGGATGCCACGGGCCAGATCGTGGGCTGGACCTACCGCAATGTGTCGCCGTCGATCAGCGGCCAACGCGGTCGCACCCTGCCCGCCACCGGCGACAGCCAGGGCTACGAGGGCTCGAACGCCCTGCCCTACGTGATGGGTGCGCGGCGCGTGGAATGGGTCAGCCACACCGCCCCCATCCCGGTGGGCTACTGGCGCTCGGTGGGGGCCTCGATCAACACCTTTGCCGTCGAATCGATGATCGACGAGCTGGCCTGGGCCTGCAAGCTGGACCCCTACCAGTTCCGCCGCAACCGCATCACCGATGCGCGCTGGCTGGCGGTGCTGGATGCCGCGGCCACCCTGGGCAACTGGAGCGCCGCCACAGCGGCCGGCACCGCCCGGGGCATCGCCATCGGCACGGCCTTCAACAGCATCGTGGCCATGGTGGTCGAAGTCAGCGGCAGCAGCACAGCCTCGTTCAGCATCCGGCGCGTGAGCGTGGTGATCGACTGCTATCTGCCGGTCAACCCCGGCAACATCGAGGCCCAGATCACCGGCGGCGTGGTGCATGGCCTGAACGCCACCTTGTATGGCCAACAGACCTTTGTGAACGGCGCTGCCCAACGCCGAAACTTCAACACCAACCCGGTGATCCGCCCCAAGCAGATGCCCCGCGTGGATGTGCAGATCATCCCGCGCCCGGCCAGCACCGACCGCAGCAAGGCCATGGGGGGCGTGGGCGAACTCGGCGTGCCCACCTTGGCCCCGGCGCTGGCCAACGCGCTGTACGCGCTGACCCGCCAGCGCGTGCGCAGCCTGCCGCTGTTCCCTGCAGCGACCATGGGCGACTGAGGGGGCTTGAGCGACCTGGCTGCTCAGGCGGGGACGGCAAGCCCCTGCCCAGCCTCATCGGCCACCTGCGCCGGCACCTGATCCCACCAGGCTGGCTCACCGATGGCAGCCCGCAGGTGGGCCATGAACAGACGCGCCCGCTGCGAACGGCCCCGGCCAGGGGCGCGCACGGCGTGGATGCCGGGCAGGCCGTCGGCCGGGGGCGCCGTCAGCTCGTGTGGGAACAGCGCCACCAGGCTGCCGTCGCGCAGGTGGTCGCTGACGACCCAGGTGGCGATGTGCAGCACGCCCAGGCCGCCCAGGGCGGCTTGCAGCATCCCGTCCTTGTCGTCGGTGCGAAAGCGCCCGCGCACCGCCAGCGGCTGGTTGCGGTTGACGCCCGCGTAGCGCCAGATGAAGGACGGCGCAGGCGGCGTGGCCACGCTGATGCATTCGTGCTGCAGCAGGTCCATGGGCGATGCCGGCCGCCCGGCCCGCGCCAGGTAGGCCGGGCTGGCGCAGGTGACCAGGCGCACCGGCGCCAGCAGCGTGGCCTGCAGATCGCTGTCGGGCAACACGCCGATGCGGATGGCCACATCCACACCCTGCTCTGCCAGGTCGATCACCTGGTCGCTGAGGTGCAGATCCACCTCCACGCCGGGGTACTGGTGCATGAAGCTGGCCACCGCCGGCACCACGTGTCGGCGCCCGAACACGGTGGGGGCCGCCACTGTCAGCGGCCCGCGGGGCAGGTCGTCCTGCTGGTGCAGCGCGTCGCGGGCGGCGGCGATCTCGCTGAGGATGGTGCGGGCGCGCGGCACAAACTGCTCACCCGCGTCTGTCAGGTGGATGCGGCGCGAGCTGCGATGGAACAGCGGCGTGCCCAGCTCGGCCTCCAGGGCATCCACCTTGCGGGTGACCGAGGACACCGCCACGTCCTGCTGGCGCGCCACCTCCGAGAAGTTGCCACTGGCGGCCACGGCGAGAAAGGTCTTGAGGGAATCGATCATGGAGCGGATGGGCACAAGCCCGGGTCAGGTGGCGAAACGCAAGGCCGCATGCGGGAATGCACGCAGTGACTTTGCAAACATCGCAAAGATACTTTGCATATCTTCATATTGTTCTGTTTTTTGCAAAAACCAACAATAGCATTTGTCAGCGATCCCTCCCTGCAACCCCGGCGGCCCAGAGCCGCGACAAGGACCTTTCATGAAGACAAAACGCAGCTCCGTTGTTCACACCCAGGCCACCCGCCTTGGCCTGGCCTTGGCACTCGCCCTGGGCAGCCTGGCCGGCACGGCCGGCGTGGCCCAGGCCGCAGCCCCCATGCAGAAGACCCAGGCCCCGGGCTGGTACCGGCTGATGGTGGGCGGCTTTGAAGTGACCGCGCTCAGCGACGGCACGGTGAACCTGCCGGTGGACCAGCTGCTGCATGCCCCCAAGGGCCGCGTGGCCGAAGGCCTGAAAAAGCACTACCTGCAGGCCCCGCTGGAGACCTCGGTCAACGGCTTCCTGATCAACACCGGCAGCCGCCTGGTGCTGGTCGATGCGGGCGCGGGCGCGCTGTTCGGCCCCACGCTGGGGCGCCTGTCGGCCCAGATCAAGGCCGCGGGCTACCAGCCCGAGCAGGTGGACGACATCGTCATCACCCACATGCACCCCGACCACGTGGGCGGGCTGGTGGCAGAGGGCCAGGTGGTGTTCCCCAACGCCACCGTGCACGCCGACCAGGCCGACAAGGACTTCTGGCTCTCGCCCGCCAGCCTGGCCGCCGCACCCGATGCGCAAAAAGGCTTCTTCCAGGGTGCCATGGCCTCGCTCAACCCCTACGCCGAAGCCGGCAAGCTCAAGACCTTCCAGGCCGACGGCGAGATCGTGCCCGGTCTGCGCAGCCAGGCCGCCCACGGCCACACCCCCGGCCACAACGTGTATGTGCTGCAGAGCGAGGGCCAGCAACTGGTGCTGCTGGGCGACCTGATCCACGTGGCCTCGGTGCAGCTCGAATCACCCGAGGTGACCATCGGCTTCGACAGCGACGAGCCCCAGGCCCGTGCCGCACGCGCCCGCCTGTTCAAGAGCCTGGCCCAGAGCGGCAGCCTGGTGGCGGTGGCGCACTTCCCCTTCCCCGGCGTGGGCCGCCTGCGCGCCATGGGCAAGGGCTTTGTGTGGGAGCCGGTGAACTACAGCAGCCAGGTGAAGTGAGGCCTGGGCGGCGCCTGCATGGGCAGGGGTTCGCCCTGCGGGCGCCGCGGCGGGCCCCGGCACTTGCCTTGCGGGGGCCCGTGAAACGAACCCCCATGCTTACCATGGTTATCAACCTACCTTATAGTAGGCAGCCATGCAGACCACCATCTCCAGACATACCCAAACCGACACACGCAAACTGATCTTGCGCGTGGCACGCGAGTTGCTGATGACGCGCTCGTACCTGGGCCTGAGCTTTCAGGACCTGGCGGATCGCGTGGGTATCCGCAAGCCCAGTCTGTACCATCACTTCGACTCCAAAGAGGCCTTGGGCCTGGCACTGGTGAACACCAGCCAGGCACACTTTGCCAAATGGGTTGAAGGAGTGACCCAATTGAGCCCAGTTGAACAGGTGCTGTCCTACATCCGGATGTTCCGTGACCTGATCGGTGCGGGTGACAAGGTTTGCGTGGTGGGTGCTTTCGGGGGTGAATGGGATTGCATCGAGCCCGATTTGCAAGCAGCAGTGCGCGGCTTCCACAAGGCGCAGACGGACTGGCTGACCCAGGTCTTCACCAGGCTGTCGACACAGCCCCAGCTCGCCTCCACCGCCTTGGCCACTTTGTCTGCCACGCAATGGGCGGCCCAGGTGAACACGATCTGCCAGGGGGCCTTGATCAATGCACGGATCCACGGCGATGTGAATGTTTTCGACCTGGCACTGGCCCCCCTTCGAGCCCAACTGCAATCGTTTCGCTGATGGAGAGGCCATGTCGGTCGGCATGGCCCTTTTTTTGCCCTTTTAGCCTACCGTTCGTTAGGTAGTTTACAGGAGAAGCCATGAAAGCCTTGATCGCCGCCTACGCCCGTACGCCGTTTCACTTTGCCAAGAAAGGCGCCCTGGCCAGCACGCGGCCTGAATCGCTGGCCGCCCAGGCCATGGTGGGCGTGCTGGCCAAAGCAGCCTTCGATCCGGATCTGCTGGAAGACGTCATCGTGGGCTGCGCCTACCCTGAAGGCGCGCAAGGCAACAACATCGCCCGCATCGCCAGCTTTCTCGCCGGGCTGCCACAAAAGGTGGGTGGCATGACGCTGAACCGGTTCTGTGGATCGTCCATGTCGGCGGTTCACATGGCCGCAGCGCAAATCGAGGCGGGCATCGGCGATGCCTACCTCTGCGTTGGTGTGGAGTCGATGACCCAGGTGCCGCAGGGTGGTCTGCATTTCGACCCGAACCCTGAACTGATGGCCCGCTATCCAGCGGCCTACATGTCCATGGGGCAAACCGCTGAGAACGTTGCCGCGCAATGGGGCATTTCGCGTGCTGAGCAGGACGGATTGGCGTTTCAGTCCCACCAGAAGGCCACTGCCGCGCAAAAGGCGGGCTTGTTGGCAGAGGAAATCATTCCCACCAAGACCCCCGAAGGCTTGCTTGTCGACAGCGATGGGTGCATTCGCCCGGGAACCAGCTTGCAAGCACTGGCAGCATTGAAGCCCGCTTTTCGACCCGATGGTGTTGTCACTGCCGGCACTTCGTCGCCCTTGACGGATGGAGCGGCTGCCGTGCTGGTGGTGCATGAAGACTTTGCAGCCCGCCACGGCTTGAACGCCCTGGCGCGAATCGAAACCTATGCCACTTACGGTGTGGACCCCAGCGTGATGGGAATCGGCCCGATTCCGGCCACCCAACGCGCCCTGAGCCGCGCTGGCCTGACGAGCCAAGACCTGAACGTCGTGGAGATCAACGAGGCCTTCAGCGCCCAGGCGCTGGCCTGCATCCGGGATCTGGGCCTGGATCCGGCCACCGTGAACATCGATGGCGGTGCACTGGCCCTGGGCCATCCACTGGGCGCCACAGGCGCACGCATCACCGGCAAGGCCGCAGCCCTGCTCAAGCGCGTTGGCGGCCGGTATGCACTGGCAACCCAGTGCATCGGCGGCGGGCAGGGCATTGCCACAGTCTTGAGCGCCCTATGACAGATCGTGACCCGGCAAACCATGCACTTCGCTGGTCTGTCAAGGCCATCGGCCAAGACAGGCCTGCATCGAGATCAACAACCAGGCCACCTTTGAGGAGAAACCCATGCCTGCCTATGTCCATGTCAACCTTCGCGTGAAAAACCCTGCCATGCAGGCCGAGCTGGCGCCACGCTTCCGTGCTGCGCTGGAAGAGGCCGGCGGCCGCATCCTTCACTTCGGCCCCGTCGCCAAGGTACTGGAGGGTGACGATTCACCGCTTCCACTCGCCGGAGTGTTCGAATTTCCGACGCTGAGCGCGGCCCTGGATTTCTATACCTCCGAGCGCTACGCACCCATCAAATTGGAACGCCAGCAGGCGCAGCAGGCACGAATGTTCGTGGTCGATGCCAGCTAGTCGCAAGTAGCGGTCCCGCCCGATCGACGCACCTACCACCCAGGTCGTCCGCAGCCTGGCGCTGCTTTGCGCGCCCCTTGGTTTTGGGGGCCTACTCAGCAGCAGTATCTGCCCTGCGGTGGCCCACCTCCACGCCCGCCGGGTGCGACAGCAGTGCACCGCGGGCAAAGCCCCTGGGTGGCGGCCACGGAAACTGACCGCCTGACGATGCTGGGGCGAACGGACTTCAGCGCCCCCCCAAGCACTCCAGCTCAAACAAAGGCAGATCGGCCTGGCGGCTCAGCCAGACGCCTCCGCCCAGTTCAACAAAGCCTTCTGACAGGCCACGCCGGTACAGCGCGGCACGGTGGCGGAACAAGCGGGAATCGGTCAGGTCTTCGTCGATGATGTCGCGCTCGTAGTCTTCGCGGGCCACGGCCTCGACATACAGCGCCCCCTTGCACAGGCGGGCCAGGTTGCGCAGGGCCAGGGCCAGGTCGCTGGGGCTCAGGTAGGGCAGCACGCCCTGACAGATCACCAGATCGAAGGGCTGGGCGCTGGCGTAATCCACCACCGAGCCCTTTTGCCAACCGTAACGCTCGCACAGGTAGTCGCTGTACTCCACGCCCTGGTAGCTGGCACCCGGAAAGTGGCGCGTGATGGCCTCGCGCCACAGGCCGATGCCGCAACCCACATCGAGCACCCGCTGCACCGGCACACGCAGGTACTGCAGGTAGTGGCAGACAAAGGCGCCCAGGCGCTCGGCATGCCCGGCATCCACCACGCGGGTCTTCTTGTCAAAGTAAAAGCGTTGGTAATACGCCTCGTCAAACCACTGCTCGCTTGCTGATTGCACACCTGTTCCTTGTCACCAAAACCCCCTCCCGCAGGGGGAGCCGGGAGTATGGCGCAGGCCCGCCCTGGTTCGAGCGGCTCTGCTTGCAGTTTTTGACGTCAGATTCAAATACGAATCATTCTCATACAATTCAGGCTTTGATATCACCATCGGCCCTGCCGGCCTGCCCCATGCCCATCCTGTTTCGCCCCCATCGCCACCCAGCCCTGTCCATTTTGCTGTTCACCGGCCTGGCCCTGCCGGTGGCCCAGGCGCAGACCACCGCCACCCCACGGGAAGGCACTGAAGAAGCGGCACTGAAGACCGTGACCGTCCAACAGGCCCGTGCCTCAGGGTTTGTGCCCGAGACGGTCGAGGCCGGCACCTTCCGCGGTGCCTCGGTGATGGAAGTGCCCTCCACCGTCAACGTGGTCACCCGCGAGGTGCTGGAACTGCAAGGCGCAAGCGGCCTGTACGACGCCCTGCGCAACACCGCCGGGGTGACACGCCAGCAAAACGGCGGCGAGACCTGGGACCAGTTGGTGATCCGCGGCATGCCGGTGGAGAACCGCACCAACTACCGCCTCAACGGCTCGATGCCGATCATGAACTTTGCCCAGATCCCCATGGAGGACAAGGAGCGCGTCGAGGTGCTCAAGGGTGCGTCGGCCCTGTATTACGGCTTCACCTCGCCGGCCGGCGTGGTCAACTTCGTCACCAAGCGTGCGGGCGCCCAGCCCGTGAACTCGGTCGGCATGACGCTGGACAACCAGGGCCAGGCCATCGCCAGCGCCGAGATGGCGCGCCGCTTCGGCAGCGAGCAGGAGTTCGGCCTGCGCCTGAACGCGGCCGGCGGCTCGCTGGGCTCCTACCTGGAAGGCACGGGCAAAGGGCAGCGCCGGTTTGCCTCGGCGGCCCTGGACTGGCGCGTCAACAGCCGCCTGAAACTGCAGGCCGACCTGTCCTACGACAAGCGTCAGACCAACGAACAGATCGGCATCAACCTGCCCACGGCCGTGAACGGCACGATCACCCTGCCGCACCCGGTGGACGCGCGCAAGCTGGTGGCCCCCGCCAACACCGCATTCGACACCGAGTCGAGCCTGGCCCAGGTGCGGGCCGACTACGCGCTCAGCGATCAATGGGCTCTGACGCTGGAGGCCGGCCACTCCCAAACCCTGCGCGACCGCAACCTGGCCATCTTCCGCTTCAACGACCAGGCCTCCATCGCCACCGGCGCCGGGCGCATCACCGGCAACAGCCAGCATCTGGCCGTGGGCTCGGACCTGCTGCGCGCCGAGCTGTTCGGCAGCGTGCAGGCCCTGGGCCTGCGCCATGAGTTGACCCTGGGCCTGAGCCGCACCGACAAGACCCAGGACCCGGTCTACCAACGCAGCTACAGCGTGGCCGCGCAAAACCTGTACAGCCCGGTACCGCTCACCAGCGTGGTCTGGGGCGCCCTGCCCACCAGCCCCACCACGGCCGGGCTCAAGACCAGTGACACCGGCCTGTATGCGGTCGACCGCATCGAGCTGCGCCCGGGCTGGCAGCTGATCGCGGGCCTGCGCCACACCCGCTACCGCAGCGAGCAAGGCACCGCCCTGTACGACGTGGCCAAGACCACCCCGATGGCCGCGCTGATCCACCAGCTCAGCCCCCAGGTATCGGCCTACGCCAGCTACGCACAAGGTCTGGAGGAAGGCGAGGCCGGCCCCACCGGCACGGTGAACCAGAACGTGCGCCTGGCGCCGGGCGTGAGCCGCCAACAGGAGCTGGGTGTGCGCTGGCAACGGCCGGCCGGCCTGCTGCTGTCGGCTGCGGTGTTCGACATCCGCCGCCCGGGTTACTACACCAACAGCAGCAACGTGTATGTGGCCGACGGCCAGCAGCGTTACCAAGGCCTGGAACTGGCCGCCCAGGGGCCGCTCACGCGCCAGTGGTCCTGGCAGGGCTCGGCCCAGTGGCTTGACCCGCGCTTTCGCCACGTGAGCAGTGCCTACGAGGGCAAGCTGCCCGAGAACGCCTCGCGCCAGACCCTGAGCAACTTCGTGTCGTATGAAGTGCCCGCCCTGCCCGGCCTGTCGGTCAACGCGGGCGCCTACACCACCGGGCGGCGGCCGGTGAACGACCTGAACCAGGCCTGGCTGCCCGGCGTGACCCTGTTCAGCCTGGGCGCCCGCTACGTGGACCGCAGCCTGGGCCAGCGCAGCACCTGGCAGATCAACATCGACAACGCGGCCGACAAGCAGTACTGGGCCGCTGGCGGTACCCGCCTTGCCGCCGGTGCACCGCGCACGCTGAAGGCCTCGTTGAAGGTGGATTTCTGATCTACGGCCACAGGCCCAAAGGCATCACCAGCCTCAGACCCTGCGGCCCTGCGCGTCGACCACGGCCTGGCCGTCTTCCTTGGTGAAGGCGGCCTGCTGCGGCTGGGGCAGCAGGTCCAGCACCTGCTCGGAGGGGCGGCACAGGCGCGTGCCCAAGGGGCTGACCACGATGGGGCGGTTGATCAGGATGGGGTGGGCCAGCATGGCGTCCACCAACTGGGCGTCGCTGGTGCCAGGGGCATCCAGGCCCAACTCCTTGAACACGGCCTCCTTGGTGCGCACCAGCTCGATCACCGGCTGGCCGGTGGCGGCGATCAGGGCCAGCAGCTGCGCGCGATCGGGCGGGGTCTTGAGGTACAGGATGACCTCGGGCTCGACGCCGCTGTTGCGGATCATGGCCAGGGTGTTGCGCGAGGTGCCGCACGAAGGGTTGTGGTAGATGGTGATGTTGCTCATGGTTTGCATTGTTCCAAAGTCTGGTGGCCAAAATCGAGTGGCAAAGGGCAGAAGGCCTGTCAGCAGCGCTCATACCAGGGCTTGCTGCGCTTGACCAGGTGAACCACCAGCAGCATCACGGGCACCTCGATCAGCACGCCCACCACGGTGGCCAGCGCGGCACCCGATTGAAAGCCGAACAGGCTGATGGCGGCCGCCACTGCCAGCTCGAAGAAGTTGCTGGCACCGATCAGGGCCGAGGGGCAGGCCACGTTGTGCTTTTCGCCCAGCACGCGGTTGAGCCAGTAGGCCAGCGCCGAGTTGAAGAACACCTGGATCAGGATGGGCACCGCCAGCAGGGCGATCACCAGCGGCTGCTTCAGCAGGGCCTCGCCCTGAAAGGCGAACAGCAGCACCAGCGTGGCCAGCAAGGCGGCCATCGACCACGGGCCGATGCGCGCCAGCGCGGCCTCCAGGGCCTGGGGCCCCCGCGCCAGCAGGGATTTGCGCAGCCATTGCGACAGGATGACCGGGATCACGATGTACAGCAGCACCGAGGCCAGCAGGGTGGCCCAGGGCACGGTGATGGCCGAGATGCCCAGCAAGAAGCCCACCAGGGGTGCGAACGCCACCACCATGATGCTGTCGTTGAGCGCCACCTGCGACAGCGTGAACAGCGGGTCGCCATGGGTGAGGCGGCTCCAGACGAACACCATGGCGGTGCAGGGCGCGGCCGCCAGCAGGATCAGGCCGGCGATGTAGCTGTCGAGCTGATCGGCCGGCAACAGCGGGGCAAACCAGTGGCGGATGAACAGCCAGCCCAGAAACGCCATCGAGAACGGCTTGACCAGCCAGTTCACGAACAGGGTCACGCCGATGCCGCGCACGTGCTGGCGCACTTCACCCAGCGCCGAGAAGTCGACCTTCACCAGCATGGGGATCACCATGACCCAGATCAGCAGCCCCACCGGCAGGTTGACCTGGGCCACCTCCATGCGGCCGATGGCCTGGAACAGACCGGGGAACACCTGGCCCAGCGCGATGCCGGCCACGATGCACAGAAAGACCCACAGCGTGAGGTAGCGCTCAAACACGCTCATGGGCGCTGGGGTCGGGGTGTCAGAAAGTGCAGTCATGCAGCGGCTCCACATCCAGCCTGGGCCAGTTGCCGGGCGCTGCCCTGCAGCACGGCGTGGGCGAGTTTCTCGGGGGGCAGGTTGCACAGCAACTGCAGGCGCTGCTGCAGCAGGTGCAGGGTCTGGCGGAAGGCCTCCAGCTTGTGGGTCTCGTCACCGTCACCGGCCGAAGGGTCGGCATAGCCCCAGTGGGCCGTGGCCGGGTGGCCTGGCCAGACCGGGCAGACCTCGCCCGCAGCGTCATCGCACACCGTGATGATCAGGTCCATGTGCGGCGCATCGGGGCCGGCGAACTCGTCCCAGCTTTTGCTGCGCAGGCCCTCGGTCGAGAGGCCGGCGCGGCTCAGCACCTGCAAACCCAGCGGGTTGGGCATCTGCCCGGGGCGCGGGCTGCTGCCGGCCGAGTAGGCCTTGAAGCGACCGGCGCCCATGTCATTGAGCAGGGCCTCGGCCAGGATGCTGCGGGCCGAGTTGTGGGTGCAGAGGAACAGAACGTTCAGCGCTGCCGTGGGCGCAGCAAGCGGATGGGAGGGGCTGGCAAGGGTCATGGCGTCAGGCATCAGCAGCAGGATTTCGGGGATGGGGTGGGTGCACCGCCGGGCGTGGCCCGCGGCGCACAGCAGGCGCTCGCCGCCGGCGCCGGCGCACAACAGGCCGCCGTCTGGGCCGGGGCTGGGGCCTCATTGAACACGGGGATGTTTTCCAGCGTGTGAAAGTGCTCCCAGGCAATGCCCTGCGGATCGGTCACCCAGTGCTTTTCGCTGCGCGCATAGCAGCAGGTGGTCTTGCCCTCATCGAGCAGGGCCATGTCGGCCCCGGTGGCACGCTGCTTGAGCGCATCAAGCTCCTCCGCGCTGTCGGTCTGGAAGCCGAAATGGTCCAGGCCGGGCTGACTGCCGCGGGTGGAGATCGCAAAGTTGAGCGGCGGATCCGTCAGCATCCACTTGGCGTAGTCGCTTTCCACACGGGCCGGCTCGGCCGCGAAAAGCTGCTGATAGAAGCGGACACTGGCCTGCAGGTCATCGACATGCAGATGGACATGGAAGCGTTTCATGGCGGACTCTCTCTTTCAGCAAGGGCAAGCGGTTGAGGTAGGCGAGGCGGCACAGGGCTGGCCCTGGCAGCAGTTGTCGGTCAGGTAGGCCAGCACGGCGTTCATGCGCTCGAAGCGGGCACGGTAGATCAGGTTGCGCCCGGCGCGCTCCTGGCTGACCAGCTCGGCATGCACCAGCTCCTTGAGGTGGAACGACAGCGTGTTGGGCGCCAGGCCCAGGGCCTCGGCCACCGCGCCCGGGGTGAGGCCGGCCTCGCCCGCCACCACCAGGGCCCGGAAGATCTCCAGGCGTGAGGCCTGCGCGAGCGCGGCCAGCGCTTTGACGACGGAGCTTGATTCCATATTTCTACTTTCGTTGAATTATTGAATTCTAAACAGATTCGAGGACGAACCGTCAAGTGCCGACCTCGGCGTGGACAATCAGCGCCCATGAACCTGCGATTCGTCGAGGCCTTTCACTGGGCCGCCTCGCTCAAGAGCATCACGCGCGCGGCCGAGAAGCTGCACATCACGCAATCGGCCATGTCCAACCGCATCGCCTCGCTCGAAGAAGAGCTGGGCGTGGTGCTGCTGGACCGGCGCGAGAAGCAGTTCCGCCTCACCGTGGCCGGCCAGCGTTTTCAGCTGCATGCCCAACGCCTGCTGGAGCTGCAGCGCCAGGTCAAGCAGGAGCTGGGCTCGGGCAGTGGCGGGCCGATGGCGCTGCGCATCGGGGCCATCGAATCGGTGGTGCACAGCTGGCTGCCCGGCTGGTTGCAGGAGATGCGGCAGCAGCACCCCGACTTCGAGCTGGAGCTGACGGTGGAGACCTCGCCCGTGCTGGTGGACCAGATCCGGCGCGGCGCGCAAGACCTGGTGTTCACCTCGATCGCGGGCAGCGACAGCGAGGTGCACACCCGGCTGATGCCGGCCATGGAGATGGTCTTTGTGGGGCACAAGGCGCTGCACGCCCAGGCCCGCTACGCCCTGGCCGACCTGGCCCAGCACGACCTGATCACCTTTCAGCGCGGCTCGCAGCCACACCAGAGCCTGCTGCAACGCTTTCAGGAAGCCGGGCTGCCGGCGCCACGCATCCATGCCATCTCATCGATTTCGGCGATGGTGCAGCTGGTGGAAGGGGGTTTTGGCATTGCCACCCTGCCCCGCGCGGCCACGAGGCACCTGTCCAGCCGCCTGTTGCTGCGCATCCTGCGCTCGGACGTGACGCTGGCACCCCTGCCCATCCACGCGAGCTACCGCGCCGACCCGGGCTCGGGGGTGGCCGAATCGGTGCTCGAATCGGCCCAGGCCTACGTGGGGCGCACCAAGCCGGTTCGTCGAAGCCGCACCAGCCCCGCAGCCAGTGCCTGACCGCCCCCGTCTTGCACCCCGCTGGTGCCACCACACCCTCGGGTAAGTCCTGATGGCCTTGGCACGGATTTCGCAATATAGAGAATTCTCGCGGCTTCATCGATTTTTTCGATGACAAACACAGCAAATTTCGCGTTGGATTCAAGGCGCGGCGGCTTCCACAATCCGCCCCATCGCCAACGATCACGCCCGATGCGTGATGGCTCTTGAAGACACGCACCATGAACCGCCCGAGCACCGCCACCCCATCCAGCACCCCATCCAGCACCCCATCCAGCACCCCCGCCAGCGCCCCCTCCACTGCGTCGCCCCAAGGCCTGCCCGGCCCTGACGCCAGTGCTCTCGAAGTGCGGCTGGCCGCCCGCTCGGGCCGGCTGCAAGGGCACACCAGCGGCCTGGCCCGCGAACACGTGCAGGTCAACCTGGCCATCCTGCCGCAGGATCTGGCCGAAGACTTCAAGCGCTTTTGCGAGCTCAACCCCACGCCCTGCCCGCTGCTGGCCGTGTCCGAGCCCGGCTCGCCCGCCCTGCCGGGCCTGGGGCTGGACCTGGATGTGCGCACCGATGTGCCGCGCTACCACGTGTGGCGCCACGGCGAACGCGTGGCCGAGACCACCGACCTGCGCGACTGGTGGCGCGACGACCTGGTGACCTTTGCCCTCGGCTGCTCCTTCTCCTTCGAGCACGCCCTGCTCGAAGCCGGCATCGCGCTGCGCCATGTCGAGCAGGGCCTGAACGTGGCCATGTACCGCAGCAACATCCCCACCCAATCGGCCGGCGTGTTCCGTGGCCCCACCGTGGTGTCGATGCGCCCGCTGAAGGCGGCCGACGCGATCCGCGCCGTGCAGATCACCGCCCGCACACCGCAGGTTCACGGTGCCCCGATCCACATCGGTGACCCCGCCCTGATCGGCATCGCCGACCTGAGCCGCCCCGACTACGGCGACGCCGTGGCCGTGCACGACAACGAGCTGCCCGTGTTCTGGGCCTGTGGCGTGACGCCTCAGGCCGCCATCGCAGCCGCCCGCCCCGCGTTCTGCATCACGCATGCGCCGGGCCACATGCTGGTCACCGACCGGCTCAACCGCGAGCTGCGGCAAGCGCACTGAGCGCCGCGGGCCTGCTGCCCGCCCCCTTTCCAAAACCTTCAGGCCCCAACGCCCCGTGCGTGGGGGCCGGGATCAGCACAAGCCGGTTTTTCTTCGCCCCTTCCTCAACCCTCAACCAGAACCTCCCCATGTGGCTACAACAAACAACCCCTTCTGAGCGCCGCACGCTCACCGCCACCTTCGCCGGCTATGGCGTGGACGGCTTTGACTACATGATCTACACCTTCCTGATCCCCACCCTGCTGGCGGCCTGGAACATGAGCAAGGCCGAGGCCGGCTACATCGCCACCGGCGCGCTGCTGACCTCGGCAGTCGGCGGCTGGGCGGCCGGCGTGCTGGCCGACCGCTATGGCCGGGTGCGCGTGCTGCAGTGGACGGTGCTGTGGTTTGCGCTCTTCACCTTCCTGAGCGGCTTCACCAACTCCTTCGGCCAGCTGTTCTTCACCCGCGCCATGCAAGGCTTCGGCATGGGTGGCGAGTGGGCCGTGGGCTCGGTGCTGATCGCCGAGACCATCTCGGCGCGCCACCGTGGCAAGGCCGCCGGCCTGGTGCAAAGCAGCTGGGCCGTGGGCTGGGCCGCCTCGGCCCTCGCCTTCTGGGGCATGTACGCGGTGCTGCCGCCCGAGCAGGCCTGGAAGGTGCTGTTCTGGATCGGCATCGCGCCGGCCGTGCTGATCCTGTACATCCGCCGCAACCTGGGCGAGCCCGAGGTGTACCTGGCCGAGCAGGCCCGACTTCGTGCCAGCGGCCAGCGCAGCAACTTCCTGCGCATCTTCCACCCCAGCCTGCTGCGCACCACGGTGCTGGCCAGCCTGCTGGCCACCGGCATGCAGGGCGCCTACTACTCGGTGACCACCTGGCTGCCCACCTTCCTGAAGACCGAGCGTCAGCTCTCGGTGCTGGGCACCAGCACCTACCTGCTGGTCTTGATTGCCGGCTCGTTTGTGGGCTACCTGACCAGCGCCTGGCTGTCGGACGCCATCGGCCGGCGCCGCTGCTTCATCCTGTTTGCCGCCATGGGGGCCGCCCTGGTGCTGAGCTACACCCAGATCCCCATCACCGACAGCCTGATGCTGGTGCTGGGCTTCCCGCTGGGCTTCTTCCTGTCGGGCATCTTCTCGGGCATGGGCGCCTTCCTGTCGGAGCTGTTCCCTGGTGACGTGCGCGGTTCGGGCCAGGGCTTCAGCTACAACTTCGGCCGCGCCATCGGCGCCATCTGCCCGGCCCTGATCGGCCAACTCAGCGCCACCCTGCCCCTGGGCCAGACCATCGGCTGGATTTCGGCCATCTGCTACGGCCTCGTGATCGTCGCCGCCCTGGCCCTGCCCGAAACCCAGGGCCGTGAACTGAGCCCCAGCGCCGCACCGGCTCGCTGACCCTTCCCTGCCATTTTTGATCGAGCAAGAGCATGTCTTCCTCCACGACCCTCCCCCTTGAAAACACAACCCCCAACAACGCCAGTGACAACGCCTTGTGGGAGTTCTGGATCGACCGCGGCGGCACCTTCACCGACCTGGTGGGCCGCGACCCGGCCGGTGAATTCCACACCCTGAAGATGCTGTCGGAAAACCCTGAGCAATACCGCGATGCGGCTGTCGAAGGCATCCGCCGCCTGCTGGGCCTGCAGCCCGGCGAGGCCATCACGCCGCAGCGCGTGGCCTGCGTCAAGATGGGCACCACCGTGGCCACCAACGCCTTGCTCGAGCGCAAGGGCGACCGCACCCTGCTGGTCACCACCCAGGGCTTTCGCGATGCCTTGCGCATCGCCACCCAGGCCCGCCCCCAGCTGTTCGCCCGCCACATCGAACTGCCCGAGCTGCTGTACGAGCGCGTGGTCGAGGCCCAGGAGCGCGTGGACGCCGACGGCGGCCTGGTGCTGCCGCTGGACACAGCCGCCCTGCGCCCGGCCCTGCAGGCCGCCTTTGACGAGGGCCTGCGCGCCTGCGCCATCGTCTTCATGCACGGCTACCGCTACCCGCAGCACGAGCTGCAGGCCGAGGCCCTGGCCCGCGAGATCGGCTTCAGCCAGATCTCGGTGTCGCACCGCGTCAGCCCGCTGATCAAGTTCGTGCCGCGCGGCGACACCACCGTGGTCGATGCCTACCTGTCGCCCATCCTGCGCCGCTATGTCGAGCAGGTGGCGCAGCAGATGCCGGGCGTGCCCCTGTACTTCATGCAAAGCTCGGGTGGCCTCACCGAGGCCCAGCGCTTCCAGGGCAAGGACGCCATCCTGTCGGGCCCGGCAGGCGGCATCGTGGGCATGGTGCGCACCGCCGTGGCCGCCGGCCACGACAAGGTGATCGGCTTTGACATGGGCGGCACCTCGACCGATGTGAGCCACTACGCCGGCGAGTTCGAACGCACCTTCGACACCGAGGTGGCCGGCGTGCGCATGCGCGCGCCCATGATGAGCATCCACACCGTGGCCGCAGGCGGCGGCTCCATCATCAGCTTTGACGGTGCCCGCCTGCGCGTGGGCCCCGAGTCGGCCGGCGCCAACCCCGGCCCGGCCAGCTACCGCCGCGGTGGCCCGCTGGCCACCACCGATGCCAATGTGATGCTGGGCCGCATCCAGCCGCAGTGGTTCCCGCAGGTGTTCGGACCGGCGGCCGACCAGCCGCTGGACCGGGGCGTGGTGCAGCAGCGCTTTGAAGCCATGGCCGTGGCCATGGCGGCCGCCAGCGGCCGCCCCACCCGCGCCGAAGAGGTGGCGGCCGGCGCGCTGCAGATCGCCGTGGGCAGCATGGCCAACGCGGTCAAGCGCATCTCGGTGGCCCGGGGCTATGACGTCACCCACTACACGCTGCAGTGCTTTGGCGGCGCCGGCGGCCAGCACGCCTGCCTGGTGGCCGATGCGCTGGGCATGACCCGGGTGCTGGCCCACCCCTTCGCGGGGGTGCTGTCGGCCTATGGCATGGGCCTGGCCGATCAGATCGCCCTGCGCGAGACCTCGATCGAGTTGCCGCTGGACGCCGCCGGCCTGGCCACCGCCGCGCAGCAGGGGGCGGCGCTGCAGGCCCAGGCCGAGGGCGAGCTGAGCAGCCAGGGCCTGGGCGCCAGCGCCCTGCAGACCCGCTTTCAACTGCAGCTGCGCTACGCCGGCACCGACACCGCCCTGCCCTGCCCCTACGAGCCGGCGGCACCGGCCCCCGAGGCCCTGGCCGCGCTGCGCGACCATTTCGAGACGGCCTACCGCCAGCGCTTTGCCTTTCTGATGCCCGATCGCGAGCTGGTGATCGAGGCCGTGAACGTGGAATGCACCCTGCCCGGGGTGAGCACCAGCCGTCACGCCCAGGCCCAGCCCGCCGTCGCGCACGCGGCCAGCGCCGTCTCCAGCGTGCGCATGTACTGCCTGCAAGACGATGCCCCGGCCGGCTGGCGTGACGCCGCCCTGTACCAGCGCGAGGCCCTGGCCGCCGGCGCCACCCTGAACGGCCCGGCGGTGATCGCCGAGCGCAACTCGACCACCGTGGTCGAGCCCGGCTGGCAGGCGCAGATGGGAGCCGATGGCTGCCTGCTGCTGCAGCGCGTGCAGGCCCGCAGCACCGTGCACGCCGTCGGCACCCAGGTCGACCCGGTGATGCTCGAGGTGTTCAACAACCTGTTCATGAACATCGCCGAGCAGATGGGCCTGCGCCTGCAGAACACCGCCTACTCGGTCAACATCAAGGAGCGGCTCGACTTCAGCTGCGCGGTGTTCGATGCGGCCGGTCAGCTGATCGCCAACGCGCCCCACATGCCGGTGCACCTGGGCTCGATGAGCGAGTCGATCCGCAGCGTGGTGGAGCGCAACCCCGCCATGCAGCCCGGCAATGTGTACGTGCTCAACGATCCCTACCACGGCGGCACCCACCTGCCCGACATCACCGTGGTCACCCCGGTGTACCTGGACGAGGGCGACGCCAAACCGAGCTTCTTCGTGGCCTCGCGCGGGCACCATGCCGACGTGGGCGGCACCACCCCCGGCTCGATGCCGCCCTTCTCGAGTCGCATCGAAGAAGAAGGCGTGCTGATCGACAACTTCCTGCTGGTCGATCGCGGCGTGCTGCGCGAGGCCGAGATGCTGGCCCTGCTGCAAAGTGGCCCCTACCCCAGCAGGAACCCGGCCCAGAACCTGGCCGATCTGCGCGCCCAGATCGCCGCCAATGAAAAGGGCACGCAAGAACTCAAGGCCATGGTGGCCCGCTACGGCCGCGCCACCGTGGCCGCCTACATGCAGCACGTGCAGGACAACGCCGAAGAATCGGTGCGCCGCGTGATCACCGCCCTGAAAGACGGCCACTACACCTTGCCGCTGGACAACGGCGCGCAGATCCAGGTGGCGGTACGGGTGGACCCGGTCCGCCGCGCCGCGGTGGTCGACTTCAGCGGCACCAGCCGCCAACTGCGCAACAACTTCAACGCCCCCAAGGCCATCACCATGGCCGCGGTGCTGTATGTGTTCCGCACCCTGGTGGACGACGCGATTCCACTGAATGCGGGCTGCCTCAAGCCCATCGAGGTGATCGTGCCCGAGGGCTGCATGCTGAACCCGCGCGCGCCTGCCGCCGTGGTGGCCGGCAACGTCGAGACCTCCAGCTGCGTGACCAATGCGCTGTATGGCGCGCTGGGCGTGATGGCCGCGGCCCAGTGCACCATGAACAACTTCACCTTTGGTGATGCCGAGCACCAGTACTACGAAACCATCTCGGGCGGCTCGGGGGCCGGCCCCGGCTTTGCCGGGACCAGCGTGGTGCAGACCCACATGACCAACTCGCGCCTGACCGACCCCGAGATCCTGGAGCTGCGCTACCCCGTGCGCCTGGAGACCTACGCCATCCGGGCCGGCTCGGGCGGCAAGGGGCAATGGCAGGGCGGCGATGGCGGCAGCCGGCGGGTGCGCTTTCTGCGCCCCATGACGGCCTCGATCCTGAGCAACAACCGCCTGCAGGGTGCCTTCGGTGCCGCCGGGGGCCAGGCCGGCGCACCGGGCTGCAACCGCGTGCTGCGTGCCGACGGCCGCACCGAGACCCTGGAGCACATCGGCCAGGTCGAGATGGGGGTGGGCGATGTGTTTGTCATCGACACCCCGGGCGGCGGCGGCTACGGCGCGCCCACGGCCGAGCCCAGCGCGGCCCGCCAGACCCAAGCGCTGGCCCCTGTGGCCTGATGGGCTGATCCCCCGCATGCGGCCCCAGGGGGCGCTTGCGGGGGCCTGCCTCCTCTCCCCCCAACCCACCCCGTCTGGAGCCGATCACCATGCCCACCTTGTCCCTGCGTCAAAAACTCTGGCTGCCGCTGGTGCTGGCCTGGCTCAGCCTGCTGGCCCTCAGCGTGTTCCATGCCTGGCAATCGCGCGAGCTGCAGTTCGAAGCCCGGCGCGCCGCGCTGGCCGACATCACCGACATGTCGCTCAGCCTGGTGCGCGACCTGGCCCGCCAGGCCAACGAAGGCAAGCTCACCGAGGCCGAAGCGCGCCAGCAGGCCCTGGCCCGCCTGGCCGCCCAGCGCTACGGCAAAGATGGCTATGTGACCGTGGTGGGCGCCGACTCGGTGATCGCCATGCACCCCATCAAGCCCGAGCTGCAGGGGCGCAACATGATTGCCTTCAAGGACGCCAAGGGCACGCCGCTGTATGTGAACATCGCTGCCGCGGGGGCCTCGGCCGAAGGCCATGGCTATGTGGACTACTGGTGGCCGCGCCCGCAAAGCGAGGCGCCCAGCCCCAAGATCGCCTGGGTGGTGCGCTTCAAGCCCTGGGGCTGGGACCTGGTGGCGGGCGACTATGTGGATGACATCGAGCAAGGTTTTCACCGCGCTTTGCTGCAGTCGGGCGCCGCCCTGCTGGTGCTGGGCCTGCTGATGTCGGCCCTGAGTGCCGTGCTGGCACGCAGCATCGAGCGCGCGGTGGGCGGTGAGCCCGCCCAGGTGGCGCGCCAGGCCCTGAGCATGGCCGAAGGTGACCTGGCCAGCGAACTCGCCCCCCGCGGCGCAGACCCCCACAGCCTGGCCCATGCCGTGAACCACCTGCGACTGCAGATGGGCCACAGCCTGGCCCAGGTGCGCGAGGCCACCACCACCATCGATCACGCGGCCCGCGAGATCGCCCAAGGCAACCTCGACCTGTCGCAGCGCACCGAGGCCCAGGCCAGCGCCCTGCAGCAAACGGCGGCCACCATGGATCAGTTCAGCACCACCGTGCAGCACAACGCCGACAACGCCCACCAGGCCAAACAACTGGCCCAGAACGCCTCCGAGGTGGCCAGCCGGGGCGGCAGCGTGGTGGCCCAGGTGGTGCACACCATGAAAGACATCAACGACAGCTCACGCCGCATCGGCGACATCATCGGCGTGATCGACAGCATCGCCTTCCAGACCAACATCCTGGCGCTGAACGCAGCGGTGGAGGCGGCCCGCGCGGGCGAGCAAGGCCGCGGCTTTGCCGTGGTGGCCAGCGAGGTGCGCCAACTGGCTGGCCGCAGCGCCGAGGCGGCGCGCCAGATCAAGACCCTGATCCACACCAGCGTGGGCCAGGTGGCCCAGGGCAGCACCCTGGTCGATCAGGCCGGCCAGACCATGGACGAGGTGGTGAGCGCCATCCGCCAGGTCAGCGACATCGTGAGCCAGATCAGCGCCGCCAGCGCCGAACAAAGCGCCGGCGTGGGCCAGATCGGCCGGGCCATCAACCAGCTCGACGAAACCACCCAGCAAAACGCCGCCCTGGTCGAAGAAGCCAGCGCCGCCACGCATTCGCTGGCGGCGCAGGTGACCGTGCTGCGCGAGCAACTGGCCTTGTTCAGGCTGGGGCCGGTGCCGGCGGGGCGGACGCTGGCACTGACCTGAACTGAAGGCCGCCGCCCAGGGCGGCAGCCGGTCTTCACTTGCGCTCCATCTCCATGGTGAACGTGAAGCGGTCGGAGGGGTGGACGGTGACCGAGATCTCGAAGGTCTTGTCGCTGGCGTCGATGTAGTGGCGGATCAACTGCAGCGCCGGCATACCGGGTTCAGCCTGCAGCAACTCGGCCGTCTTCTCGGGCAGGTGGATGGCGCGCACATCCTGGCGCACACGGGCAATGCGGTGGCCGAAGCGCTGCTCGATCAAGGTGCTGATGAGCACATCGGGCGACTGCTCCACCCACTCTGCGACACCGGCGCAGGCGGGGTCCACATAGACATCGGTCCAGCAAATGGGTTTGTGGCGCGAGCCTTGGTCCATCCGCAGGCTGGAGATCCGCAACCAGCGGCTGCCCCCCGGGCAGCCCAGCAGGGCCGCCAGCGGCAGATCGGCCACGATCTCTTCCACGCCGTGCAGCTGCCGGACATGGGTGGCGCCGAACTGGGCCAGTTCATCCACGGTGGCAATCGATTGGGTGAAACCGGCGGCAGGCTGGGTGGCCTCCACACGGGTGCCCACGTTCTTGCGGCGCGAAATCAAGCCCAGATCCTGCAGAGCCTGCAAGGCTTGCCGTACGGCATAGCGGCTGGCGCCATAGCGCTCGCACAACTCGAATTCCGTGGGCAGCAAGCTGCCCACGGGGTAGCGCCCACTGGAAATTCCCTGCGACAGGTCGAGCATCAAGTCGGTGTGTATGCCTTGGGCCATGGGGCTTTCCTTTTCTGATGGGTTGTTCTGGAAGCAAGGGAAAACCCTTGCCTCTTTTATGTTCGAACATATTAGACTTAATTTGTTCGAACATACAGATATGTTCGATTTTTGTCAACATATTGAAAGAGCAACGTCCATGAATGCCGCGTCCATGCCCTCGTTTCAGGGTTCCAGCACTGTCGTCGACTCCCTTCTTTTTCGGGATGCCTTTGGCACGCCCGCGATGCGCGCGGTGTTTTCCGACCGTGCGCTGGTTGCGCGCTACATCGAAGTCGAGGTGGCCTTGGCCAAGGCCGAGGCCCGTTGTGGCGTGATCCCGGCCGATGCGGCCGAGGTGATTGCCCGTGAATCGCGCCTGGAGCGCATCGATTTCGACCACATGCGCGAAGAGACGGACATCGTCGGCTACCCCATCCTGCCGCTGGTGCACCAGTTGGTGGCCATGTCGGGTGAGGCCGGGCGTTACGTCCACTGGGGGGCCACCACGCAAGACATCATGGACACGGCCAACGTGCTGCAGATCCGCGCCGCACTGGATCTGGTGGAAGCCGACATTCTGGCGTTGCGCGGCATCCTGGCCGATCTGGCCCGGAAACACCGCGACACGCCCATGGCCGGCCGCACCCACCTGCAGCAGGCCTTGCCGGTGACCTTTGGCTACAAGGTGGCCATCTGGCTGGCCATGTTCGACCGCCACCAGGACCGCCTGGCCCAGTTGCGCGAGCGGGTGCAGGTGGTGTCGTTTGCGGGTGCGGCCGGCACCCTGGCCTCGTTGGGCGACAAGGGTTTCGACGTACAGCAGGCCCTGGCCGAAGAGCTGGGGCTGGGGGTGCCCGCCACCACCTGGCATGTGGCCCGCGATGCGTTCGCCGAAACGGTCAATCTTCTGGCCCTGATCACGGGCTCGCTCGGCAAGATCGCCGTCGACGTGATGATCATGGCCTCCAACGAGTTCGGCGAACTGTACGAGCCCTTTGTCAAAGGCCGCGGTGCCAGCAGCACCATGCCGCAAAAGCGCAACCCGATCTCCAGTGAACTGATGCTGGCCGCCGCCAAGGCCGTGCGGCAACACGCAGGCCTGATGGTGGACGCCATGATCCAGGACTTCGAGCGCGCGACCGGGCCCTGGCATGCCGAGTGGATTGCGCTGCCCGAGAGCTTTGTCTTCATCGCCGGGGCCCTGCACCAGGCCCAATTTGCACTGGGGGGCCTGATCGTCGACACCGACAGGATGCGCCACAACCTGGGCATCAGCCGGGGCCTGATCGTGGCCGAGGCCGTGATGATGGGCCTGGCCCCGGCCATGGGGCGCCAGCAGGCGCACGACGTGGTCTATGACGCCTGCCGCACCGTCAACGAGCAAGGCGGCACGCTGGCCGAGGCCCTGATGGCCCTGCCAGAGGTGACACAGCACTTTGACCGCGCGGCCATCAAGCGGCTGACCGACCCCGCCAACTACCTCGGGCTGGCCCCGCAGATGGTGGACCGGGCCCTTGCACGGTCAGCCAAGGTCGCGCCCACCGGGTCGCATTGACACCTCTTTGACCGTGCCCCCACCGAGCCAGACCATTCCATTTCAGGAGACAACATGAACAACGCTTTTCGAAAACTCTTTGCCACCGCCGCCTTGCTGGTGGCAGCCTGCGCCGCCCAGGCACAAAGCTATCCAGCCCGGTCGATCACCTGGGTCGTGCCCTTCGCCGCAGGGGGACCCACCGATGCGCTCGCACGCGACATTGCCGACAAGGTGGCCCGGCCGCTGGGCCAGGCCATCATCATCGACAACCAGCCTGGTGCGGGCGGCACGCTGGGCAGCGGCAAGACGGCCCGCGCCAATGCCGATGGCTACACCTTTCTGGTCGGCCACATGGGCTACATGGGCGCAGCGCCTGCGCTCTACAAAAAGCTGAGCTATGACCCGGCGAAAGACTTCGAACCCGTGTTCCGCTTCCCCGACACCCCGCTGGTTTTGCTGGTACCCAAGAATTCGCCCCACAAAACAGCGGCAGACCTCATCGCCTATGCCAAACAGAACCCAGGCAAGCTGAACTTCGGCAACGCAGGCCCGGGCTCCACCTCGCACCTGATTGCCGCCCTTTTCGCCAGCAAGGCCGGCATCCAGATCACCCAGGTGCCCTACAAAGGCGCAGCCCCGGCCATGAACGACCTGATTGCCGGGCAGGTGGACGCCATGTTCGACCAGACCAACACCGCATTGCCACAGTTGGCCGGCGGCCGGATTGCACCTCTGGCCCTGACCTCCACACAACGCATGGCGCAGTTCCCCAACGTCCCCACCCTGTCGGAGACAGCCCTGCCCGGCTTTGAGGCGGCCACCTGGTATGGGCTGTATGCCCCCAAGGGCACCCCCAAGGACGTCGTCCAGAAGGTCTACCGCGCCTACGTGAGTGCAGCTGGCGACAAGGCCTGGATCCGCAAGATGAGCGAGCTCGGCATTCAGCCCCTGTCAGACAACGCGGTGACCCCTGAGGCCCTGAAGCGCCACACGCTCTCAGAGGTGGACAAGTGGCGTCAGGTGGCGACTGAAGCCAAGCTCACCCTGGATTGAACCCCACAAGGCCGACCCCATGCGCACGCTCGAACAGGAAGCCCTGCAGGACAGCATCGCCCATGCCCTGCAATTCATCAGCCACCACCATCCGTCGGATTTCGTGCGCGCCTTGCGCCGGGCCTGGGAGGCCGAAACCCACGCCCCCGCCCGCGCTGCGCTGGCGCAATTGCTGATCAACAGCCGACTGGCCAGCGAAGGCCGTCGCCCCCTCTGCCAGGACACTGGCGTCGTGCAGGTCTTTCTGCGCGTCGGGATGGGCCTGCACTTCAGCAGGCGCGATGGCCAGCCTTTGCAAGGGCTGCAGGCCCTGGTCAACCAGGCGGTGCATCAAGCCTATGGAGACCCCACCAATCCCTTGCGGGCCTCCATGGTGCAAGACCCCCTGGGCCTGCGCACCAACACGGGCGACAACACGCCGGCCGTGGTGTTCTGCGAGTTCACCGAAGGCGATGAACTGGAGGTGCTGGTGGTGGCCAAAGGGGGTGGCGGCGATGTGAAAGCCCGCTTTGCCACCTTGAACCCAAGCGACAGCGTGGCCGATTGGGTGCTGTCCCAGATCCCCGGCATGGGGGCGGGATGGTGCCCGCCGGGGGTCATCGGAGTAGGCATCGGTGGCAGCCCGGAACAGGCCATGCTGATGGCCAAGCAGGCCTTGTTCACCCCCATCGATATCGATGAGCTGAAGGCGCGTGGCGCCAGCCATGCCGTGGAGGCCTTGCGGCTGGATCTGCATGGGCGCATCAACCAGTTGGGTATCGGGGTTCAGGGCCTGGGGGGTCAGCACACCGTGCTGGACGTGAAGGTGGCGGCCGCCCCCTGCCATGCCGCCACCATCCCGGTCGCCCTGGTGCCCAATTGCGCGGCAACCCGCTATGTGCGCTTCAAGCTGGACAGCCCGCAGCCCAAGGTGTTTGAACCCGCGCCACGCGCGCTCTGGGCGGGCATCCCCGAGCACTTTGCAGCGCCAGAGGCCCTGCGCGTGGACCTGGACCAGCTGGATCCCGCGCAGGTCCGCCAGTGGCGCACGGGCCAGACCCTGCTCTTGTCGGGCCGGGTACTGACCGCGCGCGACGCCGCGCACAAGCGGCTGGTGGATCTGATCGCGGCAGGGCTGCCCTTGCCGGTGGACCTGCGGGGTCGGGCCATCTATTACGTGGGGCCGGTGGAGGCCGTTGGCGCCGAGGCTGTGGGGCCCGCCGGGCCGACCACGGCCACGCGGATGGACAAGTTCGTGGACACGCTGCTGGCCGCCACAGGCCTGCTGGTCATGATAGGCAAGGCCGAGCGAGGGGCCGCGGCCATTCAGGCGATCAAGCGGCACGGCGCGGCCTATCTGGCCGCCGTGGGCGGGGCGGCCTACCTGCTGTCCAAGGCGATCGTGAGCGCCCGGGTGGTCGCCTTCGATGACCTGGGCATGGAGGCCATCCATGAATTTCAGCTGCAGGACTTTCCCGTCACCGTGGCGGTGGATTCGCAGGGCCACACCATCCATTGGTTTGCGGCGCCTGCGGCTTGAGCCGGGCCGGCCCGATCTCAGACCACCTGCAGCCCCAACGCCGCCACCAGGGCCCCGGCCTGGCGCACCGAGATCGTGGCGCCCTTGCCAAGCGGCTCCCCCGCTGACCTCACTCAGGCCGGCACCCAGCGCCAGGCCTCGCCCACCGCCTGCACCCGGCCGACCGAGCTGCCCGGAAAGTGCGAGCTGAAGTACAGGGCCTGGCGCTCGCTCAGCTCGGCCAGCACGGCCCGGCGGGTGGCGCTGGCACGGGCCGGGTCGTCGCAGAAGACCGAGCTCAGCCCCGGCGCCAGCACCTGCAGCGGGTGGTGCATCACATCGCCGCTGAACAGGGCGTGCTGGCCCTCTGAACTCAGCCACAGGCTCATGTGGCCGGCGGTGTGGCCCGGGGTGGGCACCATGGTCAGGCCCGGGGTGATCACGGTGGGTTCGAAGGCGATGGGCTGGTGCAGACCGGCCTGCACCACGGGCTCGACGCTGTCGCGCCACACCGCGGCCAGGTGGCCGGTGTGCTGGCGGATGTGCGCCAACTCAGGGGCCGGGAATCGGTAACAGGCCCGGGTGAACAGGGGCTGCCAGCGGCCATCCAGCCAATGCGTGTTCCAGCCCACGTGGTCGGTGTGCAGGTGGGTGTTGATCACCAGGTCGACCTGGTCAGGCTGGACACCGCTGGCCAGCAGGCGGCTCAGGTAGGGCGTGGCCAGTTGGTGGAAGATGGCCTTGCCCGGGCGCTCGCGCCCGTTGCCGATGCCGGTGTCCAGGATCACGGTCTGGCCGGGGCGGTGAAGCACCCAGCTGTGGATGCTCAGGCGCAGGCAGCGGCCCTCATCGGCGGTGGTGCTGGCATCGGCCCAGGCGGTGCGCGGTGGCGCAGTGGCTTCATCCCAGGCCGGAAACAGGAACGCGGGCGCAAAGCTGTCGATGCAGCGCTCCTCCACCTTCCAGACAGACCACTCGCCGACACGGTAAATGGGCTGGCCTGGGGTCGGGGTGCCAATCAACTCGCTCATTGCAGGTTCTCCACGGTGATGTTCCTGGCGCGGATCAGGCGTTGCCAGAACACGGATTCGGCCTTCTGCCGGCTGGCCAGTTGCTCGGGCGTGCCGCCACCGGGCTCCACCCCGGCGGCCCGCAAGGCGGTCTGGGCCTCGGGGGTCTTGAGCCAGGCATTGACCTCGCGGCCCAGGCGCTCGCGCAGATCGGCGGGCACGCCCCGGGGCGCGAACAGGCCCACCCACTGCTCGACAGCGTAATCCTTGAAGCCCAGCTCGGCCAGCGTGGGCAGGCTCGGGTCCAAGGTGCTGCGCTGGGCCGAGGTGACGCCCAGGATCTGCACCTTGCCCTCGCGCTGGGCCGCCAGCGCCCAGGGCACCTGGGCCAGGGCGAACTCGATGTGCCCGCCCAGCAAGGCGGCATAGGCCGGGGTGGCGCCCTGGTAGGGCAGGTGGTTCAGATCCACACCGCTTTGCTGCTCCAACAGGGCGAAGGCCAGGTGGGCCGTGCTGCCGATGCCCCAGGTGCCGTAGCTGGCGCTGCCGGGCTTGTCGCGCGCCAGGCGCTGCAGGTCCTGGGCGTTGCGCACGTTCACCCCGGCGCGCTCGACCACCGCCATGGGCACACGGCCCAGCTCGATCACGGGGTCGAAGGCATTGGCGGCGTCGTAGCGCAGGGTTTTGGCAAACAGCAGGGGGTTGACCACCTGGGTGTCGACATTGCCCATGAAGAAGGTGTAGCCGTCGGCCGGGCTGGCCGCGGCATAGGCCGCGCCCACCATGCCGCTGGCGCCAGGCTTGTTCTCGACGATGACAGGCTGGCGCAGGCGCGCGCCCAGGCCGTTGGCCAGCGCGCGCGAGGTGCCATCCACCGCGCCGCCCGGCGCCCAGGGCACGATGAGGCGGATCGGCTTGTCGGGGTTCCAGCCTGGCGCGGCAGCCGGTGCGGCAGGGGCAGTCGCTGTGCTGGCCAGGCCCAGGCCCGGCTGGGCGAGCAAGGCCACAAGACACTGGATCACGGCCGTGCGGCGCGTAGCGGGGCGAATGGCGGGGCGGGTGGCGGGGCGGGGATGCGGGTGGGGCGTCATGAGGGGCACCTGTTGGGGTTGAGGGTGCCATCCACTATGCTGAGCGCCCATCGACACCACAATTCATTCTTTCTGCTTGCTTGATGCCCTGAAAGCATCACCCTGCTGAGGGCCTCATGCCATGGAACTGCGCCATCTCCGTTATTTCGCCATGGTGGCCGAGCACCAGAGTGTGCGCGCTGCCTCCGAGCACCTGTACGTGACCCAGCCCGCCGTGTCGCGCCAGATTCAAGACCTGGAGGCCGAACTGGGCGTGAGCCTGTTCGAGCGCAGCAGCCGCGGCCTGCGCCTGACCGAGGCCGGCCTGGCCTTCCAGGCCGATACCCAGCGCATCCTGGCTGCCGTGCAAGAGGCCAAGCGCTCGGTGCAGTTGCGCGCCGCCGGGTTGTTGGGCAGCCTGCGTCTGGGCCTGATCGAAAGCGCAGGCTGGGATGGCCTGGTGCCCGAGGCCATCGGCCGCCTGCAGCAGGAGGCCCCAGGCCTGCGCATCCAGCTGTTTCCGATGAGCACGCCGCAGCAACTGGCGGCCTTGCACGAGGGCGGCCTGGACGGCGGCTTCATCTACCCTTTTGAGCCCCTGGACGCGGCGCTGCAGTGCACGGCCCTGGCCCGGCACGACGTGATCCTGGCCGTGCCCGAGGGCTCGCGCCTGGCCCAACGCCCGCTGGTGCAGGCCAGCGAACTGGCCGACGAGCCCTTCGTGATGTTCGAGCGCCCGGTGTACCCGGCCTACCACGACCGCCTGATGGGGGCCTGCACCCAGGCCGGCCTGACGCCGCGCATCGTGCAGGAGGTGGGCAGCGAATCGGCCGTGCTGTCGCTGGTGTCGGCGGGCATCGGCATCGCCCTGGTCAATGCGGCCAACCGGGGCCGGCCGCCGGCCCGGGTGCGCTTTGTGCCCCTGGCCGATGTGTCGGTGCCCCTGAGCCTGTCGTTTGCCTGCCGGCGCCAAGGCGCCAGCCCCGGCCTGCAGCGGTTTCTGAGCGCGCTGCAACAGCCGGCACCGTCACCACAATGATGCCTTCAGAGCATCACCAACACCCATCAACAGCATTGGATATTTCCGGGCGTTGAATCGATAGTCCGGGTGCACCGGGCCGGCCGGCCCGCAGCGATGGGCGCTGCGGCGGCTGCCCGCTGAAACGATCCACCTCCCATGCCCCAAGTTGCCACGGCGCCAACGCCCCCGTCCTCCCGCCCCTCCCTGATCAGCACCGACATCGACTTTGACCGGCCCGGCCTGCAATCAGGTCACTTGCGCCTGCCCTACTCGCACGACCGCTCGGGCTATGGCCACATCCCGGTGCCCATCGCGGTGCTGAACCACGGCCCTGGCCCCACCCTGCTGCTGACCGGGGGCAACCATGGCGACGAGTTTGAAGGCCCCATCGCGCTGATGAAGCTGATGCGGCGCCTGCCACAACTGCAGATCCAGGGCCGCCTGATCGTCATCCCGGGGCTGAATTTCCCGGCCCTGATGCAGGGCACCCGCACCTCGCCCATCGACCAGGGCAACCTGAACCGCGCCTTTCCGGGCCAACGCAACGGCAGCCTGACCGAGATGCTGGCGCACTATGTGGACAGCGTGCTGTTCCCGCTGGCCGATGTGGCTTTCGATCTGCATGCCGGCGGCGCCTCCACCCACTACCTGCCCACGGTGCTGGCGGCCTGGCCTTCCGACCCCGCCCAGGCCGACACCTACAGCCGCCTGGTGCAGCACCTGGGCGCACCGCGCACCCTGGTGATGGACCTGCTGGGCGAAGACCGCACCTTCGGTGCTGCTGCCGACCGCAACGGCCTGCTGTTTTTCTGCGGCGAGTTTGGTGGCCAAGCCGTGTGCAATCCCCAGGGCCTGGCCCTGGCCGAGACCTGCATCGAGCGTCTGATGCAGGGCATGGGGCTGCTGCCCCCAAGGCTGGACGCCCTGCCACGCGAAGCCACCCATCTTTACCGTGTTGAGGGCGACGCCCACTATGTGTTCGCCCCGGTGCCCGGCCTGTTTGAGCCGGCCTTTCAGCTGGGCGACGAAGTGCAGGCCGGTCAGATCGCGGGTTGGATCCACGACCCCACCCAGCCCGGGGCCCCAGCCACTGAGATCCGCTTCAAAGGTGCTGGCCTGGCGCTTTGCATCCGTGCCCTGGCCCGGGTGGAGGCAGGGGATTGCCTGGGACACTTGGCCAGCCGTGTTCCGGCCGGTCAAGTCTGAGGCCCGCCAAAAGCCTGAATCGATCGCGTGGCTGGCCGCCCACGGGGGCATGGGCGGGGCCCAGGCGCTGTCACACCGCACGGGCGTGCCGCTGGTGTACTGGTTTCGGTGATCAACCGGCGCAAGGCAAGGCTGCGAAATCCGGTGCGATTATCAGAAATGCTGGGCTCGCAACCGCAGGCCGAACAAAGCCGCGTCCTCCCTTGCCAACAGCTGTTGCGCCACCCTGTTCATTGGGTGCGCCTTGATACATATCAATCGAGTGAGCGCCGCGGAGGGGAACATGCATGCGAGTCCTGGACCGCTGGACCGTTGGGCATGGGTCTGAGAACCCGGATTGTTTCGTGCGTTGAGCAAACGACAAACTGGGTTCGTCACTTTGACCGCTGCCTTGGCCCATCTGAAGGGATGCCCTGCGTCATATTTTTGGGAACATCCATGACACTCTTCAGCAAAACCAGTCTCAGCACCCGTCTGTATGTCGTTTCATTGGCCCTCATCGCCGCGCTGATCGCCGTCACCGCCAGCGCCTGGGTTCAGCTGCGTGAGGTGCGAGACCTGTCGCACCGCACCGGCAACATCAAAGTGCTTCAGCTCAGCCTGATCGCAAGCACGGAGTTGAAGGTGTCGCAAGCCCTGTCGGACATCCGACAGGCTTTGCTGTCCACCAAGCCAGAGACCGTCGACCAATCCGCCAAGGATGTGCAGCGCAAGCGCGAGCAGATCGCCAAGAACGATGCCGCCTTTCTGGCCGAGATCACGGATCAGGCGGGTCGGGATGCCTTCAAACGCGACTGGCTGGACCTTCAGGTCGCCTCGTGGCCCGTGGCCGAGAAGAACCTGGAGTTGATCCGCAGCGGGCAACACGAAGCCGCCCTGAACATGCTGGCCGACACCACCTTGCCCCAGTTTGCCAAGATCCAGACCTGGCTCAGCGAAGAGCGCGACCGCCAGGCCAAGGTGCTGGGCCAGGATGTGGCCGCCATCGGCAGCAACGTGGATGAGATCCGCCTGCAGCTCTCCGCTCTGGTGACTGCCGTGGCCTGTGGCCTGGTGGCCTTCTCCTGGTTCATGGCCCGTGCGCTGCGCGCCCGCGTGGCCCAGGCCCAGACCGTGGCAGATAGGGTGAAGGAGGGCGACTTTTCAGTGGCGGTGGTGGACAACAATGCCGACGAATTCAGCCCCTTGCTGAGTGCACTCGGATCCATGCAGGTGTCGCTCACCGAAGTGGTGGCGCAGGTGCGCCAGAACGCCGAGGGCGTGGCCACGGCCAGTGCAGAAATCGCCCAGGGCAACCAGGACCTGAGCCAGCGCACCGAAGAACAAGCCGCGGCGCTGGAACAGACCTCGGCCACCATGAGCGAACTCGGCAACACCGTGCGCAACAACACCGAAAGCGCTCGGCAGGCCAATCAACTGGCCCAAGGCGCGTCGGCAGTGGCCGTGCAAGGCGGCGATGTGGTCGGCAAGGTCGTCACCACCATGGAAGGCATCAGCACCAGCAGCCGCAAGATCGGGGACATCATCGGCGTCATCGACGGCATTGCCTTCCAGACCAACATCCTGGCACTGAACGCAGCCGTCGAGGCGGCTCGCGCTGGCGAACAAGGGCGCGGCTTTGCAGTCGTGGCATCGGAAGTGCGCAGCCTGGCCCAGCGCAGTGCCGAGGCCGCCAAGGAGATCAAATCGCTCATCAGCAGCAGCGTTGAACAGGTGGAACAGGGCACCTTGCTGGTGGACCAGGCGGGCAAGACCATGGGCGAAATCGTGGCCTCGATCCAGCGGGTCAGCCACATCGTGGCCGAAATCACCTCTGCCAGCGACGACCAAAGCTCTGGCATCGAGCAGGTCGCCGACGCGGTCGGGCAGATGGACCGGGTGACGCAGCAGAACGCGGCCCTGGTCGAGGAGAGCGCCGCGGCCGCCAAGAGCCTGAAGGGCCAGGCCGACCAACTGGTGCAGGCCGTGGCGGTGTTCAAACTGACCCAGGGTGGCGCACGAGGCTCAGCCCCCATGACCCACGGCACCGCAGTCAGGACACCCAGCCTGTCGCATCGTTCAGCCCCAACCCGGACAGCGGGCCATCAACGCCCCGCAATGCGCAGCGCATCGAAGACCTCGCCGGCATTGACCTCCAGCGCCAGCCAGCCCCAGACATCCAAGGGCGACAACGAGAGCTGGGAGTCGTTCTGAGCCGGACAGCGGTCTTGGGCTGAGTGCCGCAGCGCTCCAGGGAGCGGCGGAGGCGAGGCGGGCAACATGGTAAAACGCTCGCCACCCATCGCTGTCTATCGCCCCTGAGAGCCGCCCCCATGCCCATGCCATTCGAATACCAGAACGCCTCGCGCCAGTTCGAGCAGTTCATGATCGATGCGCGCGACTGCGCCGGTTTGGCCACCACCAACATGAGCTGGAACATGGTCATCGGTGTGCTGCACACCTTTCGCAGCCGCTTGCCGGTAGAGCAAGCGTTGGCGTTTGCCGACGCCTTGCCGCCGGTGCTGCGTGCCCTCTTTGTGGAGCACTGGGATGTGAGCCAGCCGGTGCGCTCGTTTGGCACGCCGGAGGAACTGCTCGACGAAGTGCGCTCCGTGCGGCGGCAACACAACTTTGCGCCGCCTCACGCCATCCGGGCCGTGGCTGAAGCCCTCCGAAAGAACATGGACCCCGAGGTGCACCAGCGCGCCATGAGCAAGCTGGCGCCGGCTGCACAAGCCTATTGGGGCTATCAGTCTTCCTGTTGAGCCGGGCCACAGGTCGAACTGCTCGCACCCCACGCCCACCGAGGGAGTGAAAGGCATGGTCTGGATACGCTTCAGCCAACCCATTCAATTGCCAAAAGAGACATTAATTAATTTTCAAAATCTCTTTTGTTGCCATTTTAGGAATAGCCAATTGCCTGGAAAGCCGTTTTTCTGATCAGTCGATCTCTCTAAACTTCGGCCACGCGCTCCATCCGGCTCTGGGCCGGAGACGAGCGCTGCGCCCATCCCGCCCACTGTGGTCTCGAGACTTGGGCGCCAGAACCCCAGCCCGCCCCATCCAACGCTCGCCTCATGAATCGTCTGCTCAGCATGCAGGTCTTCTGCCGTGTGGTCGACTGCCAAGGCTTTGCCTCGGCGGCCCGTACCCTCGACATGTCGCCGCCCGTGGTCACCCGCCTGATCTCTGACCTGGAAACCCATCTTTCGGCGCGCCTGCTCAACCGATCCACCTCCCGCAAACTGGTGCTGACCGAGGCCGGCCGCATCTACCTCGACCAGGTGCGCCGCATCCTGGCCGACATCGAAGAAGCCGAGGCCTCCGTGCAGTCGGCCACGCAGCGGGTGGGAGGCCGGCTCAAGGTGCTGGCGCCGCCCTCGCTGGCCACCTACGAGCTGGTGCGACTCATCCGCAGCTTCAAACAAATCCACCCCAAGGTGACGATCGAGCTGACGACCAACGCCCAAGCCGAAACCCTGGACGAAGATTTCGATGTCTGCCTGGTGATGAGCCATGCGCGACCCCTGAACGGCGACTTTGTGGCCCGGCGCCTGGCGCACTCGCAGCTGGTGCTGTGCGGCTCACCAGACTACCTGAAGGCCCAGGGCCGCCCGCAGCATCCCAAGGACCTGATGAACCACGCACTGGTGACCCTGCCCTTTGTGCACGACCTGACCTTTCGCCGCCCCCCCGCCAGTGCCCGGGACAGCCAGCCCGATGACAGCTATGCCATGGCCTTCACGCAAGTCGCGCTCAGCACCACCCAGCTGGAGACGGCCCGCTCGGCCGCGCTGCAAGGCCTGGGACTGGTGGTCTTGCCGTCCTTTGTGGCGGCCCCGGCCTGCGCCAGCGGCGAGTTGCAAAGCGTGCTCACCGACTGGCGTCTGCCGGCCCTGAGCATCCATGCCGCGATCCCGACGCGCGAGCATGTACCGGCCAAGACCAAGGCCTTTCTGGACCACCTGGCGCAGGCTTTTCCCGACAGTGAAAAGGACCCCTGGCTGACCCGCTGTACCGCCAACGCCGATTGACCCGCCACAGCGGCGTGCTGACGCCGCTGCCCCACGAAAGAACCCATGACAATGCCCAGCGGGCGGGAATGGCTGTTTTCCGTCAAAACCTTTGCGGCCTCGATGCTGGCGCTGTACATCGCGCTGGCGCTGGGCATGCCCAGGCCCTACTGGGCCATGGCCACGGTGTATGTGGTGTCGCACCCGCTGACGGGCGCCACCCCGTCCAAGGGCGTTTACCGGGCTGGCGGCACCCTGCTGGGCGCCAGCGCCGCGGTGCTGCTGGTGCCCTGGCTGGTGAACCAGCCGGTGCTGCTCAGTGCAGTGGTGTCGCTGTGGACGGGCAGCCTGCTGTACCTGTCCCAACTGGACCGCACGCCCCGCAACTACCTCTACATGCTGGCCGCCTACACGCTGCCCATGATCGCCTTTGGCGCCGTGGGCTCGCCGGCCGAGGTGTTCAATATCGCCGTGGCCCGCACCCAGGAAATTCTGCTGGCCATTGCCTGCGCCAGCACGGTGGCCGCCCTGGTGTTCCCGGGCCGAGTGGCCCCGGTGCTGGACCAGCGCATGGGCGTGTGGTTGCGCGACGCTGCGGCCTGGGCCACCGAAGCCTTGCAACCTGGCCAGGTGCCGGGCGCCAGCCGCCACCAGTTGGCTACCGACATCCTGGCCCTGGACCAGTTCATCGGCCAATTGGCCTATGACACCGCCAGCGTGGACGTGGTGCGCCATGCCCGCGAGCTGCGCTGGCGCCTGAGCCTGCTGCTGCCCATGCTGTCGTCACTGCAGGCCGCGCTGGCCGAGCTTCGCCAACTCCCGCAAGGCCTGCCGGCGGGGCTTGAGCAAGCCCTGGCGCAGGTCGCCGACTGGATGCAAAACCTTGACGCCCAGGCGGCCCCCCTCACTGGGCTCCATTGGCAAAACCCCGATGGGAGTGGCCCGGCCGGCTCTGATTGGCCGGCGGTGTTGACGCAACACACGCTGGCCCGGCTACACACCCTGGTCTGCCTGTGGCAAGACTGTCTGGCACTGCGCCAACGCATCGCCCGCAACAACCATGGCCGCACCGGCTTGGATGACTGGGCACCGGCCTACCGCCGCCAGCACCTGGACAGCCAGGCCCGCCATGTGGACCACGGCATGGTGGTGTTCTCAGCCCTGTCGGCCTCGGCGCTGAGCTTTGTGCTGTGCCTGCTGTGGATCGAAACCGGCTGGCAGCAGGGCGCCAGCGCGGTGATCATGGGCACCATCACGGCCTGCTTCTTTGCCGCCCAGGATGAACCGGCCCGGGCCCAACGCGGCTTTTTTGGCTGGACCTGCGTGGGCATGCTGCTGACCAGTGTGCTGCTGTTCTACGTGATCCCGGCCACCCATGATTTCGAAACCCTGGTGCTGGTCCTGGCCTTGCCCTTCCTACCCCTGGGCACGCTGGCCTTGCGCCCCAGCTTTGCCCCCATGGCGATGACCTTGACCGTCTGCACCGCCTCGTTTCTGGGCCTGTCGGGTGCCTACGACGCCAATTTCGCAGACTTTGTGAACAGCAACCTGGCCGGCATCGCGGGGGCCTTCGGCGCGCTGGTGTGGACGCTGCTGACCCGACCCTTTGGCACCGGCCTGGCCCTGCGCCGCCTGGTGCGCAGCCTCTGGCGCGATCTGGTGCGCCACGCCTGGGGCCGCCATCAGACCGAACACGCCGCGCTGGGTGCCATGGGCGATCTCATGCTGGATCGCCTGAGCCTGCTGCTGCCGCGCCTGGCCGCCAGCGCCCATGACCGGGTCACCGATGGCTTCAGTGAGTTGCGGGTGGGCTTCAGCGTGCTGGACCTGCAAGGCAGCGGCGCGCCCGCCAGCCCGGTTGGGCAACCCTTGCGCCGGGTGCTGGGGGCCGTGGCCGCCCACTACCGGGCGCGCCTGAACCAGACCCCCCACCCCCACGCGGCACAGGCCCTGGGCCAGCGCATCGACCGGGCCCTGCACACGCTGGCCAGGCAGGACAGCCCGCAGGCCCGGCAGGCCCGCCATGCGCTGGCCGAGTTGCGCATCACGCTGTGCCCTGGCCGGCCGGCACCCGCACGGGCCCTGGTCACGCCCGAACCCACACGGAGCCCCACTGCATGAATGCCGAAATCGACCTGTACGGGGTGTTTGTCCCCAGCGTGCTGCTGCTGGCCGTGCTGGCCCTGGGCCTGACCGCTGGGCTGCGCCTGGGGCTGGCGCGACTGGGCTTGTACCGGCTGGTATGGCACCGCTCACTTTTCAACTTCTGCCTGTTCGTGGTCGTGTTGTCGGCCTGCGTCCAAGGCAGCATCTGGTGGAGACCCTGATCCCATGACACCCTTGCCCCTCTTGCACACCCTGAAGCACCGAGCCATCCCGGTGGCGCTGACCCTGCTGATGGCTGCCGCCGCGGCCAAGACCGGCCAACACCTCTGGACCTATTACAACGACGCCCCCTGGACCCGCGACGGCCACCTGCGGGCCGATGCCGTGCAGGTGGCGCCCGATGTGTCGGGCCTGCTGACCGAGGTGCTGGTGCACGACAACCAGGCCGTGCACCGGGGCGAGCTGCTGATGGTGGTGGACCGCGCCCGCCACGAACTGGCGGTGCGCCAGGCCGAAGCCGCCTGGCGCGCGCAGCGTGCCGTGGTGGCCCAGGCCCGCCTGGAGGCCGAGCGCAACCACCGCCTGAGCGACCTGGTGGCACGTGAAAGCCAGGAACAGGGCGACGCCCGGCTGGAACAGGCCGAGGCCCAGTTGGCCAGCACCGAGGCCGCCCTGGCGCTGGCCCGGCTCAACCTGGCCCGCACCCGCATCACCAGCCCGGTGGATGGCTTTGTGAACGACCGGGCGCCCCGCGTAGGCGACTACGTGAGCACCGGCCGACCCGTGCTGTCGGTGCTGGACCGAGCCTCGTTCCACGTTGACGGCTACTTTGAAGAAACCAAGCTCGACCACATCCACCTGCAGCAGCCGGTGGAGATCCGCATCATGGGCAGCGCGCTGCGCCTGCGGGGCCACGTGCAAAGCATGGCCGCCGGCATCGAAGACCGCGACCGCAGCAATGGCGCCAGCCTGCTGCCCAACGTCAACCCCACCTTCAACTGGGTGCGGCTGGCCCAGCGCATCCCCGTGCGCGTGGCGCTGGACGAAGTGCCGCCCAACTTCCACCTGATCGCCGGGCGCACGGCCACGGTGTCGGTGCTCGATGAAGCGCCCGCCGCCCATGGGGCTGAACCCAGCACGGGAGGACACTCATGATCAGGCAAGCTGGCACCGTCGCTGCCACCGCGACCCCTCAACGCTGGCGCCAGAGGGCCCTGGTGCTGGCCTGCGCCAGCGCCCTGGCCGCCTGTTCGCCCCTGCCGGCCACCCCGCCGCTGGCCGACCAGGCCGTGGCACGGCAAGCCTTAGCCCAGGCCGGCTTCGAGCAGGCTCATGGCCCGGCGGTCTCACTGGGGCCGGTGCCCGATCACTGGTGGCAGCTGTATGCCGACCCTGCGCTGGACAGCCTGGTGCAGCAGGCCTTGCAGGCCAACACCGGCTTGCGCGAGGCCCGGGCCCACCTGCAGCGCGCCCAGGCCGTGGTGCAGGCGGTGGAGGCCGAGGCGGGCCCTCATGCCAGCATCGAGGCCGCAGGCAAACGCGCCCAGGAGGCCGGCGAAACCTTCTTGCTGAAAGAAAAGCTGCCGGTGATGAACGAGGGCAACCTGGGCTTCAGCGTTTCCTACCAGATCGACTTGTTCGGCCAGCTGGCCCGGGCCGAAGAGACCGCCCAAGCCAGCCAGCAGGCCACGGCGGCCGCGCTGGATGTGGTGCGCGTGAGTGTGGCCGCCGCCACCGTGCGCGCCTATGTGCAGGGCTGCTCGGCCACCCGCGAGTTGCACCGCGCCGAGGCCGCCCTGGCCGTGCAGCGGCGCCGGCTTGAGTTGGCGCGGCGCCTGGCCGAGGCCGGCCGCAGCCCCCGCACCGCGGTGCAGGCCGCCCAGGCCCAGACCCTGGCCTTGCAGGCCCAGCTGCCGGCTTATGCCACGGCCCAGGATGCGGCCCACTACCAACTGGCAGCCCTGCTGGGACTGCCCCCCCAGGCCCTGAGCCGCGAGCGCACCCATTGCGAGGCCTCGCCAAAACTCGCACAGCCGCTGCCGGTGGGCGACGGTGCCGCCCTGCTGCAACGCCGCCCCGATGTGCGTGAGGCCGAACGCCAACTGGCGGCCGCCACGGCGCGCATCGGCGTGGCCACGGCCGCGCTCTACCCCAGCATCCACCTGGGCGCCTCGGCGGGCCTGAGCGGGGTGTTGGGTGACCTGGGCAACGCTTCCACCGCGCGCTGGGGCCTGGGCCCGCTGATCAGTTGGCAGATCCCGGACAATGCAGCACGTGCGCGCGTGCAGGCCTCGAAAGCCGATGCCCAGGCCGCCCTGGCGCACTTCGACGGTGTGGTGCTGAACGCGCTGCGCGAAACCGAAACCGCCCTGAGCCACTATGTGCATGACCTGGACGAGCAAGCCCGCTTGGCACAGGCCCGCGAGCAGGCCGATCAGGTGGCCCAGGACAACCATCGGCTTTATGAGAGTGGCCGCGCACCCTTGCTCAGCCAGCTGGAGGCGCAAGGCGCGCTGAGCCGCCTGGACCAACAAGTGGCCCAAAGCCAGGGCCAGACTGCGCGGGATGAAGTCGCCCTGTTCCTCGCCCTGGGCGGCGGGTGGCAGCAACAGGCTACCCCACCCGGCAGCGCGCACTGAGCCAGCGGCTGGCGCATGCTGGCGCGGCAGACAACGCGCCCCCCCTCAGCCCACGCCAGCCCGCCCCCATCCACACCAGCGCTGCGGCCCCCACGCAAAAAAGCCCCGCCACACTGAAGTGACGGGGTCAACGCAATGGAGAAAAACCGCTGGGGTGTCAGGCGCTCACGCGCCCGGCATCAGAAACGGTGCTGCAGGCCGAAGGCCACACCGGTGTTGTTGCTTTTGCCGCTGGCGGTCTGGGCCGCCGTCACGCCATTGGCCTTGGTGTAGTCGAGTTCGGCGTACACATCGGTGCGCTTGCTGAGGGTGTAGCGGGCGCGGGCCACGTAGGTGTCGTAGCGGTTGGACGACAGGCCGTCGGCCGAGTACTTGGTGTTGTAGTAGGCACCCACCACCTTCACCAGGTCGCTCACGTTGAAGGTTACGCCCACATCGGCCACCTGGGCCTTGAGGCCGGTGGTGCTGGCACTGGCCCCATTCAGGAACTTGTACAGCGAGGTGCTGGCGCTCGAACTGGTCAGGATCGAGGTGTTGCTGTTGGCAAAGTTGGCGTCGGCCTGCATCTGGGTGTAGCCGGCGGTCACGCGCAGGCCATTGAACAGGTAGTTGCCGCCCAGGGTCCAGGTGGTCTGATTGCGGCCGGCCACGTCGCGCAGGCGGTCGTAGGCGGCGCCCACTTGCACCGGGTTCACGTCGTACTTGAGCATGGCCTGCACCGACGAGTTGGCGGCCGTCGAGCCCGCCACGTTGCCGAACGAATAGGCCAGGCCCAGCGAGGTGCCGGCGATCACCGGGCTCTGGTACTTGACCATGTTGTCACGGCGCGAGGTGTCCAGGCTGCCGCCCACCAGGGTGCCCAGGGGGTTGACGGTGGTGGCGGCCACCGCGGCGTACTGCTTGTTGTTGGTCAGCTCCTGGCCCAGCGGGTCGTTGATGTAGCCGGCCTGCAAGTCGTAGTTGAAGGTGGTGTTGCGGCCCAGGTCAATGCGGCCCCATTGGTTTTCCAGGCCGACGATGGCACGGCGATCAAAGATGTTGCTGCTGCTGGAGGTGGCGCCATTGGCGGTGTTGAAGCCCGACTCGAGGTTGAAGTTGGCGCGCAGGCCGCCCCCCAGGTCTTCCGTGCCCTTGAAGCCGAAGCGCGAGGTGTTCAGCACGCCCGAGGAGAGCTGGGTTTGCGAGCCGGTGGCACCGGTGCTGGACTTGACGGCAGCGCTGTCGGTGCGCACGCCCGCATCAATCAGGCCGTACAACTGAAGGCTGGAGCCCGATTCGGCATGGGCGGCCAGGGAGCCGGTCAGTGCGCTCAGCGCAGCCAGGGCGATCAGGGATTTTTTCATCTTGGTCATGGGATGGAGGTGGAGAAATGAGAAGGACTCGACGCAACGGTGGCGCGTGCTCAGAAGCTGGCTTCACCGTGCGGCAACAAGCCGGCCCGGTTGGCGGCGGCCGCTGCAGCACGCACGTCCTGCCGGCTCACAGCCGACTTGACGGCGGGCAGACCCTGGGACATCGGGTCCACATCGGCCCCATGGCGGGCGGCTTGCACGGCCTCGGTGCGCACTTCGACCCGGCTGCGCTGCGCCACGCTGGGGGCGCTCAACTGGTCTCGGTAGGTGTCAGCTTCGCCTGCGGCAAAGCTGCTGGAAGCGGCGAGGGTGGCAACGGCCATCAAGGCGGCAGAGAAAAGTGTGCGGGGCATGGCGAGGTTCCTTGAATGAGGTTTCAGGCCGGGGCTTGGCCCGGCGGGTCGGGGAAGGCACAGCGTGCCTGCGTGTCCGATGCGTGACTTTAGACCGCCATGATCAGCAATAAAACACGTTTTTCAGGAATTGGTAATTTCTAATTCAGAAACAAATACGACACGCGCCGGTGCCGAAGGCCAGCCCCGGCGGGTTCATCCCGCACCGTCACTTGTTTCGTTTTTGGAAATTTCCAATTTCTATTTGACTGCTTTTATTGTCATTTCAGGAAGAATAAAGTTCAGCCATCGACGAACCAGACCGCAGGCCAGCCGCCACGGCAGGTTCACCGAATGCCGGCTGCAAAGGCACCCGACAAGCTCTCTTGATCACCCCTGAAAGGACACCAAAATGAACCGCTCCCTCATCGCCATGGCCCTGTTGACCGCCAGTGCCGCCCTGACTGCCACCCCCAGCTTTGCCACCGGCGAAGCCGACACCTACAAGGAGCAATTCGCACCCGTGGTGTCGCAGCGCAGCCGCGCCGAGGTCAATGCCGAAGCCGTGGCCGCCGCCCAGCTGAAGATCGCTGACCCCAGCCTGCTGGAAATGTCGCGCGTGCAGCCCCTGCTGAAGTCGACACTGACCCGCGCCGAAGTCAGTGCCGAGGCCGCCCGCGCCAACCGCCTGGGCCTGATCCCGCACGGCGAACTGACTTACTGATCAGTAGGCCCTGGCAGACCGTGGCGAGCTGAGGTCAGCGATCTGCAAACAGCTCGATCAGCAACTGCCGCAACCACAGATTGGCGGGGTCGCGGTTGAAGCGCCCGTGCCAGAACAGATTGATGGCAATGTCGGGCAGGCGCACCGGATGCGGTGAACTGACCAGCCCGAAGGGCTGTTCGCAGCGCAGCGCAAAGCGCTGCGGCACGGTGGCGATCAGATCGGTGCTTTGCAGGATGTGGCCGACCGCGATGAAGTGCGGCACCACCAGGCGCATGCGCCGCTGGATGCCGGCGCGCTCCAGCTGCCCATCGACCTCGCCATGCCCCGTGTGGGCGGCCACCACCCCCACGTGCTCCAGCTCGCAGAACTGCTTCAGGCTCATGGGCACACGCGCCGTGGGGTGGCCCTGGCGGAACATGCAGACGTAGCGATGGCGAAACAGCCGGCGCTGAAAAAACCCGCCCTGCAGCTGCGGCAGCAGGCCCAGGGCCAGATCGACCCGGCCCTGGGCCATGTCCTCTTTCAGATCACCCGTGTGCGGGCGCAAGGTGCTGATGCGCAGGTGCGGGGCACGCTGGGCCAGGGCCTCCATCAGCGGCGGCATGAAGTACATCTCGCCGATGTCGGTCATGGCCAGGTGAAAGGTGCGGGTGCTGCCGAGCGGGTCAAAGGCATCGCGCGTGGCCAGCGCCCCCTGCAGTGTGTTCAAGGCCTGGGCCACCGGCTCAGCCAGGTGCAGCGCATAGGGCGTGGGCGACATGCCATGCGAGGTGCGGGTGAACAGCTCGTCGCCCAGGCCGGCGCGCAGGCGCTTGAGGGCATTGCTGACCGCGGGCTGGGTCAGGCCCAGATGCTCGGCCGCGGCCGAGACGCTGCGGTCCAGCAGCAACTGGTGGAACACCACCAGCAGGTTCAGGTCGAGGTGGCGCAGGTCCATGGTGGGCGGGGGTTGCGGGTGGGGTTGCGGGCAGGTGGTGCGGGTGGAGGTTGGCCCCAGGTACCCCGAACTTAGCAGCAGTCGCGTCTCAACGCACCGGCGCGGCCGGAAGCCAGCGAAACACCGTCGCGCCCATCAGCAGCAGCGCCGCAATGCACACCAGAACCCCCGCATAGGGGTCGCCCCCCAAGGCGGTGGACCACGAGGCAGCAAAGCCGCTCAGGCTTTGCACGATGGCCACCCCCAGAAACATGGACATGGTGAACACCGACATGGCACGCCCGGCAAACTCGGCGCCATAGGACGCGCGCACGTTGGCGTATTGCAGAACACCGGCCCCCGACAGCACGGCCATGGCCACCATGCCACCCACACCAACCCAGGCAGAGGGAACAAAGGCCATCGCCCCGGACACCGCGGCCATGAGCGTCACGGCGCACACGATCCACTGGCGCCGCCGCGCCGGACCCGGATCAAAATGCCCGAACACGGCGGGGGTGAACAGCGATATCAAGGACACCAGCAAGGCGACGTTGCCTGTCTGCAGCAAGGTCATGGCGTGGCGGTGCATCAGCATGGGCCCCAACCACAGGCCACGCAGCGTGAGGAATGAGGCGTAATTGACCCCCGCCAGGGCCAAGATGCCCCAGGTCTGGGGCAGCAGGAAAATGACGCCAAAGCCCCGCAGGGCGCTGACCAGGGTTTCTGGGCGCTGCTGGGTGGCGGCCAGTCCCTCGTGCAGTTGGCGATAGACCAGCACCCAGGAAATGCAGGCCAGCCCGGTCAGCACGGCAAAGCCCCCACGCCAGGAACTGGCGTGGATGAGCCAGGCCAAGGGGGTTCCCGTGAGGATCAGCCCCAGCCCCCCCAAGCCCATGGCCGTGCCCGAGACGGCGGCAAAGCGCTTCACCGGAAAGCGCCTGCCGATGAACAGCGTGCACACCACAAAGGCCGGCGAGCAGCCCATGCCGATCAGGGCCTGCCCCAGCACCAACACGGAGAAGTTAGGGGCCAATGCAGAGATGAGGGCCCCCAGGATGGCCAGCGGAAAAGTGCACAGCCAGGTGCGGCGCAGCCCGTAAAAGTCGAGCGCAATCCCGACCGCAAACTGGGTCAGTCCGAAGGCGAACGCAAAAGTGGCGGCAAAAAGGCCCAGGTCCTGCGAGGACAGTGCGAACTCCTGCTGCAGACCGGTCGCCATCATGGCCGTGACCGTGCGAAAGGCCTGGCTCAGCGCGAAGGCACTGACCAGGGTCAACAGGGTCATCCAGGGCAGGGCGGTGTCGGATTCAGCGGGAGATCCGGTGGGTGGCTCAGCAGGTGGCTTGGTGGGGGTCGGGTTCAACGCGGACATCGTTTTTCTGATCGGGTGCAGGTCCATCACCCGTCGGCTGCGCGCCATGCCGGGGATGTGGGCTGCATTTTGACTTGGCACGGACCGCCACAATGTCGCGCAGGTTCGGAGGCCGATCGCCGCACAAAGGCGGGCCGACCCCCCTTCGCTGGTGTCGAGCACCCGTCAGGGCCAGAACAAGACCAGACACTGGCGACTGCCTTGGAGGGTTGGCGTCGCGTGAAGCCAGCCCGGGCTTGATGGGCTCTGTTATTCACATCCGTGATTCGATCTATGCATCTGGCTGCATGGACTGATATCACCCCGCTGCGCAGAATGGCACCACACAAGAGACAAGCCTGCCCACCCGCAGGCCAAGCACCATGAGCCAACCCCAAAGCGCTGCGACGCCCGCCTGGCCGGGCCCCGACACCAGCCGCATCCCCTTCTGGGCCTACACCCGGCCCGACCTCTATCAGCGTGAGTTGGAGCGCCTGTTCTACCAAGGCCACTGGTGCTATGTGGGGCTGGAGGCCGAGATCCCGCAGCCGGGCGACTTCAGGCGTTCGGTGATCGGCGAGCGCTCGGTGATCATGGTGCGCGACGCGGACGGCGGCATCAACGTGGTCGAGAACGTGTGCGCCCACCGCGGCATGCGCTTTTGCCGCGAGCGCCACGGCAAGGCTCAGGATTTTCTGTGCCCCTACCACCAGTGGAACTACAGCCTCAAGGGCGATCTGCAAGGGGTGCCGTTTCGCCGCGGCGTGAAGCAGGACGGCCAGGTGCAGGGCGGCATGCCCAAAGACTTCAAGCCCGAGGAGCACGGCCTGACGCGGCTCAAGGTGGCGTGCCGCGGCGGGGTGGTGTTTGCCTCGTTCGATCACGCGGTGGAGTCGCTGGAGGACTACCTGGGCCCCAACATCCTGCCCTGGTTCGACCGCGTGTTCAGCGGCCGGCCGCTGAAGATCCTGGGCTACCGGCGCCAGCGCATTCCGGGCAACTGGAAGCTGATGCAGGAGAACATCAAAGACCCCTACCACCCTGGGCTGCTGCACACCTGGTTCTCCACCTTCGGGCTCTGGCGGGCCGACAACAAGTCGGCGCTGAAGATGGACGCCCACCACCGGCATGCCGCCATGATCTCGACCCGGGGCCAGGGCGGGCAGCCCGCAGCCGCGGCAGCCGAGGTGGTGGCCGGCGTGGACAGCTTCAAGGCCAGCATGCAGCTGAACGACCCGCGCCTGCTCGACATCGTGCCCGAGCCCTGGTGGGGCGGGCCCACCGCGGTGATGACCACCGTGTTCCCCAGCCTGATCATCCAGCAGCAGGTCAACAGCGTGTCGATGCGGCACATCCAGCCGCATGGCACAGGCTCCTTCGATTTTGTGTGGACGCATTTCGGCTTCGAGGACGACAGCCCCGAGATGACGCAGCGCCGCCTCACCCAGGCCAATCTGTTCGGCCCGGCGGGCTTTGTGTCGGCCGACGACGGCGAGGTGATCGAATGGTCGCAGCAAGGCTTCGAGCAGAAGCCCGAGCACCGCACCCTGGTGGAGATGGGGGGGCGCGACATGGCCGACAGCGAGCACATGGTGACCGAGACCCTGATCCGCGGCATGTACGCCTACTGGCGCCAGGTGATGGAAGAGTGAGTGAGGAATGCGCCCCATGCAAGCCCTTGATTTCGACACCTTCCAGCAGCTACTGGCCCTGCACACCGACTACGCCCTGGCCTGTGACTCGGCCGACTGGGAGCGCTGGCCCGATTTCTTCACCGAAGACGGCAGCTACCGCCTGCAGCCGCGCGAAAACCACGAGCAGGGCCTGCCCCTGTGCCTGCTGGCCCTGGAGAGCCAGGCCATGATGCGCGACCGGGTGTATGGCGTGAAAGAGACCCTCTACCACGACCCCTACTACCAGCGCCACATCGTGGGCCTGCCCCGGGTGCTGCGCAGCGAGACCGGGCCGGATGGCCGCGTGAGCGCGCTGCACACCCAGGCCAATTACGCCGTGTTCCGCACCAAGCTTGACGGCGAATCGACCGTGTTCAACGTCGGCGTGTACCACGACCACATGGTGAGCACCCCCGCTGGCCTGAAGCTGCGCGCGCGCCTGTGCGTGTACGACAGCGAAATGATCGCCAACTCACTCATCTACCCCATCTGAGAAGCCCCATGACAAGCCTGATGACAAGCGCCATGACAGGCCCCTGGACCGACGCCCTGGCCCGAGACGATGTGTTCGAAGGCGAAGTGCTGGGCGTGCGCATCGCCGGGCGCGACATCGCCCTCTACGAGTGCGAGGGCGAGGTGTACGCCAGCGACAACCTGTGCACCCACGGTGCCGCCCGCCTCAGCGACGGCTTTCTGGAAGGGCGTGAGATCGAATGCCCCCTGCACCAGGGCCGCTTCGACATCTGCACCGGCCAGGCCCTGTGCGCGCCCCTGACGCAAAACCTGCGCACCTACCCGGTGCGCATCGAAGGCGATCGGGTGTGGCTGATGCTGGAGTGATCGCTGCCCGCCTCAGCGCCCCAGCAACGCCGCCCCCAGCCCCAGCACAAGCAGCGCCAGCAGCAGGCTGAGCACCTTCCAGAACACCACCGGGTTGCGCTCGATGAGGGGGGCCGCGCGGGCCGTCTGGTAATGCGCTGCGGGCTGGTGCAGGTCATGCACGAACTCGGACAAGGCCTCCTGGCGCCGCGCGGGTTGCGGGTGCATAGCGCGGCGCAGCACGGCATCGAGCCAGGGCGGCAGATCGGGGCGCAGTTCGCGCACCGACACATAGCGCAGCGTGCGCAGATCGGCGCTGGAGCGCAGGCGCGTGACCTGAAGGCCATAGGGCAGTTGGCCGGTGAGCATCTGGTAGGTGACCACGGCCAGCGAGAACAGCTCGGACTGCACGCTGCCCGTGCCACCCACAAAGTACTCGGGCGCGCTGTACTGCAAAGAGCCCATCAGGGCTTCGGGGCGGCCGTCGGCCTGCCCCTCGGTGAGGCCGGCCACATGGGTGGAGGCAAAGTCGATGATCTTGAGCGTGCCGCCAGCGGCGATCATGAAGTTCTCGGGCCGCAGGTCCTGATGCAGCATCTCCTTGCGGTGAAAAGCCTGCAGTCCCGCTGCCGCCTGCTCGACCAGGCGGCGCACCTCACCCAGATCGGGCCGTGGGTGGTCACGCATCCACTGCGCCAGGGTCTGGCCTTCCACGTACTCCAGGGCCACGAACAGGTGCTCACGCCGACGTTCGGCAGCAAAGGCCTTGACCACATGCGGGCTGTCCAGGCGGCGGGCAATCCACTCCTCCAGCACAAAGCGGTCCAGGTAATCGGCGTTGTCGCGCAGGTCCACCGAGGGCAGCTTGAGCGCCACACACTGGCCACTCGTCTCGTCCTGCGCCAGAAACACATGGCTGCGCGAGCTGGTGTGCAAGGCCCGCAGCAGCAGGTAACCCTCGAAGTGCATGCGGGCCTGCAAGGGCGGCGGCAAGCGCAGGTCCTCGCGTTGGGCCAGCAGGCGTGGGGCCGCGGCCAGGGGCAGCTCATCCACCCGCACGATCTGCACGGTGAGGTTGTCCTGGCTGCCGCGTGCCAGGGCCAGCGCCACCAGGGCCGCCGCAGCGGCATCCAGGTCGCTGGGGTGGGCGGCCAGGGCCTCATGCACGGCTGCAGCGTCCAGGTACTCGTAGGCGCCATCGGTGGCCAGCAGGTAGACCTCGCCCGGCTCGGCATCCCATTGGCGGTGGTCGATCTCGACCGCGGGGCCCGTGCCCAGGGCACGGCCCAGGCAGGTCTGGCCCGAGGACACGCGCACCCGGTGGTCCTCGCTGAGCTGCTCCAGGGCCTGCGGGTGCAGGCGGTACACCCGGGCATCGCCCACATGCAGCAGGTGCACCTGGGTCTCCTTGAAGACCAGGGCGCTGAAGGTGCAGACGTAGCCGCGGTCGAGGTCAAAGCGCGCATCGCTGCGCTGGGTCTGGGCATGCAGCCACGAGTTGCTGGCGCTCAGCACGCACTGGGCCGAACGCCGCACCGACCAGGCCTCGGAGGTGCAGTAGTAGTCTTCCAGAAAGCCACGCACCGCAGCCGCGCTGGCCACCTGGCTGACCGCGCTGCTGCTGATGCCATCGGCCAGCGCCAGGGCGATGCCCTTGCTGTCCAGCAGGGCGGGCGGTGGCACCACGGCGCCATGGAAGTCCTGGTTGACGGGCTTGCGGCCCGCCTCGGAGTGCTGACCCAGCGTGAGGCGCAGACGCGTGCTCATGGGGCAAGGCTGCTTCAGGCGCGCTTGGGGGCCGTCTTGTAGTGGGTGGAGTACAGGGTGGCCCCCACAAAGGTCAGGCCACCCAGCGCGTTGCCCAGCACGGTGGGGATCTCGTTCCAGATCAGGTAGTCCATGATCGTGAAATGCCCACCCAGCATCAGGCCCGAGGGGAACAGGAACATGTTCACGATGGAGTGTTCGAAGCCCATGTAGAAGAACACCAGGATGGGCATCCACATGCCGATGACCTTGCCCGACACGCTGGTGGACATCATGGCCGCCACCACGCCGGTGGAGACCATCCAGTTGCACATCACCCCGCGGATGAACAGGGTCAGCATGCCGGCAGCGCCGTGGGCCGCATAGCCCACGGTGCGACCCTCACCGATCGAACCGATCTTCTGCCCGATGGCATTGGGCGCCTCGGAAAAGCCGAAGGTGAAGATGATGGCCATGAAGACGGCCACCGTGAGCGCGCCGGCAAAGTTGCCCACAAAGACCAGGCCCCAGTTGCGCATCACGCCGCCCCAGGTGGCCCCGGGACGACGGTCGAACACGGCCAGCGGCGCCAGCGTGAAGACGCCCGTCAACAGATCGAAGCCCATCAGGTAGAGCATGCAAAAGCCGACCGGGAACAGCAGCGCCCCAATCAGGGGGTTGCCGGTGTTGACGTTGACACTGACCGCGAAGGCCGCGGCCAGGGCCAGGATGGCACCGGCCATGTAGGACCGGATCAGCGTGTCGCGGGTGGACATCAAGAGCTTGGATTCGCCAGCGTCGACCATCTTGGTGACGAATTCGGCAGGAGCGAGGTAGGCCATGGCACTTCCTTGAAAAGCAGTGTGAAAGCGGGATCGAAGGCGCGGAAAAAAAATGGCGTCGCCGTGGGATCACCGATCAGGGTCGGGATTCACGGGACGCCATCATCCGCGGGGTCTGGGCTCACACCCGGCCGGGGCCGGTGTGGCGGGATCAAGCCGCCATTAGCTTGCTCATGCAAGGACAAGCAGTTTTTGTGCCTGCAGTTCGGTCCACAAGAGGTGCCCAATGCACCGCCTTGGTGCCGCATGGTCGTTGAGGGGGCAGCACCGCCCTCACGCCTTCACCAGGGCGGTGAAGTCCGACCATTGCTCGATGCGGAAGGCTCGGATGTCGCGCACCGATTTCGGAAACCAGGGCTTGGCCTTCAGCGCCTGAATGGCCAGAAAAAGTTCTGCCATGTCTTCGTTGTCGGTCACGTACAGACTGCCTTGCACGCGACGAAAGCCCAGCTCGATCAGAACGGATCCAATGTCGGTATATGCCTGTGTCACCCCTTTGGGGTGGTGCTTCTCTGTGTCGGCCACCACCAGATCGAAGGCCAGTGCGTACATCAGTGCGCATCCGGGTCATTGCGCAAGCGCGTCCATCGATAGGCCACCTTCTCGCCTGTTTCAACCAGCGTGACCTCTACCATCCAATCCCCGTCGTCCAGGGGATTCAAAGCCTGCCCGACTTCGTACTGAGGCCCCAAAAGGCCGAAACTCTTGATCTTGCCCACCGGGACGGCGGGCGGTGCAACAACAGCGTGCATGACAGTGCTCCCGTGGAGAAATCCACCAAGATCATAGGTGAACCCGGTGCAACGGCAACATCACAAAGGTTTCCAAGTGGTCGCCGCTAGGCTGTGCTCAAGGCCGCACACCACGCTGCGCCGGTGCCACCATGTCGGGCAGGCTGAGCGTGGCTTCGGCCACGTCGAGCAGGCGGCGGTTGTGGTCCATGGAGGCTTTTTGCAGGGCGCGGAAGGCGGCCTCTTCGGTGAGGCCCAGGCGGGCCATCAGGGCCCCCTTGGCGCGCTCGATGATCTTGCGCTCGTGCAGGGCACGGCGCGCCGCATCGAGCTCGACCTCCATGCGCGCCAGCCGCTCAGACTGGGCCTGCAGCAGGCCGGCCAGCGAGGCGGCCGAGCCGGGGTCGGCCGCGCCCGCGCCGGCCTCAGGGATGGCGGGCTGGGCCAGGCCACTGGGCTGAAAGAAGCGGTCCGCCTCGTGGGCACGCGGCGGCGGGTTGTCGCGCAACTGGCGCAACAGGCCGGCCGAATCCTGCAAGTCGCTCTGGGCGCGCTGGATCTGGCTCTCGCAGGCCTGGTGCAGGCAGTCGAGCAAGCCCTGTTGCAGTTGCCACAGCTGGGCGATGCGCTCGCTGGCCACCTCGAACCAGGTCTCGCTGAGAGAGGGCTCCAGGGCGGCGCCGTCGCGGGCCATGCACAGGCTGCGGCGCAGGCGCTCGAGCATGGCCGTGTTGGGGCTGAGCTGCAGTTGCTGCCAGCGCTGGCGCAGCTCGGGCTCGGCAAACTCTTCGAACAGGCGCAGGCTGCGCTCCTGCGCGTCAATCAGGTGCACCAGGCGTTGCTGCTGCTCGTCGCGGCACAGGCCCGAGGCAAACAGCTGCGCTCCCACGGCCCGCTCCTGGCCGGCCGTCTCCTTGCCCTGCACCAGGTGCACAAAGGCCACCAGCAGGCGCGACACCTCGGGGTAGGGGGCCGCATCGGCCATGTAGAACACCAGCTCCAGCAGCCCGGCAATCAGGCGGCTGTAGGCGCCCACGGCATCGCTGGCGCTGAAGGCCCGGCGCTCGATCTGGTAGCGCAGCGCGGCCAGGGCCTCCAGGTCGAGCAGGGCCCAGGCCATCAGCGACAGCAGGCGTGCCGAGGCGCCCTGCTCGGGCGCCATCTGGGCTTCGACCTGGGCGCGCAGCAGGGCCTCCAGGGGTTGGGTGACAGCGCAGGCGGCCTCGCGCTCGGCGCCGAAGCGCGCGCCCTCCGAGGCCAGAAACACGCTGCTGGCCCCGCGCTCGCGCTGCAGGGCGTCGATCAACTGGCCGACGATGCCAGCCAGCTGGACACGGGCCTCCAGGTGGCGCAGGGCCTCGATCTCGAGTTGCTTGGCTCGCAGGACGAGCTGAGAAACGGACTGGTGCATGGAGCCATATTGTGTTGCCAAAACAGGGGGCTCGACAGGGTTCATCTCAGCTTTGTGGGGCTTGAACAAGGTCACGCTCAGGCCGCGGCCAGCAGCACCCGGTCCTGCTCCACGCGCACGGCATAGGCACGCACCGACAGGGCCGGGTCTTCCAGGCACTCGCCGTTGCGCAGATCGAAGTGCTGCTTGTACAGCGGCGAGGCCACCACGGTGCGCTCGCCCAGGCTGCCCACCAGGCCGCGCGACATCACGCTGGCATGCGACACCGGGTCGATGTTGTCGATCGCATACAGCGCGTTGTGGCCCACGCGGAAGATGGCCACATGGTGGCGCCCCAGGCGGGCACACACGCCGGTGTTGGGCAGGATGTCGTCCACCGCGCAGACGGCGGTCCAGTTCAGGGTTTCGGTGTTCATGGCTGAGGATCTCCAGTTCAAGGGTGGGCCCACATCAGGCCGGTGTGCCGGTACGCTCTTCAGCGCGGGCGGGCCGGATCTGGCCGCGCTCCTCGACGAACACGATGTGCTCGTCGGGCTGATCGCTGTTCACGAAAGAGCGGAAACGCTGGCGCGTGGCCGGGTCGGTCACGGCGGCCTTCCATTCGCAGGCATAGGTGTCGACCACCTGCTGCATCTGGGCTTCGAGTTCGGCGCCCAGGCCCAGGCTGTCTTGCAACAGCACGTCTTTCAGGTAGGCCAGGCCGCCCTCCAGGCTTTCGCGCCAGGTGCTGGTGCGCTGCAGGCGGTCGGCGGTGCGCACATAGAACATCAGAAAGCGGTCGATGGTGCGGATCAGCTCGTCCTGGCTCAGGTCGGAGGCCAGCAGCTCGGCGTGGCGCGGCTTCATGCCGCCGTTGCCGCACACATACAGGTTCCAGCCCTTGTCGGTGGCGATGACGCCCACGTCCTTGCCCTGGGCCTCGGCGCATTCGCGGGTGCAGCCCGAGACACCGAACTTGATCTTGTGCGGCGAGCGCAAGCCCTTGTAGCGGTTCTCCAGCAGCACGGCCAGGCCCACGCTGTCGCCCACGCCATAGCGGCACCAAGTGGAGCCGACGCAGCTTTTCACGGTGCGCAGCGACTTGCCGTAGGCATGGCCCGACTCGAAGCCGGCGGCGATCAGCTCCTCCCAGATGGCGGGCAGTTGCTCCACCCGGGCGCCGAACAGGTCGACCCGCTGGCCGCCGGTGATCTTGGTGTACAGGCCGTACTTCTTGGCCACCTGCCCCACGGCGATCAGGCCGTCGGGCGTGACCTCGCCGGCCGGCATGCGCGGCACCACCGAGTAAGAGCCGTCTTTCTGGATGTTGCCCAGGTAGTAATCGTTGCTGTCTTGCAGGCTGGCCAGGTCTTTCTTGAGCACGAACTCGTTCCAGCACGAGGCCAGCATGTTGGCCGCCGCGGGCTTGCAGATGTCGCAGCCCAGGCCCTTGCCGTGGGCCGCCAGCAGCTCGTCAAAGCTGCGGATCTTGCCGACACGGATCAGGTGGTAGATCTCCTGGCGCGAGTAGGCAAAGTGTTCGCACAGGTGGTTGTTCACAGCCAGGCCCTGCTTCTTCATCTCCAGCTTCATGACCTGGGTGGCCAGGGGCACGCAGCCGCCGCAGGTGGCGCCGGCCTTGGTGCAGGCCTTGAGCTCGCCGATGCTGGTCACGCCGCCGGCCACGGCGTCGCAGATCTGGGCCTTGGTCACGCTGTTGCACGAGCAGATCTGGGCGCTGGCGGGCAGCGCGTCCGGGCCCAGGCCGGGCTTGGCCTGGCCCTCGCTGCTGGGCAGGATCAGGAACTCGGGGTTCTTGGGCAGTTCGATGCCGTTCAGGGCCATCTGCAGCAAGGTGCCGTACTCATCGGCATTGCCCACCAGCACCGCGCCCAGCAGGCGCTTGCCGTCTTCGCTGATGACGATCTTCTTGTAGACCTGGGCGATCTCGTCGCTGAACTGGAAGCTGCGGCTGCCCGGGGTCTTGCCGTGGGCGTCACCGATGCTGGCCACATCCACACCCATCAGCTTGAGCTTGGTGCTCATGTCGGCACCCACAAAGGCCACATCGTCCTGCCCGGCCAGGTGGCGGGCGGCCACGCGGGCCATGTCGTAGCCCGGGGCCACCAGGCCGAAGGTCTGGCCGTTCCAGGCGGCGCACTCGCCGATGGCGTAGATGTCCAGATCGCTGGTGCGGCACTCGCTGTCGATCTCGATGCCGCCACGCGGCCCCAGGTTGAGGCCGCTGGCACGGGCCAGCTCGTCACGCGGGCGAATGCCGGCGGAGAACACGATCATGTCGGCTTCGAGGTGGCTGCCATCGGCAAACACCATGCGGTGGCGCGCCGTCTCGCCGTCGATGATCTGCAGCGTGTTCTTCTGCGTGTGCACCTGCAGGCCCAGGGCCTCGATCTTGTGGCGCAGCACGCGGCCACCGCCCTCGTCGACCTGCACGGCCATCAGGCGCGGGGCAAACTCGACCACATGGGTCTGCAGGCCCAGGTCGCGCAAGGCCTTGGCACACTCCAGGCCCAGCAGGCCGCCACCCACCACCACCCCGCTTCGGGCCCGGGCACCGCACTCGGTCATGGCCTCCAGGTCTTCGATGGTGCGGTAGACAAAGCAGTCGGCCCGGTCATGGCCCGGCACCGGGGGCACGAAGGGGCTGGAGCCGGTGGCCAGCACCAGCTTGTCATAGGCCAGCACCTGGCCATCGACCAGGGTCACGGTGCGGGCGTTGCGGTCGATGGAGGCAGCGCGTGCCGCCAGGCGCAGGCTGAAGCCGGTGCGCTCGAAAAAGCCGGGCTCGACCAGCGACAGATCCTGCGCCGACTTGCCGGCAAAGAACTCCGACAGGTGCACCCGGTCGTAAGCGGGGCGCGGCTCTTCGCACAGCACGGTGACCTGCGCACCCGGCAGGCCGGCTTCGGCCAGGCTCTCGAGAAATTTGTGGCCCACCATGCCATGTCCGACGACGATGATTTTCATGTTGCGTGCTCCTGAATGAAGTGCGCGGCGCGGCGCACCGGCGGGCCGGGCGTGAAGTGCCGAGCCTGCCATGGATGGAAAAATCAAAGGGGGTGTTGCCGTGTCGGTGCAGGCAGCCGGGGCATCAAGCTCAGGCTGCAACCGACACGTGTCCGCCGTCGTTAGCGGTGCAGAAAGGGCCGGCGGAGCGTCGATGCTGCCGGCCACGACAAGGCATAAGCAGCTTCCGTGCCTGGCCCAGCCCTGTCAGAACGGGGCAGGATCAGGCCTTTCAGGGCCTGCCGGCGCCATGGACGGGGGCCAGGCCGGCCCAGGCCGCACCAGTTCAGATCAGGTGGGCACCGTGGCGGTGCACGCCCTCAGTCCTCGCTGCCATCGGCCACCCGGCCGCCGCCCAGGGCCTTGGCGCGGTACATGGCCCGATCGGCGCAGGCGGTCAGGGCTTCGGCACTGCTGGCATCGCGCGGGTAGAGCGCCAGGCCCAGGCTGACGGACAGGGGCCAGAAGGCGGTACCGATGTCGCAGGGCAACATCAGTGCGGCCATCACCTTGTCGGCCAAGGCCAGGGCATCTTCCGGCTGGGCCAGTTCGGGCAGCAGCACCAGGAACTCATCGCCGCCATGGCGACATACGGTGTCCGACTGGCGCACGCAGGCGGCCAGCCGGGCCGCCACGGTCTTGAGCACGGTGTCGCCCGCGGCATGGCCATGGGCGTCATTGATCTGCTTGAAGCAGTCGATGTCGATGAAGAACAGGGCCAGCAAGGCGCTGTTGCGGGAGGCGTGTGCAATCGCCTGGGCCAGGCGGTCCTGCATCAGGGCGCGGTTGGGGATGCGGGTGAGTGCGTCGCGCTGGCTCTGCCGGGTCAGGGCCTGCAGCTCCGACAGGCTCAGCGCGGCCCGCGTCTGGGCTTGCAGGGCCGCCAGCACCAGGTGCTCGTTGGCCGCGAGCAACTGGGCCGCCTGGCGGGCATCGGCCAGGGCCTGGGGCATCTCGGCGTGCAGGGCGGCCACGCGCGCCTCCAGGCGCCGGGCATGGGCGGCCAGCAGGACCAGCGAGCGGGCGGTCGAGGGCCCTGGGCTGAGTCGGCGCGGCGGTGTCATGGCAGCATCCCGCCTTGTGCGTCCGCCGCAGGGGACCAGACCCCGCCGGACTGCATCGAGGCCCGCCACGGCAGCGGCCATTCGGCCAACCCCATCAACGACTCGCAGCACTGCGGCCCCAGCAGTTGCCAGGCCACGCCGCGCAGCACCGGCCGCAGGGCCCGGGTTTCGCCATCCACCGCCGCCAGCCACCAGGCCAGCACCTCGTCACTGGGCTGCGACTGGGTCAGCAGGCGTATCACCGAGCTGACCTCGGTGCCCACCTCGGTGCCCTGTTCCAGACACAAGGCCAGGCTGCGCTGCACCAGGGCCCGCGTACCACGGGGCCCGATCACCAGCCCCAGGCCGGTCAGCAACTCGCGCCAATGGGTGGCGCTGGCCAGCACCGGGTCGGTGCTCAAGCGCGGCCCTGCCAAGGGACGCTGCATGGAGCCTGGGCCCCTGCCGGTCGCACCCATGTCAGGGGGCCAGCGGCGCATCGCCGGCCGGGCTCAGGTAGATCTCCACCCGGCGGTTGGCCCGCCGGCCATCGGCCGTGTCGTTCGAGGCCGCCGGCTGGCTGTCGCCCCATGCGCGTGTGCCCAATCGGTCGGCGGCCACGCCCAGAGCGACCAGGCGCTGGCGCACCGCATCGGCCCGCCGCAGGGCCAGCGCCTGGTTGCTGCCGTGGCTGCCATGGCTATCGGTATGGCCTTCGATGGTGGCGCGCTCGGCCGGGTTGGCGTTCAGCACCAGCGCGATGCGCGCCAGCTCTTGTTGCCCCTCGGGTGACAAGGCCGAATGCCCGGGGGCAAACCAGCCCTCGCCCAGCTCCAGCATCCAGCCCCGTTCGGTGTGTTGCGAGGCAATGCCATGCAATTGCAGCTGCAAGGTGGCCAGGCGCACATCGCGCTGCGCTGCCGTGTCCATCGGCCTGTTCAAGCCAGGGTGGGGATGGGCCGGATCGCTGGCCGGGGCCCCCTGCAGGCGCTCGCTGCGGGCCAGCCCAGCCTGCGCACGCAGGCGCTCATGTTCGGCACGGGACGCATCGATGGCGGCCCCTGCCTGGGCGCTGGCCGCCGCCTCGCGGGCCAGGGTAAGGGTCTGCGCGGCCAGGTAGGCGGCATGGTTCAGTTCCACCGGCGTGGCACGCCCCGCGTCCACGCGGTCGGCCGTGTCCAGGGCGCGCTGCCGGGCCTGCTGGGCACGGGCCCAGGCCTCGGGGGCGCGGCGGGTCGAAGCCAGATCGGCCTCGGCCAGGGCGTAGCGCTGGTTCAGGGCCAGCAGGGCCGGGTTCTGGGCCGCGGCCCCCGGCTCGCGTGGGCCGGCGCAGGCGCTCAGCAGGCTGGCCGCCAACAGCGCCGATGCGGCACTGACATGCCTGTGGCGCCACTTCCAGCAGGGGGGGGTCATGGTTGGGCTCCCGCAGAGCGTCCGGCCCCCTGCAGGTTCAGGGTCAGGGCCCTGGCGGTGTTCTCTTCGCGGCGCAGGCGCACGCGCTGCGCATGGGCCTCGGCCACCTCGGCGTCCAGCTCGGCCTGCTCGGCCAGGCGTTGGGCCATGGCCGCATCCTGCACGCCCAGGGCCTGATGGGCCCGCTGCAGCTTCTCGCGGGCCAGGCCCAGTTCGATCGGGGCATCGGCCTGCACGGCGGGCTGGTCGGCCCGGCGCAGGGCGGCCTCGGCCCGGCTCCACTGGGCCTGGGCGGCTCCCAAGCCGCTGCAGGCAGCCAGACTGCAGGCCACAGGCCAGGCCAGCCATGACAAGGGACGCCAGGGGCGCCAGCGGGGCAGGCCAGAGCAGGGAGACAGCAGCCGCGACGGTGGCCGTGACAAGGACGGTGAAGGCATGGGGTCTCCTGGTGAGTAGGCACACGAAATGGGCAAACCGGGCCCGGTGGGCCATCGCAGGCAAAACGGCAACCAGGGCTGGCGCTCACGCCTCGCCCGCTGCGACCTGGGTCCGACCGGGTTCGCGCTCCATCAGTGTCGAGGCCCCCACGCCCGGGGTCTGTATGGCAACGCACAAGCGGCAGTGCCCGCCCTGCTTGTGTGGTGCAGCGCACCGACACAGCCCGCCGCTGGCCCGATGCTGGGCCGGTGCCCCTGGAGCCGCCCGCACCCCGTGCGGCCTGCGCCGCGTGCACCCGGCCATGCGCAGCCCGGCGTCCGCACGCCCCCAGGGGTCGAGGCGCCGGAACACGCGATGCCGGCCCCTCCTCCTGACCTTGAAAGACCTGAACCATGATCCTTCACCCCACTCTCACCACCAGCAGCCGCCGTCTGGGCCTGGCCTGCGCCTTCACCCTGAGCCTGCTGCTGGGCGCCTGCGCCGCCACGCAGCGCACCGAAGGCACGGGCGAATACGTGGACGACACCGCCATCACCGCCAAGGTGAAGGCGGCCATCTTCAACGACCCGACCCTGAAATCGGCCGAGATCAATGTCGAGACCTTCAAGGGCCGCGTGCAACTGAGCGGCTTCGTGAGTTCGCAAGGCAACGTCGACCGGGCTGTGCGCCTGGCCCGTGAAGTCAAGGGCGTGAACACCGTGAAGGACGACATGCGCCTGAAATGACCCCAGGCCCCCGGTGTGCGGGCCGGACCACCCGCGCCCGCGCACAGGTGCCTCCACGCCAGCGCCCATCCACCCGCCCACCTTTCATGACCGAACGGATTCCCCATGCAGGTCGACCCCGCTGTACCCCCCACTCCCGTGCCCGACCCCCCACTGGGTGAGGCCTTCTTCCACGAGCCCTCGGACACGGTGCGCTTTCAGGTGGCCCAGGCCGGCGCGGCGGTCCATGCCAGCGTCTCGCGCCAGGCGCTGCGTCACCACTTCGGAGCCGGCGAGAGCCAGGCCGATCTGTTGACCTGCTTCCAGGCGCACAGCCGGCAGATCCACGCCGTGGTGCTGCGCCGCCTTGGCGAAGGGGCACTCGAGCCCGTGATGCTGCGCGAGGCGCACTTCACCCTGCCCTGACGCGCCTCGGTGGCCCTCATCACCGTAGCTCACCCGCCCACCCACCGCATTCCCACCCCAGGAGCCCCCATGTCGCACAAACAAAACGGCAACAAAGAAGTCAAGAAGCCCAAGCAGGTGAAAAAGCCCGAGCCCCCACCGCCGGCCGTGGCCCCCGTGCCACCGCGCAAGAAATAGCCTGCTGCCCCGCTTCGTCTCCTTCTGGCGCCCCCGCGCGCACTGCCCATGCCCCCAACGCCTGCCTTTCTGCGCGCTCTGCTGCGCCACCTGCCCGGCCTGCCACACGCCGCCGCGCCGGCCCAGGCGATCTTTGCCGCCCCCCCCTTGCAGGCCGACCTGTTCAACAGCGAGCAGATGGAGCGGCACGGCAAAACCCTGGCGCAGCGCCACCGCGGCAGCCTGCACACCGGCCCCGACCTGCTGCTGGCGCGCCTGGCCGACAACGAAAAGGTGCTGGACCAGACCTACGCCCAGTTGCGCGAGGCGGTGGACGGCCAGAGCGCCGTCCCGCCCGCAGGCGAGTGGCTGCTGGACAACTTCTACCTGATCGAGGAGCAGATCCGCACCGCCAGGCTGCATTTCTCCAAGCGCTACAGCCGCGCCCTGCCCTTGCTGGGCAGCGGCCCCTCCAAGGGCTGCCCGCGGGTCTATGACATGGCGCTGGAAGCCATCTCGCATGGCGACGGCCGCCTCGATCTGGACGCCCTGCGCCGCCTGATCCAGGCCTACCAGGGGGTGGACCTGCTGCGCCTGGGCGAGCTGTGGGCCATCCCCATCATGCTGCGCCTGGCCATGCTGGAGAACCTGCGCCGTGTGGGCGAGCGCATCGCTGCCGACCTGAGCCAACGCAGCCGCGCCACGGCCTGGGCCGACCAGCTCAGCGCCGCCGCCCAGACCGACCCCAAGCACCTGATTCTGGTGGTGGCCGACATGGCCCGCACCGACCCGCCGCTGGCGGGCGCCTTCGTGGCCGAACTGGTGCGCCGCCTGCGCGGCCAGGGTGCCACCCTGGCCATGCCCCTGAACTGGATCGAGCTGCACCTGGCCGACAGCGGCCTGTCCATCGAACAGGTGGTGCAGGTCGAGACCCAGCACCAGGCCGCCAGCCAGCTGTCGATCAGCAACAGCATTGCCAGCCTGCGCCTGCTGGGCGCCACCGACTGGCGCGATTTCGTCGAAGCCATGAGCGCCGTGGAGCACACGCTGCAGGACGACCCCGGCGGCCTGTACGGCCGCATGGACTTTGCCACCCGCGACCGCTACCGCCACGCGGTCGAGCGCCTGGCCCGGCGCAGCCACCTCAGCGAGGTCGAGGTGGCCCGCCAGGCCGTCACCCTGGCCCGCCAGGCTGCAGCCCTGCCCGCCGAGCCAGGTCGGCCTGCGCCAGGTCGGCTCTCGCACGTGGGCTACTACCTGATCGACCAGGGCCTGCCGCAACTGCAGCAACTCAGCACGCCCCACCCGGGCCCCAACCCGAATGAAGCTGTGTCCAAGGCAGCGAGTCTCCCCTCCAGACTGCCCCTGCTGGCCCGCCCCAACGCCATGCTGGCCCTGTACCTGGGCAGCATCGCCGTGCTCACACTGCTCACCAGCGTGCACATGCTGGCCGGCACCCGGCTGGCCGCAGGCGGCCCCGTGCTGCTGATCCTGGCCAGCCTGGGCATGGCCCTGGGCTGCAGCCAGCTGGCCGTCACCATCGTCAACTGGTGCGCCACCCTGCTGGCGCGCCCCCAGCGGCTGCCCCGCATGGACTATGCCCACGGCATCCCTGCCGAATCGCACACGCTGGTGGTGGTGCCCTGCCTGCTGGGCTCCGAGGCGGGCGCCGACCGGCTGGCCGAATCGCTGGAGTTGCGCTTTCTGGCCAACACCGACCCCCAGCTGCACTTTGCCCTGCTCAGCGACCCGCCCGACGCCACGCAGCAGGAACTGCCCGCCGATGCCCCCGCCCTGGCCCGCCTGCGCCAGCGCATCGAGGCGCTGAACCTGCGCCATGGCCAGCCCGCACAGCCCCAGCCCTTTGGCCTGTTCCACCGCCCACGCTGCTGGAACCCCGCCGAGCCCGCCTGGATGGGCTTCGAGCGCAAGCGCGGCAAGCTGGCCGCGCTCAATGCCTGGCTGCTGGGCGGCGACGGGGGCGACTTCTCGCTCATCGTGGGCGACACCACCGCCCTGCGCGGCGTGCGCTACGTGATCACGCTGGACACCGACACCCAGCTGCCACGCGATGCGGCCCAGCGCCTGGTCAGCACCCTGGCCCACCCTCTGAACCAGGCCCAGTACGACCCGCTGGCCCAGCGTGTCACCCAGGGCTATGGCCTGCTGCAGCCCCGCATGGCCGCCACCCTGCCCAGCACCAACCGCAGCCGCTATGCACGCCTGTTCGGAGGGGACCAGGGCGTGAACCCCTACACCGGCGCCGCCTCGGACGTCTACCAGGACCTGTTCCAGGAAGGCTCCTACATCGGCAAGGGCATCTACGACGTGGCCGTGTTCGAGCAGGCCCTGAGCGGGCGCTTCCCCGACAACCGCATCCTGAGCCATGACCTGCTGGAGGGCTGCTACGCGCGCTGCGGCCTGGTCAGCGACGTGATCCTGTACGAAGACATGCCCGCCCTGTACCTGAGCGACGTGAAGCGCCGCCACCGCTGGATCCGGGGCGACTGGCAGGTGGCGGCCTGGGCCTGGGCCCGGGTGCCGCTGGCCCGCGGCGGACGCGGGTTGAACCCGCTGAGCCCCCTGTCGCAATGGAAGCTGCTCGACAACCTGCGCCGCAGCCTGGTGGCACCGGCCCTGCTGGGCCTGCTGCTGGCGGGCTGGGCCCTGCTGCCCCAGGCGGTGGGCTGGACCCTGGGCGTGCTGGGGATTCTGTTCTTCCCCGCGCTGGCCAATGCCGCGCTGCAGGCGGTGCGCAAGCCCGACGAGGCCACCGCCGACCAGCACGCCACGCTGATCTTCGAGGCCCTGCTGCAGCGCTGCCGGCAAGGCCTGTTCACCCTGGCCTGCCTGCCTTTCGAGGCCTGGTACAGCCTGGACGCCCTGCTGCGCACCCAGGTGCGCCTGCACCTGAGCCACCACGACCTGCTGGAATGGCAGGCCAGCCACGAGGCCCCAGCACCCGTGACCGGCGTCGCCACCCCGGCCGTGACGGCGCAGGCCCGCCCTCGCATCGCCTGGCGACCCACCTGGCAACCCATCTGGCAAGGCCTGTGGCCGGCCCCGGCCCTGGCCGTGTTGACCGCCACCGCCCTGGCCTTGTACCGGCCAGCCGCCCTGTGGGTGGCCGCCCCGGTGCTGCTGCTGTGGGCCCTGGCCCCGCTGGCCAACGCCTACCTGAATCGACCCCTGCGCGAGGAGCAGGCCCCCTTGAACCCGGCACAGGCCCGCTTTCTGGGCCGCCTGGCGCGCCGCACCTGGCACTTCTTCGAGACCTTTGTGACCGCCACCGAGCATTGGCTGCCGCCCGACAACCAGCAGGAGCAGCCCCAGGCCAAGCTGGCCCACCGCACCTCGCCCACCAACATCGGCCTGTCGCTGCTGGCCAACCTGGCGGCCAACGATTTCGGCTACCTGAGCACGGCCGGCCTGATCGAGCGCACCCGCAACGCCCTGGCCACCCTGCACACGCTGCCGCGCCACCAGGGCCACTTCTACAACTGGTACGACACCCTGAGCCTGCAACCGCTGCCACCGCTGTATGTGTCGTCGGTGGACAGCGGCAACCTGGCCGGCCACCTGCTGACCCTGCACGCCGGCCTGCTGGCCCTGGCCGAGGGCCCCTGCCTGAGCCCGCGCCTGCTCGACGGCCTGGGCGACACCCTGGGCGTGCTGCAGGAGCAGGCCGATGCCCATGCCCCAGCAGGCCCGCCCGCCCTGATCCAGGCCCTGCGCAACCTCCAGCAGCGCCTGGACCAGGCCCTGGCCGCCCAGGGTGCAGCCGGCGAAAGCGGATCCGACGCCGTGGCACCCGCCAGCCCTTCGACCCTGTTGACCAGCCTGCAGCGCCTGAGCGAGGCCTGCGTCTCGCTGCAGGCCCAATGCCTGGCCCCCGGGCCCGACAACCCGGCCCCTGACGCCAGCCACAGCCCCCACGCCGAGATGCACCACTGGGCCGGCGTGCTGCTGGCCCAGATCCAGGACGCGCGCCAGGAACTGCAGACCCTGCTGCCCTGGTGCAGCCAAGCCGACGCCCTGCTGCCGCACCGCCTGTTGAGCCTGCCCAGCCTGGGCGAGCTGGCCGAGCTGGGCGCGGCCTTCGCCACCAGCACCGACACCGCACGGGGCCCCTACCCCGGCAGCGCCGCCGCCATCGGCGCCCTGCCCGATGTGCGCGCCCTGGTGGGCCTGGCCAGCCAGCGGGCCCAGTTGCGCCAGGCCGAACTGCACGGGCTGGCCGCCCAGGTGCTGGCCCTGAGTCACATGCAATGGGCCTTTCTGAGCCACCCCACACGCCACCTGCTGGCCATCGGCTACGACGTGGAGCAGCACCGGCTGGACGAGGGCTGCTATGACCTGCTGGCCTCCGAGTCGCGCCTGGCCAGCTATGTGGCCATCGCCCAGGGCCAGCTCTCGCAAGAGCACTGGTTCGGCCTGGGTCGCCTGCTGACCTCGGTCGGGGGCCCGCCCATCCTGCTGTCCTGGAGCGGCTCGATGTTCGAGTACCTGATGCCGCTGCTGGTGATGCCCAGCCTGGCCAACAGCCTGCTCGACCAGACCTGCCTGTCGGCCGTGCAACGCCAGGTGGCCTACGGTGCCAGCCGAGGTGTGGCCTGGGGCATTTCCGAATCGGGCTACAACGCGGTGGATGCCAGCCTCAACTACCGCTACCGCGCCTTCGGCGTGCCGGGCACCGGCCTGAAGCGGGGCTTGGCCGAAGACCTGGTGGTGGCCCCCTACGCCACGGCCCTGGCCCTGCTGGTGAGCCCCCAGGCGGCCTGCCAGAACCTGCAACGCCTGGCCGGCATGGGCCTGAACACCCGCTACGGCCTGTACGAGGCGATCGATTTCACCGCCGCCCGCGTGCCCCGCGGCAAGACCAGCGCCACCGTGCAGTCCTTCATGGCGCATCACCAGGGCATGAGCCTGCTGGCCCTGGGGCACGCCTTGCTGGGCCAGCCCATGCAGCGCCGCTTCATGGCCGTGCCGGCCCTGCGCGCCAGCGCTCTGCTGCTGCACGAGCGCATTCCCAACCCGACCCGGCTGCAGCACGAAACCGCGGCCAGCAGCGCCACCCGCACACCCTCGACCGGGCCGGTGCTGCCCATGCGCATCATCACCGAGCCCGAACGCCAGGCCCCCGAGGTGCAACTGTTGTCCAACGGCCGCTACCACGTGATGCTGACCCACAACGGCGCCGGCTACAGCCGCTGGAAGGACCTGGCCGTGACCCGCTGGCGCGAAGACCCCACCCGCGACCCCTGGGGCCAGTTCTGCTACCTGCGCGATGTGGCCAGCGGCGAGTTCTGGTCGGTAGGGCACCAGCCGACCTGCCGGGAGCCCGGCAGCTACCAGGCGATCTTCTCGGAAGGCCGGGTGGAGTTCCGCCGCCGCGACCTGAACTACGACGTGCACGCCGAGATGGCCGTCTCGCCCGAGGACGACATCGAACTGCGCCGCCTGCACATCCGCAACAACGCCAGCGAGCGCCGCACCCTCGAAGTCACCAGCTATGCCGAGGTGGTGCTGGCCCCGGCCGGTGGCGACAGCCAGCACCCGGCCTTCAGCAAGCTGTTCGTGCAGACCGAGATCGTGCCGGCGCGCCAGGCCATCGTCTGCACGCGCCGACCGCGCGCCAGCGCCGAAGCCGCCGTGTGGCTGATGCACCTGGTGGTGGTGCACGGCGGCACCAGCTCGCAGACCAGCTTCGAGACCGACCGCCGCCGCTTCATCGGCCGCACCCGCAGCCTGCAGTCGCCCCAGGCCCTGAACAGCCACGCCCCGCTGTCGGGCAGCGCCGGTGCGGTGCTGGACCCGATCATGGCGATCCGCCACCGCATCACGCTGGAGCCGCAGCAGACCATCACCCTCGATATGGTCACCGGCATGGCCGACACCCGCGACCAGGCCATGGGGCTGATCGACAAATACCGCGACAAGCACCTGGCCGACCGGGTGTTCGACCTGGCCTGGACGCACAGCTGGGTGAACCTGCAGCAGATCAACGCCAGCGAAGCCGACGCCCAGCTCTATGGGCGGCTGGCCGGCGCCGTGCTGTATGCCCAGCCGGCGCTGCGCCCGCCGGCCGAGGTGCTGCTGCGCAACCAGCGGCGCCAGTCCGGGCTGTGGAGCTACGCCATCTCGGGCGACCTGCCCATCGTGCTGCTGCAGATCAGCGATGTGGCCCACATCGGCTTGGTGCAGCAGCTGGTGCGCGCCCATGCCTACTGGCGCCTCAAGGGCCTGACGGTGGACCTGATGATCTGGAACGAAGACCGTGCCGGCTACCGCCAGGTGCTGCAGGAGCAGATCCTGGGCCTGATCGCCTCGGGCCTGGAGGCCAACCTGGCCGAAAAATCGGGCGGCATCTTTGTGCGCGTGGGCGAGCACATCTCGCCCGAAGACCGGCACCTGTTCCTGAGTGTGGCGCGGGTGGTGCTGAGCGACACCGGGGGCACACTGGCGCAGCAGGTGGCCCCGCCACGCGGCAAGGAGCTGCGGCGCAGCAAGGCCCCGCGCCTGTTGAGCGCCAACCCGGGCCCCGATGAGCGCCAGGGAGACGGGCCCGCCGCTGTGGCGGGCCTGCAATTCGACAACGGCCTGGGCGGCTTCGCGGCCGATGGTCAGAGCTATGTGATCCGCCTGGGCAGACCGGGGCACCCGGGCACGACACCTGAACCCTGGGTCAACGTGATGGCCAACGAGCAGCTGGGCTGCGTGCTGTCGGAAAGCGGCGGCAGCTACACCTGGTTCCAGAACGCGCACGAATACCGCCTCACCCCCTGGAGCAACGACCCGGTGGGCGACAACTGCGGCGAGGCCCTGTACCTGCGCGACGAAGACAGCGGCCGCTACTGGTCGCCCACGCCGCTGCCCTGTGGTGGGGGCGGGGTCACGGTGGTGCACCACGGCTTTGGCCACAGCCGCTTCGAGCACGCGGCGCAGGGCATCCACAGCACGCTGAGCGTGCATGTGGACGCCACGCTGTCGCTCAAATGGTCGGTGCTGACACTGCACAACCGCAGTGCCCGGGTGCGGCGCCTGTCCGTCACCGGCTATGTGGAGTGGGTGCTGGGCGACCTGCCATCCCACACCGGCCAGCACCTGGTGACCGAGCGCGACCCCGCCACCGGGGCCCTGCTGGCGCACAACCCCTACAACAACGATTTTGCCGGGGTGCGGGTGTTCTTTGACGCCGGTGCTTCGGGCCTGCAGCCCGGCGTGAGCTGGAGCGGCGACCGCACCGAGTTTCTGGGGCGCCAGGGTTCCTGGCGCCAGCCGGCGGCCATGAACCAGGCCCAGCTGTCGCTGCGCCTGGGTGCGGGGCTGGACCCCTGCGCGGCGCTGCGCGTGCCCCTGGAACTGGCACCCGGCGAAAGCCGGCAGATCGTGTTCCGCCTGGGCGCCCTGCAGGGCCTGGGGCCCGAGGGGGTGGCCGGGCCACGGGACGCCGCAGCAGCTGAGGCCTCGTTGTGCGCCGTGGTACAGACCTGGGAGCGGGTGCTGCAGCCGGTGCAGGCGCACACCCCCGACCCGGGGCTGAACCTGTTGTTCAACGGCTGGCTGCTGTACCAGACGCTGTCGAGCCGGCTGTGGGGGCGCAGCGGCTTCTACCAATCTGGCGGCGCCTTCGGCTTTCGGGACCAGTTGCAGGACAGCATGGCGCTGGCCCACAGCCAACCCGCCCTGGCCCGGTCCCACCTGCTGCGGGCCGCGGCGCGCCAGTTCCAGGAGGGCGATGTGCAGCACTGGTGGCACCCGCCCACCGGCCGCGGCGTGCGCACCCGCTGCTCGGACGACTTTCTGTGGCTGCCCCAGGCGGTGAGCCACTACCTGCAATTGACCGGTGATGTGGGCGTGCTGGCCGAAACCCTGCCCTACCTGAAAGGCCGGCCGGTGCCGGGCGACGAAGAGGCCTATTACGACCTGCCCGAAGCCTCAGGCGAGAGTGGCAGCCTTTACCAGCACTGCTGCCGCGCGCTGGCGCACGGCCTGCGCTTGGGTGCCCACGGCCTGCCCCTGATGGGCTCGGGCGACTGGAACGACGGCATGAACCGGGTGGGCATCGAGGGGCGCGGCGAGAGTGTCTGGCTGGCCTTCTTCCTGCACGACACGCTGGGCAGGATGGCGGAGATGGCCGCACTGGCCACGGGCCAGGGCGACCCGGCCCAGGCCAGCACCTGGCGGGCCCAGGCCGCCACCCTGGCCGAGCAGACCGAGCAGCACGCCTGGGACGGCGACTGGTACCGGCGCGCCTACTTTGACGACGGCACGCCGCTGGGCTCGGCCAGCAACACCGAATGCCAGATCGACGCCGTGGCGCAGAGCTGGTCGGTGCTGGGTGGGGCCTCCACCCCCGCGCACCAGCGGGCCGCCATGCAGGCGGTGGGCCAGCGCCTGGTCAACCACCATTTTGGCTATGTGGCCCTGCTCGACCCCCCGTTCGACCACGGCGGCCTGGACCCGGGCTACATCAAGGGCTATGTGCCCGGCGTGCGCGAGAACGGCGGGCAGTACACCCATGCCGCCATCTGGTGCGCCATGGCCTATGCCCGGCTGGGGCAAGCCCAACAGGCCTGGGAGGTGTTCGACATGGTGAGCCCGCTGCGCCACACCGAAACCGCAGCGGCCGTGGCCCGCTACCAGGTGGAGCCCTATGCCGTGGCAGCCGACATCTATGGCGCACCCCCTCACCAAGGGCGTGGCGGCTGGACCTGGTACACCGGCTCGGCCGGCTGGGCCTACCGGCTGGTGCTGGAGTCGCTGCTGGGCGTGCAACTGGCCCGGGGCCGGCTGCAGCTGCGGCCCTGCCTGCGCCCGGGCTGGACCGGCTTCAAGCTTCAGTACCGGCGCCAGGGCACGTGCTACGACATCGAGGTGCAGGCCGTGCCCGAGAGGCCGGGCCTGCACGAGCTGTTTTGCGATGGCCTGCTGCAGGGCGCCGAGGGCATTGCCCTGCAGGCCGACCAGGGCGTGCGCCAGGTGCTGCTGCGCCTGGGGCCGGGGCCGGAAGAAAGCCTGCCGCCACCGGCCAGTACCGCCTGAAAGCCACGCAGCGCAACCGGCACGGTGCGCCAGCGCAACCGGCAAGGTGCGCCAGCGCACAGGCAGGCCGGCGCCCAGGGCACACACTGGCAGAAACCCCCTGGGGGTGAGGAGTTGAACATGAACCTGGGTGCCATCCTGCTGGTGATTCTGGTGCTGATGGTCGTGGGCGCCGTGCCCATCTGGCCGCACAGCCATGCCTGGGGCTACCTGCCCAGCGGGGGCCTGGGGCTGCTGCTGATCGTGCTGCTGATCCTGTGGCTGACGGGGCGGCTGTGAAACCCCACCCTCGGCCCGAACCGGCCCCCCGGCCACGCCCCGGTCAACGCAGCACGCTGTCGCTTCACACAAGCCAAGCCCACGACGACCCTGCCGTCAGCCAGCGCGCCAGCGGTCGGTTGGCGCCCACCCCGATACAGCATGAACACCCGGGAGAGGCGCGGCCCGGCAGCGAGCCGCGCCCTGGCAGCATGGCCGCCCAGCACCCCGACTTCAATCCCGAGGCCGCGCCACCACGCCGCTGAGCAGGCGCTGCCGGGCGCCCGCCGCAGCAACGGCCGGGTAACGGCCAGTTCAGCCCGCCCCGAAGCGGCTGGGGTCGGCCGTGAGGCGCAGCAGGATGTCGGCGTACCAGACGCAGTTGAGGCCCAGCGACTCGTCCTGCAGCAGATCCCGGTTGCCCATGTCCATGCGCGAGGAGTGCACGCCCAGCAGCCGCCAGGGCAAGGCCTGTTGCTCAGGGCTGGGGTGCTGGCGGCGCGACACCACCGGAGCGCCACTGGTGCCGCGGTGGGTGCGGGCATCCGTCAGGAAATAGCCCTTGCCCTGAAAGCGGATGCCGTAGGGCGAGGCCACCATGGCATAGCGCAGAACCGGCAGGTGGTGCACCGCATCGTGAAAGCCCAGCGGAAAGCCCACCACCACCAGGGGCTCGCCCACCGGCACTTCGGCAAAGTCGTGCACCAGGTGGGCCGGCGTGAAGGCCCGGATGACCACCGAGGCCGGCAGCTTGCGGCGCTCGATCTCCAGCACCGCGACATCGATGTCACCCCCGCCGTCATGGCCCTGACGCCACACGGCCTGGCCTTGCACATAAAGCGGGATGGAAAAGCCGGTGGACCGGGTCAGGTTGGTGCCGTCCAGGTGCAGTTCGATCTCCAGCCGATCGGGCACATGGCGGGTGGCCTGGTCGAACACCACATGGCGGCTGGTGACCAGGTACAGGCGCCCATCACGTTGAAAGTAGAAGCCGCTGGCCTGCGTGAGCCCACGTTCGCCGGCCAGGGTGGAGACCCGGGGCACGGAGAAGAACAGCGGGTCGACCGTGGGGCTGTGGGCCGTGGTCTCGTCCGGCGCAGGCGCCGGCAAAGACTCCGTGCCACGGCCGGCACTGGTCCAGCCCGAGGGCCCGCTCAGGGGAGGGGCGCCGTCAACAGACTCTGGCGCGCCGGAGGCGGGCACGGCCAAGGCCGTGTCAGAAGTGGTGGCCTGCATCATCGACGCGGCGAAAAGGCCAGGTGCCAAAGACGCGGCAGGGCCATCAGGCAACCCCCGGCCAGCACCGCCAGGGCCACGGCGGTGAGCGGGCGATCCTGGATCTGTCGCTGCACCTGGCGGCGCGCCTGCTCGGCCTGGCTGCGCAGCTCCCGCGCCGAATCGCGCAGCACACGCATCGGCTCGCCGGGTGGTACGGCGCTGGCGGCCAGCCAGGCCATGGCATGGGCCTCCTGGTCCTGCAGCAAGCCGTTCAGCGCATCGAGCGGGTGCGGAGCGGCGCGCACCGGGTGGTGGACCAGGGTGGGGTCGACATCGCCGGGGCCGGCGCCTTCATGGGCGCGGCCATCGCCGTCATGCAGGGGTTTGGAGTGGTTCATGGCAAGGTGTCCTGAGTGGCAGATCAAAGCGATCCAGGGCCCGGGCAGGGTGGCCCCCGCGCTGGGCGCCGGGCGCCATGGTCGGGCCAGCAGCCAGGGTGACACCGCCGGCTGGCGCTGTCGGTGCGATGGCAGACGCTGACAGCGGCCTGAAACAATATGTTCGCCAACGAACATATAAATCTCCCAAATGGCTCTACGCTGCGGTTGGGCACCACTGCGCGGGTGCCACATCCGGCCAACCCGCGCATCCAACCAAACCAACGGTGCCCGGGAGGAACACACATGACCCATGACCCACCTGCGCCTGCTGAATACAGGAAAAACCACCTTCTGGAGGCCATGGACACACCCGAATTCGCCCCTGTCCTGGCCCAGCTGGAGCCGGTGGATCTGCCCCTGGGCATGGTGCTGTACGAGTCGGGCGTGGCGATGAACTACGCCTACTTTCCCACCACCGCCATCATTTCGCTGTTGTATGTGATGGAAACCGGTGCCTCGGCCGAGATTGCCGTGGTGGGCAACGAGGGCATGGTGGGGGTGGCCCTGTTCATGGGCGGCAACTCCACACCCAGCCGGGCCGTGGTGCAAAGCGCCGGCAAGGGCCTGCGCCTGCGTGCCTCGACGCTGAAAAACGAGTTCGACCGGGCCGGGCCCTTTCTGCACCTGTTGCTGCGCTACACCCAGGCCTTGCTCACGCAGATGTCGCAGACCGCCGTGTGCAACCGCCACCACTCGCTGGACCAGCAGCTGTGCCGCTGGCTGCTGCTGAGCCTGGACCGCTTGAGCGGCCCCGACCTGATCATGACCCAGGAGCTGATCTCCAACATGCTGGGCGTGCGGCGCGAAGGCGTGACTGGAGCCGCGCTGCAGCTGCAGGCTGGGGGCCTGATCCGCTACGCCCGCGGTCACATCACGGTGCTGGACCGACCCGGCCTGGAGAAACGCACCTGTGAGTGCTACCAGGTGGTCAAGCGCGAATACGACCGCCTGCTGCCCAACCTGCCGGCACGCTGATCCCCACCCGGCCAGGCCAGGGCCGATCAGGGTTCGACAGCGCACAGACCCGACGCTGCGGCGGCGCCAAGCTGAGGGCTCGCACCCCAGCCCGCAACCCGCCAAAGGAAACCCATGGCCTTCTTGAACCTGGAGCACAGTGCCCGGGCCTACTACGCCGACCTGGTGTTCTATGGCGCCGCGTCCATGGGCCTGAGCCTGTGGCTGGCCTGGGCCGTGCCCCCGGCGCAGCGCCTGCCCGGCGTGCTGCTGTTTGCCCTTGGGGCCCTGATCTGGACCCTGCTGGAGTACCTGCTGCACCGCTTCGTGCTGCATGGCTTCGACCCGTTCCGGCGCTGGCACCAGATGCACCACGACCGGCCGGCAGCGCGCATCTGCAGCCCCACGGTGATCAGCGCCTCGGCCTTCGGGCTGTTGGTGCTGCTGCCCAGCCTGGCCTGGCTGCCCGCCTGGCAGGGCCTGCCCCTGGCCGCCGGTGTGCTGGCCGGGCTGTTCGTGTACTCGCTGGCCCACCATGCGCTGCACCACCACCGCCCGCAACGCCCCTGGGCCCGCCGCTACAAGCACTGGCACGCCAGCCACCACCAGCCGGGCCAACACCACCGCTTTGGCGTGACCACCTTCTTCTGGGACGGGGTGTGGGGCACGGCCGGCCCCGCCCTGGGCCCACTCAAGCGCCAGCCCGGTGCAAGCCCCCCCCGTGGCGCCCCGGCGGACACCTCCAAAACTTCACACCAAGGACCTTCACCATGACACCCGACAAAAACCTGCAAGCCGCCGTGGCCGCCGAATTGGCCGGCGACCCCTCCATCAACTCGGCCCACATCGGCGTGGGGGTGAACGAGGGCGTGGTCACCCTGAGCGGGGTGGTGGACAGCTTCTCCGAGAAATGGGAGGCCGAGCGCGCCGCCAAGCGCGTGCAGGGCGTGCGCGCCCTGGCCGTGGAACTGAAGGTGCAGCTGCAAAGCACGGCCGAGCGCAGCGACTCGGACCTGGCGCGGGCCGCCATCTCGGCCCTGCAATGGACGCGCCAGTTGCCCGCCAAGGCGCTGCATGTGCTGGTGGAAGACGGCAACATGACCTTGAGCGGCGTCGTGCACTGGGATTTCCAGCGTGAGGCGGCCCTGGCCACCGTGCGCCACCTGCAGGGCCTGCGCAGCCTGACTGACGAGATCGCGGTCAAGCCCCAGATCAACTGCTCGGCCGTGGTGGCCGACATCGAACGCGCCCTGCAGCGGCGCGCCCATGGCGACGCACGCCGCATCTCGGTGGCGGTGCAGGGCGCCACGGTCACCCTCAGCGGCGAAGTGGACAGCTGGGCCGAGCACGGCCTGGCCCTGCAGGCGGCCTGGAACACACCCGGTGTGCGCCATGTGCACGACGAACTGCGCTTTGACTGAAGCCCGGCCCGCAGCCCCCTCCCACAGGACACCTCATGAACGACCACCTTGCCCCCGGCTTCATCTTCGCCACGCACCAGGAGGCCGAGTCTGCCCTGCAGACCCTGGGGCGCGCCGGCATCGACCTCAAGACCCTGTCGCTGCTGGGCAAGGGCTACCACAGCGAAGAGCACCCCACCGGCTTCTACACCGTGGGCGACAAGATGAAGGCCTGGGGCGCCACAGGCGCTTTCTGGGGCGGTATCTGGAGCCTGTTGCTGGCCCCTGCCGTCTTCTTTCTGCCCGGCATCGGCGTGCTGGCCATGGCCGGCCCGGTGGTGCTGACCCTGGTCGGCGTGCTGGAGGGCGCCGCCCTGGTGGGTGGGCTGTCGGCCCTGGGCGCAGCGTTGACGCGACTGGGCGTGCCGGCCGACGCTCAGATCAAGTACGAGACCGCGCTCCAGGTCGACCAGTACGTGCTGGTGGTGCACGGCAGCCTGGAGGAAGTGGCCCGCGTGCGCGAATTGCTGACGCCGCCGAGCAACAGCAGCCATAGCCCGGTGGGCGCTGTGGGCGCTGTGGGCGCGATGGGCGCGATGGGCCCCATCGGCGCCACCCGCGCCGCCGCCTGAACCCTGGCCTGGCCCACAACGTGGCCCAGGGCACAGACAGAGTGCACAGCCCGGCCCATGCTGGGGTTCCGGGCCCAGGCGCCGGGCCGCCCCGCGGGGTGGCACGGGCAGGGCCTTCATCAACCCGAACAGGTGAAACACATGACTTTCCTCTCTCAAAAATCCCTGGCCCTGTCGGCCAGCACCCTGGTTCTGCTCAGCCTGGGCGCCTGCAGCGGCATGTCGGGCCGGCAACAGGACACCGCGGTCGGGGCCGGCGTGGGTGCCGTGGGCGGCGCCATCCTGACCGGGGGCAGCGGCATCGGCACGGTGGGCGGTGCAGCCGTGGGCGCGGTGATCGGCAATGAGGTCGGCAAGAACAAGCGCTGAACACGGACAGGCCGCCAAAAGCGGCCTGCCCTCCCCCCCCCACGGCAGCCTGGCTGCCCGGCTCACGGGGTCATGGCCACCCCCGGATACGAGGCCAGTGACTGGGCCAGCAAGGCGTGACCGACGCCACCCAGCGGCACGCGCAGGGTCAGAAAGTCATCCACCCATGCGGCCTGCAGCAGCTCGGCCAGCCCGGCCTCGTTGCCCCGTGTGGCCAGTTGGATGAAACACAGCGCTTCGCGCTGCCCCCGGTTTGACAAGGTCATGATGCGCAGATAGGCCACTGGGCCAAATGCAGCGCATACCTGCGCCAGCGTGGTGGCCAGGCTTTGCACATCGTCGCAATCGGCCAAGGTGGCTGCGATGGAATTCATACCCTCTTCTCCCTGCTGTTGACGATGGGGCAATTTGCAACAGCGCTGCCAGGGGGTCTGTGCGTCAACCCACACTGATCCGCTCACACGGCGCTTGGGGTGCCGCCGCACAGACGGCCACACGCCCTGGCCCCATGGTGAGGGCTGGACGTTGAGTGGACCCCGCCCTGCTCCTGCCTGAAAGGCTGATGCCGCGGGGCCCACCGACGCCACACCGACCTGATGCCCCGGTGCCCGGCCAACCAGCAGCCCCATCAAGGTTGCACCCCGCCAGCGCGCCCTGCGCTCCGCTGCGGGCTGCCTTCACAGGAGTTCCCCATGAACACGACACGCACTTTTCTGACCCTGACGCTGGCCACCGCCGCCCTGGCCCTGGCGGGCTGCTTCTCCGTGCCAGCCGGCCCCGCCGGCCCGGCAGGCGCCACCGGAGCGACAGGCTCGATGGGGCCGGTTGGCGCCTCGGGCAACACCGGTAACACCGGCTATACCGGCGCCACGGGTTACACCGGCGCCACCGGGGCCACAGGCGCCACCGGTGGGGCAGGGGCCACCGGCGCCATGGGTGGCACAGGCGCCACGGGCGATACCGGCAGCACCGGCAGCACGGGTGCCACCGGCGCCAAGGGCAACACCGGGGCCCGTGGCACCAGCGCGCCAGCCGATGGCGTGCTGTACGTGCCTGCGCGCTGAAAGCCCCACCGCGTGGCCCCGCCCGGGGCTGCGCGGAGCACTCCCCCTGCCCTGCCCCTTCACCTCAACTGCAAAGGCACTGCCATGACCGAATCCCTGCAAGCCCCGCTGGACCTGGGCGCCTTGCGCCAACGGGCCCGCCAACACCTGGAGCAAGGCGCCGTGACGGCCGGCTACCAGGCCGACCGCGAACAGCTGCTGCTGCAGCTCAATGCTGCGCTGGCCACCGAACTGGTGTGCGTGCTGCGCTACCGCTACCACCACTTCATGGCGCGCGGCATCCACGCCCAGGCGGTGGGTGCCGAGTTTCTGGCCCACGCCAATGAAGAGCTGGCCCATGCCGATCTGCTGGCCGAGCGCATCGTGCAGCTGGGCGGGCGCCCCGACTTTTCGCCCGCCACCCTGCTGGCGCGCAGCCACGCCGAGTACGTGCCCGGTGAGGGCCTGACCGACATGATCCGCGAAGACCTGGTGGCCGAGCGCATCGCCATCGACAGCTACCGCCACCTGATCGGTGCCCTGCACGGGCAGGACCCGACCACGCGCCGCCTGCTCGAAGGCATTCTGGCGGTGGAAGAAGAACACGCCGACGACCTGGCCGATCTGCTGCAGCACGCCCCACAGGCCGCGCTGGCGCCCGCGCGCCCAGCCCTGCTCGCGCTATGACAGACCGCCCCACCCTCTCAGGAGCCACGCCATGACCCTCGGAACCTTGATGCTGTTCATTCTGATCCTGCTGCTGCTGGGCGTGGTGCCGGCCTGGCCGCACAGCCGTGGCTGGGGCTATGCGCCCAGCGGCGGCGTGGGCCTGGTGCTGGTGGTCGTGCTGGTGTTGATGCTGCTTGGGCGCATCTGAGGCCCCTCAGCCAGCAGAGGCCCTCGGGGGCTCACAACAAGCGCGCCAGCCGGCGCGCGCCCCACTCCTTGAGCCGCCACGACAGCGGCCGTTGCTGCCATTGCGCCCAGGTGATGGGCGTGGCCGCCAGCAGATCGGTCTCGAAGGCCTGCTGCAGGGTGGCGGCAAACGCCTCGCCCAGCAGCACGGCATTGATCTCGTCATTGTCCAGTGCGCTGCGCCAGTCCAGGTTGCTGGAACCGACACAGGACCACAGACCATCGATGACAGCCGTCTTGGCGTGCAGCAGCACGCTGCGCATCTCGAACACCTCGACACCGGCCTGCAACAGCTCGGTGTATTCGGAGCGCCCAGCATGGAAGGCCAGGCCCGAATCGGATTGCCCCGGCAGGATCAGCTGCACCTGGACGCCGCGCGCCGCCGCGGTGGTGAGCGCGGCCATGAGCTGGTGATCCGGCACAAAGTAGGCCTGGGTGATCCGGATCTGCCGCTGCGCCTGGCCCAACGCCGCCAGCAGGCTCAGGTACATCAGGCTGTAGAGATCGTCGGGCGAGCTGGCGATGGCACGCACCACCTGCGGCCCCATCGGGGGCACGACCGGAAAGTAGTTGCGCGCGGCCAGCACCGGCCCACGCTGGCGCTGCCAGCTTTGCAGAAACAGGCGCTGGAACTCGGCCACGGCCGGACCTTCAATGAGGATGTCGGTGTCGCGCCAGGTCAGCGCGGGCACCGCGCCGTTTCCGCCACCGGCTTTGCCTCCTTGCTCGGCGCCCGAGGCTTTGCCCGGCCGGTGCCTGAGCCCACGCAGCGATGAGCCACTGGCATACACCCCGCTGATGTTGACGCCCCCCAGAATCGCCAGCCGGCCATCCACCACCAGCAGCTTGCGGTGGTCCCGGTGGTTGGGCGCCCACGGCGCCAGCGCCACCCAGGGCTGCAGCGGGTTGAACTCCAGCACCTGCACGCCGGCATCGCGCAGCCGCTCGAAGAAGGCCGGGTCGGTGCCCCAGGCGCCCACGCTGTCGTACATCAGATTGACCTGCACGCCCGCACGCTGGCGTGCCAACAACAGTTCGGCGAAGCGCTCGCCCACCGCGTCGTCGTCGAGGATGTAGGACTCGAGGTTGATGTGGTCCTGCGCCTGGGCGATGGCCTCGAACATGGCCTGGTAGGTGGCGGCCCCATCCTGCAGCAGACGGGCCCGATTGCCCAGCACCAGGGGCCGGCCCACGATCATCTGCTCTTGCGCAATGCGCTCGTCCAGCCCCGAGGCATCACCCCAGGTACCCTGCAGTCGCTGTACCAGGGCCGCGCTGCGCTGGGCCGACAGCTGGCCCCAGGCCGCCTGGAAATGCGGTGTGGCACTGGGCTGCACCTGCCAGCGCCACACCGGCAGCTGACCGCAAGCCGTCAGGGCCAGCACGCAGCCCGTCAGACACAGGACCTGTCGCAGCCGGGCGGCGGCGCATCGGCTCATGGCGTGGCGCCGAGGCGGCGCAGACGGGCCGGCCCCGAAGTCACCGGGCTGAATTCGGTCGCCCGCGCGGGACCCGGTGCCAGGGCACCTTCGCTGGCGCTGATGCGGGCTTGTTCCGCGGTGTCGTGCGGGTAGTGGGGGCCGGCGTAACGCCGTTGGTAGTCGGGCAATGGCGCGGCGGGGGGCGTGGTGCGCCGGTTCCAGCGCTGCCAACCCAGCGGCAAGGCCTGCCAGCCCTGGCCCCAGTGCTCGTCCCAGCGGGGCGCGGTGTCCGGCGGGCCGCCACGCAGTTCGTCGGGCGGACGGTGGTCATAGCGCAGGGGCACGCGCAGCAGGAACAAAGGCACCTCGTCACGCCACATCAGTTGCCAGGGCCCGCCGTACCACCGGCTGCGGTACCAGCGCTGGTCGCGGAAGAACCAGAACGCTCCCTCATAGAAGAAGTAATTGGCCCGCCCGCCAGGCTGGTAATACACCGGGTACCCCGGCACGGGTACCAGGCGGGGGTAGGCCGACAGGGTCAGGCCGATGCGCTCGCCAGCCAGCCACGCATCGGCTTCGGCCACCACCGGCTTGACCACAGGCAGCGGCCACTGGGCTTGCGCGGCGCACGCCAACGCTCCGCCCCACAAGGCCCAGGCAGCCCAGCGCGGCCTGACGCGCACGCCCACAAAGCCCTGAGATTCAGCGTTGTTCACCATCGTCGTCCCGCACCCCCTGGGCGCCCAGCCAGAAAAGGCAGGCCGCGGTGACGCCTTGCAGACGCCCGGCCAGCCACCAGCCCACCAGCCTGCGCCCCCTTGCAGCGTGTGTCGGTGCGGCGGAGCACGTGGAGAGGCGCCCGCAGCAGGCCGAAGAACCGCCATCCCGTCGCCTCTGTGCCCAGGCGCACAGACCGGCCGCCAAAGCGCAGCTCAGCATGGCTTGATGCCTGCCGGCCCGCCGTGGCCCATTTCAGGGCCCGGCGCTGGCGGGCACCCGTCTTGAAAGCCCCCATGGAACTCCACCCACACGACCTCGGACACCTGTTTCAGCAACTGGGCCTGCCGGCCGATCCAGCCGAGCGCGATGCCTTTGTCCGTACCCATCGATTGCCAACGGGGATGCGTCTTTCCGAAGCGCCGTTCTGGAACGCCTCACAGGCCGAATTTTTGAAGAAATCACTCGCCGATGACTCCAGCTGGAGCGCCCAGGCCGATGAATTGGCGGCGCTGCTCAGTGCCGAACCACCCGCTGACGAACAGGATTGACTCCCTGGGGCCGTGTGCGTGAACGCACTGACGCCTCCCAGAGCCGCCCCCACAGTGACACGCGGGCGGGCCCGACCCGCTCTGAACGATTTCAAGACGAACTCATCACGCGTCGACCCAGGAGAACCCCATGAACTTGCGCCCCGCCTTGCTGAGCCTGATGCTGGCCTGGGCCATGGCGGCCCGGGCCGCCGACCTGACCGACGCCAGCCATGGCCAGTTGCTGTACGACACCCATTGCATCAGCTGCCACGGCACCCAGGTGCATTGGCGCGGCCAACGCCTGGCGCACGACTGGCCCTCCCTGCGGGCGCAGGTACAGCGCTGGCAGAGCAACTCCGCCCTGGGCTGGCGCGAGGCCGATGTGCAGGATGTGGCGCGCTACCTCAGCGACACCATCTACCACTTCGAGCCTGGCGCCTCGGCGCAAGGGCTGACACCCGCACTGTCGCGACTGCAGGCCCTGCCATGACGCAGCCCCGGACAGCTGCCCCAGCTGCCCACCGCCCCCGCCGATCCTGGGGCGCGTGGCTGGCCGGGGTGCTGCTGGGTGTCCTGCAGGTCCCCTGGGCGCTGGCCGTGGACGTATTGCTCATTGGGCCGGTCTGGGCCTCGACCCAGCCCGCTGTGCGTCAGCACGCCGGTCTTCAACGATGGCCGCCAGCCCCACCTCTTTTGTCTCCACTTGCCTCATCCGAAAGAAACCCATGAAAACCGCATTGAATGTCTGGACCCTGGCCTGCGCGCTGGTCGCCGGCCTGGCCCTGAACCCCTTGCCCGCTCTGGCGCAGGACGCCTCGCCCAAGCCCATGATGCAGGGCGGGGGCCACCAAGAAGGCCACACCGGCCCCAGGCACGGGGCGGGCCCGGAGCATGGCGGCACCCGCCATGCCGGGGTGGAGCAGCACATCCAGACGCTGCAGCAGCGCCTGCGCATCACGGCCGCCCAGGCGCCGCAATGGGATGCCGTGGCACAGGCCATGCGCGAGTCGGCACGCGAACTTGACACCGCCATGGCACGCCGAGGGGCGCAGGTGCAGGCCGGGCCCGTGGCGGCCACCGACTCGCTGAAAGCCTATGCCCAGATGGCCCAGGTGCATGCTGACAGTGCCGGGCGTCTGGCCTCTGCGTTTGCGCCGCTGTACGCGGCCATGAGCGCCGAGCAGCAGAAACAGGCCGATGAGGTGTTTGCCCAGCGCATGCGACCAGGCCCCAGGTGAGCCGGCCCCATAACGTGATGACGATGCAAGGCGCCCCCATGAACCGCATTCCACCCCGCCACCTGGCCTCAGCACTGGCGTTGGGCTTGTTGCTGGCCTGCACCAGCCCCCTGGCCCAGGCCGAGCTGAGCATCAGCATCGGCCTGAACCCCTACGGCTACGTGCCCTACCCCGGCCCTGTGTCGGTCTACCCACCGGGCCCGGTGTACTACCCACCGCCAGTGATCTACCTGGGCAATGGCCGCTGGGGCCACGACGATGACGACGATCGCCGCCACCCAGGGGCTTGGCCGCCACCCCGGCCCAACCCCAACCACGGCCATGCCCAGCCGGGTGGCGGTGGCCCCCACGGCGGCGGTCGCAGGCACTGAGCCGGCCCGGCCGTGGCCTGCACTGAGCGTGCGCCAACGCACGGAAAGCGCCGGCCACCGGGCGCCATACTGGCCCATGAACACTCACCACCCAGCCGCCCCCCCAGCCGACGCGTTCGGCATGCATTCTTGCGGCAGCGCCCGCCCCACCCCGACAGGAGCCCGGCCATGACCTACCAAGGCGCCCGGGCCCAACCGGTGCTGGACGAAACCCACAAGGTGTTCGAACTGTCGGCCGCCCACTGGGATGCGCAGGACCAGATCAGCCATGTGCGCTGGGTGGAGGTGCATGCCGAATCGAACCTGGACGTGGGCGCTTCCAGCGTGGTGCCGGTGGCCGATGTGATCGACGCGCTGCACGATGGCGCTCGGGTGATGGCGGTGTTCTCAGCAGCGTCTGGCCTGCCACGCGGCTTGCAGTTCGAGGTGGTGGAACACCCGGACGGCCACGAGACCATTGCCCTGGCCTCCCACGCAGGCACCGAGACCCATGCCAGCCCCGGCTTGCACGCGCTGAGCAGCCTGAGCGCCACCGAGCTCGACACCCAGGCCGGGCCGGTGCCCACAGCCACGCCGCAGCCCACGCATGCGGTGTCGGAGGTGGCGCTGGACGCGGACGGGCGCGTCACCGCCGTGCGCTGGGGGATGGTCGATGTGCAGCGCAACGATTGGGCCGGCAACCAGCAGCACGCCGATGTGGCCCGCGTGGTGCGTGCCCTGCATGCGGGGCACGCGGTGTTTGCGCTGTTTCCGGCCACCCACGGGCATGTGCACGAGCGGGAGTTCAGGGTGGTCCACTATGGCAACGGCCTGCAGACCATTGCCTTGCACGGCCCCAGCACGCACGAGCGCGAGATCCACGACATGACCCATTTTGTCTGGCCCCTGCTGGCCCGGAACTGAAATACAAAGCCGGCTCCACCGCCACACCAAAGACCACCATGTGCTGTTGCCTTGCAGGGCCCCGACCGCTCCATGGCCCCGCCATGAGCGTTGGCGCAGGCCTTGGCTGCGGGGCCTGCGACCTGCTTGCGTTGACACGGCCAGAGGCCACGGATTTCAACCGTGCCCAAGCGCCGGGGGCGGGGCCGTTCGGGCCGCCCCGGCTGCTTGCTCTGGCCCGGGGGGCCGTCCTGTTCCGCCAGGGCGACGCCTGCCGCGCCGTGTACGCGGTGCGTGCGGGGGGGCTGAAGTCCGAGGTGGTGTCAGCCGACGGACGCCACCAGACCGTGGGTTTTCACCTGTGCGGTGAGTTGGTCGGCCTGGCAGCGCTGGGGCTGGGCCGCCAGATCGGTGAAGTGATGGCGCTGGAGGATTCACAGGTCTGTGTGCTGCCCCTGCGCCACCGCCCCGATCCGATGGCCTTGCCTGCGCTGCTGCAGCAGCGGCTGCTGGCCGAACTGGGCGAGGCCTTGCAGCAGGCCCACCAGTTGCAGATCCTGCTGGGCTGCAGCAGCGCCCAGGTCAGGCTGTGCAGCTTTGTGCTGGAGCTGAGCCGGCGCGCGCGCCTGCAAGGCCTGTCAGCCACCCGGCTGCGGCTGCCCATGACGCGCCATGACATCGGCAGCTACCTGGGTCTGACCGTGGAGACCGTGAGCCGCATGCTCTCGCGCCTGCACGATGCCCGGGTGCTGGAGGTGCATCGGCGCGAGCTGCGGGTGCTAGACGCGCCCACCCTGCAAAGCCTGAGCGCCACCCCCGAACGCGAACGGATGGCCGGCAGGCACCGGCCCCAGCACACCGTGCCGCCCGCCCTGCCCCGCTGGGAAGCGGGGCAGACCCGAGGCCCGGCGCGTGGCCTCGGCCCCGAAGCCGGCGTGTGATCAGGACGTAGCACTCAGCGCAGCACGTGCGGCAGCCCCCAGGCCACCCTCAGGACTTCAACACCCTGATGACCTCCTTCACAGCGGGCGAGGTTTCGCCGACGTGGTGCAAGGCCCCCAAAGGAGGCAGCGCGATCGATTGCCGCAAAGGCAGCTCGATCAGTTCGCCGCTTTCCAGCCAGGGTCCGGCAATCGACCTTGGCAAGGCGGCCAAGGTGTGGTCATCGCTGGTCACGGCCACCAGCAGCATGGCCGAGATGCTCTGGACAGGCGCCTGCTCGGGTGTGAAGCCGGCCTGATCGCAGGCCTGCATGAAGGCATTGAAATTGACCGACACCCCGATGGGCAGAGAAAAGGGATAGGCCGCCAGCGCATCCAGGCTCAGGCGCTGTTGTGGGTGCCGCGGGCGCGCCGGATGCCGGGGTGAGGCCACCACCGCGATCTCGTCGGCGCACAGTTCGGTGAACACCAGGCGACGGTCCAGCGCCGTGGCGGGCTTGCGCACCAGAGCGATCTGGGTCAGGCCCGAGTGCAAGGAGGCGGCCATGTCATCGGGCATGCCTTCGTGCAGATGCAAGCGCCAGTCGCGCAGGGCGGCGCGCAGGGCGGCTATGCGCGGACGCACCAGTTGCGAGAGTGCCGACGGTATGGCCCCGATGTGCAAAGGCCGGGCCACGCCCAGGGCGGAGGCCGCCAGGGCCTCGGCTGCGTAACTGACACTGCCCAGCATCTGACGCGACTGATAGGCCATGAAACGCCCGGCCTCGGTGGCCCGCAAGCCTTTGGCATGGCGCTCGAACAAGGCCACTTCGAGCATGTCTTCCAGCTCACGCAGCGCCTGACTGGCCGCCGGCTGGGTGATGCCCACCGCTTCGGCGGCTTCACGCAAGGTGGTGCTGCATTCAAGCGCTGCCAGCAGACGCAGATGGCGCAGGCGCAAGCGCCCGAGCATGCGTTCATTGAGCACATGGGCACTGGGGTTGGGTGGACGCGAAGCGGACATGAAACCTCATCCTGGACAAATCACGGGGGCCACGAGCGATAAGCAATGCTTATGCCGGCATGGTTTTCTGACTGGTTCGCCGCAGCCGGCCTGCTTAGACTGGCCTCAGCCAAAACCGGTACCAGCGTACCGCCCCTGAGAGTTTCACAGGGATGGCCGCAGACCTCTGCAAGCAAGAACTGGAGCCTCCATGGACGACACACCGATCACCCTGCCAGTGTACGAAGCCATCGTGGATGTGGCCCCTGTCATGGAGCTGGGTCATGGCCCGTTGGGACTGCGTCGCCTGGTCAACATCACAGGGGGCGAGTTTGAAGGTCCGCGTCTTCGCGGTCGTGTGTTGCCTGGCGGTGCCGACCGCCAACTGGTCCGGCCCGACGGGGTACGGCTGCTGGATGCCCTTTATGAAATGCAGACCGAGGACGGCACGGTGCTCACCGTGCACAACCGGGTCAAGGTGATCGAACGCCCCGGGCTGGGGCGTGAAGCCCTGTCGCATGTGGACATCACCGCTCCTGCCGGCCCACACGGCTGGCTCAACGAAGCCGTGCTGGTCGGGCGCGCATCGCCCTTGCTGGCCCATCGGCAAGCCGTGCGCATCTGCGTCTATCAGCTGCGCTGATTCACCCCGGCCTTGGCCCCTCATTTTTCACCCCCTGGAGTACCCCATGATCCGACGCTCAATGCTGCTCGCCCTGGCCCTGTTGTCCTGCCTGGGCCAAGCCCAGGCCGAGAATTCAGCCAGCAACGGCATCGTCACCCTATATGTGCCGTATCCGGCCGGTGGCACATCCGATGTGTTTGCCCGCGCGCTGGCCCCTGGCCTGGCGGCCCAATTGCAGCGCACCGTGGTGGTGGAGAACCTGTCCGGCGCCAGCGGCAGCATTGCGGTCAGCAAGGTGCTGAGCCGTGGCGCCACGGGCGATTCGCTTCTGCTGGGTTCGCCGACCGAGGCCATCCTGGCGCCAGCCACATTGAAGGCGGTGAAATACAACCCGAATGAGCTGCGTCTGGTGCACGTGCTCAGCAGGCCAACCCTGGGCGTCTATGTGCGGGCCGACCTGCCCGCCAACAACATCGACGAACTGGTGGCCTTGGCCAAGGCGGCCAAGGACAAGCCTTTGAGCTATGGCAGCGTTGGAATAGGCTCGGTGTACCACCTGGCAGGCGATGCCTTCGTGCAGGCGGCCGGGCTGAACCTGACCCATGTACCGTATCGGGGCGGCACCCCGCTGCTGCAGGATCTGATGGGTGGACAACTCGACATGGCCTTCTTCCCCGTCGATGGAAACCTCATCAAGATGGTGTCGGGGGGCAAGATGCGCATCATCGGCGTCACCGGGCCGGCACGCTCGCCCCTGGTGCCAGGGGCCGGTACCTTTGCAGAAAGCAAGACCCTGCCGCGCTTCAGCACCGTCGATGTCTGGGGCGGGGTGTTCGTGCCCAAAGCCACCCCCGAAGCCATGGTGCAAAGCCTGCACCGCGCAGCCCAGGAGGCCGTCAACCGACCCGAGGTGCGCAAGAGCCTGGAAACCGCCGCCGGAGTGCCACTGATGCCCCCGATGACGCTGGAGCAATTGACGGCGTTCTACAACAATGAGATTGCACAGTACCAGGACGCCACCCGTCGCGCCCGTCTGGAGGCCAACTGATGAACGCACAGCTGCTGCCACCCGCCCTGGACGAAATCCGGGCCCATGAAGACGAAATGGTGGCTTTGCGCCGCCAGATCCACGCCAACCCTGAACTGGGCTATGAAGAACTGACCACCAGTGATCTGGTGGCAGAGCGCCTGGCCCGCTGGGGCTGGGAGGTGCACCGGGGGCTCGGAGGCACCGGGGTGGTGGGCACCCTGAGAGCCGGCCAGAGCGGGCGCCGCATCGGCTTGCGCGCGGACATGGACGCCCTGCCCATGAACGAGACGTCAGGCCGCCCCTGGGCCAGCAAGGTGTTCGGCAAGATGCACGCATGCGGCCACGACGGGCACACGGCCATGCTGCTGTCGGCAGCCCGGCACCTGGCGGCCACGCGTCGCTTCGATGGCATCGTGCACGCGGTGTTCCAGCCTGCCGAGGAAGGCCTGGCCGGGGCACGCAAGATGTTGGAGGACGGGTTTCTGGACTTGTTTCCCTGCGACGCGATCTTTGGCATGCACAACGCACCCGGTCTGCCCGAAGGCCAGTTCATGGCGGTGCCGGGCTCTGCCATGGCCAGCGTGGACCACTGCATCATCAAGGTCGAGGGCGTCGGTGGTCACGGCGGTTTGCCACAGAGCACGGTCGATCCGATCGTGGCCGGCTCGGCCATCGTGATGGCCCTGCAGAGCATCGTGGCACGCAACGTGCCCCCGCTGCAAATGGGCATCGTGTCGGTCGGCGCCTTTCTGGCCGGTGGCGCCCCGAATGTGATCCCGGGCACGGCCGAACTTCGACTGACCGTGCGGGCCCTGCAGCCCGAGGTGCGCGATCTGCTGGAGCGGCGCATCACCGAAGTGGCCCAGGCGCAGGCAGCCACCTTTGGTGCACGGGCCGAGGTCCATTACCAGCGGCGCTACCCGGTGCTGCGCAACAGCCCCGAGCACACCCGCTTCTGCCTGGATCTGGTGCGGGATTGGCTGGGAGACGCAGGCCTGGTCGAGCAACCGGAGCCCGTCACGGCCAGTGAGGACTTTGCCTTCTTTCTGGAGAAAATCCCTGGCTGCTTCATCAACATCGGCAACGGTGTGGGGCAGCTCGGGGGCTGCTCGGTGCACAACACGGCGTACGACTTCAATGACCGGGTACTGTCCACAGGCGCCAGCTACTGGGTGAAGCTGGTGGAGCGCTGGCTGGCCCCGACGGCTTGAGCAACGGCCGGGCGGGCAATCCAGCGGGTGCTGCCCGATCGGAGGCAGGGGGACTTTCTTGAACTCGGCAGCATGCCGACCCTGTTCAGGTCAGCCTGCAGCGGCTGGCACAGACGGTGCGCCAGCCCACCGATTCAGGGCTTGAGCATGTGCTCGTAATCGCTGCGCTCCAGTGCGTAGCAGTCGCAGCTGGCGCGCTGCAGGCCGGGTCGGTCGAGCACCAGGATCTGGCCGCGGCTGTACTGGATCAGCCCCAGGTCCTGGAACAGGCCAGCCTGCTGGGTGACCCCGACGCGGCGCATGCCGAGGGCGGCGGCCATGGCCTCGTGGGTCATGCGCAGGTCGGCACTGCGCATGCGGTCCTGGCACATCAGCAGCAGGCGCGCCAGCCGTTGGGCCAGCGAGTGAAAACGCCCACAGGTCGCCATGAGCCCCATCTGCGACAGCTCGAAATACAGGTATTGGATGAACAGCCGGTTGAGCCCGCCATGGCGCAGCGTGAGCTGCTGCAGACGCAGAAGCTCGACACGCCAGGCCCGGCCTGGGCCGGTCACCACAGCATCAAAGGCGCAGGCCGACACGCCCAGCGCCTGACCGGCCCCCAGCATGCCCTCAAAGCCGATCAGGCCGATCTCGAAATGGCGCTGCCCCAGCGGTCGGGACAGCAGCGAGACCATGCAGTCGACGGGAAAATACACCCATTCCAGAGGCTGGCCGGCGTGACCAAGCTGCTGCAGTTCGGTCACCTCCACCAGCTCCGCGCCGGTCAGCAGGTTGTGGCGTGCGGCCTCATCCAATAGGGCAAGCAAGCGGTTGGCAAGGCGTAGATCGATGACGGACTCCGGGGGTGTGCCCGAAAGGGCTTTCTGATTGTGGGTAGTCATGGCTTTGGGATCCGTCTGGTAACGAACACGGACAAGGCCCAGCCCAGATGCGAACGGCCCTTTTTGTCACACCCGCTGCGCTGAGTGGAGTACTTTGGTCGGTTCATCCATCGTCCTGGCTGGCCACCGCCGCGCGGCCATGGCTGCATGCGCCCGGCAGACCGGTGTCCGTCCGGCGAGCAATGGCGCCGCCACGCCCACCGGACCGGCATGCACCGCTGCCGCCCCTAGCGCGACGCAGCATGCCGTTTTGTCACGTCACCCCATTCTGTGGAAATACCGGTCCCGATTCGCGCAGGGTACGCTGCCGCACAGAGACCACCGAATGACACCGGATGATCTGGGCAGCAGCGGTCGAGAGCAGGGTCATGCCGGCCCGCACACTCACACGTCAATCGCCGACGGCGCGGCCTGGCGGATCAGTTCAATGAAGCGACTCAGGCGCGCCGGAACCAGCCGGCTGTAGGGATAGACCAGGTACACCGGCAGGGGTGGGGCCTGCCACCCTGGCAACAGCCGCACCAGCCGGCCGGCAGCGATGTCTTCGTCCACCAGCCAGTGCGAGAAGATGCCCAGGCCCAGCCCGCGCAAGGCGGCGTTGCGCAGGGCGTACAGGCTGTCGGTGCTGAAGCGTGGGCGGATGGCAAAGCTGAACGATTCGCCCGTGGTGCGCTGGTTCAGCAGCACCTCGTTCTGGTAGAAGGTGCGCACCGCCATCCAGGGCAGGTCTGCCAACTCACGCGGGTGGCTGGGCGGCGCGGAGGCATCCACCCATTGGGGGGCGGCCACCACCACGCGCCGCACCTCACCCAGCTTGAGCGCCACCAGGTTGGGGTCTTCGACCGTGCCCACGTGGATGGCACAGTCCACCCCCTCGGCGATGAAGTCGGGCAGCCGGTCATGCAGCAGCCATTCGAGCGACACCCCGGGGTAGCGCGCCAGGTAGTCGGCCACCGGGCCGATCAGTTGCTGCTGGCCGAAGGCGTGCGGCGCCAGCACGCGCAACGTGCCCTGGGGCTGGGCCGCCTGGCCGCGCAGGCCCTCGTCCATGGCCTGCCAGGTCTCCAGCAGGCCCCGCGCCAGCATCAGGCAGCGCTCGCCGTCTTCGGTCAGCTTCATGGCGTGGGTGCTGCGCTGCAGCAGCTTGAGGCCCAGTTGCTGCTCCAGCGCCGTGAGACGGCGGCTGATGGTGGGCTGGGTGCTGCCCATCTGGCTGGCTGCCGCCGACAGGCTGCCCGCCTCGACGATGCGCACAAAGGTGTCGAACAGCTCGATGCGGTCGACCTGACGGCTGGCAGGCAGGGTGTTTTTCATACGCCAAGCGTATATCAATTGTTCAAATCGGGACACTACCAAGGCGGCAAGGGCTTCCCTACAGTTCAGCACATCGATCCTGACCGGAGAAACCCATGACTTCCATACCCAATGTGCATGAACCCGAACGCCAGACACCCGCTGCACCCGCGGTGCCCGCGCTGAGCCAGAAACACCTGGCCTTGCTGGCCGCAGGCGCGGGCTTCAGCGTGGCCTCGCTTTACTACAGCCAGCCGATTCTGGGCGTGCTGGGCGCCGACCTGCAGGCCAGCGCCAGCCGCATCGGCCTGGTGCCCACGCTGACGCAACTGGGCTATGCCCTGGGCATCCTGTTGCTGGCGCCGCTGGGCGACCGGCTGAACCGGCGCCGCCTGATCCTGACCAAGGCGCTGGCCCTGACCGCCGCCTTGCTGCTGAGCGCCTTCGCCCCCTCGGTGCCCTGGCTGCTGCTGGCCAGCCTGTTGATCGGCCTGTCAGCCACGGTGGCGCAGGACATCGTGCCGGCCGCCGCCATCCTGGCGCCCGAATCCAGCCGGGGCAAGGCGGTGGGCACGGTGATGACCGGGCTGCTGCTGGGCATTCTGCTGTCGCGGGTGGTGAGCGGCCTGCTGGCCGAGCAACTGGGCTGGCGCGCCGTGTACGGGGCGGCTGCGGCCTCGGTGGCGGTGCTGGCCGTGGCACTGTGGCGCGGCCTGCCCGACTTTGCCCCCACCACCCGGGTCTCGTACACCGCCCTGATCGGCTCGATGGGCCAGCTGTGGCAGCGCTACCCGGGGCTGCGCCACGCCGCGCTGGCCCAGGGCCTGCTGGCGGTGGGCTTCAGTGCCTTCTGGTCGACCCTGGCGGTGATGCTGCATGCCGAGCCCTTCCACCTGGGCAGCGGCGCGGCCGGTGCCTTTGGCCTGGCGGGCGTGGCCGGTGCCCTGGCCGCACCGCTGGCCGGCCGCATCTCGGACCGTCGCGGCCCCGAGCTGGTGACCCGCCTGGGTGCCGGCCTGAGTGCCCTCGCCTTCGCCAGCATGGCGGGCGCCGCCCTGCTGCCGCCGCAAGGCCAACTGGTGCTGATCGTGCTGAGTGCCGTGGCCTTCGACTTCGGCGTGCAGGCCACCCTGGTCGCCCACCAGACCCTGGTGTATGGCCTGGAGCCTGCAGCGCGCAGCCGGCTCAACGCCTTGCTGTTCGTGGGCATGTTCGTCGGCATGGCCACCGGCGCCTGGCTGGGCAGCCTGGCCCTGGCCCAATGGGGCTGGCTGGGGGTGGTGGGCCTGGCCACGGTGGCGGCGCTGGGGGCCCTGGCGGTAAGGCTGGCGGTCCGCCAGAGCACCGTGCCCGTGGCTACGCTGGCCCAAGGCCAGGGCTGAGCCCAGACCCGACGGGTAGGTGTCACCGCAGCTCACCGGCCCTCGCTACGCCGCACCCGCATCACGATGCGGTTCAGGCCCACCGGCGTCAAGGCCAGGTAGCGGGCCAGGTCTTTCTGGGGGATGCGGGCTTCCAGTTCGGGGTGGGCCGCACGGAACGCCCGGTAGCGCTGCTCGGGGTTCAGGGTGAGCAGTTCGCGTTCACGCTCTTCCTTGCGGGCTGCGAACACCAGGGTCAGGGCCTGCAGCACGCGCGCCCAGGCCAGGTGGCGATCGGCCAGATCGGTCAGCAGCGCATAAGGCAGGCGCTCCAGCACACTGGGCTCCAGGGCCTCGACCATGAAATGGGTGCGGCCACCGGCGGGCAAGGCGGCCAGGCTCGCAAAAAAGCGGCCCTCATGGGCAAAAGACTTGACCCACTCGTCGCCTTCATCGTTGAGGTAGCAGAGCTTGAGCAGGCCAGAGCGCACGGCGTACACATGGGGGTGCTCCACCCCTTGCGCAAAGACCACCTGCCCGGCCGGCACCCGGAGGCTGTGCAGGCTTTCGGCCACCTGATCCCACTCGGGCAAGCGGGTGCCTTGCGCCGGATGGAACAGCGATTCGAACACCGACGACGGCACAAACGTCCTTTCAGGGCTTAACCCGGGTTAATGCAGGCCAAGGGCGGGCGACCTACAGTGGCGCGGCCTCGGGGCCAGCGCAGCGGCACAAGACCCGCATCGCGCCGGACGCCAGCGCCCCCCCCACTTCTGGCACATACCAACGGACCTTTGAATCATGACGCCTGCCTACACCTACTTCATCTTCCTGCGCGCCACCCCGGCGTGGTTGCGCCTGAGCCGCAGCGAGCGCGACCGCCTGGCCCGGCAGCACCTGACGCCACTGCTCGGCGAGCCCGAACACCTGCGGATGCGCTTCTTCGACGCAGAGGCCTTCAGTGCGTTTTGCAGCGATGTGATGATGATCGAGACCGACGATCCAATGCGACATTACTTCTTCATGGAGGGTCTGCGCGACACGCCCCTCATCCATGCCCCCTATTTCGAGGTGTTGCAGATCGTACCGGCCTTGGAGGATGGGTTCCGGGCCTACGAAAAGCACAAGGGCCCGCAGACCGATGTCTCTCAGCCGCGCTGAAGCGCCGCCTCCAGCATTTCGATGAAAGCCCGGGTCTTGCTGGGCATCAGGCGCCGGCCCAGAAACACGGCCCAGGCGGGCTCGGGGGGCAGGCACCAGGCGCTCAGCACACGGCGCAGTTCACCGCTTCGCACACGGGCCTGGGCCATGGTGTCGGGCACGGCCACGATGCCGCAGGCGCCCACCGCCATCTCCAGCAGCAGGCCAGGGGCGTTGGCCACAAAGCTGCACGGGGGGGCGCCTTCCCAGCGGGTGTCGCCATGCAGCAGCGTCCAGCGGGCGGGCTCGAGGTTGCGCTTGAGCAGCAGCACGCTCTTGTGCTGGGCCAGGTCCTCAGGCGTCTGGGGGTCGCCATGCTCGGCCAGGTAGGCCGGTGCGGCGTACAGGCCGATCGACAGCGTGGCCAGGCGGCGCGCGGTGAGTGAGCCATCGTCCTGCAGCTCGCCAAAGCGCAGGGCCAGGTCAAAGCCCTCGCCCACCAGGTCGACCCGGCGGGGCGACAGGTCCAGCTCCAGCGTCACGGCGGGGTGCAGGGCCACAAAGGCAGCCAGCATGTCGCGCAGCAACAGTGTGGCCACCTCGGGGGGCATGGACACGCGCAGCCGCCCCGTGGGCTGCAGCTGGCGGTGTTCGCTCAGGGCGGTGACGGCGTCGACCTCGGCCGCCACCTGGCGGGCATGCTCCAGCAGCTGCAGGCCGAACTCGGTGAAGGTGGAGCGTCGGGTGGAGCGCGACATCAGGCGCTCACCCAGTTGCTCTTCCAGGTGGGCCACGCGGCGCGACACCGAGGACTTGGGCAGGCCCAGGCGCTCGGCCGCCTTGCTGAAGCTGCCCGCCTCGGCCACCCGGGCGTAGATCAGCAGATCGTTGGGGTTGAGGGATTCCATCGGCGGCGCGCGGGGGCAGGCCTCAGCCCGCGGTGGCAACGAGCGCCGACTCGATGTGGATCTCGCCACTGAGCAGGCGGTGGATGGGGCATTTGTCGGCGATCTCGAGCAGGCGCTGGCGATCGGCATCCGTCAGCGTGCCTTCGATGGCGATGCGCCGCTGCAGCTGATAACGCACGCGGCCATCGGCGGCCTTGTCTTCCACATGATCGACCGTGACCCGCAGGGCCGTCACCGCCAGCTGCCGGCGGCGGATGTACAGCTCCAGCGTCAGCGTGGTGCAGGCGGCCAGGGCCGAGTCGAGCAGGTCATGCGGATCGGGCGCCCGGTCTTGCGAGCCCAGGGTCTTGTCGATGTCCGAGTTCCACACGTGGCGGCCGTTGCTGAGGGTGGTGAGCGCGCCGTTGGCACGCTGCAGGGTGGCTTCGATGGTCATGGCGGGTCTCCGTTCGGTTCAGAAAATGGGCTGCTGTGGTGCTGCTTCAGGCGGCTTCAGGCGGCCTCAAGCCGCTTCCTCACCCAGGCGGCCGTCGCGGAAATCGTTCAGGGCCTGGTAGATCTCTTCCTTGCTGTTCATCACAAAGGGGCCGTACTGCACGATGGGCTCCTTCAGGGGCTGGCCGGCAATCAGCAGCACGCGGGCATCGGCCGTGGCCTCGATGACCACGCCATCGGCCTGGGCCTCGTTGCGCAGAATGGCCATGCGTTGCAGCGGCACGGCCTGGCCGGCCACCGCCACCTCGCCCCGGTACACATACACAAAGGCATTGTGCTGCGCCGGCAGAGCCTGCTCAAAGCGCGCGCCCTGAGGCAGGTGCAGGTCGAGGTACAGCGGCTGGGTGATGGGGCGCTGTACGGCACCTTGCACACCATGGCTGCTGCCCGCGATCACGGTCACCGCCACGCCTTCGGGGGTGACGAAGTGCGGCAGGTCGGCGGCCTGGAAATCGCGGTACCAGGGGGTGTTCATCTTTTCGCTGCTGTGCAGGTTGAGCCAGAGCTGAAAGCCCTCCATCACGCCCTCTTCCTGCTGCGGGATCTCGGAGTGGATCACGCCCTTGCCGGCCGTCATCCACTGCACGCCACCGTTTTGCAGCAGGCCTTCATGGCCGGCGCTGTCGCGGTGCAGCATGCGGCCGGCGATCATGTAGGTGACCGTTTCAAAGCCGCGGTGCGGGTGGTCGGGGAAGCCGGCGATGTAGTCGTTGGGGTTGTCGCTGCCAAAGGCATCGAGCATCAGGAAGGGGTCGAGCCGGTGCTGCAGCGGCTGGGTCAGCACCCGGCTGAGCTTGACGCCCGCCCCATCCGAGGTGGCCTGGCCGCGCACCAGTTGCTCGACGCTGCGCGATTGGGTGACCGGGGTGATCTGAACAGTGCTGGAGGACATGGTGGGCCTTTCGGTGGTGAAGGGTTGAATCGAAGACCTGACTTTATTGTTGCTCCATATTTTATGGAATAGCGTATTGAGCGCCTCTTTGTTGCTCATACGGAACAATGGCGCCGCCACTGACCCAGGCAGACCGGGCACCGGATTCTTTTCAGGCGCGTTCAGTGGGGAACAGCGGATGACGGCTCAAGCAATCGGTGCAGCGCGGCGGTCACCTCCTGAGCCTGCGCCTGCAGGCACTGCACCAGGGCCTGGGTTTCTGACATGGCCGGTCGGTACAAGGGGCGCAACAGGGTGATGCTGAAGGGGATGGAGAACGCCAGCCTGCGCAACACAAGCCCCGACCCCGCCATGGCCAGGGCGGTGAAGGGGTTGACGATGGCCAGCCCCAGACCTTGCTGCACCATGGCGCACACAGCCACTGCACTGTGGGTTTGCAGGTGCAATTGGCGCACCACGCCTTCCTCGGCAAAAAGCTGGTCTATTTGACGGCCGTAAGGGTCATCGGCAGCCAGACTGATGAACTGCTGGCCTGCAAAGTCCTGCAAACGCAGTACCGCTTGCGCAGCCAGCGGATGCCCGGCTGGCAACACAGCCACTTCATCCAGCGTCAGCAGCGGAAGGGCCTGCACACCCACCGGCGTACCGGGCTGCTCGCTCAGGCCCAGGTCAAAGCGCTGGGCGCTCATCCATTCCTCCAGCAACGGAGACTCTTGCGGGGTGATGGACACACGCAGATGGGGCTGCGCCTGAAGCAGCCGGGCCATGGCGCCAGGTAACAAAGCATGGGCGAGGGCCGGCAGGCACAGCACCGAAAGCTGTGCCTCCTGCGATTGCCCCAGGGCCACGGCCCGCTCCACGACGCGCTCCAGCCCCCGCCATGAGACTTGCACTTCGTCCCACAGCGCCAGAGCGCGGGCATTGGGGCGCAGACGGCCCTGCGAGCGTTCAAACAGTGGGTAGGCCAGCAAGTGCTCAAGTCGTGCCAATTCGCGGCTGACTGTGGGCTGAGAACTGCTGAGCAAAGCGGCAGCATGGGTCACGCTGCCAGCGGTCATCACCGCACGAAAGACTTCGATGTGTCGGTGGGTGATGAGGGCGCTGCGGGTGCTGGGCAGGTCGTTGCTGGAGGGCTGGATCATGCCAAGAGCATATCGAATGTGAATGCCTGATGGACAAATATCCATTGGACCGAATAGTCCCGCTTCGACAGAATTTCAGCGGTGCCTCGCCTTGACAGCAGGCCATGGCGTCCTTTTTCTGTTTCTCATTCTTTTTGAAGCCCCACATGTCCGCTCTCTTTACCCCCGCCCAGTTGTGGTCACTGGCCAAGCAGTTCGGTACACCGCTTTGGGTGTATGACGCCGCCACCATCGGCCAGCGCATTGCCCAGCTTTCCAACTTCGACACGGTGCGGTATGCACAAAAGGCCTGCTCCAACATCCACATCCTGAAGCTGATGCGCGGGCAAGGCGTCAAGGTCGATGCGGTTTCACGCGGCGAAATTCTGCGGGCCCTGGCTGCGGGGTTCAAGGCAGGCGGTGAGCGCTCAGAGATCGTGTTCACTGCCGACTTGTTCGATGCCGCCACGCTCGACTGCGTGGTAGAGCACGGCATTCCCGTCAACGCGGGCTCCATCGATATGCTGCACCAGTTGGGGCGTCGGTCCAAAGGGCACTCGGTGTGGCTGCGCATCAACCCCGGCTTTGGCCATGGTCATAGCAACAAGACCAACACAGGCGGCGAGCACAGCAAGCACGGCATTTGGCACACCGATGTGACATTGGCACTGCAAACCATTCGTGAGCAGGGTCTGACGCTGGCGGGTCTGCACATGCACATTGGCTCGGGCGTGGACTACAGCCACCTGTCCAAGGTGTGTGACGTCATGGTGGACTTGGTGCGACAGGTGCACTCCCAAGGGCATGACCTGCGTGCGATCTCGGCCGGCGGTGGGCTGTCCGTCCCCTATCGCGAAGGCGATCCCGTGATCGACACGCAGCATTACCACGGCATATGGGACAGGGCGCGTCAGCACGCCGAGACCCTCGTCGGCCATGCGCTGGGGCTGGAAATTGAGCCTGGCCGCTTCCTGGTGGCCGAATCAGGCGTGCTGCTGGGTGAAGTGTGTGCCACCAAAAAGGCGGGCAACAATCACTTTGTGTTGGTGGACATGGGGCTCAACGAACTGATGCGCCCCTCCATGTATGGCAGTTTCCATGCCATCAGCGTGCTGCGCCGGGATGGCAGCCATGGCCCCAGCCAACCCACGGTGGTGGCTGGCCCGCTGTGCGAGTCGGGCGACGTGTTCACTCAGGGCGATGGCGGCGTCGTATTGCCTCGCGACCTGCCGGCGGCGGAGGTGGGTGACCTGCTGGTGATACACGACACCGGGGCCTACGGCGCATCCATGTCATCCAACTACAACACCCGCCCGCTGGTTGCCGAAGTGCTTGTCAACGGCGCAGAGCCCCGCCTGATCAGGCGCCGCCAGACAGTGGATGAGTTGCTGGCGCTGGAATTGGGGCTGTAAAGCCAGCAGCCTGAGCGCCCAAACGCATCCCTGGTGACACGCTGGTCATCGGCTCGACCGAGCCCTCAATGGCAGCAGCCCCCACTGGCTGATGCGCCAGCAGCGAGCGGACCCGGCCCACCAGCGCGGCCCGGTTTGCCACGCGCAGTTTCTTGAAGGCATTGGCCAGATGGAAACGGACGGTCGGATACTCCAGCCCGAGCCGCCGCTGGATTTCCTTGTCGGAACACCCGCAGCTCACCAGCCAAGCCACCTGCGCCTCACGCCGGCTCAAGCGTCCCTCCCGCTGCAGCGTGGCTTCGGCACATTCGCCGTCGTCCGGCGTCGGTGGCTGGTCCTTGAGGCCCAGACGACTCAGCGCGGCGGTGATGGCGGGCTCCACCATCCGAAGAATGCTCAACTCACTGGTGTCGAAGTTTCCACGCTCCCGGTTGCGCCAGATGCGCACGTCGCCGACGCATTGGTCCTGGTCATAAAAGTAGACATTGACGCCCCAATACATGCGGTCGCGCAGCAGAAAGTCGTTGAAGAACTCGGTGCGAGACAGGTCGGTCTGGCACATGACCTGGGTGGCGACGGTCGGCTTGCGGCGCTGCATCATGGGGAAGGTCAACGGGTCCACGAACCGGAAGTGCTCGTCCCACGAACGCAGACTGTCATCCGACATGTTGAGCGCGGTGACGCGATCAAAGCGTTGCCGCCCGCCGTCCCACACCATCGACACGTAGGTGTCGGCACGCAACAGATCCAGCAGGGGCAGCGCCATGCGCGCGCGCAGCTCATCGCCGTCGGTGGCATCTGCGATCAGCTTCATGAGGTCGGCGAGCGCCCGGGTCTGGCCAGTGGAGAGGTGCATGCGGGAATCCAAGCAAGGTTCGTGCGCGAGGACCTGATGCTAAGGACGGCCCTGCAGTTTCCCCGTCCGGTCAGACCCTAGTTTTGGCGACCCACCAGGGGACCCCCTAGCGATTCCTATAGGTGAAGGCCAGACCGCCGCTTCGTAAATTGGGACCCATCACCACGGATGGATGACCCCATGCACGCATTTGACCTCCCTCTTCACGAACAACGACGACAGCTGGACGCCCAGACGGTGAGCAGCCAGGAACTCGCCGACATCTGCATTGCCAGGGCCGCTGCCAGCCAGGACATCAACGCCTGGGTGAGTTTCAACCCCCAAGCCCTGCGCGATGCGGCACGCGACGCCGATCTGCGCATCGCGGCCGGAGAACGGCTGCCACTGCTCGGCATCCCCATCGCCCTGAAAGACAACATCGAGGCCATCGGCTTCCCCTGTGGTGCCGGCACAACCGCACTGGCGGGCAAGATGCCGCAGGCAGACGCCGAGGTCGTGACCCGGCTGAAGGCCGCTGGCGCGCTCATCGCGGGCAAACTCGGCATGCACGAACTGGCCATGGGCATCAGCAGCCACAACGCTGTCACAGGTGCAGTCCGCAATCCCTGGGACCGCAGCCGCATCTCGGGAGGCAGCAGCGGGGGGTCGGGGGCCGCCGTAGCGGCCCACCTGGTGCCAGTGGCGCTGGGGACCGACACCGGCGGGTCGATCCGGATTCCCGCCGCGTTGTGCGGAGTCACCGGATTCCGCCCCACGGTGGGGCGGGTCTCGAATGTCGGCATTGCCCCGATCTCGGGCACCAGGGACACGGCCGGCCCGTTGGCCCCGACCGCGGCGGATTGCGCCCTGCTCGACGCCGTTCTGACCGGGGTGCCGATCATGCCAACACGCATCGATCTGAAAGGTGTGCGCATCGGCCTACCGCGTAAGGCGTTCTGGAGCGACCTGGAGCCCGGGGTGCAGAAGGCCTGCGAGGAGGCGTTGAAGGCGCTGAGCAAGGCAGGCGTCGAGTGGGTGGAGGTCGAGTTGCCACGCCTGACCGACCTGTGCGCAGCCGCGAGCTTCCCTATCGTCCTGCACGAATTCGTCCGCGACATGGGCATCTATCTGCAGGAGCGCAAGCGCGGCGTGACGCTCGAAGCGCTGATCGCCGATGTCGCCAGTCCCGATGTCCGCCATATCGTCGGCCCGCTACTGAGCAATGGTGCCATTGCGCCGGCTGTCTATCGGTCTGCGCTCACGGCACGAGCCGAACTGCAGGCGGTCTACGCCAGGGCTTTCGAAACAAACGGGGTGCAGGCCTTGGCGTTCCCGACGACAGCACGCACGGCCGCGCTCATTGGCGAAGACGAGACGGTCGAACTCAACGGCGTCCAGATCCCGACGTTCAGCGCCTTCATCCGCCAAACAGACCCGGGCAGCACGGCCTCACTGCCCGGCATCTCGCTGCCGGCCGGACTGTCCAACGGGCTGCCCGTGGGCTTGGCCCTCGACGGCCCCTTCGGGTCCGACCGGCAGTTGCTCGCCATCGCCGAGGCCGTGCAGGCAGCCCTGCCAGCCGCTGCTGCAACCCCCATCCCCAACTGAACCGGAGGAAACCTCATGGACCGTCGATCATTCCTGCAAAACACCTTGGCCGCCACCGCCGCCGGGATCGCCACCTCGTCATTCGCGGCCAACCCACTGAAGGTGGCCGTCATGATTCCTCAAAGCGGGCCGGCCGGGCTGTTTGGCCCGTCCTCCAAAGCCTGCGCCGACATGGCGGCCGCGGCGCTGAATGCCCGCGGGGGCATTCTTGGGAGGCCGCTTGAGCTGCTTTTTGGGGACGCCGGGCTCGCACCGGCCGAGTCCGCGCAAACCGCCTTGAAGCTGTGGAAAGGCCAGCGGGCCGAAGTCTTCATCGGCATGCACGACAGCGCGGTGCGCGGTGCGCTGGTCGGTCTGTTCAAAGGGCAGCTGCCCTATTTCTACACGCCGGTGTACGAAGGCGGCGAATGCGCCCGTGGCACCTACGTGAAAGGCGAGACCCCCCAACAGCAGCTCGAGCGTGTCATCCCCTGGCTGGCCACAGAGCGCAAGCCCACCAAGTGGTACCTGATCGGCAACGACTATGTCTGGGGCCGCAACACCAACGCAGCGGCCAAAAGGTACATCGAGAAGACGGGCGCCAAGGTGGTGGGCGACGAGTACCTGCCCTTCACGGTGGACAACTTCGACGCCAGCCTGGCCCGCGTCCGTGACAGCGGTGCGGATGCGGTGCTGGTCTCGCTCGTCGGGGGCTCCTCGGTCACCTTCAACAAGGCTTTCGCCAGCTTTGGCCTGGCCGACAAGGCCTTGCGCCTGGGTACCTTGATTGAAGAGAACACCCTGGCGGGCATCGGTCTGGGCAACGCCCGCAATCTGTACGCCAGCTCGGGCTACTTCGCCAACCTCGACACGCCGCCTGCCAAAGCCTTTGCCGCAGACTATGCCAAGCGCCTGGGCGCCAATGCGCCCGCACTGAACGGATTGGCCGAGTCGACCTACGAAGGCTTCCTGATGCTGGAAGCCCTGGCCAAGAAGGCAGGTAGCCTGGAGGTGGCCAAGATGGACGCGGTGTCCGAGGGCACCAGCTACAGCGGACCGCGCGGCACGGTGACGCTGCAGAACCGCCATGTCGAACAGGACATCCATGTGGCCGATGTCACCGACAAGGGCTTCCGGGTCATCAAGACCTTTGCCAAGGTCGGTGCAGGCCAGAGCTGCAAGGTGTGAACCATGGATGGCGCCACTGTCCTGCATGCTCTGAACCTGGCGTACGAGCTGGCCACGCTCGCACTCACCACGCTGGGCCTGGCCATCGTCTTCGGCTTGCTGGGGGTCATGAACATGGCCCACGGCGAGTTCGTGATGATTGGCGCCTACTCTGCGGTGACCGTACAAGCGTGGGGTCTGCCGCTCGTCACCGCGGTGCCCCTGGCCATGGGGGTTTGCGGGGTGCTTGGCTACGCGGTCGAACGGTGGCTGATCCGACCGCTCTACGCCCGGCCCTTCGATACGCTGCTGGCCACCTGGGCGCTGGCCATGCTGCTGCGCAAGCTGGTCGAGGCACTCTTCGGCCGCGGGTACCGCAACGTCGAATCGACGCTGACGCAGCCAGTCATGGTCCTGGGCTCGCCGTACCCGGTGTACCGCCTGGCCCTGATCGTCCTCACACTCATGGTGATGGCGGCTCTGTTTGTCTGGTATCGGCAAAGCGCGGCCGGATTGCGCGTGCGTGCGATGACGACGAACCCGGTCCTGGCCCAGGCGCTGGGCATACCGACCCGACGGCTCGCGTCGCAAGCTTTCGTGATCGGCGTGATGCTGGCCGGCCTCTCAGGGGTGCTGCTGGCCCCCCTGATCCGGATCGAGCCAGGGATCGGGGTGGACTATCTACTGGACGCCTTCTTCGTGCTGGTGGTGGGCGGACTGGGCACGCTGGGAGGCCTGTTCGGTGGTGTCGGCATCATCGGTGGCGCCCAGGCCATCACCAGCAGCATTGCGGGCCAGACCAGCGGATACGCGGTCGTGCTCATGCTTTCCATTGTCTTTTTGTGGTTGAAACCCGATGGCCTTTTTTCGCGACGCTAAACCAGCGGCTGCACTCGCAGTCGTGCTTACGGGCCTGCCCTTGGTCAGCAACGATTTCACGGCTTATCAGATCGCCTTGTTCCTGGTCTACGGCATGGCCGCCCAAGGGGTTGCGCTTTGCTGGGGCCGGCTCGGCTTTCTGTCGCTGGGGCATGCGCTGTTCTTCGGCTTGGGGGCCTACCTGTGCGGCGGGGTGCTGCGGGCGGCGAACAGCGAGGCCTTGTGGTACCTGATGCTGCCGTTGGCCCTCATCACCCCTGCGCTGCTGGCCTACCTGATCGCCCGCGTGGTGTTCGCGCGCAGCACACGAAGCGGACCCTACTTCTCGCTCATCAGCCTGGCCCTCACCATGCTGGGCTTCCTGGCGGCTCAGCAATGGAGTGGCCTGACTGGCGGCTTCAATGGCCTGTCCGACATCCCGGAACTTCCCGGCACCTCGCGCTACGAGACGCTTTACTGGGTGATTGCAGCATGCGCAGTCGCGTCGACGCTGGCACTGTCCCTGCTGGTGGCGCGCCCCATCGGGGTCATCTGGGAAGCCATTGCCCAGAACGAGGAAAGGCTGCAGTTGCTGGGCTACGCCACCGACCGGATCAAGGCCCGGGCCTTCGCGGGCTCGGCCCTGCTGACGGCGCTGGCCGGCGCCCTGTTTGCGGCTCACCAGGGCATCGTGACGCCTCAGTCCATGAGCTTCGTGCTGTCGACGGAACTGGTCATCTGGGCTGCAGTCGGGGGCAAGGCCAGCGCCATCGGGCCGCTGCTGGGCGCCACCATCATCGGCTATGCATCAGCCGAACTGCGGGAGCAGTTCCCGTACTGGGAGGCCGCCGTCGCGATGCTGTTCATCGCGGTCGTGCTCTTCCTTCCCAACGGGGTGGCCGGTCTGATGCGCCGTGGCCAAGTGCCACGGCGCGCGTTGGCCCGGAATGCACCAGACCTGCGCCGACCGCCTCCGCCATCGGTCTCACTCACCCTGGCCGGGGTCAGGACAGCGCAATCGGGAGTGTCCATCCTGGACGGGTTGTCACTTGCACTGCAGGGCCCAGGCATACGCAGCATCATCGGTCCGAATGGAGCAGGCAAGACATCGACATTCAATCTCATCACGGGACGGCTGCCGCTTCTGGGTGGCAGCGTCAGACTGAACGACGAAGAAATAGGCGACCAGCCGGCCTGGCGAGTGGCGCGCCACGGGATCGGGCGGAAGATGCAGGTCCCCTCCGTCTTCCCGGCACTGAGCGTGCGGGAAAACCTCGGGCTGGCGGTGTGGGCCGGTCGCGCCCAGGCAACGGACCTGCTGCGCCTGGCCACCCTGGGCTGGGAGACCGGCCTGCTGGCGGACATCCTGCATCAATTCCAAGTACTGAAAGAGCAACTGGACAGTCCGGCCGGTACCCTGGCGCAAGGGCACCGACAAGCCCTGGAACTGGCCATGACGCTGCTGCCAGAACCTCGCCTTGTCTTGCTCGACGAGCCCTGTGCCGGGCTTTCGCCGGCGGAGACCCAGCACATGATCAAAGCCATCAAAGCACTGGTGGAACGCATCGGGGCGGCGGCCCTTCTGATTGAACACGACATCTCGGCGGTGGAGGCCATGGGGGGCGAGGTCTATGTGTTGCACCAGGGCCGCCTGCTGCAGCAGGGGCCGTTGTCGCAGATACAGGCCAGCCCGGCCGTTCGAGCCATCTACGCCGGAGGCCGGAAATGAACCTGACCTTTACAAACATCGTTTGCGGTTATGGCGACACGCTGGTCGTGCGGGGCGTGTCCGGCCAGGTGCAGGCCGGGCGGGCGCTTGCCATCGTGGGTCGAAACGGGGTCGGCAAGAGCACCCTGTTGAAAGCCCTGGCCGGCCTGTTGCCACTGGCCCAGGGCCAATTGATCTGGGGTGGGCGGGACATCACTGGCAGTGCACTTCACACCCGGGTGGCACAAGGCATGGCCTACACGCCCCAGGACAACGTGGTGTTCGCCGACCTGAACGTGGCCGAGAATCTCTGGCTGCACCTCGACGATCGCGACGCCGACCGCTACACGGATCTGTTCGAGCAATTTCCCTTGCTGGCCCGACGGCTGAGCCAACGCTCGGGCTCATTGAGCGGCGGAGAACGCAAGCTGCTGGCGTTCTGCCGCACCCTGGGCCTGCGCCCGAAGCTGGCTTTGCTTGACGAACCCAGCGAGGGGGTTCAGCCCGAAAACATCGACCGCATGGCCCGATTGATCCAGCACCGCAAATCCACAGGTGCGAGCTTCATCATCGTCGAGCAGAACCTGGAATTCGTATCGGCCTTCGCCGACGATGTCATCGTGCTGGACCATGGCGAACAGGTACTTCAAGGGGCATTTGCCGAGCTGGGCCGCGAACGCATCGAGCGGCACCTGGTGGTCTAGCCTGGCAGCCCACCCGCATCCCGGCCCGTGTTTCGGCGCCTGCCGTCGGATCCCCCCGGGGCGGGTCGCCTCTATGCCGTCCGCGGCCCTCACCGCACTGGCCCCCTGTCGAACCGAATGAGCTGGGCACCGAACGTCTTCAAGTTGTCATACAAGTTCGGAAGAATCGCCAGCCTTCTGTCACTCCACCTCCATGGCGACCCTGAGCCTGAAATCGACCTGGGCATTGCGCCCCCTGATCCTCGCCCTGTCCACCACCACCTTGCTGATCGCATGCGGCGGCGGTGGCTCCGAGCTGAGCCTGCCCTTGCCGGCCGAACCGGTCGGGGTCGGTGCCGCGGACACGGCCCCGGTGCCTGCGGCCACGGCCTATGTCGACACAGGTGCCACCAACAGCCGCAGCAACCCCTGCAACGTGACGCTGGCCACCAATGCCGGTGCCCGGGTGCTGCAAGGCTTTCTGGACCTTTGGACGCCCAGCACCCTGCTCGTCGACGCCGGTGTGACCCTGGCGGCGGCCAATGGCTGCCCCGCCGTCACCGCGTCGACCTGGACCGGCATCCCGGGCGACAGCACCGACGGCACGGTCAAGAACAGCACGGTGCATGCCGGCAACATCAATTACGTCAAGACAGCCACCCAGAACCGCAGCACGGCACAGGCCCTGGCCGCCTACCTGGATGACCGCCGCAACAAGGGCTACAGCGTGAGCGATGGCCTGGGCCCGCTGACCAGCCTGTGGCGTCAAGGAGCCCAGCAGACCAGCACCATCGCCAGCGTCGATCCGACGCAGGCCGTGAGCCCGGCGGTGAGCGACAACGGCAACAACCTGGGCGTGGGCTCCAGCGCCAATGCCGACCTGGGCCTGGCGGTGGACTTCATCGGCGGCCTGGCCGATGGCTCCACCGAGCCGCCGAAGCGCTTCTACAAATACGCCCGCCCCTGGCGCTGGAGCAGTGACGTGAAGGTGGTGCCGGCCCTGGAATCGGCCAAGAGCAGCACGCCGGCCACCGATGGCGGCTTTCCCAGCGGGCACACCGCAGAGGCCTGGCGCGACACCCTGGCCATGGCCTACCTGGTGCCGCAGCGCTACCAGGAGCTGATCAGCCGCGCCATGGAAATGGGCGAGAACCGCATCCTGGCCGGCATGCATTCGCCACTGGACGTGATGGGCGGCCGGGTGCACGCCACCGCGGTGGTGGCCTACAACCTGGCCAACGTGGCCTACTACACCAGCGCCGTGAAGAGCGCAGCCTACAACCAGGCCCAGGCCTACCTGCGCAGCAAGACCGGCAGCGCCGACTTCAACGCGCTCAACACCTACGCCCACACCGCCAAGACCACCGACAGCAGCAGCGCCGACTACGACCGTTTTGCCAGCTACAGCAGCAACCGCGCCAGCTACTTCCAACGCCTGACCTATGGATTCAGCCAGATCAATGCGGCCGGCCAGACCAGCACCGTGCCCAAAGGCGCCGAAGTGCTGCTGGAAACCCGCCTGCCCTACCTGTCGGCCGACCAGCGTCGCGTGGTGCTGAAAAGCACCGCCCTCGATTCGGGCTACCCGCTGGGCAATGACGGCGAAGGCTGGGGCCGCCTGAACCTGTTTGCTGCGGCGGATGGCTACGGCAACTTCAATGGCGATGTGGCCGTGACCATGGATGCCAGCCTGGGCGGCTTCAACGCCCTGGACAGCTGGCGCAACAACATCGCCGGCAAGGGCATGCTCAGCAAGCTGGGCAGCGGCAGCCTGCGCCTGACCGGCGCCAACAGCTACAGCGGTGGCACGGTGCTGAGCGCCGGCACGCTGGGCGCTGATTCAACCGCCGCGCTCGGCACTGGCGACGTGTTTGTGAAGGGCGGCACGCTGGAGTGCACGGCCGCCGGGGCGCTGGCCATCGGCGGTGCCTACAGCCAGTCGGCGGGCACGCTGGGCCTGGTGATGAAGTCGGCCTCGCAAGGGGTGCTGAACATCCAGGGCAATGCGGTGATCAAGGGCGGCGATCTGAAGATCAGCTTCTCGGGCTACACCCCCGCCGTCGGCACCACGCTGACCGTGCTCACGGCCGGTGCCCGCTCGGGCCAGTTCAGCAGCGTGAGCGTGGCTGGCTTCAGCAAGGTCACGCCGCTGTACCAGGGCAACAGCGTGCAGATCCGCCTGGACGGCGTTTGAGCCACGGCGGCGCTGAGCGCAACTGAATCGCGTCTGGGCCGAGCCCGCGAGCGCTGGCCCCGGCCCGTGACCCGCCCCTGACCTGCCTCTGATCCGCCCCGCTTCGGCGGATCTGATCCGGCACAGGCCGGGGCGGCGTTTCCATACTCGGCGGCATGCAAACGACGACGCCCTTCATCTCGGCCCCCAGCCCCTCACCCCAAAACGACCTGGACCACCTGCGCCGCCTGGACCTGTTCAGGTGTGCCGTGCCCGCCCGTTATGGCGGCCTGGGTGGGGCGGCCCATGAGTTGGCCGAACGGATGAGCGAGCTGTGCCAACACTCGATGTCGGCGGCCCTGCTGTTCTGGGGGCAGCGCATGGCCATCGAGTTTCTGCTGCAGTCGGCCAATGGTGCGCTGCGCGAATACCTGCTGCCCGACTTGCTGAGCGGCGAGCGTGCCGCCACCGTGCCCCTGCCCATGGGCCTGCACCGGCTGCAGGCACAGGACACGGGCCGGGGCTGGCAGTTGAGCGGCCAGGGCCTGCAGGCCGTGAACGCGCCGCCCCAGGGCTTCTCCTTCGTGGCCCCGGTGCAGATGGGCCCAAGCGCAGGTTGGTGCCTGCTGCGCAGCGAGGAAGACGGCTTTGACGTGCACACCGCCTCGGCCTCGCCATCGCCATCGCGGGCCTGGACGGCCCGCATCGACCTTCGCCAGGTCTTTTTCCGCGAAGACGAATGGTTGGGTGACAGCACCCTGGAGAGGGCCGTGCACCCCGTGCGCATGGCCCTGGGCCGCGTGGCCGAGCACCTGCAGCAGCATGTGGAGCTGATCTGAAGGCCAGGGCGAGGTGCCTCCAACGCCCTGCCCTGGCGGCCGCGATCAGGCAGCCAACGCCTCGTGCTCGCGGCCCTGCGTTGCCGCATCGGCCCCCGCTTCACGGCTTGCAATCACATCGGCCAGGTACTGCGCGTCTTCGGCAATGCCCAGGAAGCGGCCCGAGCCCCAGGTGTTGAGCCAGGGCAGGCCCAGGAAGTACAGGCCCGGCACGGGCGACACGCCGCGCTCGTACTTCGGGTGGCCGCGGCCATCGAAGGCGGGCAGCTCGATCCAGCGGTAGTCGGGGCGAAAGCCGATGGCCCAGATGATGGTGGTGATGCCGGCGGCCTCGGCGTCCAACGCCAGCACCTCTTGCTCGGGGCGCCAGGCCTTGACGAAATCGGGCTCGACCGGGGCGTCGATGCCCTGGGCCGCAATGTAGCGATCGATGTCCCTGCGGATGCCCACGTAGACCTCATCGGCATCGTCCAGGTTTTTTTCCAGATCGGGCAGGAAGCGCAGCGTGCTGCCTTCGATGTCGGCCATGCTGCCGTACAGCTTGACGCCTTCCAGGGCAAACTTGCGCAGATCGATTTCATGGCCGCCGTCGCGCCCGGTCATGTAGTGGTTGGTGCGCTCGCGGGCCTTCTCGCCCAGGGGGTGGCGATCCACCGTCAGCTCATACACGCCCATGTCCATCAGCCAAGCGGTGGACTCGCGCCCCCGGTACACCCGTGGCGAGCGGGGTGCCGGGCCCACGCACAGGTGCACCTTGCGGCCCGCCAGGTGCAGGTCTTCCATCAGCTGCACGCCCGACTGGCCCGTGCCCACCACCAGCACCTCGCCCTCGGGCAACTGCTCGGGGTTGCGGTAATCGACCGAATGGATCTGCTTGATGTGCTTGGGCAGGCGCTCGGCGTAGGCCGGGATGATGGGCAGGTCATACCCACCGGTAGCGACGATGACGTGGCGGGTGTGGAAGTCGCCGGCGCTGGTCGCCACCAGCAGGTCACCACTCTTTTGTCGGCTGACGTGGTTCACGCTGACCCCCTCCACCACCGGCGGGCGGGTCTTGAGCGCAAAGGCCTGCACGTACTCGACGATCTGATCCTTGAGCATGAAGCCTTCGGGGTCCTCGCCCGCATAGGGGAAGTCGGGCAGGCGGCACTGCCAGTTGGGGGTGACCAGGCAGAAGGTGTCCCAACGGTCCTTGGCCCAGGCGTGGGCGACGAACTTCTTCTCGAGCACGATGTGCTCGATGCCTTGCTGCTGAAGGTAGTAGCTGACCGACAGGCCGGCCTGGCCGCCACCGACCACCACCACGGGGTAGTCTTTTTTGTTGAGCAGGTGGTCCTGGTTCTTGAAGAGGGTGGACATGGGTGGTTACTCCTTGGAAAAATCAACGGGATCCGGGGGTGAAGGCCAGCACCTGCACGCGGGGCGCAGCGTCTGACTCGAAGGCCTGGGCACGGTGTTTGATCTGGCCCAGCTGGTCGATGGCGCTGGAGCAGAAGTAGCCGTACTTCTGCTGCACGCGCTCGGAGGCCTCGCTCAAGGCCGCATCGCAGCGGGCCACGAAATCGCCCAGCGCGTAGTCCGCACCCACTGCCAGGTGGTCGGTAATGACCAGCGAGGGGGAGTAGCAGCGCTCCTGGGCGCCGTCGGGCCATTTCACGGTGAAATACATTTCAGGCATGGGAATCTCCTCAGCAAAAAGACGGTTGGGAAAGCAGTCGGCAAGGCTGTGCCAAAGCCGCATACAGGGCGATATGGGCCCGGGCGGCGGCGGCCCAATCAAAGCGGCGCGCCAGCGCCAGGCCCCGCTCACGCAGCGCCTGGGCCGTGCCCTGGAACAGCACCTGCATCAGGGCCTCGGTCATGGAGGGCGGTGAGTACGGGTCCACCCACAAGGCGTCGTCAGGCCCCAGAAAATCGGTGAAGGGCTCCTGCCGGGAGACGATGACGGGCACCCCGCTGGCCATGGCCTCGACGATGGCCAGGCCAAAACCTTCCAGCAGCGATGGAAACAACAGCGCCGTGGCCAGCCGGTACAGGGCGGGCATGTCGGCATCGGCCAGCACGCCGCTCAGCACCACGGGCTGGCCGGGCCCGGCCTGCAGGCCGGCCTGGGCCAGAACCTGCTCAAAGCGCTGCCGGTAGGGGCCGTGGTCCAGCAGGCTGGCGCCGCCGGCAATCAGCAACTGGGCCTCAGGAACACGGGCTCGCAGCTGCACAAAGGCCTGCAGGGCGCCCACGGTGTTCTTGCGCGCCTCGATGCCGCCCACCATCAGGTAGACCGGGCCGGTGCCCAGGCCCAGGCGCCGGGCCAGATTGAGATCCCTGTCGGCATCGGTGGCCTGCGGCACGGGGCTGAAGCGGCGCAGATCCACCCCGTTGTGGATGACCTGGGCCTCGCGCCCAAAGCGCTCGCGCAACTTGGGTGCCCACGATTCGCTGACGCAGACCAGGCGGTCGGCCTGGCGGATGCTCTGCTCCTCCCAGGCATCCACCACCGGGTCGCCAAAGCCGGCATCCACATGGTGCACCGTGCGCACATAGGCCCCGACCTGCCCCTGGCGGCGCAGCGCCAGCAAGGCGTTGGCGCCAATGCCATCGTGGGCATGGAACACATCGAAGTCAGGCCGCCCGGCTTCCGAAAGGCCCTGCACAAAGCTGTGGATGCGGGCCTGAACCACCTCGCGCAGGCCGGGGCCCGAGGCCGGCACGGGCAGGATGCGCACGGCGGCCCGGCTGCTCCGAAACAGGGGCTGGCCGGGCAAACCGGGGGCATGCACCGTCACCGCATGGCCCTGGGCGCAGAGCGCGTCGGCCAGCTCCAGACAGTGGACCACCCCGCCGCGCGGGTTGGTGGAATGGGTGAGCAGGGCAATGCGCAGCGGATCTGCCCTCATGCAGGCGCTCATGCCAGGCTCCCGAGCTCAAGGCCCCGTGCCGGTGTGCCCTGAATGAAAGGCTGCTCGGCCAGGTTCCACAACAAGGCCCATTCAGGGCCCTGCTGCACGATCAGCTGCCGCGCGGCCTTGACCTCGCCCACCGCGGCACAGGCCAGGCCCCGCGCCTCGAAGCGCTGCCGCACGGCCGCCACATGCTCGGGCCGCACACTGAGGATGAAGCCATAGCTGGGGAACGCGGTCAGCCAGCGCAGCAGGGGCACGCCCGCGGGCCGGGGGATGGCATCCAGATCGACGATGGCCCCCACGCCCGAGCACTCCAGCAGCATCAGGGCCGTGCCCAGGGTGCCGGCCATGCTGATGTCCTTGGCGGCCTCGCACAGGCCCGCCTCGGCGATCTCGGGCAGCAGCTCCAGGTCGGCACGCAGGCGCTCGGCGGGCGCCTCGGTGGAGGCGTTCCAGTACGGAAACGGCTCCTGCCACTGGCCGCGCAGGTCCACCGCCATCAGCAGTTGATCGCCCGGGCGGGCCAGGAAGCTGCTGAGCAGCTTGTTGGCGTGGCCGAGGATGGAGACCGCCAGCTGAGGCCGTTCGGAGCGCAGGTTGCTGTGCCCGCCCACGATGGGCACGCCATAGCGTTGCGAGGCGGCCGCCATGCCGGCCAGCATCTTCTGGGTCTCGGCGCCCGCCCCCTGCCCCCACAGCGCGTTGACCACCGCCGTGGGCCGGCCGCCCATGGCGTAGATGTCGCTGATGTTGACCATCACGCTGCTGTAACCGGCAAACCAGGGCATGCGGGTGATGAAGTCTTCCACCAGCCCCTCAATGGCCAGCAGTTGGTAGCCGCCTTGGCCATCGGGCAGTGCGGCACAGTCGTCACCCAGGGGCACGGCCTGGTCCATCTGGCCCACACCCTGCACAAAGAGATCGTCAAAGCAGTTCACCACGGCGCTGATATCGCGCTTGTGGGCAAAACCGCGGCTGTCGCGCAGCGCGGCCACCAGCTCGGGCAAGGCACTCATGATTGACCTCCGGCTTCGACAAAAAAGCCCATCAGGGGGTCGTGGCAAGGTGGGTAGTGCGCCAGGTCGGCCTGCATCAGGTGGTGCTCGCGGCCATGGGCCAGGGAGGTGTCCAGCGAGCGCCAGTGCAGCTTCTCGAACAGGGGCACGTTCTGCACCTGCACGTGGGCCAGAAAGGTTTCGCAGCCCAGGCCATGGGCGGTGCAGACCGCCAAGCGGATCAGCTGGGCGCCCAGCCTGGCCTGACGGCGCATGGAGCGTTGCACCGCCAGCCGTGAGCCCCACCACAGGCCCGGCGAGGCTTCGTGGATGCGCACGGTGCCCAGCACGCTGCTGTGGGCCTGCTGCACGTCATAGGCGGCAGCGATCAACAGGCGGGCCTGCAGGTCGATGTCGTCACGGTCGCTGCCCGTGAAGATGCCCTGCTCGTCGCAGAACACGGCGCGGCGCAGGGCCATGGCCTGCGCGATCTCTTCGTCGAGCACGGCCTGGCGCACATGGAAGGCCGGCCAGGCGGGAGCCGGGGCCCGTGCCCCGGCGGGGTGGGTGGATGGGGGGGTGATCAGGCTGCTCATGGGGCCTCCGCAGGTGCTCTGCTTTGTTCCGGTTCAGGACTCGGTTCAGGACTCGTAGACCGACATCGACGAACAGGCGCCGCATTTGCCGCAGCCCGCCTTGATGTCGCTGGAGCGCAGCCCGGCCTCGCGCACGATGTGGCCCAGGGGCTCGAGCACCGAGCGCATGAACTCGGGGCTGGGCGCGGGGTGGCTCTCCAGCGGGGTGCCGCTGATGGGCACAAAGGGCACCACGAAGGGGTAGACCCCCAGCGCGGCCAGGCGGGCGCTCATGTCCAGGATGGCCTCGCGGCTGTCGCCGAGGCCGGCCAGGATGTAGCTGCTGACCTGGCCCCGGCCGAAGACCTGCACCGCGGCCTCGAAGGCGCTCAGGTAGCGCGCGATCGGCACCGAGGCCTTGCCCGGCATGATGCGTTCGCGCACGGCGGGCGTGACCACCTCCAGGTGCATGCCCAGGGTGTCGATGCCGGCCGCCTTCATGCGGGCGAACCAGGCGTCGTCATCGGGCGGCTCGCACTGCCCCTGGATGGGCAGGTCGACCGCGGCCTTGATGGCCCGGGCACTGTCGCACAGGATGGCCGCGCCCCGGTCGGTGGCGTTCGGCGTGCCCGTGGTCAGCACCATGTGCTTCACACCGTCGAGCAGCACCGCCATGCGGGCCACCTCGGCCAGTTGCTGGGGCGTCTTGTGCGCGATGGTGCGGCCTGCCGCCAGCGACTGGCCGATGGAGCAGAACTGGCAGGTCTTCTTGCGGCTTTCATAGCGGATGCAGGTCTGCAGCACGGTGGTGGCCAACACGTCGGCGCCGTGCAGGGTGGCGATGTGCGAGTAGGGCACGCCGTCCAGGGTCTGCAGCCCATAGAAGCGTGGCTGCCTCGGGAAGCTGACGCTGGCAATCGGGATCGCATCGCGGGTGATCACGCTGCGGCCCTGGGCATCGGGGGCCTGGGCCACAAAGGGCGAAGACCAGGCCGTGGAGGTGTGCACGGGCACCATGATGGTGTGGCCATCCACCGTCACGGCCTTGTGGTCGGACGGGCCGGCACCGCCGCGCCGGCTGGCCACGCCGGCCGTGGTGTCGACCAGGCGCAGGCCCAGCGACTGCAGCTCACTCATCAGGTGCCGGGTGTCCGGCGCGGGCATCAAGGCGGCTTGAGGGCTCATGGTGGATCACTCCTGAACAAGGGTGGAAACGGGCGCGGGATCGGCGACTGGCGCAGCGGCGGTTGCCGAAGCGGCGGGCTGGGCACCCGGCATCTCGAAATGGGTCTGGGCCGGGCGCCGGTTGATGGCCAGGCTCAGCAACTCGGGGCGGGCGTAGTGGCCCACCGAATCCATCATTCGCTTGCGCTTGGTGACCAGGGCCAGGTCCAGATCGGCAATCACCATGCCCTCGCCCTCGGTCAGGGGTTCGGCCAGGTACTTGCCTTCGGGCGAGACGATGGCGGTGTGGCAGCCGCCGCGCAGCGCGCGTTGCAGGCTCACATCCGGGGTCACGGACTCGATCTGGGCATCGGTCAGCCAGCCGGTGGCGTTGACCACGAAGCAGCCCGACTCGAGCGCGTGGTGGCGGATGGTCACGCCCATCTGATCGGCAAAGATGGGGCCCACCAGCGAGCCCGGGAACTGGGCGCAGTGGATCTCTTCGTGCTCGGTCATCAGCGCGTAGCGGGCCAGCGGGTTGTAGTGCTCCCAGCAGGCCAGGGCACCGACGCGGCCCACGGCCGTGTCGACCACGCGCAGGCCCTGCGCATCGCCCTGCCCCCAGACCATGCGCTCGTGGTAGGTGGGGGTGATCTTGCGGCGCTTGAGCTTCAGGGCACCATCGGCATCGAAGATCAGCTGCGTGTTGTACAGGCTGCCATGGTCGCGTTCATTCACCCCCAGCACCACCACCACACCGCGGGCCCGAGCCCGCTCGGCCACGGCCTGGGTCACCGGGCCGGGCACCACCACGGCACGCTCGTAGAGCTGCAGATGGGGCGCGCCCTGCTGGCAAGGCGGCAGGACGAACGAAAAATAGGGGTAGTACGGAACAAAGGTTTCGGGGAACACCACCAGCTCGGCGCCCTTGCGGGCGGCCTCATCGATGGCATTGCAGACCCGGTCCAGCGTTCCGGTGGGGGTCTCCAGATCGGGTGCGATCTGGACAGCGGCGGCACGGACGATTCGAGCTTGGGTCATGGTGATGTTCCCCACTCGACTCAGACGGTCCAGGTGTCGATGATCAAGGCACCCTCTTTGCGGTGCAGCAGCTTGATGTCGAGCACATCCAGCGGGCTGATGGGGCGGATGCCCGGGATCAGCGAGCCTTCGCCATGGCCGTACAAGGCCTGCAGCGCGAAGCGGCAGGCATAGACCTTGCCACCTTCGGCCATGAACTTGATCAGCTGGTTGTTGTGGTTTTGATGGCCGGGGAAGGCCTCGTCGCCCAGGGTGGGAAAGCCGCGTTGCAGGCCCAGGGTGACACCGGGGCCATACAGCAGCACCGAGGTCTCGAAGCCCTTGCGCAACAGGCGGGTGGCCTGCAGCAGGTTGACGAAGCCGATCGAGCCTTCGAAGGCGACGGTGTGGAAGGTGACCAGGGCTTTCTCGCCCGGGGCGGCCTTCACATCTTCAAAGACTTTCTCTTCGTAGTCGACAAGGAAATCGCCTTTCTGGTGGGCGGGTTGGGTGACTTTAGGCATGTGGCTGCTCCATGAAGGGTTGGTGGGTAGACACCGGGCTGAATGCCCCGTGTCTGCCTTCTTCATTGCAGGCCACATGCCCGTTTGGGCCTGGCCGATGCGATCAATCTGCGATCAAGCGCCTGGGCCTTGCCCCCGGGGCCAGCGAAAAAATGGCACCCGGCATCCTGGCCAGCCACAGCCGCCTGAAAGCCCCGGAAAAGCCTTGATTTACCGTGCGATCAATGCACTCCATCATTGGCCGGCCCGGCACCAAAGGCGATCAGCCGGCCTGCCCGGGCAGCCGCTTTGGTGCGGCCTGGGCGCGCGATGGCTCGGCCCGCGTGGCATGCTTGATGCAATCAATCCGGCAGCCCACCCCACCCATCCGAAAGCCCCCCATGCCCATCAACGCCACCCGCTGGCGCAAGCGCCTGAGCCAGGACAGCCGACCGGCCTACCTGATGATGGCCGAGCTGATTGCCGAAGACATCCAGCGCGGCGAGCTCAGCACCCGCGAGCGCATGCCGACCCTGCGTGAGCTGGCCCAGTTGCTGAAGCTGAACTACACCACCGTGGCCCGCGGCTACAGCGAAGCCAAGCGGCGTGGCCTGATCGATTCGCACGTGGGCATCGGCACGGTGGTGCGTGGCCGCATCCCGGGCCTGCCCCTGCGCTCGGGCAGCAGCGCCGAGATGACCATGAACCTGCCGCCCGAGCCCCAGGCCCATGCCCTGGTGCAACAGATGCAGCAGCAGGCCGGCGAGGCCCTGGCCAATGGCGGCCCCCATGGCTACTACGAACTGATGCGCTACCAGGACTTTGGTGGCAGCAACGAGGCCCGCGATGCGGGCGCCCTGTGGTTGCGCAGCCATGTGCCGCAATGCAGCGCCAGCCAGGTGCTGGTGGGGCCGGGCATCCACGGCGTGCTGCTGGCCCTGATCACCCTGCTGTGCCGGCCCGGCGAGGTGCTCTGCGTCGAAGCCCTGGCCTACCCCGGCATGAAGGTGATTGCCGCCCAACTGGGCGTGAAGCTGCAGGCCTTGGCCATGGACGACGAGGGCGTGAGTGCCGAGGACTTCGAGCACGCCTGCAAGACCATGCAGCCCCGCGCCCTGGTCTGCAACCCCAACATCCACAACCCCACCACCGTGAGCATGAGCCTGCAGCGGCGCCGCGAGATCGCCGACATCGCCACCCGCTACAGCGTGCCGCTGATCGAGGACGACGCCTACGGCAAGCTGCAGTCCAAGCCCCTGCCCACCCTGCTGAGCCTGGCCCCCGATCTGACCTACTACATTGCCGGCTTATCCAAGAGCCTGGGCGCGGGGCTGCGCATGTCTTATGTGTGCACCCCCAACCCGCGCCTGCTGCAGCGCACGGCGGGCGCCCTGCGCGCCACCACGGTCATGAGCTCACCCTTCACCGCCGCCCTGGTCACACGCTGGATCCAGACCGGTGCGGCGCCGGCCATGCTGGCCGCCATCCGGGAGGAATCCACCGCGCGCCAGCACCTGGCCCAGCGTTACCTGGCCGAGCACGGTGCGCAGGCCGACCCGCAAGGCTTTCATGTCTGGCTGCCGCTGCGCGAAGACTGGAACCCGATCGAGGTGGCCACCAGCCTGCGGGCCCAGGGCATCGCCTGCGTGGCCAGCGCGGCCTTCTCGACCGATGCCGACCCACCACCCGCGCTGCGCCTGTGCCTGGGTGGCTCGATCGGTCGCGAGGACCTGCAGCACGCGCTGCGGCTGCTGTCGTCCGTGCTGGACCAGGCCCTGCCGCCGGCCTCGGTCTGAAGCGAGGCAATTCGAGGGGATTCGAGGCGTTCAGGTGGTGCAAGGCAGCTGAATGCCCTTGGCCGTGCGCCGGGCAGGGCCAGGTGTTTCGGTCATCGACCGGCTTTTTGATGGCACCAATGTAGATCTGGACGGACACATAATGTTGATTTAGACGGAGAATCAATGTCGTTTTGGACGGTATATTAATGTTGGTTTGGACGGTACCATGATGCATAATCAGACGCATCTCCCAACCCCCACCTGGATGCGATGCCCACACCACCGGAGCTGATCCACCGTCACTTGACTGCGCAAGTCAGCGTTGCGCTGCAGGATACGCCAGCCGTGTTGGTGAACGGCCCCCGCCAATGCGGAAAAACCACCTTGGTCAGGCAGTTTGCACAAGGGAGACCGCCTCTGTCCCCAGATGATCCGGTGCTGCAGAACCCGCCAGAACGGATGACCTACCTCACGCTGGACGATCCTGCGGTTTTGGAGGCCGCGCGGGTCGACCCGGTGGGGCTGCTGCGCCAACTTGACCGGGCCATCATTGACGAAGTGCAGCGTGCGCCCGAGTTGCTTCTTGCGCTCAAGCTGTCCATCGACCAAGACCGCCGCCCCGGTCGGTTTCTGCTCACGGGTTCCGCCAACCTGCTGGCCCTGCCCTCGATTGCCGACAGTTTGGCAGGCCGCATGGAGGTGCATACCCTGCTGCCTCTGTCACAAAGTGAGTTGCAGGGGCGACAGAGCGACTTCCTGCGTCGCGCGCAGGCGCATGACTGGCCCCTCTCGCACCCCAGCTGGGTGGCACCTGAAGTGAATGGGCAGCGTGACATGGTTTTGAACGTCCTGGCTGGGGGGTATCCCGAAATGCGCTCTCGCGCCACCCCTGCGCGGCGCAGCGCATGGGCCAAGGCCTATATCCAGGCCCTGGTGGAGCGGGACGTGCAGGACATTGCCCAGCTCGAGCATCTGAGCCACATCCCTCGTTTGCTGGAGGTGGCGGCAGCCCACTGTGGCCAGCTCTTCAATGCGACGCAAATCGGCGCTCAGCTCTCGATGGACGCACGCACGGTGGAGAAATACCTCGGAATTCTCGAAAAGCTGTTTCTGGTGCAGCGCTTGCCTGCCTGGGGCCGCAATGAGCTGGTGCGCCTGATCAAGACGCCGAAACTGCATTTTCTGGATGCGGGCCTCCAAGCGGCCCTGATGCGACTGACCCCCGCCATGCTCAGCAAGCACCGGGAGCGCTGGGGCGCGGTTCTGGAAACCTGGGTGTACGCCGAGCTGCGCAAGAACCTGGCCTTGAACGACGACCCCTGGTACCTCGCCCACTACCGCGACAAGGACCAGGTGGAGGTGGATTTCGTTCTGGAGTCTCCCCTGCGCGAGGTGCTTGGCATCGAGGTCAAGGCCGCAGCCACCGTGTCTGCCGCCGATTTCAAGGGGCTTCGGCGGCTCAAGGAGCACACGGGCCGTGACTTCATCGCCGGCATCGTGCTCTATGACGGGGACAAGGCGCTTTCCTTTGGCGAAGGGATGTGGGCCGTCCCGTTGGCCGCGCTGTAGGCACCCCGGTCTGAGCGGTGTGCCGAGCCGCACCGGATAGAGCCGCAGAGGGGCTCAGGCCGGCGCATAAAGGCCTTGGGCCACCTCCATCAGATGCGTCTTCAAGCTCTGCAGCGCCGGGTCGCGCAGGCTGCTGCTGCGCCAGGCCAGTTCGATGGAATAGCGGGGCAGCTCGATCGGGCAAGGCAGGCACACCAGAATGCCCAGCGCCGCCAGGGCCCGGGCCGCGTGCTCGGGCAGGGTGGCCAGGGCCGTGCTGCCGCGCAGCAGGTGGGGCAAGGCGGCAAAGTGGCTGGTGGAGGCCTCGATGTGCCGGCTCAAGCCCTGGGCGGCCAAGGCCTCGTCCACCACCCCCACAAAGCCGCCCGATGAGATCAGCAGGTGCGGGCGGCGCAGGTAGTCCTCCAGCCCCAGGGGCCCGGCCGGGGCCTGTGCAGGGTCCATCACGCAGGCATAACGGCCGGTGCCCAGCACCTGGCGCGCCAGGGTGCGTGAGCTGCCCGTGCCGGCGCCCAGGCTGAGGTCGATGCGCCGGTCCATCAGCATGTCGGCGGCCAGGCCGCTGTGGGTCTGGCGCAGCACCAGACGCAGGCCGGGTGCTGCCTGCTGAAGGCGGTCGATGAGCCTGCGCCCCAAGGCCATCTCGTGGTCGTCCGACAGGCCCAGCACCACGGTGCGCCCGGCCAGGCTGGTGCCCCCGGGCTGGGCCAGGGCCAGGCTTTGCCGCAGCTTTTGCAGGGCATCGGCGATCAGGGGGCGCAGTTCCTCGGCCTTGGGGGTGGGGCGCAGGCCGCGGCCGGTGCGCTCGAACAAGGGGTCGCCATACAGGGCGCGCAGCCGGCCCAGCGCTGCGCTGACGGCCGATTGCGTGACCCCCAGCCGGATGGCGGCCCGGCCGGCCGTGCCCTCCTCGTGCAAGGCCTGCAACACCTTGAGCAGGTTCAGGTCGACGCTGTCGATATTCATGTCGTTCATATCAGCTTGTCTGATCATCGGTTGATTGATGATCGCCAAAGGCCGAGGATGACGCAATCACCTTGTTGTTTCGAAAGCGAGTTCACATGACCCGATCCACTGTTGCCGCGCTGCAAATCGGCGCCCACCCCGAGGGCAAGGCCGCCACCCTGGCGCAGATCCTGTCGCATGAGGATGCCATCCGCGCCGCCGGCGCCAGCCTGGTGGTGATGCCCGAGGCCTTGCTGGGCGGCTACCCCAAGGGCGAGGGCTTCGGCACCTACCTGGGCTACCGCCTGCCCGAAGGACGGGAGGCCTTCGAGCGCTACTACAACAACGCCATCGATGTGCCCGGCCCCGAGACCGAGGCGCTGGCCGGCCTGGCCGAACGCTGCCAGGCCCACATCGTGATCGGCGTGATCGAGCGCGCAGGCAACACCTTGTACTGCACCGCCCTGTTCTTCGCCCCTGAAGGGGGGCTGGTGGCCAAGCACCGCAAGCTCATGCCCACGGGCACCGAGCGGCTGATCTGGGGCCAGGGCGATGGTTCCACCCTGCCGGTGCTGGACACGCCCGCCGGCCGCGTCGGCGCCGTGATCTGCTGGGAGAACCACATGCCCCTGCTGCGCACCGCCATGTACGCCAAGGGCGTGCAGATCTGGTGCGCCCCCACCGTGGACGCGCGCGACATCTGGCAGTCGTCGATGCGCCACATCGCCCACGAGGGGCGTTGCTTTGTGATCAGCGCCTGCCAGGTGCAGCCCTCACCCCAGGCCCTGGGCGTGAACGCCCCGCACTGGGACCCCGAACTGCCCCTGATCGGCGGCAACAGCATGATCGTGGGCCCCCTGGGCGATGTGTTGGCCGGCCCGCTCAAGCACGAAACCGGCTTGCTGGTGGCCCAGATCGACACCGCCGAGCTGACCCGTGCCCGCTACGACTTCGATGTGGTGGGCCACTATGCACGGCCGGACGTGTTCTCGCTGACGGTGGACGAGCGCCCGCGGCAGAGTGTGGTGTTCAAGGCTTGAGGCTGTCGATGGATCAGGTCAAAAATGGGCTCAGCTGTTTTGCCGCCGGTACAAGGATGGTGACACCCCATGCCAGCGCTTGAAGGCCTGGGAAAAGCTCGACAGGTCTGCATAGCCCAGCCGTTCGGCAATGGCCGAGATCGACAGCGATCCGTCGCCCAGCAATTGGGCCGCTTCGTTGGACTGCGCTGACGCCATGAGGGCCCGAAACGTGGTGCCCTCGCCACGCAGGCGGCGCCTCAGGGTGCGTTGGCTGGTGCTGGTGATGTCGGCCAGGCGGCTGATGGTGGGGCGCTCGTGCTGTGGCGTACTGGCCATCACCTGGCGCACCAGGGTGGCGGTGCCGGCGCGCACCCTGCGGCGTTCGAGCAACTGGGTGCACATCTCGTCGCACATGGCGGCAGAGGTGGGGTTGGCGCTGGGCAGCTTGAGCGCCAGCCACGCCGCGTCGAACGCCAGACCGTAGCCGGTCGCCCCATAGGTCAGGGGCGCCCCACCCAGGGCGGTGAGGCTGGCCGAGGGCCGAAACGCCCGCCCCCGCCCGGCGGGCAGCTCGATGCGGCGCAGCGAAAAGTGGGGGCCGCCCAATTCGCACATCAGCGTGGCGGCAGCGGCCAGGTCTCGCTCCACCAGGAAGCGGCTCAAGCCGGTGCCCAGCTCGGGGGGACGCAATCGCAGCCAGCAGGTGTCGGCCTTGGTCCCCGGCTGGAGGCCCTCCTCGATGACCGAGTAGGCATAGGTGAGCTGCACAAAGCGCAGCGCACGCGACAGGGCCTCGCCCAGGGTCGCGCTGCACACCAGGCCGTAGCCCCACAGCCCGAAGGTGGAAAAGCGGTAGCACTGCCCCACCTCCAACCCCAGCCCGGGTGGGTGGCGCAACAGGCGCAACAGGTTCTCGACCACCTTCAACTCCTGGGTGGCTGCGAGCTCGGTGTTGGGGTCGTCGAGTTGGCTGGGGGAGATCTTGCTGCCCGCCAGCAACTCATGCGCTGAAAGCCCCCGATGCTGGCCGAAGTCGAGCAGCAATCGAACACTTGCCGGCCCGCGGGCGAAGTTCCAGAAGCTCATCAGGTGTTTCCCGTAGCCAGTTGCCAATGGCCGAAATAATAAAGTTTCTGGCCGAAGGAAGCATGGGCATTTGCCGGGTTGACGCCGAACATGGCGCCACCTTGGAGGCACATCGAAGCCCCATGGGCACGCCGCACCGCCAACAACAAAGCCCCCGGAGACACACCATGACCTCGCCTGACAGCCGCAGCACGCCCCCTCTTTCCGCCCTCATCATCGGCACCGGCTTTGCCGGCCTGGGGATGGCCATCGCCCTGCGCAAGGCGGGGATCCACGACTTTCTGATCGTGGAGAAGTCTCAGGACGTGGGCGGCGTGTGGCGTGACAACGCCTACCCAGGTGCGGCCTGCGATGTGCCCTCGCACCTGTACTCGTTCTCTTTCGAGCCCAACCCCCATTGGTCACGCGTGTTCGCGCCCCAGGCCGAGATCCATGCCTATCTGCGGCACTGCGCCACCCGGTACGAGCTGCATCCACACATCCGCTTTGGCTGCGAAGTAGCCTCGGCCACCTATGACGAAGGGGCTTGCCTGTGGCGGGTCACCCTGACCGATGGCCGGGTCTTCGACTGCACATGGCTCATCAGCGGCACCGGCCAGCTGAGCCGCCCGGCCCTGCCGGCGCTGGAGGGCATGGCGAGCTTCAAGGGGCCCAGCTTTCACTCAGCGCACTGGGACCACGCCGTGTCGCTGGCGGGCCGACGCGTGGCCGTGGTGGGCACGGGGGCCTCGGCCATCCAGTTCGTGCCGGCCATCGCGCCACAGGCAGGCAGCTTGCATGTGTTCCAGCGCTCACCGGCGTACATGATGCCCAGGCCGGACCGGCCCTACAGCCCCCTCGAAAAGCAGTTGTTCCGCCTGCTTCCCGGAGCGGCAGCGTTGCACCGGGCCTGGATCTACCTGAAGTACGAGTCGCGGGCCCTGGCGTTCACGCGCTTCAAGGGCTTGATGAAGGGGGCCGTGGGCGCGCCCTTCCAGCGCATGCTGATGGCCCAGGTGCCTCAGGCCGATCTGCGCCAGCAACTGACGCCTGACTACCCCATCGGGTGCAAACGCATCCTGCTGAGCAGCGAGTACCTGGCCACCATGGCCCGACCCAACGTCAAGCTGCACACCACAGGCATCCGGCGCGTGCACCCGGACAGCATCGAGACCCTGGACGGCCAGCGCCACCCGGTCGATGTGATCGTGTACGGCACCGGCTTTGCCGCGACCCAGTTCCTGTCGCCCATGCGCATCACCGGCAAGGCCGGCCTGGACCTGAACGAGGCCTGGCGCGACGGCGCGGCGGCCTACCTGGGGATGACGGTGGCCGGGTTCCCCAACTTCTTCATGCTGTATGGGCCCAACACCAACCTGGGCCACAACTCGATCGTCTACATGATCGAGAGCCAGATCGCCCATGTGATGCGCTGCATCCGCGCCGCGCGGCGTGTGGGGGCCGCCGCCATCGAGGTGGATGCCCGCCGCTACCGCGCGCATGCCCTGCAGATGCGGGAGGCCCTGCGTCGCACGGTGTGGAACGGCTGCACCACCTGGTACACCGATGCCAACGGCCACAGCACCACCAACTGGCCCGGCTTCACCTTCACCTACCGCTGGCAGACGCGCCATTCCAGCCTGGGGGCCTACCGCTTCGAACGGCCACGCGGCCCCGGCCTGGGTGTGGCCGTGGCGCCCCCGCAAAGCGCTGTCGAAAGCCTCCAGGCCCACTTGCTGCGGAAGTTCTTGCAGCTCAGCTTCCGCACCCTGATCGGCCCGCCTTTTGGGCCCAAGGTGCAGCGCGGCGTGGTGGCCCTGTTGTCGCCCCTCATGCCGGGCGTGGGTGGGGTGCTGAGCGAGCGGCACACCTTGGGCGGGGTACCCACCCAGGTGTTGGCGCCCCAAAGGGATGACAGGGGCACCGCAGTGCTGTACCTGCACGGCGGGGCCTTTTGCCTGGGCGGCCCGACAAGCCACCGCAGTATCACCACCCGCCTGGCACGCGATGGCGGCTTCACCGTTCATGTGCCGGACTATCGCCTGGCGCCTGAGCATCCCCACCCTGCCCCGCTCGAGGACGCGCTTGCCGCTTACGAGGGCTTGCTTCAGCAGGGTTGGCCGGCCCAGCGCATCGTGCTGGCGGGCGACTCGGCCGGCGGTGCCCTGGCGCTGTCACTGGCACAGGCCTTGAAGCAACGCGGCCAACCGCTGCCTGCGGCCATGCTGCTCATCTCGCCCGTGGTCGACGCCACGCTGGCCACCGCCAAGGCGGCCGCCCCGCACGTGCACGACCCCATGCTGAGAATGGGCTGGCTGGAACAGGGCTTGCGCTGGCATGGCGCGCCCCCCGCGGCGCCGAGCGTGGACGACCTGGCCGGGCTGCCGCCCCTGCTGCTGCAGGTCGGCGATCAGGAACTGCTGTTGGCGGATGCCGAACTGCTGGCCAGGCGCGCCCAAGCCGCTGGCGTGGCGTGCACCCTGGAGGTCTACCAGGGGCGCTGGCATGTGTTCCATCTGCAGGCCGCCTACCTGGCTTCTGCACGGGCCGCCTTGCAGAGCATGATCCGGTTTGCCCAGGCCCATGACCAGGCGTGCTGAGCCAGCAACCCTTTGGCGGGGGACGCTTTGGAGGCGAAGGCCGAGGTCGTGAGCCCTGCCGCGATCAAGCGCTGGCCAGCAGCTGACTGAGCCCCTGCTGCTGCAGGGTCTGGTAGAGCGATAGCGCCTGTTGGGTGGCGTTGAGGGTGGTGCTGGCGGGGGTGGTCGAAGTGGAATCCGATGAGGAGTCCGACCCCGACGACGTGCTGCTGCCCGCATCGCTGCGGCCAGCCAGGCCCAGATCGCTCAGCGAGCGCTGGTTCTGGTACTGGGTGGAGAGATCGGCTAGGCTGCTCAGCAAGCTGCCGGAATCGACCCCCAGCGAGCCGAGCAAGGTGGAGGTGCCCGCCAGATCGGTGTTCTGCACGGACAGGTTGGTGCTGTTGGACAGGCCCAGCGCCGCGCTGGCCACGTCTGCCAGCGCCTGGCCGCCACTGTTGCTGCCCTGGCCCGAAGCCTGGAGAGCCAGCGCATCGAGCTGTTGCAGGGCCTGCGGCAGATCCGCCCCCGCGCCGGTGGCGCTGCCCAGCAAGGTGGCGTTGTCTTGCAAAGCCAGGGCCTGGTCGGAAATCTGCACCACCGTGCTGGACGTGCCGCCAGACGTGGCCGAGCCGCCCGAAGCGGCGGTGCTGCCGCTGTTGGCTTTGGCCAAGGTCAGCAAGCCCGACTGGTACAGGGACTGCAGGTAGGGCAGCTGGCTGGTGGCGCTTGAAGAGGCTGACGACAGGGTCGTGGTGGCGTGCAAAAGACCGGCCTGCGCCAGGGCAGCACAGGTGGCTTGTTCAGCCTAGCCGAGCGGGCCAGCGTTTTCCAGCAACTTTACGCAAACCAAGGCCGCCGCCTTCAACCGCGGCTCAAACCCGCGAGCGATCGAGCGAATGCGTGCGGTGCCTGCACCGATCTGCCGGGGCCGCTCACGAAGCGGCTACTTTCTGCGAGATCTCAAAAACCTGTTGATGAACTTGCCCAAGGCGACCCCACCAAGCGCGAGCAGGGCCGTGATCAGGACCACGGTCATGGCGCTGACCCTCCTGGTCTTTGGCCGGGGTTTGGACGCCTCCTCCTCTGGAAACAGTTGGGATGGAATGGTGTCTGGATGCACTGTTCAGCCTTCCGATGCGTCACGTGCCGTGCTGGGCTTGAGCCACTGGGCAACGTTGATAAAACGAAGACTCCCTGGGTGAAATACGACGGCACGCCTTCCGCACAAAGGAGTGCATGCGTGCCGGGTTTATAGCGCATCGGCAGCTGGTCAGCACCTGGTCAGTAAACGAAAAGTAACGTATCGGCTACAAACCCTGTCGGCCCCCTCTGCCATGAAATTGCCCGCTCAACCCCTGTTCAGCGATTCGGACATTGCCCGCGAAACACGCTCTGGCGAGCTGGCCCCGCTGGAAATTCATGGGCGATACACGGCGCATGGCGTGGGGCCTGGGCAGCGCCGAACCCAAGCCCAAGCGGGCCTGCGGGCGCGGGTGAAGCGGCTCTGGCAGCGCTTGACCCAGGGCTCGACCCAGCGCTCGACCCAGGGATTGACCCACGACTCGACCCAGGGCTTGCCCTGAAGCCCCCCACCCCAGCCAAACCAATCCCAAGGAGACACGATGCATAAACTGCACTACAGCCTCTTGCTCACCCTGCCCCTGATGGCCTGTGCCGTCCAGACTGTTCCAGCCCAGCCGGCGCCTCAGTTCACGCGGGTGCAGTACCGCGCCGAGCACCCGGCCTACCTGCATGCCCTGAGCGATCTTCGCGCAGCGCGCTGGTTGCTTTCGCACCGCCCGGGCGACTTGCGGGTGACGGTGGATGAGGAAGCCGCGGTTGACCGCATCAACGAAGGCATCAACGAGATCAAGCGTGCCGCCTTCGATGACGGCAAGAACCTGGACGACCATCCCCCCGTGGACCAACGCCTGGACGGTCGTGGGCGACTGAACCGGGCCATGGAGCTGCTGCGCAAGGCGCGCAATGACATCGCCCGTGAAGAAGACTATGCCGATGTCCGTGGGCTGCGCGATCGCGCCATCCGCCATATCGATGAGGCCATCCATGCCACCGATCTGGCCCTGCGTGACGCCAGCCGCAGCCTGTAAAAGCAGGCGCCAGCCGGCCCCCTCGGCATCGATTCATGAAAGGAACAGCCATGCTGACTGATCACGAAACCCCGTCGGTGGCCGACGCAGGCCGTTTGCCGCCGGCCCCCCCGGGGGCGCACCCCGAACGCCGCATGGGCGCGCTGGCCGGATCGGCTGCCCTGCTGGCAAGCCTGACGGCCTGCGGCGGTGGTGAGGGGCCTGCAGGGCTGGTGAACTCGGCCGTTGGCAGCAAAAGCGCGGCGGTGGACGCGGCGACTGCGGGCACCAGCGTGAGCGATGCGGGCCGGTTCCTGAGCCAGGCCACCTTGGGTTACAGCCGTGCCGACCTGAACGCGCTCATGGCCAGCAACTATGCCGACTGGATCACGGCACAGTTCAATGCACCGACCAGTCAGGGCCACTGTGACTGGCTCAAGGCCAACGGCTATGCCGACACCAGCTTCATCAACAGCACCGCCGGGCTGGACAACAGCCTGTGGCGCAAATTCATCAGCTCGGCCGATCCGCTGCGGCAACGCATGGTGTTGGCTCTGTCTGAGATCTGCGTGGTGTCGGTGCTGGGCGTCAATGCGCAGTGGCGGCAGTTTTCGGTGGGCCACTACCTGGACATCCTGGAGGCCCATGCCTTTGGCAACTACCGCCAGTTGCTGCAACAGATCACCCTGAGCCCGGCCATGGGCTACTACCTGACCTACCGGGGCAACCTCAAGGCCAACCCGACGACGGGCAGCGAACCCGATGAGAACTATGCCCGCGAACTGATGCAGCTCTTCACCATCGGCTTGTATCAACTCAACGCCGACGGCAGCATCAAAACCGGCAGCAACGGTGCCGGCCTGGAGACCTACCACCAAGCCGATGTCAGCGGGCTGGCCCGGGTATTCACGGGCTGGAACGTGGATGTCTCGGGCCTGACAGCGCCTTACCCACCGGACTACCAGATGCGCGAAATGGTGAACCGCGCCAGCAATTACGAAACAGGGAGCAAGGTCTTTTTGGGCACCACCATCGCGGCCGGCACCCCTGCCCTGGATGCACTCAACACGGCGCTGGACACCCTGTTCAACCACCCCAACCTGCCGCCCTTCATAGGCCGGCAATTGATCCAGCGCCTGGTGACCAGCAACCCCAGTGCGGCCTATGTCTCACGGGTTGCCGCTGCCTTCGCCAACAATGGCGCTGGCGTCCGGGGTGATCTGAAAGCGGTGCTGCGGGCGATCCTGTTGGACACCGAAGCGCGCGATGCCAAACTGGCGGCCAGCCCCAGCTATGGCAAGTTGCGCGAGCCTGTGGTCCGGTTCCTGAACTGGGCACGCGCTTACAACGCCACCTCACCCTCTGGCAAATGGGCCATCGGCGACACCTCGGACCCGGCCACCCGACTGGGCCAGAGCCCCATGCGTTCGGGCTCGGTGTTCAACTTCTTCCGCCCTGGCTATGTTCCGCCTGGGACCGCGTTGGCCAGCCAGAGCCTGTTCGGGCCAGAGTTCCAGATCACCAACGAATCCTCCGTCGCAGGCTATGTGAACTGGATGCAGCGCGTGGTGGCCGGCAGCGGTGCCGGCGATCTGAGTGCCGACTACAGCACCTTGCTGCCCCTGGCCAGCGACCCCTTGGCCCTGCTCACGGAGATCAACCAGGTGCTGGCAGGCAGCCAGGTGTCGGCGGCCACCTTGAACCTGATCCAGAGCGCGGTTGCCACCATCCCTGCGGCCACGTCGGCAGGGCAACTCAGGCGTGTCGAAGCGGCCCTGACCCTGGTGTTGGCCAGCCCCGAGTACATCACTCAAAAGTGAGGACGCCATGCATCACTTCCCGAACATCCAGCCCGACAATGCCTCACGCCGGGCGTTCTTGAAACGCGGCGCCGCCCTGTCTTTGGCGGGCAGCGCCACGCCCTTCGCACTGAGCCTGGCCGCCATGGGCGAAGCGGCGGCGGCCAACGCGACTGACTACAAGGCCCTGGTCTGCGTCTTCCTGTACGGGGGCAACGACTACGCCAACACCTTGGTGCCCTATGACGCACCCAGCTACGCCGCCCAGCTTCAGTACCGCAGCAACCTGGCCATTGACCGCAACAGCCTGACCCCCTTGCTGCTGAACCCCGCAACCGCCCTGCCCGATGGCCGGCAATACGCGCTGGCGCCTGGCCTGGATCCGCTGCTGCCCCTGTTCAACGCCGGAAAAATGGGCGTGCTGCTCAATGTGGGCACCCTGGTACAGCCCACCACCAAGGCCCAATACAGCGCCGGCTCGGTGCCCCTGCCGCCCAAGCTTTTCTCGCACAACGACCAGCAGTCGTTCTGGCAGTCGGAGTCACCCGAGGGGGCCGCCTCGGGCTGGGGCGGCCGCATCGGAGACCTGTTTGCCGCTGGCAATGGCAACGCAACGTTCACGGCAATCAGTGTCGCAGGCAATGCGGTCTACCTCTCGGGCAAGACGGCCGTGCAATACCAGATGACCCCCACCGGCTCGGTGCCTGTGGCCGGCTTGCAGTCGCCCCTGTTCGGCTCTGCCGCCTGCAGCAGTGCCTTGAACCAACTCATGACCGCCACCCGAGTCAATCTGTTTGAAAACGAATATGCCCGCGTCAGTGCCCGCTCCATTTCAGCCAACACCCAGGTCAGTTCGGCCCTGAGCAGCGTGAGCCTGACCACACCGTTCCCCACCAACAACAACCTCGGGGACCAACTCAAGATGGTGGCCCGGCTGATTGCCGCCCGATCCAGCCTCGGAGCCAAGAGGCAGGTGTTTTTCGTCTCCATCAGTGGCTTTGATACCCACGACAGCCTGCTTGCCGTCCACCCCGGCTTGATGAAAACCGTGGGCGATGCGATGGGCGCCTTTCACCAAGCCACCGTCGAGCTGGGGGTGTCAAGCCAGGTGACGGCCTTCACGGCCTCCGACTTCGGCCGGACCCTGGTCAGCAACAACGATGGATCGGACCATGGCTGGGGCAGCATGCACTTCGTGGTGGGCGATGCGGTCAAGGGGCAGCGCTTTGTCGGCACCGCCCCCGTGATCGCCAACAACGGCCCCGACGATGTGGGCCAGGGCCGGCTGCTGCCATCGACCGCCGTTGACCAGTACGCCGCCACCTTGGCGACCTGGTTCGGTGTGTCCGCCACCGACCTGGCCAGCGTTCTGCCCAACATCGCCCACTACAGCACCCGCGACCTGGGCTTCATGGCTGTGTGACGGGACTGGGCTTGAAGCCTGCGCAGTGAGCTGCTACTCCGGCCACTGCTCCTTCACCTTCAGCACCTCGGGCAGCAGTTCGATGAACAACTGCACCAGCGCCGGATCGAAGTGCCGGCCGGCCTCGTTCTGCAGCAGCTCGATGGCCCGCTCCACCGGCCAGGCCGCCTTGTAGGGGCGCGCGTTGGTCAGGGCATCGAACACATCAGCAATCGCCACGATGCGCCCCTCCAGGGCGATGTCCTCCCCTTGCAGGCCATGCGGGTAGCCGCTGCCGTCCCACTTCTCGTGGTGGCTCAGGGCCACACGGCGGGCCATCTGCAGCAGGCTGGAGGCGTGCTCGCCGATGATGGCTGCGCCCATCTCGGGGTGGCGACGCATGATCTGCCACTGCTCGGCATCGAGCGGCCCGTTCTTGAGCAGCACCGCATCGGGGATGCCGATCTTGCCCACATCGTGCATGGCTGCGGCGTGCAGCAACTCGTCCGCGTCTTCCGGCGTGAAGCCCAGGGCCAGGGCCATGAGGCGGGCGTAATGGCTCATGCGGATCACGTGGCGGCCGGTCTCGTTGTCTTTGTACTCGGCCGCGCGCCCCAGGCGCTGCACGATCTCGAGCCGGCTTTGCTTGAGGTCTTCCACCCGCACCAGGGACAGGTGGGTGCGCACCCGGGCCCGCACGATGGGCGGGCTGACCGGCTTGGTGACATAGTCGACCGCGCCGGCCTCGAAGCCTTCGGCCTCATGGCTTTCGTCGGCCAGCGCCGTGACAAAGATCACCGGGATGGCGGCGGTGCCGGGCTGGGCCTTGAGCTGGCGGCACACCTCCAGGCCGCTCAGCCCAGGCATCATCACATCGAGCAGGATCAGCTGGGGCTGCTCTTGCGCCGCCAGCTGCAGGGCTTTTTCGCCGTCGCGGGCGAACAGCAGGCGGTAGTCGGCCTGCAGGATCTGCTTGAGCACCTGCAGGTTGGTGGGCTCGTCGTCCACCAGCAGCAGGCGGGGGCGGCGATCGGGCAAGGGGCAGGCTGAGTTCATGGCTGGGCTCCGGGTTCGGAGAGGGGCTGTTGCTGCAGCAAGGCCTCGACCAGGCCCAGGGCCCGGTCGAAGTCAAAGCTGTCCACCGCGGCCTGCAAGGCCTCACAGGTGTCGGCGCTCACGGCAGCGCACACGCGCCGCAGGGTCTCTTCGGCCAGTTCGCCGCGTTGCAGGTGTTGTTGCAGGGTGCGCAGATCGTCAGCTTTCAAGGCGGTTGCAGCGGGCTGCGAGGCAGCTGCCGTGACCGAGGCCTGGGGCAGGCGATCGAGCAACGCCTGCATCTCGGCGCGCAGGGCAGCCCAGTGTGCATGGGGCTGAGCCGCAACGCCCTGCTCCAGTTCGGCGGCCAGGGCCTGCAGCCGGGGCAGGGCCAGGTTGGCCGCGGCGCCATGCAGGCGGTGTGCGGTGGCCCGCTGGGCTGGTTCATCGCCGGGTGGGCCCTCAGGGGGCAGGCCCTGCAGGGCCTCGGTCAGAAACTGTCGGATGCGGGTCTGCAGGGTCTGCACATCGCCCCACATCTCGGCGCCACGCACCCAGTCCACGCCTTCGTTCCGGTCAGGGCTGGCATCGGTGCCGCCATTCGACGACGGCCCCCCCTCCAAGCTGGCAGCGTGGACCAACCCGGTGACGCGCGCGATCTCGGCCAGCAGGCGTGGCAGCTCGACCGGCTTCACGGCAAAGCCGTTCATGCCCGCGTCCTGGGTGGCGCGCCGGTCTTCCTCCAGCACGCTGGCGGTGAGGGCCACCACAGGCACGGGGGGGCGCCCGGTCTGGCGCTCCCACTGGCGCAGGCGCCGGGTGGCGGCGAGGCCATCGAGCAAGGGCATCTGCACGTCCATGAGGATCACATCAAAGGCCTGGCTTTGCGCCAGGGCCAGCGCCTGTTCGCCGTCGGAGGCGGTGGCCAATTGATGCCCCAGACGGCCCAGGCGCAGGGTGAGCAGCTCCAGGTTCTGGGCCACGTCGTCAGCCACCAGGATGCGCAGCGGCGGCAGACTCAGGCCGGCGGCCGCATCGGCCGCATCGGCCGCTTGCGCCGGCGGCTGGCCCAGCGGCAGTGGCACCTGCACGGTGAAGGTGCTGCCCTGCCCCAGCGCGCTGCTGACGCTGATCTCGCCCCCCATGAGTTGCACCAGCTGGCGGGCAATGGTGGTGCCCAGGCCGGTGCCGCCAAAGCGGCGGGTCATGGAAGCGTCGGCCTGCGAGAAGGGATCAAAAATGCGCTCCAGCCGGTCGGCCGGGATGCCGATGCCCGTGTCGACCACGTCCACGCGCAGGGTCTGGCCCTGGTGGCGCACCACCAGGCGCACCTGGCCCTGCTCGGTGAACTTGATGGCGTTGCCCAGCAGGTTGAGCAGCACCTGCTGCAGGCGCAGCGCATCGCCCAGAAAGAACTCCGGCAGCTCGTCGGGGTAATCGAGGGCCAGGCCCAGACCTTTGGCGGCCGCCCCCAGGCGCAGCGTGGCCAGCAGGTCACGGCACAGCTCGCGCAAGGAGAAATCGCGCGGCTCCAGCACCACCGAACCGTGCTCCATCTTGGCGGTGTCGAGGATGTCGTTGAGCAGCCCCAGCAGGGACCGCGCCGAGCGGTTGATGGTGTTGAGGTGCTGGCGCTGTGCCTCGCTGAGTTCGGACTCGAGCACCACCTCGGTGAAGCCGATGATGGCGTTCATGGGCGTGCGGATCTCGTGGCTCATGTTGGCCAGGAAGGTGCTCTTGCTGGCAGCCGCCTGCTCGGCCTTGTCCTTGGCCAGGCGCAGGTCCAGCTCCATGGCGTGGCGCTCGCTCAGGTCGTTGACGAACTTGATGATGCGCCGTGGCGCCCCGTCGGCATCCAGGATGGGGTTGTAGGTGGCGTGGATCCAGATGTCCTTGCGGTGCTTGCCCAGGCGGTGGTATTCGCCACTGCGGAACTCGCCCCGCCGCAGGGCCTGCCAATGGGCCTGGTACTCGGTGCTGTCCACCTCTTCGGGCAGGCACAGCAGGCGGTGGTGCTGCCCGATCAATTCGTGCGACTCATAGCCCACCAGCTGCAGAAATTTGTCACTGGCGCTGAGGATGCGGCCATCCAGGTCGAACTCGATCACCACCAGAGCCCGGTTGATGGCCTGCACCACGCTTTCGAAGTCGGCATTGCGCAGCTTGGCCTCGGTGATGTCCATCAGGATGCCGTCCACCCAACGCTGGCGGCCTTGCGCATCGCGCACGGCGGCCGAGGTTTCGGACACCCAGTGCTCCGCGCCGCCGCGGCTCAGCACCCGGTACTCCAGAGCGCATGCCCCCGTCCCGGCCAAGGCCTGCTGGCGCAGGCGCTGCACCCGCTCGCGGTCGGCGGGGTGGATCAGGCTCTCCAGTGTCACCTCGCCTGCGGTGAAGGCAGTCACCGGCCAACCTGTCACCCCCTCGGCGGCATCGCTGATGAACACCAGCTCGCCCCAGCCCTTGTCGCGCCGGTAGGCACAGCGGAAGGTGACACCGGGGATGTTGGCAATCAGGCTGCGGTGCTGATGCTCGCTCTCGGCCAGCGCGTTCTCGATGCGCTGGCGCTCGGTGAGGTCGGTCACAAAGGCCACCCAGAGCGACTCTTCGGCGTCGGCGGCCTGGCCCAGGGCCAGCCGGATGGGCAGCAGGCGGCCATCCAGGCGCTGGGCCGTCAGTTCTCGCACGCCCGGCACCAGCCCCGGATGGGTCTGGCCCTCGGCCTGATCACCATCGCCATGCAGGTCGGGCAGCAGCAGCTTGATGGAGCGGCCCGTGAGCTGGGCCGCAGGCGCACCAAAGATCTGCTCGGCCGCCGGGTTGAGCGCCAGGATCACCCCTTGGGGGTTCATGCTGATCACGCCATCCGCCGCCGTGCTCAGGATGGCCTGCAGCCGCGCCTGGCTGCGCGCCAGGTGCCGGTAGACCTGACGGTAGCGCAGCGCTGCATTGACCGCCGCCGTCATGGCGCAAATCAGCAGGGTGATGAGGGCGATGGTGAGCGCCAGGCTGCTGTTTCTGCCCAGATCGGCCACAAAGCCGGGCTCTTCCTGCCCCACAAAGCGGGCTGCCGCCATGGCGGTGTAGTGCATGCCCGAAATCGCCAGGCCCATGACCATGCCGCCCAGTGCCACGGCCTGCCCCGCTGTCAGCCGGCGGCGCCGCGCCAGCTCAAAACGGATCCACAGCGCCAGCACCGCCAACGCCACGGCCACACCCAGCGAGGCCGCAAACCACAGCGGGTCGTAACGCAGCACCGGAGCCATCTCGAGCGCGGCCATGCCGCCGTAATGCATCAGGCCGATGCCCACCCCCACCAAGGCCCCACCCAGCAGCAGTTGCCCTCGCTGGACCTGGCGCCGCGACAGCACCCAAAGCGCCACATAAGAAGCCCCCAGGCTGGGCAGCATCGAGCCGATGGTGATGGCCGGCGAGTAGCGCACCGTGGTGCACAGCTGGAAGGCCAGCATGCCGATGAAGTGCATGGCCCACACCCCGGCGCCCAAAGACAAGGCCCCCGTGCCCAAGGCAATGCGCGCCAGCCCCAACTGGCTGCTGCGCCGCGCAATGCCCGCCAATTGCAAGGCCATGGCCGACGCCAGCATGGCCACCAGCACCGACAGCAACACCAGCCAGGGCTCGTGCTGACCTTGCAAAATACCCGCGTCGGCCGGGCCAAGGTAGAAAAAGGACGAAAGCAAAGCGGGCCCGTTACAAATTCAATTGTTCCATTTTGGCAAATTGCGATGGGTCTGTGGGCCCTGGGGGCACTGCCTTTGAAACCTGGCGATCAATAGCCTGACAGCTGCGGAGGGCAAGACCCGGGGGCCGGACAGCGTGGCCTTGCTGCGTCCTGAAGGGACCGAGGATGGGTAACGGCAGACAGCGGGGTCTCACTGTTCTCTGGCCATTCATGTCAGGCTGGCGGCGGCGGTCGTTAACCCCTCGCCCAGCCCGCCGCCTTCATTTGGCGAATGGCACTGCCATGGGGGCTCGCGCTCGCCGGCCTCTCAGGACATTCGTACTGGTATCGGCCTGTGAATCGACCTGATGGCCGTGACCTGCGGCCTTCTCGATGATCGAGACCACCGCATCCGGATGACTCAACATCGACATGTGGCTGGAGCCCACGCTCTGGGTGGTCGCCCCGATGGCCTTGGCGATGTTGTGCTGCACCGAAGGCGGCAAGGCCTTGTCGTTTTCGGTCAGCAGGTACCAGCTGGGCTTGTTGCGCCACGCGGCCTGGCTGAGCTTGTCGGCCATGGCGCGCACGGCCAGGGGCTGCTGGGTGGCGGCCTGCACGGCGGCCTGGGCAGGTGGCACATCACCGGCCATGACCTGGCGGTAGGCCACGGGGTCGTCAAGCCAGAGCAGGCCGTCCTTGTCGGGCACCATGTCCGGCATGGGCGCAGCGAGGCGGCCCAGCAGGTCGGCCGCAGATTCACCGGCGTCAGGGACCAGGGCCGACAGGTACACCACGCCCTCGACGTTGGGTGCCGTGCCCGCTTCGGTCACCACAGCCCCACCCCAGGAGTGGCCGACCAGGATCACGCCGCCAGGCTGTCTTTCGAGAACACGCCGCGTGGCAGCCACATCGTCAGCCAATGAGGTCAGCGGATTCTGCACCGCGGTCACGTGGTAGCCCTTGCGCTGCAGGCGTGTGATCACGGGCGACCAACTGGAGCCATCGGCAAACGCGCCATGCACGAGCACGATGTTGCGCACCGCCGGCACGCGGTCCTGTGCGTTCGCTGCCTGCGTGGCCAGAGCGGCCACCAGCAAGGCCAGCGCGCAGCCCAGCCGGCGCAAAAGGTGATGTCGATGGAACATGTTGCCCCCGGTCATTGAACGGCCTTGGCGCCCGGCGCCCAGTCCGATGGGAAGGCTTCGCTGCGCAGGGCCGCTTCGAAGCCTTGGACGCGGGGCTCCACCACCTGGTGCACCACAAATGAATCCAGCGCGAGCATGCGGTTGAGTTCTTCGCGGCTGTCGCTGCGCGCCAGCACGAATCCGCCGGTGCGGTCTTCCAGAGGTCCGGCAACAAGGATCTTGCCGGCCCGCGTCTGCTGGGCAAGCCACACACGGTGCGTATCGAGGTGCGCATTCACCTCTTCGATGGGGCGAAGGTAGTTCAGAGTGACAAGGTAGAGCATGTGTTTCTCCTGTGCTTGGTAGGGGGGCAGGCCGAGGCTCAAACGCGCGCGATGCCCGCAATGGTGGCGATGGCGGCATGCGCCGCGCGCAGCGATTGCGCCCTGGCGTCCGGGCCCCTCGAAAGGTTCTCGGCGCGCACAAATTCAATCTGGGTGATGCCGATGAAGTTGAAGACGGTCCGGAGGTAGTCCTCTTGAAAATCCATGCCCATGGCAGGCCCGGAGGAATACGCGCCACCGCGCGTCGATGCCACGATCACGCGCTTGCCCTGGGTCAGGCCCACAGGGCCCGTGGCGGTGTACTGGAAGGTGCGCCCAGGCTGCACGACGCGGTCGATCCAGGCCTTCAACTGGCTGGCCACTGAAAAGTTGTACATCGGCGCGCCCACGACGATGACGTCGCTGGCCAGCAACTCGGCGACCAGCGCCTCCGAGCGGGCATGTTCTGCGCTCACGTCCTGTGACACAGGGCTGCCCGGAACCGGCCTGAAGCCCGCTGCGATGGCCCCATCCAGATGAGGAATCGCTTCGGCGACGAGATCACGGTAGATCACCCGGGAAGCCGGGTGCTCGGCTTGGAGTCTTTGGACGACGCTGGCGCTCAATGCGCGCGAGGCGGAGGCATCCGTCAGGATGCTGGAGTCGATGTGAAGGATTTGCATGGTGGTACCTCAGAAAAACAGGCGGGTGGTGGAAATCACAACAGGGCTCACGGTTTGGCCGGGTAGGCCAAGGGCAGGTAGATGTCGAGCAGCGCTGCACCGCCCAGGTCGGGGTAGGCCTGCAGCAGTTGGGCCTTGTAGTCAGCCCCACCGGTTGCCGATCGGCGAATGCGATCGACGGTGTCGAGATAGGCCAGGTTCCGGCCAATGACCTGCCTGTCAGTCGGCTGCCCGTGGCCGACCAGGAAGGTGGTGTAGCCGCTCTCGGCCTGCAATCCGGTCAGCGCCTTGCGCCAGCCCTCGGTGCTGCCGGGCAGCCACAGATGCACGCCGTTGTAGAGCAGGTCCTGGGCGATGTAGATGCCGAGTTCGGGCAATTTGATCACCAGCGATTCGGCGGCTTCGTGGTCCTGCAGCGTGGCGAATTCGAGGGCGACCCCGTCCACCACCTCACGCCCAGCATGGGCATCGCGGGTGGGCAAGACCAGGTGTTGCGCCACCATCTTCGGGCCCAGCTTGGCGGTCCATTTGGCAATCTGCTCAGGGCCGTCCTTCTCAATATGCTGCCTGACGCCCGGCAGCGCATAGACGGTCACATCAGGGAACGCGTCGCCCATGCCCAGGTAATGGTCCGGGTGTTCATGCGAGATGTAAAAGCGCGTGACTGGCTTGCCCAGTTGGGTGGTGTAGGCCTTGAGGTCGGCCGCAAAAGGAGCAAAGAACTGCCCGTCGACGACAAACAGCTGGCTTTTGAACTCGATGATGTGGCTGGTGACGGAGAACACCGAGCTTGGCGCCACCAGGGTGTGCACGGTCACATCCGGCGTTGACTTGACGACCTGCACAAGGGCACGGGGTCGCTCATTGTCCTGCGCGTGAGCAGGAGCGGACCCGACGATGGCGGCGGTCGATAAGGACGCGATGAGAAGGCCGAGGGCCAGCAGTTTTTTCATGATGGTATGAGCAGAGTGGGTTCGGCCGCTAGGTTCCGCGAATCGGCGATTTGTGTCCAAGACGAAATGTGCGAGAGTTGAGACCTTCAAGGACTCAACCATGCTTGACCTGCGCCAACTCCGCTACTTCATCGCCGTCGCCGAAACCGAGAACGTCGGACGCGCCGCCGAGACGCTTCACATCTCGCAGTCGCCCCTGAGCCGTCAGATCAAGCAGCTGGAAGACCAACTCGGCGTGCTGCTGTTCGAACGCAGCAAGAAGCGCCTGCATCTGACCCAGGAGGGGCAGGACTTCCTGATGGAGGCGCGCGCCTTGATGAACCAAGCCTTGCGGCTCGAAGCCTTTGGCCGTCGCCTGGGGGCCGGTGCCGCAGGGCGCCTGGCGATTGCTTACGTCGAAGGGGCCATGCACGCCAACGTGCTGAGCCCGGCGTTGCAACGGTTCAGGCGCAGCAACCCGAAAGTCGCGCTGTCATTGCTGGCTTCAGGCACCGGCGAGCAGTTTGAGCGCCTGCGCCAGCGCACCCTGGACCTCGGCCTGGTCTATCGGGCCCCTGAAGAGGCGCCCGACCTGAGCAGCGCCGTGGTGATCGACGAGCCGCTGGTGCTGGCCCTGCACAAGGACGATCCGCTGCGCAAGGCCAAGGCCATCCAGCCAGCGCAACTGCATCAACGGCCCTGGATCGCCGTGGTGCGCCAGCCGGTTGACACCGTGCGGGCCAGCTTGCTGTCGGGGCTCCAACGGTCTGGATTCACGCCCGACATCGCCTATGAGGCCTCGGATCCCCTGTCATCGCTGCAACTGGTTGGGGCGGGTCTTGGGCTGGCGGTGGTGCAGGCCAGCCTGGCCACCTCTGCCGCGACACCCGATGTCATCTTCCGCGAGCTGCCGTGGCTGGATCTGCGGGTCAGCGTCCACCTGGTCTGGCGCACGGATGACCAACGGCCGCTGGTGGCCCAATTTCGCAAGGCCGTGCTCGGAGTCAACGCCCGCGCGGGCCTGCTCCACAAGACGGGGTGAGCGGATGCGCTGGCCGTTGGATCCTGCGGCTTTGCACCAAGCCGGCAAGGCCCGTCGATGCAACGCCGCCACCAGGAAGATCAGGCTGCGGTGGATTGCCGTGCCACCACCCTGAAGCCCACGTCCACCCGGGTTTCTGGTGGCCGCTTGCCCCCGCAACGGTCCAGCAGCATCTGAGCCGCCTGGCGTCCGATCAAGGCGCCCTCCACCCGCACCGAGGTGAGTGAGGGGAAGAGGTGTTCCGCAAAGTCGGCATCGCCAAAACCGCACACAGCCAGGTCTTGCGGTATCCGCAGGCCCCTGGCCGCCGCCTCGACCATGACGCCCTGAGCCAGGGCATCCGAGCTGCAATACACCGCTTGCAGGCGCGGCTCTTGCGCCAGCAGGCCTGCCAGGGCTTGGCGGCCGTGGGCCAGACTGCTCGGTGCCGGGTTGACCACTGTGGGCACCGCGTGGCCCACGCGCTCCAGAAACCCGGCCAGGCGGCTCTGTGCCCGGTCGTCGTCGCCTGTGGCCACGGCCAGGCGGGTCAGCCCCCGGGCCAGCAAATGCTCGGCCACCGCCCGCCCCACCTGCTCATGCGAGAAGCCCACCACCATGTCCACCGGGTCGGGCATCAGGTCCCAGGTCTCCACCACGGGCACACCGACGGCACGCAGTTGCCGGCGCGCAGCGGCCGAGCTCAGTTTGCCGATGACGACAAAGCCATCCGGCCGCCGCGCCATCATGGTGGTGATGAGCTTGTCCTCCCGCGCGTGGTCGTAGCCCATCTGGCCCAGGATCAGTTGGTAGCCCTGCTCATCCAGTGCCTCGGTCAAGGCCCGCACGGTGGGCAGGAACTGAGGCACCGAGATGATGGGCACCAGGCCCACCACCGTCATGCTGCGCCTGGACTTCAGGCCGCCGGCGAGCAGGTTGGGGATGTAGCCGGTAGCCGCAACCGCTTGGCGAACCTTCTCCAGCGTTGCGGGTGACACCCGCTCGGGCGTGTTCAAGGCCCGGGACACGGTCATGAACGACACCCCGGCCACCTGGGCGACGTCGTGCAAGGTGTTGGCTTTGGGGGGCTGCGCTAGGGACATGGGCCAATGATCAGGGAAAACCACAGCCCTCCGAAGCGGTGTTAACGATAACATTGCGTTTGGATGGCCGTCGCCATCTTATTTTTTCTGCTTTTTGTTAACGTTAACAAGCACCATGAATTCACGTATCACCGAACTGCAGGTCTCGTCCTGCTACCTCCCCTTGGCCCAACCCATCAGCGACGCCAAGGTGCTGACCGGGCGGCAAAAGCCGATGACCGAAGTGGCCATGCTGTTTGTCGAGATGCAAACCGCCGATGGCCAGCGGGGTCTGGGCCTGAGTTACGCCAAACGGGCCGGTGGGCCCGGCCAGTTTGCCCATGCCTGCGAGGTGGCCCCGGCGCTGCTGGGCGAAGATGCCAACGACATCGGCAAACTGTGGGACAAGCTTTGCTGGGCCGGCGCTTCGGTGGGGCGCAGCGGCATGGCCACCCAGGCCATCGGGGCGTTTGATGTGGCCTTGTGGGACATCAAGGCCCGCCGGGCGAATCTGCCGCTCGCCAAGCTGCTGGGTGCCTACCGCGATTCGGTGCCCTGCTACAACACCTCAGGCGGCTTTTTGCACACCCCGACCGAACAGCTGCTGCTCAATGCCGCCGCCTCCATCGAGCGGGGCATCGGCGGGATCAAGCTCAAGGTCGGCCAACCCGATGGCAAGTTGGACCTGGCGCGTCTGAACGCCGTGCGCTCGCACCTGGGCGACGGTGTGGCCATCATGGTGGACGCCAACCAGCAATGGGACCGCCCGACCGCCCAACGCATGTGCCGTGCGTTCGAGCCCTTCAACCTGGTCTGGATCGAAGAGCCCCTGGACGCCTACGACCACGAAGGCCACGCAGCACTGGCACAGACCTTCGACACGCCGATCGCCACCGGCGAAATGCTCACCAGCGCGGCCGAGCACATGGACCTGATCCGGCACCGTGCGGCCGACTACCTGATGCCCGACGCCCCCCGGCTGGGCGGCATCACGCCTTACCTCAAAGTGGCCGCCCAGGCCGACCACGCCGGCTTGCTGGTGGCGCCGCATTTCGCCATGGAGCTGCACATCCACCTGGCAGCGGCCTACCCCCGCGAAGGCTGGGTGGAGCACTTCGACTGGCTGGAGCCCCTGTTCAACGAACGCATCGAGATCAAGAACGGCCGGATGCTGGTGCCCACCCGCCCAGGCCTGGGCCTCTCGCTGAGTGGCCAGGCCCGCCACTGGACGCGCCAACAGGCTACGTTCACGGCCTGAGGCCGCGCACCAGCGCCCCCATTCAAGGAGACAACATGAAAACACTGATGGCCGCAATCGCCCTGGTCTGCAGCACCTTGCTGGCCCATGCCCAGGCTCAGACGCAGCCCTGGCCCAACGCCAAGCCCGTCACCCTGATCGTGCCCTTCCCGCCGGGCGGCACGACCGACTCCCTGGCCCGCACGCTGGCCAGCCGCTTGCCCGCCAAATTGGGTGGCGGCACCTTTGTGGTACAGAACACCGCCGGGGCCGGGGGTGCCCTGGGGGCTGCCGCCGCCAAGCGCGCCACGCCCGATGGCTACACGGTGCTGGTGAGCTCGCTGGGGCCGCTGGTGATCGGCCCCCACCTGAAAACCGCCCAGGGCTACGACCCCTTGAAAGACTTTGACTACGTGACCGTGGCCGTGCAGGCCCCCAATGTGCTGGCCGTGCAAAGTGCCTCGGTCTACAAGACCGTGCCCCAGTTGCTGGAGCGCATGCGCGCCCAGCCAGGCAAGCTGACGTTTGCATCGGCCGGCAACGGCACCAGCGACCACCTCACGGCCGAGCTGTTCTGGCTCGAAACCAAGACCACCGGCCTGCACATCCCCTACAAGGGCGGTGTGCCCGCCATGCAGGACCTGCTGGGCGGGCAGGTGGACGCGTCGTTCATGAACATCAACACCGCGCTGCCGCACCTGCGCGCTGGCAAGCTGCGCGCCATGGCCGTCACCAGCAGCAAGCGCTCGACGCTGCTGCCCGACGTGCCCACGATGGAAGAGCTGGGCTACAAGGGGGCCACGGTCTATTCATGGCAAGCGGTGGCGCTGCCCAAAGGGGTGCCTGCCGAGCTGCGCACCCGTTTGCACGAGGCCGTGGTGTCGATCCTGAACGAGCCGGCCGTCAGACAGCCCCTGCTGGAGGTGGGCTTTGAGCTGGTCGGCAACACACCTGAGCAGTTCACCGAGTTTCAGGCGCGCGAGTATGGGCGCTGGAAGCAGGTCATTGAACTTGGGAAGATCAGCGCCGATTGAGAACTGAGCTCACGCCTGTGTTCGGGCTGTACGCACAGGCCTGGGATCGACTTGAAGCCAGGGCGGAGGCGGAGAGTTGCGCGATCAGAGCCTCGCGCGCACTTGGGGCCCATAGCGTGCCTAAGCAGCCCTCACACCACACGATCTGGCTTAAGAGACACCCTTGGCTTTCCAAGCCCCTGCTGCCCAAGTTCAAGGTCTTGCTCGGGCGAACACAGGCCTGACGCCTTGATCTGGCCTTACCCACCCCGCCCAGGCGGCTGACGTTCATGCAGCGACGGCCATACGCCTCCCCCACTCCGGTCGGGCCACTCTGATGCCGACTTGGCCGATCAGCCCCGCACCAAGGCTGGGCGCGGCTGCACCGCTTTCCGCATATCGACATCGGAAACCGTGCTAACGCGGTAGACCGGGGCTTTCTAGAATTTCCGAGTGCATCTCTGCGGCTGGCTTGCTGGCTTGCTATGCGCCCGTTCTCCTTGGCTTTCCCTCTCCCCTCACGCCTCCAAACGGGCCTGCCCGCAGGCCTGACACCATGAGCTTCACATCCCCCGCACCCACCGAACCCTCGACCCTTGCCGACCCGCGCCTGCGCATTGCCATTGACGTGGGCGGCACCTTCACCGATCTGGTGCTGCTGCACGGCGCGAACAAGCTGACCACCAAACTGCTGACGACGCCGGGCGCGCCCGAAGACGCGGTGCTGGAAGGCATTGGCGAGCTGCTGGCCCAGGCCGGCCAGCCCTGGCAGGCGGTGGATCTGCTGATCCTGGGCACCACACTGGCCACCAATGCGCTGATCGAGCGCAAGGGCGCCCGCACCGCGCTGATCACCACCGAGGGCTTTCGCGATCTGGTGGAGATCGGGCTGGAAGACCGTTTTGCGCAGTACGACGTGTTTCTGCAAAAACCGGCGCCTCTGGTGCCGCGCCAGTGGCGCCACGGCGTGACCGAGCGCTCGGATGCCAGCGGCCGCACCATCACCCCGCTGGACGAGGCCCAGGTGGTGGCGCTGGCCCAGCGGCTACAGGCCGATGGCATCGAGAGCGTGGCGGTGTGTTTTCTGCACGGCTATGCCCACCCCGCGCACGAGCGCCGCGTGCGTGAGTTGCTGCAGCAGCATGCGCCGGACCTGTGGGTGTCGCTGGCCAGCGATGTGTGCCCCGAGATCCGCGAGTACGAGCGCCTGTCCACGGTGTGCGCCAACGCCTATGTGCAGCCCCAGGTGGCGGGCTACCTGCGCCGGCTGCAGCAGCGGCTGCAAGAGCGCGGGCTGCGGCAAGAGCCGTTTCTGATCACCTCGGGCGGCGCCATCACCACGCTGGCCACGGGTGTGGCCGAGCCGGTGCGACTGGTCGAATCAGGCCCGGCCGGCGGGGCCGTGCTGGCCCGCCAGGTGGCCGAGCAACTGGGGGCACGCCGTGCGCTGTCGTTTGACATGGGCGGCACCACGGCCAAGATCTGCTACATCGACGACTACCAGCCCCAGATCAGCCGCAGCTTCGAGTTTGGCCGCGTGCACCGGCACCTGAAGGGCTCGGGCCTGCCGATCCGCATCCCGGTGATCGAGATGGTGGAGATCGGGGCTGGCGGTGGCTCGGTGGCGCGCATCAACCACCTGGGCGTGGTGCAGGTGGGCCCCGACAGCGCGGGCTCCAGCCCCGGCCCGGCCGCCTATGGCCTGGGCGGCAGCCACCCCACGGTGACCGATGCCCACGCCGCCCTGGGCCACATCGACCCGGCCCGCTTTGCCGTGGGCAAGGTGCAGTTGCAGCCCGAGCTGGCCCGCCAGGCCTTGCAGGCCGATGTGGCCGCGCCCGCCGGCCTGGCCCTGGAGCAGGCGGCCCAGGCCGTGCTGGACGTGGTGAGCGAGAACATGGCCAATGCCGCGCGGGTGCACGCCAGCGAGCTGGGCAAGGTGGCCGACGAGAGCACGCTGATCGCCTTTGGCGGCGCCGCGCCCCTGCATGCGGCCGCGCTGGCGCGCAAGCTGGGCATTGAGCGGGTGGTGATCCCCAACTCGGCCGGCGTGGGCTCGGCGCTGGGCTTTTTGTGGGCCCCCGTGGCCTACCAGGCGGTGCGCACCCTGCACCAGCGCCTGCGCCAGATCGACCATGCCGCCGTGCAGGCCCTGCTGGATGCACTGCGCGAGCACGCTCAGGCCGTGGTGCGCGCTGCCGCGCCGGGCTCGGCCCTGCGGGTGCAGGGCCAGGCCTACATGCGCTATGCCGGCCAGGGCCACGAGATTGCGATCGAACTGCCCGAGGGCCGGTTTGACACCGCGGCCAGCGCCACGCTGCTGCAACGCTTCGAGACCCGTTACACCGAGCTGTATGGCCGCCACCTGCCCCACATTGCGGTCGAGGTGGTGAGCTGGACGGTGTCGGTCGAGGCCGCCGACCGCCCCCGCCTGCAGGCCGATGCCCTGCCGCCCGACCGGGGCGCGGCGCAGCCCAGCGGCACGCGCCAGGTGTACGACGCCGAGCAAGACCAATGGGCGGCCGTGCCGGTGTTCGAGCGGCGCCAACTGCAGCCCGGCCTGTGGCTGAACGGCCCCGCCCTGGTGGTGGAAGACGAGACCACCACCCGGGTGATCGCCGGCTTTCAGGCCCGCCTGAGCGAGCAAGGTGCCCTGGTGCTGACCGACACCCTGGCCTCGGCAAAAGACGTGCAGGACGTACAGGGCAGCGCAGCATGAGCGCCCACGGCACCAGCGGCCAGCCCGGGCCCTTGAAGCAGGCCCAAGCCCTGCAGTGGCAGCAGCAGCTGGTGTGGAGCCGGCTGCTGGCGGTGGTGGAGGAGCAGGCCCAGACCCTGATCCGCACGGCCTTTGGCACCCCCACGCGTGAGGCCGGCGACCTGTCGGCCGGTGTTTTTCTGCCCGACGGGCGCATGGTGGCCCAGGCGGTGACCGGCACGCCCGGCCATGTGAACTCGATGGCCGATTCGGTGCTGCACTTTCTGCAGGCCTTCCCGGCCGATCAGATGGCCGAGGGCGATGTGTTCATCACCAACGACCCCTGGAAGGGCACAGGCCACTTGTTCGATGTGGTCATGGTCACGCCGGTGTTCCACCTGGGGCGGTTGGTGGCGCTGTTCGCGTCGACCGTGCACGTGGTGGACATCGGCGGCCTGGGCGCCGGGCCCGATGCGCTGGAGATTTTTCATGAAGGGCTGTTTCTGCCCATCCTGCGCTTCATCACCCGGGGGCGCATCGAAGACTCGGTGCTGGCCATCGTGCGCGCCAACGTGCGCGAACCCGACCAGGTGGAGGGCGACCTGCACGCGCTGGTGGCCTGCAACGAGGTGGGCGCGCGGCGCCTGCAGGCCCTGCTGCGCGAGTTTGGCCTGAGCGATCTGCAGGCCCATGGCGAAGCCATCATCGAGCGCTCGGCCCAGGCCATGCGCAGCGCCCTGGCCGACTGGCCGCAAGGCACCTGGCAGCACGCGATGACGGTGGACGGCTACGACCACCCGCTGCACCTGCAGGTGGCCGTGACCATCGGCCCCGAGGGCATCGCTGTGGACTACGCCGGCAGTGCGGGCACGGTGGCGCGCGGCATCAACGTGCCCAAGGCCTACACCGATGCCTACACCTCGTTCGGCATCCGCTGCCTGATCGGGGCCGATGTGCCCAACAACACCGGCTCGCTGGCCGCCATCCGCGTCAGTGCCCCGGTGGGCAGCATCCTGAACGCCCAGCCCCCGGCCGCCGTGGCCGTGCGCGCCGCCATCGGGCAGTTGCTGCCCGACCTGGTGTTTGGCGCGCTGCGCCAGGCCCGGCCCGACCGGGTGCCGGCCGAGGGGGCCTCGTCGCTGTGGAACATCCGCCTGGTGGGTGGCCAGGCGATCGAGGGCGGCCCCAACGAGGCGCTGCTGCGCTCGCAGCGCTTCGGCATCACCAGCTTCAGCACCGGCGGCACCGGGGCGCGCCCGGGGCTGGATGGCCTGTCGGCCACGGCCTACCCCAGCGGGGTGCGCAATGTGTCGCTGGAGATCCTGGAGAGCCAGGCCCCGGTGTTGTTCCGTCGCAAGGAGTTTCGGCCGGATTCGGGTGGCCGCGGCCGCACCCGGGGCGGCCTGGGCCAGATCATCGAGGTGCAGCACGCGCGCAACGAACCCATGCTGCTGGCCGCCACCTGGGACCGCGTGCACTACCCGCCACGCGGCGCCCTGGGCGGCGAAGACGGCGCGCCCGGCAAGGCCTGGCTCAAGCCCAGCGGCCAGCCCCTGCGCGGCAAAGGCCGCCAGCTGATCCCGGCCGGCCAGGTGCTGGTGGTCGAGACCCCCGGCGGCGCCGGCCTGGGCCCGGCCAGCGAGCGCAGCCCGCAGGCCCTGCAGGCCGACCTGGCTGCGGGGCTGGTCAGCGCGGCGGGCGCGCCCGCCCAGCCCCCAGTCCACGCCGATCCCCACTCCGATCCCCATACCGAAAGCCTCGCCCCATGAGTCAACCCAGCCCGCAGCACACCCTGCGCTACCAACTGGCCTGGAACCGCCTGCTCTCGGTGGTCGAAGAACAGGCCCAGGTGCTGATCCACACCGCCTTCGGCACCCCCACGCGTGAGGCCGGCGACCTGTCGGCCGGCGTGTTCCTGCCCGATGGGCGCATGGTGGCCCAGGCCGTCACCGGCACGCCCGGCCATGTGAACTCGATGGCCGAGGCGGTGAAGCACTTCATCCACGCGTTTCCGCCCGCGCAGATGCAGGACGGCGACGTGTACCTGACCAACGACCCCTGGAAGGGCACGGGCCACCTGTTCGACATGACCATGGTCACGCCGGTGTTCGAGGGCGGCCGCCTGCTGGCGCTGTTTGCTTCCACCCTGCATGTGGTGGACATCGGCGGCCTGGGCTCCAGCCCCGACGGGCTGGAGATCTACCACGAGGGCCTGTTCCTGCCCATCCTGAAGTTCATCCGCCAGGGCGAGATCGACCCTGCGGTGCGCGCCATCATCCGCGCCAATGTGCGCGACCCCGAGCAGGTCGAGGGCGACCTGTTTGCCCTGGTGGCCTGCAACGAGGTGGGCGGGCGCCGGCTGCGCGCCCTGCTGCGCGAGTTCCGCCTGGACGACCTGCAGGGCCTGGGCGAAGACCTGATCCGCCGCTCGGCCCACGCCATGCAGGTGGCCCTGCGCGACTGGCCGCACGGCACCTGGCACAACACCCTGGTGTCGGACGGCTACGACGCACCCATCACCCTGCAGGTGGCCGTCACGCTGCATGACCAGGGCATTGAGGTGGATTACAGCGGCACCTCGCCCAGCGTGGCGCGCGGCATCAACGTGCCCAAGGCCTACACCGATGCCTACACCTCGTTCGGCATCCGCTGCCTGATCGGGGCCGACGTGCCCAACAACGCCGGCTCGCTGGCGCCCATCCGCGTCAGCGCGCCACCGGGCTCGATCCTGAACGCGCTGCACCCGGCGGCCGTCACGGCGCGCCATGTGATCGGCCAGTTGCTGCCCGATGCGGTGTTTGGCGCGCTGCGCCAGGCCCGGCCAGACCGGGTGCCGGCCGAGGGGGCCTCGTCGCTGTGGAACCTGCAGCTCACCGGGGGCGACAGCCTGGCTGGCGCCAGCGCCGCCGACAACGCGGCCCTGCTGCGCGGGCCGCGCTTCAACGCCATCAGCTTCAGCACCGGCGGCACCGGCGCACGCCCCGGGCTGGACGGCCTGTCGGCCACGGCCTACCCCAGCGGGGTGCGCAATGTGTCGTTGGAGATCCTGGAAAGCTCGGCCCCGATCCGCTTCCTGCGCAAAGAGTACCGGCCCGACTCGGGCGGGCGCGGCCAGCAGCGCGGCGGCCTGGGCCAGCTGATCGAGGTGCGCCACGCGCAAGACGATGCCGCCCTGGTGATTGCCGCCGCCTTCGACCGCGTGGACCACCCCGCCGTTGGCGCCTTGGGCGGCCTGCCGGGCGCGGCCGGCGAGCTGCACCTGGGCTCGGGCCAGCGCCTGCGCGCCAAGGGCCGCCAGGTGGTGCCCGCGGGCGACACGCTGCGCGTGGGCACGCCAGGCGGAGGTGGCCTGGGCCAGCCAGCCCAACGCCCGGCCGAGCAGCTGGCTGCCGACATCCGCCAGGGTCTGGTCACGCACTGGCCCGAGCTGCCAACACCACAAACACCACAGACGGCGCCCACCAAGACGGTCTGAGGGCCTATCGGCCGCAGCACGCCAGCCTCTTCCACCCACCTTTTCATCTGGACCTTGCCATGCCTCATTTCATCCCACGCCGCACTCCCCGGCCCGCCACCCGCGCGGCCATTGCCGCCCTGCTGCTCAGCCTGCAGCTGTGCGCCCAGGCCGCGCCGCCCCAGCACGAGGGCACGCTGACCCTGCTGCTGCCCAGTGAGCCCACTTCGCTGGTCACCATCAACAACGTGGCCACGCCCATTCTCAGCGTGAGCGCCAAGGTGACCGAGGGCCTGCTGAAGTACGACTACGACGTGAACCCCCAACCCCAGCTGGCCACCAAGTGGGTGATCAGCCGTGACGGCCTGAGCTACACCTTCACCCTGCGCCAGGGCGTGAAGTGGCACGATGGCAAAGACTTCACCTCGGCCGACGTGGCCTATTCGATCGAGCTGCTCAAGAAGATCCATCCGCGCGGGCGCAACACCTTTGCCAACCTCAGCGAGATCGAGACGCCCGACAAGCACACCGTGGTGCTGCGCCTGTCCAAGCCCGCGCCCTACCTGATCCGCGCCCTGGTGGCCACCGAAACCCCGATCGTGCCGCGCCACATCTACGAAGGCACCGACCCGGCCAGCAACCCCAACAACACGGCGCCCATCGGCACCGGCCCGTTCCGCTTCAAGGAGTGGGTGCGCGGCAGCCACATCGTGTATGAGCGCAATGCCGATTACTGGGACAAGCCCAAGCCCTTCGTCGACCAACTGGTGGTGCGGGTGGTCAACGACCCGGCCGCGGCCAGCGTGGCCTTCGAGACCAACACGGTCGATCTGGGCTACCGCACCCCGGTGCCCCTGGCCGACCTGGAACGCCTCAAGCAGCTCAAGACCTTGCGCTTCGAGACCAAGGGCAACAGTTACTCGCACAACGTGACCCGGCTCGAGTTCAACCTCGACAACGAGTACTTCAAACGCCCCGAGGTGCGCCAGGCCGTGGCCCATGCGGTGGACCGCAACGTGATCCTGAAGGTGGTCAACTACGGTTACGGCAAGGTCAGCTATTCGCCCATCGCCCCGGGCCTGAAGGCCTACCACGACCCGGCGCCCACGCCCTACCCCTACGACCTGAAAAAGGCCAACGCCCTGCTAGACGCCGCCGGCCTGCCGCGCGGCGCGGGCGGCGTGCGCTTCGCCGTGCCGCTGGATTTCAACCCCATCGCCAGCGACGGCGCCCGCCTGGCAGACTACCTGCGCACCGCGCTGGCCCGGATCGGCATCGCGGTGACGGTGCGGGCCCAAGACCCGTCGTCCTTCATCAAGCGCATCTACACCGAGCGCGACTTTGCCTTCACCACCAATGGCGCCAGCAACCTGTTCGACCCCACCGTGGGCGTGCAGCGCCTGTACTGGTCGAAGAACTTCATCAAGGGTGTGCCCTTCTCGAACGGCACCCATTACAACAACCCCGTGGTCGACAAACTGCTGGAAGACGCCGCCATCGAGAACGACCCGGTGCGCCGCGTCAAGCTGTTCAAAGACTTCCAGGACACCGTGGCCCGCGACGTGCCCGACCTGAACCTGTTCCAGCCCGAGTTCATCACCATCGCCCACCAGCGCGTGCACGAGCATTCGGTGACCGCCGACGGCGTGGAAGGCAACCTGGCCGACGCCTGGGTAGACCCCAAGTAAAGGGCGGGCCCCCGGGGGTGAACAACACCGGGGACCTGATCAGTTGCCTTGCAGGCCTGAGGTCAACAAAAAGGGCGCCCCAACGGGGCGCCCTTTTGATTGGGAGCTGACAAACCTTCCATCAGCGGTTGGGCTGCGGCGTCAGGCGCAAGTAGGGGCGCACGGCCTTGAAGCCCTTCGGGAAGCGCTGGGCGATCTCGGCCGGGTCTTGCAGGCTGGGGATGATCACCACATCGTCGCCATCGCGCCAGTTGGCGGGTGTGGCCACCTTGTGGCTGTCGGTCAGCTGCAGCGAATCGATCACGCGCAGGATCTCGTCAAAGTTGCGCCCCGTGCTGGCCGGGTAGGTCAGCGTGGTGCGGATCACCTTCTTGGGGTCGATGATGAACACGCTGCGCACCGTGGCATTGGCCAGCGAGTTGGGGTGGATCATGTCGTACAGCGTGGCCACCGTGCGGTCGGCATCGGCCAGGATGGGGAAGTTGACCGTGGTGTTCTGGGTGTCGTTGATGTCGGCCACCCACTGCTGGTGCTTGTCCAGCGGGTCCACGCTCACCGCGATGGGCTTCACGCCACGCTTGGCGAACTCGCCCGACAGGGCTGCCGTCTTGCCCAGCTCGGTGGTGCACACCGGCGTGAAATCGGCCGGGTGCGAGAACAGCACCACCCACGAGTCGCCAGCCCAGCTGTGAAACTGGATCGGCCCCGCGGTGGAGTCCTGGGTGAAATCGGGGGCGGTATCGCCAAGGCGCAAGGTGCTCATATTCCGGGCTCCGTGAGGGGATGACAAGAAAGAAGAGAAGGTGGATCCCATTGTGGGAACACCCGCGCAGGCGGGAAACGAAGAAAAGTGTGCTTGCTTATGTGGGGGGTGGCAGGTGGCATTCGACAAAGGCAATCCGGTCCCACAGCGCGGGGCGCAAAAGCCTGTATGGCTCAGACTGGAACGAACAGTCTGAGGGGTTCGAGCCGAGCACAGCCCTCAGCCGGCTGGCACAGGCGTCAAACCCAGGAAGTGATCCAGTATGTGGAAGTGGTCGTCGTGGAAGCGGTCTTCCAGATCGGGCAATTGCGCCATGCTCAGCCAAGTCGCGGCCTGTGCATCGTCGTCGGCTTGCACTTCAGGCAGGGCGCGCTCCCCCAGGTCGAAGAAGAAGGCGTGGGTGATGGTGCGACCGCGTTGGCTGCGGTCGGGGTGGTCAAACACCGCACGGGCTTTCAGCGCGTGCTGCATGGTGGAATCCAGCAGCCTCAGTCGCGTCTCTTCACGCAGCTCGCGCAGGGCTGACTGGTACGTGGTTTCGCGCTGTTCGATGAACCCGCCCGGCAGAGCCCACAGGCCCGCACCCGGTGCCTGCGCCCGCTGGATGAGCAGCACATGATTGGCGCATTTGACAACCGCATCCACCGTGACGAAAACAGGCGGGTATGGTGCGGTGACCCAAGCCGCCTTGTAGCGCTGCAGCATCTCCCACTCCTTCGCCAGCTCTGCGAAATGGGGCAGCGCGGCCCAGGCCTGCAAGAAAGCCAGCGTGGTGTCGGGCACGGTCTCAGCCAGTGCAGCCAACGTGGCTTCAACCCGCTTGCCGGCGTGGCCGAAGTAGGCGTCTCGGATGTGCGTGCCGTCAACGGCATGCTGGCGAGGCGCTGCCATCAGGGCCCAGCCATCGAAGTGGTTCAGATAGTCGCTTGTCGCGTCCTTGGCATGGCCGACCAAGGCAATGCGGGCGCGATGGCCTGGGCACAGCCCCTCAGCCAGGCCATGGACGCCCGCCTGGACGTCGCGCACCCACCTGGCTTCATCGTAGTGATCGCGCACCGGCAGGAAGCTGACGCGTTCTTGATCGGCTGCACCGAGCGTCAGCCGGATGACGTCGGCACGTTCACGCCAGGTGAAGGGGTTTTTGGGCGTGCGCGCCTGAAAGGCCGAACCGATCACCACCGCCACATGCCGCGCCTGCGCCAGCGCCAGCTGGAGCAAGGCCTGGTGGCCCCGGTGAAAGGGCTGGAATCGGCCGATGAGAACGGCCAGGTCTTGGGCTTGAGTCATAGGGCACCTCCCGGGGCTCTTCGTTTCACAGGTGTTGAGCGGCAATTGGCATCTGCCGACCCGAGCCGAAGGCCTTGGCCCGCACACGGATGATGGGTGGGGCCTGGCGCCGCTTGTATTCGCTGCGGGCCACCATCCGGCGTACGCGTTCAATCAACATGGCACCTTCGCGGGTACGCCGAAGGCCTTCGACCAGGGTACGGGCTTGTTCGTACTCATGGGGCGCCAGGCGCTCGCCCTCCACCACGTACTTCAGGATGGGGTCGAGCACGGGGTAAGGCGGCAGGCTGTCGGAGTCTTTTTGGCCCGGTGCGAGTTCGGCCGAGGGCTCTTTGTCGATGATGGCCTGCGGGATGAGCCCGTGCCCGTTCACCTCGTTCATGTGACTTGCCAGCGCAAACACCTCTGTCTTGTACAGGTCGCCGATGAGGCCCAGGCCGCCATTGGTGTCGCCGTACAGCGTGCAGTAGCCCACCGAGATTTCGGATTTGTTGCCCGTGGTGAGCAACAGGTGGCCGAAGCTGTTCGAGTGGGCCATCAACACGGTTCCGCGGATGCGGGCCTGCAGGTTCTCCAGGGCCAGGCCCGCCAGCCCCTGGCCGTAGGTGGCCTCGTATTGCCGGCTGTGGGCCCGCACCGTATCAATAATGGGGTGGGTGAACAGTTCGATCCCCAGGTTGCGGCACAGCGAGACCGAGTCATCGACCGAGCCGGCCGAAGAATACTGCGACGGCATGGTGACTGCAGCGACGTTGGCAGCGCCCAGCGCGTCTACGGCGAGCGCCAGCGTGAGCGCGCTGTCGATGCCCCCCGACGAGCCCACCACCGCTTGCTTGAAGCCGCAGCGGCGGGCGTAGTCGCGCAGGCCCAGCACGATCTGCGCGCGATAGAAGGCCATGGTGCTCAGGCCCTCGCGCAAGACCCGGGGCGGAAGCTCGCCTTGCAGGGTCAGAAAGCGGCCCTGTTCAAAACGCAAGGTGGTGATGTCTTCCTCGAAGCGCCGGGCCTCGAAGACCACTCCGGCTTGGGGTTCGACCGCGAACGAGGCACCATCGAACACGATCTGGTCCTGGCCACCCACCTGGTTGACGTAGAGCAGCGGCAGGCCGTGGCGTTTGCAGGCCTTGGCGAACACTTGTTGTCGCAGTTCGCGCTTGCCGATGTCGGATGGGCTGGCGTTGATCGACACGACCAGGTCAGGCGCGGCGTCGCTCATGCGTTGGAAAGGGTTGACCTCGTAGTCCTGACCGTGGTCGTTCCAGCCATCCTCACATACCATGAAGCCGACGCGCGCCTGGCCCACGCGCAGCACGGGGGCCACATCAGGGCCGGGCTCGAAGTGACGGCGCTCGTCGAGGATGTTGTAGGTCGGTAGCAACTGCTTGCTGTAGCTCAGCACGACCTCGCCCGCCTGGATCGCCAGCAAGGCGTTGCTCAGCCGCTTGCCGGTGCCGTTTCGCGGCATGGGGGCCCCGATCACGTACACCAGTTGCCGGATCTGGCGCGAGGCCTGCTTGATCGCCTCCAACCCCCGGGCAACACGTTCGAGAAAGGCCGGATCGTCGAGCAGGTCGCCGGGGTAGTAACCCGTGAGCGACAACTCGGGGAACACGATCATGTCGGAGCCATCCGTCCAGGCCCGTTGGGCGGCCTGGGTCATGCGGGTCACGTTGCCGTCGATATCACCCACCGTCGGGTTGAGTTGAGCCAGTGTGATCTTCAGCATGGTCAGCCTTTCACATTGAAAACCTGGCGCAGGTAGGCCAGAAAGGTTTCGTTCCGACACAGGGTCTTGCCCGGGGAGTCGGACAGTTTGGCCACCGACTGGCCATTGGCTTGCGTGAGTTTCATCACGATGTTGAGCGGCTGGAGGCCGACATCGTTGCTGAGGTTCGTGCCGATGCCAAAGCCCAACTGAATGCGGTCAGCGAAGTGGCGATAGATGTGCAAAGCCGTGGGCACGTCGAGCCCATCCGAAAAGACCAGGCGCTTGGGGCGGGGATCGATGCGCAGCTTGGCATAGTGAGCCAACGCCCGTTCGCCCCACTCGATGGGGTCACCGGAGTCGTGACGAAGGCCGTCGAAGAGTTTGGCGAAATAGAGATCGAAATCCGCCAGGAAGGCGTCCATGCCGACGACGTCGGTCAGGGCCACGCCCAGGTCTCCACGGTATTCCTGCACCCAATCCTCCAGGGCAGCCCGTTGAAAATCACGCAAACGCACCCCCAGGGCTTGATAGGTCTGCAGGTACTCGTGCGCCATGGTGCCGATGGCAACCAGACCCAGGTCCTTGGCCAGGAGGACGTTCGATGTGCCCTTGAAGTACTCCGGCACGCTTTGCTTCAACTGGCTGACCACCTCGCGCTGCCAGACCCCACTGAAGCGCCGGCGCACGCCGAAGTCAAAAAACTCGAAAGGATTGGCGCGCGTGGGCTCCGAGCCGAATTGCTTGAGCAGTCTGATCTTGTCGGCCAGCCGGCGGCGTCCTTCGGCCTGGGCTGAAGGGGCATCGAAACGACGGAAGTACAGCTCATTCACAATGGCCAGCACGTAGATCTCGAAGCCCATGACATGGACTTGCGGCCCCCGGGCCACGATTTCGAGTGTGGGGCCCCGGGTCTTGACCTCGATGAAGTCGCGCTGAAAGCGGAAGATCCGCATGAAGTCCACGAAGTCTGACTTCATGTACCGCAGGCTGCCCAGGTAGGCCAGCTCATCGGCCTTGAAGCTGAGGCTGCAAAGGTGGTCCAGTTCAGCGTTGACCTCGTCCGCCAGCTCCGCCAGTGCAAAGGCGCTCTCATTGCGGCACACAAAGGTGTATTCGGCCTGGGTTTGTGGGTGCCTGTGCAGCATGGCCTGCCACATGGTGAACTTGTAGAGATCGGTCTCCAGGAGACTGCTGATGACGGCGCTCATGAGGGGCTTTCTATTGAGAGTGCGGATTCCACGGTCGCCCAGGGTTGGGCCCGTGCGCGGCGGTCAGGCATTGGCCAGCAAGCGAGGCAAGACCTCCTCGCTGGTGGCCAGATGCACGCCTTGGGCAGCCATGGCGGCGAAAAATCCCGCCGCTTGCTGTTCAAAGCCGCTCACAGGGCTCATGCAGTCGGTGAGCAGGACCACCTTGCTCAACTGCCGGCTGGGCAGCTTGTCCACCATGTGTTCGGTGCTGGCCTTGACGCAGTGGCTGCTGGCTTCGCCGGCAATCAGGAGCACATCGGCCTGATCCAGTTGCCAGATCAGCTTCTGATTCAGCAAGGTTTCCGGATCGTCCGGATCGGGCACTTCGGCCTGCAGGGCGCTGTAGTGCTCGGTCCACGGATTGGCGCCTTTGTAGACCTGCCTGACGATGCTGAGCTGCTCTTCCTCCCACAGGTTGCAGGCGGCCTGCACACCCGCATGGATGTTGTGCCCCCAGGTGCCGATCTCACAATGAATCGGCCAGACCATCAACGTATACCGGCCCTGCGCTTGCAGTTCATCCAGGTAGCGGATGACACGGGGCAGCGCAGCCGCCATGCGGGGGCGGTAAACGCCATCTCGAACTTGGCGGGCTGTGATCGTGGTAAAGGGGGCGACAGGTGAGCCATCCGCCTGCATCCAGAACGGGGGGTGCGCCACATCGACCCTGTGGTGAGAGTCCAGCGTCACGATGATGTCCGAGATACCGCTTTTCCCGGCACGGATCAACGCGGCCAGTCGTTGCATGTCGGCATGCGCGCCAGCAACAGGCAACGCCGGCCCGACGCGGCGCTCCGTCATTGGGGCTGAGAACTGCCAGCTCTCCGGCAGGTCGCAGAAGTCGTTTTGCGGATCGATGATCAGCAGCTGAATCCGTTGTTTCATGTGAGCCTCCGCTCGTGTTGTCGGGAGCAACTCTACATGACTTAGTTTTATTGTGCAACTAACTATCAAGCAGAGTTGCTCAGGTATCGCGGCATGAAGGGATTCGACTTGGTAAGCTACTTCGTTGCTGGAATGAACAAAGACAAGCGAGCAGGCAAGCCCATGGCCAAGAATGCAATTGATTCCGACTTTCCACCCATCATCTGTACCGTTGATGTGGTGCTGCTCACCCTCAAGGATGAAGCCTTGCATGTGGCTCTTTTCGAGCGCCGCAACGCCCCCTGCGCAGGAAAGCTGGCGCTGCCGGGTGGCTACATCCATCCACAGGAGGACAAGACGGCCTGGGATGCGGCGGCCCGGGTGTTGAAGGAAAAGACGGCTATCGTCAGCCCCTATCTGGAGCAACTGGCCACGTATTCCGGCGCAGACCGAGACCCGAGGGGGTGGTCGGTATCGATCGTCTACTACGCGCTGGTGCCCGCCGAAGTGCTGGATGTGCCCCCCAACGGGATGGTCTTGGCGCCAGTCAGTCGACTGCCCAAGCTGCCGTTTGACCACAAGAGCATCGTCGAACTGGCGGTTGCCCGCATTCGCTCCAAGAGCCAATACTCCTCACTGCCGGTCTACCTGTGCGAAGACCAGGTGACCCTGCCGCGCCTGCAGGCTGTCTACGAGGCGGTCTTGGGCGAGGCCATCAACAAGGTGAGCTTCAGGCGCAAGATGGACGAACTGGGGATTCTGGAACCCATCGAAGGCGCCATGGAGACGGGCGCGGCGCATCGTCCCGCCCAGGTGTACCGGCTGCGAAAGGAGTACCGGCGGGCTTTGTCGCTCGTGGTGCGTGGCATCAACTCCTGACAGACCACGCACCAGGCGCATGAGACCTCCAGGTTGATGACGCGACGGCGCCGCAACCCGCGGGCCACACGCATGTTTGCTAGCATGCTCGCCATGCGTGCCCCCTCCCGATCCATGCCCCCTGTCCACACCAGGCCCAAGACCTGGCGGGCAAAGGCGGGCATTGGCGGCGTTGCAGCGATCTTCTTGTCTGCCATGGGCTATTTGGCGGTGGCCCATCCCTTGGCCACGGCACTGGGCATGCTGTTGCTCACGCTGTGCGTGAAGAATGCAACTGAGCGTGAAAAGCACAAAAGGTGGGCCCTGGCCCGGTCTCGCACAGGCGAATCGATCTGCCAATTTGCCCGCTCCTTCAACGCCCGCGCCACGGACACCTGGGTCATCCGCGCGGTGTACGAAGAGACGCAGGCTGTGCTGGTCCATGACGGAGCCCGGGTTCCGCTGCGGGCATCAGACCGACTCGTGGACATCGGCATCGACGCCGATGAGCTCGACATGCATCTCGCCCCCCGCATTGCCGCCAGGGCGTGCCGATCACTTGACAACACAGCGTCCAACCCGTTCTTTGGCAAGGTCAAGACCTTGAGCGACCTGGTGATGTTCTTCGATGCCCAGCCGACGCGAGCCGCCGAGCTTTGCCGGTGAATCTCGGCTGGATCTTGCACCGCTGCGGCTCAGGCCCAAAACGCTGAGACCCAGGCCCGACCCTTGGCACGGCCCCTGAGCCGCCAAAGCCCTTCCCCCGTCACAGCTCAGCCAACACGCCACTCAACGGTCACACGCAGCCCCTGCCCGCCATCACCTTCTGCCAGCCACACCCGGGCGCCCAGCAGCCGGGCGGCCTCGTGCACGATCGCCAACCCCAGGCCCGAGCCCGGGCCAGCCCCCTGTCCTCGGAAGAAGCGCTCGAAGGCCCGCTCGCGTTCCTCCGCTGGCATGCCTGGGCCGTTGTCCTGCACCGTGATTCGATACTGCCCCGCCTGCTGTGTGAGATGCAGTTCCACCTGCGAACCCGGCGGACAGTGGTTGAGGGCATTGCGCAGCAGGTTGTCGAGGATGGAGTGCAGGGCCGGCACCAGCACCGTGGCCTGGCATTGATCCGGCGACTCCAGGGCCATCTCGATGTTGCGGGCATCGGCCAGTGGCGTGAGGTCGATCAGGTGCTGGCGGCACAGCGCCACCAGATCGATGGTCTGGGTGGGTCGGGCGATGTCCGGGGACTCCAGCCCGGCCAGGGTCAGCAGTTGCTCCACCAGATGCGATGTGCGCTGCACACCCCGCGCAATGCCCTGCCGGGCCAGCTCCGCCGCAGCGGCATCGGGCGCAGTGGCCAGGGCATGGGCCTGGGCGGCGAGCACAGCCAGCGGGGTGCGCAGTTCATGCGCGGTGTCGTGCGTCAGGCGGCGCTCATGCTCCAGGTGCCGGCGCGCACGCGCCAGCAGGCCATCGATGGCACCGACGATGGGCTGAAGCTCGGCATAGCGCAGGTCGAGTTGCAGGGGCGTCAGCGTGGCCGCATCGCGCTGCGCCAGGGCTGACACCAGCCGGCGCAGCGGTGCCAGCCCGGAGCGCACAGCCCACCACAGCGGCAGCAGCAGCAAGGGGATGGCCACGAAGACATCGGGCACCAGGGTGCCCCCTAGCCAGCGCAACAGCACGGCATCCTGCACCACCGGCTCCAGCAAGATGACTCGCCAGCGGCCGGTCTCGTGCAGGTAGGGCCAGTAGGCCCGCTGCGGCATTTGCAGTTCGGATTGCCGAAGCTGCTGCAGCGACAGTACCGGCAGGTCCTTGAGCTGCGCGGACGCATAGATCAGCCGCCCGTCAGAGGTCTGAAGTTCGAACGCCAGGTCTTCGATGTCGGGCAGTCCGGCAGCACGCCGTGACCGGTTGAATTGCAGCTCGGTGGCGCGCACGATGGCTGCGGCCAGCGTGGCATCGGCGTCGGCCAGTGCCTCACCCAGGCCCTCGGCTGCCGACCTTTGGGCCACGCGATCCGAGACGTGCCAGCGAAACGCCAGATAGTCCTTGGCGACCAGGGCCGCCACGACCAGCACCACGGCGGCGAGCAGCACCCCCAACAGGCGCCCTTGCAATGACGACGGCGGCCTCTTCATGGCCGGAGCTGGTAGCCCACGCCGCGCACGGTGCGGATGCGCTCGGCGCCGATCTTGCGGCGCAGGTTCGACAGGTGCACCTCGACGGTGGCCGCATCCACCGGCTCGCCCAGGGGTTCCAGCAACTGCCCCAGCAGTTGCTTGGGCACCACCGTGCTGCTGTCCTTGGCCAGGGCCAGCAGCAATTGGAATTCACGTGCAGACAAGGGCAGCAACTCGCCCTTCAGCCAGGCTTGGTGCGAGCGCGGCGACACTGCCAGTTCGCCCAGCTCCCACACCTCGCTGGCCTGCTGGCGATGGCGACGGTGCACGGCCCGCACGCGCGACAACAGCTCGGGAATTTCGAAGGGCTTGACGAGGTAGTCGTCGGCCCCTTCGTCCAGGCCCTCGAGTCGGTCCGTCAGCGCGGACCGCGCGGTGATGACGATCACCGGCGTGGTGATGCGCTTCATGCGCCAGTGGCGCAACAGGTCCAGCCCTTCCTGACCGGCCAGGGCGCGGTCCAGCAAGACCAGGTCGACCTCGGGCCCCATGGCGGCGCGGGCGTCGGCGGCGCGCCGCACCCATTGCGCGCTCACGCCCTCGGCCCGCAAGGCCGCCAGCAGGGCCGGGCCCAGATCAAGATCGTCTTCGACCAGGAGGATGTGCATGGCCGGGATTCTAGGGGGCCAATCTTGGGGAAACCCAAAGCGAGCGGGTCGCGCCTGCGGCGAGCCCTCCAAGCCGGAATTTGGCTTCTCTTTGGCTTGGTCTGCGCACACTGGCGGCCATCGCAACTTCAAGGCCTTCGCATGTCGACTCACGCCACTTGTTCACCTTTGCGCCGCCGTTCGGTGCTGCAACTTCTGCTGTCCGGCAGCCTGGGCCTTGGGCTGGAGCTTGGCCTGACGGGATGCGGCGGGGGCGCCGACAGTTCGGATCAGAGCCGACTCGCCGCCCTGCTCAAGGCCCAGGCTGACGCCGGGGTCGCTTCAGGCCTGGTCGGCATGGTGCTGGGCCAGGTGAGCGGCAAGGCCGGCAGCGTGGCCGTGGCCGTGTCAGGCAAGCGGCGTCAAGGCCAGAATGCCTCGGTGGAATCGCAAGACCGCTTCGCCATCGGCTCAAACACCAAGGCCATGACCAGTGCGGCCATTGTCGCGTTGGCCGAGCGCGGCGGCCCGGCCCTGTCCATGACCCTGCCGCAGGCCTTTCCGACCTGGGCTGGGGAGATCCACCCGGCCTACGCGCAGGTGACCCTGGCCGATCTGCTGCACCACCGCGGTGGCGTGCCGGCCTTCAACGGCAGCGGCCAGGAAGAGAACGCCTTCATCGCGGCGGTCAGCGCCGACACCCGCCCCCTGCCCGACACCCCGGTGGGCCGTCGCAGCTATTTCGCACGCTGGCTGCTGGCCCAGGCGCCTGCAGACGGTGTCGTGCCGGGGCGCGACTTCCACTACTCCAACGCAGGTTACGTGCTGGCAGCCGCCATCGTGGAAGCGCGCACGGGCAGGGCCTTCGAGGCCGTGTTTGACGAAGTGCTGGTGCAGCCCCTGGCCCTGCAAGGGGTTTGGCGATCCTGGGTGCCCAAGCCCACCGACCTGCTGTGGGGGCATGAGGGCCCCGCCGGGGCCCTGGCCGTGGTCGAGGCCACACCGGACAGCCTGGCCACCCAGGACTGGCTGGACATCATCGCCCCCGCCGGCAACTGGGCCTGCACGGGTGAGGCCTACGCGCAGTGGCTGCGCTGGCATGTGCAGGCGCTGCAGGGGGAGCGCACGCCGCTGCCGCAGGTCTATGTGCGCGACCTGCGCGCAGCCTCTGATGGCCGCTATGTCTGGGGCTGGCAGGCCGTGGCCACACCGAAGCGGCTGCTGCTGACCCACACCGGCCACGTGACCGGCTTCATGGCCGAGGTGGCACTCGACCGGGCTGGCGAGTTTGCCCTGTTCGGCCTGAGCAACACGGGCTACTTCGCCAAAGATGGCAGCAGTTGGGTGCTGGCCCGCATCGATCAGACGCTCGGCGAGGTGCTGAAGCAGCAATCGATGGCGCTGTGAGCGCCTGACGTCCAGTAGGATTTGCGCATGTCTCGGACCCTGCCTTCTGCCCTGCGCGGCTTCGGCCGCTCCAGCTGGATGGCCGCGCTTTTGCTGGTGGTGTCTTGTGCCTCACCGCCCAAAGCCGGCCTTGCTCCGGGCTCCACGGCCGCGTCTGCCGCCCCCAGCGAGCCGTTGCCGCAGTTGGCCCGGCAACACCATGTGTGCGCCGCAGCGGTGGCGGTGATCCGGCAGCGCGAACTTCAATCTGTCACGACGGCGTCGGGTTGCGGCCCTGCGCTGCAGGTGGCGCCTGACAGCGTGTTCCAGGCCGCATCACTGAGCAAACCAGTGTTCGCCTATGCGGTGCTGAAGCTCGTGCAACAAGGGCGGCTGGCGCTGGACGCGCCCGTGCTGCAGTACCTGCCCCAAGGCTATCGGCATGCCTTCAATCCACTGCACCCTGAGTTGGCCGCCCAAAGCGATGTCGTGACCGACCCGCGACTGGGTGCCGTGACCGTGCGCATGCTGTTGCAGCACACGGCCGGGCTGCCCAACTGGGCCTCGGGCCCGCTGCGCTTTGAAGGCACGCCGGGCCAGCGCTGGTCCTATTCCGGAGAGGGCTATGTGCTGCTGCAGCGGGCGGTTGAAAGCGTGATGCAACGCCCGCTGGACGAAGTGATGCAAGCGCTGGTCTTCACCCCGCTGGGCATGGGCCTGAGCAGCTACCGCTGGACACCCCAGGTCGGCGACCACTTGTTGCCAGGCACCAAAGCCAATGGGGAGCCGCGCAAGCAGGTACTCATGAACCAGCCGGTGGCAGCGTACAGCCTCTACACCACCGTGGATGACTATGCCCGCTTTGTGGTCGCCTGGTTGCGCGATCCGGCGCTCCAGGCGATGACAGCAGAGTCGCCCGTAGACGTCGACGCGGGCTTGAACCTGGCTTGGGGCTTGGGCTGGGGCCTGGAGACCTCGGTAGACGGCACCCGGTTCTGGCAGTGGGGCAACAACCCGGGCTACCGCGCGTTTGTGCTCGCCGTACCGGCCTCGGGCGATGCCCTGGTTCTTCTGACCAACAGCGACGCCGGGCTGAAACTGGTCGAACCGCTGGTGCGGAGCTACTTGCCAGGAGAGTACAAGGTCTTGCGCTCGTCTTTCTTGTCGGCAGGCGTGTTGGATACGCTTTGTGAGGTCTTGCGGGTGTGCCTTTGACAAGCCTCGGTGGACTGACGTTCGCCAAAACCGGCGACCACCCTTGTCAAGGTTGCCCGTGAAAAGCCGCCACGTCGTCGGGCAGGGTCACCCAGGGCAGGCGCCGCTGCGTCCAGATCTGCCGCATGGGCGAGCCGAGTTCGTGCCGCTGATTGAGCGTGCCAACGCGCAATGAATACGCCGTGGGCGCTTCGGCCGCGCAGGCATAGACCGGGGTGCCGCAGTGGCCACAAAACGCCAGCACCCGTCGGGCACCGCTGGCGGCCGTCTTGATGTAGGTGTTGGGCGTGCCACGGAGCAGGCGAAAGCTCGCGGCAGGTGCTGAAATATTGGCCCGAAAGGCCGAGCCCGAGTGGATCTGGCAGTCGTTGCAATGGCAGACCGAGATGCTGCCTTCCTGCACTTCAGCCTCGTAGGCAATGGCGCCGCAATGGCATTGGCCGTCAACTTTCAATTGATTTCTCCTGAGGGGCCGATGAGGCTCAAGCCCCCATTTTGCGACGCCACAGAACCAGACCCTGCCCCCACACCCTTTGTCGAGGGCCGCCTCAGAAAGCCACCCTGTAAGTGACCCGCACCGAGCGCGGCTCGCCCGGATGCACCACCCGGCCATTGACCGCCGCGGCCTCGCCGGGCAGCTGCGAGGCGTAGTAGTACTGGATGTCGTCCACCTTGCGGTTGAAGAGGTTGAAGACATCCACCGTCAGGCTGGCGGGGCGGCGGCTGAGGTCCAGCAGATCGCGGGTCACGCGCAGGTTGAAGGTGGAGGCGGGGGTGCTGCGCACCGAGTTGTCCTCGACCAGTGCGCCGCTGCCCAGGTAGCGCCACTGCAGGCTGGCCGACCAGGGGCCGATGGCCTTGACCGTGGCGGCGATCGAGGCCACCGAGTCCACCGCATTGGGGATGCGCTCGCCATTGGCAAAGCGCGCATGGGTGAGCGCCAGATCGGCGTCCAGCAAGAAGTGGGGGCTGGGGGTCCAGCGGTTGTTGAACTCGATGCCGTGGCGGCGGCTGGCGCCACTGGCCTCGGTGCTGCCGGCATCGCCCACATAGACCAGCTCAGAGTCTGAGTTCAGGCGCCAGAACGCCACCGAGCTTTGCAGGTTGGCGATGGCCTCGGTGCGCACGCCCAACTCCCAGCCACGGGCTGCCACCAGGCCGGGCACGGCCTGCACCGGGTCGCCGGTCCTGGGGTCGACCTTGGCCGTGGTGCCACGGGCGTCGTTGCTGTGAAAGCCCTTGCCAGTGTTGAAGAAGAATTCGGTCTGGGCCCAGGGGCCGGCCACCAGGGTGAGCTTGGGCGACAGCTGGCTGGCGCGGGCGCTGCCCGAGTTGGCCGGGTTGCTCAGGCTGTTGACGGCAAAGCGCGCCGTGTCGCCCCGCCAGCCCACCACGCTGCGCAGCCAGGGTGTCAGTTGCACGGTGCTCTGGCCGAACACGCCAAGCAGCGTTTCGCGCACATCGTCGAGCCGGGTGGTGGAGAGGATCTGGCGCGCCTGGGTGTCAAACAAGCCCACATGGATCCGGTCGTTGCGCAGTTGCACGCCCACTTCCGTGCGCGCGTCCAAGCCGGCAAGCGTGTGGTTCCAAGCCCTGGAGGCCTGGCCGCCGAACACGTTTCGGTCGTCCTGCTGCGAGAACTGATCGCCTGTGGCGGGGCGGTCCATGGCGTAGGTGAAGTTGGAGAACAGCTTGAGCGAATACTTCATCGCGTAGGCCGAGACCCGGGTCTCGCCTGTGCGGTCACGGTCGTGCCATTCGCCCGACAGGCTGTAACGCGAGGTGCTGCCGCCGTCGGTGGGGTCCACCGAGTCGTAGCGGCCAAATGGTCGGCCGTTGTAGGTGCCGGCATCGATCAGGCGCTGGGGCACCTGATCGGTGGAGTTCCAGCGGGCTTCATACGCCATCAGGCTCAGCGTGCTGCCACGCTCGCGCGTGCCCTGGGTCAGGCGCAGCACCGCGTTCTGGCGGTGCAGGCCCTCAGGCACGGTCCAGGGCCCGTTGTTGCCCATCCACTCCACCGCGCCCAGCAGCGTCAGGTCGTCACGCAGCTGAATGGTGTCGGCCGCCAACCCGCGCCGGTAGCCGTTCTGGCCCACCGAGACCTGGGCAAACGGGGCGTCCAGCCGGGTCTTGTAAAGGATGTCGGCCGCACCGGCAGCGGCAAAGTCGCCATGGGTGGCAAAGTACGGGCCCTTGCGGTACTCGATGCGCTCGACCAGCTCGGGGATCAGAAAGTTCAGGTCCGAGTAGCCCTGGCCGTGCCCATGGGTGGGCATGTTGACGGGCATGCCGTCCACGCGGGTGGCGAAATCGGTGCCGTGGTCCAGGTTGAAGCCGCGCAGAAAGTACTGGTTGGCCTTGCCGTCGCCCGAGTGCTGGGTGACGATCAAGCCGGGCACAAACTCCAGCACCTCACCCGGGCGCAGCGCGGGCCGGCTGGCCAGCAGCTCGGATCGGATCACCCCTTGCGAGGCGGCATCGCTGCTGCCGACCGAGTTGTCGTAGTGGCGGCCTGTGATGGTGATCGGTGCCAGGCTGGGGGGCTGGGGGGCCGCCGAGGCCTCGCTGTCGAGTGCAGGCGCAGCTTGGGCTGGTGCGGCTGGCTGGGCCTGCGCGGCAGAACAGGCCCAGGCCACCGCCAGAGCCAGGGTCGTGTGGCGCAGCTGCGCCTTTCCCTGAAGACGGCTCATGCCCGTCCGTGCCTTCACACCCTGCCTGATTTGCATCTGCACGTGCGCCATGCGGGTCACGGCGCGTGCTGCCGGGCTGGCGGGCGGCGCGCCGCCAGGGCCCGCGCCAGCAGGTAGCTGGCGGCCAGGCTCAGCACCAGCAAGGCGCCAAAGGCCAGTTCCTTGCCGTCGCTCCAGGCCTCGAAGGCCGGCGACACCAGGCGGCTGATGCCCAGGGCCGCCACCAGCAGGCTCACGCCGGCCACGGCCACCCCCATGACCCGCGAGGCCAGGGCCGCGATCTCGTCGGCACGGGCGATCAGCCGGGCAATCCACCAGCCGTTCAAGCCATCGGTGACCAGCATGCCCAGCACAAACAGCAAGCCCAGCGTCACCGACGGGATCACGCCACCAAACTGGGCGCCCGTGGCGGCAAACATCACCGACTGCGTGACCGTGTCGAACGACAAGGCAAACAAGGCGCCGACCGCCGCCACGCCCAAGGGGCTGCGCGCCTGCGCCAACCGCCCCAGGAAACGCCCCTTCAACGACACCAGGGGCACGGTCTTGCCCGGCGTGGCCGTCAGCACCGCATGCAGATTGATGGCGCCGATGGCCAGCAAAAAGGTGATCGACACCCAGGCCCCCAGGGCATCCAACCAGGCCGGGGGCGTCCAGCGCTCGGTCACCGAGCCCACCACGATGGCGATAGCCAGCACAATGGCGCCATGGCCCGCCGAAAACAGGGCCCCGCAATAACGCGCCACCCCGGCCCTGCGCTGCTGGTTCAGGCGGGTCAGGCCGTCGATGGCGGCCAGGTGGTCGGCGTCAAAGCCATGGCGCATGCCAAGCAGGAAGATGAGCGCACACAAGGCGCCCCAGTCGGTGGGTAGGTCATGCATGACAGCAACCGGGTGGAGTGGATTGGGGTTGGCAGGGTTTGTATGATAAATCCAGAAATGATCATACAAAATCCGTGCCATGCCATCTGCAGACAGGCAGGCACCCCAGAAAGCGGCCTGGGCCGCTAGCGCACCGGCCTGGTGCCTGCACCCACCACGGGCACCAGGTGCTCATGCCCGTGGGCGTGGTGTGCCGCCAGCGGCACGATGTGCAGCGCCCCGTGACTGACGCCCGCCTGGGTGGTGACCGATTTTGCAAAGGCCTGCACCAGCCGGGTCTGGCCGCGCAGGATCACCACCTCCACACAATGATCGTGGTCCAGGTGGGCATGGGTGGTCGAGATGGTGAGCTCGTGGTGCTCGTGCTGGAGGTCGGTCAAGCGCAGGGCCAATTGCCGCTGGTGGTGGTTGTACACATAGCTCAGCGTGGCCACGCACAAACCGTCGGGGTTGTCCTGCTGCCGGGCCTTGCCCAGATCGGCCCTCAAAAGATCGCGAAAGGCCTCGGACCGGTTCTCATAGCCCCGCTCGCTGACGATGGCGTCAAACGCATCGGCGAGGTCGTCGTCCAGGGACATGGTCAAGCGCTTCATGGGGGCTCCTGTGCAAACATCCATCCTCATCCAAGGGCACGGATGAGAGCGCCGACAGTTTAGAACGGGTTGACACCCCGGGCCCGGCAAAACGCCATGCCCCACACACCCATCCTGGCACTCACCGCCCCACCACCCGCTGCACACCCAGCAACACCAGCGCACCACCGGCCACCCCATTGATGGCGCGCTCCAGCCGCAAATAGCGCTGCCGCAGCGCTGGCAAGCCGAACACCACGGTGATGCCCAGATGCCAGCCCAGCGACATCAGCAAGACCGTCAGCACCACCAGCGCCTGGAACCAGGCGGGTGCCGCCTCCGGCAGCAAGGTGGCGAAGGCGCTGGTCCAGAACACGGCGCCTTTGGGGTTGGTGAGCCCGGTCATCAAGCCCACCCGGTAGGCCACTGCAGCCGTCGACGTGGCCACCAGCGGCACCGGGCCGGGTCGATGTACACCGGCCCGCAGGCTGAATGCAGACCGCAACAAGCCGGCCCCGTACCAGACCAGGTAGGCAGCCCCCAGCAGGCGCACGGCCGCTGCCACCAGGGTGGTGACTGAGCAGCAGGGCCGACAGGCCCGCCATCGACAAGACCACCCACAGCACCGAACCCGTCACCAGGCCCAGCACGGTCCAGCGCGCATCGCGTTGTCGCCCCTCGAGCGAGAGCTGGCTGAGGATGAAGAAATTGGGCCCGGGGCTGGCCAGCACGGCCAGGTACACCGCGGCAAGCAGCAGGAGTGAAGATGCGTAAGTCATGGCAGCACAGGTGGTTGGTGCATTAGAGCAAAAAGCACCTGCCGACGCCCGGACCCGTGCCGCCAGCAGATATTCATATGCGCAAATCGGCCTACCCTTGCGCGACCCTGCGGCCGAGAATCCGCGGCATCGAACTCCCTGCCGCTGTGCGGCCGCCTGCCGTGTCCTACCTGATCTCGCTGCTCGACAAAAGCCCGGTACCCGAAGGTGCCTCCGCTGCCCAGGCGCTGGCGCACACCGTGGCGCAGGCCGAACGTGCCGAGGTACTGGGCTACCACCGCTTCTGGGTGGCCGAGCACCATGGCAGCACCGGCCTGGCCGGGGCCGCCCCCGAGGTGCTGGTGGCCCACATCCTGGCGCGCACCTCGCGCATCCGGGTGGGCTCGGGCGGGGTGATGCTGCAGCACTACAGCCCCTACAAGGTGGCCGAGACCTTCCGCGTGCTGGCCGCCCTGGCCCCAGGCCGGGTGGACCTCGGCATTGGCAAGGCGCCCGGCGGACTGCCGCTGTCCACCCGGGCGCTGCAAAGCCGGCACGATGCACGCCACCCGGCCAGCTTCGAATCGCTGCTGCTGGAGCTGGACGGCTGGCTGCGGGATGTGCCACCCCCCGAGGGCCCGCCCGACAAGGCCTGGATCACGCCGCAGCTCGCCACGCCCCCGCAACAGGTCTTGCTGGGCGCCAGCCCCGGCAGCGCGGCCCTGGCCGCCGAGCTGGGCTGGGACTTCTGCTATGCCGGGCACTTCAATGGCGACACCGACAACATCGAACGCAGCATCGAGGCCTACCACCGCGTGCGCGGCCGGGTGCCTTCGCTGGCCCTGTATGCTTTTGCCGCCCCTGAGGCGGCCCAGGCGGTGCAACAGGTGGGAGAACTGCGCATCCACAAGCTGCACCTGCCGGGCGGCCTGAGCTTCAACCTGCCCACGCCCGAAGCCGCAGCCGAGTTTGCGCGCCAGGCCGGGGTGGGTGACTACCGCATCGAAGAGACCCGCCCGCATGTGATCGCGGGCGATGCCGAACAGGTCCACGCCGAGCTGGAGCGCCTGCACCAACGCTTCGGCATCCCCGAATTCGTGATCGACACCCCGGTGCCCGCCTTTGCGGCGCGCCGCCGCTCGATCGAACTGCTGGCCGAGGCCTTGCACGCCGTCGCGGCCTGAAGCGCCCCCCACCGAAGCCCATCACCCGACAGGAGCCGCCATGAGCAACTCACCAGCCCAGCCAGGCCACCGGCCACCCATCATCTTCGGCCTGATGCTGCAAGGTGCAGGCGGCCACATGAACGCCTGGAAGCACCCCTCGGGCCCGGCGGATGCCAGCGTCAACCTGAACTTCTACATCGACACCACCCGCCGTGCCGAGGCGGCCGGCATCGCCTTTGCGTTCGTCGCCGATGGCTTGTTCATCAACGCCAAGTCAATCCCCCACTTTCTCAATCGCTTCGAACCCATCTCCATCCTGTCAGCACTGGCCACCGTCACCTCCAAGATCGGCCTGGCGGGAACTGTGTCCACCTCGTACAGCGAACCCTTCACCGTGGCGCGGCAGTTCGCCTCGCTCGACCTCATCAGCGGGGGGCGAGCAGGCTGGAACGTGGTCACCACCCCTCTGGAAGGCACGGCCGCCAACTATGGCCGCGCCCACCCCGAGCACGCGCTGCGCTACCAGATCGCCGACGAATACCTGCAGGTGACCCAGGGCTTGTGGGACAGCTGGGACGACGACGCCGTGGTGCGCAATCGCGAGACCGGCCAGTTCTTTGACCCCGACAAGCTGCACACGCTGAATCACAAGGGCCGCTTCTTCGAGGTGGCCGGGCCACTCAACATCGGGCGTTCGCCCCAGGGCCAGCCGGTGATCTTCCAGGCCGGCTCCTCGCCCGCGGGCATCGGCCTGGCCGGCAAGTACGCCGACGCGGTGTTCACCCATTCGCCCTCGGTCGAGGAGACACGCCAGTTCCTGCGCCAGGTGAAGGACAGCGCCATCGCACAGGGCCGGCAGGGCAGCGATGTGAAGGTGTTCCCTGGCATCGGTCCGGTGGTGGGCGCCACCGAGGCGCAGGCCGAGGCCAAGTACCGCGCGATCCGCGAGCTGCTCAACATTGACGAAGCCCTGGCCTACCTCGGCCGCTTCTTTGATCACCACGATTTCAGCCAATACCCGCTGGACGAACCCTTTCCTGAGCTGGGCGAGATCGGGCGCAACAGCTTCCAGTCGACCACTGACCGCATCAAGCTCGAAGCCCGCCGACGTGGCCAGACCCTGCGCGAGGTGGCACTGGAAGTGGCCACGCCGCGCTCGCGCTTCGTGGGCACGGGCGAGCAGGTGGCCGACGAGATCATCCGCTGGGTGGACGAGGGTGCGGCCGACGGCTTCATCCTGGGCTTTCCGCTGCTGGCCCAGGGGCTGGAGGATTTCATCACCCATGTGATCCCGATTCTGGAGGCACGCGGGCGCTACCAGCGTGAATTGAGCGGCCACACCCTGCGCGACCACCTGGGCCTGCCCCGCAAACCCAGCCGCTACGCCAACGGCGCGCTGGATGGCGCGGCCGCCGATGCCACACTGGCCCACGCGGCCTGAGCGCCCGACAGGATCCGAGCACTTCAAGCTGGCCATGCCTGACGCCTTTCTGTACACCAGCCCCGACGACGCGCGGGCCCGTCCCCTGGTTGAAGCCCTGACCTGGGAATACGACAGCCGCTACGGCAATCTGTTCGATGAAGAGGGCGTGCCCCCTGAAATGGAACGCTACCCGGCCAGCGACTTTGCCGTGCCCCATGGCAATTTTGTCTTGCTGATGCGCGACGGCGTGGCCATCGGGGGCGGTGCGTTCAAGCGCTTTGACGCCGAGACCGCCGAGTTCAAACGCATCTGGACCCGGGCCGACCTGCGCCGCCAGGGGCTGGCCCGGCGCATCCTGATCGAGCTGGAGGCCCAGGCCGCGCGCCAGCACTATCGGCGCATCTACCTCACCACCGGCTGCCGCCAGCCCGAGGCCGTGGGCCTGTACCTGGGTTGGGGTTACACAGCGCTGTACGACCGCAGCATCGACCCCGAGATCCACCGCACCCTGCCTTTCGAGAAATGGCTGCCGACGCCCCCGGCCTCGGTGGCCCAGCCCGAGGCCCTGGCCTCGGCCGCCTGATCTCCGGCCACCCCACTGCCCACCCACTGCCCACCCACTGCCTATTCCGGCCCCTCACCATGTCTGCCACCTTGCCCTTGCCCGGCGCCAAACCGGCCACCGGCTCCACCCCACCCGCCGAGGCCTCGACGCCCCCAGATGCCGGCACACCAGCGTCCGGCGATTTTTCGCACTACCGCGTGGTCCCGGCGCGCTACACCGCGCGCTGGATCGGTACTGCGCTGGCTGCGGTGCTGCTGCTGGCGCTGGGCCAGTCGGTGCTTGGCAACCCACGCTGGGGCTGGGGGGTTTTCGCCGAATGGTTTCTGGCCGAGCCGGTGCTGGTGGGCCTGGGTCGCACCCTGCTGTTGACGGCGCTGGGCGCGCTGTTCGGCTTTGCGCTGGGCGGGCTGCTGGCGGCGGCCCGCGTCTCGCGCTCGCACCTGCTGGCCAGCCTGGCCTGGGGCTACACCTGGGTGTTCCGCTCCATCCCGCTGATCGTGCTGCTGTTGATCCTGAACAACCTGGGCTACCTGTACGAAAACGTGTGGCTGGGCGTGCCTTACACCGACATCACTTTCTTCAGCTACCCCACCACCCAACTGATCAGCCCCTTTGCTGCCGCTGTGCTGGGGCTGACCCTGAACCAGGCCGCGTTCTCGTCTGAGATCATCCGCGGCGGCATTCTGTCGGTGGACCGCGGCCAACTCGAGGCCGCCGCCGCCCTGGGCCTGCCACGGCGTCGCCAGGCCTTGCGCATCGTGCTGCCGCAAGCCATGCGCAGCATCCTGCCCACGGCCTTCAACGACATCATTGGCCTGGCCAAGGGCACCTCCAATGTCTACATCCTGGCGCTGCCCGAGTTGTTCTACACCATCCAGGTCATCTACCGGCGCAACCTTGAAGTGGTGCCCCTGCTGATGGTGGCCACCGTGTGGTACCTGGTGATCCTGTCAGTGCTGTCGCTGGTGCAGGCCCAACTGGAGCGGCGCTACGCCCGTGGGGCACTGCGTGAGGCCGTGCCTTCGCTGTGGCAACGCTGGCTGCGGCGTGCCAGCCGGCCCCAGGCACAGCCCCAAGTCACCACGCCCCTTGCCTGCCCCTGCACCCCGGCGGCCACGGCGGGCTGGCTGGCCAGCCCGCAACGCGGTGGCGAGATCACGGTGCGCGGGGTGCACAAGCACTACGGCGCCCTGCAGGTGCTGCAAGACGTGAACCTGCACCTGCCGGCGAGCAGCGTCACGGTCATCATCGGGCCTTCGGGCTCGGGCAAATCCACCCTGCTGCGCAGCCTGAACCACCTGGAGCGGGTGGACGAGGGCTTCATCGCCATCGATGGCGAGTTGATCGGCTACCGCCAGCAAGGCCATACCCTGTATGAGCTGAAAGAAAAAGACATCCTGCGCCGCCGCGTCGATGTGGGCATGGTCTTCCAGTCTTTCAACCTGTTCCCGCATTTGAGCGTGCTGGAGAACCTGACCGAGGCCCCGCGCGCCGTGCTGGGCCTGCCCGAAACACAGGCGCACACCCTGGCCCTGGAACTGTTGCAGCGGGTGGGTCTGGCCGACAAGGCCCATGCCTACCCGCGCCAGCTCAGCGGGGGCCAGCAACAGCGTGTGGCGATCGCCCGGGCTCTGGCGCTCAGCCCCAAGGTGCTGCTGTTCGACGAGCCCACGTCGGCCCTCGACCCCGAACTGGTGAAAGAGGTGCTCGATGTGATCCAGGAACTGGCCCGCTCGGGCACCACCCTGGTGGTGGTGACCCACGAGATCGGCTTCGCCCGCGAGGTGGCCGACACGGTGGTCTTCATGGAGCAAGGGCGGGTGCTGGAGGCCGGTCCGCCCGCCCAGGTGCTGTCGGCGCCCCAGCACCCCCGTACCCGAGCATTCCTGGCCCAGGTGCTGTGAGCACCCTGCCCTGAAAGAGTCTTTCATGCCCATCTCTGCCCTGCCTGAACAAGCTGCCGCCATCGCGCCTGACGCCTCGCTGTCTGAGCGCCTGCTGCGATCCACCCGCCTCTCGCCAACCCTGGCGCTGCGCCTCACCCAATGGGGCCTGCTGGCGCTGTTCCTGACCGCGGCTGCCTGCCACCACGGCTGAGTGGCCTCCCGCACGTATCGATGCACGCAAGCCCGCCTGATTTTTCTGCCCCAAGGACCCTACGCACCATGATCTCCCGACGCCATGCCACGCTGCTGCTCACCCTGGCCCTGAGCGCCCTCACCCTGGCCAGCCCCAGCGCTGTTGCCGCTGGTGCCGCCGATGCCTTTGACTTCAGCCCCCAGCAGGCCGCCCGCGTGCGCGCCGACAAGAACCCGGCGGCCATCGCTTTGCTGCCCAAGAACTTCAAATGGGCCCAGGAGGGCACACTGACCGTGGGCATCCATCCGTTTGCGCCCCCCATCGCCACCTACGCCACCGATGCGCGCACCCCGGTGGGCTTCGACCCCGACTATGCCCAGCTGGTGGCCGACGCCCTGGGCCTGAAGCTGCAACTGGTGCCCGTGGCCTGGGCCGACTGGCCGCTGGGCCTGCAATCGGGCAAGTACGACGCGGTCATCTCCAACGTGGGCGTGACCGAGCAGCGCAAGGAGAAGTTCGACTTCAACACCTACCGGCTGGGTCTGCACGGCTTCTTCGTCAAGACCGACAGCCCCATCAAGTCGCTGCGCGAGCCCAAGGACGTGGCCGGTCTGCGCATCATCACCGGCTCGGGCACCATCCAGGAGCGCATCCTGCTGGAGTGGAACCGCCAGAACCTGGCCCAGGGCCTGAAGGCGCTCGACCTGCAGTACTACGACGACGATGCCGCCGCCACCGTGGCCCTGCTGTCGGGCCGGGCCGATGCCAACTTCAACCCCCACGCACCGCAGGCCTACAAGGCCGCCCTCGACGGCAAGACCCGGCTGGCTGGCACCGTCAATGCGGGTTGGCCGCTGAAGGCCGACGTGGCCATCACCACCCGCAAGGGCAGCGGCCTGGTCGAGGCCCTGGCTGCGGCCACCAATGGCCTGATCCGCAGCGGCCGCTACGGCCAGGCCCTGGCGCGCTGGAGCCTGCAGACCGAGGCGGTGGAAAAGTCCGAGGTCAACCCACCGGGCCTGCCCAAGTTCTGAGCACCATGCCTGTGCGCATCGACCGCATTGCCTTCCTGACTCCCGGCAACTACGACGAGGCCAACCCTGCCCAGGGTCTTGAAGAGGCCTTGCAACTGCTGGCCACCGGCGAGGCCCAGGGCTGGAACGGGGCCTGGGTGCGCCAGCGGCACCTGGAGCGCGGCGTCTCCTCTGCCAGCACCTTTCTGGCCGCGGCCACACAACGCACCCAGCGCATCGAGCTGGGTGCGGCCGTGATCCAGATGGGCTACGAGAACCCTTTTCGGCTGGCCGAAGACCTGGCCACGGTGGACGTGCTGTCGCACGGGCGCCTGCAGGTGGGCCTGAGTGCGGGCGCACCGCCGCTGGGCGCTCTGCTGGGCGAGCGCCTTTTTGACGCCGACCCAGCGCAGATTGACTTCTCGCACCAGCGCGTGCTGCGGCTGCGGCACAACCTCAGCGGTGATTGGATAGGCGACGACGGTGATCGGATCGAATCGCCGGCCGGTGCCCAGCGCCCCCGCCTGCAGCCGCAGTCGCCCGGGCTGGTGAATCGGCTCTGGTATGGCGGCGGCTCGCTGCGTTCGGCCGAATGGGCCGGGCGCCATGGCTTTCACCTGCTGATCGGCAACCTCAACCAGGGCGAACAGAGCGACGATTTCTGGGCTGTGCAGGCCCGGCAGCTGGGCCTTTTCCGTCAGCATTGGCAGGCCACCCAGGGGCCGGTGGCTCCCCGCGTGGCGCTGGGCCGGGTGATCGTGCCCTGGGACAGCGCCACCCCAGCCACACGCCGCCGCTACCAGGCCTTTGCCGACAGTCGCCACGCACGCACGCTGGCGCCACAAGGCCCGCGCCGCACCCTGTTTGCCCCAGACCTGGTGGGCAGCGCCGATGCCATCCTGCAGCAGTTGCAGCGCGACCCCATCGTGGCCCAGGTCAGCGAACTGCGGCTGGAGCTGCCCTATGACCTGCCCGCGCAAGACTACGCGCAGATCCTGCACGACTTTGTGCACCTGATTGCCCCTGAACTGGGTTGGCGGCCCGCAGGCGCCTTGGCCGCCCCCAGCTTGAGCACCGCCCTGCTCTGAGCGCGGACAGACCGCCGCCGTGCTGCCCGCAAGGCCCTTCTTTTTTGTTCTATCGAGCCTTGTTTTTGTTCGTTCGCGAGGGACAGGCCGAACCGTATCGTCCAGGGCATTTGTTGCGACAGATCAACACGCCGCAATGCACTTCTGATCTACCGCCCCGGCGCCTATGCCTTCCCTTGTTGCTGCCCTCATGACCCACCACCGCCCCGCCCTGTCGTCTCTGACGGCCCTGCCCACCTTGTCTCTGCTGGCCCTGCTGGCCGCCCATGGCACTGCCTGGTCCAACGAAGCCGGCGTGGCCGGCGGCCAACTGACCTGGGGCGTGACCACCGAACCCGCCTGCTTCAACCCGCATCGCTCGTCGCAGCAAAACGCCTTTCTGGTGATCCGCAACTACATCGACTCGCTGGTGGGCAAGCGCAGCGATGGCGTTTTTGTGCCCTGGCTGGCCAAATCGTGGAGCGTGTCCGGCAATGGCAAGGAATACACCTTCCAGCTGCGCGAAGACGTGCGCTTTCACGACGGTGAACGCTTCAATGCCGAGGCCGTGAAGGCCAACTTCGACTTCATCCGCAACCCCAAGAGCAGTGCCGCGGCCGCCTCCTTCCTGGAGTTCTACCTGCGCACCGAGGTGGTGGGCCCCTACACCGCCAAGGTCGTGCTGTCGCAGCCCGACTCGGCCTTTCTCGAATCGGTGTCCAGCGTCAAGCTGGGCTTTCTGTCACCCAAGACCCTGGCGGCCGAGGCCGATCTGTGCTCGGGCGGGCCGGGCCTGGTGGGCACCGGGCCCTTCATCTTCGATCAGTACCAGCGTGGCCAGTCGGTGAGCTTTCGCAAGAACCCGGCCTACCAGTGGGCGCCCGCCTTTGCCCAGCACACCGGCCCGGCCTACCTGGACCGCGTGACCTACCGCTTCCTGCCCGAATACGCGGTGCGCACCGGTGCACTGAGCTCTGGCCAGGTGGACCTCATCGAGGGCGTGCAGCCCACCGACATCAGTGCCTTCAAGGATGTACCCGGCTTCAAGCTGCTGACCGGTCCCTCGTCGCAGACTTCATTCACCTTGAACATCAACTACCGCCGCGGGGTGGCCACCGACATCCGGGTGCGCCGCGCACTGCGCGACGGCTTTGACGTCGACGCCCTGGTCAAGAGCATCTACCTGGGCACGGTGCCCCGGGCCTGGTCCAACATCGGACCCGACAACTCGGGCTACAACCCGCGCCTGGCCGGCACCTGGGGCCACCGCGTCGCCGAGGCCAACAAGCTGCTCGATGAGGCCGGCTGGACGGGCCGCGATGCCCAGGGCTACCGCACCAAGGACGGCAAGCGCCTGAGCATCGAGGTGGGCTACCCACAACCCTATGTGCGCGACAACCGCGACCTGTTGATCCAGGGTATCCAGGCAGCCCTGCGCAAGAACATCGGGCTGGACCTGAACCTGCGCATCGTGAACAACGGCGAGTGGACCAAATCGCTGGCTGACGCCAGCTGGTCGATCTACCCCAACACGTTGAACCCGGCCGATGCTGCCCTGGAGCTGCGCGATGTGCTGGGCGACACCGGCTTTCTGTACACCAAGACCGTGCCGGACGCCGGCAAGGTCGACACCGAGCTGACCGGCCTGATCAACGAAGCCCGCTTGCAAAGCGACCTGAAAAAACGCCAGGCGCTGCTCGACAAGATCCAGCAGATCGCAGTGGACCGGGCCTACATCGTGCCGCTGTTCGCCCCCCACTATGTGGTGGCCGCCAAGCGCCAGGTCGAGGGCATCAGCTTCGAGGCCCAACTCGACTCGCCCTCCAACTCGCACGACCTGTGGCTGCGCAAATAAGCCATCCTGGCCCTTGCAGCACCTCTTTGCCAACATGCAATCCACCCACCCTGTGCTGAAAGCCGCCCTGCTGCGCCTGGGCAGCGCCCTGCTGGTGATGTGGCTGGCCGCCAGCGCCACCTTTGTGGCGCTGCATTCGCTGCCGGGCCGCATCCAGGACATCCTGGCCGGCGACCTGGAGCTGCCCGGCCTGAAAGAGGCCATCAGTGCCGAATGGGGCCTGGACCGCAGCCTGCCCGTGCAATACCTGGATTTCATCGTGCGCATCGCGCACGGCGACTTCGGCAGCTCGTATGTGATGCGCCAGCCCGTCAGCAGCATCATCGGTTCACAGGTGCTGCCCACGGTCACCCTGGCTTTGCTGGCCGGCGCACTGGCCGCGCTGATCGCCCTCACCTTGGCCACCCTGACCGCAGGGCGCCCCGGCCCGGCACGGCGTCTGGCCGCCACGCTGGAGCTGGGCAGCGCCTCGGTGCCGGTGTTCTGGCTGGGCATTCTGCTGTTGATGGCGTTCTCGTTTCGGCTGCCCTGGTTCCCGGTCTCGGGGGATGAGGGCTGGCGGGCCCTGGTGCTTCCCACCGTCACCCTGGCCCTGCCCACCGCCGGCATCCTGACCCAGGTGCTGCGCGAAGCCATGGAAAAGGCCCTGGAACAGCCCTTCGTGACCACCGTGCGTGCCCGCGGCCTGGGCGAGCTGGCGGTGCGCCTGCGCCATGTGCTGCGCCACGCCCTGCTGCCCGCCGTCACGCTGGGCGGCTGGCTGGTGGGCAACCTGCTGGGCGGTGCGGTGATCACCGAGAAGGTGTTCGGCCGCCCCGGCCTGGGCACCGTCACCCTCAACGCAGTGCTGTCGCAGGACGTGCCCGTGGTGCTGGCCGTGGTGCTGCTGGCCGCCTTTGTCTATGTGCTGGTCTCCACCGCCCTCGACTTGCTCTACCTGGCGATCGACCCCCGACTGCAAACACCATGAGCACCTTGCCTGCAGATTCCGTGCCCGCGACCACGGGCGAGAACGCGAACCGATTTTCAGCGGCCTCCTCTGTGCGCACCCTGGCCCACTGGCCCTGGGGTGCCGTGCTGGCCGCAGTCTTCATCGCCGTGCTGGCGGGCGTCACGGCCTTCCCGCAAAGCCTGAGCAGCGATGACCCGCTGTCGGGCGACATCACCCAAGGCCTGCTGGCGCCCGGGCCCGAGCACTCGTTCGGCACCGACCAGCTCGGCCGCGATGTGTTCACCCGCGTGGTCCATGGGGCCCGGTATTCGCTGCTGATCGGGCTGGCCGCCATGGCCATCAGCGTCAGCGTCGGGGTCCTGCTGGGTGTGGCCAGCGGCCTGGGCGGCCGCTGGCGCGACGAAGGCATCAGCCGCCTGTTCGACGTGTTGTCGGCCTTCCCCGCCGTGCTGCTGGCCCTGCTGGTGGTCACCTTCCTGGGCCCGGGGCTGTTCAACATCGCACTGGCCATCGGCATCGCGGGCATCCCCAAGTTCGGCCGCGTGGTGCGCAGCCAGACCCTGCTGGTGCGCCGCGCCGACTATGTGACGCAAGCCGTCATCTACGGGCGCAGCCGCCTCGACACCCTGCTGCGCCACCTGCTGCCCAATGTGCTGGTGGCCGTGCCTGTCATTGCCACCATCAATGTGGGCAGCGCCATCATTGCCGTTTCGGGCCTGAGCTTTCTGGGTCTGGGCCCTCAGCCGCCCACGCCCGAGTGGGGCGTGATGCTGGCCGAAGGACGCGGCATCCTGCGGGTTGCCTGGTGGGCCGGCCTGTTCCCGGGCCTGGCCATCACCACCTCGGTGCTGGCCTTCTCGGTGCTGGGCCAGCACCTGCAACGCCGCTTCGAGGGCCGCCAATGAGCCACGATCCCCACTGGCTGGTCGATGTGGCCGGCCTGCAGATCAGCACCGGTCGGCGCGACCAGGAGACCCGGCTCGTGCAGAACCTCAGCCTGCAGATTGCCGCTGGCGAATGTGTGGCCCTGGTGGGCGAATCGGGCTCGGGCAAAAGCCTGAGCGCACGCGCCCTGCTGGGCCTTGCGGGCGAGGGCTTGCTGGTGCAGGCCGAACGCCTGCAACTGGCTGGCGAAAACGCCCTGAACTTCAGCCCCCGACAGTGGCGCCAGCGCCGCGGCACCCTGGCCGGGCTGGTGATGCAGGATGCGCTGGTCTCGCTGGACCCGCTGCGCACCATCGGGCAGGAGGTCGAAGAAACCCTGCTGCGCCACCACCTGCTGCCCAACCGCGCCGCGGTGCGCGTGCGGACCCTGCAGGCCCTGCAAGAGGCCGGCATGGACCACCCCGAGCAGCGCGCCAGCCAATATGCCCACCAGCTCTCGGGAGGCTTGCGCCAGCGCGCCCTGATCGCGGCCGCCATGGCGGCCCGCCCGCGCCTGCTGATCGCGGACGAACCCACCACGGCCCTGGATGCGACCGTGCAAGCCCAGGTGCTGGAGCTGCTGGCCCAACGCGTGCAGGAGGGCATCGGCCTGCTGCTGATCAGCCACGACCTGGCCCTGGTGGCCCGCATGGCTCAGCGCGTGATCGTGCTGCGCCACGGCCAGGTGGTGGATGCCGGCCCCACCGACCAGGTGCTCAGCCGCCCCCGCCACGCCTACACCCGCCAACTGCTGGCATCGGTGCCCTCGGCCGCCTCGCGCGGACACTGGCTGGCCAGCGCGCGCGCCGAGGAATGGCCCGATGGGCGGGTGCTCATCCAACGCACGGCCCTGCCAAGCCGAAGCGCCGGCCCGGCTGGACAGGCTGCGGCGCCATCACAGACTTCAGAGACCTCGCAAGAGCCCTTGATCCGTGTGCAGCAGGTCAGCAAGCACTTTGGCAGCGGCGCCCAGCAGCACAGCGCGCTGCAGGAGGTGTCGTTTGATCTGCAGCGCGGCGAGGTGCTGGGCATCGTGGGCGAGTCGGGCTCGGGCAAGAGCACCTGCGCCCGCATCCTGCTGGGCCTGCAGGAGCCCGACAGCGGGCAGGTGCTGTTGCAGGGACTGCCCTGGAGCGGCGTGGCCGAACCCCAGCGCCGCGCCCTGCGCCCCCAGCTGCAATACATTCCACAAGACCCGCTGAGCTCGTTCGATCCGCGCTACGACGTGGCCCGCATCGTGGCAGAGAACCTGCCGCCGCAGGACAAACCAGCCCGCCAACGCCGCCTGGCCCAACTGCTTGACCAGGTGGGCCTGCCTGCTGCCGTGCTGGCGCGGCATCCGCGCAGCCTGTCGGGGGGACAGCGCCAACGCGTGGCGATTGCCCGCGCCCTGGCTGCCCAGCCCGCGGCCATCGTGTGCGACGAGCCCGTGTCGGCGCTCGACATCCATGTGCAGGCCCAGGTGCTGGACCTGCTGACCGAGCTGCGCCTGCGCCTGGGCACGGCGCTGGTGTTCATATCGCACGACCTGGGCGTGGTGCAGCACATCAGCGACCGGGTGCTGGTCTTCCATCAGGGGCGCATCGTCGAGCAGGGCGAGGCCTCGGCCCTGTTCGCCGCTCCCAGCCACCCCTACACCCGGAGCCTGCTCGCAGCAGCGCAGCACGGCCACCCTCAGGCGCCCGTTGCACTGCAGCGTGCCGCCTGAAGCGCCCGTGCGGTGCGGGGTCTGCAAGAGCACCTCACCCCCGCATAAGCACAGACGGAAATCTCAATTGACCCTGGCCGGGCCACGGCGTGAACATGGTCGTCAACCTGTTCAACCCCAACGATGACCGCGCCCGTCCGCGGCCCGCACACCATGTCACACATCGACCCCTCCCTGGACGCTGCCGCCCTGCAAACCCTGCGCTGGATCGGCGCTCCGCCCGACAACTGGGTCAGCCCGCACCCGGGCATCGACCACGATGTCACGGTGGTGGGCTCGGGGCACACCGGCAGTACCTTTGCCTTTGCGCTGCAGCGCGCCGGCATCCGCAAGCTCAACGTGATCGATGCCGCGGCTGACGAGGCCGGCGCCGGTCTGTGGCGCCACCGCGCCCGCATGCAGCAACTGCGCACACCCAAGAACCTGGTGGGCCCTGAACTGGGCTTGCCTGCATTGGGCTTTCAGGCGTGGTACGAGGCGCGCCACGGCGAGGCCGCCTTTGCCGCGCTCGACCGCATCCCGCGCCTCGAATGGCCGCTGTACCTGAGCTGGTTCCGCGAGATCACTGGCTTGCAGGTGCGCTACCAGACCCGGCTGCTGCGCATCGAACCCGTGCCCGCCCAGGGCCTGGTGCCCGAGCACCTGCGCCTGCACCTGGAGGTGGCCGGCCAGCCCCGCACCGAGACCACGCGCAAGCTGATCCTGGGCAATGGCGTGGCCGGCAGCGGTGGCCCGAACGTGCCGACCGTGGTGGCGGCCCTGCCGCGCAAGCTGTGGGCCCACACCTCCGACCTGATCGACTTCAATGCCCTGCGCAACCGCCGCGTGGCCGTGATCGGTGGGGCCGCCTCGGCCTTTGACGCCGCCGGCGTGGCCCTGGAACAGGGCGCCGCCGAGGTGCGCCTGTTTGCCCGGCGCGAGCACCTGGCCGCCCTGCCCGTGCTGCGTGCCCGTGGCTACCCCGGCGCCTACGACAACTACCCACTGCTGCCCGATGCGGTGCGCTGGACCCAGGCCCTGCGCTACCAGCAGGCCGGCTCGACCGCACCGGCCGACTCGATCCAGCGCGTGCTCAAGCACCCGCAGTTCCATCTGCACCTGGGCGTGACCTGGCAGGCCGCCCAGGCCCATGAGGGCGTGGTGCGTGCCGAGGTGGGCGGTGAACGCTTCGACTTCGACTATGTGATTGCCGGCACCGGCTTCCACGCCGACCTGGCCCTGCGCCCCGAGCTGGCCAGCCTGGCCCCACTGGCCGCCCAATGGCGCGACCGCTATCAGCCGCCAGCCCACGAGCGCCATGAGGGCCTGGCCAGCCACCCCTACCTGGGCCTGGGCAGCGAGCTGCAGGAGAAGGTGCCCGGCACCGCCCCCTGGCTGCAGCACATCCACATCTACAACCCGGGCGGCTTTGTGAGCAGCGGCCTGCCCCTGGGCGACGTGCCCAGCCTGCGCCGCGACGTGCCGCGCGTGGTGCGCCACATCAGCCAGTCGCTGTTCCTGAGCGACTGGCCCCTGCACGAGCAGCGCTTCAATGCCCCGGTGCCACCCGACTTCACCGAGGCGCTGTACGCGCAGGCGCTCTGGCGGGGTCCTGAGGCTGCGACCGCCGCCACTGAACTCGCAGCAGCGCAAGCCTGAGGCCACGGCGCCTGCCTTGCCCTGCCCAATAATTAAGCAGGGCAAGGCAAGCCCTTTCAAATCAATGGCTTAGCACCGCTTTGCAGGCCAAGGGCACGGCTTGTCCACAGCTTTGTCCAGGGATTGCAGGGAGAAGTCGGCACCGGGCGGGGCCGCCTGCCTTGCCTGCCACCCGCCCCGCCCCCGCATGTGCATATCTGCTTTTCTTCCTTGGTGGGCCATGGGGCGGCCCCTAGCATCCCCTTCGATTCCAACCATCCACAACCCGGCTGCCGCAAGCGGCCAATGACAAGGGTCGCCATGTCCGCCGTACTCCGCCCCACCGACACCGAGACAACCCCCGTCCGCCTGGACTCGAACAACCTGGGCACGCTGCACATCACTCCGCTGGACGCGCCACTGGGGGCCCGGGTCAGTGGCATCGACCTGCGCGATCGGCCCACTGCAGCCCAGGTGCTGGCCCTGAAGGCGGCGCTGCGGCGCCACCACATACTGGTGTTCTCTGGCCAGTCGCCCAGCGATCAGCAGTACCTCGACTTCACGCTGCATTTCGGCACCGTGTTCACGCCCCCGCGCAACGCGCCGGTGCTGGGCTCGGACCCGTATGGCAACACGCCCGACGTGGTGCGCGTGTCCAACGTGGACGACGGCCTGCTGGGCAACCACGAGCTGCCGGCCCACGCCGACCACCACTGGACACCCCAGCCCTCGGCCGGCTCGCTGCTGCTGGCCCTGGAGGTGCCCACCCAGGGGGGCGACACCACCTGGCGCAACCTGGCCCTGGCCTACGACACGCTGGACGAGGCCACCCGCCGCGAGATCGACGGCCTGCAGCTGATCACCTACAACCCCTTCTTGCGCTCCAAGAAGCCGCTGCCCGGCGGCAAGGTCAACTACCGCACACCCGACATCGAACCCGTGACGCCCTGGGTGGCCCACCCGCTGGTGCGCACCCACCCCGACAGCGGCCGCCGTGCCCTGTTCCTGGGTGAAGGCACCGAGGTGGAGCTGGTGGGCTACGAGCCCCAGGCCGGCGCGGCCCTGATCGCACGCCTGCGCGCCCACCTGCTGCAGGATCGCTTTGCCTACACCCACCGCTGGCAGGTGGGCGACGTGGTGTATTGGGACAACCAGATCACGCTGCACGGCCGCACCGAATTCGACCCGGCCCAGCGCCGCGTGCTCAAACGCATCAGCCTGTCGGGCAGCACCCCGTTCTGAAGCCCCGCACCGTGCCCCGCGAGCTGCTGCTCAACGCCTTCGACATGAATACCGTGGGCCACCTGGCCCACGGCCTGTGGCGGCACCCGCGCGACCAGGCCCGGCGTTACACCGACATCCACTACTGGCAGTCGCTGGCCCAGACGCTGGAGCGCGGGCTGTTCGACGGCCTGTTCCTGGCCGATGCAGTCGGCCTGTACGACGTCTATGGCGGTGGCCCTGAGGCGGCGCTGGAGGCCGGTGTGCAGGTGCCGGCCAACGACCCGGCGGTGCTGGTGCCTGCCATGGCGGCGGTCACGCAACACCTGGGCTTTGGCATCACCGCCAACCTGAGCCACGAGCCCCCCTACCTGTTTGCCCGGCGCATGTCCACCCTGGACCACCTGAGCCAGGGGCGCCTGGGCTGGAACATCGTCACGGGCTTTCTCGACAGCACGGCCCGTGCCCACGGCCAGCCCAGCCAGACCCGACACGACGAGCGCTACGACCGGGCCGACGACTACATGGCGCTGGTCTACCAGCTGTGGGAAGGCAGCTGGGCCGACGATGCGGTGCTGGCCGACCCGGCCAGCGGCCAGTACACGCGGCCCGAACGGGTGCGCACCGTGCGCCACCAAGGGCCCTACTACCAGCTGGAGGCCATCCACCTCAGCGAGCCTTCACCCCAGCGCACGCCTTTGCTGTTCCAGGCCGGGGCATCGGCCCGCGGGCTGCGCTTTGCCGCCCGTCATGCCGAGGCGCTGTTTCTGCCCAACCAGGGGCTGCAGGGCACGGCCCAACTGGTGCAGCAGCTCGCGGGCTCGCTGCAGGCCGAGGGCCGCCCGCGCGACAGCTACCGCCTGCTCACCTCGCTGGAGGTGGTGGTGGGGCGCGATGCCGACGAGGCCCGTGACAAGTACGCCGACTACGCCCGCCATGCCCGCCCCCAGGCCGCCCTGGTGCAGTTGGCCAGCGCCACCGGGATCGACTTCTCGCGCTACGCGCCCGACGAGCCGATCCGCCCGGACAGCCTGGGTGAGGGCATCCAGTCCATCGTGCGTTCGCTGGCGCAAAGCGCGGGCCATGGGCCCGACGGCGCCGTGACGGTGCGGGAACTGCTGGCCCAGATGCCCCTGGGTGGCCGCATCAACCCCATCGTGGGCTCGCCCGATGAGGTGGCCGCCGCCTTGCTGCACTGGGCCGACCACACCGGGGTGGACGGCTTCAACCTGGTGCGCACCGTGACCCCCGAATGCTTTGTCGACTTCATCGACCTGGTGGTGCCTCGCCTGCAGGCCCTGGGCCGCTACAAGACCGCCTATGCCCCCGGCACCCTGCGCGAAAAGCTGACTGGCCACGGGCCCCACCTGCCCGCCGCCCACCCTGGCGCCCAGGCGCGCCAGGCCACGGCCTGCCCCCCTCATGCCGGCCGACCCGCACCGCGTCCCTGACCTCTCTCTTCACCTCACCCAAGCCCACCACCGTGTCCACCACCATTGCTCAGCCCAGCCCCTCAGAAACCGGCGTTGCCGTGATCCGTGACGACGCCCACGCCCTGGCCGTGGCCCGCGAACTGGCCGCGGAACTGGCCCCCGGCGCGGCCGCACGCGACCGCGAACGCCGCCTGCCCTGGGCCGAGGTGGAGCGTTTTTCGCAGAGCGGGCTGTGGGGCATCACGGTGCCACGCAGCCACGGCGGGGCCGAGGTGTCGCACACCACGCTGGCCGAGGTCACAGCCCTGATCTCCGAGGCCGACCCGGCGCTGGGCCAGATCCCGCAGAACCATTTCTGCCTGGTGGATGCGGTGCGCCTGATCGGCAATGCCGAGCAGCAGCGCTTCTTTTTTGCCCAGGTGCTGGCCGGCCAACGGCTGGGCAATGCGGTGTCGGAGACCGGTACTGCCAACAGCAAGGTGGTCACCACCCGCGTCAGCCGCGGGCCGGACGGCCAGCTTCGCCTGAACGGCCGCAAGGCCTACAGCACCGGCGCCCTGTTGGCCCACTGGGTGCCCGTGGCGGCCCTGGACGACGATGACCGCGCTGTGCTGGCCTATGTGCCACGTCACGCCCCGGGCCTGCAGGTGGCTGACGACTGGACCGGCTTCGGCCAGCGCACCACCGCCAGCGGCAGCGTGACGGCCGAGCAGGTGCTGATCGAGCCGCTGCAACTGTTCGAACGGCACCGCCTGTTCGAGCCGCCGACCATCCACGGCCCTTATGCCCAGTTGCTGCACGCGGCCATCGACCTGGGCATTGCCCGCGCGGCACTGGCCGACCTGCGCCACTGGGTGCGCGAGCGCGCCCGCCCCTGGGCTGACAGCGGTGTGGCCCAGGCCAGCCAGGACCCACTGAGCCTGCACCGCATCGGCGAGCTGGTGATCCGGCTGCACGCGGCCGAGCTGATGCTGGAGCGCGGCGGTCAACGGCTGGACCGGGCCAAGGCCCTTGAAGGCAGCGCCGACAGCGCCCAGGCGGTGACCGAGGCCTCGATCGCCGTGGCCGAAGCCAAGGTGCTCAGCACCACCTTGTCGCTGGACGCCAGCAGCACCCTCATCGAGCTGGGCGGCACCCAATCCACGCTGGAAGAGCACAACCTGGACCGCCACTGGCGCAACGCCCGCACCCACACCGTGCACGACCCCATCCGCTGGAAATACCACGTGGTCGGCGACCACTGGCTCAACGGCAGCACGCCCCGGCGTCACGCCTCGCTGTGAACCCCCTCCAACGCCCCATCAGAGAATCCACCATGCAAAGACGATCCTTTCTGCACACCGGCGGCAGCGCCGGCCTGCTCCTGACCTCGCTGGGCGCCAGCCCCCTGGCCCTGGCCCAAAGCCGCACCGACAGCGTGCGTGTGCTGGCCGAAGGCACGCCCAATTCGCGCGACCCGCACGGTGAGGGCGTGAGCCGCGAATCGCTGGGCACCTTCACCAATGTGTACGACCGCCTGATCCAGTTCGAACGCACCCGCCTGCCCTCGGGCGTGTACCGTTACGACCACACGCGCTTTCGCGGCGAGCTGGCCGAATCCTGGGACAGCTCGGCCGACGGACGCGTGCTGACCTTCAAGCTGCGCCGCGATGCCCAGTTCCACGACGGCACGCCCGTCACCGCCGAGGCCGTGAAGTGGTCGCTCGACCGTGCCGTCAGCCTGCCCGCCTCGAAGCGCCAGCTGGCCACCGGCTCGCTGACCCAGCCCAGCCAGTTCACCGTGCTGGACCCCCACACCCTGCGCATCACGCTGGAGCGGGCCGACCGCTATACCCTGCCCAACCTGGCCCTCACCTTTGCCTCGGTGCTGAACGCCGAGCTGGTGCGCAAGCACGCCACGGCGGCCGACCCCTGGGGCACCGAATGGGTGAAGAACAACGCGGCCGGCGGCGGCGCCTACCAGATCGAAAGCTGGACACCGGGCCAGCAGATCGTCTACGCCCGCTTTGACAAATGGAAGAGCGGCGCGCTGCCGCAGATCCGGCGTGCCGTGTTCCAGGTGGTGCCGGCCGCGGCCACGCGCAGCGCCGCGCTGCAACGCGGCGACGCCGACATCGCCCTGCAACTGCCCCCGCGCGAGATCGACACCCTGGTGGAACAGGGCAAGGTGTTCGCCACCTTGATCCCGGTCACCAACACCTTCCGCTTTGTGGCCTTCAACACCCGCGCCAAGCCCTTTGACGATGTGCGCGTGCGCCAGGCCGTGGCCTACGCCCTGCCCTACACCAACCTGTTCCGCGGGGCCAGCCTGGGCCACGGGGCGGCCCTGTTCGGCGGCCCCGGTGGTGAGCCCAGGCAGGCCCATTTCCCCCAGCCCTACCCCTACGACACCCAGCTGCAGAAGGCCCGCCAATTGCTGGCCGAGGCCGGCCTGGCGCAGGGCTTCAAGACCAGCTTCAGCTACAGCGTGGGCGACGCCACCATCTCGGAGCCTGCCGCGCTGCTGATCCAGGAGGCCCTGGCCAAGGTGGGCATCGAGATCAGCATCGAGAAGGTGCCCGCTGCCCAGTGGGGCACCTTGCAGACCGAAAAGAAGCTGCCTTTCTTCATCGACACCTCGTCGGCCTGGTTCAATGAGCCGGACTACTTCTTCCGCATCTTCTTCCAGGGCGACTGGCGCTGGAACTTCGGCTCGTTCGACAACGCCGAGCTGGCACGGCTGCTAGAGCAGGCCCGCTGGGAAACCAGCAAACCCAAGTACGACGCCCTGATCAAGCGCGCCATCCAGATCGCCTGGCGCGAGCTGCCCATCCTGCCGCTGTGGCTGCCCACTTTCGAACTGGCCAGCGCCCCCGATCTGAAAGACTTCACCTACTACATCCATGGCCAGGTGGATTTCCGCACCCTGGTGCGCGGCAACGCCGGCAAAACCTGATGCCCTGCCCTGAGCCCCTCGCCCCCGAACGGCCGACGTGCACCCCACCATGCTGAGCGCGCCTTCCGTGCTTTCTGTTCTCTCCGTTCTTGGGCGCCGTGCCCTGCAGGCCGTGCCGGTGCTGCTGGGCGCCGCCCTGTTCACCTTTGTGCTGACCCGGGTGCTGCCCGGCGACCCAGCGGCCTTTCTGGCCTCAGGGCCCGGCGCCGGGCCCGAGGCGGTCGAGGCCATCCGCCATCAGCTGGGGCTGGACCGGCCGCTGCACGAGCAACTGGGCCGCTACCTGCTGGAGCTGGCCCGGGGCGACTGGGGTCAATCATTCACCACCGGGCAGCCGGTGCTCCAGGACCTGATGCAGCGCCTGCCGGCCTCACTGGAGCTGACCCTGCTGGCCTTTGCTCTGACCCTGCTGCTGGGCCTGTCGCTGGGCACCGCTGCGGCGCTGCGCCCAGGCTCGTGGCGCGACCACCTGTGCCGCGCCTGCTGCAGCATGGGCAGCTGCCTGCCGGCCTTTGTGGGCGGGCTGTGCCTGATCCAGCTGTTCTATGTGCAGCTGGGCTGGGTGCCTGAACCCATCGGCCGCTTCGACATGGTGCGGGTGCCGCCACCGCCTTGCACGGGCTTTCTGCTGATCGACACCCTGCTGGCCGGTGATCTGGCCGGCTGGCGCGTGGCCGCCGGCCACCTGCTGCTGCCGGCACTGGCCATGGCCTTATTCTCGCTGGCGCCCCTGGCCCGGGTGACGCGGGCCAGCCTGCTCACGGTGTTGGAAAGCGAGCCGCTGCGCACCGCCACCGCGCTGGGCCTGCCGCGGCGCCAGATCGTGCTGCAGTACGCCCTGCACAACGCGCTGCTGCCCATCATCACCACCCTGGGTCTGGTGTTCTCGTACATGCTGGGGGCCAATGTGGTGATCGAGAAGCTGTTTGCCTGGCCCGGCATCGGCAGCTACGCGCTGGACGCGCTGATGGCCGCCGACCATGCGCCGGTGCAGGGCTTTGTGCTGCTGGTGGCCGCCCTGTTCGTGGCCGTGAACCTGGGCATCGACCTGCTGTATGGCGTGGTCGACCCACGCACCCGACACCTGCAATGAGCCCACGCCCCAAGAGACTTCCCCAGGGAACCGCCACCCCGGCGGGTTTCAAGCTTCGCCTTGCCCTGCCCTGGCTGCCGCTGGCCGCCCTGCTGGCACTGGCCGTGGCCGGCCCCGCGCTGGCGCCCCAGGACCCCTTGCACACCGCGGTGGAGCAGGCCTTGCAAGCGCCCTCGGCCCAGCACTGGTTCGGCACCGATGTGCTGGGGCGTGACCTGTTCAGCCGTGTGCTGGCGGCCACCCGGCTCGATGTGCTGATGGCCTTGGGCGCCGTCAGCGCCTCAGCCACGGTGGGCACCTTGCTGGGCGCAGCCTCGGGCTTTGTGGGCGGGCGGCTGGACCGCTGGATGGGCCGCCTGGTGGATGTGTTGATGGCCTTCCCGCTGTTCGTGGTGGCGCTGGCCCTGGTGGCGGCCCTGGGCAACTCGGTCAGCAGTGTGGTGTGGGCCACCGCGGTGATCAACCTGCCTTTCTACCTGCGCCTGGCCCGTGCCGAAGTGGCCTCTCGGCGCGACGCGCCCTGGGTACAGGCCGCCCGCCTGGCCGGCTTGAGTGAATCCCGCGTGCTGCTGCAGGTGCTGCTGCCCAGTCTGTGGCCGGTGCTGGCGGTGCAGGTGTCGTTGAACCTCGGCTGGGCCATCCTGAACGGGGCCGGGCTGTCGTTTCTGGGCCTGGGGGTGCGACCGCCCACGCCCGAATGGGGCGTGCTGGTGAGCGAAGGGGCGCAGCACATCCTGAGCGGGCAATGGTGGCCTGCCCTGTTCCCGGGCCTGGCCCTGTTTGCGGCCATCTTCAGCTTCAGCCTGGCCGGCGACGCCTGCCGCGACCTGCTGGACCCCCGTCAACGATCATGAGCGTCAACCTGCACCCCGCCATCCACCCTGCGGTCAACCCGCCCTCCAGCCCCTTGCTGGAGGTGCACGACCTGAGCATTGGCTTTGCCACGGGCCCGGCCGACAGATCCGGCCGCCCCGCGCTGGCCACGGTCGAACGACTGAGCCTGCAATTGCAGCCCGGCCAGACCCTGGGCCTGGTGGGCGAGAGCGGATCGGGCAAATCGCTGTTGGCGCTGGCCGTGATGGGCCTGCTGCCGCCCACGGCCCGCATCCTGGGCGGCCGCCTGCGGGTGGCCGGGCAAGACCTGCTGAACGCCACGCCGGCCCAGTGGCAGCACTTGCGTCGCCACACCCTGGCCATGGTGTTCCAGAACCCGCGCCAGGCCTTGAACCCGGTGCGGCCCATCGGCCTGCAGCTGCAGGACGCCCTGCAAAGCCGCGCCCCCTTGAGCCGAGCCCAGGCGCAGGCCCAGGCCCTGGCACTGCTGGAGCAGGTGGATATCGACCAGGCCCCGGCCCGCCTCAAGGCCTATCCGCATGAGCTGTCGGGTGGCATGTGCCAGCGCGTGCTGCTGGCCCTGGCCCTGAGCCGCGAACCCCGTCTGCTGCTGGCCGACGAACCCACCACCGGGCTGGACATCACCACCCAGGCCGCCATCCTGAAGCTGCTGACCCGGCTGGCCAGTGAGCGCCACATGGCCACCCTGCTCATCACCCACAACCTGGCCATGGCGCGCCAGCATTGCAGCTACCTGGCGGTGATGCACGCGGGCCAACTGGTGGAGACCGGGCCTGCCGCCCAGGTGCTGCAGCACCCGCTGCACCCTTACACCCGCGGCCTGCGCGCCGCCACGCCCCAGCGCGGCCTGGCCCTGGGCGATCTGCAGGCCATGCCCGGCAGCCTGCCCGACCTGGGCCGCGCCGACCTGCCGGCCTGCCGTTTTGCCGAGCGCTGCCTGCAGGTGCAGACGCGTTGCGACACCCAGGCCCCCGAGTGGCGCCCCCAGGCCTCAGCCCCCTCGGGAGCCCTTCATCAAGCGGCCTGCTGGAGCCTGAACTGATGGCCTTGCTGGAAGTGGAATCGCTGGTGAAGACCTACCCCCTGCCCGCGGCCCCGGGGCAGCGGGCCGGGCGGGATCGGGCCGTGCTGCGCGCAGTGGACGGTGTCTCGCTGCGCATCGAGGCCGGCCAGGCCCTGGGCCTGGTGGGCGAATCGGGTTCGGGCAAATCGACCACCGCCGCGCTGGTGGCTCGTCTGGCCGACCCCGACAGCGGGCAGATCCGGCTGGACGGCGAAGACCTGGCCCGGGTGCCGGCACGCCGCGCCGCACGCGCGCCCTGGCGCGCGCAGGTGCAGCTGGTGTTCCAGGATGCGGCCGGCAGCCTGAACCCACGCCACACCGCGCAGGAGGCAATCGCGCAGCCACTGCAACACCTGGCCGGTCTGTCAGGCCAGGCGCTGCAGCGGCGGGTGCTGGAGGCCGCGGCCCTCGCGCAGCTGCCCGAGGCCCTGCTGCAGCGCCTGCCGCACCAGCTCTCGGGTGGGCAGGCAGCCCGCGTGGGGCTGGCGCGCGCCATCGGGGTACGGCCCCGCCTGCTGATCCTGGATGAGCCCACCAGCGCACTCGATGTGTCGGTGCAGATGGGCCTGTTGCAACGGCTGGACGCCTTGCGCCGCGAACTGGGCCTGAGCCTGCTGTTCGTCTCGCACGATCTGGAGGTGGTGCGCCTGCTGTGCCAGCAGGTGGCGGTGATGCGGCGCGGCCGCATCGTCGAGAGCGGCGTCACCGAGCAGGTGATGGAGGCACCGCGCCACCCCTACACGGCGCAGCTGATGGCGGCCTTGGGTGAGCTGGACGGCGCCGATTGACCGGCCATCCCGACTCGGCCCCCAGCCACTCCGGGCCCTGCAAAAGCCGCATCAGCTTATCTGAATTGCGTCGTTCTCAGGCGGGTTTGCTCTTTTTATGCTAGCGCCACTGCATTGACACACGGTGCCGCATGAGGGCATGCAGATGTGTCGACAGTGATCCAAACCAAGACTCTCTGGAGAACACAACAATGCGTCTGAGCGCTTTCATTTCCACCGCCATCCTGGCGACCACCACCTTGCTGAGCTCGGTGGCACACGCCGACCAACTGGCCGACATCCGCAAGAAGGGCGAGATCGTGATCGGCGTGCTGGGCATTGACGAACCCAACAGCTTCGTCGACCCCAAGACCCGCGAATTCATCGGCTATGAAATCGACCTGGCCCAGGCCATTGCCAAGAAGATCGGCGTGAAGCCGGTGTTCAAGCAAGTGGCGGTGGCTGCGCGCATTCCTGAGCTGCAGCAAGGCCATGTGGACATCCTGGCCGCCTCGCTGACGCACAACAAAGAGCGCGAGTCGCAGATCGACTTCTCGCTGACCACCTTCGTGACCGGCTCCAAGGTGCTGGTCAAGAAGAGCAGCGGCATCAACAACGTGGCCGAACTGGCCGGCAAGAAGGTCGTGACCGTCAAGGGCGGCACGCAAGAGCCCAACCTGCGCCGCGCCGTGCCCACCGCCGACGTGGTGACGTTCGAGAGCACGCAACAGGCCTTCCAGGCCCTGCAACAAGGCAAGGGCGTGGGCTATGTGAACGACGAAGCCTCGCTGATCGCCGACCACGCCAAGCTGGGCGCCGCCGGCAAGGACTACCAGATCCTGCCGCAGAACCTGAACGTCGAGCCCCTGGCCATCGGCATCAAGAAGGGCGAAGCCGGCGTGAAGTCGGCCATCGACGACACCCTGCGTGAACTCGAAAAGAGCGGCGAAGCCGAAAAGCTGTTCTTCAAGTGGTACGGCCCGGACACCCGCCTGAAGTTCCAGAAGCGCAACTTCAAGATCGATTCGGACAAGGTGGAAAGCTGAAGCCTTTCAGCACACACCCTGAACTGAACTGCTGCCGACCTGTGTGACAGCAGGCTCACGGGGCAGGCGCCCAGGCGCCTGCCCCGTTGCTACATGGGTTCTCGCACTTTCATCCCCTGCACATGACTTTTTTCCATTTCAGGCCATGCCATCCTTTGACCTGCAACTTCTGACCACCGGGCCCTACCACGAGATGCTGCTCGCCGGTCTGCTGCTGTCGCTGCAGCTGCTGGGCGTCACCCTGGTGCTGGCCCTGCCCCTGGCCGTGCTGATCGCCCTGGCCCGCCTGGCCAGCTTTGCGCCCCTGCGCTGGGCCGCCACCGCCCTGGTCGAGGGCATCCGCAACGTGCCCCTGCTGGCCCACATGCTGTTCTGGTACTTCGGCGCCCCCGAGTTCCTGCCCGATCCAGCCAAGGAATGGTTGTACAACCACAATTTCGAGGCCATCGCCGCCGTGGTGGCCCTGCTGCTGTACACCGCGGCCTTCATGTCGGAGGACATCCGCAGCGGCATCCGCGCCATCCCGGCGGTGCAGCTGGAGGCTGCGCGCGCGCTGGGCCTGGGCTTTCTGGGTGCGATGCGCCTGGTGGTGCTGCCGCAGGCGCTGCGCATCACCGTGCCGCCCCTGCTGTCGCAGACCTTGAACCTCTGGAAGAACACCAGCATCGCCACCGTCATCGGCACGGCCGAGCTGATGTACCAGGCCGGCAAGGTGGAGACCGCCACCTTCCGCAGCTTCGAGGCCTTTGCCTTTGCCACCGCCAGCTACCTCAGCGTGTCGCTGTTGATCACCGGCCTGGCGCTGGCCTACCACCACCGCTTTCCGACGAGGACCGCATGAGCTTTCTCGAGATGGTGGATACCTACTGGCTGTACTTTCTGGTCGGCCGCTACCCCGAGGGCCCGCTCGGTGGCCTGGCGCTGACCGTGTTGCTGGCCGTGAGCGGCCTGGTGCTGGCCCTGCCCGCCGGCCTGCTGCTGGGCCTGGGCCGGGTCAGCCCCTGGCCCTGGCTGCGCTGGCCCGTGACGGCGCTGGTGTTCGTGGTGCGGGGCACACCGCTGTTGATGGTGGTGTTCTGGGCCTACTTCTTCCTGCCCAGCGTGACCGGGCACAAGACCGACCAGTTCAGCACCATGCTGATCGCCCTGGCGATCTTCGACGGCGCCTACCTGGCCGAGATCGTGCGCGCCGGCATCCAGGCCTTGCCCAAGGGCCAGTTCGAGGCTTCGCGCTCGCTGGGCCTGAGCTACCTGGGCGCCATGCGCCTGGTCATCCTGCCGCAGGCGCTGCGCCACATGCTGCCCTCGCTGGTCAATCAACTGGTGTCGAGCATCAAGGAGACCTCGCTGGGCTACATCATCGGCCTGAGCGAGGTGTCGTTCATCGCCACCCAGATCAACACCCTGGTGTTCACCCTGCCGCTGCAGATCTACTGCCTGCTGGGCCTCACCTATTTTGTCTTGTGCTTCGGCCTGTCACGGCTGGCCTTTGTGCTGGAGCGCCGCCTGGCGGCACCGGCCCAGGGCGCGGCGCAGAAAGCCTCTTCATGATCGAATTCAAGAACGTCAACAAATGGTTCGGCGCCTACCAGGCGCTGGTCGATGTCAACGAACACATTACCCGTGGCGAGGTGGTGGTGGTATGCGGGCCTTCGGGCTCGGGCAAATCCACCCTGATCCGCACGCTGAACCGCCTCGAGCCCATCCAGCAGGGTGAGATCCACCTGGAGGGGCAGAACATCCACCGCGCAGGCCTGGACGTGAACCAGTTCCGCTCGGGCATCGGCTTTGTGTTCCAGCAGTTCAACCTGTTCCCGCACCTGACGGCGCTGCAGAACTGCACCCTGGCCCCGGTGCACCTGGGCCGGCTGAAACCGGCCGAGGCCCGCGAGCAGGCCCTGGCCCTGCTGGAGCGCGTGGGCCTGCGCCACAAGGCCGATGCCTACCCAGGCCAGCTGTCGGGCGGGCAGCAGCAGCGTGTGGCGATCGCCCGCGCCCTGGCCATGCGCCCCCCCGTGATGCTGTTTGACGAACCCACCAGCGCCCTCGACCCCGAGATGGTGGGCGAGGTGCTGCAGGTGATGCGCGACCTGGCACGCGACGGGATGACCATGCTGGTGGTGACCCACGAAATGGGCTTTGCCCGCGAGGTGGCCGACCGCGTGCTGTTCATGGACGCCGGCCAGGTGCTGGAGCGGGCCACGCCTGAGGCCTTCTTCAGCCAGCCCCAGCACCCACGGGCACGCCAGTTCGTGGCCGATATCCGGGGGTTTGGCACCGTGCCGGCCGCACCCGCTGCGGCTGCCGCCTGAACCCAGGGCCGCCAGCGGCGGCCTTTTTTTTGAAGCGCCGAAGGCCGAGCCCCGCTGTTGAGATTCGGTTGACGCTGAGCTGTTCTGATTGCGTTCTGAATTCATCAACGGGCCTAGGGGCTCCATGCGCGAGTGCCCGGGAATATCTCCTGTGAAAGGTCGGCTTTCGGGTGGTCACACCCCGAAGGTGCGCAGCCTGGTCAATACCGCCGGAGGCTTCTCCTACCCGCGATTCAAGCCTCTCGCCTCACGTTTTCACCTCCGGTTAGGATGGCTGATAGCGGCCGGGAGCGGCCTGTTGACCTCCATACGATCCGTTCTGCTCGTGCTTCAACAGTCTAAACAGGCCATTCCTTGCAAACCTATACTGCAAAACACTTCCAGGGGAAATCAGTGTCCGAAATATCCCGCATGGTCCTGTTTATTCTGCTGGTCTTGCGGGATACATCACTTTATGCGTCATGGGCTTCAAATTAGGGCCGGGCGGCCTGGCGATGCCGATCGCCTCGCTGTCTTGGCAACCCAGGTCTGGCTGCACACCTACTGCACCAACGGCGTCAACACCGAGGTTGCCCAGTACGTCCTGTCAGAACTCACGGTTGAGCGGTTTGCCGTGCGCCTGACTGAACCTCAGTCCCACATCCTCGTTGGCGAGTTCCAGGAGTGGCTCGTGGGCTTTGCCGCTGTTAGGTTTGGTGCCTCGTGTCCGTCCATTGCCAAGTCGACAGTTGAGCTACAAACGCTCTATGTTCAAGAGCACTTTATTGGTCAGGGCATCGGCAGGTCACTGCTCGAAGCCGCAGAAGCCAAGGCACGCGAGAAAGCCGCCGCCCCGCTGTGGCTGTCGGTCAATGCTCAAAATGCCCAAGCCATCGCCTTCTATGCTCGCCAGGGTTACAACAGGGTTGGAACCACCTACTTCGTCTTGGGCGAAGGTCGCCATGAAAACCACGTACTCATCGGCGGTGACGCGTAGGCACCGGGCACGATGTCTGAGAACGGCCAGAAGCAGCCCCTGACAAAGTCACCCGACATGACCATCTCGATAGATCGCTCTCAATGGTGTCGCCGAAGTCAACGCACGACGGGGCACTACGACGAGGATGCAACGGAATATGAGGGCATACGTTGTAAGTGCAGGCTGTGCACTCGCTCCTTTGTCTTCACCGCAGAAGAACAGAAAAACGCTTACGAAGTCGAGAAGCGATTCGTCTGGTATTTGCCAAAGCACTGCGAAGAATGTGCGTCACCTCGATAGCCAATAGAACGGCCCACTAAGGCATCCAGTCGGATATGGACACAGAGATTGGGGGGGCGTTGAACCCCGTTTCTTGCTGACCTGAGCTTCCGCTCAGGGCCCAGAGCGGCCAGCCGGCGACGCCCATAGCGGTCATGATTTCAGGTGAAATAGTCGTGAAAGACCGCCATTTCACAGTTCGCGACAAGCGCTCGATAAGGGAAAACTGCCCAAGGCGCCTCAACTCGCAAGTCCGACAAGCGGGCCAGAATAGAGCCTCGCATCGCTGGCTTCACGGCCTGGCGCCAGTCGAGCACCTGCCCCCAGGTCGAAGTTCCATTCAGGTGAACTGAAAACGCGGGAGTGCGCACGGATTCGACATATCTTTCGGGAAACAAGCGCTTGTAGGCTTCGATGTTGTACAGCCAAGAGATGCCCATGACGACGGTCGCATGGCGCTCTTGGCGACGGATGTGCTCGAACATCATTCGAAGTTCGCTCAACCTGGCCTCAACGTTCGCTGATGCCAGCGGACTGGCTTCGACGCTCTCTGGGGGAACGAAGTGCAGCCGGAGAATTCCTGATGTGTTCGGTGGGTCGTACGAGAAACAACCGAAGGCTGGACCCTGGCTGACCACGGGTCTGTCAGCGTAGAGCTTCGAACACATAGATAGAACAGCATCGTCTCTGTCTGTGGCTGATTGGTCGACGCAAGCGAGAAAAGTTCGCCAAGGGCCTTCCCCGTTCGGTCCGGTCAAACCAAATCGACGTCGCAGGTTGGTGCAGCGGTCTATCGCTTCACTTAAAGCCACGCGGGATTTGGATGCGTACTGCTTCGAGAACGCAAGTTGAAGGGAAAAATAGTCTTCGAACACGGCAGTCGAAAGTGAGCGTTAGTGGCTGGCTCGTGGTGCAATACACCGTCAGGTGGGGGCTGCTTCTGGCCGGATTCTGCCCGACGTCGGAGGGTGCTGGTGGGTCCGGAGCCGATATAGCGCGGCGCGGGAAGTTGCCATCCGCGGTTCTAGCTGGAGGACGCTTGGATTTCGTACCGCGCATACGAAGCGCTTCCTTTCCGAATGATGCTATGAAGCGTGAAGCCAAAGCCCTCGTAGAGGTTCCTCAAGCCTTCACGGTCTGCCATACAGTCGAGTCGAAGGTGAGCACGTCCAGCTCGCTCGGCCAAAATTCGTGCGTAAGACAGTAATTCGGTGGATACGCCGAGTTTTGCCCATTCTCGGCGTACAGCCAGCTTGTGAACGAAAGCAGAACTCCCCGCCCGTACGTCCGGCCAGAAATAGGCATCCTCCAATTCAAACTTCACAACACCAGCCAACTGCAGGCCATCTCGGGCGACGTGAAACAGCCCTGCGCCTACGTCTCGTAGAACACGCTCCGGACCGATTTCGGTTGCTGACCAGAGACTTTTGCCATCCCTGGCCAGCCATTGCTCTGCCTCAAGCAGAACACACACGATTCCGGGCACGTCCAACGGCTGCGCTTGCTCAATATTCATAAATGGTGGTGCGGATAGGCTGAAGCTTGGAAATTCTGCGCTGCGCTCGACTGACCGCCACCCTGAGCGGTCATTGAGCCTGCTCCAAATCGGTCATTGAGATGCGATAGATCCATGATGCAAATAGACCAGAGAAACGGTTAACGGCCCCCAAGTGCATGGCTCAGGAACTCAAGCATTCGAGGCCATGAATCTTGTCTCGCACGTGCAGTCCCCTCTGGCGTTCCACCCATGTCCATTTCTTCGCCCGATACCGGATGCTTCGACTTGAGCATGGTCGTTGGGCCGTTTGGCCAAGCGATGCTGTGTCCCGCATCTGCGTAAGCCAGATGCTTGACCAGATAGCGAAATCCGAGTCGTTTCAAGCGCTCGACAGCGAACTCCGTCAGTCCGGTAGACGGCCAAACCTTGTCGTCGACGCCACTAATCATCAGCACAGGTCCGTTGATGTTCTCCACCCGGATTGATGCCCTGTTCGCATACGCGGCATCCTTCAAGGGGATGAAGTACCAATCGAAACTACCTTCTCGTGCGTTGCCGGTTGCGAGCGCCTCGTCCCACTGCTCATAGGTCAGCGTCCTAGCGTAAGGAAGCTCCTGCCCACGTGAAGTCCAGGCTCCATGTCCGCTTTCAGCGGTACGCAGGCCAGAGAATGCCGCTGGGCACATACGCGACGACGGCCCGTATTTCAGGGAACGTCGCACCGAGAAGCAAGGCCAACTCTCCGCCTCGCGACACACCGATTGCCGCGATCTGGTCGGCCGCGATGCCAGGCTGTTCTTTCAGCCAGTCCAAGGCCGTGCCGAAGTATTCGAGCGGAATGCGGTCGAGCGTAGGCGGCAGGCCTTCGGCGCCGAAGTATGCGAGGGCTAGGGCAGCGTAGCCCCGTGATGCCAGCAGCGCCGCCGCCTCCTGGGACCAGGCCAATCCCCCGCCGGAACCACCGACCACAAGGACTGCGCTCTGGGGGCCGGGTCGATTGGGTTCAAACATCTTGCCGACGAGGCCCCTTTCTCGGACCTCCCTCGACAAAACCCGTTCGTCCATGTAGACACGCCTGATAGCTTGAGAGATTGGCGGCGCGCCGTCGTTCGTTTCTGCGGTAAGCGTTGCCGTGAGCGGGTCCATGCTCTGGCCCTCGTAGCCTTTGGCGAGCTCGGAAGACACTGGGGCGCGGGACCAGAAGAGCCCCATCGGGTCGACGCCCGTGTATGAGCCGGAAACAGGCGCTTGAGTGCTCAGGTCCACGACACCGTAGGAGTCTGCGAGGAAGACCGCCTCGGACCGCCACACAACATCACTAAAGCAACTCCACAGCTTCAGGTTCATCCGTTCGCCGGCACGAAGCCCCAGCACCCGGATCTGGAGCATCTCGTCCACAAGACATTGACGAGGCAGTGTGTCGAACTTCATGAAGTAGAGCTTGGGAGGACTGGTTTGGACGATTCTGGCCCTGATAGTTGTCAGTGAGCACGCGTCTGGCTTTGCTCAGTGGACGGCCAACAAGGAACGACTGCTCCTGGCCCCATTCTGCCCCCGCATCTCCCCGCCCGGCCAGCCTCCAGGCCTGAGCACCTTTCGCATGGGTGGGCCCTCGATACCAAACACCAGGGCCGCAGAGCCATCAGCCACGAATCCACTGCGGCGGTAAACGCTTCTGCTGTGCGCGTGCTCTGTGCGCGCAGTGCCTTGAAAACCGCCCGAGCCGCGTGACCTTCAAGGGCGGCAGGCAACGCCTTGCCCGCTTCAGGGCAGACACACCACCGCCCGGGCCGCCTCAGGCGGCGCGAGGCAGGGGCTGGGCTTCGGTGTCGGCATCGCGGGGTGCGGCCCCCGCCTCGCCATGCCGCAAGGCCTTCAGGATGCGCCGCTTGAGGCGGCCGTAGTCGGGTTCGGCCACCAGGTCTTCGAAGGTGCGCGGGCGCTCGAAGGGCACGGCCAGGTCTTCCTCGATGCGCCCCGGGCGGGTGGACATGATCAGCACCCGGTCGGCCAGGAACAGGGCCTCGTCCACATCGTGGGTCACGAAGAGCACGGTGGTGCGCTCTTGCTGCCAGATGCGGGTGAGCAGTTCTTGCATGGCCAGCCGGGTCTGGGCATCGAGGGCGCCGAAGGGCTCGTCCATCAGCAGGATCTCGGGCTGCAGGATCCAGGCCCGGGCCAGGGCGGCGCGTTGGCGCATGCCACCTGAGAGCTGCCACGGAAAGTGCGCGCCAAAGTCGGCCAGGCCCACCTGCGCCAGCAGGCGTCGGGTTTCGGCCTGCAGACGATCGCGTGGCCAGCCGGCCATGCGTGGGCCGAAGGCCACGTTGTCGGCCACCGACAACCAGGGGAACAGCGTGGGCTGCTGAAACACCATGCCGCGCTCGGCGCCCGGCCCGGTGATGGGGCGGCCATCGAGCTGCACCCGGCCCTGGTCGGCCCGCTCGAAGCCCGACAGCAGGTTCAACACCGTTGATTTGCCGCAGCCCGATGGGCCCAGCAGGCAGACGAATTCGCCCGCCGCCAGCGACAGCGACACCTGGTCGAGCACCAGGTGCCCGGCACCCTGGCCGCTTGGGCCGGCAAAGCGCTTGCTGACCCCCTGCAAGGAGATGCGGGCAGAAGCCGGGGCGGCCGATGAATCAGAGCGAAGTTTGTTCATGCGTCACGCCCCGCCCAAGGCACCAGGCGCCGCTGCGCGAGCAGCAGCAGGGCATCGAAAAGGTAGCCGGTGAGGCCCAGCAGCACGATGCCCAGCAAGACCACATCGGTGCGCAGGTAGGTGCCGGCATTGATGACCATCCAGCCCAGGCCCGCATTGGCGGCCACCATCTCGGCCGCGATCAGCGAAGTCCAGCCGATGCCCACCGACAGGCGCACGCTGGTGAAGATGCCGGGCAGCGCATCGGGCAGCAGCACGTGGCTGAACACCTGGCGCGGCGAGGCGCCCAGGGTCTGGGCGGCGCGGATGCGGGCCTGGCTCACGCCCTGGGCCGCTGCTGCAGCACCCACCACGATGCTGAGAAAGCTGGAGATGAAGATCAGAAAGAACTTGGCCCCCTCGCCAATGCCAAACCAGACGATGACCAGCGGGATCAGCGCGATCTTGGGCAGGGGGCGCAGAAACTGCACAAAGGGGTCGAACACGGCGGCCAGCGTGGGCCAGCGGCCCATGCCCAGGCCCAGGGGCACGCCCACGGCGATGGCCACCACAAAGGCGGCCACGGCCCGCCCGGCACTGATGGCCACGTGCTGCCACAACGGGGTCTGGCGGTAGCCGCTTTGCAGCAGCTCTTGCGCCGCCACCCAGATCTCACTGGGCGGGGGCAGCAGCAGCGGATCGATCCAGCGCAGGCTGCCCGACAGCTGCCACAGCGTCAGCACCAGGGCCACGGCGGCCAGGCTGATGCGGGCCTTGGGGCCCGGCCAGGCACGGCCGACAGCCAGGCGCCAGCCTGCCCGATGACGGGTGCGGCCGGCCTGCTCGGGCAAGGCAGGCCCAGCGGACAGTGATTCCAGGCTCACTTGCCGGCCGCAGCGCGCTGCAGGTACTGGGTGTTGAGGTAGGGCGCGTAGCTGTCCGGGATGTCGCCACGGCGCACTTCGCCGATCTCGGCCAGGAAGTTGGCCGTGTCCTTGTAGGCCCGGGCGATGCGCGAGTTGGCCTTGCTGGCGTCATGGCCGATGTAGGCCGGGGTCAGCTGCTCGGCCAGCGAGGGGTATTGCAGGCCGGCGAGCGTGCTGCGGGCCGTCTCCAGCGGGATGTCGAGGTGCTTGGCGATGGCTGCGGCCGAGCCTTCGGGGTCTTTCTTGTACTGGTCGACCTTGTCCTGGAACACGCGCAGGAACTTCACCACCAGCTCGGGGTACTTGTCGGCGAACTCCTTGCGCACCACGAAGTTGTTGAAGATCAGCACGCCGTCTTTCTGCAGGTCACGGGTGGCGAAGATCTCCTTGCCGCCACCGGCCTCCAGCTCCTGGGTGAAGGGGCCCCAGACATAGGCGGCATCGATGTCGCCGCGCTTCCAGGCCGACACGATCTCGGCCGGCTTGAGCGTGACCGTGCGGATCTTGCTGCGGTCGACCTTGGCCAGCTTCACCGCCACCTCGAAGGCGTACTGCGCGGTCGAGTTGGCCGGGTAGGCCACGGCGCGGCCTTCCAGGTCCTTCAGGCTGGCAATGCCCTGGCGGGCGATCAGGCGTTCGCTGGTGGCGATCACTTCGGGCACGCCGATCACCTCGATCGGCAGCTTGCGGGCGATGCCGGCCGCGGCCGGGCTGGAGCCGAAGCGGGCGATGTCGATCTCTTTGGCGGCAAACAGGGTCAGCACGTCGGCGCCCGAGGCAAAGGGCACCCACTTGACCCGGGCGCCGAAGGCCTTGTCGAAGGCGCCGTCGATCTTGCCCAGAATCCACACCCGCGGCCCGCCTGCATAGGCAAAGCGCACCTCATCGGGCACCGCCTCGGCATGGGCGGCCGCACCGGACAAGGCGGTGCAGGCCAGCAGCAGGGACAGGACTTGGCGGAACAGCTGACGACGCATGGGCGGGCTCACTCGGTAAGGGTTGAAAGGAGCGCCAGTCTAGGGAGCCCGCCCTCAGCCACCAAGCCGGTTTTTCCGATATGCATATGAGCCGCCACAAGGCCCGGCACGCCGCTGTGGCAAGGCCCTCAGCCCAGGCCCAGCAGCGCTGCCGCGTTGCCGTACAGCAGCCGGTCGAGCACCGAGGGTTTGAAGCCCAGCGCCAGAAAGTCGTCCACGGTCTGGCCGATGGGCCGGAAGGGGTAGGACGAGCCGAACAGCAGCTGGTCGCCCAGAAAGCCGTTGGCGGCCTCGACATAGGCCTGGCTGCCGGGCTGGAACAGGTACATGTCGGGCACCAGAAACACGTTGTCGTAGCGGAAGGCCACACCGATGGCCTGCTGCACCTGGGGCCAATAGCCGTGGTAGACCACCAAGGGCAGGCGCGGAAAGGCCTGGGCCACGCGGGCCAGCGGGGCCGGGTCGTTGTAGCGCAGATCGGGGGTGGTGGGCCCGCTCATGAGAAACACGGGCACCCCCAGCTGCTGGGCCAGCTCGTAGACCGGAAAGTACACCGGGTCGTCCGGGTGGCGTGCGGGCTCGCCAAAGCCGGGCTCCAGGTCGATACCGGCCAGGCCCAGGCTGCGCACGGCGCGCTCCACCTCGGCCAGGGCAGCCTCGCTGCCTTGCAGCACCGGGTCCACCGCGCCGATGCCGATCAGCTCGGGGTGGCCGTGCACGATGCCGTGGATGGTGTCGTTGGGCAGGTGCTGCCCGGGCGTGTGGCGCCCGACCACCACCGCATGGGCCAGGCCGGCGTCGCGCACCTCGTCCAGAAAGCCCTGGGGGGTGCGCGAGCGCACGAAATGCGCATCGTCGCCCCGGGTGCCGACGCGGCGGTTGAGCCAGCGCGCCAAATCCTCGCCCGGCGAACCCGGGGTCTTGCCGAAGAAATCATGCAGGTAGGCGGGGCGGCAACGCATGTCGATGACGCGGTGGCCGCTGGCGTGCACGCGGGTGGCGCTCTGGATGGTGCTCTGGTTGGCTGATGCTGGGGTCATGCCGCACTCCCGACAGGCTGAGGGGCTTGGGCGCCAGACAAGGCCTCGCCCTGGGCACGGTTGTCAAAAACGCCCCCGGTCACAGCCTGGTCCCGCAGGGTGACAGGTGCCTTGCCGGGCAACAGCGGAAACACCAGCTCGGCAAAGCGGATCGCCTCTTCGAGGTGGGGGTAGCCCGACAGCACAAAGCTGTCCACGCCCAGGTCGGCGTACTCCTGCAGGCGCGCCAGCACCTCTTGCGGGTTGCCCACCAGGGCGGTGCCCGCACCGCCACGCACCAGGCCCACGCCGGCCCAGAGGTTGGGGCCCACCACCAGCCGGTCACGGCGCCCGCCGTGCAGCTCGGCCATGCGGCGCTGGCCCACCGAGTCCATGCTGGCGTAGTTGCGCTGGGCGGCGGCGATGTCTTCATCACTCAGGTGGCTGATCAGGCGGTCGGCCGCGGCCCAGGCCTCGGCGCTGGTCTCGCGCACGATGACGTGCAGGCGCACGCCAAAGCGCACCGTGCGGCCATGGCGCGCGGCCCGCTCGCGCACGTCGGCGATTTTCTCGGCCACGGCAGCCGGTGGCTCGCCCCAGGTGAGGTAGGCGTCCACGTGCTTGGCCGCCAGTTCGTGGGCTGCCGGCGACGAGCCGCCGAAGTACAGCGCCGGGTGCGGCTGGCTGACGGGCGCATGGAAGTTGCGGGCGCCGCGCACACGCAGGTAGCGGCCTTCGAAGTCGACCTGCTCACCCTGCAGCACGCGGCGCCAGATGGTGAGGAACTCGTCGCCTGCGGCGTAGCGGGCGTCGTGGTCATAGAAGATGCCGTCGGCCTCCAGCTCGGCCGCGTCGCCGCCGGGCACCACGTTGAGCAGCAGCCGGCCCGGGCCCAGAGCCTGGTCCAGCGAGGCGGCCTGACGGGCCGAGGCGGTGGGGTTGCCCAGCGAGGTGCGCAGGGCCACCAGCAGCTTGATGCGCTGGGTCACGGGGGCCAGGCCGGCGGCCACCACCCAGGGGTCCAGGCAGGAGCTGCCGGTGGGGATCAGCAGGCCGTCGTAGCCCAGGTTCTCGGCCGTGACCGCGATCTGGCGCAGGTAGGCCGCCGTGGGCGCGCGCCCGAAATCGGATTTGCCCAGATAGCGGGTGTCGCCCGAGGTGGGCAGGAACCAGAAGATGTTCAAACTCATGTGAAGTCCTTGGAGGAATCGTCATCGGATTCCGAGGTTTTGCGCGGCGCCCCCACCTCACCCAGGCGGATGAGGCGGGCCCGCACGATGTTGCGGCTCACGCCCAGCACGCGGGCGGCGTCGCTCTGGCTGTAATGGCAGTAGCGGAAGACCTCGCGGAACAGCGCGTCCTCGACCACCTGGTAGACGTCGAGCACACCGGTCTCGCACAGCTGGCGTATCGCGGCTTGCAGCCGCGAGGCCTCCTGCTGGCGCTCCACCAACTCGGGGATGTGGGGCTGCGGCAGCGCATGCAAAGGTGCCTGCAATGGTGCCGGGGTGGTGGCCTGCAAGGGTGCCGGGGTGGGCTCGGGCGCTGGGGCGTGGCTGCGGTTGGCCAGGCGCAGGCTGCCGGCATCGAGCTCGCGCCCTTCGCTGAGGAGCAGGGTGCGGTGGATCACGTTTTCCAGCTCGCGCACATTGCCGCTCCAGGCGCACTCGACCAGCAGCCGTTCGGCCTCAGGGCTCAGGGCCACCCGCGGGTAGCCCAGGCGTCGGCTGTAGTGGTCGATGAAGTAGCGCGCCAGGGGCACGATGTCGCCCGGCCGTTCCTTGAGCGTGAGCACATTGAGGCTGACCACGTTGAGGCGGTAGTACAGGTCCTTGCGGAAGCGCTTTTGCGCCACCAGCTCCTGCAGGTCGACGGTGGTGGCGGCCAGGATGCGCAGGTCGACCGGAATCGGCTTGCGCCCGCCCAGGCGCACGATCTCGCGCTCCTGCAGCACGCGCAGCAGCTTGTTCTGCACCGACAGCGGCAGGTCGTTGACCTCGTCAAGGAAGATGGTGCCGCCGTGCGCCTCTTCGAACCAGCCGGGCTGCGAGCCGAAGGCGCCGGCAAAGGCGCCGTTCTCATGGCCGAACAGCTCGGCATCCACCAGCGCATCGGAGAAGGCACCACAGCTCACCACCACGAAGGGGCCGTGGCGGCGCGGGCTGCGGCTGTGGATGCGGCGGGCGATCAGCTCCTTGCCGGTGCCGGTCTCGCCCGTGATCAGCACGCTGGCGTCGCTGGGCGCCACCTGCTCGACCTCGGCCAGCAAGGCCTTGGAGCGCGGGTCTTCGAAGATCCAGTCGACCACATCGTGGTCACTGCTGGGGCTGCCCTGAGGTGGGGGCCAGACGGGAAGGGTTGCCATGGCTGCGCTCGCTCAGGAATAGAAAGAGGGCTGGGGCAGATCGCCGTTGAGCACCCAGTCGCCGATCTCCTGCAGCTTGTAGTCCACCGGGTCATGCAGGGTCTGCACGCGCAGGTTGCGCCAGAAGCGGTCAAAGCGCAGCGCACCATGGGTGGCACGCGCACCCGTGGTCTCGAACAGGCGGCTGGCCACCTCCAGGCCCACCCGGGTCGAGGCCACCTTGGCTGTGGCCACGGCGATCGCCACCCGGCCACGGCCCGCGGCATCGAGGGCATCGCCCTGCTCCCAGGCCTCGTCGAACACGGCGACGGCATGCCGGGCGAGCAGGCGCACGCTCTCCAGCCCGACCTGGAACTCACCGTAATGGGCCAGGGTGTAGGGGTCTTTGCTGGCGCGTGCCGCCGGTGACTTGAACCAGGCTCGCGACTCATTGAGCGTGTAGTGGCGTGCCTCGGCAAACGCCCCCTCGGCCAGGCCCAGGAACATGTGCACGAAGATCAGCTGCGCCAGCAGCGGGCGCAGGGCCGAGCGTGGCGTGGACAGCGGCCCGGGCTGCAGCAGCAGTTCGTTTTCTTCCACCCGCACCTTCTCGAACAGGGCGCTGCCGCTGTCGGTCTGGCGCTGGCCGAAACTGTTCCAGTCGTCGTTGAGGGTGATGCCGGCGCGCGCGGTGGGAATGGCCGCAATCAGCAGCTTGCGGCTTTGCTCGTCCAGCCCCGAGGCGACCAGGATCTCGGAGTCGAGCGCGCCCGAACAGAAGCTCTTCTTGCCCGAAAACTCGACCCAATGGCCGAAGCGGCGCACCGTGGTGCGATCGTCCAGGGGGTTGAGCGCATTGCCCCAGAACCAGTTGTTGCGCGCGGTCTGCTCGTACCAGGGCTCCCATTGGTCGGGGCGGGAAAACAGGCGCACCGTGGCCAGCAGCAGGTGGTGAAAGCCATACACATGGGCGATCGAGCTGTCCACCTGGGCGAACTGGCGCACCGTGTCCAGCACGCTGGCCCAGTTGGCGCCCTGGCCGCCATAGGCCTTGGGAATGGACAGCGACAACAGCCCGCTGCGGCGCAGCTCATCGCGCTCGGCCTTGGGCGTGCCGCCGCGGGCGTCGCGCTCGACGGCGGTCTCGGCAAACAGCTTGGCCAGGGACTGGACGAGGACATCGGTGGGCAGGGCCACGGAGGAGGATTGGGACATGATGCGTTGTTGAATTCACTGAAAAAAGCCGACCCCCAGCCGCGCGCTGCGGGGTCCGGCTGGAAGTTGCGGCACGGCAGGTCTGGCCGGGTTCATGCCGCCTCGGCCTGGGCTACACCCTGGCCGAAATAGAAATGCTGGATGTCCTGGCGCTGGCGCAGGTCCTGGGCCAGCCCGCTCAGCACGGTGTTGCCGGCATCGAGCACGGTGGCGCTGTCGGCGTACTGCAGGGCCACGGCCGAGTTCTGCTCGGCCACCAAAATGCTCAGGCCCTCGCTCTGGTTGAGTCGGCGCAGCTGGCGGAAGATGTCCTGCACCACCAGGGGCGCCAGGCCCATGGAGGGCTCATCGAGCACCAGCAGGCGGGGCCGCGCCAGCAGGGCGCGCCCGATCACGGCCATCTGCTGCTCGCCGCCCGAGGTGAGGCCCGCCGGGTTGCGCCGCAGGGCCTTGAGCTTGGGGAAGATCGCATACACCTTCTCGAGGTCGGCCGCGATCTCGGAAGATCGCGCCCCCCGCCCCAGCGCGCCGGTGATGAGGTTCTCCTCGATCGACAGGCTGGGGAAACAATGCCGCCCCTCCAGCACCTGGACCAGGCCCTGGCGCACCAGTTGCGAGGGGCTCAGCCCCGACACGTCGCGGCCATCGAAATGGATGCGACCTGCCGTGACCTGGCCGCGCTGGGCGGGCAACAGGTTCGACACCGCCTTCAGCGTGGTGGATTTGCCGGCACCATTGGCCCCGAGCAAGGCATGGATCTCGCCGGCACGCACGGACAGGCTGACATCGTGCAGGGCCACGATGGCGTTCTGGTAGGTCACCTCGACCGAGGCGATGCTGAGCAGCGGTGTCGAATCACTCATGCTCGTCCCTTTCAGGCCGCCTTGACGGGCTCGGACGGGGAGGCCTTGGCCGGGCCGGCGCCGATCTGCCAGACATAGGGCGGCTCGGTGCCGTTGATGCGCCAGTCACCGATGATGCGGGCCTTGTAGATCACCGGGTTGTGCGAGGCCACGGTGCGGGCGTTGCGCCAGTGGCGGTCCAGCGACTTGCTGCTGCTGGCCGCCGAGGCGCCCAGGGCATTGAAGAACTGGGTGGCTGCGCGCAGCACCAGGTCGGAGATCACCACCTGGCCCTGGGCCGACTCCAGCTCGGCCTCGATGTTGGCCTGGCGCTCGGCCTCGGCGTCGCCGGCCCAGTGCGTGTCATAGGCACGCTGGGCGGCAAAGGCGGCGCGCACGGCGGTGGCTTCGGCGGCATAGGCCGCTGCGGCCACTTCGCCGACCACCTGCTGCACCTGCACGTCTTGTGCCACCGAGGGGGCATTGCCGGTGCTGAAGATGCGGCGGCGGTCGCGCACCTGCTGCGCGGCGTCGCGGGTGATGGCGTGGGCAATGCCGGCCAGGGTGGAGAGGTGGAACAGCTGGTAGAAGGCCGTCTGGTACTTAAAGCGGCTGGCGAAGGGGAAGATGTTTTCTTCGTCCACATCGGCGTTCTCGTAGATCGAGGTGCCGCTGCCGGTGGTGCGCTGGCCGAAGCCGTCCCAGTCGTCCTTGTGGGTGACGCCGGGCTGGCGCGCCCGCACCGCCGCGATGACGTCGAGGTTGTCGCCGTCACGGCGGGCATACAGATCGACCCAGTCGGCAAAGATGCTGCCGGTGCTGTAGAACTTGCGCCCGTTGACCACCCAGCGCCCGTCCTTCTGCGAGACCCGGGTGATGACGTCGCCGATGGCGACGTCGCCCACCTCGGTCCATGCATTGCCGGCCAGGTCGCCGGCCGCAAAGCGGCGCAGCCAAACCTCGTTGGCTGCGTCACGCGGTGCGTTGAGCCGGTCCTCCACGAAGGCAAAGTGCCCGCGCAGCGCCTGGGTGATGTTGGAGTCGGCCTCCGACAGCTCCACCAGGATCTGGAACAGCTGGGGCAGCGTGGCGCCGTCGCCGCCAAAGGCCACCGGCACGCGCAAGGCGCCGAAGCGCGCCTCCTTGAGCCAGCGGATGGGCTCGGCGCCCAGTTCGCGCTGCTGCTCGCGCTGCAGCGCGGTGGCACGGATGCGGTCGAAGATGGGGCGGTACTTGGCAGCAATGGCCTCGTACTCGGCGCCCAGGATGCTGGGGGTGTGAGGGGTCTGGGTGGTCTGTGTCATGAGGTCACCTGTGAGGTCAGTCGTCGATGCTCTTGCGAACCTTGAGGTTCTTTTCCTTGGCGTAGGCCAGGGAAGACTTTTCGATGATGGGGCGCAGCAGCTTCCAATCCGGGGCGATCCAGTCGGACACCACCTTCCACTTGCTGCCATCCCACTGCTGGAAAGCCACCAGGCCGTCGCCCTCGTGGTTGTCCCAGCTCACGTTGATGGAATGGAACAGGCCCTTGGCACCCAGGGCCGCGGCACGGGCCTGGTCGATCTTGAGGTTCTCCAGGCCCCAGCGCACTTCGTCGCCGGTGAGGGTGCGCTTGCCGAACTTGGCCTGGGCGATGCGGATCGCCTCCACGTTCAGGATGCCGTTGAGCACACCCAGGTTGTGGTAGACGCTGCCGATGCGCTTGTGGTCCTGCAGATTGCCCTTGCCTTGCTCATACAGCTGCTTGGTGATGTCCTGGATCACCGGGTACTGGGCGCCGGCGGCCACGGTGGTGATGGCCACATAGCCCTTGGCGGCATCGCCCGCCGGGATCACGTCCTCTTCGGAGTTGGACCAGACGTTGCCCACGATGTGGTCGGCCGGGAAGCCCACCTTCTGCGCAGTCTTGAGCGCCACCGGGTTCATCACGCCCCAGCCACGCAGCACCACGTAGTCGGGCTTGGCACGGCGGATGGACAGCCACTGCGACTGCTGCTCGTTGCCCGGGTGGGGCACCTCGATCTGCTGCACGGTGAAGCCGTACTTCTTGGCCAGCAGCTCATAGATCGGGATGGTCTCCTTGCCGTAGGGCGAGCCGTGGTACAGCACCACGATCTTCTTGCCCTTGAGCTTGTCCAGGCTGCCTTCCTTGGAGCCGATGTAGTTCACGATGCCCGAGGTCTCGCTGTAGGGGTTGAGCAGCAGCGGGAAGATGTACTTGAACACGCGGCCGTCGGTGGTGTCGGTGCGGCCGTGGTTGATGGTGATCAGGGGCACCTTGTCGGCCGTGACACGGTCGAGCAGGGCGTAGGCGATGCCCACCGACAGCGGGTTCCAGGTGGCAATGCCCGGGTGGGTCTTGAGGCGCTCATAGACCTCGACGCCGCGCTCCACCTCGTACTGGGTTTCGCCCTCTTCCCAGGTGAGCTTGACGCCGCCCACACCGCCTTCGCGGGTGTTGACCAGGTTGAGGTAGTCGATGAAGCCACCGAAGAAGCCCGTGCCGCCTGCCGCATAGGGGCCGACGCGGTAGCTCTGCAAGGGGAAGAACTGCTCTTGTTGCTGGGCCTGCACCTGCGTGACGGCGCCCAGCGCCAGCGCGCCTGCGAGCAGCGCCAACTTGAGGGATTTGCGGATGGACATGAGAAAGAAACTCCTTGGGTTGGATGAAGAAAACAGGAAAGGGTTGAAGGCAGAGGGTGCTTGGTGCGGCGGGCTCATGAAGTGGCCTGGGCCGGGGCCCGGGTGCGCCGCGCCAGCAGGCGCCCGGTGCGGGCCAGGGCGCGGCTCCACAAGGCCACCAGGCCCTGGGGTTCGGCGATCAGAAAGCCGACGATGGCCAGGCCCAGCACGATGCGCTGGCTCAGGTCCAGCACGCCGGAGTCGAACCAGCCGCCGAACAGGAACTGCCCCAGACGCGACAGCAGCAGCGGGAACACCACGATGAGGGCCGCGCCCAGGAAGGCGCCCCGGATGGTGGACAGGCCGCCGATGATGATGATGAACAGGATCTGGAACGAGCGGTCGAGGTTGAAGCCCGCGGGTTCCACCGTGCGCAGGTAGACAAAGCCCCACAGCACGCCCGCCACGCCGATCACGAAGGACGAGATCGCAAAGGCCAGCAGCTTGGTGCGCAACACCGGCACGCCGGTGACGCGGGCGGCCAGCTCGTTGTCGCGGATGGCGATGAAGTGGTGCCCGGTGGGGGTGTGCACCAGCCGCCAGACCAGGGCCGTCAACACGCTGACGATGGACAGGGCAAACACGTAGCGCAGCACCGGCGTATCGAACGCCAGGCCGGCCACGACCAGGCGGGGTGCATCGATCACGCCCGAGGCATTGTTGTTGCTGAACCAGCCGAACTTGGTGAGGGCCCATTGCACGAAGAACTGGGCCGCCAGGGTGGACACCGCGAGGTAGAAGCCGCGCAGCCGCAGGCTGGGCAGGCCGAAGGCCACCCCGACCAGCGTGGCAACCAGACCGGCCAGCACCACACTGACCAGCAGGGGCAGGCCGGGCAGGCGCAGGTTGAAGTTGTAGGCCGCGAAGGCGCCCACCGCCATGAAGGCAGCCGAGCCCAGCGAGAGCTGGCCTGCATAGCCCGTGAGCAGGTTGAGGCCGACCGCCGCCAGCGACAGCGCCAGGAAGGGGATCAGGATGGCGTCAAACCAGTAGTCGGTGGCCAGCCAGGGGATCAGACCGTAGGCGATGATCAGCCCGGCCAGCGGCGTGGCCCACACAGGCCAGCGCGGCAGGCTGGACAGCGTGCCGGGCAGCACACGGCCCACCGGGCTGGAGGCGACAGAGGAAGAAACGGCGGTATTCATGAATCAAGCCCTTTCCACCAGGCGTTGGCCGAACAGGCCGCCCGGTTTGACCAGCAGGAAGGCCAGTGCGGCCACATAGGCAAACCAGCCCTCGATGCCGCCGCCCACAAAGGGGCCCAGGTAGACCTCGGCCAGCTTTTCCAGCGCGCCCACGATCAGGCCGCCCACGATGGCGCCCAGGATGGAATCGAAGCCACCCAGCACCAGCACCGGCAAGGCCTTGAGCACCACCAGCGAGAGCGAGAACTGAACCCCCAGCCGAGCCCCCCAGAGCAGACCGGCCACCAGCGCGATCACGCCGGCCGCAGCCCACACCGCCGCCCAGATGCGGGGCAGGCGCAGCCCCACGGCCAGGGCGGCAAAGGTGTCGTCGGCCACCGCACGGAAGCCCAGGCCGATGTGGGTGTAGCGGAAGAAGGCCGACAACAGGCCCACCATCACCGCTGCGGTGCCCGCCGCGAACAGGTCGAAACTGGACACCAGCACGCCCGCGAACTCGAGTGGCTCGTCGGCAATGCCCAGCTTGAGCTCGTGCACCTGGGTGCCCCAAAGCAGTTGGGCCACCCCTTCGATGACATAGGACAGGCCCAACGTGGCCATGAACAGCGTGATGGGCGGTTGGTTGACCAGCGGGCGCAGCACGGTCCGTTCGATCAGCAGGCCCAGCAGCAGCATCACGACAAATGTGATCAGCAAGGCCGCTGCGATGGGCAGGCCGCGTTCGGTCAGGCTGACAAAAGTCAGCGCAGCGAACAGCAGCTGGGCGCCCTGGGCAAAGTTGAGCACGCCCGAGGTCTTGTAGATCAGCACAAAGCCGATGGCCACCAGCGAATACATCACGCCCGACAGCAGGCCGCCGATCAGCACTTCGACGAAAAAGGAGAAGTCAAAGCCGTCCATCACGCAGCCTCCGCCAGGGGCAGTTCGGAGGCCGGGGCCTCGGCTTCGTCGCCTTCATGGGCCACGCCCAGGTAGGCGTCGATCACGGCGGGGTCGGCACTGACCTCGGCCGGCGTGCCGTCGGCGATCTTGCGGCCGTAGTCCAGCACCGCCACGCGGTCGGACAGGCCGAGCACGATGCCGATGTCATGCTCGATCAGCACGATGGTGGTGCCCCATTTGTCACGGGCGGCGCGGATCAGCTGGGCCATGTGGGCCTTTTCGCTCACGGTCATGCCGGCCAGGGGCTCGTCGAGCAGCAGCAGTTGCGGCCGGGCCACCAGGGCACGGGCCAGCTCGACCCGCTTTTGCTGGCCATAGGACAAGGTGCCGGCCAGGCGCTGCTGGATCTCGCCCAGGCCGAAGAAGTCGATCACCTCGGCGGCGCGCTCGCGCGCATCGAGCAGCTCGCGGCGCGCCCGCCCGATGCCCAGCACCTGCTCGGCCACGGTGGAGCGGGTGTGCTCCACGCGGCCCAGGGCGATGTTGTCGCGCACGCTGAGGCCGCGGAACAGGGCCAGGTTCTGGAAGGTGCGCGCCACGCCCAGCTGGGCCAGGCGCGCGGTGGGCACGTGGGCGTAGGCATGCCCCGCCAGCCAGACCTGGCCCCGGCTGGGCCGGTACAGGCCGCTGATCACATTGACCAGCGAACTCTTGCCGGCGCCGTTGGGGCCGATGATGGCGCGGATCTCGCCCGCCGCCACGCTCAGGTCTATACCGTGCAGGGCGTGGATGCCGCCAAAGGACAGGTCGATGCCTTGCAGCTCAAGCACCGGGCCCGCCCCATGGGGCGGCCGTTCAGGGGTCAGGGGGGCGCTGGACATGGTGTGCCTCAGTGCAAGGGCTCAAGCCCAGGATGCGGCCGGGCCGCTGGCGTCGGCGACGCTCTCTTTGCCGACGTAGTGACGGCGCCAATGCGTGGCCGGGTGGGACTCGCGGGTCTTGCCGTCTTTGTCGCCCAGCAGCTTCTCGCGCAGCGTGCCCTGTGCATAGGCGGTCTGCACGCGACCCCGCTTGCGCAATTCAGGCACCACGAAATCGATGAAGTCGGTGGTCGAGGCGGGGGTGATGGCGTAGGCCAGGTTGAAGCCATCGACACCGCCGACATCCACCCAGCGCTCCAGCTCGTCGGCCACCTTTTGCGGGCCACCGACCAGCACCGGGCCCAGGCCGCCGATGGAGCGCTGGCGGATCACCTCGCGCACGGTCCATTCCTTGCCGTCGGCCGCCAGGGATTCGAGCGTGGTGCGCAGGCTGTCGTTCTCCACCGCCTTCAGGGGCGTGTCGGGGTCGAGCGAGGCAAAGTCCAGGCCGGTCCAGCCGCCGTACAAGGCCATCATCCCGGTGGGGCTGGCGTAAGAGAGGTACTCCTCGTGCTTGCGCTGCGCGGCCTCGTCGGTGGGCCCGGTGATGACGGTCAGCAGCGTGAAGATCTTGAGCGCATCCGGCTCGCGCCCGGCGGCGGCCACCTCGGCCCGGATCTTGTCGGTCAGCACCCGGGCCGATTCCGGGCTGGTGGCCAGGATGAACATGGCCTCGGCATGGCGGGCGGCAAAGGCCCGGCCGGCCGTGGAGGCGCCGGCCTGGAAGATCACGGGTGTGCGCTGCGGCGAGGGCTCGGTCAGGTGGAAGCCCGGCACCTTGTAGTACTTGCCTTCGTGCTTGATGGGGTGCACCTTGGTGGGGTCGGTGAAGATGCCACGCTCCTTGTCGCGCAGCACCGAGCCCTCTTCCCAGCTGCCTTCCCACAGCTTGTAGATGACCTCCATGTACTCCTCGGCCAGGTCATAGCGCTCGTCATGGGGAATCTGCTTGTCCAGGCCGATGTTGCGTGCCGCCGAATCCAGGTAGGACGACACCACGTTCCAGGCCACCCGGCCCTTGGTCAGGTGGTCCAGGGTGGACAGGCGTCGGGCCAGCAGGTAGGGGTGTTCGAAAGTGACTGCCGCCGTGATGCCGAAGCCCACATGCTGGGTGACGGCCGCCATGGCGGAGATGGCGCCAAACGGGTCGTTCACCGGCACCTGGGCCGCGTCCTGCAGGGCGCCCTCTGCCGAGCCGCGGTACACGTCATAGACGCCCACCACGTCGGCGATGAACAGGGCGTCGAAGACGCCACGTTCAAGCTCGATGGCCAGGTTGGTCCAGTACTCCAGATCGTTGTAGCGCGAAGCCTGGCTGGAAGGGTGGCGCCAGGTGCCGGCTGCCTGGTGGCCGACGCAGGTCATGTCAAAGGCGTTCAGGATGATGCGTTTCTTGGCTGTGGTCATGGGAAGAGCCTGTTGAAAATGGAAAAGGTCAGGAGCGGGTTCGCCCGGGTGATGGGGGCCTGCGCGTCACGCCGCCAGAGCGCTGGAGGGCGCACCGGCCCCCGTGGTGCTGGCGGCCGGCACGGTGATCAAAGGGATGACGCGCGCCACAGCGAGCGCGATGCGTTCGCGCAGTGCGGCGCTGGAGACCTCGTAGCCCGTGAAATCCTGCTCACTGGCGTAGACGCCCAGGGGGGCGGTGCGCGCCTGGAAGAAGCTGAACAGGGGGCGCAGCTGGTGATCGATGACCAGGGAATGGCGGTCGCTGCCGCCGGTGGCCGCCAGCAGCACCGGCACGTCGATCAGCGCGTCCTGCTGGACCAGATCGAACAGGTGCTTGAACAGACCGGTGTAGGAGCCGCGGTACACCGGGCTGGCCACGATCAGCAGATCGGCCGATTCGATGGCTTGCAGCTCGGCCTCGACGGCCTCAGGCAACTGGCTGCGGTACAGGGCCGGGCCCAGTTGGGCGGCCAGCTTGCCGACCTCGATGAGGTGCAGGTCGATGGGCACCTGGTCCACCAGCGCGGCGATCAATTGCTCGACCAGCACCAGCGTTCTGGATGGACGCTGAACGCTGCCCGATACCGTGACGACTTTGATTTTCCGACTCATTTCATGGCCCCTAGTTGGTAGGTATTCAAGTGATACGCGCCAGGGTTGACACAACCAGTTGGGCGCTCCCGTCTTGATGACCACGTCAGTTTCGAGGCATTAACTCGGGCCTATCCATCGAAATCATCCAATCCATAGACGATTTTCGAAATAGCGACAAGTCATTGTTTTTATTGTGTTTTTTATTTTTTGATAAAAAATTACCGATTAATTGCAACTTACCAAATGCAATCCCTGAAAAATCGGTTGTAAATAAAAAGACAAATTGCTGAATCGCTGTTGGCTGAGCAACGCGCTCATGACCCCGGCATGCCCCCTGGTTGAACAGAGCGCACAACCTTGCGCCCCTCCTGGCCACCCAAAGCCCATGAAAAAAGGCCCCGCGGGCATTGCCCGCGAGGCCTTGCGTGCTGAAAAAACCCAGCCCAGCGTCAGAACTCTGGACCGCCAAAGCCGCCTGCGCCACCGGCCGGGGCCGGGGCAGCGCTGTCGTCCTTCGGGGCCTCGGCCACGATGGCTTCGGTGGTCAGGATCAGGCTGGCCACCGAGGCTGCGTTTTGCAAGGCGGTGCGGGTGACCTTGGCCGGGTCGAGCACGCCCTGCTCCACCAGATCGCCGTAGGTGCCGTTGGCGGCGTTGTAGCCGTGGTTGCCTTCGCCCTTGAGCACGGTGGCCACCACCACGCTGGCTTCTTCGCCGGCGTTGGTGACGATCTGGCGCAGCGGCTCCTCGATGGCGCGCAGCACCAGCTTGATGCCGGCTTCCTGCTCGGCGTTGTCACCCTTGAGCGCACCGGCCTTGAGCACGGCCTGCTTGGCACGCAGCAGGGCCACACCGCCGCCAGGCACCACGCCCTCTTCAACGGCCGCACGGGTGGCGTGCAGAGCGTCTTCGACGCGGGCCTTCTTTTCCTTCAGTTCGACCTCGGTGGCGGCACCGACCTTGATCACGGCCACGCCGCCGGCCAGCTTGGCCACGCGCTCTTGCAGCTTTTCGCGGTCGTAGTCGCTGGTGGCTTCGTCGATCTGCACGCGGATCTGCTTCACGCGGGCTTCGATGTCGGCCGCGGCGCCGGCGCCGTCGATGACGGTGGTGTTCTCCTTGCCCACCTCGACGCGTTGGGCCTGGCCCAGATCGGCCAGGGTGACCTTCTCCAGCGTCAGGCCCACCTCTTCGGCAATCACCTTGCCGCCCGTGAGGATGGCAATGTCTTCAAGGATGGCCTTGCGGCGGTCACCAAAGCCCGGTGCCTTGACGGCCACCACCTTGAGGATGCCGCGGATCGAATTGACCACCAGCGTGGCCAGGGCTTCGCCTTCGACCTCTTCGGCAATGATCAGCAGCGGGCGGCCGGCCTTGGCCACGGCTTCGAGCGTGGGCAGCAGGTCGCGGATGTTGCTGATCTTCTTGTCGAACAGCAGGATGAAGGGCTGCTCCAGCACCGCCACCTGGCGCTCCTGGTTGTTGATGAAGTAGGGCGAGAGGTAGCCACGGTCGAACTGCAGGCCTTCGACCACGTCGAGCTCGTTGTTGAGCGACTTGCCGTCTTCGACGGTGATCACGCCTTCCTTGCCCACCTTGTCGATGGCGTCGGCAATGATCTGGCCCACATCCCAATCGGAGTTGGCCGAGATGGCGCCCACCTGGGCGATCTCGCGGCTGGTGGTGGTGGGCTTGGCCTGGGCCTTGATCTCGGCCACCAGGGCCAGCACGGCCTTGTCGATGCCGCGCTTGAGGTCGGCCGGGTTGAGGCCGGCGGCAACGTACTTGAAGCCTTCGCGCACGATGGCCTGGGCCAGCACGGTGGCGGTGGTGGTGCCGTCACCGGCGTTGTCGCTGGTGCGCGAGGCCACTTCCTTCACCAGCTGAGCGCCGATGTTCTCGTACTTGTCCTTGAGTTCGATCTCTTTGGCCACCGAGACACCGTCCTTGGTCACGGTGGGGGCGCCGAAGCTGCGCTCGAGCACCACGTTGCGGCCCTTGGGGCCCAGGGTGACCTTGACCGCGTCGGCCAGGACGTTGACACCGCGGACGATCTTGGCGCGTGCGTCGTCGCCAAACAGAACCAGTTTTGCTGCCATGTTGAATTTGCTCCGGAATGTGGGATGGGTTGAATGAGGTTCAGGGTGGTGGGCGGGCTCAGGCTTCGATGACGCCGAGGATGTCTTCCTCGCGCAGCACCAGCACTTCGTCGCCACCGAGCTTCACGGTCTGGCCGGCGTACTTGCCGAACAGCACACGGTCGCCCTTCTTGACGTCGGGCAGCACGCGTTCGCCCTGCTCGTTGCGGCGGCCCGGGCCCACGGCCAGGACTTCGCCCTGCTCGGGCTTTTCGCCGGCCGAGTCGGGGATCACGATGCCGCTGGCAGTGCGGGTCTCGGGCTCGCTGCGCTTGATGATGATGCGGTCATGCAAGGGACGGATGGTGGACATGCAGAGGCCTCCTGAAGAATCCAGGGCCGGTCACGGCACCCCCAACCATTGGTGGCACTCGCCGGCCTGTGCTGCTGATTCTTGATGCGCGGGAGCGCGCCGGCTACGAAGCAAAAGGCGGATGCTTGTTCGCAAAATGCAGATGGACCTGCTTGCAGAGCAAGCCATCCCGGCTTGGATGGCCAGGCCGCCCGCTTCAGGCGGCCCCATGCCTTGTTGGTTAGGATGCATGCGCACCCGCCCCGACCACCCATTCCATGAAAGGCTTCAAGATGAACTTCGGCATCCTGGTTTTCGACGACGTGGAAGAACTCGACTTTGTGGGCCCGTGGGAGATGCTCACCATGTGGAGCAAGGTGGCCGAAGGCCCCTCGCCCTGCCTGATCGTGGCGCAGAACCCCGGGCCGGTGCGCTGTGCCAAGGGCCTGTCGATCAACCCGCATGTGTCGTTTGCCGACTGCCCGCCGCTGGACTGCTTGCTGGTGCCCGGTGGCCAGGGTACGCGCCGCGAGGTGAGCAACCCGGTGCTGCTCGATTTTGTGGCCGCCCAGGCCCGCCACGCGCAGGCCATGTTGTCGGTGTGCACCGGCTCGTTCGTGCTGCATGCGGCCGGCCTGTTGTCGGGCAAGAAGGCCACCACCCACTGGGCTTCGCTGGACCGCCTGCGGGCACTGGGCGATGTGACGGTGCTGGAAGAGCGCTACGTGCAGGATGGCACGGTGTGGACATCGTCGGGCGTATCGGCCGGGATCGACCTGATGCTGGCCTACATCGCCAGCACGGCGGGTGACGAGGTGGCCGGCCAGGTGCAATTGGCGGCCGAGTACTACCCCGCCAGCGTGCGCTATGGCAGCGCCGAGCTGCAGGCCCGGGGGCCGGCCTACCTGCGCCCCAAGGCCTGAGGGCGCCCTCCCCCCCCGTCCACGACCCGTCCAACATCGGCCCCACATCGGCCCACTATCAGCCCAAGGTCGGCCGTCAACTCTGCAAGCTGACGGGCTCGACATCGACCTTGCCGGCGCGCAGCCAGGCCTCCAGCGCGCGCGCGGGCATGGGGCGGGCAAAGAAGTAGCCCTGCATGTGGAGGCAACCCTGGCGCAGCAGGAACTCGCGCTGCTCGGCGGTCTCGACGCCTTCGGCGATCACTTCCTTGTGCAGGCTGCCGGCGATGCCGATGATGGCCCGGGTGATGGCCGCGTCGTCGGCACTGCCCGGCAGGTCGCGGACAAAGGACTGGTCGATCTTGATCTTGTCAAAGGGCAGTCGCTTCAGGTAGCCGAGGCTGGAGTAGCCCGTGCCGAAGTCGTCCACCGACAGCTTGACCCCGAGCCCGCGCAACTGGGCCAGCAATTCGATGATGCGCTCGGTGTTGTGGATGAAGGCACTCTCGGTGATCTCAAGCTCAAGCCACCGGGCCTCCAGGCCTGACTCCTGCAAGGCCCTGGCCACCTGGTCGACCAGGTTTTGCTGTCGGAACTGCACCGCCGAGAGATTGACGGCCACCACCCTCGGCGCCAGCCCCTGGTCCATCCAGGCACGGGCCTGGCGGCAGGCCTCGCGCAGCACCCATTCCCCGATGGGGTTGATGAGGTAGGCCTCCTCGGCGATCGGGATGAAACGCGCCGGGGAGATCGGCCCTTGCTCGGGGTGGTTCCATCGGATCAGGGCTTCCAGGCCCAGCAGTTCACCGCTGGCCCCATCGACCTGGGGCTGGTAGTGCAGCTCGAACTCCTGGTTGCGGATGGCCTGGCGCAGGCTGTTTTCCAGGGCCACACGGACCATGATGTGGGCGTTCATCTCCGCGGTGAAGAATTGATAGGCCCCGCCACCAGCGGCCTTGGCCTGGTACATGGCCGTGTCGGCGTTCTTGAGCAGGGAGCCGATGTCCACCCCGTCGCCAGGGTAGGTGCTGATGCCGATGCTCACCCCGACCTGCAGCTCATGCCGGCCCACCTGGAAGGGCTTGGACACCACCTCGATCAGGCGCTGCGCGATCTGGGCCACCTGGGCCGGCCCGGTGGCCTGCTGCAGCAGCACGATGAACTCATCACCGCCCTGGCGGCTGACCGTGTCGCGGGCATCCAGGTTGGCCCGCAAGCGTTGTGCCACCTGCTTGAGCAGCTCATCGCCCACGTCATGGCCCAAGGTGTCGTTGATGTTCTTGAAGTGATCCAGGTCGAGAAACATCAGCGCAATGCCGGCCTGCTCGCCAACGGTGAGCGCCAGGGCCTGCGTCAGGCGCTGATGCAGTTGGGTCCGGTTGGGCAGGGCCGTCAGCGCATCGTGCGCGGCCAGGTCGCGGATGCGCTCCTCGTCCCGACGGATCTGGGTGATGTCCCGGGCCACGCCGGCCACACCGACCAATTGCCCGCTGGAGTCAAGCACCGGGGTGGAGATGTGTTCATAGCTGCGCCGGCTGCCGTCGGCGATGTCCTGCACCGATTCGCGGCGGCGCTGCTGCAGGCTGTTGAGGGTTTCGGCCTCCTGCCGGGACATCTCAGCGGCCACCTCGGCCGGCCAGATCTCTGCGACGGAGCGGCCGACGATCGCCTCCTCGGCCCGTCCGCTGGCGCGGCAGTAGGACTGGTTCACGGCAATCATGCGGCTGTTGCGGTCCGAGAGCCAGGCGGGGTCGGGCAGGCTGTCGAGCAGGGCCCGCGTGCGGTGCACCGTGGTTTCGTAGGCTTCCGTCATCCCCCGGGCCAGTCGCCGGGCTTCGTCATAGGTCCGCAGCCAGACCAGCACCCAGCCGAGCAGCACCAGGGCGAGAATCACCGCACTCAAGGCGGCCCAGAACACCTGGCGGTACCAGTTCGCCATGAACTCGGCGTGCTCCCACCCCACCAGCACATACAAGGGGTGGCTGCCGATCTTGCGCAGCGAAAACAGGCGCTCGACCCCGTCCACCGCTGAAGGCGCCGAGTAGATGGCTTCTGTGCGCCGCTCGGCGATCAGGCTTCGCAGCGCGGGGCTGCCGATGGGTTGGCCCAGGCGCTCTGGCGCTTCCGGAAAGCGGGCCACCAGGCGCATCTGGTCATCGAGCAAGGCCACGGTGCGGCCCGGCCCCAGCTTCAGGCCCTGGTAGAAATCCTGAAAATGATCGGCCCGAACCGCAGCCTGGACCAGTCCTGCAAACCGGCCTTCACGGTCATCGATGCGCCGGCTGAGGGTGATCACCCAGTTGTGGGTGATGCGGGCAAAGATCGGATCGGAGATCACCAGTTGCCCGCTGGGATCGGCCTGGTTCCTCAAAAAATAGTCACGGTCACGGATGCTGGCAGAGAACAGGGTACCGGCGGCGTCATAGATGAAGGCCCCCTCGGCATTGGCCACCCGCAGGCTCTGCGACTCGGTGATCAAGCCCAGGTACTTGGCCAGGGCGGCGTTGATGGCCCGGGGGTCGTTGCGCTCTGCCTGCAGGCTCTCGCCCAGACGGAGCTGGGTGGCCAGCAACACGGTGTCGATCTTCTGCACCGTGGCGGCGGCGTGGCTCTCCAGCACCTTGGCCAGGTTTTCCTGGCTGTGCTGAGCCAGTTCGAACTCACGATCATGCGATTGCTTGAGCCCCCAGGACATCAGGCCGATGTAGGTCAGCAGGGCCAACACCCCGAGCGCCACCATGCCGCCGCGGCGCCAGCGTTCGGCTGGCAGCTGTGCATCTGGAGGGCGACGGTGAAGGATGTTCTCTAGAAGAGCCACTGTTGGGTACCGTTGGGCCTGGATGGTGTGTTCTCAGACCCCGGCTGTCAAACGCAGCCCTCGGCTGACCGAGGCGCACGCTGCCGGACGCGGTGATGGACCTCAGAGGTTCAGGGTAGCCGGATATTGTGGCCGCGAATTGACCCACATCAAGACAGAACCAGGGGCAAGACACCCGGCTGGCGGGGCATGGAGGCTGCCTCACTTTTGAGCAGCCCAAACCAAGCCCTTTCAAATCAAGCACTTACGAGCACTTTGCAGCTGCAGGGCACGGCTTGTCCACAGCTTTATCCCAAGAATCCTGGGAGAAGTGCGGAGGCTTGACCGGGGTGGTGCCGCGCCACCCCCGGCATGCGTCCAGACGCGGGGCTGCTCAGCCCCGGCGGGCCCGGGCGTCCAGGCTCCAGGCGCCCGCCCCTTGGGCTGCCAGCACCAGCAGCCCGCCGACCACGGCGATGTTCTTGAAGAACAGCAACTGGGTCACATAGGCCTGCTCAGGGGCCACGCTCCAGAACGGGTGGAAGAAGAAGCTCGCGGCCAGGGTGAACAGCCCCAGCACCAGGGCGGCCCAGCGGGTGCCCCAGCCGGCCAGCAAGGCCAGGCTGCCCACGATCTCGACCGTCAGCGCCAGCGCGGCCCCCACGCTGGGCAGGGGCAGGCCAGCCGAACTGATGTAGCCCACGGTGCCGGCAAAGCCGGTCAGCTTGCCGATGCCAGCGGGTAGAAAGAGCACCGCCAGCAGCACGCGACCGGCGAGGTTGAGAGCGTTTTGCAGCGGGGTTTGATCAAGGTGGGTGCGGGACATGGTGTTTCTCCTGAAAGGGTTTACGTCAATGGCCGCCGGTGGATTGCACTCTTTTGCACGACGCCCACTCGGCATGGACGAACTGTATTGACGATCGGAAACAAGATAAACACATGTTTCACCAATGATTTGTCTCTGTTTCAGAGTCAATCGCTCCAAGATCGATGAAGGCAAGCACCCGTCACACCGCCATTGGGAGCTTGACTGCACGTTGATCGAGCAAGCCAATCACCACAACTCCAACCCGGGTATAGGGCCAAGTTGTCAGACAAATCCTCTTTAATGGGCGAATCAGTCTCCATTTATCAAAGAGAGAGAAAACTACATGGGATCCATTCAATTCAATCAGGTCAAAGTAGCCACCCGGCTGGCACTGGGCTTTGGTGCATTGCTGATCAGCCTGGTGCTGGTGGGGGCGCTGGCCCTGAGCAAGTTCTCGCTGCTGACCACCGAGCTGGACACCCTGATCAACAACCGCCTGGTCAAGGTCGGCCAGTTCACCGAGTTGAAAGACAAGCTGCAGTCAATTGCCCGCATCACCCGCACGGTGGCCCTGATCGAAGACGTGAAAGATGCGCAGGCCCAGGCCGACAGAATCCCACCCTTGCGGGCACGCAGCCTGGAGCTGCTGGCACAGCTCGACAAGACGCTGCTGCGGCCCAACGCCATTGAGCTGCTGAAGATCATCCAGAACAACCGCGAGGCCTACGACGCCGACATCGATGCCGCCATCAAGCTGGGCCTGACCGGCAAGCCCGAAGACGCCAAGGCCGCGACCGAGATCCTGCTGACCAAGGTGGCGCCTCGCCAGGACCTGATCTTCAAGGCGCTGGACGATTCGGTGGCCATGCAACAGGAACTGGCCCGAACCGCAGGGGCCGATGCCACGGCGGCCGTCTCATCGGGCACTGCCTGGGTGCTGGGCATCACCGGCATCGCCATCGTGCTGGGGCTGGTGCTGGCCTGGACGATTGCACGCAGCATCACCCGCGCCCTGGGTGCCGAGCCCGACGAGGTGTCGCAGGCCGTGACGCGCGTGGCAGACGGCGACCTGAGCTTCAACGTGGCGCTGCGCCCGGGCGACACCCACAGCATCATGGCGGCGGTGCAGCGCATGCAGACCAGCCTGGTGCAGGTGGTGAGCACCGTGCGCCAGGGCAGCGAGGCCGTGGCAGCCGCCAGCGCCCAGATCGCCTCGGGCAACCGCGATCTGTCGGGCCGCACCGAAGAACAGGCCAGTGCCCTCGAAGAGACTGCCGCCTCGATGGAGGAGTTGGGCTCCACCGTCACCCACAACGCCGGGAACGCTCGCCAGGCCAACCAGCTGGCACAGGCCGCCGCCGGTGTGGCCAGCCAGGGTGGTGCCGTGGTGGCCGAGGTGGTGGACACCATGAAGGGCATCAACGACAGCTCGCGCAAGATCGCCGACATCATCGGCGTGATCGACGGCATTGCCTTCCAGACCAACATCCTGGCCCTGAACGCGGCCGTGGAAGCCGCCCGGGCCGGTGAACAGGGCCGCGGCTTTGCCGTGGTGGCCGGCGAGGTGCGCACCCTGGCCGGGCGCAGCGCCGAGGCCTCGAAAGAGATCCGGCGCCTGATCCAGGACAGCGTCGAGCGGGTGGAGTCCGGCTCGGCCCTGGTGGACCGGGCCGGCGCCACCATGAGCGAAGTGGTGGGCAGCATCCAGCGCGTGAGCGACATCATGGCCGAGATCTCGGCCGGCAGCGCCGAACAGGCCCAGGGCGTGAACCAGATCGGCGAGGCCGTCACCCAGATGGACCAGACCACACAGCAGAATGCGGCGCTGGTCGAAGAGATGTCGGCCGCCGCCGACAGCCTGCGCGGCCAGGCCAACGACCTGGTGCAGGCCGTGGCGGTGTTCAAGCTCGCGGCCGGCAGCGGCGCTGCCCCGCAACGTGCGCCCACCCCACCACGGGCCCTGCCCGCCGCACAAGCATCCAAGGCACTGGGTCAGCGCCCTGCTCCGAAACAGGTGGCCAGTGCCCCCAAGGCACCAGGCGCCAGCCAACCCCAGGCACTGGCGATGGCCCCCAAGGCCCCGACCAGCCGGCCTGCCCCGGCAGACGACAACTGGGAAAGCTTCTGAGTGCGCCGCGTCATCCATCGTGCCCGAGCAACAGCCCCCGAGGGGGCTGCCCAGTCGGCAAAAGGGTGACAACACACAGCCTGCGAGAAGCCCTTTGATGGTCTCTCAAGCGTTCAGGAGGCTGAAGGCCTGCAGCCAACGAGCCACATGATCAAATGCCGCAGCGGCAGCCACGGGGTGGTAGGCTGCCGTGGTGCCTTTGACCACTTCAGGATCGGCGTAGCTGAACGGGCGACCCGAGCGCTGAAATTTCAACTGGCCCGGCGCCGTTTCCATGACGCTGCAGGCGCGCAGAGATTGCGCCTCCGGAGCCTGCACGGGGGGGGTGAACCCCTGCCAATCAAACACGTGATGGGCGCCAGCATGTGCCACCAAATCCACACGATGCCCGTGGGCCTGCAGGCGCTGCACATATGCGCGGCTTGCGGCGATGGGATTGAAGTCATCGGCCTCGCCGTGGTGGATCAGAACCGGGGCATCGGCCAGGTCTTCGTCTTCCAGGTAGTGAAAGCAGCAGTTCGGGTAGAAGGCGATATGGCCGGCAAACTTGAACTGCTGCCCCAGGTGTCTTTTCTGGAATCGACGCATGGCGGCATACAAGGCAGCCTGCCCTCCACGAGAAAACCCCATGAGCACAATGCGCTCGGGGTCCACCAATGGATGTGTGCTCAGGGTTTCCAAAGCCCGATAGGCGTCTAGAACCCCCACCAGGCGCCCGAGTTCACCTTGCTGATCCCGCACGCTCTGCAAGCCACGGCCACTGAAGCTGTCCACCAGAAAGGTCGCCCAGCCCCATTGATGCAGGCGCAAGGCCCAGGCATCGACGTAGGCGATGGGCCCACCCGACCCATGCAACAGGATCACGAGTGGTACCCTGCCCTGCCCTGTTGCAGGCACGCGCAAAACCCCTGCGATCATGGCCGGCGTCCCTGTCTCTGCGCGCAAGAACTCGGTGTCTTGCATGGTAAAACTTGAAAAAGGAATGACCTCGGTGCGGCCAACTGGAGTCATGGGCTTGCTCGGCATGTTTGTGCCCACGAAGTTAGGGCCAAACGGCAGCCAAGTCGAATGACCTGTTGTCTCGGGCACTTGAGCGCGAGCTCATGCCGAGGCCTGTTGGGCCCCAAAGCGCGCCTGGCCCTTCAAATCGATGAAAGCTCTGGATGAACACGTCGCGAGACCCCATGGACCGTTTTTTCAACGCCACCTTGCGCATGAATCACCTGCGCACCCTGGCTGCTCTTTGCCGATTGGGGCAGGTGCGAAAGGTGGCCGAATTTTTTCATGTCACCCAGTCGGCGATCTCCAAGCAAATTGCCGACATCGAGGACGGGCTGGGCGAAGCGATCCTGCGTCGCGAGGGAAACGCGGCGGTGCTCACCCCCATCGGACTGCGGCTGGCGCACCGGGCGATCGACATCCTCGAGCGGCTCGAATCGACGCGAAAGGAAATATCGGCGTTGCGTGTCGGCATGACGGGTCGGTTTGTGCTGGGCAGCGTTGCCACCGCGACAGCCTGGCCTGTGCCCCAAGCCATCGCCTTGCTGAAGGCACGAGCCCCCAACCTGGCCTTCTGTCTGGAGGAGGACACCGCCAACCAACTGCTTGAACGGCTGCAGGAGCGCGAGATCGACCTCGCCGTGGTGCGCATGTGGCAGCCCATCACGCGCAAAGGGCTGTCCAGCCGGGTGCTGATGGACGAGGCCATGGTGCTTGCCGTGGGGTGTACCCATGAGCTTGCGCAGATCCCCGAGCTGAGCTGGTCCGACTTGATGCGTTTCGATTGGATCGTCCCCAAGTCGGGGTCGGCGGCGCACGGGGCCTTGACGGCTTTGCTTGCCAGCCATGAACAGAGCTTTCCCGCTGCGGCCATCGAATCGACCTCTGTGCTGTTCAACCTGACCTTGCTGGCCGAGGGTCGTTTGATCGGACTCTTTCCGCAACAGATGGCGCAGCAATGGGTGGCTGAGGGGAAGATCGCCGTCTTGCCACTCGACACGGCGGGCTTGCTATCTGAAACCCGCGTGTTCTGGCGAAGTGATGAAGAAGATGCCACACGGAGCCTGGTGCTCGAATGCTTGATCGAGGCCAGTGGCCGCGCCGCCCCTGCCTCGTCCATGCTCCTCTGAGCGGGGTGGGTGCGGGCTGAGCACATGAGCGCAAGCTCACATGGACAAGAATTCAATTCAGTTGCGTGCCTGGACCCGGGTCAGTATCTTTTGCCGAAACCAATATCGACGGAGACTCCCCTTGAACACCACGCCCTCAGCTTTGCAACGTCGCCAGATTGTGGCCGCCACCCTGAGCATGGCGCTGCCCTGGCCTGTGCTGGCAGCCGGCTTCCCGAGCAAGATCATCACGATGGTCGTCCCCTACCCCGCAGGGGGTTCCACCGACACGCTGGGGCGCCTGCTGGCCCATGCACTGGGTCAGAATCTGAAGCAGACCGTCATCATCGACAACAAGGGCGGCGCAGGCACCGCGATTGGCGCCGCAGCCGTGGCCCAGGCGCCCGCTGACGGCTACACCTTGCTGCTGTCGTCGAACACCACGTTCACGATCAACCCAGGCCTGAAAGGCCGCCTGCCCTACGACCCGATCAAAAGCTTTGAGGCCATCGGTCTGATCGGCAGCTCACCCCTGGTGCTGTTGGCCAACCCGTCGCTGCCCTTCAACAACGTCAAGGATCTGGTGGCCTACGCCAAGAGCCATCCGGGCAAACTGAGCTACGCCTCATTCGGCAACGGCACCAGCTCACACTTTGCGGGCGAGATGTTCAAACTGATGACAGGGGTGGACATCGTTCACGTGCCCTACAAAGGCAGCGCACCCGCGATGCAGGACCTGATCGGTGGCCAGGTCGAATTGAGCTTCGATATCAATGTGGCTGCACGGCCCCATGTTGAATCGGGCAAGGTCAAGGCGCTGGCCGTCACATCGCGCAAACGCACCCCCTCCTTGCCACAAGTGCCGACCATGGCCGAATCGGGTTATCCAGACTATGAGATGGTGCCCTGGCTGGCCTTGGTGGGCCCGCGCGGTTTGCCCCCAGAAGCCCGCCAGGCACTGAGCAATGCCTTGGCAGACGTTCTGGCTCAGCCTGCCGTGCGGGTTGAATTGGAGAAGATCGGGATCGACATCGCATTTGCGCGCGGCTCAGCCTACGAGGCCAAAGTCAGTCAGGAACTGCCGCTGGTGCGCGCCTATGCGCAAAAAGCCAAGATCAGCGTGGACTGAATCAGCACGTGTGACGACCACGCCATCAGCGGCGCAGCGCCGGATCCCAATGCTCCACGATTTTTCCATCCCGGATCCGGAACATGTCAAACCAGGTGGTCTCATAACGTTGGGTGGCGTCTTTCGGATCCGGATACTCCCTGCCAAAAGTCAGGATGACCAAATCACGCTCGGCAACCATCGAGATCAAGGGCGCCTGGATGCTTGGCAAGATGGTTTGAGGCTTCTTGATTTTCGAGAAAAAATCGACAAAAGCCCTTCTGCCGCTTTGGACATTGGGATTATGTTGAATATATTCATCTGAAAGATAGCGCTCCGCCAACTCCATGTGACCCCCTTCAAAAACCTCACGCCAAAAATCAAAAACCAGGCGCTTGTTGGCTTCAAGCTGACTGTCACTGCTGCTGAGGAGCTTTAACTGCTCAGCGGCGGGTACAAATGCCATTTCGGCATGAACCACGCTGGAAAGAGGTGCCGCCAGGGCTGCCAGAAAGGTCAGATGGATGATGGGTTTGAACAGGGTGCGCATTGGAATTGAATAAGATGTCGATTGAAAATCCAGCCTGTCATTCTTCAATACATCCGACTTCGATTCAATCATTTTTCTGAAGCGCTCTGAAGTCTGACTTCAGAATATCGGCATGCATTTCACACTTCGTCAAACGGAGGCTTTTCTGGCTGTGGCTGCCGTGGGCAGCTTCACCCGAGCCTCAGAATTGCTGCACCTGTCCCCATCCGCTGTGAGCCAGCTCATCAATGAGCTGGAGACCGCGCTGGGATACACCGTGTTTGATCGGACGACCCGGCGCGTCGACCTTTCCGCTGCGGGTCGGGCCTTCATGCCATCTGCCGAGGCACTGTGTCGCCAGTTTTCATTGACGAAAATGGCCGCCTTGGACATCAAGAACCAGGCCAGCGGCCTGGTCCGTGTGGCGGCCCCCATGGTTGTTGCCTGCGTCATGCTGCCCAGGCTGATGGCGCAATATGCCCGCATACAACCGAACGTGGTGCTGCGACTGGTCGACTGCCCCGTGGAAGAGTTGGTGCTCAAGGTGGCCAATCGGGAGGTGGATCTGGCGATCGGGCCCGACCGGCCTGTCGGGCCCGAGGTCGAACGGGTGGAGTTGTACCCTAGCCCCTGGGTGGCATGGTGTGCGCCATGGCATCCGTTCGCACGACGCGCCTCGCTGTCCTGGAGCGACCTGGCATCGGAAAACCTGGTGGCCGCGGGGCGCGACTATGAAATTCACCTGAACTCCATCTTTCGGCAACTGCCTGTGCCGTTGCGGGCCACGCCATCGCAAGTGGTGAACAACGTGTCAAGCGCACTGGGGCTGGCCGCGGCAGGCCTTTGCTACACGATCACACCCAGCTATGTCGAGGCCTTGGCCTTGCCGCTGGGCCTGGTGATGCGCGAGATCACCTCGCCCATCGTGCTGCGCGAGATGTCGCTGTTCCAGCCTGCCGACCGCACCTTGTCCCCAGCGGCAGCGGGGTTTGGTGAGCACATCATTTCGGCCCTCTCGGGCCCCAGGCCCAGTGCCTGATGGGCGTCACTGGGCCGCATGGGTTTAGCGCATGAGGCAAGGCCTGGCGCTTGCGCTGAAAAGCAGACAACTCAGAATCGTCGGAGAAAATCATCGCCAATGCGAACCGATGGACCGCGGGTCATCTGGAACCAGCGCACCGCAGCATCTTGCATCTGACGCATTTCTGAGCTCGACAACCTGATCCCATGGATTCTCAGTGCGTCGTCAAGATCGGCCGTCAACTCGCCCCAAGCGACTTGGGCCATGAGAATTCGACGCAGTGCCACCCGCCAGTGCCCCCTGGCCAGACTTTGGCGTGCCATGTGCTCAAGCCACTCGAGGCTAGATGGATGGTGTGGCCGTGCCCCATGCCCAGCCTCTGGGAGGCTGGGCATTTTTCCATTCGCTGTCGCCCATCGCGTCTGCACATGGGGTGTTCGACCAAGAACTGTCATCGATCCAGGACTTTTCTGTCTGTCACCGGGCTGCCGGGTGTCACCCTGGGCAGACACCCGAAATGGCCCTCAAGATGCGATTCAGGGTGCCGGTGCATGGGCCGCTTCAAGCACCCCACGGCGAATCTGGTCTTTTTCCATCGATACGAACAAGGCCTTGAAGTTGCCTTCGCCAAAGCCATCACGGTAGTCGCCCTTGCGCTGGATGAATTCAAAGAACACGGGCCCGAGCATGGGCTGTGAAAAGATCTGCAGCAGCAGGCGGGGGGTGCCGCCTTCAGTGCTGCCATCCAGCAAGATCCCTCGGGCCTGCAGGTCTCCAACGGCCTGGCCATGACCGGGCAGACGCTTCTCCAGGTTGTCGTAGTAAATCTCGTTGGGCGCGGTCAGCAGGGGAATGCCGGCCATTTGCAACTGGTCAATCGAGTCCAGCAGGTTGTCCGTCAGCAAGGCGATGTGCTGAATCCCCTCGCCGTTGAATTGCATCAGGAATTCTTCAATCTGCCCCCCGCCCTGGCGTGACTCTTCATTCAGCGGGATGCGAATGAGGCCGTCCGGCGCGGTCATGGCCTTGGACGTCAGGCCCGTGTACTCGCCTGAGATGTCGAAGTAGCGGATTTCACGGAAATTGAAGAGCTTCGAATAGAAGTCGGCCCAATAGGCCATGCGACCCCGGTACACGTTGTGCGTGAGGTGGTCCACCACCTGGAAGCCATGGCCCGTGGGGTGCGGGTCCACACCGGGCAGAAACTCAAAGTCAATATCGTAGATGGACCTGCCCTCCTCGAAGCGATCGATCAGGTACAGCGGCGCCCCCCCGATGCCCTTGATGGCCGGCAAACGAAGCTCCATCGGGCCGGTCGGAATCTCAACCGGCTGAGCCCCCAAGGCCAGCGCGCGCTTGTACGCCTTGTGCGCATCACGCACCCGAAACGCCAGCCCACAGGCTGAAGGGCCATGCTCGCTGGCAAAGAAGGCCGCATGACCCGGCTCATGGTTGACGATGAAGTTGATCTGCCCCTGGCGGTAGAGCACCACATTCTTTGAGCGGTGCCGAGCGACCAGCGAAAAACCGAGTTTCTCGAACATGGGTTCCAGAATGCCGGGCTGGGGCGCTGCGAACTCGACAAACTCAAAGCCGCACAGGCCCATCGGGTTGATCGTCTCGTCTTGGTCTTGATCTGTCATGGTCTTCTCCTGAAAAATGAAGGGGGCTCCGGGTGAGCCGGCCCTGTGTCAAAGGGGGGGTCGATGTCTTATTTGTCTGCGGCAAACACCCGTCCGGGATTGAGAATGCCCTGGGGGTCCAACATGGCTTTGAGGCGACGCATCAACGAGATCTCTGCCGGCGAGCGGCTGTGATGCAGGAAGTCACGCTTGACGACGCCAATCCCGTGTTCCGCCGAGATGCTGCCTTCGAACGCCCCAATGCAGCGATAGACCAGGTTCTCTGCATGCTCCAGATCGGCATGGTTGGCGTAGGGTCCGCTGATCAGGTGCAGATTGCCGTCACCCAAATGCCCAAAGAACAGGTGTTGCTGATCCGGGTGGGCCGCAGACAACTCCACTTGCAGGCGTTCGACCAACTCGTTCATGCGCGTGATGGCCACGCTCACATCAAAGGTGGCGCAGGGCCTGACCAGCGAGAGCAACTCGCTCACGCCTTCTCGTATGCCCCAAAGCTCCTCATGCTGCGCGCCGGTCTGGGCCACCACCGCATCGACCACCAGCCCGGCCTCGATGGCCTGCTCAAGAAAGGCCTCCATGGACTGACTGGCGCCAGACCGGGCGTCTGCCACCGACTCCACCAGAACATAGACCGGATGCCTGTCACTCAGTGGCGATTTGCTGCGCTTGGCCTGCAGACTGGCCTCAAAGTAGCCCTGCCACATCACTTCAAAGGCGCTGAGGCCCAACAGGCTGACCTTTGCATGGCGCAGCAGGTGCAGTGCGGCATCAAAGCTGGGCACGCCACACAGCACCGTGCACTGCTCGGACTGCTGTGGCGCCAGCGCCAGAGACAGGCGGGTGATCACCCCCAGCGTGCCCTCACTGCCGATGAACAGCTGCTTCAGGTCGAAGCCGGCATTGTTCTTGATCACGCGGTCGAGCATGGTGAGCACGGTGCCATCGGGCATCACCACCTCCAGCCCCAGTATCAGGTTGCGCATCATGCCGTAGCGCAGCACCCGGCTGCCGCCGGCATTGGTGGCTGCGTTGCCGCCCAACTGGCACGAACCACGGGCCCCCAGGTCGAGCGGAAAGGCCCAGCCCTGCTCAGCGCAGCTTTGCTGCAGCTTCTCCAGCGTGACGCCGGCCTGCACAAGCACCGTTCCCGCGACCGAATCCAGGTCTTCAATGGTGTCCAGCCGGGCAAGCGACAGCGCGATCTCGCCTTCCATCGGGTTGGCCCCTCCGGCCAGTCCGGTCAGCCCGCCTTGGACCGCCACCGGACAGCCGAACTCGTGGCAGATGCGCAGCGCAGCAGCCACTTGCGCCGTGTCAGCCGGCAACAGCAAGGCCCGTGGAGGGGCGGCGCTGGCATCGCTCCAGTCGTGGGTCTGCCGAAGCTGCAGGCGTTCACCGGTGAGAACGCCGGAGACACCGAGCGCATCGGTCAGGCGGTCAATGATGTTGGGAGGGTTCATGATTCAGCCGTGAAGTTGATGGACTTGACGATCGGGCCCCAGCGCTCGTAATCCGTCTTGAGTCGCGCCGCCAGCTCCGCAGCGCTTGAAGAAGCCGCTTGCAAGCCCATGGCGGCCAGGCCGTCGACGATGTCAGGGCTGGCCAACGCAGGGCGCAATGCGGCATTGGCGCGCTGGACGACATCCGGCGCGGCGCCGGCGGGCAGAAACAAGCCAAACCACTCGGAAAACACCATGTCCTTCAAACCCTGCTCGGTGAGGGTGGGCACGTTTTTCACAAAGGGGTTGTGTGTGGCGCCACTCGTTGCCAATATGCGGCACTTGCCGCCTGCGAGGTGCGGCAGAAAGTCCCCGATCGGGCCCGACACGGCGGGCAGTTGGCCACCTATCATGTCCAGAATGGCAGGCTGGGTTCCACGGTAGGCAATGTGGGTCAATTCAACCCCCGCTTGCTTGCCGAGCAACACGCCAATGAAATGGGGCACCGACCCTGCCGCGGGTGAACCGAAGGCGATATGGTTGGTGGATTTGGCCCACGCCAGATATTGAGGCACTGTGGTGACTGAAGTCGGCACCGCCGGGCCCACGGCAAAGCCAAAATCAAACACACAGCCGATCGACACCGGGGACAAATCCTTCAAGGGTTCGTAGGGCAGCTTCTTGTAAATATGGGGGTAGATCCCCAGCATGGACATCGGCGTCTGCAGAATCACCGAGCCATCGCCAGGCAGACCCTTCATGGCCTGGATGGCGATCTGGCCGCCGGCACCTGTGCGGTTGTCGACGAACACCGAGCGTCCATAGCTGCCGGTCAAACGTGTCGCCAGGCGACGGCACAGGGTGTCCGAGGTGCCCCCAGCCGCAAATCCGGTGATGATCCGGACCGCATCGAGCGCACTGCCCTGGGCGCGGAGGAAGGCCCCCGGCAGCAGGGCTGTGGTCGCCGTCAGGGTCTTGAGAAAGCGGCGGCGCATGGGGGAGCGCGCGCCTGGCGTGCTGGGAATCGACATCTTTGTCTCCTTGGAATAATGAAACCTTGCCTTGCATTGGCTTCAGTGGCCGGATTTTGAAAGAAATCCAGCGGGAGAATCAGCACATTTTCTGAAAGACTTTGAAGACCGCCTTCAAAGTACCGATGCAGACCGCACCCGATTCAAAAACAGGCCTGTTTTCCAAAGTCGATTCATCGGATTCAAAAATAATGCTTCATCCGACGGCATGAAGAGCTCTTTCAACCCACCCAAAATGGAATTGCTTGAATGCCCGATTGAAACTGATCGAATAAAGCATATTCATGCTCGGCCCAAATCGCGTGATGGGGATGGCGCACCGAAGCCATGGGCCATGGCGCCAGGGCGCCAACCCCGTGGCCGGCCCAGCCCCGCAGGCACCGTGCCCGCGCAGTCTTGCCAAAACCGGATAACCCCCCGCCGCGCACCCGACCTATCTTCTGAGCCTGCGCCAGCCCCTCGGCTGAGCCTCTGAAGAAAGGACCGGTCTGCGCATGAAACCCTCCCGTCTGGCCCGCCTGGGTGCGGGCTGTCTGGCCACCTGCTTGGCTGCAGGCGCCCTGGCGGCGGATCTGCCGAACGAACGGCAGACCATCGCCAAGCTTGACCCCGACGCCACCCACCGCGTCTATCTGGCCGACTTGACCTTGAGCCATATTGCCGACAACCGTCTGCATGTGATCGATGGCCAGCGCATGCGCTACCTCAGTGCCATGAGCACCGGCTTTGCCGGCCAGGTGGCGCTGTCGCCCGACCGGCGCGAGCTGTATGTGGCCACCACCTACTACCCGCGCCTGTACCGCGGCCAGCGCAGCGATGTGGTGGAGGTGTACGGCACCGACGACCTGGTGTTCCGGCACGAGATCGAGATACCGCCCAAGCACGCCCAGGCCATGAACATCCGCGCCACGCTGGCCCCCAGCGCCGATGGCCGCTGGCTGCTGGTGCAGAACGCCACCCCCGCCAGCAGCGTGAGCGTGGTCGACCTGCAAGGGCGCAAGCTGGCCTCCGAGGTGCCCACCCCCGGCTGCTGGGGTGTGATCCCCTGGCCCGAGCAGCCCAACCGATTCTCGACCGTGTGCGGCGACGGCACCTTGGCCACCATCGAACTCGACGACGCCGGCCAGGCCCGCCCGCGCAGCGCCCCGGTGGCCTTTTTTGATGCCGACACCGACCCGGTGTTCATCCACTACGAGCGCAGCGGCAACACCCTGTACTTTGTGAGCTACGGCGGCCAGGTGCACCAACTGCAGCTGAAGCCCGAGGGCGTGCAGGTGCAGCCGGTGTGGTCGCTGCTGAGCGCGGCCGAGCAAAAAGCACGTTGGCGCCCCGGCGGCATGCAGCTGTTTGCCATCGACCCCGAGCGCCAGCGCCTGTTCGTGGGCATGCACGCCAAGGCGGTGGACGGCTCGCACAAGAACCCGGCCCAGCAGATCTGGGTGTTCGATCTGGAGCGGCAGGCCCGCGTGGCGCGCTGGCCCGGGCACAACGCGGTGTCCATGGTCTTCAGCCCGGCGGCCACGCCCCGGCTGTTTGTGCTCGATGGCGCAGGCAACCACCTGCTGGCGCTCGACCCGCGCAGCACCAGCGCCCAGCGCAGCACCACCCTGGGCCGGCTTGACGCCGTGGGCGAGACCCCGATCTACCTGGAGGTGCAGTGATGCTCGACACCGTCAACGCCGCCCTCCCCTGGCTGGACCCGGTGCTGTCGCACGCGGCAGCGGCCAGCCTGGCCCTGGTGCTGCTGTTCGGCGCACTGACCAAGCTGCGCGACCTGAGCGCCTTTGTGATGGCCACCGAGGCCTACGGCCTGCTGCCGCCCGTGCTGGTCAGCCCGGTGGCACATGCGCTGGCCTTGAGCGAAGCGGCGGCCGGCCTGCTGTTGCTGCCCGTCTCCACCCGTCCGCTGGGCGCCGCTCTGGCCCTGGGCGTGCTGGGGGTGGCCAGCAGCGCCGTGGCGCTGGCCCTGCGCCAGGGGCGCAGCATCGACTGCGGCTGCGGTGGCTACGGCAGCCGCGGCAGCGGCCTCACGCTGTCGGGCGCGCTGCTGTGGCGCAACGCCGCCCTGCTGGGCCTGGGCCTGGCCGCGCTGGCGCCGCTGGCCCCCCGCCCGGTGGGCTGGGCCGATGGCCTGGCTGCCTGCGCCGCCGCCCTGTTTGCCATCGGCCTGTATGCCGTCACCAACCAACTGTTGAGCAACCAACCCCGTCTTGCCGAATTGAGGAACAACCATGATTGAAACCCTGATCATCTCCAACGTGTTGGCCTGGTGCGCCGTGATCGCCCTGGTGGTGGTGGTGCTGGCCCTGTCGCGACAGGTGGGCATCCTGTACGAACGCATCGCCCCCATGGGCGCCCTGATGATGGATTCGGGTCCCGCCGTGGGCTCGCCAGCACCGCGCCTGAGCCTGCCGCAGCTGGGCGGCGGCACCCTGGAGCTGGGTGCCCCCGCAACGCACAGCACCTTGCTGTTCTTCCTGTCGCCCACCTGCCCGGTGTGCAAAAAGCTGCTGCCCATCGTCGAGCGCATCCGCCGCGACGAGGCGCCCTGGCTGCGCGTGGTGCTGGCCTCGGATGGCGAGCAACCCGAGCACGAGGTGTTCCGCCAGAAGGCTGGCCTGGGCCACTTCCCCTACGTGCTGTCGCACGAGCTGGGCATGACCCTGCGCATCGCCAAGCTGCCCTACGCGGTATTGATCGACAGCCAGGGCGTGTTGCGCGCCAAGGGCCTGGTGAACAGCCGCGAACAGCTCGACAGCCTGTTCACCGCCAGCGACCTGAAAGTGGCCTCGGTGCAGGATTTCATTGACCAGAAGCTGCTGCACAAGGAGGCCGCATGAGCCTGCTCGACTGGTTTGATCGCCTGGCAGAGCGGCGCAGCCGCCAACTGGCCAGCCACACCTCGCGGCGCAGTGCCCTGGTGCGAGTGAGCCGGGTGTTGGTGGCCAGCGCCTTCACGCTGCCCGTGTTGCCCTTTGACCGCAGCAGCCAGGCCCTGGCTGCCGAACACAATGCTGCCAGCAAGCGCAAAGGCCCGCCCACCGAAACCGATTGCGACTACTGGCGCTACTGCGGGGTGGATGGTTTTCTGTGCTCGTGCTGCGGTGGCAGCGCCACCAGCTGCCCACCGGGCACCACGCCCTCCAAGGTGGCCTGGGTGGGCACCTGCCACAACCCGGCCGACGGCAAGGACTACCTGATCAGCTACAACGACTGCTGCGGCCGGGGCGCCTGTGGCCGCTGCCTGTGCAACACCAACATCGGCGAGCGCCCAGGCTACCGCATGGGCCTGCACAACGACATCAACTGGTGCATGGCCAACGACAGCTCGGCCTTCCACTGCACCACCTCGATCATCGTCGGCGTGGCAGAGAAGGAGAGTTGAATGCGCTGGTTTCATTCCAAACGGACCACACTGGCCAAACTGGCCCTGCCCGCCACCCTGCTGGCCTGCACCCTGGGCACCGGCGCCCTGGCCGCCGACGGCCAGGCGGTCTACCAGCAGGTGTGCGTGGCCTGCCACCAGGCCGGGGCGGTGGGCGCGCCGGGCCTGGCGCCGTCACTGGTCGGCGCGGTGGCGGCACGGGCCGGGCAGCCGGCCATGCGCCAATACCTGGCGCTGGTGCTCACCCACGGGCTGCAAGGCCGCATCGTGTCGGAAGGCCAGACCTTCAACAGCGTGATGCCGGCACAAACCCAGCTGTCTGACGAAGAACTGGCCGCGGCCCTGAGCCATGTCGTGCGAGACCTGGCCGGCCGGGCCGCCGTGCCCGCCTTCACTGCGGCCGACCTGGCCCAGGCCCGGGCCAGCACGGTCAGCCCCAAGGCCCTGAGGGCGCAACGCGATGCGGCACTGGCGCCCTGATCCCCTGCCAGGTGTCACCCGGCTGGCCAGCGCACTGCTGCTGGGCACCGCGGCCCTGCTGGCCACGGTGCCCGCCTCAGCTGCACAGCCTGCGTCAGCCGGCACCCCCGCGCTGAACTACCGCCTGCACTGCATGGGCTGCCACCTGGACGACGGGAGCGGCATGCCGCAGCGCGGCATCCCCAGCATGAAAGGCGTGTTGGGCCATTTTTTGCGCCTGCCCCAGGGCCGCGCCCTGATCGTGCAGGTGCCGGGCGTGATGAACACCCCCCTCAATGACCGCCAGGTGGCCCAGCTGATGAACTGGATGCTGGGCCAATGGGCCGGCGACAGCCTGCCCCCCGGTACCCCGCCCTACTCGGAGGCCGAAGTGCGACAACTGCGCAGCCACCGGCCCAGCGATGTGGCGCGTACACGGGGCGATGTGGTGCAGCAGCTGCGGCAGATGGGGTATGTGATCGAGTGAATGCGGCCGGAGGTGACCAGGTCGCGACTACCATGCGATAACAGGAGAAACCGCGATGATCAAAGTCAGTGTCATGTATCCGTACGTAGCAGGTGCGCGATTCGATCATGCTTACTACCGCGAGAAGCACATGCCCATGATGAAACAGCGACTCGGCGCCGCATGCCTGTACTACACGGTAGACAAGGGTATCGCAGGTAGTGCTGCAGGCACTGACCCGATTTACGTGGCCAAATGCGACTTCATCTGCACCTCTATCGAAGCTTTCCAGGCAGCCCGAGACTCTCACGCACAGGAGATCAGGGCAGACATCGCCAATTACACGGACATACAGCCCGCTCTGCAAATCAGTGAGGTGGTGGTGGAGCGTTCGGACATCTGACCCAGGGTCGACGGCATAGAGATTCCTCCCTTGATGCACTGAAGCTCAGTGGTAACTGGCCCTGCGTCTGCTTTGTGGTGTTGAGTTCTCGAGAACGATCAACAAAAAGCGGGCCCCAAGCAGACTCCGCTGAGACCGAACACTCCGAGTTATCACCTCAGTCAATCTGCTCTCGGGTTTTCAGGGCGGTATCTGGCGGTTCTGGGTTCTGAACAGCGCGTCGACAACTGCGTCATCATCTCTTACCTGGGTCCGCGAGCAAGCGAGTAAGGCTGCAAGCAGGTTCGATCGACGGAAGCTGCTGATGCGAATCACTTGACCTGCCTCCTCAACCGGCTCCGCATCAAAGTCAACATCACTCAGGTTTAAATCCAGCAGCCTTCAGAAGTTCGCTGCCCTGCGAGATTTCCGAGCCGATATAGCGCTGGAACTGCTCAGGGGTCTCGGTGACAGGCTCGATGCCCAAGGCGCTGAACCCACCCGAGCGGCCGATCTCGGCCACCGCGGCATTGATCGCCTTGTTCAAGGCCAAGACCCGCTCAGCTGCGGTGCCACGGGGCGCCCAGACGCCGTACCACGAGGCGTAGGCGTACCGGGCCAGACCGCTCTCGGCCATGGTGGGCACCTCAGGGGCCAATGCGCTGCGTTTGCTCGAAGTGACTGCAATCGGCCGCACCTTGCCCGACTTGGCCAAGGGCAACAAGGAAATCATGGAATCCAACAGCAGGTTCACATGCCCACCGGCCACATCCACCAGGGCCGGTTGCGTTCCCTTGTAGGCCACATAGGTGAAGTTGACCTGCCCCATGCGGGCCAACAACAGCGTCGCCAGGTGACTGGGGGCGCCGGAGGCGGGGATGCCGGCCGTCCACCCCTCCGGCTTGGCGCGAGCAGCCGCCAACACGTCTGACAGCTTTCTGGCTTCCAGCTCAGGTGCAATCACCAGCATCAGGGGGGCTTCGCCGACCCGGGCGATCGGCGCAAAGTCGGTCTGTGGGTCGTAGGGTGGGTTCTTCAGCACCTGGCGCGCATAGATGTGGGTGGCGGCCGAAAACAGCAGGGTGTAGCCATCGGCGGGCGAGGTCTGGACGTACTTGCCCCCCAGGGTGCCACTGGCGCCGGCGCGGTTCTCGACAATGACCGGCAGGCCCAGCTGCTTGCCGAGTTGGTGGGCCAGCAGCCGGGCCGCCGAATCCACACCACCACCGGCGGCAAACGGCACAACGATGCGCAATAGGCGATCGGGCTCCGGAAAAGCAGCCGCCTGGGCCACGATCGGGCTGGCCAGGGCCGCCAAGGCGCCCAACACCTGTCTTCTCGATGTCTTCATCTCTGTCTCCATATTCTTGTCACGCTATCAGTTCAAGCCGCTTGTTCACACCGGTCTGGGCCGGGTGCGGCGCCTGGCCATCACGTCGAGGGTGCTTTCGAGCACCTCGCGATCCAGCCCTCGGGTGATGAACACCAGGCGGGTGCTGTGGTCTTCAGAAGGCCAGGCCGGCAGGGTTTCGGGGGGGTGGAACAGGTGTTGCACGGCATGGACCACCATGGGGGTGTCGGGCGACTGCGCGACCTGAACCAGGCCCTTGAAGCGCAACAGCTTCTCGCCTTGCGACGCCACCACCAGATCCAGCCACTGGGCAAAGCCATCCAGGTCCAGCGGCTCATGGCGCACCAGCACAAAGCTCTGCACATCCGCCAGGTGGCCTGGCATGTCGCCCTCGCCCCCTACCGGGTGGTAGAAATTGGGGTTGACTGATGCAGCGGGATCGGGCCCCACCGCCAACAGGCGCTGGCGCAAGATCTCAAGCAAGGGGGCCAGGTCAGAGCGGCCCGCCTGACGCACGCGCGCCGCCGGATTGAGCTGGGCCAGGCATTGCAGCAAGGGGGCTGTGGCGCCCGGATCGGCCAGCAAGTCGAGCTTGGTGAGCCACACCTCGTCGGCGGCCGCCAACTGGGCCAGGGCCTCGGGATGCCGCTCCAGGCTTTGCAGGCCCAGCACGGCATCGACGGTGCAGAGCACGGTGCCCAATCGGTAGCGCTGTTGCAGCAAGGGGTCCATCATCAGGGTGCGCAGGATGGGCCCGGGCTCCGCCAGGCCGCTGGTCTCGATCACCACGCGATGGATCGCCTGGCCGGGGCGGTCCAGCAAGGTGCCGAGCGCTTTCACCAGGTCACCCCGCACGGCACAGCAGAGGCAGCCATTGGGCAGCAACACCACATCGTCGGCCGAGGCGGCCGTGAGCAGCTCATGGTCCAGGCCGGTTTCGCCGAACTCATTGACGATGACGGCCGTTCCCGCCAGATCGGCCGACGACAGCAGCCGGTTCAGCAGCGTGGTCTTGCCACTGCCCAGGAAGCCTGTGAGCACGCTGACCGGCACCCGGGGCCCCGAAGGCTGAGGCTGTGCCTGGGCTTGCAACAAGGCCGAGAAATGACCGCTCATGTTCCGGCCCCCCCGCCATGCAGCGCCTTGAACGAGGTCAGCGTCTTTTCGACACGAGGCAGCACCCAGTCGCACACCGGTGCGGGCAGCATGCCCTCGCTGGCTTGCTGCAGCAGCAACAGCAGGGGTGAAGGCGGCCAACCTGCCGCCTGCTGGCTGCGGAAGTACGCAGCCACCACGGGCAGATCGCTGCGCAGCGCGGCGTCCTCGAGGTAGTCGACGATGTCGAGCTCGAAATCCTCCAGGCGCAGGCTGATGCCCCCCGCCCCGCAGCCGCAGGACATCCCCAAGGCCACGTGACGGATCGACAGCTCGCTCCACAGGCTGACCAGCCTGGCCGCCTGCAGGGGCTGCTCTTCGGCCATGGCGAGGCTCACTGGCCGGCCCAGGCCACGGGGTCGCTGGCCGCCACCTGGCCAGCTGGCTGCGCGCGCAAGGCGCGGGTGGCCTCGGCATCGACCTGGCCATGCGCATCCAGCGCCACCCGGTAGACCTGGCGCGCCACTTCGGCACTCACATAGCCTTCGCGCACGTCCTCGGCCACGCTTTCCAGATCCCGCTCCAGGGGGTTGCCGAAGCCGCCACCACCGCCTGACAGCATCTTGTAGGCGTCGCCACGCTCCAGGCGCACGTTGAAGATCTTGGCATTGGGGTGGTCGGTCTTCCACTCGCCCTTGTGGCGCACGGCCAGCCCGTTGCCCATGGCGTCGCCGCCACCGTCCAGCCCCCAGGGCTTGCAATGCACACGGTCGATGCGGGTGGTGACGGTGAAGGGCGACAGCGCCTGCACCACCATCTCGGCCCCCAGGCCGCCCCGGTACTGGCCGGCACCACCCGAGTCGCGCCGGATCTCGTACTTCTCGACCAGCACCGGGTACTTGGCCTCCAGCTGTTCGGTCGGGCTGTTGTGGGTGTCCCCGTCATTGATGCAGACCGTGACCGAGACGCCGTCTTCCTTGCTCTTGGCGCCCCAGCCGCCGCCCAGCGGGCCGATGCCGACAATGAACAGGCGCCCATCTTCAGGGCTGATGCCATGGATGTTGGGGAACACCAGATCGGCATGGTGGCCGGCAATCGAGCGATGCGGAATGGCCGGGGCCAGTGCCTTGAAGATGGTGTCGATCACCGTCATCGGGAAGGTCATCCAGACCCGCATCGGGTACGGGCGCTCCGCGCTGATGACCGTGCCCATCGGCATGATGACCTTGAGCGGGCGGAACGAGCCATCGTTGACCGGGTAATCCGTGGGCGTGGTCAAGCACTTGTAGGCCACCTGGGCACAGGCGATGCCGGTGGTGAAGCCCGAGTTGTAGAAGCCGCGCACCTGCTTGCTGACGTCCGACAGGTCCACCGTCATCTCGTCGCCAGACACCGTCACCTTGACGCGGATCGGAATGCGCTTGCCGATCTCCAGGCCATCGTCGTCCATGAAGGATTCGGCCTCGTAGACACCATCGGGGATCGACAAGGTGTTCTGGCGGGCCACGGCCTCGCTGGAATCCATGATCTGGGCAATCGCACCGTTCACGGCGCTGGCGCCATAACGTTGCAACAGCTCCACATAGCGGCGCTCGCCCGTGGTGATGGCCGTGATCTGGGCTCGCAGGTCCCCCAATGCCCGCTCAGCCAGGCGCACGTTCATGGCGATGATGTCCACCAGGTCCTGGTTGACCACGCCTTCGCGCTGGTACTTCATGATGGGGATCTGGATCCCCTCACTGAAGATATCGGTGGTCACATTGCCCAGGGTGCCGCCCACATCCAGCCAATGCGCCATGCAGCAGGTGAAGCCCTCCAGCCTGCCCTCGTGGAACACCGGCATGGTGAACGTGAAGTGGTTCAGGTGACTGCCCGTGGTGTAGGCGTCGTTGGTCACCAGGATGTCGCCGGGCCGGATGTTCTCGTAACCGAAGTGCCTGATTTTGGCCTTCACGGTCTCGGACATCCCGCGGATGAACATCGGCAGACCCAGCCCGATCGAGACGGTATCGCCCTCCTTGGTGAACAGGCCGACCGTGAAATCCAGCGCCTCGTAGATGATGAGGTTGTAGGCGGTGCGGGTGAGGTTGGTCTTCATCTCCTCCGTCACGGCATACAGGCCGTTGCGGATGATTTCGACGGTGACCGGGTCCACGGTCTTGAGCTCAGCTGTGGTGTTCATGTCCGATCACTCCCAATCTCGATTTGCAGGTTTCCAAGTTCGTCGACGCGCAGCGCGTCGCCCGGCTGCACCACGGTGGTGGAGGCGTGCTCTTCGATCAGGGCCGGGCCCACGATCTCATTGCCCGCCAGCAGGCGATCGCGCAGGTACACCGGCGTGTCGGCCCAACCCGAAGACCGGAAGTAGACCGGCTTGGTGGCCCGCACCGCCGCGGGCTCGGGCCGTGCCGTGCCTTGCGCCACGCTGTGCTTGGGCGGCTTTTTCATCGTGCCCAGCACGGTCACGCGCAGGCTCACCAGGTCGGCAGGCTCCTGAGGGGCCGAGGTGCCGTAGCGCACCTGGTGGAGCTGATCGAACTGCTGCTTGATGGCCGCGCGATCCTTGCCCTCGAAGAAGGCCAGCGGCAGGTCCACCGTCACGGCATGCTCCTGACCCACATAGCGCATGTCGGCGGCACGTTCGATCACCACGCCATCGGCCTGCACCCCGGACTGGGCCAGCGCGGCGCGCCCTTCGTCTTCCATCTTCTGGTAGGCAGCCTCGATCTCGTCGAAGGAGACATCGTTGAGCTTGCGGAACACCGAGCGCACATAGTCGTAGCGCAGGTCGGAGAACAACATGCCGTAGGCCGAGAAGTAGCCCGGGGCATAGGGGATCAGGACCTTGCGGATGCCGATCTCGCGGGCAATCGCCGAGGCGTGCAAGGGGCCCGCGCCGCCGTAGACCACCATGGTGAAGCTGCCCGCATCCAGGCCGCGCTCGGTCGTCACGGCCTTCACGGCATGCGACATCTGGGTCACGGCGATCTGCAGAATGCCGTCGGCGGCCTTGGTCGCATCCAGCCCCAGGGGGGTGGCAATGCGCTCGCGCATCTGGCGCTGGCAGCCTTCCAGGTCCAGCTTGAGCTCACCGCCGAGGAAGTTGTCCGCGTCGAGGCGGCCCAGCACCAGGTTGGCGTCGGTCACCGTGGGCTCGGTGCCCCCACGCCCATAGGCCACGGGGCCGGGAATCGACCCTGCGCTTTGCGGGCCCACCCGCAGGGCGTTGCCGGTTTCGACACGGGCAATCGAGCCGCCGCCCGTGCCCACCTCATGGATGTCCATCATCGGGATCTGGATCGGCAGGGCGCGCTCGTAGCCACCGATCAAGGCCGAGCCCGTGGTCAGGGGGCGGCCCTCGCTGATGACACCGGCCTTGGCCGTGGTGCCGCCCATGTCGAAGGCAATGACGTCGCCCATGCCCAGCTGGGCGCAGATGGCCTGGGCACCGATCACCCCGGCGGCCGGCCCCGACTCGAGCATGCGCACGCAGCCCACCTTGGCGTGCTCCACCGGGAACAGCCCGCCGGTGGATTGCACGATGTAGAAATCGCCCTTGAAGCCCTGCTCGCCCAGGTGGTTTTCAAGCTGGCCCAGGTACTCGGACACGCGGGGGCCGACGTAGGCATTGGCCACGGCGGTCGAGACCCGCTCGAACTCGCGGTACTCCTGGCTCAGCTCATGCGAGGCGCAGACAAAGGCGCCCGGCAGCTCTTCTTGCAGGATCTGCTTCACGCGCTGCTCATGGGCCGGGTTGCGGTAGCTGTGCAGCAAGAGGACAGCCACCGCTTCGATGCCTTCGCCCTTGAGATCGCGCGCCAGCTCACGCACGGCGGCCTCGTCCAGCGGCTTGTGGATGCTGCCGTCGGCGCGCAGGCGCTCGGCCACCTCGAAGCGCAGCGAGCGCTTGACCAGAGGCTGGTGCTTGTTGAAGAACAGGTTGTAGGCGTCGGGGCGATTGACGCGGCCGATCTCATAGATGTCGCGAAAGCCTTCGGTGATCAGCAGCGCCGTCTTGGCGCCATTGCGTTCCAGCAGGGTGTTGATGGCGATGGTGGAGCCGTGCAGAAACAGGTGACCATCGCGCCAGTCGATCTTGGCGCTGTCGATCGTGGCCTGGATGCCGGTGACCAGCTCGCCGTGGGTGGATAAGGCCTTGCCGAACAAGAGGCGGCCACTGGCTTCGTCAAAGGCGGCCATGTCGGTGAAGGTGCCACCGATGTCGACGGCAATGCGCAATTGGGGTTTTTGTGTCATGGGGTCTCCAGTTCAGCGGGCAGAGCGGTCGGTGCCAATGCGGTTGCGCAGCACGCCCAGACCGGTGATCTCCACCTCGACCACATCGCCCTCCTTCATGTAGAGCGGGGGTTCGCGCCGATCGCCCACACCGCCCGGCGTGCCGGTGGCGATCACGTCACCCGGCGACAGCGGCGTGAAACGCGAGACGTAGGCCACGATGGTGGGGATGTCGAAAATCAGGTCGGCCAGGCTGGCGTTCTGCACCACCTGCCCGTTGAGGCGGGTCTGCAGGCTGAGCTTCGTGACGTCGGGCACTTCGTCACGCGTCAGCAGGTACGGGCCCAGCGGGCCGGTGCCCGGAAAGTTCTTGCCCGGCGTGAATTGATGGGTGTGGCGCTGCCAGTCGCGCACGCTCACGTCGTTGAAGCAGGTGTAGCCGGCGATGTGCTCGAACGCGTCTTCTGCCGCGATGTGGCGACCGCCCTTGCCAATCACAAAGGCCAGCTCGCCCTCCCAGTCAAAGCGCTCGGAGAACTCGGGGCGCAGCACCTCGTCGCCGTGGGCTGCCAGGGAGTCGGCAAAGCGCAGAAACAGCGAGGGGTGCTCGCTGTCGGGGCGCTTGGTCTCGGCCACGTGGGTCTTGTAGTTGAGGCCCACGCAGATGACCTTGCCCGGCGCCGGGATCACGGCTTGCGCCTGCACCTGGGCTGGGTCCACCCGTTGGCCACCGCTTTGCAGCGCCGCCTGCAGTTCGGGCAAGGCGTTTGCGGCCAGCACGGCCTTCAGATCAGGGTAGCGGGCCAGAAAGTCGGCCGAAGGGGCCACATAGGCCTCACCTTGAACCAGGCCATACAGGGCCTGGCCGTCTTGAATAAAGCTCACGAGTTTCACGGGGTCTCCTTGCGGTACATCGATGACGGCCGACTGTAGGATTCACCGTGAAATCCAGATAGATGCAATTTATGTCTTTCAGATATCTCTATCAGGTGATGGCTTTAGACTCACCCTTGATCGCAGAATCGAGCCAGACACCGACCCGCCCAGGGCTCACGCAGGCCCCGGCCCTTCAAGCCATGGACCAGCGTCCGGGCCCCCACAGCAGGCAAGGGACTCACCGATGAACATCCAGGACTTTCGCCTCTTCCTTGAAGTGGTCGAGGCCGGCAGCCTGACCAAGGTGGCGGCACAGCGCCACACCGCCCAGTCGTACATCAGCCGCCAGGTCAGCGAGCTTGAAAAGCAATGCGGCGGCGCCTTGTTCCGCCGCACCGGGCGGGGGGTGGTGCTGACCGAATTCGGGGAGTCGGTGGAGCGCCGCGTGCGCATCTGGATCCGCGACAGCGAGGAGATGTTTGCCGACTTCCAGCAGCTGTCCCGCGTACCGATGGGGGATGTGAAGATCGGCATCCTGCCGTCGGCGGCCCACCCGCTGATGACTCAGGTGTTCAGCGAATTGCGCCGGTCTTTCCCGCAGATCCGCCTGAACGTGCGTGAGGGCCAGGGTGGCGAACTGGACGCCATGCTCGACACGGGGGCCGTGGACATGGCCATCCTGTTCCGCTATGAGCCGCCCCGTGGCCAGGAAGAGATCCTGCTGGCCACGGCAGACACCTACCTGGTGTCACGGCCCGGACTGCCTCTGACGCAGGCGGGCACGATCCCGTTCCAGCAACTCAACGGCTTGCCGCTGGTGCTTCCCAGGCGACCCTCCCACTGGCGCTCCATCCTCGATGAATCGGCCCGCAGCCAGGGCTTTTCCTTGCAGGCCGAGATCGAGGCCGACTCGCTGCGCATGCAAAAAGAAATCCTGGCCGAGAACCATGCGCTGTACGCCCTGCTCGGGCCGTTTGCGGTGCAGGAGGAACTGCGCTCAGGCAAATTGCAGGCAGCCAAGATCATCGACCCCGACCTGAAGCGCTACGTCACTCTGGCGCTGCCCAAACAGGGGCAGTTGACCCAGGCGCTGCGCGTGGTCTCGAAGATCATCAGGGACAAGGGCGCCGTGCTGGCCTACAACCAGAACGCGGCCGACCCTGGCTGAGGCGCGACAGAGCCAGCAAAAAAAAGCGGCCCGATCTCGACAGATCGGGCCGAACCGGCCCGGGGGCCGTGGGCCGCGCCCGCCCCCGCTCGCATGAAACCCTGGTGCCGGTCACAGAACCGGCCCTGGCAAGCTCAGAATGAATGCCGGATGCCGAAGTCCATGCCGGTCCAGGTCGCGTTGGCCACCCCTGTCACACCGCCGCCGCTGAGTGCCGCCCCGTTGCGGTTGCGGATCTGCGAATACGTGCCATACACGGCCGTTCGCTTGGACAACTCGTGCACATAGCCCACCGCCAGTTGCTGGGCCGAACGCCCCGAGGCCGAGTTGTCAGAGATCTTGGAAAGCGACACCGGGATATAACCCGTGGCCACCTTGACCTGGGCTCCCAGCATCCAGCCGTTGGACCGGTTGGGGCCGGCCACGGCATTCTTGCGGTCCACAAAATAGAGCGCCGAGGCGGTCACCGGCCCGATCACATAGCTGGCCCCCACATTGCTGGCACTGACTGCGCCATTGGCCAGCGCCGTGCGCCCCGAGGCCACGGCCACATGGAGGGCATCGCGGGCATAGCCGAGGCGAATGCCCTGGTAGTTGCCGTTGTCAGGCGTGGTCGACGTCGAGGGCGTGTTGTTCACCGCCTTCATCAACTCGCCGTAGACGCCGTTGAGCTCTGGCAGAAAGTAGCCCACCGAGTTGGAGGCCCGCACCGCCGTCTGCACCGTCGCCACCTGGGTCAGCGCGCTCTGGGCGGTGTTGATGATGCCGCCCGCACCGGCAGTGCCGAAGGGGTCGAACACGATCAGGTTCCAGTAGCTGGGCACAAAGCCGCGCCCCAGCCGCACCTCACCCCAGTCTCGCGAGATCAGGCTGAGCGAAGCACGACGGTTGAACACCAGCCCGCCCGCCGTGCCCGCCGTGGCGTTGTCGGTGCTGGCCGCCCCACCGATGCCGCTGGCCACATTGAGCCCGGCGTCCAGCACGAAGCCGGCCGACAGGCCACCCCCCAGGTCTTCCGTGCCGCGGATGCCCAGCCGGCTGTATTGGTTTCCGCCCGTCCCATAGACGCGGGTGATGCTGGCGCTGCCCTGCGAGGCGCGCTGCACCGTGGTGTCCAGCACGCCGTACAGCGTGACCGAACTCTGCGCGGATGCATCGAGCGCCAGGGCGCACAGCGCCATCGGGATTGCGATTTTTTTCAAGTGTGTCTCCTGTCTTTTGTGAACCTCTCCGGCCGGGAGCTGGGCATTTCAAACCCGCAAGGCCAGACCGAAGGACTCTAGGATCGACACAGACTTGCCGGTAGCGCTCCATCGGAGAAATCAGCCATCGCTGGGCAGGCATGGCTGGCGGGCAGTGCGACTGACTGGCGCCCCCCCCGATACGCCTACCCCCGCCGGGCAACGGCGCCGCCCCCCCGGCCACGGCCGCTCGCGGCCGGTGGGCTGGCTGCGCCCAGGTCTCGGGTCTCTTCGACCAGCCAGGTCTTGAACAGCTTGAGCGTGGGCGACTCGGCCTTGTGCTCCGGATAGGCCAGGTAATACGCCCGATCACTCGGGCAGACATGGTGGATCGGGATGATCAGCCGGCCAGAGTCGATGTCGCTGCCGAGGTCGTACTCGGGCACGAGGGCGACGCCCAGCCCCACAGCGGCCGCCTCCAGGGACATGAAGAACAGCTCGTAGCTGGGGCCGGCCAGCTCATTGCCCGGCAGGTGCCCGACCGACTCGAACCACTGACGCCAGGCATAAGGCCGGGTGCTTTGCTGCAGCAAGGGCAGTTGGGCCAGCTCCTGCGGCGTGAGTTGACGGCGCGGTGCAATCAACGCGGGGCTGCAGACCGGGATCAGGGCCTCCTGCATCAGGCACGTGGTGGTGGCGCCGGGCCAGTTGCCATCTCCGGCGTAGATGGCGGCATCGATGCGGGTGTCGTCAAACAGAAAAGGGCGTGTGCGGCTGCTGAGGTTGATGGTGATGTCGGGGTGCCGCTTCGAAAAGTCAGCCAACCGAGGGATCAGCCAACGGGTGCCAAAGGTTGGCACCACCGCCAGGTCCAGGCGCCCGCCCCGGCCTTGGCGTGCCATCAGGTCCAGGGTGTCGCGTTCCACATCGTCCAGGCGTTGCGTGACCTGGCGGTGATAGACCTCGCCCGCCTCGGTCAGCAGCACGCCTCGGCGGGTGCGGCGGAACAGCTTCACGCCCAGAAACTCCTCCAAGCCCCCGATCTGGCGGCAGATGGCGCTTTGCGTGAGGGCCAGTTCATTGGCCGCTTCGGTGAAGCTGGAGTGGCGTGCGGCGGCTTCAAAGGCGCTCAGGGCGCTGGTGCTGGGGATTTTTCTTCGCATGGCGCCATTGTCTTTCGGAGTGCAATAAACGCAAGACATAGTGAGAAGAAATCGTTTGAATGCGCATTTCTTACTGGATAAAGTCCGCCGAGCTGATTTAACAAATGAGTTGATTGCAGATCTAAGGGTTTTCCTCAGGCTGCTGGGCCTGGCAGGCAATCGAAGGGCTTGCTGGCTGTAACGGTTTTTCTTCGCCTTTGAAAGTCGACCATGAAACTTTTGTCGTTCAAGTACCAGGGTGTTGCCTCCTGGGGTGTGGTGATCGGTGAGCACATCGCAGACCTGGGCCGCGCGCACCCGCAGTACCCGACCCTGCAGTCCTACCTGGCGGCCGGCCGGCTGCCGCAGCTCAGCCAGGACGTGGCCTGGGTGAAGGCCGACATTGCGCTGGCGGCCATCGAGTACCTGCCCGTCATCGCCCAGCCCGAGAAGATCATCTGCGCCATCCGCAACTACCACGACCACCACAAAGAGGTGGTCGCAGCCGGCCTCGACCGCGAGCTGTCGAGCCACCCCCCGATCTTCCTGCGCACCTGGCGTTCACAGGTGGCCCACGGCCAACCCATCCTGCGTCCTGACTGCTCGGACTCGCTGGATTGGGAAGGCGAACTGGCCGTGGTGATCGGTCGCAGTGGGCGCAACATCCCCGAGGCGCAGGCGCATGAGTACGTGGCCGGCTACTCCATCTACAACGACGCCAGCATCCGCGAATGGCAGTTCCATGCCAAGGCGATTGCCGCGGGCAAGAACTTCGAATCGACTGGCGCCTTCGGCCCCTGGATGGTCACCGCCGATGAGATCGACCCGGCACGCCCACTCGAACTGAGCACACGCCTCAACGGCGAGCGCATGCAAAGCACGAACACCGGCAACATGATCTTCTCGGTCGCGCAGCAGATCGCCTATGCCTCCACCATCTTCACCCTGGTGCCAGGCGACGTGATCGTCACCGGCACACCGGGCGGGGTCGGCTGGAGCCGCAAGCCCCCACGCTTCATGGTGCCTGGCGATGTGGTCGAGGTCGAGATCGAAGGCATCGGGGTGCTGAGCAACCCCGTGGCACAGGCCAAGCAATAAGGCCCTGGCCCGCCCACATGGAGACAAACATGACATTGACGCGCAGACGCGCAGGCTTGGCGCTGGCGTCTGCCTGCCTGGCACCTGGCCTGGGGGCGAGCCGGAGCACCTGGGCCCAGGCACCCCGCTACCCCGATCGCCCGGTGAAGCTCTTGCATGGCTTTGGCGCTGGCGGCAACGCCGATGCGGTGGCCCGGATCCTGGCCACCGAGCTGGGCAAGAGCCTGGGCCAGGCCGTGGTGGTCGAACCCAAGCCGGGGGCCGGCGGCACCATCGCCGCCGGCACCGTGGCCAGCGCCCGCCCGGACGGCTACACCCTGCTGCTGGTCACAGGGGGCCATGCCATCGCGGGCGCACTGTACGACCGCCTGCCCTACGACACGCTGAAGTCTTTTCAGCCCGTGTCGGCCCTGACCACGTTTCCATTTTTGGTCGTGGCCCAGGCGGGCAGCAAGTACACAGGCTTGCAGGACGTCCTCAAGGCGGCCCGCGCCCGGGGCACCGAGCTGACCTATGGCTCAGCCGGCGTAGGCACCGGCCAGCACATGGCGGGCGCTCTGCTGGCCCAGCAGGCCGGCGTCAACATGGTTCATGTGCCCTACCGCGGCGAAAGCGCCGCCATGACCGGCTTGCTGGGTGGCGAGGTGGACCTGGTGCTGGTGGCACCCACGGCTGCCGTGCAGCACATCCGCTCCGGAAAGCTGCAGGCCCTGGCCACCACCGGGCCATCGCGCTGGCCGGGCATGCCCGAAGTGCGCACGGCCGCAGAACAGGGCGTGGCCCAGTTCGACGTGCGCTCCTGGACCGGCTTGCTGGCGCCTGCAGGTCTGCCCAAGCCCTTGCTGGATCGGCTGCAACTCGATGTGCGCAAGGCCTTGACCGACGAAGCCGTGCGGGCCCGGCTTGAAGAGATCACAGGTGGCGAGGTACGTGCCAGCCCCCCGGCCGAACTGCAGGCCACGATACAAGGCGACCTCAAGCGTTGGACCCAACTGGTCAAAGACGCCCACATACAAAAGGAATGAACATGAAAGTCACGCGCCCTACCCCCGCTCACTTCGGCATCTACGTCTACGACGTCGATCGAATGGTCGACTTCTACACCCGGGTCTTTCGCCTCACCATCACCGACGAAGGCATAGGCAAGAACTTCGGCAATCGGCTGGTCTTCATGAGCGCCACCGAGGATCAGCACCACCAGTTCGTGCTCTCGGGCGGTCGCTCGGCAGAGTCACCGGTGAGCACCATCATGCAGGCCTCGTTCATCGTGCCGGATCTGGCTGAACTGCGCTGGAACCGCGAGCAGGCACAGGCGCTCGGGGCCACCCAGATCCAACCCATGAACCATGGCAATGCCTGGTCGGTCTATTACTTCGACCCTGAAGGCAACCGGGTCGAGGTCTACATGGACACGCCCTACTACGTCAATCAGCCCTATGGCGTACCGCTGGATCTGAACAAGACCGAAGAAGCGCTGCTGAGCGAAACCCACGCCATGGTGCGCGACGACCCCAGCTTCATGCCTCTGGCCGAATGGCAGGAACGCTTCCGCCAGAAGGGCGTCGGAGCACGCGGATGAAAGGCAATTACATCGGCGGCCAATGGCTCGATGGCGTTCGGGCGGTGCCCAACGTCAACCCTTCGGATCTTCGCGATGTGATCGGAGAATTCGCCCAGGCAGACGCCGCCCAAGCCCGCGAGGCCGTGGCTGCGGCCTATGCCGCGGCACCGGTCTGGGGCCAATCCACCCCGCAACAACGCTTTGATGTGCTGGATCGGGTAGGTGCTGAGTTGCTGGCCCGCACCCAGGAGTTGGGCGATCTGCTGGCGCGCGAAGAAGGCAAGACACTGCCCGAGGCCATCGGCGAGGTGACCCGCGCCGGCCAGATATTCAAGTTCTTCGCGGGCGAGGCGCTGCGCCTGCGGGGTGACCTGCTCCCCTCGGTGCGCCCAGGCATCACCGTCGAGGTGACGCGAGAGCCGCTGGGCGTGGTGACGCTGATCACCCCTTGGAATTTTCCGATCGCCATACCGGCCTGGAAGATCGCCCCTGCCCTGGCCTTCGGCAACAGCGTGGTGTTCAAGCCGGCCGAACTGGTGCCTGCCAGTGCCTGGGCGCTGGCGGAGATCCTGTCGCGCAGCGGCCTGCCGAGTGGTGCATTCAACCTGGTCATGGGCCGCGGGGCCGAAGTGGGCGCAGCCCTGACCGAAGACCCCCGGGTTGCGGGTGTCAGCTTCACAGGCTCGCAAACCACCGGCCGGCGTATAGCGCAGTCCTGTGCTGCACATGGGATCAAATTCCAGCTCGAAATGGGTGGCAAGAACCCCCTGATCGTGCTGGACGATGCTGATCTATCGGTGGCCGTCAACTGCGCAGTGCAAGGCGCCTACTACTCAACGGGCCAACGTTGCACGGCCACCAGCCGGCTGATTGTCACTGACGGCATCCATGACCGCTTCGTCGCCGCAGTCGTTGAACGACTGACCCAGTTGAAGGTGGGTGACGCTCGCAGCCCCGGAGTCGACATCGGCCCTGTCGTCGACGAACGCCAACTGGCCATCGATATGGGATACGTCGCCTCGGCCAAGGCTGATGCCGCCACGCTGGCCTTTGGTGGCGAGCACCGACAGCACGACGATCAGGGCAGGCCCGGGTTCTTTCTGACCCCGGCACTTTTCACCGATACCCACGCAGAGATGCGGATCAACCGCGAAGAAGTCTTCGGACCGGTTGCCACCGTGTTGCGGGCGCGTGACCTTGAGCAGGCCCTTGCGCTGGCCAACGACACCGCCTTCGGCCTGTCCAGCGGTATCTGCACCACCAGCCTGCGCCACGCCAGCCAGTTCAAGCGCCATGCTCAGGCGGGCATGGTGATGGTCAACACCCCCACGGCCGGGGCCGACTACCACGTGCCCTTCGGCGGGCGCAAAGCCTCCAGCATGGGTGCTCGCGAGCAAGGCAGCTACGCCAGCGAGTTCTACACCACGGTCAAGACGGCCTACACCGCAGCCTGAGCCACCCGCCTCATGAATCAGACAAACCACCCATCCATGACCCAAGCCCATGACCAGGCCTTTCTGGCGGCGCGAACCTACGCCCGATTTCAGGACCGTGCAGTGCCGGAGGCACTGCTCCACCAGATCCACGAATTGGCCAAATGGGGCCCAACCTCCATGAACACACAGCCGGCTCGCTACGTCTTCGTGCACAGCCCAGAGGCCAAGGCGCGCCTACGACCTTGCATGGCCCCCGGCAACGTCGACAAGGTCGATTCGGCCCCTGTCACGGTGATCGTGGCGCAGGATTCAAGGTTCTTCGACCATTTGCCCACGCAATTCCCACACGCCCCACAAGCCGCACTGGGCTTTGCCAACGACCCGGCGCTCGCCCAGAGCACTGCCCTTCGCAACAGCAGTCTGCAGGGTGCCTATCTCATCATGGCCGCACGGCACCTGGGCCTGGACTGCGGGCCCATGAGCGGCTTCAACAACGCCGCGCTGGATCAGGAATTCTTCCCTGATGGACGATACCGCAGCAACTTCCTCATCAACCTGGGGTACGGCGACCGCGAGTCTCTGCGGCCCCGTGGCCCTCGCCTGCCATTCGAATCTGTGGCGACCGTTTTATAAGGGGAATTCCATGCCATTCATTGAAGTCAAGATCCTCGAAGGCGTCCTGCCCGAGCACAAGGTGCCCGAATTGATGGCGGCCCTCACCGAGGCGGTCGTCCATGTTGGGGGCGAAGGGTTCAGGCCCATGACCCGCTGCGTCGTCCAGGAGGTGCGCAGTGGCTGGTGGGCCGCGGCCGGCAAGCCCCTGAGCACCGAAGGCGCCCTGCAGAGTTTGCAGGCGGCCCAGCCGGCCTCGCCTCCCGGCCCGGCCTGACACGGGCCGGGCCCGGCGCGGCTCGGCCCCGGGCGCCCGCCCCCCCATTCAACCCAAGCGATCAAGCCGGTGTTGGCACCGGCTGGGGATCGTGCGCGCCTTTCACCAACAACAGGAGACAAAACCATGAACCCATCCACCCAACTCGCGCCCGCCTTGATGCTGGGCCTGATCGGGGCCTTGCCCTGGCAGGCTCAGGCGCAGACAGCGCCAGCTTCTGGCGTGCAGATTTTTGGCGTCATCGATGCCGCCGTTGGCAGCGTCACCAGTCCCTCGGGTGTCAATGCGCTCGACAAGCCCGTCAACAAGCAACTCAGTGGGGGCTTGTCGACGAGCAATTGGGGCTTGCGCGGCCAGGAAGACCTTGGCGAGGGTCGTCAAGCCATCTTCGAACTGTCCTCCTTCATCCGCAATGAATCGGGTGCGGCCGGCCGCAGTGATGCCTTGCCGGCGCCCGTCAATGTGGCCGCCGACCCGTACTTCTCGCGTGCAGCCTGGTTGGGGCTGAGCGACGCCAGGCTGGGACGGGTGCGCCTGGGCAACATCACCACATTGCTCTTCACCAACTCGGTCACCAGCAATGCTTTGGGCGACAGCACCACGTTTTCGCCCATCAACCTGCTGACCTTTGTCGGCTCGCCCCTGTCAGGCGGTACCGCATGGGCCAATTCGGTGGTGTACGACAGCCCGGTGCGCGCCGGGCTGTCGGGCTCGCTGGCCTACGCAGCCTCCCAGAACCTGGGCGGCCCCAACAGCGCCGCACGCCTGGCCTACGCCCAGGGCGCCTTCAACTCGTCGCTGGCCTGGCAGAGCGTGAACCGCAACCCGGTGACGTTCGCCGACGGCACCTCGTCCAATGACACCCGCGCCTGGCAATGGGCCGCCAGTTACGACTTCAGTCCGCTCAAGGTGTTTGGGCATCTGGGCCAAACCCAGAACCGGGGCACTGCCGCCGCTCCTCAGGCCGTGCGTTATCGGGTGTGGGACCTGAGCGCAAGCCTGCCCATCGGGGCAGGCCGATGGTTGGCGGGCTATGGGTCACGCACGACTGGCAACACCCCGACCGCCGTGGCCGCCACTGCCGCCGGCGGCAATGTGTCGCGCAAGGTGCTGACCCTGGGCTACGACCACTACCTGTCGGCGCGCACCGAGGTCTACGTGCTGGCCTCGCAAGACCAGACACGCACCCGCCAGCAGGCAGCCACGCCTGTGCTCGTCAATGCCACCGGGCATAGCTTCGCGGTGGGCATCCGGCATCGCTTCTGATCACCGCCCCCGCCAGCAGTCCCCGCGGCGTCCCAGGGCCGCAGGGGCGGCGCTCTTGTTCAACCTCATCCATCCCAGCCCATCCATGAGCACACTTCCACGTCAGCGCCGGCAGCTGCTGCAAACCATCATGGCCGCCCTGTTGGGCGGCACCCAGGCGGCCCACGCGCAGGGGGACCGGAGCATCCGCAAGCTCCTGGTCGGCTTTCCACCGGGAGGCACGGCCGACAGCCTGGCCCGGGCGCTGGCCAGCCAATCCCAAGACCCGGGCTCGGTCTACGTCGTCGACAACCGATCAGGCGCTGCAGGACAGCTGGCGGTGCAAGCCACGGTGCAGGCCGTGGCCGACGGCAGCAGCCTGCTGCTGACACCCTCGTCCGTGCTGACGCTGGCCCCGCTGCTGTACAAGACACCGCTCTTCAATGCCCAGCGAGACCTGGTGCCGCTGGCCTGCCTGGGCGACCACTGCTTTGCCCTGGCCGTGAACGGGGCCTCGGGCATCACCAGCCTGCAGGCTTTCGTCCAATGGGCGCGCGCCCACCCGGCCCAGGCCACCTACGCCACCCCCGGCCTGGGCAGTGCCCCCCACTTTCTGGGGGTGCAGATGGCCCGCGAGACCGGCTTGACGCTGACCCACGTGCCCTACCGCGGCGTGGCCCCCGGCCTGCAGGATCTGATGGCTGGGCAGGTGGCCTGCACCTTCAATCCGCTGCCCACGCTGCTGGACCTCCATCGCAGCGGCCGCATCCGCATCCTGGCCGTCACCAGCCCGGGCCGACTGCCGACCCTGCCCGACACCCCGAGCTTCACCGAAGCCGGCCTGGCCGCGCTGCAACTGGTCGAGTGGTACGGCCTGTTCGCTCCCGCTCGCACCCCGGCCGCGGTGCTCGGCCAGCTGGGCCAGAACATCCGCAACACCCTGCGCACCCCGGGCATGCTGGAGGCGGCCCGGCGCATGGAAATCAACCTGCGCCACGAAGACGCCGCCACCCTGGGCAAGATGGTCTTGCAGGACCAGGAGCGCTGGAAGGGGCTGGTGGCGGCCAGCGGGATCCAGTTGGATTGAGGCACCGAGCCGGAGCCGTTGCGCCCCGCCAAACCCACGACCAGCCCAAGGACCGAGGCCACATCGACTTTCAGGAGCGCATTCGCGACGATCAGCATCCTGCCTGAGGCGTTCGAACTGATGGTTGGTCGATACCGGGTTCTGCAACCCACCAGGCCCTCGCTGGCCGGTAGCGAACTGCATGCTTCACAGCCCGGTGGCTTTTTGCTCATCGGGCAATCCCGCTATGCAGGCGTGCGTCGGCGCCGCACACTGCGGGCGTGTCCATCAGCCAACTCCCCCCTGTTTCCGATCCACGTCGATGGAGCACGGACGCCGTGCCTGCCGCCCACCGACTGGACTACTGGGTGGCCGCGATTTCCGAGGGCTTTCTGGCCATGGAGGCCAGCGGCGACGCCCACCAGTTCCATGGCGAGCTGGTCTCGGCGCCGCTGGGCCCCGTGGGCGTGAACTGGGTGCAGGGCGCTGCTCAGCGGGTGTGGCGCACCCCGCGCGGCATCGCCCGCGGCGGCCAGCGGGTGGCCTATCTGCTGGGCAACCGCGACAGTGCTTGGCGCGTGGCGCAAGACGGTCGCGAAGCGCTGATGCGCCCGGGCGACTTCGTGTTGGTGGATGCGCGTCGGCCGTACCACTTCGATTTCCCGGCCGGGCCCAGCACCGTCTCGCTGGAATTGCCGCTGGACTGGCTGGCACGCTGGGTGGCCGAGCCCGAGGCCCATACTGCACGGCCTTTTCGCGCCGACAGCACAGGCTGGGGCGCGGCGCTTGCCGCATTCGCGCAGCCCTGGCGACCCAACATGGCCAGCGCGCCTCCGCTGCCCGCCGAACTGCTGGCCGACCAGCTCGGCGCTTTGTTCTCACTGGCCTGTGGCGACACGCCGCCAACACCGACGCCCGCCGGGCTGGCCGAACGTGCCAAGGGCGTGCTGCGTGACCGCCTGGCCGAGCCCGGCCTCACCGCCGCGCAGGTGGCGGCTGACCTTGGCTGCTCGGTGCGTAGCCTGCATCGCGCGCTGGCCGCGGCCCAGACCCCCTTTGCCCAGTTGCTCATGGCCGAGCGCCTTGCGGTGGCCCGGCAGATGCTCGCCAGCCCGGCCCTGCGCCACGTGAGCGCCAGCGAGATCGGCCGCCGGGTGGGCCTGTTGGATGCCTCGCACTTTGCGCGGCTGTGCCGCCGTCACCTCGGGCTTCTGCCCTCGGCCTTGCGGACCGAGCGCTGATCCGTCACCGCTGGGCCAAGAGCCCCCTGGCACGCAGCGGCCAGCCCCCTGGCACGCCAAGACCATCCGCGCCGGGGGTGGCCTGCCACGATCTGTGGCGCATGTTCAACAACCCTGGAGAGAACCCATGACCACCGACACCTATGTGCTGGTCCATGGCGCCTGGCACACCGGCGCCGAGCTTGAGGCCACCGCCCAGCGCCTGCGCACGCGCGGCCACACGGTGCACTGCCCCACGCTGGCCGGCAACCGCCCCGCAGACGACCGCCGCACCACCGGGCTGGAAGACGCCGCGCAATCGCTGGCGGCCTACCTGGACCAACACGAGCTGAGCGCCGTGTGCCTGGTGGGCCACAGCTACGGCGGCATGGTGATCTCACGCGTGGCCGATCTGCGGCCGAACCGCATCGCACGGCTGGTGTACGTCAATGCCTTTGTGCCGCAGCCCGGCGAGTGCCTGAACGACCTGGTGCCGCCCCACTACACCGCACTCTTTGACCAGGTGGCCGCCCAGAGCGGTGGCGCCGTGATGCTGCCCTTTCCGATCTGGCGCGAGGCCTTCATCAACGACGCCGATCTGGCGCTGGCGACAAGCGCCTTCGAACGCCTGAACCCACACCCGTACAAGACGTTTCAAGACCCCATCACGCTCAGCCAGCCCATGGCCGCCTGCCCGCTGCCCAAGAGCTATGTCAACTGCCGCATGGACACCGCACTGCCGCAGAGCCTGGGCTGGCACCCTCGGCTGTCAGAGCGGCTGGGCTTGTTTCGCTACATCGAGTGCAGCGGCAGCCATGAAGTGTGGTTCACCGACCCCGACGCAATCGCCTCGGCGATTGAACAGGCGGGGCGGGATTGACGGCCACAGTCGGTTGGCGGTTCGCTGGCTGCCCCACATCTCACAGTCGGTGGCACAAGACCGGGCTCGGTCAGGGGGCCGCCACGGGGGCCGCTTCGGGAGCCTCAGGGGCCCCTGGCGCATTCAATGCATCTGGCCCCTGCTGGGCATCCACCCCATCTTGGGCATCAGGGGCTTGAACAGGCCCCAGCGATGCCAGGATGGCGTCGCGGCTGGCCGTCAGGATTTCTTCGGCCAGCGGTGAATCGTCGGGGCAGGCCCGCGACATGATCAGGGCCCCCACCGCCGTCGACAACAGCTTGAGGGTGGCAGCGCGTGATGAGCGGGCCTGCTCGGGCTCGGCATCGTCGGCACTGCCCAGGCTCAGGGCTGCCACCAAACTCTCGATGCCCGCCGCAAACAAGGCTCGTACCTCGTCGGGCTGACGCGCTGCGTCCCCACCCAAGGCCGCCAGGGTGCAACCGGCGCCGCGGCTGTCGCGGTGCTGGCGCGACAGGTACTGCCTGACGAACTCTGCGGCGTCCACACCGTTGCCGGTCAGCGCCACCGTGCGAGCAATGCCGCAAGCCGTGGATTCGGCAATCAGGTCGGTCTTGGAGCCGAACTGCTTATAGAAGCCGCCATGGGTGAACCCCGCGGCGGCCATCAGATCGGCCACCCCCACGCCGTCATACCCCCGCTCACGAAACAGCTGAGACGCGGTTTCCACCACACGCGCCCGATTCGCCTGCGCCTGCGCTTTGGAGACTTTCATCGTGGGCCTGCCTTGGGGGGGTTCTGCATGGCGGCCATTCTATATTGATGTCGACCATCATCAAAATATTGACTTTTTAGATTACGGTCGTCATCATTGCTCCATGGCAGCCCTTTTCAGGCGCTGAACCATGACCGCCAACCCAACCCCGCCGGGCCAAAAACCACCCGGCCCTCTTTGCCAGGAGCCTTCGCACATGACCACCCCATCCGCTACCACCCTCCCCACCGTGCTCATCACCGGCGCCTCCAGCGGCATCGGCGCGGTCTATGCCGAACGCTTTGCCCAACGCGGCCACAACCTGGTTCTGGTCGCCCGCGACAAGCCCCGGCTCGATGTGCTGGCCGCCAAGCTGAGCGAGCGGCACCAGGTGGCCGTCGACGTGCTGCAGGCCGACCTCACCCAGCAGCCCGACCTGGCCCAGGTCGAAGCCCGCCTGCGCGACGACAACCGCATCGGCATCCTGATCAACAACGCGGGCATGGCGCAGACAGGCCACTTTCTGCAACAAGGCCCGCAAGACATCGAGCGGGTGATTGCCCTCAACACCACCGCCTTGACCCGCCTGGCCGCCGCCCTCGCCCCGCGCCTGGTGCAGGCTGGCACCGGCTCCATCGTGAACATCGGCTCGGTGGTAGGCCTGGCCCCCGAGCTGGCCATGACGCTGTATGGCGCCACCAAGGCCTTCGTGCTGTTCCTGTCGCAGGGGCTGAACGTGGAGCTGGCTGCCAAGGGGGTTTATGTGCAAGCCGTGCTGCCCGCAGCCACGCGCACCGAGATCTGGCAGCGTGCCGGCATTGACGTCAATACCCTGCCCGAGGTCATGGACGTGGACGAACTGGTGACCGCCGCCCTGATCGGCTACGACCGCCGCGAGCTGGTCACCATCCCGCCCCTGCATGTGGCCGAGCGCTGGGCTGCGCTGGACGGCGCCCGCCAAGGGCTGCTGTCTGACATCCGGCAGGCCCGCGCGGCCGAGCGCTACCAGCCCCAGGCCTGAGCACGCCGGCCCTTGTCCTCGTACTCGCCCCTGCCCCCACCACCTGGAACAGCGCCATGTCACACCCGCGATTGAAATCAAACCTCCAAGCACTGGCGCTGTCGGCCCTGCTGGCCACCACCAGCGTGATGGCGGCGCCGCAAGCACAAGCACAAGTGCTGCCCAGCCCGGCCACGCCAACCGCAGCCCGGCCGGCGCAGCAGCCCACGTGGAAGACCGTGCCCACGCAACAGATCACGGCCGGCGATGTGAGCTTTGCCTACCGTGAACTGGGCCAGCACAACGGCGGCACGCCCGTGCTGCTGCTCGCCCACCTCGCGGCCGTGCTCGACAACTGGGACCCGCGCATCGTCGACGGCCTGGCCGCCAGGCACCACGTCATTGCCTTCGACAACCGGGGCGTGGGTGCCTCCACCGGCGCCCCGGCCAACACCATCGAGCAGATGGCCGACGACGCCATCCGCTTCATCGAGGCCAAGGGCTTGCAGCAGGTCGATCTGTTCGGCTTCTCGATGGGCGGCATGATCTCGCAAGAGATCGCGCTGAAGGCACCGCAGCGGGTTCGCAAGATGATCCTGGCGGGCACGGGCCCTGCCGGGGGCCGGGGCATCAGCGCCGTGGCCGGTGTGGCCAACTACGATCTGATCCGGGCCACCCTCACCGGGCAAGACCCCAAGCAGTACCTGTTCTTCACGCGCAGCGCCAAAGGCATCGAGGCCGGCCAGGCCTTTCTGGCCCGCCTGCAAGAGCGCACCGAGCAGCGCGACGCCAACATCGCCATCGGGGCCTACGTGGCCCAGTTGCAGGCCCTGGCCGCCTGGGGCCAGAAGCGGCCGGCCGATCTCTCGGCCATCCAGCAGCCGGTGCTGGTGGCCAACGGTAACGACGACCGCATGGTGCCCAGCAGCAACTCGTACGACCTGGCCAAGCGGCTGCCCCATGCGCAATTGATCATCTACCCCGATGCCGGGCATCGGTGGCATTTTTCAGTACCACGAAGACTTCGTGCCCAAGGCTCTGGCCTTTCTGGCGAACTGAGGGCAGAGGCTTCATGACCCACCCCCACCCCAACCACCCCACCGAGCCCAACCGCATCGCGAGTGAGGCCGCGCCCCAGCCCACCTTCGGGGCCCCATCAGCCACCATGAAAGCCCTCACCTTCAAACGCTACGGCAAATCGCCCGACATCGGCTTCTCGCATGTGGCGCAACCCACGCTGCAGCCCGACGAGATCCTGGTTCAAGTTCACGCCGCCGCCCTGAACCCCATCGACAACATGGTGCCTACCGGCACATTCAAGCCCGTGCTGCATTTCGAGCTGCCCGCCATTCTGGGCAGCGATCTGGCCGGCGTGGTGGTCAAGGTGGGGCCCCGCGTGACCCGCTTCAAACCCGGTGACAAGGTGTATGCCAGCGTGTTCGACACGGGCAAAGGCAGCCTCGCCGAGTTGGCCGCCGTGCCCGAAAGCGCCGCAGCGCTCAAGCCACCCAATCTCGACTTTGTGCAGGCCGCGGCCATTCCCATGGTGGCGCTCACGGCCTGGCAGGCCTTGAAAGAGCGCATGAAGCTGCAAGCCGGCCAGAAGGTGTTCATCCCTGCGGGCTCAGGCGGCATCGGCACCCTGGCCATCCAGCTGGCCCACCACCTGGGCGCCCAGGTGGGCACCACTGTCAGCACGGGCAACGTCGAACTGGTTCGCAGCCTGGGCGCTGACGAAATCGTCGACTACAAAAAGCAGTCGTTCGAACAACTGCTGAGCGGCTACGACGCGGTGCTGGGCACCGTCAGGGGCGACGCGATCGAGAAGTCACTGAACATCCTGAAGCCCGGGGGCCGAATCGTCTCGCTCATCGGCCCCCTGGATGTGGCCTTTGCCAAGGCGAGAAAGCTCAACGTCATCCTGCAAATCATCTTCAGCCTGATGAGCCGCAAGATCCTGAAGCTGGCCCGCCAACGCGGTGTGGATTACGGCTTTCTGTTCGTGCGGCCCGATGGGCAGCAACTGGCAGAAATCGGAGCGCTCCTCGATGCCGGGCACATCCGGCCCGTGATCGACAAGGTGTTTGACTTTGACCAGGCCCAGGAGGCCTTGGCGTATCTGGCGCTTGGGCGGGCGAAGGGGAAGGTGGTGGTGAGGGTGAGGTGAGGGGCGGCGGCAGGGGTTTGCTGTCCGAGATGCGATCAATCATGCGGCGCTGCGTAAGGCGAGTCGAATGCACCTTACACAGCGCCTGGGCATTGATCAAATGAGTGCCACAGCCATAGCTTGGGTGTGGGTCAGCGGGTACTCCCCCGCGCAGCAGCACGCTCACCTCGCCACCATCAGCAACAGCCCATTGCGCGTGCTGCCCATGGCCCACTCAACCGCCGAAAGCGGCCCTCCACGGCAATTCACGACAGCCTCAATGCAGTACGGCCCCGCTGCCCCCCACGATGGCCAGCCATGGCCTCCAAGACCTCTCACGACAGCGGCTACAAGCAGTTGTTTTCGCACCCGCAGATGGTGCGCGACCTGCTGCTGGGCTTTGTGCCGGGCCCCTGGCTCAAGAACGCTCGTTTTGACACCCTGGAGCGCATCAACGCCAGCTATGTGAGTGAATCTGAACAGCACCGCCACAACGACATGGTGTGGCGCCTCAAGGTGGGCACCCGCTGGGTATGGGTCTATCTGCTGCTGGAGTTTCAGAGCAAGCCCGACAAGTGGATGGCCATGCGCATGATGGCCTACGTCAGCCTCTTCGCCCAAAGCCTGATCCAGCAAAAACAACTGCAGCACGGCAAGCTGCCGCCCCTCATCCCCCTGGTGCTTTACAACGGCCACGCCCGCTGGACGGCCCCTATTGATGTGAACCAGTGCTTCAGCCCCAGCCTGCCCGGCCTCGCCAGGTTTCGGCCCCGGCTGATGTACCACCTGATCGATGAGGCCCGGCTGCAGTTGTCACCCTCTGCCGAGGTGCGCAACCTGGTGGACGCCGTGTTTCAGCTCGAACGCAGCCCCGACCTCGATACCGTTGGTCGGCTAATCATGGCCCTCCGACTCGCTTTGCAGGCCCCAGGGCAAAATGAGCTGCAACGCACGCTCAACGCTTGGCTGCGCGAACAAATCAGCCGCAAGGCCCCACCCGAGCTCAGCGAAGGCGTCGCCAACACACTTGCCCAGATACCCGATCTGATGGAAGGAACCCCCATGCTCGCCGACACAATGGGCCGCCTATTCACAGAGGCGCTGCAAAAAGGAAAGAAACAAGGCCGCAAAGAAGGACGCCAGGAAGGACGACAGGAAGGACGACAAGAGGGGCGCGATGAAGGAGTGGCCTGGACGTTGACCCAGCTCATCGAACACCGCTTCGGCCCCATCCCTGAATGGGCCCTCGCCCGCATTCAATCGGCCCAGGCCAATCAACTGGCGAGTTGG
>NZ_KI912466.1:310987-673092 GCF_000518645.1 Curvibacter gracilis ATCC BAA-807 | reverse complement strand
TGCCAAGACGCAATACAAAAAATTGAGCGTAAAGCTACTGATTCCAAACTCTATGAATTCGCCAGGCTGTTGATCTCCAACAGCCCAGCACCAAGTTATGCCTGATGACCATAGCGAGTTGGTCCCACTCCTTCCCATCCCGAACAGGACAGTGAAACAACTCCGCGCCGATGATAGTGCGGGTTCCCGTGTGAAAGTAGGTCATCGTCAGGCTCTTACAGCCCTCAAAACCCCCTCCAGGCAACTGGCGGGGGTTTTGTCTTTGCGGAATCGAAAATGCAATACGCTCATCCGCCAACCTGCCCACGCTGCCCAATTTGAGCTGCCCCTGCTGACTTCGCAACCCCCGCCGGCATCACTTCAATGCTTCAAACTGCACGTGCTATGGGAAGTTTTTGCAATCAACTTTGCTCACTGGGTCGGTGTGCGTCTATCTATGTGGCTCGTGCCCTTAAGTAAATTGCACGACAGCCAAATTCCTGAAAGTGGCCATAATTGGGTCCATGAGCTTCCTTGCTATAGATGTCGGAAACACACGCCTGAAATGGGCGCTGTATGAGGCCCCTTATCGGGGGGCAGCCGTGTTGGCGCAAGGCGCTGAGTTCTTGGAGAACGTCGACAAGTTGGCCGACCATGCATGGGCGTCATTGACGCCCCCAGATCGCATGCTGGGGTGCATTGTTGCGGGCGAGGCGGTGAAGCGGCGGGTCGAAGAGCAAATGGAAATATGGGATGTACCGCCCAAGTGGGTGGTCTCGACCCAAGCCGAGGCCGGACTGCACAACGGCTATGACCACCCGACCCGCCTGGGATCAGATCGCTGGGTCGCCATGATTGGGGCTCGGCACCGGATGTTGAGCCGCGGCGAGCGCTCGCCTCTGATTGTCGTCATGGTCGGAACGGCGGTGACGGTGGAGGCGATTGATCCTGAGGGTGTTTTTTTGGGCGGTTTGATTCTCCCGGGCCATGGAATCATGCTCAGAGCGCTTGAATCGGGCACCGCAGGCCTTCATGTCCCAACCGGTGAGGTCAAGCTCTTTCCAACCAATACCAGCGACGCATTGACCAGTGGCGGGACATATGCCATCGCGGGGGCAGTAGCTCGCATGGTCGATCACCTCAGAAGCCACTGCGGACAAGAGCCGCAGTGTGTCATGACGGGGGGGGCGGGCTGGAAGATGGCGCCCAGCATGTCCGTTCGGTGTGAGTTGGTTGACAACCTCATTTTCGACGGCCTGCTGGAGATCGCCGCACGGCGGTTTCCCCCCGCAGAGCAGGCCTGATTGGTGCGGATTGGTGGTTCAGTGCGCCATCAATTCGGTTTTGGCCAAGTCGCAGTAGAGCAACTCACTGGCGTCCGCTGGTACGAGGTTGGCGGCACGTTCGTAGAGCTGATTTGCTTGATCATGGCTGGAGTCCCCGTTCAACATGACGAGGGCGTTTGCATACTCAACCAAGCCGGCTGCTGACTCCGGATTCTGTTGCAGCGCTTCCGCCAGAAGCTGCAGGCTCACATCTTTGCGCGCACCGTAGGTCATGCCGCCAATCAAAGCCCCAACCTTGTCAATCACTTCGGCGTGGAAGGCTCCCAATGCAATGCGCGCTTCTGCATGCTGGGGGCAGATTTGCAGGGTCCTCTCCAGAGACTCCTTGACCTTGCTGCCCAGGCCCTGAGCCAAGGCTTTGGCCACACTGATGGCTTGGCTGTATCGGCCAAGCGCATAGGCCTGCAGAAACCACCCATTTTGATTTTGAGGGCTATGTACTGTTTGGGCGCCGGCACGCTGGGCGACATCCATGAACAGGTCCAGCCGAGCCTGCTCGCTTTTTTCCAGGTAGCAGGCATAGACGCACGTCGCTTTGTTCGCGACGGTCATGCCATTCGATTCGCCGGACGCCGCCGCTTCAAGGCCCAAAGTCCTCGCACCAGAGAAGTCGCCATTGTGGAAGTGCACCCAGGCCTGCTCCAGTAGCGGATGTTGGGGATAGGGCTCTGCATCGCCCGCATGCAGACGAGGCCAGGACTTCTTGAGTGACTCGCCGGTGAAATTGAAGAGGCCCGGATGCGGAAAAGGTGACCAGGTTGCCATCGGTGTCTCCTCAAGAGGTCGTTGCTTGAAGCGGGCCGCAGTGCTCGCCCAGTGAAAGTTCTTGCAGGAGCAGGCGATCTTCAGCCTCAAGCCAAGGGGCGAGCAAGCTCAGTGCTTGGTGCGTTCCACGCGCTGAATCGAGCTTTCCCTGCTCCGTGCTCGCCGCAAGACGCGGTGCTTGCACATACACATAACTGAACCAATAGCAGAGCAGCACCATGAGATTCGATGCTGTCATGGACACCTGACTGGCGTCCATGTGCAGAACATTGCCCGTCCTCAGCCGCTGCAAAAGATTCGTCAGCGCACTTGTGACCTCGATCTGTATCTGTTGGAAGTGGGTCTCCAGATGCCGGTTCTTACTCAACAAATCGTTGAGGTCGCGGAAAAGAAAGCGATGCGACCAGTTCAGTTCAAAAAGTCTTTGAAACAGCAGCCACGAGCCTTCCAGGTCATTGACCGTGACCGCGTTCAGCAACAGTGGCCGAAGCTCGGCCTCGTAGCGGTCGAACAAGGCATTGACCAATTCATCTTTGGCCGGGTAGTGGTAATACAAGTTTCCAGGGCTGATGCCCAAAGCTCCAGAAATCAGAGTCGTCGAGACATTGGGTTCACCGAACTTGTTGAACAGATCGAGCGAGACTTCGAGGATTCGCTCGGCAGTCCTGCGAGGCGCCTTTTTCACCATGAAGTCGTCTCCCAGTATTTTTTTGGAACCTGAATCCACTCTAGCCTAGCGATCCGAGCCCAGCTACTAGGGATCTTGCTAGCCCGTGCAAACGTGAACATCGCCTGGAAATGGCATCGTGCGCATTGACGGTGCTGGATGAAGCTCTGTAGCCGAATGAGATAATTCACGACTTTGGCTCCGGCTGAGCCGACTCCATCCAGGGCAGACAGATGATTCTCGTAACCGGCGGCGCTGGCTTCATTGGCGCCAATTTCGTGCTCGATTGGCTGGCTCAGAACGATGAGCCTGTGATCAACCTCGACAAGCTGACCTACGCGGGCAACCGCGAGAACCTTGCATCACTCGAGGGCGACGCCCGTCACCACTTCGTGCACGGTGACATCGGCGACAGCGCCCTGGTCGATGAACTGCTGCGGGTGCATCAGCCCCGGGCCGTGATCAACTTTGCCGCCGAGTCGCACGTGGACCGTTCCATCCACGGCCCCGAGGATTTCATCCAGACCAATGTGGTCGGTACTTTGCGCCTGCTCGAATCGGTGCGCGGCCACTGGAACGGTCTGGGGGCCGAGGCAAAGACCAGCTTCCGCTTTTTGCACGTGTCGACCGACGAAGTCTATGGGTCTCTGTCGCCCACCGACCCGGCCTTCACCGAAGACCACCCGTTCGAACCCAACAGCCCCTACTCGGCCAGCAAGGCCGCCAGCGACCACCTGGTGCGGGCCTGGCACCACACCTACGGGCTGCCGGTGCTGACCACCAACTGCTCCAACAACTATGGGCCCTACCACTTTCCAGAAAAGCTCATCCCCCTGATGATCGTCAACGCCCTGGCCGGCAAGGCCTTGCCCATCTACGGCGATGGTCAGCAGGTGCGTGACTGGCTCTATGTGAAAGACCACTGCAGCGCGATCCGTCGCGTGCTCGAGGGCGGGCGTGTGGGTGAGACCTACAACGTGGGGGGCTGGAACGAAAAACCCAACCTTGAGATCGTACACACCGTGTGTGCGCTGCTCGATGAACTGCGCCCGCGCAGCGATGGCAAGCCTTACCGCGAGCAGATCACCTATGTCAAAGACCGACCCGGTCACGACCGCCGCTATGCGATCGATGCCCGCAAGCTTGAGCGCGAACTGGGCTGGAAGCCGGCCGAGACCTTTGAGTCCGGCATCCGCAAGACCGTGCAGTGGTACCTCAGCCATGAAGACTGGGTGAGCCACGTGCAAAGCGGCGCCTACCGTGACTGGGTGCAAAAGCAATACGCCAGCGAAAGCGCCGCATGAGCCTGCACATCCTGCTGCTCGGCAAAAACGGCCAACTGGGCTGGGAGCTGCAGCGCGCCCTGAGCCCGCTGGGCCGGGTCACGGCGCTGGATCGCCACAGCACCGAACACTGTGGTGACCTCAGCCGGCTTGACGAGTTGGCGGCCACGGTTCGCGCCTTGCGCCCCGACGTCATCGTCAACGCGGCCGCCCACACTGCAGTCGATCGCGCAGAAAGCGAGCCCGAACTCGCCCGAACCCTCAACGCACTCGCCCCCGGCGTGCTGGCCCGAGAGGCGGCCCAACTGGGCGCCACCCTGGTCCACTACAGCACCGACTATGTGTTTGATGGCAGTGGCGATGCCCCCTGGCAAGAGGGTGACGCCACCGGCCCGCTCAGCGTGTACGGCCGCACCAAGCTTGAAGGTGAACAGCAGATCCAGCAAAGCGGTGCGCGACACCTGATCTTTCGCACCAGCTGGGTGTATGCCGCGCGCGGTGGCAACTTTGCCAAGACCATGCTGCGCCTGGCTGCAGAGCGCGAACGCCTGACCGTGATCGACGACCAGTTCGGTGCCCCCACTGGGGCGGACCTGCTGGCCGACCTCAGTGCCCACGCCATCCGCGCCGTGCAACAGCGCCCGGAATTGTCGGGCCTGTACCACGCCGTGGCGGCGGGCCAGACCACCTGGCATGGCTACGCCCGCTACGTGATCGAACACGCGCGCCGTGTTGGCGTACCTCTCAAGACGCCGGCCGACGGCATCGCCCCCGTGCCCACCAGCGCCTTCCCCACACCGGCCCGGCGCCCGAACAACTCGCGCCTGAGCACCGCCAAGCTGCAGGCCGCGTTTGAGCTGGTCTTGCCTGATTGGCAGCAGGGCGTGGCCCGCATGCTCGACGAAATCCTGCCTGCGGCACAGACCCCCAAGGCCTGAGCCACCAGCCAGGAACACCAGCCAAGAACATCAGGGAGAAACACACATCATGACCACGCAACGCAAAGGCATCATCCTGGCCGGCGGCTCCGGCACCCGGCTGCACCCAGCCACGCTGGCCATCAGCAAACAACTGCTGCCGGTGTACGACAAGCCCATGGTGTACTACCCGCTCAGCACCCTGATGCTGGCGGGCATGCGCGACATCCTGCTCATCAGCACACCGCAAGACACCCCCCGCTTCCAGCAACTGCTGGGCGACGGCAGCCAGTGGGGCCTGAACCTGCAATACGCCGTGCAAGCCAGCCCCGATGGCCTGGCCCAGGCCTTCATCATCGGTGAGTCCTTTGTGGGCAACCACCCCAGTGCCCTGGTGCTGGGTGACAACATCTTCTACGGACACGACTTCGGGCCCCTGCTGGCCAATGCCGATGCCCAGACCGCTGGCGCCACGGTGTTCGCCTACCACGTCACCGACCCCGAGCGCTATGGCGTGGTGGCCTTCGACAAGAGCGGCAAGGCCAGCAGCATCGAAGAAAAGCCCCCCGTCCCCAAGAGCAACTACGCCGTCACCGGCCTGTACTTCTACGACCAGCAGGTGGTGGAGATTGCCAAGAGCATCCGCCCCAGCGCGCGCGGTGAGCTGGAGATCACCACCGTCAACGAAACCTACCTGCAGCGTGGCCAGCTCAACGTGCAGATCATGAAGCGCGGCTACGCCTGGCTGGACACCGGCACCCACGACAGCCTGCTGGAGGCCGGCCAGTTCATCGCCACCCTCGAGCGTCGCCAGGGCCTGAAGGTGGCCTGCCCCGAAGAGATTGCCTGGCGCAATGGGTTCATCAACAGTGAACAGCTCGAGCGCCTGGCTCAACCCCTGGCCAAGAACGGCTACGGCCAATACCTGCTGCGCCTGCTCAAGGACGAAGCCCAATCATGAACGTCATTCCAACCGCCATCCCTGAAGTCCTGATCCTCGAGCCCAAAGTCTTTGGTGACGCCCGGGGCTTCTTCTTCGAGAGCTTCAACCAGAAGGTCTTCAACGAGGCCACCGGCCTGCAAGTCGAATTCGTGCAGGACAACCACAGCCGCTCCACCAAGGGCGTGCTGCGCGGGCTGCATTACCAACTGCAGCAGGCCCAGGGCAAGCTGGTGCGCGTGGTGCGTGGCTCGGTGTACGACGTGGCGGTGGACATCCGCAAAAGCTCAGTCACCTTCGGGCAATGGGTGGGGGTGGAACTCAGCGAGGACAACCACCGCCAGCTGTGGGTGCCGCCAGGCTTTGCGCATGGCTTTGTGGTGACCAGCGGCAGTGCTGACTTTCTGTACAAGACCACCGACTACTACGCGCCGCAATATGAGCGCTGCATTGCCTGGAACGATCCCACCCTGGCCATCCAATGGCCTGACGTGGGCGAGCCGCCACGGCTGTCGGCCAAGGACGCGCTGGGTGTGCCGCTGGCTCAGGCTGACGTGTTTGCCTGATTCAGCCTTCAGCCGGGCACTGCGCTGAAGCGGTATATGCCGCCTGCATCCAGCGTGCGTTGCAGCAGGCCCTGAAACCACAGCGCGTGCAGATGGGCCACCGCCTCGCCCATGGCAAAAGTGGTCTGGTGCAGATCCAACGGGCGTTTGAACATCACGGGCAGGATGTCCGCCCCACAGCATGGCCGCTCCTGGCAGGCCCGCAAGACTTCTGCCAGGCGGTCGCGGTGATGCTCATGCAGTTGCCGGATACGCTGCTGCAGGCCGCGAAAAGGCTTGCCGTGAGAGGGCAGTGTCAGGGTGTCGGGCGGCAGCACGGCAAAGCGATCCACTGAATCCAGAAACAACTTCAGCGGATTCGACTCGGGTTCGATGTCGAACACGCTCACATTGGTCGAGATGCGCGGCAGCATCATGTCGCCCCCCAGCAGCAGGCCCAGCGTGGGGCAGTGCAGGGCGATGTGCTCCGGTGCGTGGCCATACCCGCTGATGCATTGCCAGTCATGGGCCCCGATGCGCACTGTGGCCCCGTCCATGAGGCGGTGGAATCGGCTGGGCATGGCCGGCACCATGCTGGGGTAATACCGCGTGCGGCCCCGTATCTTGTCCACCGCGTCCGGGTCGCGCAGCCCGTGGGCGGCAAAAAAGCCGGCAGCGTCCGGCCCGCCGAATCCGGTCGTGCTCTGCGACCCCAGGCGGGCCGCATAGTAGTCGGTGGCACTCATCCACAGGGGGGCGTTCCAGCGTTCACACAGCCAATGGGCCAGCCCGACGTGGTCAGGGTGCATGTGGGTGACCAGCACCCGCAGGATGGGGAGTCCCTGCAGTTGTGTGGCAAAGATCTGCTCCCAGAGGGCCTTGGCGTCGTCACTGGCGATGCAGCAGTCCACCACGGTCCAGCCTTTCACGCCATCGAGCTCGTCGGCCAACAGCCACAGGTTGATGTGGTGCAGCGCAAAGGGCAGTGCCATGCGGATCCAGCGCACCCCGGGCGCCACTTCCAGCGTGTGGCCGGGCTCCGGCAGGGCCTCGCCAAAAGGGTAGTCCAGTTCCAGTTCGAGTGCATTCATGGTGTGGGGCCTTCGTCCGGGCTTGTGGGGTGGTGTTGCCGCTGTGTGCGCCAGGATTGACGTTGACGTAAGCGTCAGATGTAATCGGCCCATTCTAGGCAGGCGTGCACAGGGCAGATGTCACCGCCGTGCTACCGATTCCACCCGTTTTTTCCATGGCCACCACCTACACCATCAGCGACCTCGCCCACGAATTCGACCTCACCACCCGCGCCATGCGCTTTTATGAGGACATGGGGCTGCTGCAACCGCTGCGCGAGGGGCCTGGCGGGCGCACCCGCATCTACACGGCCCGCGACCGCACCCGGCTCAAGCTCACCCTGCGCGCCAAGCGACTGGGCCTGTCTCTGTCGGAGGCGCGTGAAATCATCGACATGTACGACAGCCCGCGCGACACCGGGCCGCAGCTGCGCAAATTCCTCGATGTGCTGGCCGGCCACCGCCGTCAGCTCGAAGAACAGATGGCCGATCTCCAAGCCAACCTCGAAGAGGTCAAGGTGCATGAAAAGGAGGCCCGCGCCCTGCTTGCCAAGGCCAGCAAGGTGCAGGGCGCCGAGGCGGACACCTTGCCGCCGGCCCCGCCTCAACCCGCCGCCACAGCGGCACCGACCCGCAAGCGCCGCGCCTCCTGATCCAGTGGCGCCCTTCAGGGTGTCTGAGGTGGTCTTTCACCAATTGACGTTTACGTAAACGTCAATTAAGCTGCCGGCCCATGAATCGATCCACTTCCGACCAGGCCGCAGATGCCCATGCGCTGGAGGCCCTGCATGCCCGCATCGAGGCCAGTCTGGCCCGCCAGGGGCTGATGCAGCACTTGGGGGCGCGCCTGCTGCGGGTCGAGCCCGGCCTGTGCGAAATCGCCTTGCCCTATTCCGAGCGGGTGACCCAGCAGCAAGGCGGCTTTCATGGCGGTGCCATGGGCGCGCTGGCCGACATCGCTGGCGGCTACGCCGGCCTGTCGGTGCTCGACGAGGGGCTGGAGGTGGTCACGGTCGAATACAAGATCAACTTCCTGGCCAGCTTCAACGGGGGTGAACTCCACGCCCTGGGCCGGGTGGTCCGTCCCGGTAAGCGGGTCATCGTGACCACGGCCGAACTCTTTCACGTGGCGCCCGACGGGCGCCGTCAATCCTGCGCGGTGATGCAGCAGACGCTGGCACCGGTCCCTCAAAAATACTGAATCTCAAGGAGACTCCCATGAACCTGCCCGGCCTCAATTTCCAACTGGGTGACGACATCGATGCCCTGCGCGACGCCGTGCGCGACTTTGCCCAGGCTGAGATCGCTCCCCGCGCGGCCGAGATCGACCGCAACGACCAGTTCCCCATGGATCTGTGGCGCAAGATGGGCGAGCTGGGGGTTCTGGGCATCACCGTGCCTGAAACCTATGGTGGTGCCAACATGGGCTACCTGGCCCACATGGTGGCCATGGAGGAAATCTCCCGCGCCAGCGCCTCGGTCGGCCTCTCGTACGGTGCGCACAGCAACCTGTGCGTGAACCAGATCAACCGCAACGGCACCGAGGCCCAGAAGGCCAAGTACCTGCCCCGGCTGATTTCCGGCGAACACGTGGGCGCCCTGGCCATGAGCGAGCCCGGCGCCGGCTCCGACGTCATCAGCATGAAGCTGAAGGCCGAAGACAAGGGGGGCTACTACCTGCTCAATGGCAGCAAGATGTGGATCACCAACGGCCCCGACGCCGACACCTTGGTGGTCTATGCCAAGAGCGAGCCCGAGCTGGGCGCCCGCGGTGTCACCGCCTTCCTGATCGAAAAGGGCATGAAGGGCTTCAGCATCGCGCAAAAGCTCGACAAGCTCGGCATGCGTGGCAGCCACACCGGCGAACTGGTGTTCAACAACGTCGAAGTGCCGGCCGAGAACATCCTGGGCGGCCTCAACATGGGTGCCAAGGTGCTCATGAGCGGGCTCGACTATGAGCGCGCCGTGCTCACCGGTGGCCCGCTGGGCATCATGCAGTCGGTGATGGACAACGTCATCCCCTACATCCACGACCGCAAGCAATTCGGCCAGAGCATCGGCGAGTTCCAGCTCATCCAGGGCAAGGTGGCCGACATGTACACCGTGCTGCAGGCCGGCCGCTCGTTTGCCTACACCGTGGCCAAGAACCTCGACCTGTTGGGCACCGAGCACGTGCGCCAGGTGCGCAAGGACTGCGCCAGCGTCATCCTGTGGTGCGCCGAAAAGGCCACCTGGATGGCGGGCGAGGGCGTGCAGATCTTCGGTGGCAACGGCTACATCAATGAATACCCGCTGGGCCGCCTGTGGCGCGATGCCAAGCTCTACGAGATCGGCGCCGGCACCAGCGAGATCCGCCGCATGCTGATTGGCCGCGAGCTGTTTGCGGAGACTTGCTGAGCCTCAAGCAACTGACATGCACAGCCGCTAACATCGCCGCATGACTTCTCCCTCCAGCCTTCAGCATCTGATCGACAACAACCGCGTTTGGGCGGCCCGAATGGAGCAGGCCCGCCCCGGCTTTTTCAGCCAGCTGGCCCAGCAGCAAAACCCCAAGTACCTCTGGATCGGCTGCTCCGACAGCCGCGTGCCTGCCAACGAGATCACGGGGCTGGATCCGGGCGAGGTGTTCGTGCACCGCAACGTGGCCAACGTGGTGGTGCACTCCGATCTGAACGCCTTGTCGGTGATCCAGTTCGCGGTCGATTACCTCAAGGTCGAGCACATCATGGTGGTGGGCCACTATGGTTGCGGTGGCGTGTTGGCCACCTTGCGTGGCATGCGTGTCGGCCTGGCCGACAACTGGCTGCGCCATGTGCACGACGTCAAGGTGCGCCATCGTCGCCGCCTGGATCACCTGAGCATGGCCGAGCAGGAAGATGTGCTGTGCGAGATGAATGTCATCGAGCAGGTCGGCAACGTCGCCCTGACCAATGTCGTGCAAGACGCCTGGCACCGGGGCCAGAAGCTGGCCCTGCACGGCTGGTGCTATGGCCTCAAGGACGGGCTGGTCAACGACCTGCGCGTCAGCATGCAAGGCCCCGACGACGTGATGCCCATGTTCCGCAACGGCCTCAAGCGCTACCCGCGCGGCGTGGCCATCTGAGTTTTTGAGCGGCAGGGCGTGAGCCATGTTTCCATCCCGGCTTGACGCCCCCCAGGCCCATGGCATCGCCCGGGCCATGATGGACGGTTTCAACCGCCATTACCGCCTGTTCCGCACCGAATCGGCCCGGGCCAAACACCGCTTCGAGACCTGCGACTGGCACGGCCAGCAGCGCGCCCAGCGCGAGCGCATCGAGTTCTACGGCCTGCGCGTCAAGGAATGCGTGATGCGGCTCGAGAAAGAGTTCAAGGCCGGTGCCCAACCCATGGACGTGTGGCAGCAGGTCAAGCTGCACTACATCGGTCTGCTGGTCGACCACCACCAGCCCGAGCTGGCCGAGACCTTCTTCAACTCGGTCACCACCAAGATCCTGCACCGCACCCATTTCCACAACGATTTCATCTTTGTGCGCCCGGCGGTCAGCACCGAGTACATCGAAGACGACGAGCCTGGCGCCCAGCCCAGCTTCCGGGCCTACTACCCCTCGCGCGCCACGCTGCCCGAGGTGCTGACCCAGCTCATCGAGCATTTCCGGCTGCAGCGTCAATTCGAAGACCTGCCCCGCGACGTGGCCAGCGTGCTGCAGGCCCTGCACCAGCGCCTGGGCGATGTGAAGCTGCGCACCAACTTCCAGATCCAGGTGCTGTCCAGCCTGTTCTTCCGCAACAAGGGCGCGTATGTGGTGGGCAAGCTCATCAACGGCTTCAACGAACTGCCGTTTGCCCTGCCCATCCTGCACAACAGCCGGGGTCAGTTGCGCATCGACGCGGCCTTGTTCGGCGAAGACGATCTGCAGATGCTGTTCAGCTTTGCGCGCGCCTACTTCATGGTCGACATGGAGATCCCCTCGGCCTACGTGCAGTTCCTGCGCTCGCTGATGCCACGCAAGCCGCGCGCCGAGATCTACAACGCACTGGGCCTGGCCAAGCAGGGCAAGACCCTGTTCTACCGCGATTTTCTGGCCCACCTGCGCCACTCCACCGACCGCTTCCGCATCGCACCCGGCATCAAGGGCATGGTCATGCTGGTGTTCGACCTGCCCTCGTTTCCCTTCGTCTTCAAGCTCATCAAAGACTACTTCCCGCCGCCCAAGGACACCACGCGCGAGCAGGTCAAGGGCAAGTACCTGCTGGTCAAGCAGCACGACCGGGTGGGGCGCATGGCCGACACGCTGGAGTACAGCGAAGTGGCCTTCCCGCGCGAGCGCTTCAGCGACGAACTGATCGCCGAAATCCAGAAGTTCGCCCCCAGCCAGCTTGAGATCAGCGACCGCGATGGCGACGGCCGCACCGAGGTCATCATCAAGCACCTCTACATCGAGCGCCGCATGATCCCGCTCAACCTGTACCTGCAAGAGGCCTTCGACCAGGGGCTGGAGCACCCTGCGGCGCGGGCCCAGATCGAGCGCAGCGTGATCGAATACGGCAACGCCATCAAAGACCTGGTGGCCGCCAACATCTTCCCGGGCGACATGCTGTGGAAGAACTTCGGCATCACGCGCAACGGCAAGGTCGTCTTCTACGACTACGACGAGATCGAGTACATCACCGACTGCAACTTCCGCCGCGTGCCTGAGCCCCGCAACGAAGAGGACGAACTCTCGGGCGAGATCTGGTACAGCGTCGGCCCCCGCGATGTGTTCCCCGAAACCTTTGCGCCTTTTCTGCTGGGCCACCCCGCGGTGCGCGAGGTCTTCATGCGGCACCACGCCGACCTGCTGGAGGTGGGCTTCTGGCAGCAGCACCAGGAGCGCATCCAGGCGGGCCACGTGCACGACATCTTTCCGTACGAGCGCAGCCGGCGCTTCTCACCCTCGCAGGCCAGCCAGGCCTCATGAAGGGTCACCCCCATCCCAGTCAGCCAATCCAGTCAGTCATACCAACACCAGGAGATCACCATGTCCGAATCCATCGTCATCGTCGGCGCCGCCCGCACCCCCATGGGCAGCTTCCAGGGCGACTTCAGCAGCCTCGCGGCCCACGACCTGGGCGGCGTGGCCATCCGTGCCGCCGTCGAGCGTGCGGGCGTCTCGCCCGATGCGGTGGGCGAGGTGCTGTTCGGCAACTGCCTGATGGCCGGCCAGGGCCAGGCCCCGGCGCGCCAGGCCGCGTTCAAGGGCGGTCTGCCCAAGGGGGCGGGGGCCGTCACCCTGTCCAAGATGTGTGGCTCGGGCATGAAGGCGGCCATGTTCGCACACGACATGCTGCTGGCCGGCACCCACGAGGTGATGGTGGCCGGGGGCATGGAAAGCATGACCAACGCCCCCTACCTGCTGCAGAAGGGCCGTGGCGGCTACCGCATGGGCCACGACCGCATCTTTGACCACATGATGCTCGATGGCCTGGAAGACGCCTACGAGCCCGGCCGCTCCATGGGCACCTTCGGCGAAGACTGCGCCGCCAAATACAGCTTCACCCGCGCGCAGCAGGACAACTTTGCCGTCACCAGCGTGCAGCGTGCCAAGGCGGCCACCGAGTCAGGCGCCTTCGCAGCCGAGATCGCGCCGGTCACCGTCAAATCGCGCTCAGGCGAGACCGTCATCTCGGTGGACGAGGGCCCCGGCAAGGTCAAGCTCGACAAGATCCCCGGCCTCAAGCCCGCGTTCAAGAAAGACGGCACCATCACCGCCGCCTCCAGCTCGTCGATCAACGACGGCGCCGCCGCCCTGGTGATGATGCGCGAGGCGACCGCCCAGAAGCTGGGCTGCCAGCCCCTGGCCCGCATCGTCAGCCACGCCACCCACGCCCAGGAGCCCGAGTGGTTTGCCACCGCCCCGCTGGGCGCCACCCAGAAGGCCCTGGCCAAGGCCGGCTGGTCGGCCGCCGACGTCGACCTCTGGGAAATCAACGAGGCCTTTGCCGTGGTGCCCATGGCGCTGATGACCGAGCTGAAGCTGTCGCACGACATCGTCAACGTCAACGGCGGGGCCTGCGCCCTGGGCCACCCCATCGGCGCCAGCGGCGCCCGCATCATCGTCACGCTGCTGCACGCGCTCAAGGCCCGTGGCAAGAAGCGCGGCCTGGCCACCCTGTGCATCGGCGGTGGCGAGGCCACGGCGCTGGCACTCGAACTGCTTTGATGAACCCCTGAGGCGGCCCATGATCAGCACCCTGGAGCAACTGCGCGCCCTGTACCCACCGCCGGCCGAGCGCCCGCGCCTCAAGCAGATGGCGCAACTCGACCGGCACGCACGGCGCTTCATCAGCCTGTCGCCCTTTTGCGTGCTGGCCTCGGCAGGGGCTGCGGGTCAGTGGCTGGACGCCTCGCCGCGTGGCGGGGCCCCTGGCTTTGTGCACACCCCCGACGAGCACACCCTGCTGTTGCCGGATTCCTCGGGCAACAACCGCCTCGACACCTTGCAGAATCTGGTGCAAGACCCGCGCATCGGCCTGCTGTTCATGATCCCGGGTGTGGACGAAACCCTGCGCGTCAACGGGCAGGCCCGGCTGCGCGACGAGGCCGAGTTCACCCAGCGCTTTGCCGAAGGGCGTCAGCCCCCGAAGCTGGTCATTGAGGTGCGGGTGCAAGAGGCCTACCTCCACTGTGCCAAGGCCTTCATGCGTTCGCGCCTGTGGCGGCCCGAGGCCCAGCAGCCGCGCAGCGTGCTGCCCACCCTGGGCGAGATGCTGCACGACCAGATCGGGCTGGCCACGGCGCCCGAGTCACAGGCCCAGATGGTGGCCCGCTACCAGGCCCAACTGCAACAGGAAGGCCTGGGCTGAAGCCCGAGGCCTGTTTCACGGAGCATCCCCATGAGCACCACTTTGATCATCGGCGCCTCGCGCGGCCTCGGCCTGGAACTGGCGCGCCAGGCGCTGGCCGCCGGCGAGCGCGTCATCGCCACCGTGCGCAGCGATGACGCGCGCCGCCAATTGCAAGACCTGGGCGCCCAGGTGCTCAAGCTGGACGTGGCCGATCCGGCCAGCGTCAGCGGCCTGTCGTGGCAGCTCGATGGCGAAAAGATCGACCTGGCCCTCTATGTGGCCGGCGTCATGGACCGCGGCAACGCGCTCTCACCCCCCACGCGGGAGCACTTCGATGCCGTCATGCACCCCAATGTGCTGGGGGCCATGCAGGTGCTGCCCCAGATCATGCCCATGGTTGAAGAGGCGGGCGGTGTGTTTGCCGCCATCTCCAGTTCCATGAGCCAGATCGGCAGCGTGCCCAACAGCAGCGCCTGGCTGTACCGCGTCAGCAAGGCCGCCCTCAACATGGCGGTGGCTGCGGCCCAGCATGATTACCCACGCGCCACCCTGGTCACCATCGACCCGGGCTGGGTGCGCACCGACATGGGGGGCGAGTCCGCCCCGCTGACCGTCGAGCAAAGCGTGCAGGGCCTGCGCCGCACCCTGGCCGGCCTCACCCCGTCCGACCGTGGGCGCCTGCTGCACCACGACGGCCGCCGCGCCAGCCATTGGTAAAGCCTGCGCAAGCCGGAGCACCCCCAGAACAACGATCCAGGAGACCCGAATGCTGTTGACCCAAGACCAGGAAATGATCCGCGACGCCGTGCGCGATTTCGCCCGCGAGCAACTCTGGCCCCATGCCGCCCGCTGGGACCGTGAGCACCACTTTCCCAAGGAAGCCCACCAGGGCCTGGCCGCGCTCGGTGCCTACGGCATCTGCGTGCCCGAGGCCTACGGCGGCGCCGAGCTCGACTATGTGAGCCTGGCCCTGGTGCTTGAAGAGGTGGCCGCTGGCGACGGCGGCACCAGCACCGCCATCAGCGTCACCAACTGCCCGGTCAACGCCATCCTGATGCGCTATGGCAACGAGGCCCAGAAGCAGCAGTGGCTGGTGCCCCTGGCCCAGGGCCGCATGTTGGGCGCCTTCTGCCTGACCGAGCCCCACGTGGGCAGCGATGCCTCGGCCTTGCGCACCACGGCGGTCAAACAGGGCGACGAGTACGTCATCAACGGCGTCAAGCAGTTCATCACCAGCGGTCAGAACGGTGACGTGGCCATCGTGATCGCCGTCACCGACAAGGCCGCCGGCAAGCGCGGCATGAGTGCCTTTCTGGTGCCCACCGCCAACCCGGGCTATGTGGTGGCCCGGCTGGAGGACAAGTTGGGCCAGCACAGCAGCGACACCGCCCAGATCAATTTTGACAACTGTCGCATCCCGGCCGAGAACCTGATCGGTGCCGAGGGCGAAGGCTACAAGATCGCCCTGTCGGCCCTGGAGGGCGGCCGCATCGGCATTGCCGCGCAAAGCCTGGGCATGGCGCGCAGTGCCTTCGAAGTGGCCGTCGATTATGCGAAGCAGCGCGAGAGCTTTGGCACCGCCATCTTCAACCACCAGGCAGTGGGCTTTCGCCTGGCCGACTGCGCCACCCAACTGGAGGCGGCGCGCCAACTGATCTGGCATGCCGCAGCCCTGCGCGACGCCGGCCGCCCCTGCCTCAAGGAAGCCGCCATGGCCAAGCTGTTTGCCAGCGAGATGGCAGAGAAGGTCTGCAGCGCCGCGATCCAGACCCTGGGCGGCTATGGCTACGTGAAAGACTTTCCGCTGGAGCGCATCTACCGCGACGTGCGCGTGTGCCAGATCTACGAAGGCACCAGCGACGTGCAGAAGATCATCATCCAGCGCGCCCTGGCCTGATGGGGCGGGCCGCCCCGGCCGCCGTCTCGTAAAATCCGGGCCTTTGCCCCGGCCGGCAACGGCCTGTCTGCGTGATGGCCCCTTCTGACCCCTGCCCCTGCGGCCGCCTGGACGCTCGCCGCCGCCCCTTGGCCTGGGCGGATTGCTGCGGGCGCTTTGTCGACCACTTTGATCACACGCCCGCACCGGACGCCGAAAGCCTGATGCGCTCGCGCTACAGCGCCTTCGTGCTGCAGCGGCGCGACTACCTGCTGGCCACCTGGCACCCCGACACGCGGCCCACCGAACTGGACTTCGAGCCTGCGCCGCGCTGGCTGGGCCTGGAGCTGCGCGGTCACTGGCCCGATGGCGAGCGCGCCCAGGTCGAGTTCGTGGCCCGTTACCGTGAGCAGGGCCGCGCCGTGCGCCTGCATGAACGCAGCCGCTTTGTGCGCGAGACCCGGCCCGAGGCCGACGGCCCGGGCCTGCCGCGCTGGTACTACGTGGACGGCGAGTTCCCTGCCGCCCGCCCTTCTTGAAGCCAATCTTGAATTCTGGAGTTCAACCATGATGCGATTCGATGCGGTGCTGTTCGACTGTGATGGCGTGCTGGTGGACAGCGAACCCATCACCAACGGCCTGCTGCGCGACATGCTCGAAGAGTCGGGCTGGGTGATGAGCGCCGAGGAGTGCTTTCGCGTCTTTGTGGGCAAGGCGGTGCGTGATGAGCGGGCCAACATCGAGGCGCGCACCGGCATGCCCCTGACCGATGCCTGGATGGCCGAGTTCTATGCCCGTCGCAATGCGGCCCTGAACGAGCGCCTCACCGCCGTCGAGCATGTGCACGGCGCGGTCGAGCGGGTGCATGCCCACCACCAGGGGCGCATTGCCTGCGCCTCGGGGGCCGACCGGTTCAAGGTCAATCTGCAGCTCGACAAGGTGGGCCTGAGCCCCTACTTCGAGGGGCGCATCTTCAGCGGGCACGAAATGCCGCGCAGCAAACCCGCCCCCGACGTGTACCTGGCCGCGGCCGACTTTCTGCAGGTCGACCCGCGCCGCTGTGCCGTGGTCGAAGACACCGTCACCGGGGTCACGGCGGGCGTGGCGGCCGGGGCCACCGTGTTGGCCTACCTGCCGGCCCAGACCCTGCACGACAGCCGTGACGCCCTGTTGGCCGCGGGTGCCGTGCAGGTGTTCCGCAGCATGGCGGAGCTGCCCGCCTTGCTGGGCTGCTGAAGCGGGGGCATGGCCGGGGTCTTGAAGCGGCCTGGCTTCAGGCCGGTGGCCCGGTGTCCGGTGCCGGGGTGGTCGGCACACCCTGGTCCAGGGCGGCCTGGTGCTGTGCAGCCAGGGCGCGCACGAAGGCCGGCCGCTGCTGCAGGCGCTGCCAATAGGCCTGGATGGCCGGGCTCATGCGTTCCAGCAGGCCCAGGTGACCGGCCACCATCAAGGCGTAGCCCACCGACACATCGGCGGCCGTGAAACGCCCGCCGCACAGCCAGGGTGCGCCGGTGGCCAGCGCCGCGTCCACCGCTTTGAGCCGGGCCAGGAACCAGCGGCTGTAATCCTCCGCCACCTGGGGTTGGCGCCGCTCGGGCGGCTCGAAGCGGCCATAGCGCAGCACCAGGGTCTGCGGAAAGGTCAGGGTGGCCTCGCCCTGGTGCAGCCAGTTCAGCCAGGCGGCGTAATCCGGCTCGTCGGGGGCCACGGCCAGCGGGGTGCCGGGTACCCGGCTGCTCAGGTACTGGCAGATGGCGGCCGACTCGGTCATGCGCACCGCGCCGTCCTCCAGCAAGGGCACGGTGCCCAGCGGGTTGTCGGCCAGAAAGTCACGTTGCCAGACCCGGGGCGGAAAGGGCAGCATGCGCAAACGGTAGGGCAGGGCCAGCTCCTCCAGCATCCACAGGGGGCGGAATGAACGGGCACTGACGCAGTGATGCAGCGTGATCATGGGGGCTTGTCTCCAGGGGGTGATGCGGTCGCTGCCCACAGCGTAGCGGCACCGGCCCGCCGGGCTGTGCCACGGCCGGTGCAAATCCGGCCACGGTGATCCGGCCAGGCTGGCGTTGAGGCTTCAGCCGGCGCCGGCCTGGCGCCGGAACTCCGCGGGCGACTGCCCCGTCCAGTCGCGAAAGGCCCGCATGAAGCTCTTCTCGTTGCGAAAGCCCGCCGCTTCGGCCACCTGCTTGATCGGTCGGCCCGTGCGCAGCAGCAGTTCGGTGGCGCGCTCGCGGCGCACCTCGTCCTTCAGGGCCTGCAAGGTGGCGCCTTCGTCCTTGAGCTGCCGGTGCAGGGTGCGCGGCGAGATGTGCAGCCAATGCGCCAGGGCCTCGGCGCTTTGCGTGTCCTGCGGCTGGCGGGCCAGCAGCTGGCGCACCCGTTGCACCAGCAACCGGTCGCGCCGGTACTGCAGCACGGTCAAGGGCAGGGCGCGTTGCAACATCTGCTTGAGTGCGGCCTCGTCGCGTCGCAGCGGCATCTCCAGGTAGCGTGCGTCAAAGTGGATGCCGGCCTGCGCTGCCCCGAACACCACCGGCCCCGGAAACAACAGCGGATAGACCTCCGCATGGGCCGGTGCCGGCAGGGGAAATGCAGCCTGCTGCAGCGGCAGGCGTGAGTCGATCAGCCAGCAGGCCAGGCCATGGATGTTGCGCAGCACTGATACCAGGCAGAACTCGCGCAGTTCGCCCAGGTCGCGGTGTTCGGTGATGGTGATGCTGCTGTGTCGGCCCTGCACATTCAGGCTCAGCGTGATGTCGTCGGCAATCAGGCCATGGTGCCGGCACCAGCGTTTCAGGGCCACGCCCAGCGAGGGGGCGCTGATCGAGGCCCGGGCCAGCATGCCGTAGCTGCCCCAGGGCAGGCGCCGCCCGAACCAGCCCAGGGCCTCGTCGTCCAGCTCCTGCATGGCGGCGCCCGACAGCAACTCGAACTGCAGGGCCGTGACCTTTTTTTGCGCATCCAGAGTGTCTTCTGGCGTGATTTGTGCCGTCTTCAAGGCCTGGTCCGGCGTCAGTCCCCGTCGTTCGTAGGCCTGCAGGATGGCCTTCACAAAAGCCATCGGTGTGGCGGCTTGCTGGGGCGCTGGAAGAGGGGGGCGGCGGGGCTCGGGCGACATGCGACAAGTGTGCCGGCCTGTGGCGTGATTTGCAACCTTCTTGGCCTCGGCAATTTCGGGCGGCCGACGTATCCTGCGGAGCAATGCCCCCCGAGGGCGACGCCCCGTCAGAGGAGACAAACACATGGCCCCAGCCGATTCCGCCGCCCCGGTGGCCCTGAGCTACGCCCAGGGTCGCACCGACATCGCCCTCATCGAGGACACCCTCGGTGACTTCTTCGACGCCATGGTCGAGCGCCACCCCGAGCGCGAAGCCCTGGTCAGCCTGCACCAGGGGCGCCGCTACACCTACCGCCAGCTGCAGGGCGAGGTGAACCAGCTGGCCAGTGCCCTGCTGGGGCTGAACCTCACCGTGGGCGACCGCATCGGCATCTGGTCACACAACAACGCCGAATGGGTGTTGATGCAACTGGCCACCGCCAAGGTGGGCCTGGTGCTGGTCAACATCAACCCCGCCTACCGCACCTCCGAGGTCGAGTACGCGCTCAACAAGGTGGGCTGCAAGGCCCTGGTCAGCATGGCCCGCTTCAAGACCAGCGACTACCTGGGCATGCTGCGTGAGCTGGCGCCCGAGCTGGCCACCAGTGTCCCGGGCCGGTTGCAGGCGCAGCGCCTGCCCGAGCTGCGCAGCGTGGTCTGGATCGATGTCGAGGGCGAGGGCGCCGAAGAGCCCGGCATGCTGCGCTTCTCCAGCCTGCTGGCCCGAGGCGACCGCTTCGACCCGCGCCTGCCCTCGTTTGCGGCCACGCTCAAGGCCACGCAAGCCATCAACATCCAGTTCACCAGCGGCACCACCGGCTTTCCCAAGGGCGCCACGCTGACCCACCGCAACATCCTGAACAACGGCTTCTTCATCGGCGAGGCCATGAAGCTCACGCCCGAAGACCGGCTGTGCATCCCCGTGCCGCTGTACCACTGCTTTGGCATGGTGCTGGGCAACCTGGCCTGCCTCACCCACGGCGCCACCATCGTCTACCCCAACGACGGCTTCGACCCGCTGACCGTGCTGCAGGCCGTGCAGGACGAGCGCTGCACCGGCCTGCACGGCGTGCCCACCATGTTCATCGCCGAGCTGGACCACCCCCGCTTCAAAGAGTTCGATCTGCACACCCTGCGCACCGGCATCATGGCCGGCTCGCCTTGCCCCATCGAGGTGATGAAACGCGTGGTGGCCGACATGCACCTGGGCCAGATCACCATCGCCTACGGCATGACCGAGACCAGCCCCGTCAGCTGCCAGAGCAGCACCGACACCCCGCTCGAAAAGCGCGTCAGCACCGTGGGCCTGGTGCAGCCCCACCTGGAGGTCAAGATCGCCAACCCCGAAACCGGCGAGACCGTGCCCCGCGGCAGCTCGGGCGAGCTCTGCACCCGCGGCTACTCGGTCATGCACGGCTACTGGGGCGACGAAGAAAAAACCCGCGAAGCCATCGATACCCAGGGCTGGATGCACACCGGCGACCTGGCCACCATGGATGCCGAGGGCTATGTCAACATCGTCGGCCGCATCAAGGACATGGTCATCCGCGGCGGCGAGAACATCTACCCGCGCGAGATCGAAGAGTTCCTGTACCGCCACCCCAAGGTGCAGGATGTGCAGGTGGTCGGTGTGCCCGACCGGCAGTACGGCGAGCAGCTGTGTGCCTGGGTGGTGGTCAAGCCCGGCCAGACCCTGTCGGAAGACGAGCTGCGCGCCTTCTGCAAGGGGCAGATCGCCCATTACAAGGTGCCGCACTACATCCGCTTTGTGTCGGGCTTCCCGATGACCGTCACCGGCAAGATCCAGAAGTTCAAGATCCGCGATGAGATGAAGACCCAACTGGGTCTTGAAGAAACCAAGACCGCCTGAGGCCCCCATGATTCTTGAAAGCAAACTCAACCCCCGTTCGGCCGAGTTCCAGGCCAATGCCAGCGCCATGCGCGCCGTGGTCGACGACCTGGCCGTGCAGGTCGCCAAGGCGGCGGCCGGTGGCGGCGAGGCCGCCCGGGCCAAACACACGGCCCGCGGCAAGCTGCTGCCGCGCGAGCGGGTTCAGATGCTGCTGGACCCCGGCACGCCCTTTCTCGAACTCAGCCCGCTCGCGGCCCATGCCATGTATGGCGATGCGGCCCCTTGCGCCGGCGTGATCACCGGTATCGGCCGCGTCAACGGGGTGGACTGCCTGATCGTGTGCAACGACGCCACCGTCAAGGGGGGCACCTACTACCCCATGACGGTGAAAAAGCACCTGCGGGCGCAGGAGATCGCGGCACAGAACCACCTCACCTGCATCTACCTGGTCGATTCGGGCGGCGCCAACCTGCCCAACCAGGACGAGGTGTTCCCCGACCGCGACCACTTCGGCCGCATCTTCTTCAACCAGGCCAACATGAGCGCCCAGGGCATCTCGCAGATCGCGGTGGTGATGGGCAGTTGCACGGCCGGCGGCGCCTACGTGCCCGCCATGAGCGACGAGACCATCATCGTCAAGAACCAGGGCACCATCTTCCTGGGCGGCCCGCCTCTGGTGAAGGCGGCCACCGGCGAGGTGGTCACGGCCGAAGACCTGGGCGGTGGCGATGTGCACACCCGCCTGTCGGGCGTGGCCGATCACCTGGCCCAGAACGACCTGCACGCGCTGGCGCTGGCGCGCCAGGCCGTGAAGAACCTGAACGCCCGCAAGGCCGACCCGGTGCCCGCTGACGTGGCCAAGCCGCCGCGTTTCGAGGCCAGCGAGCTGTACGGCGTGATCCCCACCGACACCCGCAAGCCTTTCGATGTGCGCGAAATCATCGCCCGCATCGTGGACGACAGCGAGTTCGACGAGTTCAAGGCCCGCTTCGGCACCACCCTGGTCACCGGCTTTGCCCGCATCGAGGGCATGCCCGTGGGCATCATTGCCAACAACGGCATCCTGTTCTCCGAATCGGCCCTCAAGGGCGCCCACTTCATCGAACTGTGCTGCCAGCGTAAGATCCCGCTGGTGTTTTTGCAGAACATCACCGGCTTCATGGTGGGGCGCAAGTACGAGAACGAAGGCATTGCCCGCAACGGCGCCAAGATGGTCACGGCCGTGGCCACGGCCAGCGTGCCCAAGTTCACCATCATCATCGGCGGCAGCTTCGGCGCCGGCAACTACGGCATGTGCGGCCGCGCCTACAGCCCGCGCTTTCTGTGGATGTGGCCCAACGCCCGCATCAGCGTCATGGGGGGGGAGCAGGCGGCCAGCGTGCTGGCCACGGTCAAGCGCGACGGCATCGAGGCCAAGGGCGGCCAATGGAGCGCCGACGAAGAAGAAGCCTTCAAGGCCCCGATCCGCCAACAGTACGAAGACCAGGGCCACCCCTACTACGCCACCGCCCGCCTGTGGGACGACGGCGTGATCGACCCCGCCGACACCCGCCGCGTGCTGGCCCTGGGCCTGTCGGCCGCCCGCAATGCGCCGATCGAAGACACTCGATTTGGCGTCTTCCGCATGTGATGTGTATATTTTTCTAAATCTATACACATCCGAGGTCTGCTGTGCGCACCAACATCGACATCAACGACGAGCTGCTGGCCCTTGCCATGGAGGCCGGGCAGTTCAAAACCAAAAAAGAAGCCGTCGAAGCTGGTTTGCGACTGCTGGCGCGTAAAAAAATCTACGACGGCTTGCTGGCTCTGCGAGGCCAGTTGAACTGGGATGATTCCGACGAGGGCTGGGCCGAGGTTCAAGCCCAGACGGCCAGCCAGCAAGACGCCGCCATGGCGCTGGCGCAAGAGCCTGCCCCTGGCTACAAGGCGGAATCTGCAGTGGCTCGTCCAGCCAAAAGGCGGCGCCCGTGATTCTGGTGGATTCCAGTGTCTGGATCGACTTCTTTGCGGGGCGCAGCAACCGGGCTGTCACGGCATTGGGGGCATTGCTGCAAGGCAATCGCGGTGACATCGCGGTGGCCGATCTGGTGATGTTCGAGGTACTGCGTGGTTTCCGCTCCGGCCGCGCGCTGGACCTGGCCGAGCACTACCTGGGCAGTCTGCCGCAGGTCCAGTTGGGTGGTTCATCAGCCGCTCTGCTGGCGGCCCGCGAGTACCGCGAGCTGCGTGCACAAGGCGTCACCATCCGCAGCCCCATCGACATTCTGCTGGCCAGCTTCTGCATCCACCAGGGCCATCAGCTGCTGCACCGCGACGCAGATTTTGACCTGATCGAAACCTTGAGAGGACTTCAAACATGGCCGAGTTGAGCACCATCACCGTCGACACCGGCCCCGTGGCCCGTGTCACCCTGAACCGCCCTGAAGTGCGCAACGCCTTCAACGAAACCGTGATCGCCGAACTCACCCAGGCCTTCCGCGATCTGGGGCAACACCCCGAGGTGCGGGCCATCGTGCTGGCCGGCCTGGGCCCGGCCTTCTGTGCTGGCGCCGATCTCCACTGGATGCGCAGCATGGCCGACTACAGCCGCGAGCAGAACCTGGCCGATGCCGGGCAACTGGCCGAGATGCTGCGCGTGGTCTACGCCTGCCCCAAGCCCACCGTGGCCCGCGTGCAGGGCGATGTCTATGCCGGCGGCACCGGCCTGGTGGCGGCCTGTGATGTGGCCATCAGCGTCGACACGGCGCACTACTGCCTCAGCGAGGTCAAGCTGGGCCTGATCCCCGCCACCATCAGCCCCTATGTGATCCGGGCCATGGGCGCGCGCGCGGCCCACCGTTACTTTCTGACGGCCGAGCGCTTCAACGCCGCTGAAGCGCTGCGCATCGGCTTCGTCCACGAGGTGGTGGCCGCCGAGGCCCTGGACGCCCGGGTGGACGCCGTCACGGCAGCCCTGCTGGCCGCCGGCCCCGAGGCCGTGCGCCTGAGCAAGCGCCTGGTGCAGGACGTGGCCGGGCAAGACATCGATGCGGCCCTGATCGCCTCCACCGTCGAGCGCATCGCCGATGTGCGCGTCAGCCCCGAAGGGCGTGAGGGCATCCAGTCCTTTCTGCAAAAGCGCAAGCCGAACTGGCTGCAGGGTTGAGCCATGCGCAGCCTGTCGACACGTTCACGTCTCCTGGGCCTGGCCGGCTTGCTCGTGCTCGCCCTGGGCCCGCTGGGCCAGGCGGGGGCGCAGAACCCAGCCGCAACACCGCCCGCCGAGCCTGTGCTCGCGGCCGATCTGCGCGAAGAGATCCAGCACATCCCCGTCACGGTGAGCGATCTGTATGGGCGCCAGGAAACGCGCCAGATCCCCATCACGGTGTTCCGTCCCGCCGGGGCCGGGCCGCACCCGCTGGTGATCCTCAACCACGGCCGGCCCACCCGGGACAAGCGTGCCCAACAGGGGCGCCAGCGCTATGAGCACATGGCGCGCTACCTGGTCGCCAAAGGCTTTGCCGTGATGCTGCCCACCCGCCTGGGTTACTGGGAAACCTACGGTGACTTCGACCCCGAAGACAGCGGCGCCTGCAATGCCATGCGCATCGAGCCCATGGCCAAGGCCGCCTCGGACCAGGTGCTGGCCACCCTGGCCTACGCCCAAAGTCAACCCGACATCGACACCTCGCGCTGGCTGGTCATGGGGCAGTCCGTCGGCGGGTTGACCGCCGTCGCCACGGTCGCGCGCCACCCCGCCGGGCTGGTGGGGGGCATCAACTTCTCCGGGGGGACCGGTGGCGATCCCGAGCGCCGTGCAGGCAACCCTTGCGGCCCGGCGGTGCTCGCCAAGGCCTGGGAGGCCCAGGCCAAAGAGGCCCGGGTGCCCATGCTGTGGCTGTATTGGGCCAACGACCTGTACTGGGGCGAGGACAACCCCCGCCGCTGGCAACAGGCCTGGACGGCGGGTGGCGGCCTGGCTGAATTCCACACCTTGCCCGCGTCGGGCAAGGACGGCCACAACGGCATGAATGCCGACATGGACCATTGGGTGCCCCTGGTGGAGGCCTACCTGGCCCGGCTGGGATTCACCCGGCCCGGTGTGCCCACCGTGCCACCCGCCCAGGGCCAGCGTCGCATCGATGCCGTCAACGAGGTGCCCATCAGCGAGAGCGCCCGCGAAGGCTTCTACCGCAAATTCCTCGCCGCCCCGGCACCCCGCGCTTTCGCCATCGGCCCCTCGGGCAACGTGGGCTGGGCCACCGGCGACTGGGCCGTGGGCCGCGCCCTGGGCTTCTGCCAGGCCCGAAAAGGCCAAGCCTGCAAGCTGTACGCCGTGGACGACCAGGTCGTCTGGGCACCGTGATTTTGGAGACCACCGTATGTTCAAGAAAATTCTGATTGCCAACCGTGGGGACAAGCCGCAACGCGGCGCAGCGGCGAAGCCAAATTGCCTGACACGCGCAGCGTGTGCAGGGTATTGAGACGCGAGGACACCATGTTTAAAAAAATCCTGATTGCCAATCGCGGCGAAATAGCCTGCCGGGTCGCCTCGACAGCCCGCCGCATGGGCATCAAGACCGTGGCGGTCTACTCGGATGCCGATGCCCAGGCCAAGCATGTGGCCGCCTGTGACGAGGCGGTGCATGTGGGCGGCAGCGCCCCCAAGGACAGCTACCTGCGCTGGGAGCGCATCCTGGAAGCCGCCAAGTCCACCGGGGCCGAGGCCATCCACCCGGGCTATGGCTTTCTCAGCGAGAACGAAGACTTTGCCCAGGCCTGCGCGGCCGCCGGCCTGGTCTTCATCGGCCCGCCGGCCTCGGCCATCAAGGCCATGGGCCTCAAGGCCGAATCCAAGCAACTGATGGAGAAGGCGGGCGTGCCCCTGGTGCCCGGCTACCACGGTGCCGACCAGAACCCCGAGCTGCTGCAGCGCGAGGCCGACCGCATCGGCTACCCGGTGCTGATCAAGGCCAGTGCCGGCGGCGGCGGCAAGGGCATGCGGGCGGTCGACCGGGCCGAAGACTTTGCGGCGGCCCTGGCCTCGTGCCAGCGCGAGGCCATCAACAGCTTTGGTGACGACGCCGTGCTGATCGAGAAATACGTGCAGCGCCCGCGCCACATCGAGATCCAGGTCTTTGGTGACACCCACGGCCAGTGCGTCTACCTGTTCGAGCGTGATTGCTCGGTGCAGCGCCGCCACCAGAAGGTGCTCGAAGAAGCCCCGGCCCCGGGCCTGAGCGAGATCATGCGTCAGCAGATGGGGGCCGCTGCGGTGGCGGCCGCCAAGGCTGTGCAGTACGTGGGCGCCGGCACGGTCGAATTCATCGTCGAGCAGCGCGCCGACGGCAGCATGAACTTCTTCTTCATGGAGATGAACACCCGCCTGCAGGTGGAGCACCCGGTCACCGAGGCCATCACCGGCCTCGATCTGGTCGAGTGGCAACTGCGCGTGGCCAGCGGCGAGCCGCTGCCCCTGCAGCAGGCCGACCTGCGCATCCAGGGGCATGCGATCGAGGCCCGCATCTGTGCCGAGACCCCCGACAAGCAGTTCCTGCCTGCCACCGGCCGCCTGGACATCTACCGCAAACCCGCCAGCACCAGCTTCGAGCGCGGCACGGTGCGCATCGACGATGGTGTGCGGCAAGGCGATGCCATCAGCCCGTTCTACGACTCCATGGTGGCCAAGCTCATCGTGCACGGGGCCACCCGCGAAGAGGCGCTGGCGCGGCTCGATACCGCCCTGGCCCAGACCCACATCGTGGGCCTGGCCACGAATGTGCAGTTCTTGCGCCATGTGGTGCGCAGCCCCTCGTTTGCCGGGGCCCAGCTCGACACGGCCTTGATCCAGCGCGAGCAGGCCGTGTTGTTCCAGCAAGAGGTGCTGGGCCTGCCCCTGGTGGCGGCCGCCGTGGTGGCCCAGACCCTGGCGTCCGAGCAAGCCCTGGCCGGTGCCGACCCCTTCAGCCGCCGCGACGGCTGGCGCTCGCACGGCGAGAACGTGCGCCGCTTTGCCTTCGAGTTCCATGGCGAGCGCTGTGAGGCGCGCCTCACCTACGGCCACGACGGTCAGCTGCAACTGGCCATCGGCGAGGTCGCCGGCCCCTTGAACTGGCGCCACGCCGATTCGGGCCTGTTGCTTGAGTTTCAAGGCCAGCGCCTGGGCGTGCAGGTCGATGTGCAGGGCGAGGTGGCCCATGTGTTCGCGCCCGCCGGAGCCTCGCAGATCACCGTCATCGACCTGCTGGCCCATGCGGGCGACAGCCAGGGCGAGGGCGGGCGCCTCACGGCGCCCATGCCGGGCAAGGTGGTGTCGTTTGCGGTCAAGGCGGGCGATGCGGTGCGCAAGGGCCAGCCTCTGGCCGTGATGGAAGCCATGAAGATGGAGCACACCATTGCCGCGCCCGCCGACGGCACGGTGCTGGAGCTGCTCTATGCCCCGGGCGACCAGGTCAGCGATGGTGCCGAGTTGCTGCGCCTGGAGGTCGCGGCCTGACCGGCCTGCGACTGCAGAAACGGGCACTTGATGGCAGACTGCGGCGCCATGAACATCACACTCTGCCTTACCGACACCAAGCCTGAGCCCTGGAAAGCCGGCCTTCAGGCCGCTTTCCCCGACGCCCGCATCACGAACTGGCAGCCCGGCGACCCCCAGGCCGACTACGCCGTGGTCTGGGCACCCCCCCAGGCCTTTCTGGATCAGCAGGCCGGCCTGCGCGCGATCTTCAACATCGGCGCGGGCGTCGATGCCCTGATGAAAAGCCGCCTGCCCGCCGGGGTGCCCGTGGTGCGCCTGGATGACGCCGGCATGTCGGTGCAGATGGCCGAGTTCGTGGCCCATGCCGTGATCCGGCATTTCCGCGAGCTCGATGGCTATGAGGCCGACGTGGCCCTGGGCAAGTGGTCGTACCGCAAGCCCCGCCTGCGCAGCGACTTCAGCGTGGGCGTGATGGGCCTGGGTGTGCTGGGCCAGCGGGTGGCCCAGGCCTTGCGCCTGTTCGAGTTCCCGGTGCGTGGCTACAGCCGCAGCGCCAAACAGGTCGAGGGCATCGAGTGCTTCTCGGGGCCGGTGGGCGGCGAGGGCTTCCAGGCCTTTCTGCGTGGCACCCGGGTGCTGGTCTGCCTGCTGCCCCTCACCCCCGAGACCGAAAACATCATCGACCGCAACACCCTGGCGGCCCTGGCTCCCGGCGCTTATGTGATCAACGTGGCGCGGGGCGCCCACCTGGTCGAGGCCGATCTGCTGGACGCCCTGGCCCGTGGCCAGGTGGCCGGCGCCACCCTGGACGTGTTCCGCACCGAGCCGCTGCCCGCCGGCCATGCGTTCTGGCAGCACCCGCAGATCACGGTCACACCGCACACCTCGGCCCGCACCCTGCGTGAAGAAAGCATTGCCCAGATCGCCGGCAAGATCCGGGCACTGCAGGCCGGCGCCCCGCTGGACGCCATCGCCGGCGTGGTCAACCCCGAGCGCGGCTACTGAAGCCGGCGCGTACTCATCTCCGGAGACACCCCCATGACACTGCCCACCCGCGTCAAACTGGTCGAGGTCGGCCCCCGTGACGGCCTGCAGAACGAAAAACAGCCCGTGCCTGCCGAGGTCAAGATCGGCCTGGTGCACCGCCTGCAGGACGCCGGCCTCACGCACATCGAGGTCACCAGCTTCGTCAGCCCCAAGTGGGTGCCGCAGATGGGCGACAACGCCGAGGTCATGGCGGGCCTGCAGCGCCGCGCCGGGGTGCAGTACTCGGTGCTCACGCCCAACCTCAAGGGCTATGAGGCGGCGGTGCTGTCGCGGCCCGACGAGATCGTGGTGTTCGGCGCCGCCAGCGAGGCCTTCAGTCAGCGCAACATCAACTGCTCGATCGCCGAGAGCATCGAGCGCTTCGCGCCCGTGGTGGCCGCGGCGCTGGCCGCCGGCATCCGCGTGCGGGGCGCCATCTCGTGCACCGTGGGCTGCCCCTATGAGGGCGACATCGCCCCTGAGCGCGTGACCCAGGTGGCCCGGCTCATGAAAGACATCGGCGTGCAGCACGTGGGCGTGGCCGACACCATCGGCGTGGGCACGCCGCTCAAGGTGCAGCGCGCCATGGAGGCCGCCCTGCAGGTGTACGCGCTCGATGACGTGTCGGGCCACTTCCATGACACCTACGGCCAGGCCCTGGCCAACACCCTGGCCACACTGCAGATGGGGGTGTGGCAGTACGACACCTCGGTGGCCGGCCTGGGCGGCTGCCCCTATGCCAAGGGCGCCACCGGCAATGTGGCCACCGAAGACGTGGTCTACATGCTGCACGGCATGGGCATCGACACCGGCATCGACCTCGATGCCCTCATCGACGCGGGCGACTTCATCAGCCGCCACCTGGGCCGACCCACCGGTTCGCGCGCCGGCAAGGCCATCCTCAATAAACGCTCGGCTTGAACCCTGCGGGTGCCTGGACATCGCGACAGCGGCACAATGCTGGCCGTGATGAACCCTGAGGAAGCCAGAACCATGTGTGGTGCCGAATTGAAACCCCTGCCTGATGGCGTGCAGCGCGTGGCCGCTGCGCTGCAGGCCAAGGGCCATCCCCATGCCCCGCAAATGCTGGGCGAATCCTGCCGCACGGCGCAAGAGGCCGCCGACACCCTGGGCGTGGCCGTGGGCCAGATCGCCAAGAGCATCATCTTCAAGCGCAAGAGCGACAACCTCGCCGTGCTGGTGATCGCCTCGGGCGACCGCCGGGTGGACGAGAAAAAGGTCGACGCCCTGGTGGGCAAGACCGGCCGGGCCGACGCCGATTTCGTGCGCGCCAGCACCGGCTTTGCCATCGGCGGCGTGTCGCCCGTGGGCCACCTCAACCCCCCCGTGACCCTGATCGACCGCGATCTGTTCCGCTTCGAAGAGGTCTGGGCCGCGGCCGGGCACCCCAATGGCGTGTTCCGTCTGCGCCCACAGGATCTCGAATCGCTGACGGGTGGCGCCCCGGTGGCCGATGTGGCCCAGGCCCCGGCGCCATGAGTTCCACGCTCGAGCTGCTGGCCGCCAAGGCCGAGGCCGCCATGGCGGCCGAGGACAACGTGCCCTCGCCCTGTGTCTCGGTGTGCCGCATGACGGCCGACCGCAGCCTGTGCCAGGGCTGCTACCGCACGCTGGACGAGCTGCGCGCCTGGAGCGGCGCCTCCGACGGCTACAAGCGCAGCGTCTGGCGCCAGGTCCTGCTGCGCAGCGGCCTGGTGCGCGAGCCCCAGGCCTGAGCCCCTACCTCTTGGCCTCAGCACAGCATGAAACACATCGACTTCTACCTCGACTTCGTGTCGCCCTATGCCTGGCTGGCGCTGGAGCAACTGCCCCAGGCCCTGCAGGGCCTGAGCTACCACGTGAGCTACAAGCCCGTGCTGCTGGGGGCCCTGGTCAAGCAATACGGCCACGGTGGGCCGGCAGGCATCGCGCCCAAGCGAGACTGGACCTACCGCCACGTGGCCTGGTTGGGGCACAGCCTGGGCGTGGGCCTGCAGATGCCGGCGCAGCACCCCTTCTCGCCCGTGCCCTTGCTGGGCCTGGCCCTGGCCACCAGCGTGGACGGCTGCATCAGCCGCCATGTGGCGCGCGAGGTGATGCGCCATGTCTGGCACGGCGGCCAGGATGCGCTGGACCCCGAACGCCTGCAGGCCTTGCAGCAGCGCCTGACTTTGCGCCACGAACCAGGTTCCGAAGCAGTGCGGGCCCGGTTGCGCCAGAACACGCAAGAGGCGCTGGCCGCCGGGGCCTTTGGCGTTCCGACCTGGGTGGTCGACGGCCGCGTGTTCTGGGGGCTGGACGCCTTGCCTTTGCTCAGGGCCTGCCTGGCCGGTGATCCCTGGCTGGATGAGCACTGGGACACGGTGCCCCAGGTGACGAACGGACTCAAGCAGGACCTCCAAAGCTGAACCTGGGTCAAGTCGCGGCGCCCTGGGCGGCGCGACAATCTCTCGACAACACCGCAGCCCGCCTCGGCGCCGCGGCCCCTGATCGGAGACAAGCGATGCCCAACGCCTTCAATTTCTCGGCCTCGCCATTCGACTGCCTGAACCCCGACGAGCAGCGTCTGGTCCGCAACAGTGTCGATGTGGCCTACTTTCGCGCCGGCACCCCCATCCTCGAGGTGGGCTCGGCGCCCACCCACCTGTTCGTCATCATCAAGGGCTATGTGACCCAGCTCGATGGCGAGGAGGTCATCGGCAGTTATGGCCCCGACGACTGCTTTGATGGCCGGGGCCTGGTGGCTGGCCGCGTCAGCCACCGTTTCGTGGCCTCTGAAGAGGTGGTGGCCTACCAGCTGGCGCACCAGGCCGTCAACGAGCTGATCGCCTCGAACGCCACCTTTGGGGCCCTGCTGTTCTCTGACCTCAGCAACAAGCTCAGCACCCTGGCCCAGCGCCAGGGCAGCCACGAACTGCACTCGCTCACCATGGCGCGGGTCGACGAGGCCTTTGTGCGCCCGGCTCCCACGGTGGAGGCCGACACCGACATCGTCACGGTGGTGCGCCGCTTCCAGACCGAAAAGACCTCCAACGTGCTGGTGCGCGACAGCCGCAGCGACCCGCCCCGGCTGGGCATCTTCACCGCCACCGCCTTGCAGCGCGCCGTGCTCGACGGCCGCCCGCTCGACCAGTTGGCCGTGGGGGAGCTGGCCAGCTACCAGCTGGTCACCGTGCGCCCGGGCGATCTGCTGGGCGACGCCATGGCCTTGATGCTGCGCAGCCGGGTGCACCGTGTGGTGGTGGCCGAAGGCGGCGAGGTGCGCGGCATCCTGGAGGCCCTGGACCTGTTCAGCTTCCTGGGCAACCACTCGCACCTCATCACGGTGCAGATCGAGCAGGCCCGCGATCTGGCCGGCCTGGAGCAGGCGGCCGCCCAGATCAACCGCATGATCGGCCTGTTGTCGCGCGGCGGCACCCGGGTGGGGCTGATTGCGCGCCTGGTGCAGCAGCTCAACCTGCGCCTGTTCGAACGTGCCTGGGACATGCTGGCGCCGCCCGACCTGGTGGCCAACAGCTGCCTGTTCGTGATGGGCAGCGAGGGCCGCGGCGAGCAGTTGCTCAAGACCGATCAGGACAACGCCCTGGTGCTGCGCGACGGCTATGTGCCGCCGGCCGACCTGCAGGCCCTGTGCGAGCGTTTCTCGGCGGCCCTGAGCCGATTCGGTTACCCCGAATGCCCGGGCCACATCATGCTGAGCAACCCCGATTGGCGTGGCAGCGTCAGCGAATTCAGCCAGCGCGCCCGCGACTGGCTGCTGGTGCCCGATGCCGACAAGCTCATGAAGCTGGCCATCTTCATGGACGCCCACGCGGTGTGTGGCGATGCCCAGCTTTTGACCCGGGTGCAGGAGCAGGTGCAGGCCCTGTCGCTGGACAACGAGGCCATGCTGAGCCGCTTTGCCTCGGCGCTGGACGCCTTCGGCGAATCCGCCAGCGGCTGGCTGCACCGCCTGTTCTCGCTGGGTGAGGATGGGCGCCAGCTCAACCTCAAGAAAGAAGGCATTTTTCCGCTGGTGCACGGGGTGCGCAGTCTGGCGCTGGCCCACCGCATCGCCGAGACCAGCACCAGCGGCCGCATCGCCGCCCTGGTGGCTGTCGGCGCCCTGAGTGCCGACACGGCCGCCGAACTGACCGACAGCCTGCAGGTGTTCATGGGCCTCAAGCTCAAGGCCGGCCTGGCCGAGATCGACCTGAAACGGCCGGTCACCGGCGCGGTCGACTTTGCGCAGCTCAGCGCTCTGGACCGCGACCTGCTCAAGGATTCGCTCAGTGTGGTCAAGCGCTTCAAGGTGCAGCTGCGCCACCGTTTCCGCCTGGACGCCCTGTCATGAGCACCCTGCCATTGCCCTCTGTGGCCAACCGCTGGTTGCAACGCCTGCGCCGTGACTGGGCCTTGCGCCGCCTGGCCGACCCCTCGTTTGCCTTTCTGTTCGACGAGCCGCCGCCCGATGAATGGGTGTCTCTCGACTGCGAGACCACCGGCCTCAATGTGCGCAGCGACGAGATCGTGTCCATCGGCGCCGTGCGCATCGTGGGCGACCGCCTCATGACCAGCGAGCGGCTGGAACTGCTGGTGCGCCCCGAGCGCGGCGTCTCGGCCGAGAGCGTGCGCATCCACCGCCTGCGCGAGCGCGACGTGGCCGAAGGCCTGCCCGCCGACGAGGCCGTGCGCCGGCTGCTGCACTTCATCGGGCCGCGCCCGCTGGTGGGCTACTTTCTGGAGTTCGATGTGGCCATGCTCAACCGCGTGGTACGGCCCCTGCTGGGCCAGCCTTTGCCGCAGCCCAAGATCGAGGTGTCGGCGCTCTACTACGACCACAAGTTCCGCCAGCTGCCGCCCTACCAGCAGCACGACAACGCCGACATCGACCTGCGCTTTGCCACCCTGATGGCCGATCTGCAGCTGCCGCTGCGCGATGCCCACGACGCCATCAATGACGCGGTGATGGCGGGCCTGGCCTTCATCAAGCTGCGGGCGCTGAAGAGCGGCTAACGCCCGCAGCGCACAAAAAGAAAAACCGGGCCTAGGCCCGGTTTTTTCAGGGGTGGGAGACGGGTCGCGTCAGGGCGACCCGATTCCGGCTCAGTGACCCGAGGCGCCGGAGGCACCCAGGCCGGTTTCCGAGCGCACCTGCTGCGAAGCGAAGGCAGCACGTTCCTTGGTGGCCTGGGCGCTGCGGTCCAGCACCGAGAACAGCCACACACCGAAGAAGCCGATGGCCATCGAGAACAGGGCCGGCGACGAGTACGGGAACCAGGCCGAGCCCTTGGGGTAGCCCAGCGTGGCTTCCCACACCGAGGGCGACACGATGGTCAGGCCCACCGAGGAGATCAGGCCCAGGAAGCCGCCGATCACGGCACCCTTGGTGGTGCAGTCCTTCCAGAGCACCGACAGGAACAGCACCGGGAAGTTGGCCGAGGCGGCAATCGCGAAGGCCAGCGACACCATGAAGGCGATGTTCTGCTTCTCGAAGGCGATGCCCAGCACCACGGCGACGATGCCCAGGGCCACGGTGGTGGCGCGCGACACCTTCAGCTCGGAGGCGCTGTCGGCCTTGCCGTTCTTGAACACGGTGGCGTACAGGTCGTGCGACACGGCCGAGGCACCCGACAGCGTCAGACCGGCCACCACGGCCAGGATGGTGGCGAAGGCCACGGCCGAGATGAAGCCGTAGAACACGTCGCCGCCGACCGACTTGGCCACCAGCACAGCGGCCATGTTGGCGGTACCGGCGCCGCCCTTGATCACGCCCTTGGCCACGTCGGCCATTTCAGGGTTGGTCAGCACCAGGGTGGTGGCGCCGAAGCCGATGATGAAGATCAGCACGTAGAAGTAGCCGATCCAGGTGGTGGCCCACAGCACCGACTTGCGGGCTTCCTTGGCATCGGGCACGGTGAAGAAGCGCATCAGGATGTGGGGCAGGCCGGCGGTACCGAACATCAGCGCCATGCCGAAGGAGATGGCCGAGATCGGGTCCTTGATGAAGCCGCCGGGGCCCATCAACGACAGACCGATCTTGGCCGCCTCGTCAGGCGACTTGCCTGCGTTGGCTGCGATCGCGGTCTTCACCTTCACGCCTTCGGCAAACAGGGCTTCCGGGCTGAAGCCGAACTTGGCCAGCACCATGAAGGCCATGAAGCTCACACCGGCCAGCAGCATGCAGGCCTTGATGATCTGCACCCAGGTGGTGGCGGTCATGCCGCCGAACAGCACGTAGACCATCATCAGCGCGCCCACGATCACCACGGCCAGCCAGTAGTCCAGGCCGAACAGCAGCTTGATCAGTTGGCCGGCACCCACCATCTGGGCGATCAGGTAGAAGGCCACCACCACCAGGGTGCCCGAGGCCGCGAAGGCGCGGATCGGGGTCTGCTGGAAGCGGTACCCGGCCACGTCGGCAAAGGTGAACTTGCCCAGGTTGCGCAGGCGCTCGGCCATCAGGAAGGTGATGATGGGCCAGCCCACCAGAAAGCCGATGGAGTAGATCAGACCGTCATAGCCGGTGGCCATCACGGCTGCCGAAATGCCCAGGAACGAAGCGGCCGACATGTAGTCGCCCGCAATCGCCAGGCCGTTCTGGAAGCCGGTGATGCCGCCACCCGCGGTGTAGAAGTCAGAGGCCGACTTGGTCTTGGCTGCCGCCCACTTGGTGATCCAGAGCGTGCCCGCCACAAAGGCGCCGAACATGATGATGGCGGTCCAGTTGGTGGCCTGTTTGGCCGCCTCACCCACGTCACCGCCTGCGGCCAGGGCCGAGCCCGTGGCCGCCAGTGCCAGCGCGGCCGCCAGCGCGAATTGGAGTTGCTTTTTCATTTTGTGGCGTCCTTCAGGATGTCCTTGGTCAGTTGATCGAACTCACCGTTGGCGCGCTTCACGTAGATGCCCGTGATGACGATGGTGAAAATGATCACGCCCATGCCGATCGGAATACCCAGCGTGGTCACGCCGGCGCCGATGGGCTGGGCCAGGAAGGCCTTGTCAAAGGCGATCAGGCCGATGTAGCCGTAGTAGACGACCAGCATCAGGATGGTCAGCAGGACGCCCAGGCCATTGCGCTTGCGGCGCAGTTCCAGGTACTTCGGGTGGGTTTTTATCTTGTCGACAACGGGGTCGCTCATGTCTCTCTCCAGTTGGTGGAATGGATGCAGGACGTGGCCCGAAAGCCACCGGCCACGAAACAATTCTGGGTAGCCTCCCTGACCAACTGCTTACGTAAGCCAGCGATAAGGCAGGCCCGTCGGGCGAAGCCTGAAAATCCGCAAACCCAAGCGCCATGCGGGTTCCAGCGGTGTTCTGGCGCGCTGAACGGTATGAGATCGACCGTTCAGCCGGCGACAGGCGGCATGGGGATCGGGTAAACCCCTGACCCGTGTTTACCCTTGCATCAGGGCATGTCCTGAGCCTGTTTGTCAGGGTTCGGTCAGAGAAGCTTCTGATAGTGGCTGCAAGTGCCCAAGCAGGGCACGCTGCACCCCACGATTGGAGACAAACCATGGCAGCCTCTGCACGCCCCATGACGCCCGAGGAGCGCCGTGTCATCGTCGCGTCCTCACTCGGAACGGTCTTCGAGTGGTACGACTTCTACCTGTACGGATCGCTGGCCGGCATCATCGCGCAGCAGTTCTTCTCGGGGCTGGACCCGAGTTCGGCCTTCATCTTCGCCCTGCTGGCCTTTGCGGCCGGCTTCATCGTGCGGCCGTTCGGGGCCCTGGTGTTCGGGCGGCTGGGCGACATGATCGGGCGCAAGTACACCTTCCTGGTCACCATCCTGATCATGGGCATGTCCACCTTCATCGTGGGCATCCTGCCCTCGTATGCCACCGTCGGGCTGGCGGCGCCGGTGATCCTGGTGGCCTTGCGCATGTTGCAGGGCCTGGCTCTGGGCGGTGAGTATGGCGGGGCGGCCACCTATGTGGCCGAGCATTCGCCGCCCGGGCGGCGCGGCGCCTACACGGCCTGGATCCAGACCACCGCCACGCTGGGTCTGTTCCTGTCGCTGGTGGTCATCCTGGGCGTGCGCAGCCTGGTGGGGGAGGCCGCCTTTGCCGAGTGGGGCTGGCGCATTCCCTTTCTGGTCTCCATCCTGCTGCTGGGGGTGTCGGTGTTCATCCGCCTGTCGATGAACGAGTCGCCCGCCTTCAAGCAGATGAAGGCCGAGGGAAAGACTTCCAAGGCGCCGCTGACCGAATCCTTCGGCCGCTGGAAGAACCTGCGCGTGGTGCTGCTGGCCCTGTTCGGCCTGGTGGCCGGGCAGGCCGTGGTCTGGTACACGGGGCAGTTCTATGCGCCTTTCTTCCTGACCAATGTGCTGCGGGTGGACGGCTCGACCGCCAACATCCTGACCGCCGTGGCCCTGCTGCTGGGCACGCCCTTCTTCATCGTGTTCGGCACGCTGTCCGACCGCATCGGGCGCAAGCCCATCATCCTGGCCGGCCTGCTGTTGGCCACCGTGAGTTACTTTCCCCTCTTCAAGGCGCTGACCCAGGCCGCCAACCCCGATTTGGCGGCGGCCCAGGCGCGCAACCAGATCGTGGTGATCGCCGCCGCGGGGGATTGCTCCTTCCAGGGCAACCCGGTGGCGCGCGAGATCGACTTCTACCGCTCCTGCGACATCGCCAAGCGCTTTCTGGCCCAGAACGCGGTGAGCTACTCCAACCAGGTGTCGGCGGCCGGCGGCCCGGCCCGGGTGCGCATCGGCGAGCAGGACATCCCAGCCCCGGTGGGGCGGGTGGTCAACCACAAGTTCGACGACGAGAGCTTTCGCGCCATCGCCGCCTTCAAGAAGCAGGTGGGCGAGGCCCTGAAGGCGGCGGGCTACCCGACCCAGGCCGACCCCGCCAAGGTGGACCACGTGACCATCGTGCTCATCCTGACCCTGCTGGTGATCTACGTGACCATGGTCTACGCACCCATTGCGGCCATGCTGGTCGAGCTGTTTCCGACCCGCATCCGCTACACCTCGATGAGCCTGCCCTACCACGTGGGCAACGGCTGGTTCGGCGGTCTGCTGCCCACCATCAGCTTTGCCATGGTGGCGCAGAACGGCAACATGTTCCACGGGCTGTGGTACCCGGTGGTGATCGCCGCGGCCACCCTGGCCATCGGCCTGGTGTTTGTGCCCGAGACCCGGCAGGTGGATATCTACAGCGCTGATTGAGCTGTTGTCGGTGCGCCCGGCCAGGGCGCACCGACTTTGAAGGGCTTTGGCTGGCGTCATGCTGGCTTCGCGGTGGGCTGCCTAGAATGTTTGGCCTCCACAGGAACCAGCCGACCATGACCCAGGGAATCATCAAAATCCGCGGTGCCCGCCAGCACAACCTCAAGAACCTTGATCTGGACATCCGCACGGGTGAGCTGACCGTGGTCACGGGGCCCAGTGGTTCGGGCAAGTCGAGCCTGGTGTTCGACACCCTGTACGCCGAGGGACAGCGCCGTTATGTCGAGACCTTCTCGGCCTATGCGCGCCAGTTCCTGGACCGCATGGACAAGCCCGCCGTGGACCGGGTAGAGGGGGTGCCGCCGGCGATTGCCATCGACCAGACCAACCCGGTGCGCAGTTCGCGCTCCACCGTGGGCACGATGACCGAGCTGAACGACCACCTCAAGCTCTTGTTCGCCCGTGCCGGCGCACTGTTCGATCGCCAGACCGCGCAACCCGTGCGCCACGATTCGCCCGAGACCATCTACGCCCAGCTGCTGGCGCGGGCCCAGGCCGCCAGCGTGGACGGCGTGGAGCCGCGCCTGATCCTGACCTTCCCGGTCGAGCTGCCCGCCAGCGCCACGGCCGACGAGGTGGGCCAGTGGCTGGCGGCCAGCGGCTTCACCCGCGTGCAGGCCGAGCGTGAGGTGGCCACACCCACCGGCCCGCGCAAGGTGCTGGACGTGGTGGCCGACCGCCTGCGTGTGGGCAACGCCGAGAAGGTGCGGGTGGTCGAGGCCATCGAGACCGCGCTCAAGCGCGGCAGTGGGCGCCTGAACGTCTATGCCCTGGCGGGCGATGATGCCGAGCCCGAGTTGTGGCGTTTCTCCACCGGCCTGCACTGCCCCGACAGCGATCAGCGCTACAGCGAGCCGATCCCGTCTGCTTTCTCCTTCAACTCGGCCGTGGGCGCCTGCGAGGTGTGCCGGGGTTTCGGGCGTGTGATCGGGGTGGATTACGGCCTGGTGATCCCGAACGACAAGCTCACGCTGCGGGCCGGCGCCATCAAGACGATGCAGACCCCGGCCTGGGCCGAGTGCCAGGACGACCTGATGCGCCACGCCGAGGCGGCCGGCATCCCGCGCGACACGCCCTGGTACAAGCTCACCCCCGAGCAGCAGAAGTGGGTGATCCAGGGCTCGCCCAACTGGAACGGCAAGTGGAACCAGCACTGGTATGGCGTCAAACGCTTCTTCGAGTACCTGGAGACCAAGAGCTACAAGATGCACATCCGGGTGCTGCTGTCCAAGTACCGCAGCTACACGCCCTGTGAGACCTGCGCTGGCGCCCGCCTGAAGACCGAAAGCCTGCTGTGGCGCATTGGCAGCCGCGAAGCCGCCGATGCCGTGCTGGCGCCTGCCAAACGCTTCATGCCGGCCGGCGTGGCCTGGTCGCGTGAGCAGCTCGAGGCCCTGCCCGGCCTGTGCCTGCACGACCTGATGCTGCTGCCGCTGGAGCGGCTGCGCCGCTTCTTCGATGCCCTGCACCTGCCGGGCCATGGCTCGGACGGTGAGGCCCAGGCCCTCAAGCTGCTGTACGAAGAGATCACCACCCGCCTCAAATACCTGTGCGACGTGGGCATCGGCTACCTCACGCTGGACCGGCAAAGCCGCACCCTGTCGGGCGGCGAGGTGCAGCGCATCAACCTGACCACGGCGCTGGGCACCTCCCTGGTGAACACGCTGTTCGTGCTTGATGAGCCCAGCATCGGCCTGCACCCGCGCGACATGAACCGCATCACCGAGGCCATGCACCGGCTGCGCGATGCCGGCAACACCCTGGTGGTGGTCGAGCACGACCCGGCCGTGATGCTGGCGGCCGATCGCATGATCGACATGGGCCCGGGCCCGGGCGAGCGCGGCGGCCAGATCGTGTTTGACGGAACCACCGACGAGCTGCGCCGTGCCGATACCCTGACCGGCCAGTACCTGGGCGCGCGCAAGCAGGTGGGCATGGGCTTCAAGCGCCTGGTCAGCGACAACACGCCGCGCCTCATCCTGGAAGGCGCGCGCGAGCACAACCTGCAGAACGTGTCGGTCGAGATCCCGCTGCAGCGCCTGGTCTGTGTGACCGGCGTGTCGGGTTCGGGCAAGTCCTCGCTGATCCAGGACGTGCTGGCGCCCGCGCTGCTGCGCCATTTCGGCCGCGCCACCGAAACCCCGGGCCTGCACGACCGCCTGCTGGGTGCCGACCACCTGGGCGATGTGGTGTTTGTCGACCAGTCGCCCATCGGCAAGACGGCGCGCTCCAACCCCGTCAGCTATGTGGGCGCCTGGGACACGCTGCGCGAGATCTTTGCCACCGCCCCCCTGGCGCGCCAGCGCAGCTACACCGCCAGCAAGTTCAGCTTCAACAGCGGCGATGGCCGTTGCCCCACCTGCGGTGGTTCGGGCTTCGAACACGTCGAGATGCAGTTCCTGTCGGACGTGTACCTGCGTTGCCAGGATTGCGATGGCCAGCGCTACCGCCCCGAGATCCTGGAGGTCAAGATCGAGCGCGGGGGCCGCCACCTGAGCGTGGCCGATGTGCTGGACCTGACCGTCAGCGAGGCGGCGAGCCTGTTTGCCGGTGACCGCGAGGTGCTGCGCGCCCTGCAACCCATTGTGGATGTGGGCCTGGAGTACGTGAAGCTGGGCCAGCCCGTGCCCACCCTGTCGGGCGGCGAGGCGCAGCGCCTGAAGCTGGCCGGTTTTCTGGCCGAGGCCGCCAAGGCCGGCAGTTCCAGCCGCCAGCCGGTGGCGCGCAAGGGCACGCTGTTCCTCTTCGACGAGCCCACCACCGGCCTGCATTTCGACGACATCGCCAAGCTCATGCGCGCCCTGCGCAAACTGCTGGAGGCCGGGCATTCGCTGCTGGTGATCGAGCACAACCTGGACGTGATCCGGGCCAGCGACTGGCTGATCGACCTGGGCCCTGAAGGGGGCGATGGCGGCGGCCTGGTGGTGGCCGTGGGCACGCCTGAAGACGTGCGGGCCCACGCCTCTTCGCACACCGGCCAGGCACTGCGCGAGTACGACCGTGCCATGGGCCTGGGCGCCCATGCGGTGGAAGAGGGCACGCCGCTGCAGGCCCTGGTGCGCCCGCGCCGGCAGGTGCCGGCCCACGGGGCCGACGCGATCCAGATCGTGAACGCCCGCGAGCACAACCTGAAGGGCCTGTCGGTCGACATCCCGCGCGGCAAGTTCAGCGTGGTCACGGGGGTCAGCGGCTCGGGCAAATCGACCCTGGCCTTCGACATCCTGTTCAACGAAGGGCAGCGCCGCTACCTTGAAAGCCTCAACGCCTATGCGCGCAGCATCGTGCAGCCGGCCGGCCGGCCCGAGGTCGACGCGGTGTATGGCATCCCGCCCACGGTGGCGATCGAGCAGCGCCTGTCGCGCGGCGGGCGCAAGTCCACCGTGGGCACCACCACCGAGCTGTGGCACTTTTTGCGCCTGCTCTATGTGAAGCTGGGCGTGCAGCACTGCGTGCACGACGGCGCCGCCGTGCAGCCGCAGACGCCTGACAGCATCGCCTCGCAGCTGCTGCGCCAGTTCCGCGGCCAGCACATCGGCCTGCTGGCGCCGCTGGTGGTCAACCGCAAGGGGGTCTACACCGAGCTGGCCGACTGGGCCCGCCCGCGCGGCTACACCCACCTGCGGGTGGATGGACAGTTCCTGCCCACCACGGGCTTCCCGCGCATCGACCGCTTCAAGGAACACACCATCGAACTGCCGGTGTGGAGCCTGATGGTGCGGCCCGACAACGAGGCCGAGCTGCGCCAGGCCCTGGCCACCGCGCTGGAGCATGGCAAGGGCGTGGTCCATGTGCTGAGCGACCTGGCCGGCCTGAAAGAGGCCATGGCCGAGGGGCGTGACACTTCGGCCATCGGCCGCCTGACCCAGTACAGCACCAAGCGCGCCTGCCCCGTGTGCAGCACCAGCTACGCTGAACTCGACCCGCGCCTGTTCTCGTACAACAGCAAGCACGGCTGGTGCCCCGATTGCGTGGGCACCGGCGTGCGCCTGAGCAAGGAGCAGCGCAAGGCGCTCGACGATTCGGTGCGCGACGACGACAACAAGGGCCGCGAGCAGACCTTTGCCGAGCCCGAGGTAGAAGACCTCAGCGACGAGGCCTGTCCGAGCTGCGAAGGCACCCGGCTCAACAAGGTGGCACGTGCCGTGCGCTTTGCCCAGGTGGGCATCACCGACATCGCACGGCGCTCGGTGCTGCAGGTGCGCGACTGGGTGGCCTCGCTGGCCCTGCCCGACGAAATGAGCGCGCGTGAGCGCGACATCGCCCGCGATCTGATCCCCGAGATCGGCAGCCGCCTCGACTTTCTCGACGAGGTGGGCCTGGGCTACCTCACCCTGGACCGTGGCGCCCCCACCCTGAGCGGTGGCGAGGCCCAGCGCATCCGCCTGGCCGCCCAGCTGGGCAGCAACCTGCAGGGCGTGTGCTATGTGCTGGACGAGCCCACCATCGGGCTGCACCCGCGTGACAACCAGATCCTGCTGAAGGCGCTGCAGAACCTCAGCGACAAGGGCAACACCCTGGTGGTGGTCGAGCACGACGAGGACACCATCCGCCACGCCGACCACATCATCGACATCGGCCCCAGCGCGGGCAAACGCGGCGGCCGTCTGGTGGCCCAGGGCACGGCGGCCGAGATCGGCGCCTGTGCCGAATCGGTCACCGGACGCTACCTGCTGCATGCCATCCGGCACCCGCTGGCGCCGCGCCGTGAGGTGCTGAGTGCGCCTGAAGGCGGTCAATGGCTGAGCGTGGAAGGGGCGCGCCTGCACAACCTGGCCAACATCACCCTGCAGGTGCCGCTCAAGCGCCTGGTGGCGGTGACTGGCGTGTCGGGTTCGGGCAAGTCGACCCTGGCGCGCGATGTGCTGCTCACCAATGTGCAGGCCCTGGTGCAGCAGCGCAGTACCCAGGCCGGGCGTCAGGCCCAGGCCGAGGGGCGCCGGGTGGGACTGGTCGGCTGTGCCGATGTGCAAGGCTACGAGGTGATCGACCGGGTGCTGGAGGTGGACCAGACCCCCATCGGCAAGACCCCGCGCAGCTGCCCGGCCACCTACATCGGCTTCTGGGACACCATCCGCAAGCTGTTCGCCGAGACGCTGGAGGCCAAGGCCCGGGGTTATGCCGCCGGGCGCTTCTCGTTCAACACCGGTGAAGGGCGCTGCCCGGCCTGCGAGGGGGCCGGTGTGCGCACCATCGAGATGAGCTTTCTGCCCGACGTGAAGGTGCCCTGTGAGACCTGCCACGGCGCACGCTTCAACCCCGAAACCCTGGCCGTGACCTGGCGCGGCAAGAGCATCGGCGACGTGCTGCAGATGGAGGTGGACGAGGCGGTGGATTTCTTCGCCTCCATGCCCAACATCAGCCACCCGCTGCAGCTGCTCAAGGACGTGGGGCTGGGCTACCTCACGCTGGGCCAGCCTTCGCCCACGCTGTCTGGGGGGGAGGCGCAGCGCATCAAGCTGGTGACCGAGCTGAGCAAGGTGCGCGACGACGTGACCCGGCGCGGCAACAAGGCACCGCACACCCTGTACGTGCTGGACGAGCCCACCGTGGGCCTGCACATGGCCGACGTGGAAAAGCTGATCCACGTGCTGCACCGCCTGGTCAACGGGGGTCACAGCGTGGTGGTGATCGAGCACGATCTGGACGTGATGGCCGAGGCCGACTGGATCATCGACCTGGGCCCCGAAGGCGGGCAGGGCGGGGGGCGCATCGTCGCCGCCACCACCCCTGAAGGCCTGGTGCAGCGTGCCACCCACACCGGGGTGGCCTTGGCGCCGGTGCTGGCGCGCGGGGGACAGGCGGCAGAGGTCTGATCGTTTACGGTCATGGGACAAGGCTGCGCAAAAGCGCAGCCTGCGATTCGGCGCACGGCGCCATTTCACTGGAGACACCCCCCATGCAAAGAAGATCCCTGCTGAAGCTGGCTGGCAGCACCCTGGCCCTGGGCCCGCTGGCGGCCCGCGCCCAAGCCTTTCCGGCCCGACCGGTCAAGCTGATCGTCGCCTTTCCGGCCGGTGGCCCCACCGACATCACCATGCGCCAACTGGCCGACAACGCCAGCAAGATCCTGGGCCAGCCCGTCATCGTCGAGAACAAGCCCGGCGCCGGCGGCACCCTGCCGGCGCAGGCCCTGCAGAGCTCGGCGGCCGACGGCTACACCGTGGCGCAGATCCCCCTGGGCGTGTTCCGCATGCCCTACACCACCAAGATCAACTGGGACCCGGTGAAGGACATCAGCTACGTGATCAACGTCACCGGCTATGCCTTTGGCCTGGTGGTGCCCAGCAGCAGCCCATTCAAGACCTGGGCCGACTTCGTGGCCTATGCCAAGACCAACCCGGGCAAGCTCACCTTCGGCTCCACCGGCACCCTGACCAGCCCGCACCTGACCATGGAGCAGGTGGCGCAGAAGCTGGGCCTGCAGCTGACCCACGTGCCCTACAAGGGCAGCGCTGACCTGATGCAGGCCGTGCTGGGCGGGCACGTGATGGCCGCCGCCGATTCGACCGGCTTTGCCCCTCAGGTCGAAGGCGGCAAGCTGCGCGTGCTCAACACCTGGGGCGAGCAACGCCTGGCCAAGTTCCCCGATGCCCCCACGCTCAAAGAGCTGGGGCTGGACCTGGTGCAGAACTCGCCCTTCGGCCTCGGGGCCCCGCGCGGCACGCCGCCCGAGGTGGTCAAGCGCCTGCACGACGCCTTCAAGAAGGCCATGGAAGAGCCCAGCTATGTGCAGGCCCTGGGCCGGTACGACATGCTGCCCAACTACATGGACAGCGCCCAGTACCAGAAGTTTGCTCAGGACACCTTCAACCGCGAGAAGGTCCTGATCGAGAAGTTGGGCCTGAACAAGCCCGCCTGATCGCTCGGGGCCGGGCCGGGCTGGCATGATGGCGGGGCCCACTTCCCATGTCCGAACACCGCGTCATCGAGATCCACCCCGAGGCCCCGGCCAAGCCCGCCTGGGGCCAGCCCTGCAATGGCTGCGGCGTGTGCTGCCTGGCCGAGCCCTGCCCCCTGGGCGTGCTGGTGTCGCGGCGCCGCCGGGGCGCCTGCCAGGCCCTGCAGTGGGCGCCTGAGCGGTCGGTCTACCGCTGTGGCATGGTCAGTGCCCCGGCCGCCCACCTGCCATCGCCTCTGCATTGGGCTGCACCGCTGCTGGCCCGCCTGGCCCGGCGCTGGATTGCGGCGGGCGTGGGCTGCGATGCCGCCATCGAGGTGCCTGACTCAGCCCGGCGAGACTGAGCGCGCCGCCAACAACACCTGGGCCAGTTCGGCAAATCCGGCGCCGCGCTCGCTGGGGGTGATGTAGCGCGGCAGGTGCTGCAATTGCGGCACGAAGCGGCGCACATTGGCCACCCCCACACTGAACGGGAAGTGCTCGAACATCAGCTGGTCGTTGGTCGAATCACCCACATACACCCAGCGGTCCAGTTCCTCGTCCAGCTTGCGACCCCACAGCTCGCGCAGAATCCAGCGCGCCCCTTCGAGCTTGTTGTGCGGGCCATACCAGCCGTTGATGTGGATGCTGCTCACGGTGGCGTTCATGCCCGCCGCGCGCATCCGGGCCACCACCTGCTCGATGGCCTGGGGCGGCAGGGTGGTGAACTCGCTGTGGTCGATCGCGATGTCGGTTTCGCGCCCGGCCGAATCTGTGGCCCGCCGGGCGCCGGGCACGGTGGCTTCAATGTCCTGCAGCACGGCCTGCATGCGCAGGTACTGCTGTTGCCGCAGGGCCTCATCCTGCTGGTAGCAGCGCCGCAGGCGGCCGTCGGCTTCGGGGATCAAGGCCACGGCCCCGTTTTCAGCCACGATGGCGTCGAGCGGCCAGACCGGCGCAAAGGGCTCGCTCCAGCCCACCGGCCGCCCGGTGATGGCGATCACCCGCAAGCCGGCCGCCTTCAGATCATGCAGGGCCTGCAGGGCTTCAGGCGTGATGGCGCCCTCGGTGGTGAGGGTGTCGTCGATGTCGGTGAGAACACCGTTCACGGTCCCGGCCTGAGGTGCAGTCAGTGTTGATAACAGATGCAGGAAAGGCGTCGAGGCGCTCATGGCGGCAGGATGTCGAAGGCCTCGGCACCCGGCGCTTTGGCAATGGATCTGAAATACTGATCGAAGTCTGCATCGTGCTCAAACAGGCCCAGTACATCGTTGCGGATTAGCAGTGTGTCAAAGCCTTCGGCTCTCAGACGCAGCGCCAGCCCTTTCGCTCCCAGCAGCATCCGGTCGTGGTTGCGCCAAGGGCCGAATATCTCGCCCCAGATCGGGTTGGGTGCGTAATAGGTGAGGTTCTCTAGGGCGAACTGATAAATGCGCCGGCCAGGGGGCTGGTGGAGCTTCAGCACCAGTGGGTAGGCTGGCAGCGACTGGGTGAGCACGGCTTCGCGCTGTTCCGTGGTGAACGCCACGCTTTGGAGTGCCTTTTCGCTGGTGTTCCAGCCGTAGACACCCAAGATCCCTACTGCGCAAAGAACCAGCATAAGCCCCAACTGTTGGGCCACCCAACGTGGTTCGAGAACCCATTGTGGGCGTCGGCGCAGAATCCAGGCGCACCCGTCCAACACCACCTGGGCGCTGAGCAGGGCGAGCAGGGGAAACATGGGTAGCAGGTAACGGTCGTAGTGGGAGGTGAGCAACCAGACGATGCTGGCGTAAGCGACCAACAACATGGTGCTGCGCCAGACAGGTGCGCGGTAGAAGCGGGGCAGCAGTGGTGCCAGCAGTGCGGGCCACAGGCATTTAGGCGGCCAGTTGGCAACGCCCTTGAGATCATTGAATTGGGCCGTCAGATCCCACTCGTTCCAATCGTGGTAACCAAAGATGCGGGCACCCAGAGGGTCGAAGGGGTCGCCGGTGAGAATCGCGTTGCGAACATACCAATACGCGCAGGGCAACAAAAAGGCCGTGACCACGGCAGCCCAGACTTTCGGCCGACGTTCGACGCATATCAGAACGGCCCCGAAAAACGGCAGGTAGATCAGCGCTTGGTATTTGCTGCCGGCGGCCAGGCCCAGAGCGAAAGCGGCTGCCACCAGCCAGCCCAGGTGCTTGCGGCTCTGCAGCCAAAGCCACATCGCGACTGCGCTGGTCACCAGAAACAGGGCCACCCCGAGGTCAATGTAGGCGGACCCATAGAGAGGTCCTCCGAGCACCAGCCAGGCCGAAGTCGCGAGGCTGGCTGTGGCATGGCCGGTATATCTTACGCCCATGCGGTAGGTGATCAAGGCGACCAGCCAACCTGCCAAGGCGTGCAAAAGGTGCGCCAGCACGTCGCCCTTAAGCAACAAGGCTGCGGCATACAGCAAGTCGTAGTTGTAGGGGAACCAGGGAAAGCGGAGCCACTCATTGACCGTCAACGTGCCGCTGGCCGCCCATTGACTGGCATGAGGGAGGTGGTACATCAACTCGTCCCATTGCTGTGGTGGCGCCAGCGGCGCCACGAGCGTGGGGGCGAGGGCGACGATAACCAGCCATAGCCAGAACAGTTCGTGTGCATGCCAGGTCACTGCGGCAGCCGGCCTGCCGGCTGCCTGCTGCTGCCGCCAGGCGCGCACGAACTGCCAGAGTGCCAAGCTCCAACTCACGATCAGCAACACAAACAGGGCTGGACGTGTCAGTTGCCCGGCGACCGCCAAGGCCTGCAGCGCCAAAATGAACAGCCCCATGCCTAAGGTGATGGCCAAAGCGCCGTGCAGCCAGCGATCATCCTGTCGCGAGGCTTTGAGCTGGTTCAATGCCGTCAGCCCAAGGCCCCAGAAAGCCAGGATCAACAGGAGCAGCGAGCCATAGAATTTTTGGAGGAATGCGAGTTCAGTCATGCCACCGGCTCATTTCCGTGCACATTGTTTGTGTTTCATGGAAGGGCATGAGCCTGGTCTTGCCGTGCAAACACGCACGGCTGTTGCGCGGTCAAATGCACACATCAGCGGTCTGCAGGGGCTGGGATGGCCAGGTAGGCCAAATTTTTGGCTTCGCGTCGCCCTGTAGTGACGTTGTGCAGAATGGCTCCGCACACCAGAGACAGCCCTGCGCACATCATGATGCCGGTAGTCAGCACCCCGGTCGGCAGCCGTGGAACCAATCCGGTTTCGGCATAGGTCAGCAAGAGTGGAATGGCCAGCGCCAGACCTAGCAAGGACAGCACCAACGCCAGCAGCCCGAAGAAGGCCAACGGACGCTCGCTGATGAACAGTTTCAGGATGGTGCCCAGAATGCGCCAACCGTCACGCAGCGTCGACAGCTTGCTGGTCGAACCCTCTGGACGGGCACGATAGATGATGTCGGCTTCGGCATAGGGCATGCGCAATTCGAGCGCGTGCACGGTCAGTTCGGTTTCAGTCTCGAAACCTTGCGACATGGCCGGGAAAGATTTCACGTAGCGGCGCGAGAACACACGGTAGCCTGACAGCATGTCGGTGAAGCCTCCGCCAAAGATCCAGGCCACCGAACCCGTCAGCATGAGGTTGCCCAGACGATGGCCGGGCCGGTAGGTCTGCGGGTTGGAACCATCATCACGCCGGCAACCCACCAGCATGTCCAGGCGTTGCGCCAGTAATTGGTCGATGTGGGCCCGGATATCGCGCAGGTCATAGGTGGCATCGCCATCGACCATCACATAGACATCGGCCTCGACGTCGGCGAACATGCGTCGCACCACATTGCCCTTGCCACGCAGTTTGACGGGGATCACGGTGGCGCCAGCCCGGCGAGCGATGCCAGCCGTGTCGTCGCTGGAGTTGTTGTCAAAGACAAACAGTTCCGCTTCGGGCAGGCAGGTTTTGAATTCGTCGATCACCAATTGGATCGACAGGGCTTCGTTGTAGCAGGGGACGACGACGGCAATGCGTGGCTGAGTCATGACCATTGGTGGCAGTTGTGGCGGCTTGCACCCAGTTCAGGGATTGCTCGTCCCTTTTCCTCCCTGGGTATCAAATTGTTAACAAAGAGGCGATCTTGCCACAGGCCCTAGGGGCAAACTCGAGAAGCCTGTCTGACGCGTTCAACGGCAGGCTTGGGGTTACCACCGTTGAGAAAAATAAGCTGAATCCTTGAGAGATGCTCCATGCGCCTTGCAATGCCGCAGTTTCAGGATTTCAGCGGCCTGGGGCGCGTCCGAAAAATCAGAAATCGGGCACTGGCAAAGTTGAATCCGAGCCCGGCCAGGCTTCCTACGGCAACACCCCACATGGAGAAGCCAGGCAGATCGGGAAAGTGCCGAACAAAGGCCACATAGGCGCTGTAGTTGATCGCGCCGCCCACACTCATGCTGCCCAGGTAAGCCAGGTATTCAGCCACCAGGGTCTTGCCTCGGCGCCCAGTCGGCGCAAAGGTCTGGCGCCGGTTGAAGGCCCAGGTGGAGGTGGCGGCGCACAAAAAGGACAGCACCCGCCCGCCATACAGGCCCAGCCGGGGCACGGCCAACCACAGCACCCCCATGTCGACCAGCAGGCCCAACACGCCCGAGACACCGAACCAGAACAGTTGATGGATCACGGAACGTGGCGGGGCTGTCGATGCGCTGGTTTCGGTTGTCATGGCCCTCAACCCGCCGTCTGCAGCGCCAGGCCAGCGTGTTCTCGCAGGGGGTGGAAATGGATCTTCGGGAAACGTTCCTGGGCCAGGCGCACGTCGTAGGGCGAGGTGCACAGGTAGGCCAGGGTATTGGCCGCGTCGTGGGCCAGGCGCATCGGGTAGGCGTCGGTGAAGGCCTTCAGTTCTGCGGGCGTGTCGGCGGTGATCCAGCGGGCGCCGGTGTACTGGCTGCTTTCCAGGCGCACGTCGGCGTCGTACTCGGTCTTGAGGCGGTGTTGTACCACTTCAAACTGCAGCTGACCCACGGCACCGAGCAGCATGGCACCGCCCATGTCGGGCTTGAAGACCTGGATGGCACCTTCTTCGCCCAGCTGGGCCAGGCCTTGTTGCAACTGCTTGGTGCGCAGTGGGTTCTTGAGGATCACGTTCATGAACAGCTCGGGCGCAAAGAAGGGCAGGCCGGTGAACTGCAGGCTGGCGCCGTCGGTGATGGTGTCGCCCAGTTGCACGCCGCCATGGGTGGTGAAGCCGATGATGTCGCCGGCATAGGCCTCGTCCACCGCCTCCCGGCGCTGCGACAGAAAGGTCACCACGCTGGTGGGCCTCAGTTCCTTGGCCGTGCGCTGCACGCGCAGCTTCATGCCCGGGGTGTACTTGCCCGAGGCCATGCGCACAAAGGCGATGCGGTCGCGGTGGTTGGCGTCCATGTTGGCCTGCACCTTGAACACCACGCCCGAAAACGCATCGTCCTCGGGCTGGATCACCTTTTCGACCGGCTGGCGGTTCACGATCACCGTGCTCTTGCGCGATTGGGGGGGCGGGGCCAGATCGACCAGGGCGTCGAGCACCTCCATCACCCCGAAGTTGTTCACCCCCGAGCCGAAGAACACCGGGGTCTGCTTGCCGGCCAGGAAGGCGTCGTGGTCGTAGCTGGGCGAGGCGCCGGTGGCCAGCTCCATGGCTTCCACCGCGGCCTCGAATTCGCTGCCGAAGCGCTTGACCAGGGTGTCGCGCTCGGACAGCGGGATGGATTCGAAGTCATGCGGCAGGCGTTCGCTGCCGGCCTCGAACACCGTCATGGCCTGGGTGCGCAGGTTGATGATGCCGGCAAAGCTCTTGCCCTGGCCCACGGGCCAGGTCATGGGCACGCAGGGCATGCCCAGCTCGCGCTCCACCTCGTCGAGGATGTCCAGCGGCTCGCGCACCTCACGGTCCATCTTGTTGACGAAGGTGAGGATGGGGGTGTCGCGCTGACGGCACACCTCGATCAGTCGGCGGGTCTGCGATTCCACGCCGTTGGCGGCGTCGATCACCATCAAGGCCGAATCGACGGCCGTCAGCACCCGGTAGGTGTCTTCCGAGAAGTCCTTGTGGCCGGGGGTGTCGAGCAGGTTGATCACATGGTCGCGGTACAGCATCTGCATCACCGACGAGGCCACCGAGATGCCGCGCTGCTTTTCGATCTCCATCCAGTCCGAGGTGGCATGGCGGCTGGCCTTGCGCGCCTTCACCGAGCCGGCGATCTGGATCGCGCCCGAGAACAGCAGCAGCTTTTCAGTCAGCGTGGTCTTGCCCGCGTCCGGGTGGGAGATGATCGCGAAAGTGCGACGGCGGCGGGTTTCTTCGAGAAAGCTCAAGGTCTTTGTCCGAGTGAGGCAGAGGGTTGTCGTGGCCTGGCCGGCAAGCGCTCAGGGCTGGCCGGCAGCCGCCAGGGGGCGGATCCAAGCTTGGATGGAGCCAAGGGCGGTGGCCTGAGCCTGGCCCGTGGGGGCCGATTTTACCGGCTTGGCCCGGACCGTCGTCGAAAGAGGCACTCATGTGTCCATGTGTTGCGAGCCACAAGTGTTTGAAAATCCCGCACGCGAAACGGCTGCCATCGCCAAGAATCCGGGCTAGACCAGGATCGACGATGACCACTGCAGCCCTCTTTTCCCACAATCACCTGAACTTCGACACCAAGGGCCTGGGTGCCGCACCGGACGGATGCACGCTGGCCCAGCTCAAGGACCTGCAATGGCGCATTCTTGACGACGAGGTGAGCCTGCCGGTGGCCGTGCTGCGCGAAAGCTGCATCGAGCACAACCTGCGTTGGATGCAGTCCTTCATGGCCCGCTATGGCGTGAAGCTGGCACCACACGGCAAAACCACCATGAGCCCGGCACTGTTCCATCGGCAGCTGGAGCACGGCGCCTGGGGCATCACGCTGGCAACAGCCTCGCAAGTGAATGCCGCCTACCGCCACGGTGTGCGCCGCATCCTGATGGCCAACCAACTGGTGGGGCGCGGCAACATGGCGCTGATCGCACGCATCCAGGCGCAAGACCCGGATTTCAGCTTTTGCTGCATTGTCGATTCGGCGGCCAACATCGATGCGCTGGGGCATTTCTTCACCGAGGTGGGGCAACGCCTGCGGGTGCTGATCGAGTACGGCGTTCCGGGTGGTCGCACCGGGGTGCGTGATGCCGCCCAGGAGGCCGAATGCCTGGCTGCCCTGGCCCGCTGGCCGCGCGCCCTGGCCCTGGTCGGGGTGGAGGTCTACGAAGGGGTGTTGCAGCAGACGGAGGCGATCCGGGGCTTTTTGCAGCAGGTGCTGGAGCGCACCCGGGCACTGGCGGCCGAGCAGCGCTTTGCCGAGGACACGGTGCTGCTGTCGGGGGCCGGCTCGGCCTGGTTTGACGTGGTGGCCGAGGTGTTTTCGGGGCAGGACCTGGGCTGCACAATGGACGTGGTGCTGCGTCCGGGTTGCTACCTGACCCACGACGTGGGCATCTACCGCGCCGCCGAGCGCCGCATCCGGGCCGACAACCCCGTGGCGCGCGAGATGGGGCAAAGCCTGTTGCCGGCCCTGCAGCTGTGTGCCCATGTGCAGTCCTTGCCGGAGCCCGGGCGCGCCATCATCGCGCTGGGCAAGCGCGACGCGGCCTTCGATGCGGGCCTGCCCAGCGTGAGCCTGCAGGCCCGCCCGGGCGGCTTTGCCGGGGTGCGGCCCGCCCCCGAGGATTGGGTGCTGACCGCGATGATGGATCAGCACGCCTTCATGAGCGTGCCCGAGGGCGCCGACCTGCGGGTGGGCGACATCCTGATCTTCGACATCTCCCACCCCTGCCTGACCTTCGACAAATGGCGTCAGCTGCTGCTGGTGGACGAGCACTACCAGGTGCTGAGCGCCGTCGAGACCCTGTTCTGACGCCCAGGCCCTGACCCGCTGCCAACGTGCCTGAGCGCAACGCGGGACCTGCATGCCAGGCCGCGCTGGGTCGGCACGTCGACGCCGCCTTGCGGAGGGCGCCCATTGAACCGTTTGAAACGCTTGAACCGCTTGCCCCAAGAAACAACAACCAAGGAGACCCTGTGCCTGCTGTCGCCAACCCGTCTTTGCTGCTCTATGCGCTCATCGCCATCGTGGCGCTGGTGCTGCTGATTGCACGCTACCGCATCAATCCCTTCATCGTGCTGACCCTGGTCTCCCTGGGGCTGGCCCTGGTGGCCGGCATGCCGGCCAAGGACATCATGGCGGCCTATGAGACCGGCGTCGGCAAAACCCTGGGGCACATTGCCCTGGTGGTGGCCTTGGGCACCATGCTGGGCAAGATGATGGCCGAGTCCGGGGGCGCAGACCGCATTGCGCTCACGCTGATCGACCGGTTCGGCGAGCGCAACGCCCACTGGGCCATGGTCTGCATCGCCTTTGTCTGCGGCCTGCCCCTGTTCTTCGAGGTGGGCTTTGTGCTGCTGATCCCGATCGCCTTCACGGTGGCCCGGCGCACAGGGGTGTCGATGCTGATGGTGGGGCTGCCCATGGTGGCCGGCCTGTCGGTGGTGCACGGTCTGGTGCCGCCGCACCCCGCCGCCATGATGGCGGTGGGCGCCTATGGTGCCGAAGTGGGCAAGACGGTGGCCTACGCGATCCTGGTCGGTGTGCCCACCGCCATCATCGCCGGCCCGCTGTTCGCCAAGTTCATCGCTCCGCGCATCGTACTGCCCAGCCACAACCCGATGGCCGACCAGTTCACCGACCGCGACGCCGGGGCTCGCTCGCTGCCGGGTTTCGGCATCACCATGTTCACCGTGCTGCTGCCGGTGGCGCTGATGCTGCTGGGCGGTTGGGCCCCGGTGCTGGCGCCGGCCGGCAGCACACTGAACGGCTTTCTGCTGTTCATCGGCAATTCGGTGATCGCCTTGCTGATTGCCACCGTGGTCAGTTTCTGGACCCTGGGTCTGGCGCGCGGCTTTTCACGCGAAGACGTGCTCAAGTTCTCGCAGGAATGCCTGGCGCCGACGGCGGGCATCACCTTGCTGGTGGGGGCGGGTGGGGGCCTCAACCGCATCCTGGTGGATTCGGGCGTGACCACGCAGATCGTGGCCCTGTCGGCGGCCTTCCAGCTGTCGCCCCTGCTGCTGGGCTGGCTGCTGGCCGCCTTGATGCGGGTGGCCACCGGTTCGGCCACCGTGGCCATGACCACCTCGGCCGGCATCGTGGCGCCGATCGCGCTGGCCATGCACTACCCCCATCCTGAGTTGCTGGTGCTGGCCACCGGTGCCGGCTCGCTGATCCTGTCGCACGTCAACGACGGCGGCTTCTGGCTGATCAAGGAGTACTTCAACATGAGTGTCGGGCAGACCCTGAAGACCTGGACGGTGCTCGAGACCTTGATCTCGGTGGTGGCGTTTGGCCTGGTGTGGGCCCTGGCCGGGGTGCTGTGATGAGTACCCTCGACAGGCTCGACACACTGATCCGCCACGCCACGGTGTACGACGGCACGGGCCGCCCAGGCGAGTGGGCTGACGTGGGGGTGGACTCCGCCGGCCGGCTGTGCCTGTTCCGAGGTGACGAGCCCCGTCCCGCCGCCCGGGTCGAGGTCGATGCCCAGGGCCTGGCGCTGGCGCCCGGCTTCATCGACGTGCACACCCACGATGACACCGTGGTGATCCGCCAGCCCGAGATGCTGCCCAAGATCAGCCAGGGCGTGACCACGGTGGTGGTGGGCAATTGCGGCATCAGCGCGTCGCCGGTGCGCCTGCGCGGCAGCGCGCCCGACCCCATGAACCTGCTGGGGCCGGATTCGGCGTTCCGTTACCCGCGCTTCGACGATTATCGAAAGGCCATCGAGGCGGCGCAGCCGGCGGTCAATGTGGCCGCTCTGGTCGGGCACACGGCCTTGCGCAGCAATCACCTGGACGACCTGGACCGGGCCGCCCACCCGGCCGAAATCGAGGCCATGCGGCTGGAGCTGGCCGACAGCCTGGCGGCCGGGGCCCTGGGCTTGAGCACCGGGCTGGCCTATGCCTCGGCCTTTGCCGCCAGCACCGACGAACTCAAGCGCCTGGTGGCCGAGGTGGCGGCCCATGGGGCCCTCTACACCACCCATTTGCGCAGCGAGTTCGAGCCCATCCTGGACGCCCTGGCCGAAGCCTTTGACGTGGCCCGCCACGGGCCCAGCCCCCTGATCGTGTCGCACCTCAAGTGCGCGGGTGCCCGCAACTGGGGGCGCAGCACCGAGGTGCTGGCGGCCATGGAGGGCGCAGCCCGCCTGCAGCCCGTGGGTTGCGACTGCTATCCCTATGCCGCCAGTTCGTCCACGCTCGACCTCAAGCAGGTGACCGACGAGTTCGACATCTTCATCACCTGGTCCACACCCCACCCCGACATGGCCGGGCAGACCCTGGCCGCCATCGCGCGCACCTGGCAGGTCGGCCTGCTGGAGGCGGCGCGCCGGCTGCAGCCTGCGGGCGCGGTGTACCACGGCATGAACGAGGGCGATGTGCGTCGCATCCTGTCCCACCCGATGTCCATGGTGGGCTCGGATGGGCTGCCCGAAGACCCCCATCCGCATCCGCGGCTGTGGGGGGCCTTTCCCCGGGTGCTGGGCCATTACGCCCGCGAGCAGGGCCTGTTGGCCTTGCCCGAAGCGCTGCGCAAGATGACCGGCCTGTCGGCAGCCCGCTATGGCTTGGAGCAGCGGGGCCGCATTGCACAGGGGTACTGGGCGGATCTGGTCTTGTTCAACCCCCGCACGGTGCAAGACACCGCCACCTTCGACAAGCCCCAGCAGCGCGCCACCGGCATCGAGGCGGTGTGGGTCAACGGCGTGCTGTCGTACCGCCAGGGGCAGGCCACCGGCGCCCGGGCCGGGCGCTTTCTGTCTCGTTCGTCCGATCTGCCCGCCCGCTTTGCTGCGGCCCCGCAGCGGCTTGAGGCCCAGGCCTGACCAGCCGCCCGGGGCCCGCCCACCCAGGTTTCACAGCGCTTCACTGCGTGTCATTGATTTCAAGAAAGAAGGAGTTTTCTCATGTCCGATATCCAGCGTTATGGCGTCGCCGATGGCACAGGCGGCCAGAAGATGCCGTTTGCCCGTGCCGCCCAAGCTGACGGGTGGTTGTTCGTGTCGGGCCAGACCCCGATGCGCGATGGCGAGGTGATCGACGGCGGCATCGTGGCCCAGTCTCACCAGGCCATCCGCAACGTGCTGGCCGTGCTGGCCGAGGCCGGCTATGGCCCCGAGCATGTGGTGCGTTGCGGCGTCTGGCTGGACGACCCGCGTGACTTCGCTTCGTTCAACCGGGTGTTCATGAGCTATTTCGGCGAGCACCCGCCGGCCCGCGCCTGTGTGGTGTCCCCCATGGTCATCGACTGCCGCGTCGAGGTGGATTGCGTGGCCTACCGGCGGCCCGAGGCCGCCTGAGCAGGGGTCTGGCGCGATGAGTTCCCATTTTCCGGCCGCTGCCAGCGCCGGGCCCGTGCACATCGTGTCGCTGGGCGAGTGCATGATCGAAATCGGCGGGCAGCCCCTGAAGCGCCGTTACGGGGGCGATACCCTGAACACGGCGATCTACCTGGCGCGGCTGTTGCAGGGTTGGCCCGCCGAGGTGCACTACGCCACCGCGCTGGGCGATGATCCGCTGAGCGACGGCTTGCTGAGCCAGTGGCAGGACGAGGGCTTGTTCACCGAGCGGGTGGCCCGCCTGCCCGGGCGTGCGCCCGGTCTGTACCTGATCGAGACCGATGACCGGGGTGAGCGGCGGTTCTTCTATTGGCGCAACGACAGCGCCGCCCGCCACTACTTTGGCGGCGAGCTTGATTTCGCCACCTTGCTGAACCCGTCCCAGATCGATGTGCTCTACCTGTCGGGCATCACGCTGGCCCTGTTTCCACCAGCGCGGCGCGAGGCCTTGTTCGAGGCCCTGGCCGCCTTCCGGCGCGCCGGCGGGTTGATCTGGTTTGACAACAACTTCAGGCCCGCACTGTGGCGTGCGGATCAGGCCCGTGAGGCTCACGAGCGCGTGCTGGCCCTGGCCGATGTCGCCCTGCTGACGCTGGACGATGAAACCCTGCTGTACGGGCCGCACCCTGCCCAGCAGGCAGTGCAGCGCAGTCTGGGCCTGGGATGCCGCGAAGTGGTGGTCAAGCAAGGGGCCCGCCCCTGTGTGGTGGCCACCGAAGCCGGCCAATGGCATGTGCCGACCCAGCCGGTGGCGCGGGTGGTCGACACCAGTGCTGCGGGCGACTCCTTCGCGGCCGGCTACCTGGCCGGTCGCCTGAGGGGGGGCTCGATCCCGGAGGCCGCCGCCCTGGCGCACCGGGTTTCGGGGGCCGTGATTGCTTGGCCCGGGGCCATCATCCCGCGGGAGGCCATGCCGGCTTTGCAGCCCGGCTAAGGCGCAGTGGGGGCTGCGGATGGGCCTCTGCCTGAGGCCGATCTGGGGACATTGGGGTGACAAACGGCGTTTTGCAACTAAAATGCCGCCATCCGAGGAGCGTTGCAGCGCCCCCAGCACAGCGGGGCGTGAGGCTCGGACCATCTACGCAACGACGCTCATCCACTTCCCGTGCGATGAGTTTTTTTCGCCCCGGCAAGTGGTTTTTTCAAACATGTTTTGGAGCAAACCATGAACGCACGCAGCACCCCCGCACTCAACGCCGATTGCGCGATCACCGACATCGGCCTGGCCGATTGGGGCCGCAAGGAAATCAAGATCGCCGAGACCGAAATGCCCGGTCTGATGGCCATCCGTGAGGAGTTCAAGGCCCAGCAGCCGCTCAAGGGCGCCCGCATCACCGGCTCGCTGCACATGACGATCCAGACCGCGGTGCTGATCGAAACCCTGCAGGCCCTGGGCGCCACCGTGCGCTGGGCGTCGTGCAACATCTTCTCGACCCAGGATCACGCCGCGGCCGCGATCGCCGCCTCGGGCACCCCGGTGTTCGCCATCAAGGGTGAAAGCCTGACCGACTACTGGGATTACACCCACCGCATCTTCGATTTCGGCGCTGCCGGCACCGAAGGCGAAGGCCCCAACATGATCCTGGACGACGGGGGTGACGCCACGCTGCTGATGCACCTGGGCAAGCGCGCCGAGACCGATCCGTCCCTGCTGGCCAACCCGACCAGCGAAGAAGAAACCTGCCTGTTCGCTGCCATCAAGGCCAAGCTGGCCCAAGACCCGACCTGGTACAGCCGCAAGAGCGCCCACATCATCGGCGTGACCGAAGAAACCACCACCGGTGTGCACCGCCTGAAGGAAATGTCGGCCAAGGGCAGCCTGATGTTCCGCGCCATCAACGTGAACGACTCGGTGACCAAGAGCAAGTTCGACAACCTGTACGGCTGCCGCGAGTCGCTGGTGGACGGCATCAAGCGCGCCACCGACGTGATGATCGCCGGCAAGGTGGCCTGTGTGGCCGGCTACGGCGATGTGGGCAAGGGCAGCGCCCAGGCCCTGCGCGCCCTGTCGGCCCAGGTGTGGGTCACTGAAATCGACCCCATCAACGCGCTGCAAGCCGCGATGGAAGGCTACAAGGTCGTGACCATGGACTACGCCGCCGACAAGTGCGACATCTTCGTCACCTGCACCGGCAACAAGCACGTCATCACGCACGACCACATGGCCAAGATGAAGGACCAGGCCATCGTCTGCAACATCGGCCACTTCGACAACGAGATCGACATCGCCTCGGTCGAGAAGTACGAGTGGGAAGAGATCAAGCCCCAGGTCGATCACATCATCTTCCCGGACGGCAAGAAGATCATCATGTTGGCCAAGGGCCGTCTGGTGAACCTGGGCTGTGCCACCGGCCACCCCAGCTTCGTGATGAGCTCCAGCTTTGCCAACCAGACCATCGCCCAGATCGAACTGTTCACGCACAGCGATTTCTACGAAAGCGGCAAGGTCTATGTGCTGCCCAAGCACCTCGACGAAAAGGTGGCCCGCCTGCACCTGAAGAAGGTCGGCGCCATGCTGTCCGAGCTGACCGACGAGCAGGCCGCCTACATCGGCGTGCCCAAGCAAGGCCCTTACAAGCCCGATACCTACCGCTATTGATCGGTCTCTGATCGGTCCGTGATCGATCTGTGATCGGAGGATGCTGCCAGCCCCAGCGCGGGGCCGTGGCATTCTTGCGATGGGGCCTGCCCGGTTTTTCGGGCGGGCAGGGCGGGCGCCCTGGCCCACGGTGTTTCATTTTTAAGGATTTCATGCGAGCTGATCAGTTGTTGGTGGAGCGCGGCCTGGCCGTTTCCCGGTCGCAGGCCTCGCGCCTCATCGCGGCGGGCGTCCAATGGCGCCCCAGCGAGGCCTCGCCCTGGGTGGCGGTGCTGAAGAACGGCCAGGAGCTGCCCGACAGCGCCCTGATCGAGCTGGTCGACACCGCCGAGGCGCGTTATGTGTCGCGCGGCGGTCTCAAGCTGGAAGGCGCCCTGCAAGCCACCGGCCTGTCGGTGGCCGGCAAGCTCTGCCTGGACGTGGGCCAATCCACCGGCGGCTTCACCGACTGCCTGCTGCAGGCCGGCGCCGCCCATGTGGTGGGCGTCGACGTGGGGCAGGGGCAGTTGTACGAGCGCCTGCGCTTTGATGAGCGCGTCACCTGCATCGAGCAGGTCAATGCCCGCCACCTGACCACGCTGGAGCTGATGGAGCACTGCGAAGGGCTGGAAAGCCCGCGCGGCCCGTTTGATGGCCAGTTCGACTTCATCACGGGCGACCTGTCCTTCATCTCGCTGACCCTGGTGCTGCCGGCGCTGATGCCCATGCTGGGCGTGGGCGGCGAACTGCTCATGCTGGTCAAGCCGCAGTTTGAACTGCAACCCGGTCAGGTGGGCAAAGGCGGCATCGTGCGTGACCCGGAACTGTTCGCCGTGGTCGAAAAGCGACTGCGCGATGCTTGTCAGGAACTGGGGCTGCAGGTGCTGGCCTGGTTGGACAGCCCGATCAGCGGCGGCGATGGCAACCGCGAATTCTTCATTCACTCAAGGAGGGCGGCATGAGCGCGTCCACATCCAGTGCAGCAGGCTTGGCCCAGCTGCCGGTCAGTTTCGAGTTCTTCCCCCCCAAGACGCCCGAGGGGGCGGCCAAGCTGCGCACCGTGCGTCAGGCGCTCTACAGCCGCCGGCCCGAGTTCTGCTCGGTCACCTACGGGGCTGGTGGTTCCACGCAAGAGGGCACTTTTGCCACCGTGCGTGAGATTCTGTCGGAGGGCTGCAGCGCAGCCTCGCATTTCTCGTGCATCGGCGCCACACGGGCCTCGGTGCGCGAGCAACTGGCCACCCTGAAGGCCATGGGCGTGAAGCGCCTGGTGGCGCTGCGCGGTGACCTGCCCAGCGGCTATGGCGCGGGCGGCGAATTCCAATATGCCAGCGATCTGGTGGCCTTCATCCGGGCCGAGACGGGGCACGACTTCCACATCGAAGTGGCGGCCTACCCGGAGGTGCACCCCCAGGCCCGTTCGCCCGAGGCCGACCTGCAGGCCTATGCGGCCAAGGTGCGTGCCGGCGCGGATGCGGCCATCACCCAGTACTTCTACAACGCCGATGCCTACTTCCGCTTTGTCGACGAAAGCCGCAAGCTGGGTCTGCAGGTGCCGGTGGTGCCGGGCATCATGCCCATCACCAGTTCAACCCAGCTGATGCGCTTCTCGGACGCCTGCGGCGCCGAGATTCCGCGCTGGATCCGCCTGCGTCTGCAGGGGTTTGGCGACGATGTGGAGTCGATCAAGGCTTTTGGCCTGGATGTCGTGACCCGGCTGTGCGAGCAACTGCGCCAGGGCGGTGCACCGGCGCTGCACTTCTACACCATGAACCAGAGTGTCAGCACCCTGGCCTTGCTGGATCGGTTGGGCCTGGTGGCCGATGCGGCGCCTGCAGCGCGCTGAACCCATGGGGGCGCCGGGCTGGCTGCGCGGGCTGATGTTGGTGGTGGTGCTGGTCGCTCACCCGTTGTCGGCCTGGGCGGCCCAGCCTGGTTTTGCCGGGGTGGAGCTGCCGCTGGCCACTCGGCTGGAGGCTGCAGGCAGCCCATCGGAGGAGGAGCCGGACGAGCCGCCCGGCGACCCTTTGAGCACCTTGATGGCACCCGATGAGGTGTATTTCGAGCGCGGTGGCGCATCGTGGTACGGCATCGAGTTGCACCGCCGTCGCACCGCCAGCGGTGAGCGTTTCAACATGAACGCCATGACCGCCGCGCACCGCACCCTGCCCTTCGGCACCCGGGTTTGCGTGCGCAACCTCAACAACGGCAAGGAAGTGCTGGTGCGCATCAACGACCGCGGGCCCCACACCATGGGGCGCATCATCGACGTGAGCCGTGCGGCGGCCATCGCCCTTGATCTGATGGGCGTGGGCATCAAGGAGGTGGCGCTGTCGCTGCCGGTGGTGACCGGCCTGCCCTGCGGCAACTGAGGCCGCTCAGGGCACGTGTGATGTGGGGCTTCAGCCCCCGCTGTCCAGCGTGAAGCCCGCGCCCCGGTCCTGGCCCATCAGCTCCACCATCTGAGGCAGGGCTTCCTTGAGAATGGCCTTGAGCGTGAAGGGCGGGTTGATCAGGAACATGCCGCTGGCCGGCAAGCCGCTGCCGGCCTTGCCCGACTTCACCGTCAGCGTGGCGTGCAGCCAGGCCTTGCCGGCCTTGTTGGCCATGGTCTTCAGGCGCTTGGGCAGGTCGTGCGCCTCGGGGCGCGGGATGATCGGGTACCAGACCGCATAGGTGCCGGTGGCAAAGCGCTTCAGGCAGTCGGCGATCAGGTCCTGCACCCGCAGGTAGTCGGTCTTGATCTCGTAGCTGGGGTCGCACAGCAGCAGGGCGCGCCGTGCCGGCGGCGGCAGAAACTTCTTCACGCCCTCAAACCCGTCTTCACGCAGCACCGCCACCTGGCGGCCGACTTCCAACTGGGCGATGTTGCCGTCCAGCGAACGGGCATCGGTGGGGTGCAGTTCGAACACCTTCAGGCGGTCGTGGCTGCGCAGCAGGCGCTGGATGATGAAGGGCGAGCCCGGGTACACCTTGAGCGAGTTGCCGCTGTTGAAGGAGCGGATCTGGTCCAGGTAGCTTTGCAGCGCCGGGGTGAGGGGCTTGGCGGCGGCATCGGCAGCGGGCTTGGCCGGGGCTTGCTTGACGGCCAGGGCCGTGTTCTGGGCCGAGAAGGGGCCGTCGACGAGGCAGCGGATGCCGGTGTCGGCTTCACCGCTGGTGCTGGCGTAATCACCGTCCAGTCTGTAAAGACCCGCGCCCCCATGGGTGTCGATCACGGTCAGGGCCGCGTCTTTCTCGGTCATGTATTGGAGCGCGGACACCAGCACGGTGTGCTTGAGCACATCGGCGTGGTTGCCCGCATGGAAGGCGTGACGGTAACTGAACATGGCGCCAATGGTAACGGCCCGGGCTCATGACCGGGGCTTGGACGGTGTCCTCGCGCGGGGTATCTGAAGAAATCCCGCGCCAAAATTTCGACGATCGGCGCGAAATTTGCCCGTTTTGGCCGTTCGTCGGTCAAATTAAGGACAATTGGCGGTGCGAGCATGTCCATGCCTGCCGCAGACCGCGCAGGGGATGCCTTCCCCATGGTCGTGGCCGTGCCGCCCGCCCAGACCCATTTCCGCCATGTCCTCACCCGTTCCGCCCGAACGCTCCGCTCAGGGGCCCAGCCACGCCGACGCCCTGCCGGCGGGCACGCGGCTGGCCGAGTTCGACATCGAGGGCCTGCTCGGCGTTGGCGGATTCGGGCTGGTCTACAAGGCATTTGATCGTTCTCTCCAGCGCTCGGTGGCGATCAAGGAGTACCTGCCGGGTGCCCTGGTCGGTCGGGGGCAGGGGCTGTCGGTGGCGCTGCGCTCGCCCCACGAGGCGCCGGCTTTCCAGCGCGGGCTGCAGGGTTTCTTGAACGAGGCGCGGCTGCTGGCCTCGTTCGACCACCCCTCCCTGGTCAAGGTGTTCCGTTTCTGGGAGACCCATGGCACCGCCTACATGGTGATGCCGCTCTACCAGGGCATGACCTTGCAACAGGCGCGTTCCCAGATGCGTGGGCCACCACCCGAGGCCTGGCTGCGCAAGGTGATCGGGGGGCTGCTGGGGGCTTTGCAGTGCCTGCACGACCACCAGACCTTGCACCGGGATGTGTCGCCCGACAACATCTTCTTGCAGGACATCGGCCCACCGGTGCTGCTCGACCTGGGCGCGGCACGCCGGGCCCTGGCCGGCCAGGGGCATCAGCACACGGCCATCCTCAAGGTGCATTACGCGCCGATCGAGCAGTATGCCGACACCGAAGACATGCAACCCGGGCCCTGGTCCGACCTGTACTCGCTGGCCGCCGTGGTGTACGACTGCCTGTGTGGCCAGGCGCCCACCCCGGCCACCTTCCGCATCATCAAGGACCGCATGCAGCCCTTCCACGAGGTGGCTCGCGTGTTGACGACCGAGTTCGGCCTGCGCTATTCGGCTCCTTTTCTGGACGGTTTGAGTCAGGCGCTGGAGATCCGGCCCGAAATGCGGCCCGCCAGCACCCGAGCCCTGGCCGCGTGCATGCAACTGAACCCCGATGACGAGAACCTGAGCCGCTTCGACTGGCGCCAGGAGCTCGGGGACCTCTGGCTTCCAGCAGCCCGTGCCGACGGTGTGTTGGCGCGGACCGCGCCCGAGGCCGTCACTCAGCGCTTGCCGGAACGGGGGCTGCCGGGCGAGGTGACCGTGGACATGGCCAACGAGGTGCCTGCCCATGGGGCCGTCTCCGTGCCCGCCGCCCCTGATGTGGGCGCACCTGAGCCGACGCTGGATCTGTCGATCGACCCGGCGCGCCAGGCCCCCGTTCGCCGACCCGTGGCCGGGTCACGGCGGCTGGGATGGGGCGGGGCCGCCCTGGCCCTGGTGTTGACCGGCAGCGTCGGCTGGTTGGGTTGGCGATCGCATGAGGCGGGTCCGGTGGCCCCTGTGGTGGAGACGACCCGAGGCCAGGGGTTGGAAGAGGTCTTGCCCTCGCCGCCAGCGGCCCCCATGGCCCCGGCCGTGCCGGTTGCTCCGGGGCGCCCGGCCGGTTCAGCCCATTCAGCCGGTGCAGCCGGTGCAGCCACTTCCGCCAGTTCGACCTCACCGCCTGCCGCGCATGCTCCGGCCAGCCATCCGGGGAACGCCGCCGCAGCACCAACACCTTCTGCAACAGCGCGTCTGAAGCGCAACGAGCCCAGCCCCAAAACCGCTGAAGCGGGCGCTGTGACAGAGGCTGCCCCCCGTTCTGCCGCCCCCTTGGCAGATAGAAATCACCAAAATGGTGCGCTTTTATGTGCTGATGTTGGCATCCTGCTGCGCACGCTGTGCATGCACCGCGAATGTGCCAAGCCCAACAACACCGATACCCAGGCCTGCGTGGACTACCGGCGCGGCATGCAGGAACGCGCGCGGCGCCCGGACACGCTGTGACGCGGCTTGCCGGTGGTCGCCCGGGGCAGGGCGGCGGCCTGATCTTGGATACATTTCCTAGCTGAAAGCCGTTCAAGTGGGTGTAACGGTTTTCATATGGTCACTATCTGACCTTCAGGATGGCCCACCAATTGCTTGTCACTAAATTGAAACGGTCTGTTTCATTCGTGTGCTGACAACAGAATGTCAACAGACCCCGTCCCTGAGTTTGCGATCGTCAGGTGGCCCAGGCAGGCCACCGAGCGGGGGAGCATGGAGCCGCTGCGATGGCACAGGGATGCCCGGGTAGTCACCGGGTCTGATTGATTTTCATGGCGTGCTGTTTTTTAAACCTCTGGAGAAAAACTTGAAAAAATCTCTTCTGTCGATGTTGGCGCTGGCGGCTGTGGCCGGTGGCGCGCAGGCGCAAAGCTCGGTTCAGGTCATGGGCCTGATGGACGGCTTTGCGGGTTCCATTCGCATGGCTGGTGACTCTGGCGCCACCAAGCAAGTGGGCAGCGGTGGCATGACCACCTCGTGGGTCGGCTTCAAGGGCACCGAAGATCTGGGCGGCGGCCTCAAGGCCAACTTTGCGCTGACCTCGTTCATGCGCATCAACTCGGGCACCCCGGGCCGTTTCACGGGCGACAACTTCTTCTCGCGTGACGCCAACCTGGGCCTGTCGGGCGATTTCGGTGCCGTCACCATCGGCCGCGGTCTGGCCCCCAACTTCCTGCCCACCGTCATCTTCAACCCCTTCGGTGACTCCTTCACCTTCTCGCCCCTGGTGCTGCACGCCAACGTGGGCCTGTTCAACGGCACGGGCTGGACGGCCACCACGCCGTCGGACACCGGCTGGTCCAACGAAATCATCTACAGCACGCCCAAGTTCGGCGGCCTGTCGGGCAATGTGCACTACCAGTTCAGCAACCTGGCCGACACGGGTGGCAACTCGGGCAAGAAGAACGTCGGCGCCAACGCCCTGTACTTCAACGGCCCTCTGGCACTGACCGCGTTCTACGAACGTGACCAGCTGACCAACCCCACCGTCACCACCTTCAGCCCGCTCAACACCAAGACCGACTGGATGCTGGGTGGCTCGTATGACTTCTCGGTGGCCAAGGCTTTCCTGACCTACGGCCAGGCCAACAACGACCTGACCCCCAAGGCCAAGACCACTTCCATCGGCGCTTCCGCTCCGGTGGGGGCCGGCAAGTTCCTGGCGGCCTATGCCCAGACCAAGATCGACGGTGGCGCCTCGCGCAAGACCGCCAGCTTCGGTTACGACTACTTCCTGTCCAAGCGCACCGACATCTACGCGGTGTACATGAACGACAAGATCACCGCCAAGTCGACTGGCAACAGCTTCGGCGTCGGTATCCGCCATTCTTTCTGATGGTTTGAGCGAGCGAGTTTCTTCCAATTTCAACGCAGCCTTCGGGCTGCGTTTTTTTATGGGGCGCTCTGAGTGGCCTCGGCGGCTGCGCTGACCAGCCGGAACTCCCGGCCGGGCCCGGGAAGCGACTCCAGTTGCCAGCGGTGATCATGGAAGGCGGCCAGCGCCGGCCGGTGGGCAATGGACACCAGGCCTCCGCCGCGTCGTTGGGTGAGTGCCAGCAGGCGCTGGTAGATCAGTTGTTCGCTGGCTTCGTCCAGGGCGCTGGTGGCCTCGTCGGCCATCACCCAGGCGGGCTGCTTCAGGAACACCCGGGCCAGGGCCAGTCTTTGCTGCTCGCCGCCCGAGAGTTTCTGGCTCCAGGCGTCCTCCTGGTCCAGCGCCTCGCCCAGGTGGGGCAGCAAGGCCTGCGCCAGGGCTTCGCGCAACTGAGCGTCGTCATAGCGGCTGGCCACCTCGGGGTAGGCCAGGGCATCGCGCAGGCGGCCGTTGGGCAGGTAGGGTTTCTGGGGGATGAACATCACATCGGCCGGCTGGGTGATCGAGCCCTGGGCATAGGGCCACAAGCCCGCCAGCGCACGGAACAGCGACGATTTGCCGCTGCCCGAGGGGCCTTGCAGCAGCACCTGCGCACCCGCAGCCACCTGGGCGGAACTGGGGGCCAGCAGAGGGGCACCGTCGGGCAGTGTCAGGCTCAGCCTGTCGACGCGCAGGCCTTCCCCGGTCTGCGTTGTGAGGCCCTGGGTTGGTGCCTCCTGGGCATTCAGGTTTTCTTCAAAGCTGGCCAGCCGCTCGGTGGTGGCCCGCCAGCCGGCCAGGGAGTCGTAGTTGTCCACCAGCCAGCTCAGCGAGCCCTGCACCCGGTCGAAGGCCGAGGCGATCTGCATCAGCTCACCCAACTGGATGGCGCCGCTGAAGAAGCGGGGCGCCGCGACGATGAAGGGGAACACCACGGCCGCCTGGCCGAAGAAGGTGGTGAACCAGATCAGCCGCTTCTGGGCCCGCATCAGGTCCAGGGTGTTGCGCATGACGTGTGAGAAACGCAGGTCCAGTTGCTGGTTCTCCACCGCAGCGCCGCGGTCCAGCGCGATGGATTCGCTGTATTCACGCACCCGTCCCATGTGGCTGCGGAAATCGGCCTCCAGCTTCTGCTGCCCGAAGTTCAAGGCGATCAGGGGCCGGCCGATGTAGTGCGTGGTCACACTGCCGGCCACGCAGTACAGCACCGCCATCCAGACCATGAAGCCCGGGATGCTGTAGTCGCTGCCCTGCCACGAGAAGCCAAAGCTGCCCGACAGCCCCCACAGAATGCCCACGAAACTGGCCAGCGTGACCGCGGCATTGAGCAGGCCCATGCTGAGCGAGATCGAGGCCGAGGTGAACAGGTTCACGTCTTCCTGGATGCGCTGATCGGGGTTGTCGGGCGAGGTTGCGCCTTGGGCATGTGCGCGGGCAAAGCGGCTCAGCTCCAGCCGGTAGAACAGGTGCTGGCCCAGCCAGCGCTGCAGGTAGTGCCGGGTCATCCAACGCCGCCACTGCAACTCCAGCCATTGGGTGAGGTAGAACTTGTAGACCGCGATCACGATGTAGACCGCCGCCAGCACGGCGAAGCGGCCCAACTGCTGCCAGAACACGTCGGCCTGCTTGTTCTGCAGTGCATCGTAGAAGACCCGGTTCCACTCATTGATCTGCACCAGCATGAACACCGCAGCCAGGTTCAGGCCCACGATGGCGGCCAGCAGGCCCCGCGCCTTCCAGCGCTCCTCGGACTTGAAATACGGCAGGGACAGGGCCCAGACGCGGGCGGTGACGGCGCTGAAGGATTTCAGTTGCTGGAGCATGGGCGCAGGGCTTGGCGGGATGGGGCTGTGATCTGAGCGGAGCAGGGATCAGGGCTTGGCAGCGCCCGTGTCGGCCTTGCTGCTGGCTTCGGCCTTCTCTTTCTGGGCACGCACTTCACGCGCGTAGGCGCGGATTTCCTCGAAACTCACCTTGCCGTCGTGGTTGGCATCGGCGGCGTCAAAGGCCTTGGACAGCTTGGGGAACAAGGCCACCTCGCCGCGCGACAGGTAGCCGTCGCCATTGAAATCGAGCATGCGGAACTGGCGTGCCGCCAGGGCTTCGCCCTCGCTGGGTTGCTCGTCCGAGGGTTGGGCTGTGGTGGCTGGCGTGGTTTCGGCGCTGGCGCCCAGCGGGCCCAGGCACAACAACAAGCCCAGGCAAGCGGGGGCCCAGGGGGATTTCAAAGCTGCGGCCAGAGCGCGCAAACGGTCAGTAGAACTCATGCTGATCCTTTCGTCGGGGACAGATGGTGGCACAGGACACAGACTTCAACGCCTGAGGTCTCACCATGGCGGCTGGTTTTTCGCAGTGTTACGCGGCCTTTACAGAGGCTTCACCCCGCGGGGCGCCTGCGTTCAGGCGGCGGGCGGTGGGTTGGACACACCGCTGTTGACATGCCCGGCGGGGACATGGCGCGCCGCCGAATTGACGTGGCCGGTCTGGTCGTCAAAGAAGAAGTCGGGCTCGAACTCACGCAGAAAGCCGCCTTTTTCGAGCCCGCCGAGAAACATGGCCTCGTCCACCGCGATGTTCCAGTCCATCAGCGTGCGGATGGCGCGCTCGTGCGCCGGGGCGCTGCGGGCCGTGACCAGGGCGGTGCGGATGCGCATGTGCGCCGTGCCCGCTTGCTGCAGGTGGTGCAGCGCGGCCAGCAGGGGTTTGAACGGGCCGTCGGGCAGCGGGTGGCTGGCCTTGCTGCGTTCGTGTTGCTGAAAGGCGTCCAGGCCGTGGCTCTGGAAGACACGCTCTGCCTCGTCAGAGAACAGCACCGCGTCCCCGTCGAAGGCGATGCGCACCTCGGTCGGGTGGCTGTTGCTGGCCTGCACCGACTCGGTCAGCACCCGGGCCGCCGGAAACCCCATGGCCAGGGCCTGGCGCACGTCACTCTCGTTGGCCGACAGGAACAGGTGCGCCCCCAGCGGTCGCAGGTAGCGGAACGGATCACGCCCCTGCGTGAACACACCGCGCTGCATCGGAATGCCCCCGGCCTGCGCCGAGCGGAAGATCCGCATCCCGCTGACTGGGTCATTGCGCGACAGCATCACCACCTCGACCAACTGGCGCCCCGGCTGGTTGAAGGCCAACAGCTTCTGCACCAGCGAAAACGCCACCCCCGGCCGCGCGGGCTGCTCCAGCCGCTCCAGCTGCAGCCGCATGTAGGCCTGGTCATCGCCCTGCTCGAAAATCCGGTTCTCTTCCTCGAAGTCGAACAGCGCCCGCGAGGAAATCGCCACCACCAATTGCCCTTCCAATGAAACCGGCATGCACCACCTCCCAAGTTGACCCACTCATTCTGAACCAAAGCACCTGCCTCGATGCTGGATCAGCTTGGGCCTGCAACGAAGAGGTCAGCCCGGCGCCGGGCCGCCCCAAGGCGGCCTGCGGCCCCCTTGGGGGGCTGAGTCCTGCGGCTCCAGGCCTGCCTGCGCAGGGCTGGACAGGGCGAAGAGCGTCCGCGTCTCGCGGCCGCACGTGGGAGTGACACGAAGTGCACGACCGTGGGGGCCAACTACTTCACGAACTGGTTGAGCTGGATGATGGGCATCAAGACCGCCAGCACGATCAACATCACCATCAGGCCCATGCCCACGATCAGCAAGGGCTCAAGGATGGTGGCCAGTTGCATGGCGCGGCGCTGCACTTCGGTGGAGAGCTGCACCGCGGCGCGTTGCAGCATCACCGGCAACTGCCCGGTCTGCTCGCCCAGACGGGCAAACATGGCCACCAGGCCCGGGAAGCGTTTTTTCTGCGCCAGGGCCGAGCCCAGGGGCGCTCCCTCGCGCACCAGCACCAGGGCATCCAGGGCATCGGCCCGCATGGCGCGGTTGGACACGGTCTCGGCGGCGGCCTGCAGCGCACGCAGGATGGGCACGCCGGCCGCGGCCAACATGGCCAGGGTGCTGGCAAAGCGCGCCGCGTTGTAGCCGCGGCTGAGTTTGCCCACCAGGGGCAAGGTGAGCCAGGCCGCGTCAAAGCGCAGGCGCCAGGCCTCGATCGTCAGCAGGTAGCGGCTCAGCCCGCCCAGCAGCACCAGCATCAGGCCGATCAGCCAGCCCCAGTGGCGCACCAGCTCGCTCACGCCCAGCATGATCTGGGTCAGCAAGGGCAGGGCGCGCTTGGTGCCGGCAAACACATTGGCCACCTGGGGCACCACGTAGCCCACCAAAAACAGCACGATGACCACCGCCACACAGGTCACGATGGCCGGGTACAAGGCCGCGCCGATCAGCTTGCTGCGCAGGGCCTGGCGCTCTTCCAGGTCATCGGCCAGGCGCTCCAGCACCATGCCCAGGTGGCCGCTTTGCTCGCCGGCGGCGATCACGGCGGTGAAGATGTCCGAGAACTCGCCCGGGTGCTGCGCCAGGGCCCGGGCGAACGAGGCGCCGGCATTGACCTCGGCACGCAGGCTGGCCACCAGGTGGTGTTGCGATTCGCTGTCGGCCTCGTCGGCCATGGCGGTCAGGGCCCGCTCCAGCGGCAGGCCCGAGCTGACCAGTCCGGCCAGCTGGCGCGTCCAGATCGCCAGCGTGGTGGAACTGAACACGCGCTTGCCGAAAAGGCCGCGCCGGTGCACCCCATCGGCATCGGCCTGGCTGCCCTTGACGGGCTCGACCGACAGCGGCACCAGGGATTGGGCCCGCAGCTGGCTGCGGGCGGCACGGGCCGTGTCGGCCTCGATCACGCCTTTGCGGGGCTGGCCTTGGGGGTCGACGGCTTCGAAGGAGTAGGCGGGCATCGGGGGCGAGGGCGCGAGGCTGGAGCGAGAAAAAGGGCTGTGGGCGCTGTCTCAGCGCGATGACGGTTGCACGTGCTGGCGCAGCCAGGCGGCGAAATCGTCTTCGGTGATGTCGCCTGCCGCCACGGCCAGCATGGTCAGAACGCAGTCGGCGTCGGTGGCGATCAGGTCATATCCGTTGAGTCGCAGAAACAGTTCGGTGGCCACAAACCCAGTGCGCTTGTTGCCGTCCAGAAAGGGGTGGTTGCGCGAAAGGCCGTACCCATAGGCCGCTGCCAGCGCACAGGCGTCGGGCGTGCCATAGGCCATCAGGTTGGCTGGGCGCGCCAAGGCGGATGTCAACAGGCCAGCATCCCGGGTTCCCGCCATGCCCCCATGTTCTCTCAGTTGCGCTTCGTGGATGGCCACGATGACTTCTGGATCCAGCCAGATCGGGCTTTTCATGGCCGGCCTTTATTTGGCCAGTTCATGAAGCACGGCGCGGCGGTCACGCATGATTTCGCGTGCCAGTTTCATCTGAGCCTCGAACTCGGGGTTGTGTGTGGTGATGCGCAGGCCGTCGGGCGAGTCGGTCAGGTAGATCTCATCGCCTTTTTGCAGGTCGAGCTTGGCCAGGATCTCTTTGGGCAGGATGACGCCGACTGAGTTGCCGACCTGGGTGAGTTTGAGCGTGTGCATGGCAGTCCTTTGTTATAACGTTGGTTATATTAGTTGGCGACCTGTGCTTGTCAACTCAATCCCGTGTCACCCGCAACACCTCTTCACGCGAGGTGATGCCGGCGGCGATCAGGCGTTCACCGTCGTCACGCATCAGCGTCATGCCCGAGGCCAGGGCGGCGTGGCGGATGTCGGCTTCGGCGGCCTGGCCGTGGATCTGGGCGCGGATGGCTTCGTCGGTCACCAGCAGTTCGAACACACCGGTGCGGCCGGCGTAGCCGGTGTGGCCGCAGTGTTCGCAACCGGCGCCGTGGCAATGGCTGCAGTATTTGCGCACCAGGCGCTGGGCCAGCACCCCCAGCAGCGAGGACGACAGCAGGAAGGGCTCGACCCCCATGTCGGTCAGGCGGGTGATGGCGCTGGCGGCATCGTTGGTGTGCAGGGTGGCCAGCACCAGGTGGCCGGTGAGCGAGGCCTGGATGGCGATCTGGGCGGTCTCGAAGTCGCGGATTTCGCCGATCATGATCACGTCCGGGTCTTGCCGCAGGATGGCGCGCAAGGCCTTGGCAAAGGTCAGGTCGATCTTGGCGTTGACCTGGGTCTGGCCCACGCCGGCCAGCTCGTATTCGATGGGGTCTTCCACCGTCATGATGTTGCTCTGCGTGGCGTCCAGCCTTTGCAGGCACGCGTACAGCGTGGTGGTCTTGCCCGAGCCGGTGGGCCCGGTGACCAGGATGATGCCGTGCGGCTGGCCGATCAGCTTCTCGAAGCGGGCCAGCACCTCGCCCTGCATGCCCACCGATTCGAGGCTGAGCTTGCTTTCGCTCTTGTCGAGCAGGCGCAGCACGGCGCGTTCGCCATGCGCGCTGGGCAGGGTGGACACACGCACATCGATGGCGCGGGTGCCCAGGCGCAGGCTGATGCGGCCATCTTGCGGCAGGCGTTTTTCGGAGATGTCGAGGTCGGCCATGATCTTCAGGCGTGAGATCAGGGCCGCGTGCAGCGCCCGGTTGGGCGTGACCACCTCACGCAGCGTGCCGTCCACCCGGAAGCGCACGCTGGAGTGGCGTTCGTAGGGCTCGATGTGGATGTCGCTGGCGCCGTCGCGCGCGGCCTGGGTCAGCAAGGCGTTGAGCATGCGGATGATGGGCGCATCGTCCGAGGTTTCCAGCAGGTCTTCCACCGCGGGCAGCTCTTGCATGATGCGCGACAGGTCGGCGTCGGATTCGACCTCGCTGACCACGCTGGCGGCGCTCGACTCACCCTGGGCATAGGCCGCCGAGATGCGCTGGGCCAGCGCCTGCGGCTCCAGGCTTTGCAAGGCGTGCACGGCATGGCGTCGCATCACCTCGGTGCAGGCCGCCTCGTCGGAGTTGCCGGCGCGCACCAGGGTGCAGCGTTGGCCGTCGTCCTCCAGCAGCAGCTGGAAGGTGCGCGCAAAAGCGTAGGGCAAGGGGTAGCGCATGGCGGGGGTCAGGGCTTCTTGTCGGTGGCGGGCTGGGTGTCGGTGCTGAGGTTGCTGGCCGGGGCCTGGGCGCCCTCTTTGGCGCTGTCCCTGGCGGTTCCCTTGGCCGTTTCCTTGCCGTTCAGGGCCGGCAGCACCGGCGCACCGGTCACGCTGGGCAGCATGGCGTTGGGCGTGGGCTGCACGGTCTGCTGCACGCCGCGCAGGCTGTCGTAGCGACCGGCCGTGATGGCGTCGGCATCGGCCGCGTCACGCACCACCACCGGACGCAGGAAGACCATCAGGTTGGTCTTTTTGCGCGTGCGGTTCTCGCTCTTGAACAGGTTGCCCACCACGGGCAGGTCGCCCATCAAGGGCACCTTGTCGGCCGAGCCGGAGTATTCGTCCTGCATCAGGCCGCCCAGCACCACGATGGAGCCGTCGTCGACCAGCACATTCGACTCGATGGAGCGCTTGTTGGTGGTGGGCCCGTTGGTGTCCTTCTTGGTCGAGGCGTCGATGCTCGACACCTCCTGGTAGATGGCCATCTTGACGGTGCCGTTTTCGCTGATCTGGGGCTTCACCCTCAGCGTCAGGCCCACGTCCTTGCGCTCCACGGTCTGGAACGGGTTGACCGTGCTGGTGCTGTTGTTGGTGCTGGTGTAGGTGCCGGTCACGAAGGGCACGTTCTGGCCGATCACGATCTTGGCCTCTTCGTTGTCCAGGGTCAGCAGGTTGGGGGTGGACAGCACGTTGCCGTCGCCGTTGTTCTCGAGGAACTGGGCCAGAAAGCCCAGCACATACTGCCCGTTGATCTTGCTGCCGATGCCGAAGTTGAAGCCGTTGCCTGGCAGCACCGAGCCCAGGGCCTGGGTGGAGAGGCTCAGGATGTTGGCGCCGGCCGCACCGGAGTTGGTGCCCAGCAGGCCCACGGTGCCGCCGGCACTGCCCAGCAGGCCTTGCCACTGCACGCCGAACTGGGCCACCTTGTTGGCGTTGACCTCGACGATCAGGCTTTCCACCAGCACCTGGGCGCGGCGGCCGTCGAGCCGGTCGATGACCTCGCGCAGCTGCCGGTACTGCGGCTCGGGGGCCGAGATGATCAGCGAGTTGGTGGCCGGGTCGGCCTGGATCTGACCGCCGGTGGAGGGTTGGGCGCTGTTGCCGAAGCTGCTGGAAACACCGCTGCCCAGGCCGCTGGTGCTGCCCGTGGTCGTGCTGCCTGTGGTGCTGCCCGGTGTGCCCAGGTTGCCGCTGGACAGGGAGGTGCCCGTGCTGCCGGTCAGCGCGCCGGTGCTGCCGGCACCGCCGCTGGCGGCCACCAGAGCGGCGCGCAAGGTGGTGGCCAGCTTGGTGGCGTCGGCGTTCTTCAGGTAGACCACATGGATGTTGCCCGAGGCGCCACCGCTGGCGTTGGGCTGGTCCAGCTTGGCCACCAGCGAGCGCACCAGCGCGGCCCGGGCCGGGTTGGCGGCGCGCAGGATCAGGCTGTTGCTGCGCGGTTCGGCCAGCAGCGTGGTCTTGAACGAGGTGTCGGCCTGGCCTTGGGCCGCCGCACCGGCTGCGCCGCTGCCCGGGTCGATCAGGCGGTTGACCAGCACCACCAGGTCGCTGGCCAGCGCATGGCGCAGCGGGATCACGTCGACATCGCTGGCGTTGGGCACATCCATCGAGGCGATGATGCGGGCCAGGCGCTGCAGGTTGTCGGCGTAGTCGGTGATGATGATCGAGTTGTTGCCAGGGTTGACGTTGATCGTGTTGTTCGGGCTGATCAGGGGGCGCAGCACGGGCACCAGGTTGTTGGCGGTCTCGTAGTTGAGCCGGAAGATCTGGGTCACGATCTGGCTGCCTGCGGGGCTGCGCTTGTCGGTCTCGCTGCTGGAGATGGTCACGGGGCCGCCCTGCAGCTTGGCCTCGGCCTCGGGCACCACCTTGTACAGGCCGCTGGCCTCGACCACGGTGAAGCCCTGCAGGCGCAGCGTGGCCAGGAACTGCTCCCAGGCCACGGCGGGCGAGACCGGCTTTTCGCTGGTCAGGGTGAGGGTGCCCTTGACCCGGGGGTCGATCACCAGATTGCGACCGGTGATCACGCCCAGGGTGCGGGCCACGCCTTCGATCTCGGCGTTGGTGAAGTTCAGGGTCACCGGCTCGCCGGGTTTGGGCGAGGCCGTGTTTTGCGCCACGGCGGGCACGGCGCCCAGCAGGATGCTGGTGGCCAGCGAGAGGCAGGCCAGTCGAACGACGGTGCGGGTCGGGTGTGTCATGTCAAGAGCCCAAGGTGATGATGGAGCGCGCGCCACGGCGGCGCCCGATGATGTTCAGCAGATTGTCCAGTGCCGCTTCGTGCTCGGGGGCCGCCTGGGCCGCGCCTTCGAAGCGCAGGCGCGAACCCACCCACTGGCCCTGGCCTTCGAGCAGCAGGCTGCCCTCCCCGGTTTTCAACTGCAGGGTGGGGCTGTCGCCGCCTTGCAGGGTGACGTGGTAGCTGCCCATCGGCTTGAGGGTGGACAGGCGTGAGGAGACGTCGCGGGCCTCGATCTGCAGCTGGCCGTCCAGGTGGGCGCGGCCTGCGATCCACTGCAGCTGCAGGCCCTGGCTGGCCAGCTCAAGCCGGCCCTGCACCTGCAAGGTGTTGAAGGGCGTGCCCAGGCCGTTGAGCAATGCGGCCGGCCAGTGGGAGTGGTGATCTTGCACCTGCACCGTGGCGCCGCCCCAGTTCGGGCTGAGCCGGATCTGCAGGGTGGGCTCGGTGCAGCAGGGCAGGCTGAGCGACAGGCCCAGCCCCTGCAGCGAGGGCTGAAGCTGCCATTGCAGGCGCCCGGGCAGGGTGCTGCGGTCCTGGCTGCCGCTGCCGCCGGTCAGCACCAGCTGCGCCGAGCCGTTCCACACCGTGCCACGGGGCAGCAGCAGTTGCACCTGATCATGGCTGAGCTGTTGCACGGCGTCGGCCAGCCAGCGCGCCGGCGCGCCCAGCACGGCACTGAGCAGGGCGCCGCACAGCGCACCGGCCCAGGCCCAGCGCCGGCCGGGGGAGGGGGTGCGCGCCAGGGCCCCGGCCCGGCGGGGGCGGGCAGTGGTGGGCGTCAGTGGGGAGCGAAGGCGCATGGGAACTGAAGCAGCAGGCGCTCAGGCCGGGGGCAGGGCGAGCACCAGGCTGCCGTCCCAGGCGGGTTCGGCCACGGTGGGGGCTGGTTTGCCGGCGGGTAAGCTGTTGTTGTTGTTGTTGTTGTTGTTGTTGTTGTTGTTGGCGTTGGCGTTGGCGTTGGCGTTGGCGTTGGCGGGGGGCGCCCCGTTGCTGCGGCTCAGGCGCACCTCGGCGGGCAGCACGCGGGCATTGGCCCGGGCCTGACTCAACCACTGCGCCAAGGCGGTGGCGGGCACAGCCTTGAGCACCAGGGTGGCGCGTTCGCCCTGCACCGTGAGCTGGCCGCCCGTGCCCAGGCGCTGGCGCACGCTGGACTCCAGCGCCTGCAGGGCCTCCTGGCGCGACAGCCGGGTTTGTTGCTGCAGTTCGCGGGCCTGGCTTTGCAGGCTCTGCATCTGCTGCCATTGGGCGTCCAGCCCCTGCTGGCGGGCTTCGGTGTTGCGCAGGGTGCGCAGGGCCGGGGCCAGACCCACCCACCAGAACAGGGCCGCTGCGACCACCAGGGCGGCAGCGATCAGGGCCTGGCGTTCGCGCGGGGCCAGGGTCTGCCAGCGTTGCTGCAGGGCTTTTTTCAGGGCTTGGGGGGTCATGGGCGGGCCTCCTGGCGGACGATCCATTGCTCGCCTTCAGGCTGACCGGCATAGCCACGCTGGCGCAGGCGTTCGCGGGTCTGCTCGGTTTCTTCGGCGCTCAGGTTGAGGCCGCGCAGGCGCAGTTCGCCGTTGGCATAGTCGATGTGGCTGGCCTGGCGCCCGGGGGGCAGGGCCAGGGCCAGGGCGGCGATCAGGGTTTCAAAGTCGTTGCCGGCGGCCTGGCCAGCGGCCTGGCGCAGGGCGCTGACCTCGCGGGCCATCTGCACCGGGGCATCGACCACCACGGTGACCGAGGGGAAGGTGCGGGTCAGGGTCTGGCGGATGTCGGCTTCGCGCTGGCGCAGGTTCTGGCTTTCCTTCCAGGCCCAGGCGTTCAGGCCTGCCAACTGGGCCAGCAGCAGGGCCGCAACCCCCCAGCGCAGCGGGCGCCAGGCGGGGGCTTGCCAGACGGCTTGCAGGGCGCGCACGCCCTGGCGGGTGAGGCGGTTGCGCTGGCTGCTGGCAAAGCTTTGCTGGGCCAGTTCCCAGGGGCCGGCCGCGGCCTCGAGCCAGCGGGTGGCCGGGGGCTCGAGGGTGACGGCCTGGCCCAGCAGGGCTTCGGCTTGCTGGGCCAGGGCTGGTTCGGCGCACAGCCGGGTGCCTTCGGGCAGGGCGGGCAAGACGGGCTGCGGGCTGTCGACGAGCCCATTCAGGGGCCAGCTGATGACGGGGCTGTGGGCGTCAAGCCCGGTCAGCACCCAGCGCGGGCCTTGTTCGTCGGGGTTGGCCGCCTGCACGGCGCGCAGCACCGGGGTGGCCTCGGCGTGGGGGGCGGGCCAGAGTTCGGGGACGATGCGGGTCACACTGCGGCCCGCGGCTTCGAGGGCCTGCAGGGCCGCACCCAGCCAGGCCCGGTTGCACACGGCCACCCATTGCGGGCGGCCGGCCTCGGGCGCCGGGCCCAGGGCCAGGTGCAACTGGTTGGGCTCGTCCAGCACGCGCTCTTCCAGCAAGCCCTCCAATACCGCCTGCAGGCGCGCACTGCCCGGGCCGGTGCCGCGCGGCAGCTCGACGGGCTGCCACGAGAGCTGATGCAGTGGCACCACGGCCACCACCTCGACGGGCCGCGTGGGTTGAGGCAGCAGCGCGGCCGTGGCCGTGCCCTGCTGCAGCACGGTGCGGCCATCGGGCGTGAGGAGGTAGGCCCATTCGGTGCTGGCGCCAGGGGCGCCATCGGGCAGGTAGACGATCAGGGTGCTCATGGGAGATTGTGGCGGCCCATTGTAGAGAGGAGATGTGAAGGTTCGGCGGCAGCCGCACGGGCCGTGCGGGTGGGTTCAGGGTGGCGTCGGGTTGGACGCCACGGTATCGAATTGACCGCGTTCGCGCCACAGGGTTTGAACCTCCATGTTGGTGCGGCGCACCAGAGAGCGCTCCTGCACCCGGGTGTCGCCCAGGCGCAACCGGCCCAGCACCTCGAAATAGCGGCTGCTGATGCTGTGCTCGGCCTCGCTGAGCTGGCTGGCGGCGTCGCCCATCAGGGCGCCGGCATCGCTGATGGCCTTGAAGGGGGTGCGGGTGCGTTGCGTGACCACGCGCTGCGCGGTGGCCATGTCCAGGGTGCGCACGCTGGCGTAGATCACCTCGGCGGGCGCGGTGTTGAGGTTGACCGGGGTGCGCTCGGGCAGCAGGGTGACATAGGGGCGCAGGCGGGCCAGGGTGCTGGCGCTGAGGCCGTAGGTGAGCAACTGGTCGAGCCGCTGGGCGGGCAGGGGGGCGCTGGTTTCCTGGGCTTTCTGGGCCAGCAGCAGGTTCTGCTCCAGGGTGGTGAGCTGGGCTTCGGGCAGGCCCAGCAGGTCAAACAGCTTGCTGGTGGCGCGGTGCGCGGATTCGCTGAGCTGCTTGTTGTTGATCAGGTTCTGCAGGTTGAGGCGGCCTTGCTGGTCGGTGATGGCGCCCGACAGAAAAGCCTCGGTGAGGTCCTTGTCGTCGCTGGCTGTGTTGCTCTGGTCGGCGGCCAGGAAGCTGGACAGCCGCGCTTCCTGCAGCGGAATGGCCCAGGGCTCGGACAAGGTGTCGGGGCCGCCGCTGCGGGCATCTTCGCGCAGGATCAGGCGCGACCAGTCGAGCGCCCCGGTCAGGATCCAGCTGGATTGCACGCGGGCGCGCTCGGCACTTTCCACCTCGACGGCGCGCCATTGCTGCCACAAGGCGCCCGCGGCCAGGGTGGCGACCAGGGTGACGGTGAGCATGGCGGCCAGCAGGGCGGCGCCGCGCTGCCGTGCCGCCAAGGTGTGGAGGGGGCCGGGGGGCTGGTGGCGCGGGCTCATGACTTGTCTCCGCCCAGGATGGGGCGCACCCAGTCGCGCGTGATGCGCCCCGACACGGCCTGGCCTGGGGCCAGCGTGATGACCAGGCGCACGCCCTGGGGCAGTTTGCTGTCGCCTCGGCCATCCGCTGCCTTGCCATCCGGGGTGGGTGGGGTGCCTGTGTTGCCGCCTGGGCTGGTGCTGGCATCGCTGGACATGGGGTTGGTCCAGGCGTCCTGTCGGTAATAGAAGATCTGCCAGTCGTTGGCAGCGGTGATGAGCACCTCGCGCTGGCGTTGGGTCTGGTCGGGGTTCTGCCCCCACAGGGCGGCCATCTGCCAGGCGTTCTGCCAGTCGCCCCGGGTGCTGAGCGGGGGCGACTGCCAGCGCAGCCATTGGCCACCAGCGCCCGGGTTGCGCAGGGTCCAGCCCACCACCAGGGTGGCATCGGGCTGGCTGGGCGGGCCCTGGCGGGTGAGGCGCAGCACCCGGCCGTCCCAGTCGATGGCGGTGATGTCGGGCAGGTCGACCAGGGATTCCAGGTCGGCCTGCCACTGGCCCAGGCCCGACTGCAGGGCCAGGGTCTGCTCGCTGTGCTGGTCGGTCTGGCGCAGGGTGCGCATCATGCCGTCCAGGCCCTGCCAGCTCAGCAAGGCCATGATGGCCATCACCGACAGGGCGATGAGCAGCTCGACCAGGGTGAAGCCCCGGGGGCGGTGTCGGCTCCCGGGAGGCGAAAGGCGGTGCCGTGCGCTTTTCATGTCAATAGCGCCCCACCACGGTGGAGAGCCGGACCACGGGTTGGCCGTCCTCGTTGAAGGTCTGCACGTCGACCCGGCGAAAGCTGGGGTTGGGGGTGGCGCGCACGGTCACATGCACCGGCAGGACACGGCCGCCCTGTTCGCAGCTCAGGTCGCTGTCGCCCACGCTGGGCATCTGGCGCGACAGGCGTGTCTTCACCAGTTCGTTTTCGGCGCACAGGTGGCCCAGCAGGGTGTCGACCTGGCGGCTGGCGTTGCGTGTCAGGGCGGAGCTGGCCTGGGCGCCCGCCAGCAGGGCGATGGCCACGATGCTCAGGGCCACCATCACTTCGATCAGGGTGAAGCCCTGGGTCCGGCCGGGGCGCTGGATGGGTGTCATGGCTCGCTGCTGACGGTGAAGGGGCGCAGGCCATCGGTGGCCAGGCGCAGGCTGCGTCCGGGGGCTTCGCTGTTGACCAGGGTGACTTGCTGGGGGCCGATCACGGGTTCGGGGCCCAGGTTCAGGCGCCCTTGCGTGGGCAGTGCCTGGGTGCCGGGCGACAGCCATTGCTGCGGCATCGAGCCCTCGGGCAGGCCGGTGAAGGTGAAGCCTTGCGGGGTGGGCACCCATTGCACGGCCACGCCGCTGGCGCGCGAGCGCGCCCGGGCCGTGTCCAGCAGGGCGGCCAGGCGCTGGGCCTCACGCTCGAGCTGGGTCTGGCTGTTGTCGCGCAGGGCCATCGAGACGCCGGCACTGGCCAGGGCCATGATGCTGATGACGATCAGCAACTCGATCAGCGTGAAGCCTCGTGGCAGGCGCCCTGCGGTCGCCAGGGTGTTCATGGGGGCGGTCGGCAAGGGTGCTGCGGCAGGCACCCCGGCGGTGTTCACTGCCAGCTGCCGATGTCGGCGTCTTTGCCCTCGCCACCGGATTGGCCGTCGGCACCGAAGGACATCACGTCGATCTCACCCTTGATGCCCGGGTTCAGGTACTGGTAAGGACGGCCCCAGGGGTCGTTGGGCAGCTTTTCGAGGTAGGGCTTCCAGTTGGGCGGCACCGGGGCCGTGGTGGGGCGGGCGATCAAGGCACGCAGGCCTTGTTCGGCCGTGGGGTAGCGCTGGTTGTCGAGGCGGTACAGCTTGAGGGCCTGGACCAGGTTGTTCACGTCGGTGCGGGCGGCCGTGGCGCGGGCGTCGTCGGCCCGGTCCAGCACGTTGGGCACGATCAGCGCGGCCAGCACGCCGATGATGACCAGCACCACCATCAGTTCAATGAGGGTGAAGCCGGCCTGGACGCGACGGCGAAGGTGGTTGAGGGATCGGTTCATGGGCGAAGTGGGCAAAAACACCGGTTGGGCTGGAAGAGCAGAACTTGAAGAACTCGGAATCGCTTGAATCATAATCCGCGCATGATGACATCTTCGACCTTGTCCCCGGCCCAGCGCTGGGTGATCCGCGGCTCGTCCTTTACAGTCTGGGCGCTGGCCGCGGCGTCGGCCGTGTTCTGGGGCCTGAGGCTGGCTCAACCGGCGCCGGTGCCCTCGGTCGAGGTGGCCGCGGGCACCACGCTCGAGGCCGACCCGGCCGCGGTGGCCCGTTTTCTGGGGGCCACCCAGGGCCCTGTGGCGGCGCTGCCCGGGGCGCCCGCGCTGGCCAGTCGCCTGAGCCTGATCGGTGTGGTGGCGGATGGTCATCAATGGGGCGCCGCCCTGATCTCGGTGGACGGCAAGCCCGCCCACCCCTACCGGGTGGGGGCCACGCTGGAAGATGGCGTGGTGTTGCTGGCGGTGGATCGCCGCCGTGCCTTGCTGGGCCCCTCGCGCGATGCCGCGCCCACGCTGACGCTGGAGCTGCCGACGCTCAAGAAGCCTTGACCGGCGCCTGATCCTGACCCGGGCTGGGCGGGTCCAGTTCGAAGCATTCGATCTGGCCGTAGCCGATGGTGTGGCTGGGCCAATCCCGCGCTTCGTGCAGGGTCTGAACCCCCTGGCGCAGCAGGTGCACGGCCCGGATCACCCCGGCATGGGTGAGCCAGACGGCATGGCCCGCAGACGACGTCTCCGTCCGGGTGCGTTGCAGCGCCTGGGCCACCCGGCGCATCACCTCGTTCACGCTTTCCCCGCCGCCCGGTCGGTACCGGCCGAAGTCCTGCACCCAGGCCTCGAGCGCGGCGGCGCCCAGGGCGTCCCAGCGCTGGCCTTCCCAGGTGCCGAAATCCATTTCGGCCAGATCGGGATCGGTGCGGGCTATCAGATCCGGCCTGGCTTTGCACAATTGTTGCGCCAGCTTTTCGCATCTTTGCCGCGGCGATACGCGCACATCAGCGCCTGCGGGCAGCTGGCGCGCGAGCGTTGTGGCCAGTTCGGCGGTCTGGGCAGGGTCGACCTCGATCTCCAGCCGTCCGTAGCACAGCGACTCTGCCGCCATGGGGCGGGCGTGGCGCACCAGCCAGAGCTTCATGTCAGCCCTGGGTGGGCCAGGGTGCAGGCCAGGGCCAGGTAGCAGGCCAGTTCGCACACCTGTTGGGTGGCTCCCAGGCAGTCGCCTGTGAAGCCTTGCAGGCGACGGGCAAACAGGCGCCACATCCAACCCAGTGCCAGTGCGCTCCCCAGCAGGGCGGCGCCCACGAAGGCTGGGCCGAAAGCCCAGGCGCACAGCGCCAAGGGGGGCAGGCACCACAGCCCGGCCACTGTCAGTGCGCCTGCGCTGATCTGGTCGGCCAGCGGCTTGCTTTTGGAGCGGGCCGTGTCCCCCACATGGGGCAACTGGCGCACCAGGATCAGGGGCCAGAAGCGCGACAGCACATGCCCCAGCAGCAGGGCGGCCAGGGTGTTGTTCAGGCCGCTGTGTCCCAGCCAGGCCAGCAGGGCCACCTTGGCCAGCAGGGCCAGCTGCAGCGCCATGGCGCCGAAGGCGCCGACGCGCGAGTCCTTCATGATGTCCAGTGCCCGCTCACGGTCGTAGCTGCCGCCCAGGCCGTCGGCCACATCGGCCAGGCCGTCTTCATGGAAGCCGCCGGTCATCAGGATGGTGGCCAGGGTGGCCCCCACGGCGGCCACCAGGGGCGTGCCTGTTTGGGGGCCCAGGATGGCACTCAGGGCCCACCAAGTGGCCGCGGCCAGGGCTGCGGCCAGCCAGCCGATGGAGGGGAAGTGGGCCGCGCTGGCGCGCAGCATGGCCGGGCTGTAGCCCACCCAGTCCGCCAGCCGCCCCGTGACCGGAATGCGGGTGAAGAACTGGACGGCCAGCAGCCAGTGGCGCAATCCCGTCATGCCTGGTGCCGTGGCAGCCGCTTCATTGCTGCAGGAACATGCGGTAGACCGGGTTCTGGGTTTCCTCGATGCAGGGGTAGCCCAGGCTGGCCAGGAAGCGGTCGAAGGCCTTGTGATCGGCCGCAGGCACCTGCAGGCCGACGAGAATCCGGCCATAGTCGGCGCCCTGGTTGCGGTAGTGGAACAGGCTGATGTTCCAGTTGGGCTTCATCAGGCTCAGGAACTTCAGCAGGGCGCCTGGGCGCTCGGGGAAGACAAAGCGCAGCAGGCGCTCGTCCTGGGCCAGGGCCGAATGGCCGCCCACCATGTGGCGGATGTGCTCCTTGGCCAGTTCGTCGTGCGTCAGGTCCAGGGCTTCAAAGCCCTGTTTCTTGAAGTTCCTGGCGATCTTGGTCGATTCGCCCGGGCCGGTGGTGGTCAGCCCCACAAACACGTGGGCACGGGCCGAGTCGCTGATGCGGTAGTTGAATTCGGTCACATTGCGCGGGCCGCCGGGCAGGTTGCCCACGGTTTCGCAGAAGCGGCGGAAGCTGCCACGCTCTTCAGGGATGGTGACGGCAAACAGGGCCTCGCGCTCCTCGCCCACTTCGGCACGCTCGGCCACGAAGCGCAGGCGGTCGAAGTTCATGTTGGCGCCGCACAGGATGGCGGCATAGGTCTCGCCCTTGGTCTTGTGGGTGGCCACGTACTGCTTGATGGCGGCCACGGCCAGGGCGCCGGCCGGCTCGACGATGCTGCGCGTGTCGACAAAGATGTCCTTGATGGCGGCGCACACGGCATCGGTGTCGACGGCGATGTAGTCGTCCACCAGGTTCTTGGCCACGCGGTAGGTTTCCTCGCCCACCAGCTTGACGGCGGTACCGTCCGAGAACAGGCCCACGTCAGGCAGCGTGACACGCTTCCTGGCGCTCACCGACTGCATCATGGCGTCCGAATCGTTCATCTGAACGCCGATCACCTTGATCTCCGGGCGAACCGCCTTGATGTAATTGGCCACGCCCGAAATCAGGCCGCCGCCGCCGATGGCCACGAACACCGCATCGAGGCGCCGCGAGCCCAGGCCTTGCAGCTGGCGCAGTATTTCCATCGCGATGGTGCCCTGGCCGGCGATCACATCGGGGTCGTCGAAGGGGTGGACAAAAGTCAGGCCCTGCTTTTTTTCGAGTTCGACGGAGTGGCCATAGGCATCGGAGTAGCTGTCGCCGTGCAGCACCACCTCGCCGCCCAGGCCGCGCACCGCGTCGATCTTGAGCTGGGGGGTGGTGGTGGGCATCACAATCACGGCCCGGGTGCCCAGTTTGCGAGCGCTCATCGCCACGCCTTGGGCATGGTTGCCGGCGGAGGCGCAAATCACCCCACGCTTGAGTTGCTCAGGCGTGAGGTGGGCCATCTTGTTGTAGGCCCCGCGCAGCTTGAAGCTGAAGACCGGTTGCTGGTCTTCACGCTTGAGCAGCACGGTGTTGTGCAAACGCTTGCTGAGGTTGCGCGCGGGCTCCAGCGCGGACTCGACGGCGACGTCATAGACGCGGGCGGTGAGAATTTTTTTGAGGTAATCGGCCGGTTTGAGTGCTTTGACGGTCATGGCGCTTGAGAGTGTAGATCGCGCGGGGCCTCAGACTGGCCGCATCTGACGTCAGGAAAGCCCCCGGGCGGGCCCAGATCATAGGGCACCAAGAAAAAAGCCCCGAGTCGTGAGACTCGGGGCTAAATCCACCAAAGGAGGAGGTGGAGGAGACAATCGGTGCGTGAAGAACAGAGTTCGTTACGCGATGTAGGAAGTGTAGCGATAATTTGTTGCGATGCAACAAGGAATTTGTATCAACTTGCTGCCTGCTCGAAAGTAGTAGCAAGATTGATGGGTAATTAGCGGAATTTATGAGGTGACTTGATGGAATGCACAGTGAGTTGGACCGGCGCGGCAGGCACGCGTTCGGGCATGGGCTTTGTGGCGGAAACCGGCAGCGGCCACGCCGTGGTCATGGATGGCGCGCCGGATGCGGCCAAGCCCGAGAACGGTGGGCAGAACCTGGCGCCTCGCCCCATGGAAATGGTGTTGGCAGGCACCGGTGGGTGCACCGCCTATGACGTGGTGCTGATCCTCAAGCGCGGTCGCCACGATGTGCGGGGTTGCTCGGTCAAGCTCAGCAGCGAGCGCGCCGACACCGATCCCAAGGTTTTCACCAAGATCCACATGCAGTTCACGGTGACCGGTCGGGGCATTCCTGCAGCTGCGGTCGAGCGGGCCATCGCCATGAGCCACGACAAATACTGCTCGGCCAGCATCATGCTGGGCAAGACCGCCGAAATCACCACCGGGTTCGACCTCGTCGAGGTCTGAGCCCGCTTGCCGCGGCCGCTCAGATGTAGTGGGCGGTGCGGGTCATCACCTTGGCCGCCAGGCGCATCAGCGCCTTGGCTGGCGGGGGCAGCTCCACCGCGCCCGCCATCTGGGCCTCGTGGGCATGGCGTTCTTCGTCCACCTTCATCTGGGCCACGATGGCGCGCGATGCCTCGTCATCAGCAGGCAGGCGGTCCAGATGGCTTTGCAGGTGTTCGGCCACCTGTTTCTCGGTTTCCACGACGAACCCCAGGCTCACTGCATCGCTGATGCGCCCTGCCACCAGGCCCAGGGTGAATGCACCGGCGTACCACAAGGGGTTCAGGATGCTCACGCGGTCGCCCAGCTCGTCCAGGCGCTGCCGAGTCCAGGCCAGGTGGTCGGTCTCTTCATGGGCCGCGCGCTCGAAATGGGCCTTCAGGGCCGGATTGCGCGTGGAGGCCGCCTGGGCGGTGTAGAGGGCCTGGGCGCAGACTTCTCCGACATGGTTCACCCGCATCAGGGCCGCTGACAGGGCCTTGTCTTCCGGGCGCTCGGGGCTGCGGTCCTCCGCACGGGCCGGATGGGGGGTGGCGCTGTGATGCTTGGCATACAGCGTGCGCAATACCGCGTCTGCGGTGCTGAGGAAGCGATCCATGGATAGTGTCGCCCTGAGGTGTCAGGACGTCCCAGAGTTGTCGGCAATTCGGGCCCGGAGTTTAGTCTTTTGAGTCATCCCGGTGTTTGATCCTGAGCAGGAATGGGCTTCGCCGTTTTGTTGCACAGGTGCAACGAAATCGCCGGACTGGGCCGGTTTGGGGGTTATTTCCTTTGCGCGGATGCCGCACGTCTGTTGCAATAGCGAGAACTTCCATCAAGGAGGTTGGCCCGGGGAACCGGCGGATCGCAGTTGTGGCAGCACCCTGCGGTTCTTCGAACCGGCGCCCTATGTTTAACCTTGGAGAAACTCGCAATGAAAAAATCCCTGATTGCAATGGCAGTGCTGGCTGCTTCCGGCGCCGCTATGGCTCAATCTTCTGTGACCCTGTTCGGCGTTCTGGACCTGGGCTACGAAAACGTCAAGACCCAAGCTGGCCGCATCTCCGGCATCTCCCCCTCGGCTAACAGCTCCAGCCGTCTGGGCTTCAAGGGCACCGAAGACCTCGGCGGCGGCCTGGCTGCTTCCTTCCACCTGGAAGCTGCTCTGAACCCTTCGACCGGCATCGGTTCTTCGGGCACCACTGCTAACAACCAATCCACCACCACTGCTGCTGGTGGCCTGACCTTCAACCGTCGTTCGACCGTCAGCCTGTCGGGCAACTTCGGCGAACTGCGCGTTGGCCGCGACTACGTTCCTTCGTTCTGGAACTACGCCGTGTTTGACGCCTTCGGTGCAAACAGCGTTGGCGCCGTTCTGGCCAACTACACCCTGAGCTCGGGCACTGGCGTTCGTGCTTCGAACGGCATCGGCTACTTCCTGCCGGGCAACCTGGGCGGCTTCTACGGCCAAGGCACCTACGCCTTCGGCAACCGCGCTAGCACCGAAACTTCGACTGGCTACGCTGGCGCCGTCAACACCCAAGACAACGGCCGTTACGTTGGCTTCCGCGTTGGTTACACCCAAGGCCCGATCGACGTCGCTGGCGCCTACGGCAAGACCACCTTCGCCGCTGGTACCCAATCCACCACCCTGGCTGGTACTGCTGTCTCCCACGGCGATTACACCGACACCAACCTGGGCGCTTCTTATGACTTCGGCGTTGCCAAGGTCCTGGGTACCCTGTCCAACCAGAAGTACAACGACATCACTGCTCTGGGCATCAACAAGTCCGTCAAGGGCTGGTCGCTGGGTGTGAACGCTCCTGTCGGCGCTGGCAACGTGCTGGCTCAGTACAGCGCTATCAAGCTGGACTCCGCCAAGTCTGACAAGTGGTCCTTCGGCTACACCTACAACCTGAGCAAGCGCACTGCCGTGTACGGTATCGTTGCTCGCGTGGGCAACTCCGGTGGTGCTGCTTCGACCGCCGCTTCGTTCAGCTCCGGCTCGCTGGGTGCTGTGACTGGCGCCGTCAACGCCAACCAATCGTCGACCGGCTTCAGCGTTGGTCTGCGTACCTCCTTCTAATTGGATGCTGGCGTAAGCCAGCTTCTGATCAGAGATCAACCCCGCTGCGGAAACGCAGCGGGGTTTTTTTATTGTCGGAGCCCGATATCGGGTGATTGGATCGAGGCAGATGCCTTTGCTCCAAGCGCGTTGGATGCCTTGCTCCCACGGGCTCGTCAGCTGATGGTTTGGATCTGTGCCAGATTGATGGCCATCGAGGCGGAGCTATGCCTCCCCTGTTGCCATGAAGGTCAATAAAGCCTGCCGGCCTCACGTCATCGGCCGCAGTGATCGATTGGGGTTTTTAGAGCCGGTTTTCGGCCACAGCATGGCATGCCACCCAGTGGCCTTCGCCCTCGGCTTGCCAAACCGGCCGTTCGCTCTTGCAGCGATCGTTGGCATGCGGACAGCGGGGGTGAAAAGTGCAGCCACCCGGTGGGTTGAGCGGGTTGGGGACCTCACCCTGCACAGGGGTGCGGGCCCGCCCGGTTTGCCGCATCTCGGGGATGGCATCGAGCAGCATGCGGGTGTAGGGGTGGCGCGGCGCAGCAAACAAGGTGTGCTTGTCGGCCCGTTCCACCAGACGCCCCAGGTACATGACACCCACTTCGTCGCTGACATGGCGCACCACGGCGAGGTTGTGGGAGATGAACAGGTAGGTCAGCCCGCGCTCACGCTGCAGGTCTTTCATGATGTTCAGCACCTGGGCCTGCACGCTCACGTCGAGGGCTGATGTTGGCTCGTCGCACACCAGGAACTCGGGCTCGGTGGCCAGGGCGCGGGCGATCGAGATCCGTTGACGTTGCCCGCCGGAGAACTGGTGTGGGTATTTGGGCATGTCCAGGGCGCTGAGCCCGACGGACTTCAGCAAGCCGCCCACGCGCTCTCTCAGTTCGGCGGCATCGGTGACCAGTCCGTGTTCCCGCAGGGGCTCACCGATGATGGCCTCGACCGTCCAGCGTGGGTTGAGGCTGGCGTACGGATCCTGAAAAATCATCTGGATGCGCCGGCGCAGCGTGCGCCCCGAGGGCTTCTTGAACTCGGCGTGGGCATCCTGCCCGTCGAAAGTCATGTGCCCCCGGGTGGGTTCGTACAACCCCACCAAAAGGCGCGCCACGGTGCTCTTGCCGCATCCTGATTCACCGACCAGGGCCAGGGTGCGTCCGCGCTCGATGTCAAAGCTCACGCCGTCGACCGCGTTCAGCAACTGCCTGGGTTTGCCTTCCAGCACCCGATTCAGCCAAGGCGGAGAAACATCAAAAGTCTTGGCAAGGTCATGGGCCTGCACCAGCGGTGCCGGGGTGCCTGGCGTGTGGGGGATGGGGCTGCTCATGCCAGGTCTCCGTGGGGTGCTTGCGGTGCGTGCAGCCAGCAGGCGGCCTGGGTGCCTGAGGTCGCCATCAGTTCGGGGCGTTCGGTGTGGCAGCGGGCCATCACCTGGGGGCAGCGCGGGTTGAAGGCGCAGCCGGTGGGAATGGCGTTCAGCCGGGGCATCGCCCCGTCGATCTGATTCAGACGCTCACGGTCCACGGCCATGTCCGGGATCGAGGCCATCAGGCCCGCGGTGTAGGGGTGGTTCGGGTGGTTGATGACCTGGTGCACGGGGCCAGTCTCGACAATGCGGCCGGCATACATCACGGCCACCCGATCGCAGGTTTCTGCGATCACGCCCATGTCATGGGTGATCAGCATCACGGCGGCACCGCGGTCGTGGCAGATGTTTTTGAGCAGGGTGATGATCTGGGCCTGGATCGACACATCCAGCGCGGTGGTGGGCTCGTCGGCCACGATCAACTGCGGTTGCGCCGCCAAGGCCAGGGCGATCACCACGCGTTGCCGCATGCCACCGCTGAACTGATGGGGGTAGTGTTCGATGCGCTGTTCGGCCGCCGGAATGCCCGTGTCCTTGAGCAGATCGATGGCGCGCTTGCGGGCCTCTGAGTGGCTGACCGGCAGGTGGGCCTGGATGGTCTCGATCAGCTGGTGCCCCACGGTGTAGAGCGGGTTCAGCGAGGTCAGCGGGTCCTGGAAGATGGCCCCGATGCGCCGCCCCCGGATGCTGCGCATCTGGTCGAAGTTGAGGTTGTCGATGCGCTCGCCCTGCAGGATGATCTGGCCCGATGCAATGCGCCCCGGCGGCTCCAGCAGGCCGATGATGGAGGCGCCGGTCAATGACTTGCCGGCCCCGGATTCGCCCACCACGCCCAGAATTTCGCCGGGGGCGATCTCGAAAGACACGTGGTCCAGTGCGCGCAAGGTGCCGCGCCGCCCGGGGAATTCCACCACCAGGTCTTTGACTTGTAGAAGACTCATGTTTGCCTCGGCCTTGGCCAGCTCATCGCAGACGCGGGTTCAGCGCGTCGCGCAACCAGTCGCCCAACAGGTTCACGCTCAGTGCGATCAGCACCAGCATCAGACCGGGAAAGACGGTGATCCACCATTCACCAGAGAAAAGATAGTCGTTGCCGACGCGGATCAAGGTGCCCAGCGAGGGCGAGGTGGGCGGAGCACCCACCCCGAGAAACGACAGCGTGGCTTCCGTGATGATGGCGGTGGCCACCTGGATGGTGGCCAGCACCAGCACCGGGCCCAGCACGTTGGGCAGCACATGGCGCACCATGATGCGCCAGGGGGACACGCCCGTCACCCGGGCCGCCTGCACGTACTCCTTGTTGCGTTCGACCAGGGTCGAGCCGCGCACCGTGCGGGCGTACTGCACCCAGCCCGTGAGCGAGATCGACAGGATCAGCACCCCGAAAGCCAACGACTCGTGGGCGTTGGGGAACAGTGCCCGGCCCACACCGGCGATCAGCAGGGCCACGAGGATGGGGGGGAACGACAGCATCACATCGCACAAGCGCATCAGCAAGGCGTCGATCCATCCACCGCGAAAGCCCGACAACAGCCCCAGGGCCACGCCCAGCGCCATCGACAGCAGCACCGAGGCGATGCCCACCACCAAGGAGATCCGGGCGCCATAGATGACGGCTGACAGGATGTCCCGCCCCTGGTCGTCGGTGCCCAGCAGGTACTTGGAGACGCCATCGGGTCGCCAGCTCGGTGGGAGCCGGGCGTCGCTGAGTTCAAGCGCGCTCAGGTCAAAGGGGTTGTGCGGCGACACCCAGCCGGCAAAGGCGGCACAAAAGACGCAGACAAAGGCGATCAGCGCCGCCACCATGGCCACCGGAGAACTCCGGAAGCTGTGGCCAACGTCGCTGTCAAGCCAGCGTGCCAGGGGATTTTTCATGTTCTGACGCTCTGAGCCCCAGCCCGTGCAAAGGGCTGGGTGGGTACTGAAGACCGGTGGACAGTCCGCTTACTTGGCAATGCTCATCCACTTGAAGGGCATGAAGTTGTCGGCCAGCTGCACCAGTTGCACCTTCTTGCTCACGCCCCAGGCCAGCGATTGCTGGTGCAGCGGGATGTGGCCCACGTCGGCGTTGTGGAGCTCAAAGGCCTCGCGGATCATGGCGTTGCGCTTGGTCTTGTCGGTCTCGGCCTGGATCTTCTTGGTCAGTTCATCGACCTTGGGGTTGCAATACGCCCCCAGGTTGAACTGGCCGGCGCCCTTGTCGTCCACGCAGGCCACCAGCGCATTGAGTGCGTTGTGCGAGTCGTAGGTGGAGGGTGTCCAGCCCAGCATGTAGAAAGAGGTGTCGCGGCGCAGAATCTTCGGGAAGTAGGTGCCCTTGGTCTCGGCCTGCAGGTTGATCTTCACATTGATGCGGGCCAGGTTGGCCGCCACGGCCTGGCAGATGCGGGCGTCGTTCACATACCGGTCATTGGGGCAGTTCATCGACACTTCAAACCCGCTCGCGTAGCCGGCTTCGGCCATCAGCTTCTTGGCGGCCTCCACGTCGTAGGGCAGGCGCTTCATGTCGGGCTGGAAGCCATTGATGCCGGGGCCCACCAGCAAGGCCGAAGGGTTGGAGGCGCCGCGCATCACCGTCTTCTTGATGCCGTCGATGTCGATGGCCTGGTAGAAGGCCTGGCGCACCCGCTTGTCCTTGAAGGGATTCTTGCCCTTGATGTTGGTGTACAGCAGTTCGTCGCGCTTCTGGTCCATGCCCAGGAAGATGGTGCGCAGTTCGGGGCCGGTGATGGCGCGGGTGTTGGGGCTGCTGTTCACGCGCTCGATGTCCTGCACCGGCACGGGTTCCATCACATCGACCTCGCCCGACAGCAGGGCTGCCACGCGCGTGGCATCGTTGCCGATGGGGGTGTAGATGATGTCGGTGGCGTTGCTCTCGTTCTTGCCCCAGTAGCTGCCGTTGCGCGAGAAGGTGGTACGCACATTGGGTTGGCGCTCGCGCAGGCGCCACGGGCCCGTGCCGTTGGCGCGGAACGAGGCCGCGTTCTCGATGCCCTTGCGGCGATCCACCGGGCCCACGGCCTGGTTGGCCTCACACCACTTCTTGCTCATGATGTAGACCAGCGACACCACGTCGGGCAGGATGGGGAAGGGCGTCTTGGTCTCGATCTCGACCACATGGTCGTTGATCTTGCGCACTTCCTTGAAGTCGTTGGTATAGCTCTTCATGTCCGAGCCCTCCATCTGGGTGCGCTTGAACGAGAACAGCACGTCGTCCGCCGTGAAGGGCGAGCCATCATGAAACTGCACGCCCTGGCGCAGTTCAAAGCGCCACACGGTGGGCGAGGTCTGCTTCCAGGCCGTGGCCAGCATCGGCGCCAGGCTCAGGTCCTTGTTGCGGCCCACCAGGGGCTCGTAGACGTTGCCGGTCACGCTCAACTGCAGCGACTCGTTGAGCGAGTGCGGGTCCATCGACAGCGAATCCCCCTGGTTGGCGACCCGGATGGTCACGCTCTGGGCGGCCACGGAACTGGCCCCCAGGGCCAGGGCGGCGGCCAGCGACAGGACTTGAAGATTGAATTTCATCGGGAAGCTCCTCGGATAGAGAGTCTTTGAACGCAGTTGCGGGGGGTGAAATCAGGGGGCAGGCATCAATCGGCGGCGGCCAGCGGCATGCCGTGTTCGATCAGGCCGGCATGCAGGGCCGAGCCCAGCGGCAGGATCTCGTCATTGAAGTCGTAGCGGTTGTTGTGCAGGTAGCCGCTGCTGTGCGAGGTGCCCTGCCCGATGCGAAAGTAGGCCCCAGGCTTGACCTGCAGCATGAAGGAGAAGTCTTCGGCCCCCATGCTCGGCTCCAGGTCGCGCACCACATGGTCCTTGCCGACCAGGTGCTGGGCCACGTCGCCGGCAAAGCGGGCCTCGGCCTCGCTGTTGATGGTGGCGGGGTAGATGCGTTCGTAGTTCACGCTGGCCGTGGCGCCAAAGCCCATGGCGATGCCGCTGCACAGCTCGTTCAGTCGGCGTTCCACCAGGTCCTGCACCTCGGGCGAGAAGGTGCGCACCGTGCCCACCAGCGTGGCTTTGGAGGGGATCACGCTCATCGCACCCAGGTCGCCGGCCTGCAGCGCGCACAGGCTGATCACCGCGCTGTCGATGCCGCGCACATTGCGCGACACGATGCTTTGCACCGAGGTGATGATGTGGCCGGCCACCAGCACCGGGTCGATGGTCTGGTAGGCGTGCGCCCCGTGGCCGCCCCGGCCGTTGACCTCGATGGTGATGCGGTCTGCCGCCGCCATCATGGGGCCGGGGTTGATGCCGATGGTGCCTGCCGCCATGCCGGGCCAGTTGTGCATGCCGTACACCGATTCGACCGGGAAACGCTCGAACAGGCCGTCGTCGATCATGGCCTTGGCGCCTGCGTAGCCCTCTTCACCGGGCTGGAAGATCAGCACGGCCGTGCCATTGAAGCGCCGGGTCTCGGCCAGGTAGCGGGCCGCACCGATCAGCATGGCCGTGTGGCCGTCATGCCCGCAACCGTGCATCAGGCCGCTTTTGGTGGAGCGCCAGGCAAAGTCGTTGTGCTCGGCCATGGGCAGCGCGTCCATGTCGGCACGCAAGCCCATCAAACGGCCGCTGTCGCGGCGCTGGCCATGGATCACGGCCACCACGCCGGTCTTGCCCAGGCCTTCATGGATCTCGTCAACGCCGCACAGCTTCAGGGCCTCGCGCACACGGGCGCTGGTGTAGACCTCTTCAAAACCCAGTTCGGGGTGGGCGTGCAAGTCACGGCGAAAAGCCGTCAGCTCAGGGTGGAAGCGGGCAATGTGCTCAAACGCACGGCCGGTGGCACGCAGGCGCGGTGCGCCGGTGTCGGTTTTCATCAATGACCTCCGGACCGGCCGGTCCGCAGACGCGGATCAACCAGAAAGTACAACAGGTCCACCACCAGGTTGATCACCACAAAGATCAGGGCGATCAGGCACAGGTAGGCGGCCATCACCGGGATGTCGGCAAACGTCACGGCCTGGATGAACAGCAAGCCCATGCCGGGCCACTGGAACACCGTCTCGGTGATGATGGAAAAAGCAATCAGCGAGCCCAGTTGCAGGCCCGTGATGGTGATCACCGGCACCAGGGTGTTCTTCAGCGCATGGCCGAAGTGGATGGTGCGGTTGGACAGGCCGCGGGCGCGCGCAAACTTGATGTAGTCGGTGCGCAGCACCTCCAGCATCTCGGCCCGCACCAGGCGCATGATCAGGGTCAGCTGGAAGATCGCCAGCGTGATCGAAGGCAGCACCAGATGGTGCCAGCCATCGGCCGTCAGCAGGCCGGTGCTCCACCAGCCCAGGCTCACGGTCTCACCGCGCCCGAAACTCGGAAACCAGCCCAGCCCCACCGAAAACCCCAGGATCAGCAGGATGCCGATCAGGAAGGTGGGCAGTGACACCCCCAGCAGCGACACCGTCATCAGCAACTGGCTGCCGAAGCTGCCTCGGCGCAGGGCCGCATAGACGCCCATCGGCACCCCCACCGCCACCGCCAGCACCGCGGCCACCATCGCCAGCTCCAGCGTGGCCGGAAAGCGCTCCCCGATCAGACGCGATACCTTGGCGCCCTGGCGCAGGCTCAGGCCGAACTCGCCCTGGGCCGCGTTGAGCAGAAAGCGCCAGAACTGCACCACAAAGGATTGGTCCAGCCCCAGAGCTGTGCGCAACTCCCGAATCTGGTCAGGCGTGGCGTCCTGCCCCAGCAGGAACACCACCGGATCCCCGACGAACTGGAACAGCATGAAGGCGATCAAGGCCACGGTGATCATCACCAGCACGGCCTGGGCCAGTCGACGCAGAATGAAGGCGAACATCAGGAATTGGTAACAACCAGCAAGTATTGAATGAACATGCTAGCAGAGCAATTCCTGTGCCGATACAGGGAATCCCATCACGCAAGGCGGCCCCTGTTGCCCTTTATGATGCCGCCCCCTGGGCCATGGAGCGCTCACTGAACGAAATGTTCAGTAGCGGTTATTTTCAGGGTTTGGCGGAGGGCTTCAACTGCAGGTGCACCGGCCCATACCAGGCCTGGCTGTGCGAGCGGGTGTTGTCGGTGTCGGTCATGATGGCCACCCCGATCAGGGGGCCCGGTGCCTCGCCAAAGCAGCGCAGGTAGTCGGCCCGGATATCGCGTTCGTAGTCCAGCCATTGGCCCAGATGCTCCGGGCCGGATTCGAGCACGATCTTGCGGATGCGGTCCGAGCGCGGGCTGTGCAGGGTGCTGTCCTGGGGCAGCTTGTTGCTCCACACGTAGATCAGGGTGGCGTAGGGCAGGTCCTCGCCCGTCAGTGCGCGCGCCAGTTCGGACATCATGGCGTTGCGCGTGGACAGCTTGCTGCGGTCACCGTCAAAGGCCAGCATCACGCGCACCGGCGAGTCGTCAGCATCGCGCTGGGTCATGTCGGCGTCGGTGATCAAGGCCGGCACCTTCCAGGAGAACTTCAAGGACCCCAAGCGCTCTGGCTCCACCCGCAGCACCTGGCGCAGCAGGCTGGCCGAGGCATCGGCCTGGGCTTCCACCGCATCGCGACCGTCCAGGCGCTGGTACTGGAAATGGGTGATCTGCTTGCCCGGGAAGTGGTGGTTGCGCCAGGGCAGGGGGGCCAGCCCCTCGGGCTGCGAGGCCTGGGCCCAGGGCGATTGGGTCACCGCTTCGGCCGAGTAGTCGTGCTCGTGGCCGGACTGCGTCGGTGCCAGGCTGCAGCCGCTCAGTGCCATGGTCAGTGCGCTGACCAGTGCGGCCAAACCCCACATCAGGATCGACTTCTGTCTGAACCCCAGGATCGCTTCCGACCCGATGCACCGAAGAAAATTCTTGTCCACGCCACACACTCCGTTGAGCCGGAGGGACCTCCAGCGGCCCCAGTTTATGCCTGCAGCTTGAAGACCGTGTGACGGCCTCAGACCGCTTTGCGGGAATCCACGCTCAGGCGTAACGCTTGTTGCGCAGGTTGTTCTTCATTTCCTTGAGCAGGGGCTGCAAGGGGCTGCCGATGCGCAGGGCCACGCAGGTGGCCACCACGTCGATGATCATCAGGTGCAGCAGGCGCGACACCATGGGGCTGTAGCGGTCATAGCCCTCGGGGTGGTCGGCGGCCAGGTGGATGTGCCCGGCCGAAGCCAGTGGCGAGCCGCTGGCCGTGATCACGATGGTGGTGGCGCCGTTCTTGCGGGCGATGTCGGCGGCATCCATCAGGTCACGGGTGCGGCCCGAGTTGGAGATGATCACCACACAGTCGCCCGGGCCCAGCAGCGAGGCGCTCATCACCTGCATGTGGCCGTCGCTGTAGGCGATCGAGGTGATGCCCAGGCGGAAGAATTTGTGCTGTGCGTCCTGCGCCACGATGCCCGAGTTGCCCACGCCGAAGAACTCGATGCGGCGCCCCGTCTTGTACGTGCCGGCAATCGCCTCGGCGGCGCGCTCCAGCGCAGTGGTGCTGGCGTCGTTGCGGTACTTCAGGAAAGCCGCCACGGTGTTGTCGATCACCTTCACCAGCACGTCGCTGGTCTTGTCGTCGGCGTCCACGCTGCGGTGGATGAAGGGCACACCCTCGCTCACACTGCCCGCCAGTTTGAGCTTGAAATCCGACAGGCCGTCGTAGCCCATGCTGCGGCAAAAGCGCACCACCGTCGGCTTGCTGACGTGGGCCCGGTACGACAACTCACTGACCGGCAGGTTGGCGAAGGCCCGGGGGTCGCTCAGAACCAACTGGGCCACCCGCTGCTCTGCCGGCGCCAGAGAGGACATGGAGGCTTTGATGCGGTCTAGCATGGCGGTGGACTTTCAAGGAGCAAAAAAATAGCGGATTCATGCCGTCAACCATTCAGGGTACAACAAGAATCCGCCTTCCATCCATGCCTGGGCTGGCTTTTGCGTTGGATCGCGGGCGCTCAGGCCTCTTCGCTCCAGCAATGGCCATCGCGCGCGATCATGGCGCTGGCGGCGCTCGGGCCCCAGGTGCCGGCTGCATAGGGGCGCGGCGGCATCTGGCCGGCCTGCCAGTGTTCCAGGATCGGTTGCACCCACTGCCAGGCCTCTTCCTGCTCGTCGCTGCGCACGAACAGGTTCAGCCGGCCGTCAATCACGTCGAGCAGCAGGCGCTCGTAAGCCCCCACCCGCTCGCTGCCGAAGCGCTTGTCGAAGTCCAGGTCGAGTTGCACCGGTGCCAGCGTCTGTGTGGCCCCGGTGCTGGAGGCGGTGGCATTGCGCTGCGTGCGCCCCTCGGCCAGCAGGTGTAGTTCCAGCCCGTCACGGGGCTGCAGGTTGATCACCAGCTTGTTGGCCGCACCGATGGGCGCCTTGAAGATGGGGTGCGGTGTGGGCCGGAAGTTGACCGTGATGTGGGCCTCGCGCGCCGCCAGCCGCTTGCCGGTGCGGATGTAGAAAGGCACGCCGGCCCAGCGCCAGTTCTCGATCTCGGTGCGCAAGGCCACGTAGGTTTCGGTGCTGCTGTCACCCGGCACGCCTGCTTCGTCCAGGTAGCCCGGCACCGCCTTGCCGTGGCGCGATCCGGCGCTGTACTGACCCCGGATCACGTGCTGCGTCAGGGTCTCGGGTGTCCAGGCCTTGAGCGAGCGCAGCACTTTCAGCTTCTCGTCGCGGATGGCATCGGCATGGGCGTTGATCGGGGGTTCCATGGCGATGGCGCACAGCAGTTGCAAGGCGTGGTTCTGCACCATGTCGCGCAGCGCGCCGGTGCTGTCGTAGAACTGACCGCGCTTTTCCACCCCCAGGTCTTCGGCAATGGTGATCTGGATGTTGGCGATGTTCTCGCGTCGCCACAGCGGCTCGAACAAGGCGTTGCCAAAACGCAGCGCGAACAGGTTCTGCACCGCAGGCTTGCCCAGGTAGTGGTCGATGCGGAAGATCTGCCGTTCGCCGAAGGCACGCCCCACCGCAGCGTTGATGGCGCGGTTCGAGGCCAGGTCGTGGCCCAGCGGCTTTTCGAGCACCACCCGGGTGCGCGGGGTGTTCAGGCCGGCGGCGGCCAGTTGCTCGACCACGGTGGTGAACAGGGCGGGGGCCGTGGCCACATACATCACCACGGTGGCGGCATCGCGCTCGGCCAGGGTGCTGGCCAGCGTCTGGTAGTCCTCGGGCTGGGACAGGTCCATGCGCACGTAGTGCAGCAGGGCGGCAAACCGCGCGAACTCTTCGGCATTGGGTTGCTTGGGGCCGTCAACTTCGCGAAAGCGAGTCTCGATCAGACTGCGATATTGTTCGTCCGTGAGCTTGTCACGTGCCACGCCGATGATCCGTCCACCCTCCGGCAGTGAGCCATGCCGGAAGGCCTGGAACAGGGCGGGCATCAGCTTGCGCCAGGCCAGGTCGCCGGTGCCGCCAAACAGGATCAGGTCGAAGCTCGCAGGCTTCACAATGTCAGGGGTGCTTTGCATGGCTCGGTAATGTAATTTGGTTTCGTAACTGAGTTTCTTGGTTTTCCCAAAAAACACCAGGAAATTTGCAGTTCTTGTATTTTGTATTGAGAAGTCGATGTAATCAAGTTACCATTTCGGCTTTGCGGGCATGAACAAGTCATTTTTTTCAGGATGTCATGAACCAACTCGACGCACTTCGCCAGTTCACCACCGTGGTGGCTGATACCGGCGACTTCAAGCAACTGGGCGCTTTCCGTCCGCAGGATGCCACGACCAACCCTTCGCTGATCCTCAAGGCGGTGCAAAAGCCCGAATATCAGCCGCTGCTGGCCCAGACCGTGCAGCATTTCCGTGACCGCCCCCTGGACGAGATCATGGACCGCCTGCTGGTGGCCTTCGGCCGCGAGATCCTGGCCTTGATCCCCGGGCGGGTCTCCACCGAAGTCGATGCCCGCCTGAGCTTTGACACCGAAGCCACCGTGGCCCGCGCCGAACGCATCATCGAGCTCTACCAGGCTGCTGGCCTGCCCACCGACCGCGTGCTGATCAAGATCGCCGCCACCTGGGAAGGCATCCAGGCCGCCGCCCAGCTGGAGCGCAAGGGCATTCACACCAACCTCACGCTCCTGTTCTCGTTCTGCCAGGCCGTGGCCTGCGGCCAGGCCCGTGTGAAGTTGATCTCCCCCTTCGTGGGCCGCATCTACGACTGGTACAAGAAGTCGGCCGGCGCCCAGTGGGACGAAGCCGCTTCTTCGGGTGCCAACGACCCGGGCGTGCAGTCGGTGCGCAAGATTTACGAGTACTACAAGCATTTCGGCATCGCCACCGAGGTGATGGGGGCCAGCTTCCGCAACCTGGGCCAGATCACCGCTTTGGCCGGTTGCGACCTGCTGACCATCGCCCCAGACCTGCTGGCCCAACTGGCGGCCAGTGAGGCACCGCTCGTCCGCGCGCTGGACGCCGAAGCGGCCAAATCGCTGCCGCTGAACCCGATTCAGTACGATGAAGCGGGTTTCCGTTTTGCCCTCAACGAAGATGCCATGGCCACCGAAAAGCTGGCAGAAGGCATCCGGGCCTTTGCCGCTGATGCCATCAAGCTGGAAAAGCTGATGCTCGAGGTGTAAGCCGCGTGGCCTGTCCCGGCCTGCTGCCGGGCGGCCGGATGTTTGACCCGACCCACTCAAGGACTGTATGAAACAGCGACTTCGCTGCGACGAGACCCCTGCCTGGACCCAACTGCTGTCGCACTTCGATCAGCACGGGCGCCACTTCGATGTCCGAGCCGATTTCGAGCGCGATCCGGACCGCTTCTCGCGCTTCAGCCAGAGCGCTCCGCATGTGTTTGCCGATCTCTCGAAGAACCGCATCGACGCCCAGGCCGAGGCCTTGCTGATGCAACTGGCCCGCGAGACCGGGCTGGAGGCACATCGCGACGCGATGCTGGCGGGTGAGCCCGTCAACAGCACCGAGGGCCGGGCGGTCATGCACCACCTGCTGCGCAACCAGCCCTGCAGCGATGGCCAGGGGGGCTCGTTGCCTGTGTTCCGTGGTGCCGTGGCCGATGCCGCCATGCCCGACGTCAATGCCACGCTGCGCGACATGCTGACCTTTGCCGAGCGTGTGCGCGCCGATGCGCAGATCACCGACATCGTCAACATCGGCATCGGCGGCTCCGACCTGGGGCCGCAGATGGCCGTGGTGGCTTTGCAGGCGCACGCGTTGCCGGGCAAACGTTTTCACTTTGTCTCCAATGTCGATGGCGATGAATTGGGCGAGGTGCTGGAGCAGATCAAGCCCGCCCACACCCTGTTCCTGGTGGCCTCCAAGACCTTCACCACCCGCGAGACCATGACCAACGCGCACAGCGCGCGGCGTTGGTTCCTGGAGCAGGGCGGGGCCGACCTGGCGCGCCACTTCGTGGCCCTCACCACCAACCTGGAGGCCGCTCAGGCCTTCGGCATCCGCACCACCTTCGGTTTTCGCGATTGGGTGGGCGGGCGGTATTCGATGTGGTCGGCCATCGGCCTCCCTCTGGCCATCGCCATCGGGGCCGAGGGCTTCCGGGCCCTGCTGGGGGGCGCCCACGCCATGGACCTGCACTTTGCGCACACCCCACTCGAGCGCAACCTGCCGGTGCGCCTGGGCCTGCTCGATGTCTGGTACCGCAACTTCCACGGCTTTGCCAGCCGCAGCGTGGCGCCTTACCACCATGGGCTGCGTCGCCTGCCTGCCTACCTTCAGCAACTCGAGATGGAAAGCAATGGCAAGCGGGTTGACCTGCAAGGCCGCGCCCTGGGCTACAGCACCTCGCCCGTGGTGTGGGGCGAGCCCGGCACCAATGGCCAGCACGCCTTTTTTCAGATGATCCACCAGGGCACCGACATCGTGCCCGTCGAGTTCATTGCCGTGCGCGAGCCGGCACACGACCTGCCGGGCCACCATGCCCAGTTGGTGGCCAATGCCCTGGCCCAGGCCCAGGCCCTGTTGCAGGGGCGCAGCGATGCGGGCGGGCACCGGCACTTCCCGGGCAACCGGCCCAGCACCTTCTTTGTGCTGGAGCGCATGGACCCGACCACCCTGGGCGCGCTGGTGGCCCTCTACGAGCACCGCGTCTTTGTCAGCGGCTCGGTCTGGGGCATCAACAGCTTTGACCAATGGGGTGTCGAGCTGGGCAAGCAACTGGCGCAAGACATCCAGCCCCGGCTGGCCACGGGCGATGTGCGTGGGCTCGATGCCTCCACCGCCGGCCTGCTGCGCCAGTTCAGGCCGCGCTTCTGAACCTCAAGGGCCTGACGGCAGGCCCTGGTCCAGCGGCAGGCGCAGGCCCACCTGCAGCCCGTGCGGCTGCAGCGCCTGGGCAAAGGCCTGGCCGCGGTGGCGCTGGGCAATCTCTTCGACGATGGCCAAGCCCAGGCCGCAACCGCCGGCCTTCTCGCTGCCGCGCCAGAAGCGCTGGAACAGATGGGGAAGTTGCTCTTCCGGCACACCGGGCCCGTTGTCCTCGACCGACAGTTCGACCTGGGTGGCGCTCAGGGGCCGCACCCGCACCGTCACCATGCTGCCCGGCCCGGCGTAATGCAGGGCGTTGTCCAGCAGGTTGCTCAAGGCCTCGCGCAGCAGCAAGGCGTTGCCCTGCAGCTTCAAGTGCTCCTCGCCCTCGTAACCCAGGTCCACACCGGCGGCTAGGGCCCGGCTCGTCCAGTCGCGGGCCACTTCGCGGGCCAGGCCGGGCAGGTCCAGCGGCTGCAGTTCCACCGTGGTCTCCGAGCGGGCCAGTTGCAGCAACTGGTGCACCAGGTGTGCGCTGCGCTGGGCGGCGGCACGCACCTTGATCAGGCGCTCGCGGGCGGGCGAGTCCTGCATCTCGTGCAGGGCCAGATCGGTCTGCCCGATCAGGCCGGCCAGGGGCGTGCGCAGCTGGTGGGCGGCATCGTTGAGGAACTGTTTCTCTTTGACCTGGCCCTTGGCCACCGCCGCCAGCAGGCGGTTGATGGTGCTGGCCAGCGAATGCACCTCCTGGGGGGCCGTGCTCAGGGCCCCGCTGGGCAGGGGCGCATGGCCGGGTTGCGGGCTGGCGCCGATCAGTTCGATCTCCGCCTCCAGCCGCTTCAGTGGTCGCAGGCCGCGCAGCACGCCGGCATACACCAGCGCACTCAGCACCAGCCCCATCAGGCCCATGGGCAGCAGGATCTTCTCCAGCAGCTCGTGGGCAATGCGCTCGCGCACCGTCAGGCTCTGGGCCACCTGCACGCGCAGGCGCTGCTTGCTGCCTGGCGAGCCGTAGTCCACCTCCAGCGACACCACGCGCACCGGGCGCTCGTCCACCACCCCGGCGTAGAGCACGGCTTCGCCGGGCTCGGCCTGGGCCTTGTCGGCCGGGGGCGGTGGCAGCTGGGCATTGCCCAGCAGGAAGCGCCCCGGCGGCGAGGACACCATGTAGCTGATGCGGTCGGCCGGGTCCTGCTCCAGGATGTCCTGGGCTGCCTTCGGAAAGTCCACCAGCAGCCCGTCGCCGATCGGCTTGATCTGGCGCGCCAGGGCCTTGACCGACTGGGTGAGGCTTTGATCGATGCCGCGTTCGCCGTTTTCCAGGGCCACGCGCCAGGCCAGCACGCCCCCGGTCAGCCACAGCACCAGTTGCGGCAGCAGCAGCCACAGCAGCAGCTGGCGTTTGAGGGAGACCCCGGGCAGGGGGGGCGGGCGCGCCATGGCAGGCTGCGGCTCAGGCCGAGGGCTTTTCAAGCATGTAGCCCAGGCCCCGGATGTTGCGGATGTTCAGGTTGGACGGGTCCAGCTTCTTGCGCAGCCGGTGCACATACACCTCGAGGGCATTCGAGTTCAGGGGCGCGGCGGCCTGACCCGGCTCGGGCGGTACGGCGCGCCAGGCGGCCAGCACATCGTCGCGGGTCACCACCTCGCCGCAGCGGTTGACCAGCAGCTCCAGCAGCTCCCACTCGCGCTGGGTCAGCTCCAGGGCTTCGTCGGCCAGGGTGGCCTCGCGGGTCTGCGGGTCGATGCGCAGCGGCCCCACGGTGCTCCAGTGGCCGGTGGCGCCCGCCGCGGCCTGCGAGAAGGCTGGCAGCCGGGCGCGGCGCAACATGGCTTGCAGTCGGGCCTGCAACTCGACCATGTTGAAGGGCTTGGTCATGTAGTCATCGGCCCCGGCGTTCAGGCCCTGCACGCGGTCGTCCAGGCCATCACGCGCGGTCAGGATCAGCACCGGCAGGCCGCTCAGCTTCTTGCGCGCCCAGGGCAGCAGGGTCAGTCCGTCTTGGCCGGGCAGGCCCAGATCGAGAATCATGCCGTCGATGCCCTCGCGCCCGAGCACGGCCTGGGCCTCCGCCACACTGCCCGCGCTGCGCACCGCATAGCCCAATTGCAGGAGTTGCCCCGTCAGGGCATCGAGCAGGAGTTCGTCGTCTTCAACGATCAGGATCGTGATCATCGTTTGAGCATAACAAAGGCGCTGCCTTGAAGCGGGCGCTTTCCCGGTCTGTCGCAGGTCTCCTGGGGTGTTGCTGGCGCCTGAGCTGCGCTGCTTAGGGGTAAGTCCTGATGGGGGTATTCATTATTTTAATTAAATTAATGAACGCGATGCGGCGAGTGACACGCCCACGTGTGAGCGATGATTCAACACTACAAGTAGGAGATGAGGGCATGTTCAAGTTGTCAAAACTGGCCGCGCTGGCGGTGGCTGCCGGAGCCGCGCTGACGGTACAGGCCGGTGAGGTGGAAGTCCTGCATTACTGGACCTCCGGTGGCGAAGCCAAATCGGCCGCCGAACTCAAGAAGATGATGCAGGCCAAGGGCCACACCTGGCGTGACTTTGCCGTGGCCGGTGGCGGTGGCGACAGCGCCATGACCGTGCTCAAGAGCCGTGTCGTGTCGGGCAACCCACCCTCGGCCGCCCAGGTCAAGGGCCCGGCCATCCAGGAATGGGCCTCCGAAGGCGTGCTGGCCAACATGGACGGCGTGGCCAAGGCCGAGAAGTGGGACGAATCCCTGCCCAAGGTCGTCGCCGACGTGATGAAGTACAAGGGCAGCTACGTGGCCGCACCGGTCAATGTGCACCGCGTGAACTGGCTGTGGGCCAGCTCCGACGCCCTCAAGAAGGCCGGCGTGGCCGCCATGCCCAAGACCTGGGACGAGTTTTTTGCCGCGGCCGACAAGCTGAAAGCCGCCGGCCTGATCCCGGTGGCCCACGGCGGCCAGAACTGGCAGGACTTCACCACCTTCGAGTCGGTGGTGCTGGGCGTGGGTGGCGCCAAGTTCTACCAGGACGCGCTGGTCAAGCTCGATGACAAAGCCCTGGGCAGCGACACCATGAAGAAGTCGCTCGAAACCTTCCGCCGCGTCAAGTCGTACATCGACCCGGGCTCGCCGGGGCGCGACTGGAACCTGGCCACCGCCATGCTGATCCAGGGCAAGGCCGGCTTTCAGCTGATGGGCGACTGGGCCAAGGGCGAGTTCGTGGCCGCGGGCAAGGTGCCCGGCAAGGACTTCATGTGCGCCGCCGCCCCGGGCACGGCCAGCAGCTTCACCTTCAACGTCGACTCGTTCATCCTGTTCAAGCTCAAGGACGCCAGTGCCCAGAAGGCCCAGAGCGACCTGGCCGCAGCCATCATGAGCCCCGAGTTCCAGGAGGTGTTCAACCTCAACAAGGGCTCGATCCCGGTGCGCCTGGGCATGAAGATGGACAAGTTTGACGACTGCGCCAAGCTGTCGTCGAAAGACTTTGTCGAATCGGCCAAGACCGGCGGCCTGGTGCCCAGCATCGCGCACGGCATGGCGGTGGCCCCGGCCGCCGAAGGCGCCATCAAGGACGTGGTCAGCCAATTCTGGAATGACGACAAGATCAGCGTGGCCGATGCGATGAAGAAGATCGCCCAGGCTGCCAAGACGCGATAAGCGCCCGGGGCGTCTCTCGCCCCACCTACTTTCCCCCCTTGTTGCCCGACACACCCGGCGGCCTTTGCAAAGGCCAGCCGGTCGGGCGAAGCCATGCCCGGGCATGGCCAGAACACCTCTTGAAATCGGAGACCTAGACATGAGCAAGCATTCCTCTTCCCTGCATTCCGCCCGTCTGTGGCAATTGGCCCCTGTGGCCCTGTTGGCCTGCAGCGTGAGCGCCCAGGCGGCCGACCCGGCCCCGTTGTCGGAAGCCACCACCCAGCAGATCGAGGCCGTGGTCAAGAAGACCCTGGACGACAACGGCGTGCAGCTGTTCGGTTACGGCCGTGGCGGCTTCTACTCGGCCTCGGGCAACCAGCAAAAAGGCCAGTACCAGCTCGGTGGCGACCTGCAGCATTACCGCCTCGGCAACGAAGGCGACAACTACATCGAGTTCGGCATCGGCAAGAAGTGGGACCTGGGCGGCGGCCTGAAGTGGGGCACCTACTACATGCCCAAGGTCTACAACGGCAACACCGGCACGGCCCAGGTGTATGCCGACATCACCGGCCTGGAGTTCGCCCCCGACCTGACCCTGTGGGCCGGTCAGCGCTACCACCGTATCCAGGACATCCACATCCTGGACAACTGGCTGATGCAGGACGGCGACAACTACGGCGCCGGTGTCGATGGCATCCGCATCGGCTCCAAGGCCCGCCTCAACCTGGCGGTCTACACCCAGGGTTCGTCGGACAACAGCAACGCCAGCAGCAACAACGCCCGCCGCGCCAACTTCCAGCTGCGTGATCTGCCGGTCAACCCCGGTGGGCGCCTGACCCTCACCGGCGCCACCATCAATGGGCGCTTCGGCATTGGCCAGAACGGCAACGCCCTGGGCCTGCTGCACAACCAGGCCGACTTTCTGCTGCCAGGCATGAACAACTCGCTGTTCGTGCAGACCTCCACGGGCCACGCGGGCCTGGACGGCAAGTTCTACGGCCTGGACAACGCCGGCGTGGCCCAGGCCGGCGCCAAGCAGACCCGCATTGCCGAGGTGATCGACTGGCAGCTGGGCGCCTTCGGCGGCCAGGCCCTGGCCAGCTACCAGACGGTTGAGCCGGACAACGCCGCCAAGTACAAGGACACCTCGATCGGTGGCCGCATGTCCTACGGCGTGGCACGCAACGTGAAAGTGCTGCTCGATGTGGGCATCACCTCGCGCGCCATCGATGGCCAGGCCACCCAGCACCTGAACAAGGGCACCCTGGCCGTGGCCTTCTCGCCCGACAACAAGTTCTGGACCCGTCCTGAGTTCCGCGTCTACCTGAGCCGCTTCAACTGGAACACCGCCGCCGGTGCCGCCAATGCCGCCACCTTCGGCGCCGGTGGCCGCAGCAGTGCCACCACGGTGGGGGCGCAGGTCGAGTACTGGTGGTAAGTGGGTCTGCCGGGGGGGCGCTGCGTGGCGGCCCCCCGGCCTGCGGGTTGGTTCTCCAAGGCGTGATCCGCCTTTTGATGCGGGAGCGCCTGGTGCTCCCGCCTTTTTTGCTTGAAGGGCCTTTGGCATGTCGATGCCCCGTGAGTCATGAAAAATTCCTTTGAAAACTGGCTGCCCCGTCTGGTGGTGGCCCCCGCCTTCGTGCTGGGCTTTGCCTTCATCTACGGCCTGATGGTCTGGAACGGCCTGCTCAGCCTGTCGGCGTCACGCATGCTGCCCAACTATGAGTGGGTGGGCCTGATGCAGTACGACAAGCTCTGGGCCATGGACCGCTGGTGGCTGGCGCTGCAGAACCTGGCCATCTTCGGCGGCGGCTATGTGCTGGGCTCGCTGGCCATCGGCGTGCTGCTGGCCGTGCTGCTGGACCAGAAGATCCGTGCCGAGGGCGCCTTGCGCACCATCTACCTCTACCCCATGGCGCTGTCCTTCATCGTCACGGGCACGGCCTGGAAATGGCTGCTCAATCCCGAGCAGGGCCTGCAGCAGCTGGTGCGCGGCTGGGGCTTCGAGCATTTCACCTTCGACTGGCTGGTCAGCACCGACCGGGCCATCTACTGCGTGGTGATCGCCGGCATCTGGCAGAGCGCGGGCTTTGCCATGGCCTTGTTCCTGGCCGGTCTGCGGGGCGTGGACGACAGCATCATCAAGGCCGCCCAGGTGGACGGCGCCTCGCTGCCCCGCATCTACTGGCGCATCGTGCTGCCGGCGCTGCGCCCGGTGTTCTTCAGCACCTTGATGGTGTTGTCGCACCTGGCCATCAAGAGCTTTGACCTGGTGATGGCCCTGACCGCCGGCGGGCCTGGTTACGCCAGCGATGTGCCGGCCACCTTCATGTACACCATGTCGTTCTCGCGCGGCCAGATCGGCCTGGGCGCCGCCAGCGCCACCATGATGCTGGCCACCGTGGCCGCCCTGGTGGTTCCCTACCTCTACAGCGAATTGCGGAGCAAACCCCATGAGCGTTAAACCCCTGCTGGGGCGGCTGCTGGTCTACCTGACCCTGCTGGCCGCCGCCGTGTTCTTTCTGTTGCCGCTCTACGCCATGCTGGTGACCTCGCTCAAGACGGCCGAGGAGATCCGGGCCGGTGACCTGCTGGCCTGGCCCCAGGTGCTGAACTGGGAGGCCTGGTCCGTGGCCTGGTCGCAGGCCTGCACCGGGGTCGACTGCAATGGCTTGCGGCCCTTCTTCTGGAACTCGGTCAGCATGGCCGTGCCCGCCGTGATGATCTCCACCGTGTGGGGCGCCCTGAACGGCTATGTGCTGAGCCTGTGGAAGTTCCGCGGCAGCGACACCTTGTTCGGCCTCTTGCTGTTCGGTGTGTTCATGCCCTTCCAGGTGGTGCTGCTGCCCATGAGCCAGGTGCTGGGCTGGCTGGGCATCTCCAGCTCGATCGGGGGCCTGATCCTGGTGCACTGCCTGGCCGGGTTGGCCGGCACCACGCTGTTCTTCCGCAACTACTACAGCGCCATCCCGGCCGAGCTGGTCAACGCGGCGCGCATCGATGGGGCCAGCTTCTGGCAGATCTTCTGGCGCATCGTGCTGCCGCTGTCCACCCCCATCGTGATGGTCACGCTGATCTGGCAGTTCACCAACATCTGGAACGATTTTCTGTTCGGCGTCACGTTCTCGGGCACCGATTCCAAGCCCATCACGGTGGGCCTGAACAACCTGGCCAACACGTCCAGCAGCGTCAAGGCCTACAACGTGGACATGGCGGCCGCCATCATCGCGGGCCTGCCGACCATGGCCATCTACGTGTTGGCGGGTAAATTTTTTGTGCGCGGGCTCACGGCCGGCGCGGTCAAGGGTTGAGAGGTAAGGCAAATGGCTTCATCGTTGCAAATTTCGGGCATCAACAAACGCTACGGCCGGGGCGACAACAGTGTCGAGGTGCTCAAGCGCATCGACATCCACGTCGAGCCCGGTGAGTTCCTGATCCTGGTGGGCCCCTCGGGCTGTGGCAAATCCACCCTGCTCAACATCATTGCCGGGCTGGACGACCCCAGCGAAGGCGAGATCCGCATCGGCGATCGCAACGTGGTGGGCATGCCGCCGCGCGACCGCGACATCGCCATGGTGTTCCAGAGCTACGCGCTCTACCCCACGCTCAGCGTGGCCGACAACATCGGCTTTGCCCTGGAGATGCGCAAGATCCCCAAGGCCGAGCGCCAGGCCCGCATCGCCCAGGTGGCGGCCATGCTGCAGATCGAGCACCTGCTGGACCGCCGGCCCAGCCAGCTCTCGGGCGGGCAGCGCCAGCGCGTGGCCATGGGCCGGGCCCTGGCCCGGCAGCCGCAGCTGTTTCTGTTTGACGAACCCCTGTCCAACCTGGACGCCAAGCTGCGTGTGGAAATGCGCGCCGAGATCAAGCGCCTGCACCAGACCAGCGGCATCACCAGCGTCTACGTCACCCACGATCAGGTCGAGGCCATGACCCTGGGCTCGCGCATCGCCGTGATGAAGGGCGGCGTGGTGCAGCAGCTGGGCACTCCCGACGAGATCTACAACCACCCCGCCAACACCTATGTGGCCACCTTCATCGGCTCGCCGACCATGAACCTGGTGCGCGGTCGGCACCACGGCGCAAGCTTCGAGATGCTGGACATGTCGGTGCCCCTGGCGGGCCCGGCCGAGGCCCCTCAGCCAGGGCAGGAGCTGCTGCTGGGCGTGCGGCCCGAGCACCTGCTGCTGGACGACGCCTCCCCCTGGCGCGGCGAGGTCAGCGTGGTCGAACCCACCGGCCCCGACACCTATGTGGTGGTCGACACCTCCTCAGGCACGCTGACCTTGCGCACCGGCGCCCAGACCCCGGTGCGACCGGGAGACCGCGTCGGCATCTCGGTCGCCCCCGGCCATGCCCACTGGTTCGATGGCGCCAGCGAGATGCGCCGGGCCTGAGATGCCGACCATCCCGCCCGCATCGACCGCCCCGAGCGCTCCGCCTCTGCTGGGCCTGCACCACGTCGCGCTGATCTGCCGCGACGTGGCGCGCTCACGCGACTTCTACACCCGCGTGCTGGGCCTGCCCGTGCTGCATGAGCAGTACCGGGCCGAACGCCAGTCGCACAAGATCGATCTGGCCCTGCCCGACGGCAGCCAGCTGGAGCTGTTTTCGTTCCCGTCTCCACCTGCGCGGCCTTCTCGGCCCGAGGCCTGCGGCCTGCGCCACCTCGCCTTGCGCGTGGCCGACCTGCCGGCCTGGGTGGCGCACCTGCAGGCGCAGGGCGTGGCCGTCGAGCCGCTGCGCACCGATGAGGTGACCGGCGCCACCTTCACCTTTTTTGCCGACCCCGACGGCCTGCCGATCGAGCTGGTGCAGTCGGTCGCATAGCTGGGGCGGGGCGATGGGGTAGCCCGATCGGGGGAGCCATTCCGATCAGGCACAAAAAAAGGGCCGCATCGCTGCGGCCCTTTTTGTTTGGAGCTGGAAGGCTCAGGCAGGCATTACATGCCCATGTCGCCCATGCCACCCATGCCGCCCGGCATGGCCGGAGCTGCGGACTCGTCCTTCGGAGCTTCGGCCACCATGCACTCGGTGGTCAACAGCAGCGAAGCCACCGATGCGGCGTTTTGCAGCGCGGTGCGGGTCACCTTGGTCGGGTCCAGGATACCCATTTCGATCATGTCGCCATAGGTGTCGTTGGCAGCGTTGAAGCCGTAGTTGCCCTTGCCATTCAGCACGGCGTTCACCACCACGCTCGGCTCGCCGCCGGCGTTGTACACGATTTCGCGCAGGGGGGCTTCGATGGCCTTCAGGATCAGCTTGATGCCGGCGTCTTGATCGGCGTTGTCGCCCTTGATCTCGCCAGCCGCTTGCTTGGCGCGCAGCAGAGCCACGCCACCACCGGCCACGATGCCTTCTTCCACAGCAGCGCGGGTGGCGTGCAGGGCGTCTTCAACGCGGGCCTTCTTTTCCTTCATTTCGACTTCGGTGGCAGCACCCACCTTGATCACGGCCACACCGCCGGCCAGCTTGGCCACGCGCTCTTGCAGCTTTTCGCGATCGTAGTCGCTGGTGGCTTCTTCGATCTGCACGCGGATTTGCTTCACGCGGGCTTCGATGTCAGCAGCAGCGCCGGCGCCGTCGATGATGGTGGTGTTTTCCTTGCCCACTTCGATGCGCTTGGCTTGGCCCAGGTCAGCCAGGGTCACCTTTTCGAGCGACAGGCCGACTTCTTCAGCGATGACCTTGCCACCGGTCAGGATGGCGATGTCTTCCAGCATGGCCTTGCGACGGTCGCCGAAGCCAGGAGCCTTCACAGCCACGACCTTCAGGATGCCGCGGATGGTGTTCACCACCAGGGTGGCCAGGGCTTCGCCATCGACTTCTTCAGCGATGATCAGCAGCGGACGGCCCGACTTGGCCACTTGCTCCAGGGTCGGCAGCAGGTCGCGGATGTTGCTGATCTTCTTGTCGAACAGCAGCACGAAGGGGTTGTCCAGCAAAGCGGCTTGCTTTTCCGGGTTGTTGATGAAGTAGGGCGACAGGTAGCCGCGGTCGAACTGCATGCCTTCAACGACGTCGAGTTCATTGTTCAGCGACTTGCCGTCTTCCACGGTGATCACGCCTTCCTTGCCGACCTTGTCCATCGCGTCAGCGATGATCTGGCCGATGGAAGCATCGCTGTTGGCCGAGATCGAGCCGACTTGAGCGATTTCCTTGGAGGTGGTGGTGGCCTTGGTGGCCTTCTTCAGCTCGTCGACCAGGGCCGAAACAGCCTTGTCGATACCGCGCTTCAGGTCCATCGGGTTCAGGCCGGCGGCCACGTACTTGGAGCCTTCGCGAACGATGGCTTGGGCCAGCACGGTGGCGGTGGTGGTGCCGTCACCAGCGTTGTCGCTGGTCTTGGAGGCCACTTCCTTCACGAGCTGGGCGCCCATGTTCTGCAGCTTGTCCTTGAGTTCGATTTCCTTGGCCACGGACACACCGTCCTTGGTCACGGTCGGGGCGCCGAACGAGCGTTCCAGCACCACGTTGCGGCCCTTGGGGCCCAGGGTCACTTTGACTGCGTTGGCCAGGATGTTCACACCCTCGACCATGCGAGCGCGGGCTTCACCGCCGAAGACGACGTCTTTTGCTGCCATGTTGATTTCTCCGAATTCAGTAAATAAATTGAGCGGGGGTGAGGCGAATTACTTTTCGACGACGGCGAAAAGGTCTTCTTCCTTCATGACCAGCAGCTCATCGCCGCCGACCTTGACGGTCTGGCCGCTGTACTTGCCGAACAAGACGCGGTCGCCAACCTTGACGGACATGGCGCCCAGTTCACCCTTGTCGTTCTTCTTGCCGGGGCCGACGGCCAGCACTTCGCCTTGATCAGGCTTTTCAGCGGCGTTGTCGGGGATCACGATGCCGGAGGCAGTCTTGGTTTCGTTTTCCAGGCGCTTGACGATCACGCGATCGTGCAGAGGACGAAGGTTCATTGCATCTCCTGAGAGCAAAAAGGGGTTTCACAATCGACCGGTGCACCGCCCACGACGGGCACCATCAACTCAGCGAGCGGCCGGTGCTGTCAACACTCAGCTGTTAGCACTCGACCGCTTCGAGTGCTAATCATAAGGGCTTTTGGGTGGCTTTCAAGAGGGCGCACGCACGGCGCTGTCTTGCGGCTTGTCGAACCCTGTTCTCTCTGGCCTGTTCTCGCCCCGCTCAAGCCCTGAGCATCAGCCCCCCCGCGACCAGGCACAGGGCCAGCAGCGCCAGCCCAAACCCGAGCGCCGCAGCGGCCAGTCCGAACACGCCCACGGCCAGGCCCGCCAGCACGGCGGGCACGCTGAAGGCCAGGTAGCTCAGCGAGAAAAAGCCGGCCATCAGCGCGCCGCGCTCTTCGGGCTGCGCCAGGCTCACCAGGCTGCGCACCGAGCCATTGAAGGCGGCCCCAAAACCCAGGCCGGCCACCACGGTGCCGCCAAACAAGGCCGCGCCGCTGGGCAGCACCATGCCGATCAGGGTGATGGCCAGCCCCAGGCCCAGGGCCAGGGTCCCGCCCAGCAGGGCGGTGTGCGCCGGCCGCTGGCGCACCAGCAGGATGGCCACGGCGCCGGTCAGTACCAGGCAGGTGATCAGCGCGCCCCCCACGATGGGTTGTTGGCTGCCGGTCACCAGGCGGGCCAGGCTGGGGCCCAGCGACAGGTAGAAGCCGCCCAGGGCCCATTGGGCGGTGTTGACCGGCAGGATGCGCAGCAGGGTCGGGCGCGCTTGCGCGGGCAGGGCGATCCGGGGCCACAGCGTGCGCCAGGGCATGTGCCGGCGCGTCACGGTTTCAGACAGGGCCAGTGCGGCCCCGGTCTGCAGGGCAAACAGCACCAGCAGGCACTCGAACACCAACTGGGTCGGTGCGGGCGCGAACTGCACCAGCACACTGCTGCCCAGGGAGCCCAGGGCCATGCCGACCATGGGCGCCACGCTGTTGAGCAAGGCACCGCGGTCGCGGTCCAGGTCGATCAAGGCGGCGCTCAGCGTGCTGGTGGCGATGCCCGTGGCCAGCCCTTGCAAGACGCGGGCGGCCAGCAGCCAGGGCACCGAGTCGGCGCACCAGAACAGCACGGTGGCGCCCATCTCCAGCACCAGGGCCCCGATCAGCACGCTGCGCCGACCACGGTAGTCCGACCAGCTGCCCAGCACCAGCAAGGCGCCCAGCAAGGCCAGGGCATAGCTGGCAAAGACCAGGGTCAGCGTCAGGGCCGAAAACCCCCAGGCCTCGCGGTACAGCGCGTACAGAGGCGAGGGGGCGCTGGAGGCGGCCAGAAAGCTCACGACGATGGAGGCCAGCAGCCACAAGGCGGCTCGGGGGCTCCAGTGGCGGGCTGCGGCGGGGGGATGGGGGAGGGCGGCCATGGCAGTCTTCTAAAGCAAATTTTTTGCGTTAAAGCATTAGAGCACTAACGCATATTTTTTGCTTTAGCATCGCGCCATGAACCCCAAAGCCGGTCTTCGCCCTGGTGGACGCAGTGCCCGTGTGCAAGCGGCCGTGCACCAGGCCGTGCGCGACCTGATCGCCGAACAAGGGCGCGCGTCGCTGACCGTGCCGCTGATCGCCGCGCGCGCCGGCGTCACCCCGTCCACCCTCTACCGCCGCTGGGGCGAACTGGCTGATCTGCTGGCCGATGTGGCGCTGGACCGCTGGCGTGCCGATGCCGAGCCGGCCCAGACGGGCAGCGTGCAGGGTGATCTGCTGGCCTGGGCCGAGCAGTACCTCGAAGAGATGAGTTCCGAGCCCGGTCGGGCCCTGATGCGGGATGTTCTGGCAGGCCAGTCGCGCACCGTGCCGGCCCCTCCCAGCCAGTGCGCGGCCTACCTGCAAGGCCAGTTGGACGTGATCCTGCAGCGCGGTAGGTCGTCGGGTCAGGTGCTGCCCACCGCTCAAGCCCTGATGGACGGCGTGGTGGCGCCCATCATCTTCCGGGTCCTGTTCGGCCCCGCGCCACCGAGCCTGGAGCAGTTGCAGACCTGGGTGCAGTCCTGCATGGACCAGGCTCAGCGATGAGCCGGGCCCGGCGCCCGCAGGGGTGGGGGCCCCGGCCCAGGCACTACCATTGCGCGATCCACGACGAACCGCCAGGCCCCCATGCGTCTCCATGTTGATGAGGAAATCACCTTTCGCAAGCTTGAAATCCTGCTGGCTTTCATGGAGACCGGCAACCTCACGCGCGCGGCCGAGTTGCTCGATGTGAGCACGGTCAGCGTGCACCGTGCGCTGCATTCGCTGGAGGAGGGCCTGCGCTGCAGCCTGTTCCGCCTCGAAGGCCGCAACCTGCACCCCACCGAAGCCGCCTACGCCCTGGCCGAGGTGGCGCGCGATGTGCTGCGGCGCATGAACGAGGGCATCAACACCACCCGCAACGTGGCCGGCTACTCGGCCAGCCGCATCCGCATCGGTTCGCTCTACTCGCTCACCGTCAAGACCGTGCCCGAGGTGATCATCGCGCTCAAGGTGCGCCGGGCCGAGCTGATGGCCGAACTGGTGCTCGGCTCCAACGACGACCTGCAGCAGAAGCTGCGCGACGGCGCCATCGATGCGGCCTTGATGGCCATGCCGGCGGCCTCGCCCGACATCGAGTCCGAGCCTTTGTTCGAAGACGAAATCTATTTCGCGGCCCCCGTGGGCTCGCGCTACGAAGCGCTGGACGAGGTGGACCTGAGCCTGTGTGCCGCCGAGCGCTTTGTCAGCCTGGGGGAGGGCTTTGCCACCTACAACGGCTTTGTGCAGTCGTTCAGCGTGGCCGGCTTCACGCCGAACGTGGTCATGCAGACCGGCGACATCTTCTCGCTCATGAACCTGGTCAGCGGCGGGCTGGGCTGCACGCTGCTGCCCGGCCGGGTGCGCGATGTGTTTCCTGACAAGGTGCGCTTCATTCCGCTGCAGCCCCGGTTCCTGATGCGCCAGACCATCGCGCTCAACTTCCTGCGCACCCGCGAGCGCGATCCCAACCTGCTCACCCTGCTGGCCGTGTGCCGCGGCGCCAAGGCCGCGCTGCGCTGAGCGCAGCGGGCCGATTCGCCCGGCCATCGGCTCCGACACGGGGCCACCCCGCTCACGCCGCAACCGTTGCGCACCGTGAAAACGTTCGCTGCCCAGGTTAATTGATCCAGCCGGTCTGCCTTCCTACGATGCACGCCAAGGGATTCACCCTTGCACATCACAAAAACGGAGACAGACATGATCATCTACGGAACAGCGCTGCTGGCGGCCTGCCACTTGCTGGGCATCTTCATCGGTGACCTGCTCGGGCAGCTGCTCGGGGTCAAGACCAATGTCGGCGGGGTGGGCATCGCCATGCTGCTGCTCATGGCGGCCCGGCTCTACATGCTGCAGAACAACAAGCTGCCCAAGCTCACCGAGCTCGGCGTCGAATACTGGGGCGCCATGTACATCCCGGTGGTGGTGGCCATGGCGGCACAACAGGACATGGTCTCGGCGCTGCGTGGCGGGCCCGTGGCGCTGCTGTCGGCCGTGGCGGCGGTGGCCGTGTGTGCCATGGTGATCGCCCTGATCAACCGGGCCGAGGTGCTCAGCCCGCAGGCGCCCGATGCGGCCCAGCTGAACAACCCGCTCGTGGCCGCCGAGGAGTGACACCATGCTCGACATTCTTGAAAAAGCAGCGCTTCACAATGGTCTGGTCACCGCCTTTGCCGTGGTCGGCCTGATCGTCCTGCTGGCCGGGCAGATCTCCAAGCACCTGACCTTCGGCCGGGTGCACGGCTCGGCCATCGCCATCGTCATCGGCCTGGCGCTGGCCTACTGGGGCGGCACCCAGACGGGCGGCCACAAGGGGCTGGCCGACATGTCCTTGTTCGGTGGCATCGGCCTCATGGGCGGCGCCATGCTGCGCGACTTCGCCATCGTCGCCACGGCTTTTGAAGTGCAGCCGCTGGAGGCGCGCAAGGCCGGCCTGATCGGCGTGGTGGCCCTGCTGCTGGGCACCGTGCTGCCCTTCATCGTCGGGGCCGCCATCGCCTGGGGCTTTGGCTACTCGGATGCCGTGAGCATGACCACCATCGGCGCCGGCGCCGTGACCTACATCGTCGGCCCGGTCACCGGGGCGGCCATCGGCGCCAGCCCCGATGTGATGGCCCTGAGCATCGCCACCGGCCTCGTGAAAGCCATCCTCGTGATGGTCGGCACCCCCGTGGCGGCGCGCTTCCTGCGCCTCAAGACACCGCGCTCCGCCATGGTCTTCGGTGGCCTGGCGGGCACGGTCAGCGGCGTCTCCGCCGGGCTGGCCGCCACCGATCGCAAGCTGGTGCCCTATGGCGCGCTGGTCGCCACCTTTCACACCGGCCTGGGCTGCCTGCTGGGGCCCTCGCTGCTGTTTTTTGCCACCAAAGCCCTCGTGGGCTGAGCCATTGCCATGGAACAAAAGAACTGGAACACCCAACAAAGCAACCGCCGGGCGCGGCAGGTCCGGGCGGCCGAGGCCCTCGGCCCCCGGCTGCAGGGCAAGACCGTGGCGGCCCAGGCCATCGGCACCCTGCTGCATGCGGTCATCGAGCCCGGTGACCGGGTCTGCCTGGAGGGCAACAACCAGAAGCAGGCCGACTTTCTGGCCCGCGCGCTGACCCAACTCGACCCGGCCCGGGTGCACGACCTGCACATGGTGCAGTCGGTGCTGGCCCTGCCTGAGCACCTGGACCTGTTCGAGAACGGCATTGCCTCGCGGCTCGATTTCTCCTTCTCCGGCCAGCAGGCCGCCCGCCTGGCCAAGATGGTGTCGGCGGGGCAACTGCGCATCGGCGCCATCCACACCTACCTGGAGCTGTTTGCGCGCTACTTTGTCGACCTCACGCCGCGCGTCTCGCTGGTGTGTGCCCAGGCCGCTGATGCCCAGGGCAACCTCTACACCGGGCCCAACACCGAAGACACGCCCGCCATCGTCGAGGCCACCGCCTTTCGCAGCGGCATCGTGATCGCCCAGGTCAATGAGCTGGTCGATGCCGTGCCCCGGGTCGACATCCCGGGCGACTGGGTCGACTTCGTGGTGCTGGCCCCCAAGCCCAACTTCATCGAGCCGCTGTTCACCCGCGACCCGGCGCAGATCAGCGAGATCCAGGTGTTGATGGCCATGATGGCCATCAAGGGCCTGTATGCCGAATACGGGGTGCAGCGCCTCAACCACGGCATCGGCTTCGACACCGCGGCCATCGAGCTGCTGCTGCCCACCTATGGCGAGTCGCTGGGCCTCAAGGGCAAGATCTGCAGCCACTGGGCACTGAACCCGCACCCGGCCCTGATCCCGGCCATCGAAGCGGGCTGGGTCAAGAGCGTGCACTCCTTCGGCTCCGAGCTGGGCATGGAGGACTACATCCGCGCCCGCTCCGATGTGTTCTTCACCGGGCCGGACGGCAGCATGCGCAGCAACCGGGCCTTCAGCCAGGCGGCCGGCCACTACGCCTGCGACATGTTCATCGGCAGCACGCTGCAGATCGACCTCAACGGCCACAGCTCCACCGCCACCCTGGGCCGCATCTCGGGCTTTGGCGGTGCCCCCAACATGGGCGCCGACGCCCGGGGCCGCCGCCATGTGTCGCCGGCCTGGCTCAAGGCCGGTGCCCAGGCCCGCCAGGGGCGCGGCGGCGTGGCCGCCATGCCGCGTGGCCAGAAGCTGGTGGTGCAGATCGTCGAGACCTTTCGCGAACACATGCAGCCGGCCTTTGTGGAAAAGCTCGACGCCTGGCAGCTGGCCGAACAGGCCGGCATGGAGATCCCGCCGGTGATGATCTACGGCGACGACGTGACCCACATCCTCACCGAAGAAGGCATTGCCAACCTGCTGCTGTGCCGCAGCGACGAGGAGCGCGAGCAGGCCATCCGCGGCGTGGCCGGCTACACCCCCATCGGCCTGGGGCGCGACCGCCGCATGGTCGAGAACCTGCGCGACCGCGGCGTGATCCGCCGCGCCCAGGACCTGGGCATCGACCAGCGCGATGCCACCCGCAACCTGCTGGCGGCGCGCTCCATGCGCGACCTGGTGCGGGCCTCGGGTGGCCTCTACCAACCGCCCAGGCGCTTCCGCAACTGGTGATGCGCAATCTACGGCGAAACCCACAGCGAACAAGGCCAACACCATGAGCATTCCCCACGGGCTTGAAACCCTCCATTTCTCATTCACCGGCACCCAGCCGGCCGGCCGCTTCGCGCCGGTGCTGGTCGGCGTGGTCGGCTCGGGCAACCTCGAAGTGCTGATCGAGCCGCTGGCCGACGGCACCCGTACCAGCGACAGCACCAGCGCCGGCGGCGAATGCCGCCTTGAGGTCAGCACCTCGGCCCGCGGCTTCGCCCCGATCTGGCGTGCCGTGGCCGAAGACTTCCATGCCCGCCACCCCCTGGGCGGCGTGCTCATTTCCATCAACGACATGGGGGCCACGCCCGCCGTGGTCAACCTGCGGCTGGACCAGGCCGTGGCCCAGATGCGGAGCGCCCAGCCATGAGCCTTGCCAACCCCCTGCAGGCGAGCTTCGCCGAATCCACTGCGCGCGAGCGCGTGCTGCAACTGCTGGACGCGGGCTCCTTCACCGAGATCCTCGGCCCCTCGGCCCGCGTCATGAGCCCGCACCTGAGCCAGCTCGGCGTGCCCTCGTCCTTTGACGACGGCGTGGTCGTGGGCGAGGGCCGGCTGGGCGGCCAGCCCGTGCTCGTGGCCGCCCAGGAGGGCGAATTCATGGGCGGGGGCGTGGGCGAGGTGCATGGCGCCAAGCTCGTGGGCCTGTTCCAGCGCGCGCTGCGCCTGCGGCCGGCCGCCGTGCTGGTGCTGGCCGAATCGGGCGGCGTGCGCCTGCACGAGGCCAATGCCGGCCTGATCGCGGTGTCCGAGGTCATGCGCGCCCTGCTGGCCACCCGGGCGGCGGGCATCCCCACGCTGATGCTGATCGGGGGCGCCAACGGCTGCTTTGGGGGCATGGGCCTGGTGGCCCGCTGCGCCGACCACGTGGTCATGAGCGACGCGGCGCGCCTGTCCATGTCAGGCCCCGAGGTCATCGAGTCCTCGCACGGCGTCGAAGAGTTTGATGCCAAGGACCGGGCCCTGGTGTGGCGCACCACCGGGGGCAAACACCGCTACCTGATGGGCGACTGCGACGTGCTGGTGGACGACCAGCTGGGCGCCTTCCGCGAGGCTGCGCTGCAGCTGTTGGGCCAGGCCCGCCCCCTGACCCTGGAGGCCTTGGAGCAGGAGCACGCCTTGCTGGCCGCACGGCTGGCCGACCATGGCGACTGTGCCGACGCCGTGGACATCTGGCGCCACCTGGGCATCCCCGACGCGCCGTCGGTGGTCAACCTCGACGCGGCCGATGTGCGCTCGCTCAAACACGCTGTCCAAGAAGGAGCCCAGCCATGATCTGGACCGATTTGCTTCCAAGCCTGTTCGGTGAACACCATCAGGTCAGCCGCGAAGGCGAACTGCTGCGCGGCACCGCCCAGCTCGATGGCCGGACCCTGGCCGTGGTGGGCACCACCGACCACGCCGCCATCGGCATCGAGCTGGCCCTGGCCCAGGCCCGTGCGGTGCTCGACACGGTGCGCGACCACCCCGGCCGCCCCATCCTGCTGCTGGTCGACACCCAAGGCCAGCGCCTGCGCCGGCGCGACGAGCTGCTGGGCATCAACCGCTACATGGCCCACCTGGGCCTGTGCATCGAACTGGCCCGCCAGCGCGGCCACCGCGTGATCGGCCTGGTGTATGACCAGGCGCTGTCGGGCGGCTTCATCACCTCGGGCCTGATTGCCGACGCCTGCTACGCCCTGCCGGAGGCCGAGATCCGCGTCATGCGCCTGCCCGCCATGGCCCGGGTGACCAAGATCGACGAAGCCCGCCTGGCCGCACTCGCCGAGTCCAACCCGGTGTTCGCCCCGGGGGTGGAGAACTATGTGGCCATGGGCGGCGTGCGGGCCTTGTGGCGCGGCGATCTGGCCGCCCAGCTGCGCGAGGCACTGGCCCAGGCCCCCACCACCGATGAGCGCGCCCGCGATGGGGCCGAGCGCGGCGGCCGCCGGCTGGCGGCCGAGGTGGCCCAGCGTGTGGCTGAGCATCCTGCCCAGGCCTGACCCCCCCGAGGAGCCGGTCATGCTGCAACTCGAACGCAACAGCCTGGTCTGGCCCACGCCCGAGGGCTGGGCCACGCTGCACGCCCAGGCCTTGCCAGACCCCGTGGCCCAGGCCGTCGTCCGGCACTGGCACGCGCAGCGCCTGCCCCTGGTGGTGAGCCGGCAGCCCTGTGTCCCCTTGCAGGATGCCGTCACCCTGGGCCTGCCCGCACCCGCCAAATGGGAGCGCCGCCGCCTGGCATTTGCGCTGCCGCTGAGCCAGCTCGCCTACAGCGGCCGCTTTCCCAGGCTGTCGGATGCCACCGTGCGGCAGCGCTGGCGGCGCCGGGCGCAGGCCCTGGACTTTGCGCTGGGCGAGCTGTTGGGTCACGCCGTGGGCGCGGTGCAGGTCTATGGCTCCTTCGGCTGGCAATGCCTGACCGGCCTGCGCTATGTGCGCGAGGAATCCGACCTGGACCTGCGCCTGGCGGTGCCCGATCTGTCGGCCGCGCAAGCGGTGGTGCGCCTGCTGGCAAGCCAAAGCCTGCCCTGCCGCATCGATGGCGAGCTGGTGTTCCCGGCGGGGCATGCCGTCGCCTGGCGCGAAATGGCCCAGCTGTTGGAAGGGCAGGTGCCCCAGGTGCTGGCCAAACGGCTCGATGGCATCGCCCTGATCGGCCTCGACGCGCTCCAGCCCAGGGCAGAAGCCTTGCCGGCCTGACGCCATGCCCTCGACCTGCCAGCCCCCCCAGTCCATCGAGGCAGCCGCGTTTCGCCTGGCCCGCGAAGCCGTGCGCGCCCTGTACGCCGAGCTGGTGCTCGAGCCCAAGCCCGGTCTGGTTTCGCTGCGCGACACCGGCAGCCACCACGACATGGACGCGGGCCATTTCGTGCGCAGCCTGTTTGCCTTGCGCCACTATTTCGCCCACATGGTGCGCGCCGGTGCCCGCCAGGCGGCCTTCGATGAACTGCAAGCCCTGGGCCTGCAGGCCGAGGCCCGCATGCTGCGCGCCACCGGCGGCATCAACACCCACCGCGGCGCCGTGTTCTGCCTGGGCCTGTTGTGCGCCAGCGCGGGCTGGCGCGTGGCCCAGGGCCTGCCCCTGCACGCCGAGGGCCTGCGTGCCACCCTGTGCCGCCGCTGGGGCCCGGCCTTGAGCGAGCGCGCCGCCCAGGTGCGCCGCCGCCCCCCGGCCTCGAACGGCCAGCGCGCCGCCCGCGCACACGGGCTGCGCAGCGCGGGCGACGAGGCCGCGCTGGGCTTTCCTGTGCTGTTCGAGGTCTGCCTGCCGGCGCTGCGCCAGGCCCGCCGTGCGGGCTGGCCCGACCGCCGGGCCCGGGTGCAGGCCTTGTTCGCCACCCTGGCGGTGCTGGACGACACCAACCTGGTTCACCGTGGTGGTATCGAGGGCCTGCACTTCGCGCGCCAGCAGGCCCGCGGCTTTCTGAACCAAGGCGGCGCCCAGGGGGCCGATTGGCCCGAGCGTGCGCGGGCCATCCACGCCCAGTTCGTGGCGCGCCGCCTCTCGCCCGGCGGCGCGGCCGACCTGCTGGGCGCGGCCTGCTGGCTGGATGCCGTGACAGGCTGCCCGCTGGCTGACCCGGCGCGATCCCCGGTGCTGGAAGCCTGGTCATGAGCTACGCCATTCTGTTTCCGGGCCAGGGCAGCCAGCACCCCGACATGCTGCCCTGGCTGGAGGCCGACACCTCGGCGGCCGGTCCGTTGCAGGCCCTGGCCCAGCACCTGGGCACCGACTGGCGGGCCCGGCTGGGTGATCCCGATGAGCTGTCGCGCAACCGCTTTGCGCAGGTGCTGATCACCGGCGTGTCGCTGGCCGCCTGGGGGGCGGTGTCGGCCCACCTGGCCGAGGGGCCGGCCATCGTGGCCGGCTACAGCGTCGGCGAGCTGGCGGCCGTGGCCTGTGCAGGCGCTTTCGACCCGGCCGTCGCCGTGGCCCTGGCCGCGCAACGGGCCCAGGCCATGGACGCCGCCGCCGGCAGCGTGCCCGGCGGGCTGTTGTCGGTGTCGGGCCTGCACCAGGACAGCCTTGCCCGCCAGCTGGCGGGCTGGCCCCTCGAGGTCGCCATCCGCATCGGCCCGGACCACCTCATCCTGGCCGGCAGCGTGGCGCTGCTGCAGCAGGCCGAGGCCTTGCTGGCGGCCGCAGGGGGGCACTGCAAGCCCCTGCCCATCCGCATCGCCTCGCACTCGTCGGCCCTGCGCGCGGCCGCCGAGTCCTTCGCCCACACCCTGGCCGGCATCACCTGGCAGCCCCTGCGCTGCGCGGTGGCGGCCAACGCCAGCGGCGCTGCCTTGCGCCGGGTCGAGCAGATGCGGCCCGCCCTGAGCCAGCAGATCGACCACACGGTGCAATGGTCGTCCTGTCTGGAAACCCTGGCCGAGCGCCAGGTCGATCGCGTGATCGAGATCGGCCCCGGCCGCGCGCTGAGCGCCATGTGGTCCCGTCAGCACCCGCAGGTGCCGGTGCGCGCGCTGGAGGATTTCCGCTCGCCCCGGGTGGCGGCAGATTGGCTGATGGCCCCGGGGGCCTGATCCTGAACCGGCTTCGCCAGTCGCCGCTCGCCGCGCCTCAGGCGTAGGCCTGGGCCGGCGCGCCTGGCTGAAGGCCCTCGGCCGCCAGCACATCCGCGTAGTGGCGCTCGGCCACGTCAGGGTGCGACCTCAGGCGACCCTTCAACAGGTTGCGACCGGTGTGCGCGATCAGCGGGTTGCGTGGGTCCCGATCCACCCCCCGTGCGCGGGCTGCCAGCTCGGGCGGCAGTGCCAGCGGGGGCAGTTCGGCATCCAGCCGTGGGCTGAGAAAAAACGCAATCGACAACCGCTCGCGACTTTGCGGCGGGCTGACCACGCGATGGATGTTGGCCCTCAGGTAGCCGCCGGACAGCACCTCCAGCACCTCACCGAGGTTGATCACCACCGTGCCTTCGAGGGGCGGCACATCGATCCAGACCTCACCCGGCGCTTGACGGTCCAGCACCTGCAGGCCGGCCTCCTGGTGCTGCAGCAGCAGCGTGAGGCAGCCTGAATCCTTGTGGGCACCCACGCCCTGCTGCGACGCATCCGCGGCCTGACCGGGGTAGCGGATGAGCTTGACGTGCTGCACCGGGGTGCTTGCAAAGGCGGCGTCGAATCGGTCCTCGGGCTGACCCAGGGCCAAGGCCAGGGCTCGCAGCAACTGCCGGCCTGCCGTGGTCAGCGTCTGTTGCCAGGCCACCACCTGGTCCCGCACCTGCGGCAACTCGGCGGGCCACTGGTTGGGGCCTTGCAGGCGGGTCCAGGCCGGCACCCCCGGCCCTTGGGTGATGGCCGGGTACTCGGCCCCGATGTCGATCTGCTCGCGCCAATCGCGCTCACCGCGGGTGATCTCCAGGCCCGGGCCGGTGTAACCGCGGAAATGCGGTGAGTGCACCATGGCCAGCGCCTGCTTGCGTTCGGGCGGTAGCGCGAAGAAAGCGCGGGTGGCGTCAAAAAGCGCTTGTTCCTGCCCTGGCGCCGCACCGTAGCCGCGCAGGTAGAAAAAGCCCACCCCATGCGCCACATCGCGCAGCGTCTGCACAAACTTCGCCCGCTGCTGTGCGTCGCCGGCGATGAACTGCTGCAGCTCCAGAACAGGCAAGGGGGTGGCGGGTGCGGTGGTGTGGGGCATGGGGGTGTTGTCCAGAAGTGGCCAGGCCTGTGGCTCAAGGCGTCCGATGGCGCAGATTGTGGGGATCTGTCCGGGCGATGCATACGACGTTTTTCTCCGAAGCACGCGCACAAAACGTCTTTGGGCCGCGGGCCTGCCGTGGCGCCGCGAAAGGCATTTGCTTACTCCAAAAACTTCGCAGCCTTGCGCCTCCGGCCTCCCTAGACTGCGGGCCATCGTGTCAACGCTACTCACTGGATCCCACATGCAAAAACGCACCGCTCTGCGCGCCATCGCCGCCGCCCTCCTGGCCACCACCGCCGCCGCCTGGGCGCAGCAACCCAGTCAGACCCTGCGCGTGGGCGTGCGGGGGGGCGTGGACGAGGAAATCTGGGAGGTTGTCACCCAGGTGGCCAAGAAAAACGGCCTGAACGTCAAGCCCATCGTCATCACCGGCACGGCCAGCCCGAACGAAGCGCTCAACAACGGCGACCTGGAGGCCAACTCCTTCCAGCACGTGCCTTTCCTGCGCGATCAGATCCAGCAGCGAGGCTACAAGCTGGCCTCGGTGGGCGACACCTACATCTCGCCAATCGCCTTCTATTCGAAGAAGTTCAAAGCCTTCAAGGATCTGCCCGAGGGCGCCCGCCTGGGCATCCCGAACGACCCGAGCAACCAGACCCGCGCGCTGGTGGTGCTGCGTGACCAGGGCGTGCTCACCCTGCGCGACGGCTTCAACCCGGCGCTCGGCACGGCCAGCCTCGCCGACATCACCGGCTACAAAAAGAAGGTGCAACTGGTCGAGGCCGCCTCGGTGGTGCTGGCCCGATCGCTGGACGACCTCGATGCCTCGGCCATCGTCAACACCTTCGCCTACCAGGCCGGGCTGATCGCCACGCGCGACGGCCTGGCGGTCGAGAAGCGCGACAACAACCCCTACGTCAACATCATCGTGGTGCGCGAGCAGGACAAGACCAAGCCCTGGGTGGCGCCCCTGGTCAAGTCCTACCAGTCGGAGGAGGTGCGCCAGTTCATCCTCAAGAAGTACGAGGGCTCGGTCATCCCGGCGTTCTGAGGCAAGCCTCCTACCTCATCCCCGCATGACTGAACCTTTGAAAGGCGGGCTGGCCGAGACCGGCCCGCACATTGTCTTTGACCGTGTCCGCAAGCAATACCCGGGGCCAGGGGGGCCGGTGACCGCCCTCGAGGCCCTGTCGTTCGACATCCGGCGCGGCGAGGTGTTCGGCATCATCGGCCGCAGCGGCGCGGGCAAATCCACCCTGTTGCGCACCATCAACCGACTGGAGGAGCCCACGGGCGGCCGGGTCAGCGTGGATGGCGTGGAGGTGAATCTCCTCGACGAGGACGGCCTGGTGGCGCTGCGCCGGCGCATCGGCATGATTTTTCAGCACTTCAACCTGCTGTCGGCCAAGACCGTGCGCGAGAACGTGGCCCTTCCGCTCAAGGTGGCCGGCGTCAAGCCCACCGAGGCCGCCCAGCGTGTCGATGCCCTGCTGGATCTGGTGGGTCTGCGCGACAAGGCCGACACCTACCCGGCCAAGCTCTCCGGCGGGCAGAAGCAGCGCGTGGGCATCGCCCGGGCCCTGGTCCATCAGCCCGAGGTGCTGTTGTGCGACGAGGCCACCTCGGCACTCGACCCCGAGACCACCCAATCCATCCTGGCCCTGCTGTCCGACATCAACCGCAGCCTGGGCCTCACGGTGGTGCTGATCACCCACGACATGGCCGTGATACGGGAGGTCTGCGACCGCGTGCTGGTGCTGGACCAAGGGCGCCTGGTCGAGCTCGGCGAGGTCTGGCGCGTCTTCGGGCAACCCCAGGCCGATGCCACCCGTGCCTTGCTGCGGCCCCTGCAGCACGAGCTGCCCACCGACCTGGTCGCCACCCTGGTGCCCGACCTGCAGGGGCGCCCGGGCCAGGTTGTGCTCAGCCTGGCCTGCGCTGGCGAGTCCCGGCCACAAGGTTTGCCCTTGCAGGCTCTGGCGGCCCTGGGGCCCGGGGCCACCTTGCTGCATGGGGGGCTGGATCGCATCCGGGGCCATGCGCAGGGCCGGCTGCTGCTGTCCGTGCCGGCCGGCGGCTTTCACATCGACAACGCGCGCTCGGCCCTGGGGGCCGATCGCCTTGAGATCCTGGGTTATGTCCACGCCACTGATTGACAAATACGTCCAGGCCTTCCTGGAGACCCTGCTCATGGTGAGCGTGTCGGCCGTGATCGCCATCGTGACCGGACTGTTGCTGGCGGTGGTGTTGACCGTCACCGCCGCCAAAAGCCTGTACCCGCGCCCGCGCTTCAACAAGGCGCTGTCGATCACGATCAATGTGTTCCGCGCCATTCCCTTCATCATCCTGCTGGTGGCCTTGCTGCCCGTCACCCGCTTTCTGGTGGGCACCACCCTGGGCACCTGGGCCGCCGTGGTGCCGCTGTCCATCAACCTGATTCCGTTTTATGCACGCATCGCCCAGGTCAGTCTCAACGATGTGGACCCCGGGCTGATCGAGGCCGCCCGGGCCATGGGTTGTCGGCGCTGGCACATCGTGCGCCATGTGCTGCTGCCGGAGGCCTTGCCCGGCATCATCGGGGGCATGACGGTGAGCGTCATCGCGATGATCAACGCATCGGCCATGGCTGGTGCCGTCGGGGCCGGGGGCCTGGGCGATCTGGCCATCCGCTATGGCTACGAGCGCTACGAGACGCGCGTGATGTTCGAGGTGATCGTGGTCCTGGTGGCCCTGGTTTCGCTCATCCAGTTCGCTGGCGAATGGCTGGCCCGGCGGGTGGACCACAAGCGCTGATCGGCCACCGGCCCAAGGCTGATGCGACCTCACGCCGTCACTGTTGTCACGCTGGGCGCCGCCCAGACGCTGGCCTGGGCCTCCACCTACTACCTGCCGGCCATTCTCGCGCAGCCGATGGCCCGTGAACTCGGCGTGTCGGTGGTCACGGTCCATGCCGCGTTCAGCCTGGCCATGGTGGCGGCTGCCTTGATCGGTGCGCGGGCCGGCCGGGCCATCGATCGCCTCGGCGGGCGTCCGGTGCTGACACTGAGCAGCCTCGTGTTTGCCGCCGGCCTGGCCATGCTGGGGGCTGCACAGGGTTGGGTGGGCCTGTTCGGTGCATGGTTGGTGCTGGGTTTGGGCATGGGGGCCGGCCTCTATGAGGCTGCTTTTGCCACCATGGTGCGCCTGGATGCTGTCCAGGCCCGGGCGGGCATCACGGGCATCACCTTGATGGCGGGGTTTGCCAGCACCGTGGGATGGCCGCTGTCGGCCTACCTGGAGCTTCATCTTGGTTGGCGTCACGCCTGCTTCATCTGGGCCGCCGCGCACCTGCTGATCGGGCTTCCGCTGCATGTTTCACTTCCCCGCCAGGCCGGCCCTGCCTCCATGCAGGCCCCGTCCAACGGGGCTCAGGCAGAACCTGGGGCCGCCTCCCCCAGCCGTGCCATGGTGTTCCTGCTCTCCTTGGCTTTTGCGGTGATCGGCTTCACGTCCACCGCGATGGCGACCCATCTGCCACGGCTGATTCAAGCCGCCGGGGCTTCGCTTGGCACGGCCATCCTGGTGGGCAGCCTGATCGGTCCGGCCCAGGTCGCAGCGCGGCTGGCGGAGTTCGGTCTGCTGCGCAAGGTGTCCGCGCTCACGTCGGCCCGCCTGGCCTGTGCGTGCCACCCGCTGGGCGTCTTGCTGCTCTTGCTCGGGGGGCCTTCGCTGGCCGTGGTCTTTGGTCTGTTGCACGGGGTCGGCAATGGTGTTCTCACGATTGCCAAGGGCACCTTGCCGCTGGCACTTTTTGGCGCGCAGGGCTATGGGCACAGGCAGGGCCTGCTGATGATCCCGGGGCGTTTTGCCCAGGCCGGGGCGCCTTGGGTGTTCGGGCTGGTGCTGGAAAACGGGGTCTCCTGGGCGCTCGTCCTGTCCGGTTCTCTGGGCTCTCTCGCGCTGCTGGCCCTGCTGCTGTTGCCGTCCCGGCCACCGGCGGCGTCCCCAACTCCGGTCGCCTGAGTTCTGCATGTCATACTGCCGGCGCCGTGGCCCGCGCCGCGGCGGACCCTGGTTTTTCCTCCACTGCGCCGTCTCTGCTCATGTCGACCCTTACCCGGCCTTCGCACCCGCCCGGCTTCATGGTGCTGCACGGCAATCGCCTGGAAGACCTGCGCGATCTGCTGGTGCAGTTTCTGCGCGCCCAGCCGCTGGCGCCGTTGGCGCCCGAGGTGCTGCTGGTGCAGAGCGCCGGCATGAAGCACTGGCTGGAGGTGTCGCTGGCCGACGACACGGCCCTGGGTATTTTTGCCGCCACCCGCATGGAGCTGCCCAGCGGCTTTCTGTGGCAGGTGTACCGCCAGGTGCTGGGCACGGACCAGGTGCCCACCCACATGCCCTTCGACAAGTCCAGCCTGGTGTGGCGCCTGATGCGCCTGCTGCCGGCGCTGATCGAGCAGCGCCCGGTGTACCAGCCGCTGCAGCGCTACCTCAGCGAGGCCCCGGACGCCCGCAAGCTCTACCAGCTGGCCCTGCAACTGGCCGATGTGTTCGATGGCTACCAGAGCTACCGCGCCGACTGGCTGGCCGCCTGGGCCCAGGGCCGCGATGTGCTGAGCCAGCCGCAAGGCCCCGACCTGCCGCTGGACCCGGCCCAGGCCTGGCAGCCGGCCCTGTGGCGCGACCTGCGCACCGATGTCGGCGAGGCCCTGGCCGAGGCCTCGCGGGCCGCCGTGCACGCCCGCTTCATGGCGCGGCTGCAGCAGCTGGCCGCGGGCGGCGAACGCCCGGCCGGCCTGCCCGAGCGCATCGTGGTGTTCGGCATCTCGTCGATGTCGCACCAGGCGGTCGAAGCCCTGGCCGCGCTGGGCCAGCTGAGCCAGGTGCTGATGCTGGTGCACAACCCCAGTCAGTACTACTGGGGCGATCTGGTCGAGGGCCACGCCCAGCTGCGCCAGGTGCTGCGGCGGCGCCAGCGCGTCAAGCCGGCCCAGCTGGAGGCCGCCCAGGCCGCGCGCCCGGGTCACCCGCTGCTGGCCTCCTGGGGCAAGCAGGGGCGCGACTACCTGCACATGCTCGACGAGTTCGACAACGTGGAGGGCTACCGCCACCGCTTTGTGCGCGTCGATGCCTTTGTCGACCCGCTGGCCGGTCTGGCCCAGCCCAGCCAGCTGGCCCAACTCCAGTCGGGCATGCTGCACCTGCAGACACCCACGGAGCCCTGGCCGCTGCTGCCCGACGACGATTCGATCACCCTGGTCACCTGCCACTCGGCGCAGCGCGAGGTCGAGGTGCTGCACGATCAGTTGCTGGCCTGGTTCGATGCCGACCCGGCCCTGCGCCCGCGTGACGTGATGGTCATGGTGCCCGACATCGCCGTCTTCGCGCCCCACATCCAGGCCGTGTTCGGCCGCTTTGCCGCGGGCCAGCCGCGCCACATCCCCTACTCGGTGGCCGACCGCTCGCCGCGCCAGTCGCCCATCGTGCAGGCGCTGCAGGCCCTGCTGTCGCTGCCGCAGTCGCGCCTCACCCTGTCGGACTGGCTGGGCCTGTTCGAGGTGCGGGCGCTGCGCCAGCGCTTCGGCCTGGGCGAGGTCGAGGTGGACGAGCTGCACGGCTGGCTGCAGCAGGCCGGCGTGCGCTGGGGCCTGGACGAAGCGCACCGCCGCCGCTGGGGCCTGCCGGCCGGGGTGGCCGGCGCCGGGCACAACACCTGGGCTTTCGGCTTGCGGCGCCTGCTGCTGGGCTACGCCCTGGGCGAGGGGGGGGCTCAGGGCGACGGCCAGGTCTGGGCCGACACCCTGGCCCAGCCCGCGCTCAGCGGGCTGGATGCCAGCGTGGCCAATGCCTTGCTCGACTGGGTCGATGCCGTCACCGAAACGCTGGAGGCGCTGGAGCGTGAGCGCCCCCCTGCCGAATGGGGCCAGGTGTTCCGCGGCGTGGTCGAGCGCTTCTTCGAGGCCGCCGACGAACTGGAGACGCGCCAGATCGAGGCCTTGCTGGCGCCACTGGACGCCTGGCTGCAGGCCTGCGAGCAAGCCGGCCTGGACAGCCCGCTGCCGCTGGAGGTGGCGCGCGAGCACTGGCTGGCCCAGCTGCAGGACAGCGGCCTGCAACAGCGCTTTCTGGGCGGCGGCGTGCAGTTCGGCACCCTGATGCCCATGCGCTCCATCCCCTTCAGGGCGGTGTGTCTGCTGGGCATGAACGATGGCGACTACCCGCGCCAGACCGCCCCGCGCGACTTCGACCTGATGGCCAGCAGCTGGCGCGCCGGTGACCGCTCGCGGCGAGAAGACGACCGCTACCTGTTCCTGGAGGCCTTGCTGTCGGCCCGCGACCGCCTCTACCTGAGCTGGCAGGGCCACCGCGCCACCGACAACGCCGAGCGACCGCCTTCTGTGCTGGTGGCACAGCTGATTGAGCACCTGCACAGTGGCTGGCGCCCCGCGCGGCCTGTGCGGCAGCAGCCCTTGCAGCCGTTTTCCGAGGCCTACTTTCGCGCCGGCTCGGGCTTTCGCACCTATGACAGCGACTGGGCCCAGGCGCACCAGGCGCATCAGAGCACGGCGGTGGCCCAGGCCGCGCTGCCGCCCCAAGCCTCACCGGTGCCCGTGCCCGAGCCCTTGAGCCTGCACGCGCTGCGCCAGTTGCTGCGCCAGCCGGTCGAGGTGTTCTTCAAGGCCCGCCTGGGCGTGGTGCTGAGCGAGCTGGACGAGGCCGGCGAAGACACCGAGCCCTTTGCCCTCGATGGGCTGGACAAGTACCTGGCCGGCCAGTCGGTGCTGGAGGCGGCCGACCCTGGGCAGGCCCTGGCCGAGCTGCCCCTGCGCGGCCTGCTGCCGCTGGCCGCCTTCGGCCAGCGCGACTTGCACGAGCTGCAGGGCCGCGTCGCCGTGGTGCAGGAGCGCCTGGCGCCCTGGGCCGAGCGCTACCCCCAGGCCCTGCCCGCGCAGCCCATCGACCTGGTGGTGGATGGCCTGCGCCTGCAGGATTCGCTCGGCGGCCTGTTCGGGTCGGCGGACGCTCCGGCCCCGGCAGCGGGGGACGACAGCCTGTGGCGCGGCCCCTGTCTGCAGCGGGTGCAGCGCCCGGGCGCGGTGCTGCAAGGCAAGGGCAAGGAGCAGGGCGCCCGGGTGGAGGTGGTGGCGGCGGTCTGGGTCAACCACCTGGCCGGCTGCGCCCAGGGCCTGGCGCTCACCAGCACCGTGCTGGGGCTGGACGGACAGATCGTGTTGCGCCCGCTGGCCCCCGCGCGGGCCATCGAGATCTTGAGCGGCCTGGTGCAGGTCTACCGCGCCGCCTGGGCCCAGCCCCTGCCGGTGGCGGCCCTCAGCGCCTGGGCCTATGACCAGGCCCTGCGCCGTGGCAAGGACGAGGCCCAGGCCCACGAGCTGGCCCGCGCCGCCTACGAGGGCGACTACCAGCGCGCGGGCGAGGCCGCGCGCTCGCCCTACCTGCAACGCTGCTTCCAGGGCTATGCCGAACTGCAGGCCGAGCTGCCGCGCTGGGCCGAGGCCCTGTACGGCGAACTGGCCCGCCACCTGCACCTGGGCCCGATCGGAGACGCCGAATGAGCACGGCCATCGACATGAACCCGGCCCCCGAGCTGCAGCGCCTGGACCCGCTGAGCATGCCGCTGCAGGGCCTGCAGGTGATCGAGGCCTCGGCCGGCACCGGCAAGACCTGGACCGTGGCCGCCCTGTACGTGCGCCTGGTGCTGGGCCACACCGAGGCCGGGCTGACGCCTGAGCGGGCGCTGTTCCCGCCGCAGATCCTGGTGATGACCTTCACCGACGCCGCCACCGCCGAGCTGCGCGGCCGGGTGCGCGAGCGTCTGGCCCAGGCGGCGCGCTGCTTTGCCGACACCGATCTCGGCCGGGCCGAGGCCGACGCCTTTCTGCTCAGCCTGCGCGAGCAGGTGCCCGAGACCGACTGGCCGGCCTGCGCGGCCCGGCTGGACATCGCGGCCCAGTGGATGGACGACGCCGCCATCTTCACCATCCACGGCTGGAGCAGCCGCATGCTGCGCCAGCATGCCTTCGACAGCGCCAGCCTGTTCGAGCAGCAGCGGGTGGAAGACGGCGACGCCCTGCGCCTGGCCGCCGCGCAAGACTACTGGCGGCGCTGGTGCTACCCGCTGGCCCTGAGCCAGATCGGTGCCATCGCCCCGCTGGGCGGCACGCCCCAGGCCTTGCTGGAGCGCCTGCAGCCGCTGTGGTCACTGGCCGAACGGGCCCCTGGCGTGGCCGCGTATGCCGGCCCCGAGCCCGATGCCCTGGTGGCCCGCTGGGCCGAGTGGCAAGCCCGGCGCGAACCCCTGGAGGCCCGCGCCCGCGCAGGCTGGACGCCCGAGCTGGTGCAGGCCGTGAGCGATGCCGCCGCAGCCAAGCAGCTCAAGAACTACCGCCCCGATTGGCTGGCCGGCTGGCTGGCCCAGATGGCGGCCTGGGTGCAGGGCGAAAGTATCAAGCTCGAGGTGCTGGAGCGCTTTGCGCTGCCGCGCCTGATGGACAAGGGCTGGGCCCAGGCCGAGGCGCACGCGGCCCTGGCCGACATCGACGCCCTGTGCGGGCACCTGCAGGCCGAGCCCGACATCGGCCCCGACTGGCTGGCCCATGCCGCACGCGAGATCGGTGCCGCCTACCAGGCCGCCAAGGCGCAGCAGGCGCAGTTTGATTTCTCCGACCTGCTGCAGCGCCTGTACCACGCGTTGCAGGCCCCCGACGGCCGCCTGGCCGCCGCCATCCGGCAGCAGTTCCCGGTGGCCCTGGTGGACGAGTTCCAGGACACCGACCCCTGGCAGTACGGCGCGCTGGCGCGCATCTACCAGGGCCCCGAGGCCCGGGCGCTGGGCACCGGCCTGGTCATGATCGGCGACCCCAAGCAGGCCATCTACAGCTTCCGCGGGGCCGACCTGGCCACCTACCTGCAGGCCCGCGCCCAGGCCCAGGCCATCCACACCCTGTCGGGCAACTTCCGCTCCACCCGGGGCGTGGTGGCGGCGGTCAACCACATCTTCTCGCGCCTGCAGGCGCCCTTTGGCGCCGTGCCCTTCGACTGCGTGGAGGCGCGCAACCCCCAGGTGCAGCCCCTGCAACGCGGCGGGCAGGCCCAGCCGGCCCTCACCGTGTGGTGGCAGCAGCGCGCCGAGCCGGCCACCAAGTCGGCCCTGCTGAGCGACATGGCGGCCCTGTTTGCCAGCCAGATGGTGCGCCTGCTGCAGCAGGGCGTGGCCCAGCCGGGCGACATGGCGGTGCTGGTGCGCAGCGGCCACGAGGCGCAGGCCATCCGCGCCGAGCTGGCGCGGCGTGGCGTGCGCAGCGTCTACCTGTCCGACCGCGACAGCGTCTACGCCACGCCCGAGGCGCACGAGCTGTGGCGCATCCTGCGCGCGGTGGCCCAGCCGCGCTCGGTCAGCGCGGTCAAGGCCGCCTTGCTGACCCGGCTCTGGGGCCTGTCCTGGGCGGCCCTGGAGGCCTTGCTGCACGACGAAGACGCCTGGGACGCGCTGATCGACCAACTGCACGCCTGGCAGAAGGTGTGGCAGCAGCAGGGCGTGCTGCCGCTGCTGCACCGCTGCCTGCACGAGCTGCAGGTGCCGCGCCGCCTCATGGACCCGACCCTGGCCGAGGCCTCACCGGAAGGCCCGCAGGGCGAGCGCCGCCTGACCAACCTGCTGCACCTGGGCGACCTGCTGCAGCAGGCCAGCCAGGGCCTGCAAGGCGAGGGCGCCCTGATCCGCCACCTGGAGGCCCAGCTGCGCGACCCGCGCGCCAGTGGTGAAGCCGCCCAGACCCGGCTCGAAAGCGATGCCCACCTGGTGCAGGTGGTCACCATGCACAAATCCAAGGGCCTGCAGTACCCGCTGGTGTTCCTGCCCTTCGCGGCGGGTTTCCGCGAAGACAAGCAAGGTGACGACGAGGACGACGCCCTGCGCCTGGCCGAAGACGTGCGCCTGCTCTACGTGGCCCTGACCCGTGCCGAGCAGGCCTTGTGGCTGGGCGTGACCCCGGTGAAGGGCGACCTGGACGGCAAGAACCCGCGCCTGCGCAGCGCGCTGTCGCGCCTGCTGGGGCGCCAGGGCCCGGACGACCTGGGCCCCGCCCTGCAGGCTTGGGGCCTGTGCCCCGACATCGCGGTACTGCCGGCCCCGGCGCCCGACGGCCAGGTCTACACCCCGGCAGCCGCCGAGCCGACGCGCCAGCCCGCGCTGCAGGCCCGCCGAGCCCTGCGCAGCGGCTGGTGGACGGCCAGCTTCAGCGCCCTGACCCGTGAGCTGATGCCGCTGAGCGCCGAATCGGCCGTGCCCCCGTCCGAGCGCGACGCGCGTCTGGAAGACGCCCAGGCCGACAGCCTGCCCCTGCTCAGCCCCGAACTGGCGGCCGCCGACAGTGGCCAGGCGGCCCTGCCCGGGGCCTGGGATGACTTCCCGGCCGGCAGCCGCTACGGCACCTTGCTGCACGACCTGCTGGAGTGGCAGGCCCAGCGCGGCTGGCCCATCGCCCAGGCCGGCGAGGAGGGGGCGCAGGCTGCTGAGCTCGAGCGGGAGTGGGCCGCCCTGCTGGCCCGCCAGGCCCTGGCCCTGAAGCTCGACGACACCCAGGCCGCCGCGCTGGCGCCCTGGGTGCAGCAACTGGCCCGCGCCGAGCTGCACTGGCCGGGCAACGCCAAGCCTCTGGTGCTGGGGGCCCTGGCGCCGGCGCAGTACTGGGCCGAAATGGCCTTCAGCCTGCCGGTGCGCTCGCTGTCGGCGCAGGCGCTCGATGCCTTGATCAGCGCCCAGGTGCTGCCGGGGCAGCCGCGGCCCGCCCTGCAGCCGCGCCAGCTCGAAGGCATGCTCACCGGCTTCATGGATCTGGTGCTCGAGCACCAGGGCCGCTACCACGTGCTCGACTACAAGTCGAACCGCCTGCCCGACTACGCTCCGGCCACCCTGGCCCAGGCGGTGCTGGCCCACCGCTACGACGTGCAGTACTGCCTGTACCTGCTGGCGCTGCACCGCCTGCTCAAGTGGCGCCTGCCCGGTTACAGCCCGCAGCGCCACCTGGGCGGTGCGCTCTACCTGTTTGCGCGCGGCATCGACCAGCCCGGCCAAGGCGTGTTCTTCGAACGGCCGCCGCACGAACTCATCGAGTCGCTGGACCGGGCCTTTGCCGCGCCCGCGCCCGGCACCCAGCTCTCGGAGCAGCCCGCATGACGACCTCTCTTCTGGCCCGCACGGTCGATGCCGCCGAAGCCACGCCGCTGAACCGGCTGGATCGGGCCCTGGCCGCCTTTGTGCAGCAGGCCCAGCCCAGCGATGACCCGCGCCACGCCTGGTTGGCCGCCCTGGTGAGCCACCAATACGGCCGTGGTCACGCCTGTCTCGACCTGGCCGCGCTGCAGCGCGAGCCCGGCGCCACCCTGGGCTGGGAGGAGCCGGCCCTGCAAGCCCTGCCGCCCGACCTGGCCGCTGGTGCCGAGCACCTGCCCTGGGTGCACGGCCCCGGCAGCCCCCTGGTGCGCGAGGGCGAGCGCCTGTACCTGCGCCGCAACTGGGCGGCCGAGCAGGCCATCCGCCACAGCATCGAGGCGCGCCTGGCCCTGCCGCCCAAGGCCCCTGAAGGCCTGGCCCAGGCCTTGACCCAGCTGTTTCCGCCCGACCCGGCGGTGCCCGGGCCCGATTGGCAGAAAGTGGCCTGTGCCCTGGCCGCGCGTCAGCGCCTGACCCTGGTCACCGGCGGGCCCGGCACCGGCAAGACCACCACCGTGGTGCGCCTGCTGGCCTTGCTGCAGTCGCATGCGCGGGCCCAGCAGGGCCGGCCCTTGCGCGTGGCGCTGGCCGCGCCCACCGGCAAGGCGGCAGCGCGCCTGGGCGAATCGATCGCCTCGGCCCTCAACTCGCTGCCCGAGGCCCTGCGTGCCGACATCCCGGCCCATGCCGCCACCCTGCACAAGCTGCTGCAGGTGCGCCCCGGCGGCGGCGCTGCGGCCCCGCTGCCCGCGCTGGCGCTGGACCTGGTGGTGGTGGACGAGGCCTCGATGATCGACCTGGAGATGATGGCCCGCCTGCTGCGCGCCGTGCCCCTGCACGCCAGCGTGATCCTGCTGGGCGACAAAGACCAGCTGGCCTCGGTCGAGGCTGGTGCGGTGATGGGCCAGCTGTGCCACGGCGCCCAGGCCGGCCGCTACAGCGCGGCCACCGTGGCCTGGCTGGCCGAGGTGGCCCAGGTGGACCTCCGCCCTTGGCAGGGCGACGGTGGCGTGCTGGCCCAGCAGACGGTGATGCTGCGGCACAGCCGCCGCTTTGCCGGTGACAGCCCCATCGGCCAATGGGCGCGGGCGGTGAATGCGGGCGATGTGGGCGCGGTGCGCCAGCTCTGGCAGCAGGCCCCGGTGGCGGGCCGCAGCACCGCCTCGGTGCAGCGCCTGCAGCCGCGCCCCGGGGGCGACCCGGCCCTGGCCGCGCTGTGGCGCCAGGGCTGGCAACCGGGGCTGGAGGCCCTGGCCCGGATCGGTGCCGGCGGCAGCAGCGATGCCCAGGCCTTGCAGGCCCTGGCCGCGCTGGCGCGCTTTCAGGTGCTGTGTGCGGTGCGCGAGGGGGCCTGGGGGGTGCAGGCGCTGAACCGGCGCATCGCGCTGGCGCTGGGTTTTCCGCCCGAGGGCTGGTACCCGGGGCGGCCGGTGATGGCCACGCGCAACGACTACGCCCTCAAGCTCATGAACGGCGACATCGGCCTGTGCCTGCCGCATGCCAAGGGCTTGCGGGTGGCCTTCCCCGATGGGGCGGGTGGCGTGCACTGGGTGCAGCCCTCGCGCCTGGATGCGGTGGAGAGCGTGTTCGCCATGACCGTGCACAAATCGCAGGGCTCGGAGTTCGAGCATGTCTGCCTGGTGCTGCCCGAGCAGCCCGTGGCCGTGCTCACGCGCGAGCTGCTCTACACCGGCATCACCCGCGCCAAGAGCCGGCTGACCCTGGCGGTGCCGGCCGTGCCGGTGTTGCTGCGCTCGGTGGAGCGCCAGATCGTGCGCAGCGGCGGCCTGACGATGTAGCTTCAGGCCGGTGTCGTGAAGCGCTGCAGCAGCTCGCCCAGCGGCATCGGCCGCGCCAGCAGGTAGCCCTGCACGAACTGGCCGCCGCAGGCGCGCACGCGCTTGAGCTGGGCGGCGGTCTCCACGCCTTCCACGATCACGCGCAGGCCCAGGTGGCGGCCCAGGTCGAGGATGGTGCGCACAATGGCTTCGTCGCTGACGTCTTCGCCCAGCCCGCGCACAAAGCAGCGGTCGACTTTCAGGGTGTTCAGCGGCAGTTGCTTGAGCAGCGACAGCGCCGAGTGCCCCTGGCCGAAATCATCCAGGCTGATCTCGAAGCCGGCCGCGCGCAGCCGGCCCATCACGGCCGTGACCTGCGCGGGCTGCTCCATCACCAGGGTTTCGGTCAGCTCCAGCGAGAGCTGGGCCGGTGCCAGGCCGTGCCGACGCGTGAGGGCCAGCAATTCGTCGGGCAGGGTATCGCGGTGGAATTCGGGCGAGGCCATGTTCACATGCACCCGCAGCCCTTGGAGCCCGGCGGCCTCCAGGGTGGCCAGGTCGGCACAGGCCTGGGCGGCCACCCATTGGCCGATCTGCACGATCAGGTGCGCCTCTTCGGCCAGCGGGATGAACACATCGGGCGGCACCAGTTGCCCATCGGGCCTGCGCCAGCGCACCAGGGCCTCGGTGCCGTGCAGCCGGCCGCTGGTCTGGTCGAAGATGGGCTGGTGGTGCAGGAACAGCTCCTGGCGTTGCAGGGCCAGGTGCAGGTCCTGTGCCATCTTCAGGCGCTGCATCAGGGTGTTTTGCTGCTCGGCCAGGGCGTGCGGGTTGGTCTGCGAGAAGAAGTCGCTGCCGTCGCGCCCGTTCTGCTTGATGCGGTACATGGCATCGTCGGCGCTGCGCAGCAGCTCGGGCGGGGTGCGTCCGTTCTCCGGGAACAGGCTGATGCCCACGCTGGCGCTCAGGCTCAGTTCCACGCCTTCGTGCAGCATGGGGCGCCGGGCCGCCAGTCGCACCCGCTCTGCCGTCTCGGCAAAGGCCTGCAGGTCGGCCCCGGGCAGCAGCAGGGCAAATTCATCACCGCCCAGGCGGCCGGCGGTGGCCCCGGGCGGCGCCAGGGCCTGCAGGCGTTGTGCGAACTCGCGCAGCACGGTGTTGCCGGCGTCGTGCCCGAAGGCGTCGTTGATGGGTTTGAAACGGTCCAGGTCGATGAACATCAGGCCGAATTTGTGGCCCAGGGCTTCGGCCTGGCGGCAGGTGGCGCCCAGCACTTCGTAGAAGTGGCGCCGGTTGGCCAGCCCGGTCAGGCCGTCGACCTGGGACAGGTGCAGCACCGTGGCCTGTTGCTCCAGCTTCTGCGCGGTCTGGGCCAGCAGGGCGCCGATGGTGCCCGAGAGCTGGGGCAGCTGGGCATCGGGCTGGCGTGCCAGGCTGCTGTAGAACTCCAGCACGCCGGGGCGGTGGTCCGAGCCGTCGCCGCTCTGGAAGGTGACCGGAAAGATGTAGCCCGAGCGCAGGTGGCTGGCGCGGGCGCTGGCGCGGCGCACAAAGCCCGGGTCGGTGGCCATGTCCTCCACCCAGGTGGCGGCGCCGCTTTGCCACACCCGGCCCACCAGGCCCTCGCCGGGGCGCAGCCGCAGCTGCTGGCTGGCCTGGCTGAAGGCGCTCATGTCGTGTTCGCTGGGGTGCCAGAACTGGTGGCAGGCCAGCTGGGGTTGGCCGGCCGGGTCGGTTTCCAGGGCCCAGTAGGCACCCCAATCCCAGCCCAGGCTGTTGCACACCCCCTGGATCACATTGAGGATGGCGCTGCCCAGCGAGTGCGAGCCGACCAGGAACTCGGTCAGCTCGAAGCCCAGGCGCTCGCGCATCTGGGCGTGCTTGAGTTCGGTCACATCCTGCACGATGCCTTGCTGCAGATCGGGCTGTTCGGGGTCGGCCGGCAAGGCCGTCATGCGCAGCCAGCGCAGGCCCTGGGTGCGGCTGATCACGCGCAGGTCCTGTTGCCAGGGCTGGCCGGCGCGGGCCATGAGGCGGGGCAGCAGGCGCACCAGGTCGTCCATCACCACATGGGTCAGGCCGTCGTCGAGCGGGCCTTCGAGCCGACCCTGGGCATCGAAGAAGGCGGCCGCCTGGGGCGACAGGCTCAGCCAGCCCTCGGCATGGGCCCACTGGCCAAAGCCCGCTGCGGCCTCCAGGGCGGGGGGCGTGCGCGCGAAGGCCCGCGCCGAAGGGCGCGCAGAGGTCCGCGCAGAGGTGCGAGCCAAGGTGGGCACCTGGGTGCGGGAGGGGGTGGGCGGCGGCATCACCGGGTGGGCAAGGTGGCCGCTCTTTTGAATCGGGTCTGACATCGGTCTCAAGCTACAGCAGCGCTTGGCACAGCAGGATCCGTGCCGCCGCGGGCGGCGGCCGCCCCAGGGATGGGCATCGCGCCGCCTTCGGGAGGCGCACTTTGGTGCGCGAGCGCCCTTTGGTGGTGCGTCAATCCTGCGGTTGCCCATGGTTGGTGCATTGACGCGTTGACGCGCTGCGTCATGGCGGGTTCATGCAGGCGTCATGACCGCGTCATGGCGGCGTCATGGCCTCCGGTCCCAATGGGGGATTCATTCCATCAGGCCGTCACGACGGCCTTTCAGGCCCACGCGCATGCCCACCGGTTTCTCCTTGTTGATTGCGGCCCAGTTCACCTCTGCCCTGGCCGACAACGCCTTGCTGATCGTCACCATGGCCCTGCTGCAGGAGCAGGGCGTGCCGGGCTGGTGGGCGCCTTTGCTGAAGTTCGCGTTCACGCTGTCGTATGTGGTGCTGGCGCCGGTGGCAGGGCCGTTGGCCGACGCCATGCCCAAGGCCCGGCTGATGGCCTGGATGAACGCCATCAAGGTGTTGGGCGTGCTGGGCCTGCTGGTGGGCGTGCACCCGGTGCTGGCCTATGCGGTGGTCGGCCTGGGCGCGGCGGGCTATGCCCCGGCCAAGTACGGGCTGGTGACCGAGATGGTGCCGGCGCGGCAACTGGTGGTGGCCAACAGCTGGATCGAGATCTCCATCGTCTGTGCTGCCTTGCTGGGGGCCGTCACGGGGGGCTTTCTGGTGAGTGCCCTGGTGTGTGGCTCGGCGCTGGCCAGCCAGGCCCGGCAGGGCTTGCTGGCCTGGGGGCTGCCGCTGGATTCGGCCCTGGCCGGCTCGCTGGGCCTGCTGCTTTGTGTGTATGGCGTGGCGGCGCTGCTGCAACTGGGCGTGCCGGACAGCGGGGCCCGTTACGCCCGACGCGAGATCCACCCCCTGGCCCTGCTGCGCGACTTCAACGCCAGCAACCGGCTGCTGTGGCGCGATGCCGAGGGCGGCCTGTCGCTGGGGGTGACGACGCTGTTCTGGGGCGTGGGCGCCACGCTGCAGTTTGCGGTGCTGCGCTGGGCCCAGGAGTCGCTGCGCCTGCCGTTGGACCAGGCGGCCTACCTGCAGGCCATGGTGGCGGTGGGCGTGGTGCTGGGCGCCGGCCTGGCCGGCCACCGGGTGGCCCTGCACCAGGCGGTGCGGGTGTTGCCGGCCGGGGTCTTGCTGGGCTTGCTGATCACCGCCGTGTCGCTGACGCAGCGCTTTGCCGTGGCCCTGCCCCTGCTGGCGCTGGTGGGCTTGGTGGGGGGCGTGCTGGTGGTGCCCATGAATGCGCTGTTGCAGCACCGCGGGCACCAGCTGCTGACGGCCGGGCGATCCATTGCCGTGCAGGGCTACAACGAGAACCTGAGCATCCTGGTGATGCTGGCGGGCTATGCGGGCCTGCTGGCGCTGGAGTTGCCGGTGGTGCCGCTGATGGGGGTGTTCGGGCTGCTGATCGCGGCCAGCATGGCCGTGTTGTGGTGGCGCTGCCGGCACCGCGTGCTGACCCTGCCTGCCGGCTGAAGTTCTTCCGGCCAGAGGGGGCGGCCGCAGGGGGCGGCAAGAGGCGGCGGCAAGAGGCGGCGGCAAGAGGCGGCGGCAAGAGGGGGTCAGACAGCCAGACGCGGCCTGGTCGGTGCCGGTTCCGGCTGGGGCAGGGGGCGCCCTTCGGTCAGGGCGTGGTAGAGGCCCTCGATGCGGCTGATGATGCGCTCCCAGCTGGCCTGGCAGGCGGCCTCACGGGCCTGCTGTCCCATCTTCTGCAGGGCCGTCGGGTCGGCGGCCAGCCGGGCGCCCAGTTGCACGAAATCATTCATGTTGCCGAAGGGCGCGAGCGCGCCGTGGCGCCCGGTCTGCACCAACTGGCTGGCGGCGGCGTAGTCGTAGGCCAGCACCGGCAGGCCGCTGGCCAGGGCCTCGAGGGTGACGTTGCCAAAGGTCTCGGTGACGCTGGGGAACACGAACAGGTCGCCGCTGGCGTAATGGGCGGCCAGGTCTTCGCCATGGCGCATGCCGGCAAAGACCGCATCGGGGCAGCGGGCCTGCAGCTCCTTGCGCGAGGGGCCGTCGCCCACCAGCACCAGGCGTGCGCGGGGCTGCACGCGGCGGATGGCCTCGAAGGCCATGGTCAGGGTGCCCAGGTTCTTCTCGGGCGCGAGGCGCCCCACGTGCAGCACCACCAGGTCGTCGGGGGCCACGCCCCAGCTCTGGCGCAGGGCGGCGCTGCGCCGCGCCGGGTCGAACAGGCGGGTGTCCACGCCGCGCGACACCACCTCGACGTTGTGGAAGCCGTAGTCGCTCAGCTCCTGGCGCAGGCCCTCGTCGGGGGTCATGGTGCAGGCCGTGAGGTTATGGAACTTGCGCAGGTAGGCCATGATGGGCTTGTGCAGCCAGCCCATGCCGTAGTGCTTGCTGTAGGCGTGGAAGTTGGTGCGGAAGTCCGAGCACACCGGCAGCTTGAGCTGCACGGCCGCCTGCAGGGCCGACCAGCCCATGGGGCCTTCGGTGGCGATGTGCACCACATCGGGCCGCCGCCGCGCCCACAGGCTGACCAGCGTCTTCTTGGAGGTCAGGCCCATGCGCAGGTGCGGGTAGCGCGGAATGGGCAGGCCCCGCATCAGCACTTCGTGGAACAGCACGTCGTCGCTGGCCTGCTCGCCCCGGGTCTCGGCCTTGGACTGGTTGGGGCGGATCAGCTGGATCTCGTGGTTGCGCTCGCGCAGTCCCTCGACCACGCAGGCCAGGGTACGGGCCACTCCGTTGACTTCGGGCGGGTAGGTTTCGGTGACGATCGAGACCCGCAGCGAGCGCCGCAGGGCAGGGAATTCGTCCACCACGATGGGGTGTTCAGCCGGGGCGTTCATGCGCTGATGGTGGGGCCCGATTGCAACCGTTGTGTGACAGCCCTGCGTTCAGGAAGTGCGTCACCGGACTTTCATATTCGCTGGTCACCATCCGGTCACGCGCCCGCCTGAGGGCCGTCACAAAAAACCACCCACCGGCCCTCCGGGCCTGCTCACACGTCAAAGGATCGAAGGTGAAAGATTTTCTGAGTGCCTTGAAAACGCAGCGCTGGGACGACCACCGCTACTACCACCACAGCCGCATCAACCAGACCCTGCACCTGATCAGCGCTTTGAGTTTTCTGGTGGCCTATGGACTGCTGTTCAGCGACCCGGCGGGCGCCGCCCTGCTGGCCTGGGGCGTGTCCATGGTGTCGCGCCAGTCGGGTCATTTCTTTTTCGAGCCGCGCGGCTATGACGAGGTGAACCAGGCCACGCATGAGCACAAGGAAGAGATCAAGGTGGGCTACAACCTGCGCCGCAAGGTGGTGCTGATGGCCCTGTGGGTGGCCGCCCCCGTGGCGCTGTGGTTGAGCCCCAGCCTGGGCGGGCTGATCGCGCCGGCTGAATCGTTCTCGGCCTTCTGGCACCAGGTGGGCTGGGCCTGGCTGGTGGTGGGGGTGGGCGGCCTGCTGTTCCGCACCGTGCACCTGTTCTTCTTGAAGGACGTGCAGACCGGCCTGGTGTGGATGACCAAGATCCTGACCGACCCCTTCCATGACGTGTACCTGTACCACAAGGCGCCTTTGTACCTGCTGCGCGGCGAGCTGCTGGACCCGATGGCCCACGCCCGCAAGCAGCACTGAGGCCACGGCCTCAGTGTGATCTGCCGCTTTGGCCTCAGCCGCGACGATGCGCCAGCATCTCCCTGAAGATGCCGCGCTTGATCGACTTGTTGGTCTGCGCGGCGTCCTGCCACCACCAGCCACCGGCCTCCATGGCCTGGCAGGCGGCCACAAAGCGGCGGCAGACCTCTTCAAAATCGGCTTCGGTGTAGTTCAGGCTGAAGATCAGCCGGCCGGTGCCGACCCAGCTCAGGGCCAGGCCTTGCTCACGCAGGTAGAACTGCAGCATCCAGTTGTAGCGCGAGGGGCGGGTGTAGCTCACGGTCCACACCGAGGACATGTTGGCCACCTGCACCGGGGCGCCGATGGCCTGCAGCCGCTGGTTGAGCTGCGCGGCGCGGCGGTTCTGGGTGGCGTCCAGCTCCACGTACATGAGTTGGGCCTCGGGGGTTTCCAGGTAATCCAGGAAGGCCGCCATGGCGCCCATCACATAGGGGTGCGAGTTGAAGGTGCCGCGGGCAAAGCACAGGTCGGCCGGCCGGTCTTCGCGGTAGCGCTTCATCAGCTCACGCTTGCCGCAGACCACGCCCACCGGCAGGCCGCCGCCCAGGGTCTTGCCGTAGGTGACCATGTCGGCCTTGACACCGAAGTATTCCTGGGCGCCGCCCGGGGCCAGGCGAAAGCCCAGGAACACCTCGTCGAAGATCAGCACGATGCCGCGCTCGGTGCAGACCTCGCGCAGCTGCTGGAGCCACTCGGTGTAGGCGGCGCGGTCGTAGCCGGCGCTGCGCGAGCTGTCCACCAACGACGAGTCGCCCGGCGCCGCCTTGTTGGGGTGCAGGGCCTGCAGCGGGTTGACCAGCACGCAGGCGATGTCGCGGCGTTTGCGCAGCACCTGCAGGCTGTTCTCGTGCATGTCGCGCAGGGTGTAGGTCTCGCGCGGGGGCAGGGGGTTGCCGGGGCCGGGCTGCACGTCTTCCCACCAGCCATGGTAGGCGCCGCAAAAGCGCACCAAGTGGCGCCGGCCGGTGTGGTAGCGGGCCAGGCGCACGGCCTGCATCACGGCTTCGGTGCCCGACATGTGGAAGGACACCTGGTCCAGGCCCGAGATGCGCTGCAGCCGCGCCACGTTGGCGGCCACGCTGGGGTGCAGGCTGCCCAGCACCGGGCCCAGGGCCTGGGCCCGGGCACTGCCCTCGGCAATGCACTGGCGGTACACGTCGACGCCGAACACATTGACGCCGTAGGAGCCGGTCAGGTCGTAGTAGCTGTTGCCATCCAGGTCGGTCAGGGTGACGCCTTCGGAGGCTTCCATGAAGGCCCCCACCTGCACATGCTGGCGCAGCAGCGGGCTGTACTGGAAAGGCACGCGGTAGGCGCCGGTGAACTGCAGGTCGGGCAGGCCGTCGCGGGCGCTGGCGGTGAGGTCCAGTGTGCGCGGGCAGCGGGCCACCAGCGTGCTGCCCAGCTGCTGCAGGGCCTGGCGCCGCTGCGCGGCCACCTCGGCCGGCGCGCCGTCGGAGTTGAAGAAGCGCTCCTCGCCGTAGGCGTAGCCGGGCAGCCACGAGGCCACCCGTTTGGCCATGCGCGAATGGCCGGTGAGCGAGGGGTGCTTGGCCCGCGACAGTTCCAGTCGGCGGATCAGCCGGGGCAGGGTGGCGGCAAAGGCCGCGCCGCCCAGGGCCCAGAAAGCCAGTGTTTCGTCCATTTGAAGAGGTCCGGATTTTCCAAATCGCGAAAGCGCGATGCCTCATCTGTAACTTGACTGATTGACATCTTGATGAAACTCCACAACCTGCGTGATCGCCTGCTGCAGCAGGAAGACCTGAACTTTCTGCTCACCAACCGCGTGCCGCGCATCGCGCTGACGCGCTTCATGGGCTGGTTCAGCCAGATCCGCCAGCCTCTGGTGCGCGACGCCTCGATCGCGGTGTGGCGCCTGTTCACCGAGCTGGACCTGAGCGAGGCGCGCAAGCCGCGCTTTGACAGCCTGCACGACTGCTTCACCCGCGAGCTGAAACCCGGGGCGCGCCCCTTCGATCCCGACCCCGAGGTGCTGGCCAGCCCCTGCGACGGCATCGTGGGCGCCTGTGGCGAGGTGGCCGGGCTGCAGGTGTGGCAGGCCAAGGGCTTTCCGTACCGACTGGAAGACCTGTTCGGCGACCCGGCCCGCGCCGAGGCCTTCCGCGATGGCTGCTATGTGACGCTGCGCCTGACCTCGGCCATGTACCACCGCTTCCATGCGCCGCACGACGCCCGTCTGCAGCACGTGACGCACCTGACGGGGGACACCTGGAACGTGAACCCGATCGCGCTCAAGCGGGTGGAGCGCCTGTTCTGCCGCAACGAGCGCGCGGCCCTGCATCTTCGGCTGGAGCGGGGCGGGCACCCGCTGGCCCTGGTGCCGGTGGCGGCCATCCTGGTGGCCAGCCTGCGCCTGCACGCACTGGACCTGCTCCTGCATGGCCGCTACCCAGGCCCGCACGAACTGCCTTGCGATGCGCCGGTGGACAAGGGGCAGGAGCTGGGCTGGTTCCAGCACGGCTCGACCATCATCGTGTTCGCCCCGAAGGGCTTCCGCCTGGTCGAGGGCGTGGCCACGGGCCTGCGGGTGCGGGCCGGGCAACCCTTGATGCACCTGCCGGAAGATCCGTTGCCCGCAGGCGATCAGGGCGTGGGCAGCACGTCGTAGACCACCCAGGCGAACTCCATCGGGTGCGGGAAGCGCCAGCCCGAGCGGGCCGCCGTCACCCACAGCGGCCGGATCGGGCGGCCGGTCTTCTCCAGCCATTCCTGCACTTCGACCTCGCAGTTGCTGGCCTCGTAGACCTGGGCCTTTTTCATGGGGCCGCGCGGGCAGATCATCAGGCCGCCTTGCTGCTCCCAGCCGGGGTGGGGGGCCAGGGTGGTGGGCCACTCGTCGGGCATGCCGGGCAGGGCGCGCACCTGGTCGGACACAAAGAAGGCCACCATGGCGTTCTCGGCCCATTCGCCGCCGGTCCAGCCCAGGGGCAGGTCGGGGTGGCGTTGCTGCCAGCCCTGCACCATGCGTTCGGCCGCCACTTCATTGGCCTCGTAATAGCTGCGCTTGCCCTGGCTGGCCTGGGTCACGGCCAGCACCACGCCGACCAGCAGCACGCCGGCCAGCACAGGCCAGGCCGAGCCCTGCAGGGCCTGCAGGCTGCGTGTGGTGGGGGTGTCCGTGTCCGACCCGGTGGCGGTGGTCGGGGTGGTGGCCTGCTCCAGGTTGCGCAGCCACAGGAGCGGGAAGGCATAGATGATGGGGATGGCCCAGGGGCTGGACAGCTCGGCCATGCCCGCGATGCCGGCCAGCAAGGTCACGGCGCCGGGCAGGGCCGCCAGCCAGAACACGGTGTCCTGCCAGTGCAGGGGCAGCCAGCTTCGCCACGCCAGGCGCGGGATCAGGCGCAGCAGCTTGAGCCAGCGGCCGGGGCCGGCCGGGCTGGCCTGCCAGGCGAACACCAGCACGCAGGGCAGCCAGGCCAGCAGCACGAACAGCAGCGGGGTGATGGCGAAATGCAGCAGGAAGTGCCACTCCACATGGCCGCCCCCCTGGTCGGCGGCATAGCGCAGGGTGGGGTAGTCGTGCTGCCACAACCACCAGGCATGGGGCAGCAGGAACACCGTCAGGCTGAGCAGGGCCACATAGGGGCGCAGGCTGCTGAACCAGCGGCGCATGTCATGCCTCAGCAGGGCGGTGACGAACAGCGAGAACAGGAACACGCCGCTGTAGTACTTGCTGAGCATGCACACCGCACCCAGAAAGCCCAGCCAGACCGAGGCGGTGAGGCCGGGGCGCCCGCTCTGGCGCAGGCTGGCCAGCCAGGCCACCGCCGTCCAGGGCCAGACTGACAACAGGATGGCGTTGGCATTGAATTTGGCCGCCAGCGTGGTGTAGGGCAGGGTCCACATCAGCAGCAGCACGGCGCTGGGGGCCATCTTGCGCAAGCCCAGCAGTCGCGCCAGATGCGCCACCCCCCACAGGCCGATGGCCACGTTCACATACGACAGCAGCTTGTACGACAGCGCGCTGCGCGGCATGGCCGCAAACCAGAGTTCGACCGCCCAGACAAAGAAAGGCGGGTGCTTGAAGGTGCCCCACTCGAAGGTCTGCCCCCAGGCAAAGTTCTCCAGCATGTCGTTGTAGGGGTCGAGGTTCGGGTAGGCGAACCAATGCACCAGGGCCCACACCAGGCAATAGGCCACGATGAGCAGGCGCGTGCTGTGCTGGCCGGGGGGCTGGGCTGAAGAGGGGGCGGCAGGCACGGCAGGAAAACAGTTCGGAAGGGGCGGGCTGGGGGTGGACGCCGTCGGGCGCGGCAGGCCGGGTCAGGATTGCCTTGGGTGATTGGGGCGGCTGGCGTTGGCCGGTAACCCCTGGCCCGGTCGATTGCAGCCGACCGGCTGCGCCAAAGCGGCGCGAATTGTCTCACGGCTGGCTTGTCGAGGGATACGTAGGGTTACGAATGGCTTTGTACCCATTGTGTGACGATGGGTCTTCAGAGGGGCTGTGCTCACATTGCAGGGGCGGTAGGGGCTTCGCCCGAGAACGGATGCCGCGCTTGCGCGCGGCGGGTTGACAGCCCGGCTGCCGCCCGCAGGGCGGCAGCTTTATGGCTTCGGCACAGCCGCTTCGCGCCTTCACGTCGGCAAAGCCGACATGAGCCTGCGCCGCAAGGCTACAGATTTGCCTGCGGCAAATGCTGGCCTTACAGGCCAGCCGCTGCACGCAGCGCTGCAGCCTTGTCCGTTCTTTCCCACGTGAACTCGGGTTCTTCTCGGCCGAAGTGGCCGTAGGCGGCGGTTTTTTCGTAGATGGGGCGCAGCAGGTCGAGCATCTGGATGATGCCCTTGGGGCGCAGGTCGAAGTGCTCTTGCACCAGGCGGGCGATCTGGTCGTCAGGGATGACGCCGGTGCCTTCGGTGTACACGGTCACGTTCATGGGGCGGGCCACGCCGATGGCGTAGGCGACCTGGATCTGGCACTGGCGGGCCAGGCCGGCGGCCACGATGTTCTTGGCCACGTAGCGGGCGGCGTAGGCGGCCGAGCGATCGACCTTGGTCGGGTCCTTGCCCGAGAAGGCGCCACCGCCGTGCGGGCAGGCGCCGCCGTAGGTGTCGACGATGATCTTGCGCCCGGTCAGGCCGCAATCCCCTTGCGGGCCGCCAATCACAAAGCGGCCGGTGGGGTTGATCAGGTACTTGGTGTCCTGCAGCCACTCTTTGGGCAGCACGGGCTTGATGATCTCTTCGATGATGGCTTCGGTGAAGCTGGCCTTCATCTTCTTGGCGGTTTCGCTCTGGTCGGGGCTGTGCTGGGTGGACAGCACCACGGTGTCGATGCTGTGCGGCTTGCCGTCCACATAGCGCATCGTGACCTGGCTCTTGGCGTCGGGGCGCAGGAAGGGAAGGCGGCCGTCCTTGCGCAGCTGGGCCTGGCGCTCGACCAGGCGGTGGGCGTAGTAGATGGGGGCGGGCATCAGCTCGGGCGTTTCGTCGCAGGCGTAGCCGAACATCAGGCCCTGGTCACCGGCGCCGGTGTTCAGGTGGTCGTCGCTGGCCTGGTCCACGCCCTGGGCGATGTCGTTGCTCTGCTTGTCGTAGGCCACCAGCACGGCGCAGCCCTTGTAGTCGATGCCGTACTCGGTGTTGTCGTAGCCGATGCGCTTGATGGTGTCGCGCGCCACCTGGATGTAGTCGACGTGCGCGTTGGTGGTGATTTCACCCGCCAGCACGACCAGACCGGTGTTGGTCAGGGTTTCGGCGGCCACGCGGCTGCGCGGGTCTTGCTTGAAGATGGCATCGAGGATCGCGTCGGAGATCTGGTCGGCCACCTTGTCGGGGTGACCTTCAGAGACGGATTCTGAGGTGAAAAGAAAATCGTTCGCCATTTGAATAAACTCCACGTTTCAAGTTCTGGGGGCGTTGCCTCGGACTCGGGAGCTTTGGCGAACGCTTTAGCAGTTGTGTTTAACGTCGCCCTGCAAGTTGCTCATTTAACTCAGCGACCCGTTTATTCTACCCATCTCATGCTCTCGTTGTTCAGGGTCTTTGCCCTGTTTCCCCTGGGGTTGCTCCAGGTCATGGGCTGGCTGCTGGGTTGGCTGGCCTTCCTGGCTTCGCCCTCCTACCGCCGGCGCTTTCTCGCCAATGCCGCCCTGGCAGGCGTGAGCCTGCGCGATGTGGTCGCGGCGGTGGGTCATGGTGGGCGCATGGTCGCCGAGCTGCCGCGCCTGTGGCTGGGGCGGCCCCTGCCCTCGGTGTGGGCGGACAACGGTTGCATCGAACGGGCCCTGGCCTCCGGGCGCGGGGTGGTGTTTTTGACGCCGCACATGGGCTGCTTCGAGTTGTCGCCGCAGGCCCTGGCGCGCGACTATGCCGAGCGCTACGGCCCCATGACCATCCTGTACCGGCCGGCGCGGCAGGCCTGGCTGGCCCACACCATGGCCTCGGTGCGTGAGCGACCGGGGCTGCAGGCCGTGCCCACCACCTTGGCCGGCGTGCGGCAACTGATCAAGGCGCTGCGCCAGGGGCGGGCCGTGGGCCTGCTGCCCGACCAGGTGCCGCCCGAGGGCATGGGGGTGTGGGCGTCGTTCTTTGGCCAGCCCGCCTACACCATGACCCTGGCCGTGCGCCTGGTGCAGCAGACCGGGGCCACCGTGCTGCTGGCCTGGAGCGAGCGCCTGTCGTGGGGGCGGGGGGTGCGCATCCATGTGCACGAGATGCAGACGCCGCTGGCGGCTGACATGACGCAGGCGGTGACCCAGATCAATGCCGAGATGGAGCAGATGATCCGGGCCTGCCCGGCCCAGTACCTTTGGGGTTATGCGCGCTACAAGCAGCCGCGCGGAGAGTCTTGAGCATGTGGAGTCGGTTCGGAATTGCATTCATGCGGCTGATGGCCCACCTGCCCCTGTCCTGGGTGCGGGGCCTGGGCGTGGCTTTGGGCTGGGTGCTCTATGGGCTGGCCGTGCCGCGGCGGCACGTGGTGGCGGTGAACCTGAAGCTGTGCTTCCCGGAGGTGCCGCTGGCCCAGCGCAAGGCCTGGACGCGGCAGGCCTTCATCCACTTTGCGCAGTCGTGGCTGGACCGGGGCTGGCTCTGGCACGCGCCGCGCGAGGTGCTGGCGCGTCGCATCCGCCTGGTGGGGCCGTGGCAGGAGTTCGAGGGCGACACGCCCACGATCATCTTTTCGCCCCATTTCTTCGGTCTGGAAGCCGGCGGCATGGCGCTGTCGATGAACGTGGACCGGGTGTTCACCTCGATCTTCACGCCCCAGCCCAGCCCGGCGGTGGACGCCTGGATGAAGGCCGGGCGCTCACGTTTCGGCGAGGTGACCATGCTGAGTCGCTTCGATGGCGTCAAGCCCATCATCAACACGCTGCGCAAGGGCGGGGCCCTGTACCTGCTGCCCGACATGAATTTCGGCCCCGAAGAGTCGATCTTCGTGCCGTTTTACGGGCACCTAGCGGCCACGGTGCCCAGCCTGTCGCGCTTTGCCCGTTTGGGGCGGGCCAAGGTGGTGCCGGTGGTGTCGCGCATCACGCCCGAGGGCTACGAGGTGGAGGTGATGCCGGCCTGGCAGAACTTCCCGACCGAGGATGTGGAGGCCGACACGGCCCTCATGAACCAGCGCCTGCAGGGCTGGATCGACACCATGCCCGACCAGTATTACTGGGTGCACAAGCGCTTCAAGACCCGCCCACCGGGCGAACCGTCGGTCTACGGCTGAATTGGGGCGGCGAGAAAGCCCTGGATCTGCTGCATGACCCAGGCCGGGTCTTCGTGCACGATCCAGTGGCTGGCGGTGTCATGCCGGCGCACCTGCAGCCGAGGCACCCAGGCGTCCAGGCCGTCGAGCAGGCCGGGCAGCAGGGCGTGGTCGCCCAGGCCCCACAGCACCTGGGTGGGGCAGCTCACCTGCAGCATGCTGTCGGGCAGCTCCAGGGCGGCGGCACCGGGGTGGTGGGCATCGCCTGGGCGCAGCGGTGAGGCCCGGTAGTAGTTGCAGCCGCCGCGCAGGCTGGTGCGCCACACCGTGCGGTACTGGTTCTTGACGTCTTCACTGAGCCAGGTCGGTTCGCCCTGGGCGCCAAAGCGCTGAAAGAAGCCCCACAGGCGCGCGAAGTCATCTTCGGCCAGGCGCTCTTCGGCCCCGGGCTGGATCAGAAAGTTCATGTAGGCGCTGGCCGCCAGCTGGGCCGGGTTGTGGCGCAGCTCGCGCACAAAGGCGCCGGGGTGGGGCGAGTTGATGATCACCAGGCGCTGCATCAGTTCGGGGTGCTGGTTGGCCAGGCTCCAGGCCACGGCGCCGCCCCAGTCGTGGGCCACCAGGGCGCCGAGCGGCGCCTTGGGTGATTCGAGGGCGATCAGCGCCTGCAGATCCTGCACCAGCAGGCGGGCCTTGTAGGCTTCGACTTCGGGCGGGCGGCTGGACTGTTCGTAGCCGCGCAGGTTGGGTGCCACGCAGCGCCAGCCGCCGTTCTCGGGGCGTGAGAAGTGCAGCAGCAGCGGGTCCCAGACAAAGGCGGCTTCAGGGAATCCGTGCAGAAACAGCAGCACGGGCGCGCCGACCGGGCCGGCAGCCCGGCAGCTCAGGGTGATGCCATGCGGCAGGGCGTGTTCAAAGGTGTCGATCATGGGCGAAGGCTCCTGGGGCGATGGGGGCCCCTGGCCTGGCCCGGTGCTCAGTCCACTTCGGGCTCGGCGGGCGGGGTGTCGGCTGGGGGCTCGGCGGCAGGTTCGGGCGTGGCGTCTGCCAGATCAGTGGCGGCCACCGGGGGGTGGGTCCACTGCCACAGCAGGTGTGCGGTGTCTTCGATGCCGATGCGCTTGAGCGCGGAGAAGAGTTTCACCTCGCCGCCGCCCGCGTTCAGTCGCGCAATCGACAGCGCCTTGGCGCCTTCGGAGCGGGTCAGCTTGTCGGCCTTGGTCAGCAGCACCAGGAATTTCAGGCCCTCTTCGACGCGCGGGCGGATGACTTCGAGCAGGGTTTCGTCCAGCTCGGTCAGGCCCAGGCGCGGGTCGCACATCATCACGATGCCCTTGAGGTTCTCGCGGCTGACCAGGTAGTTGGCCATCACGCGCTGCCAGCGGATCTTGTCGTCCTTGGGCACGGCGGCGTAGCCGTAGCCGGGCAGGTCGGCCAGCACGGCATCGGTCTCACCCTGGCGCCCGAGGGAGAACAGGTTGATGTGCTGGGTGCGGCCAGGCTTCTTGGAGGCGAAGGCCAGTTGCTTTTGCTGCGTCAAGGTGTTGATGCAGGTGGACTTGCCGGCGTTGGAGCGGCCCACGAAAGCGATTTCAGGCACCTGCAGCGGCGGCAGGTGGTGCAATTGGGCAGCGGTGGTCAGAAAGCGGGCCGTGTGCATCCAGCCCAGGGCCGCCTTGGCCTCGGTGGAGGGGGTCGGCGCAGAGGGACGGGCGGCCTTGGCCGGGGCGGATGTGGAGCGGTTTGTCATCAAAATGGAAGTATTCCTGAAGCCTCATTGTAGAATCGAGTGGTTTTGCGCCCCTAACATCATTGAGCCACGATATGAAGTTGATCGCTACTTTGCTCAGCGCCGCCGTGCTGGCCGCCTCCGCTTTTTCGGCCTGTGCTGCTGAAGAAAAACCCGCTGCAGCGGCCAAGCCTGATCTGGTCAAGGGCGAGGCAAGCTTTGCCACCTGCGCCGCCTGCCACGGGGCTGATGGCAACTCGGGCACCCCGGCCTACCCGAAGCTGGCGCAACAGCACCCCGACTACCTGGTCAAGCAACTGCGTGAGTTCAAGTCCGGTCAGCGTGCCAACGCCGTCATGAGCGGCATGGTCGCTGCGCTCAGCGACGACGACATGAAGAACATCGCCGCCTGGGTCTCCAAGAACAAGGCCAAGCCCGGCTTTGCCAAGGAAAAAGACCTGGTCACCCTGGGTGAGCGCATCTACCGCGGCGGCATCGCCGACCGTCAGATCGCTGCCTGCGCCGGCTGCCACAGCCCGAACGGCGCCGGCATCCCGGCCCAGTACCCGCGCCTGGCAGGCCAGCAGGCCGAATACACCGCAGCCCAGCTGACCGCCTTCCGCGACGGTGTGCGCAAGAACAGCATCCAGATGACGGGTGTGGCTGCCAAGCTCAACGACCGCGAAATCAAGGCCGTGGCCGACTACATCGCCGGCCTGCATTGATCCTCGGGCTGAGGTTCACGGAACCTCTGCCCGTTTTCTCTCCCTCAGCAGGGCGGGCCTCATCTGCGGCCCGCCCTTTTTGTTTGCATCAGGCCCTGGCGACACCATGTCTCTTCCCCTTGCTGAAACCGGCCCGCAGGCGCAGCCCCCGCGCAGCCGCCCCGAGCGCCTCAAGGTGCTGGTGGACCTGCTGTCGTCGATGCGCTTTGCCATCTCGCTGTTGACCGTCATCTGCATTGCTTCGGTCATCGGCACCGTGCTGCAGCAGAACCAGCCGGCGGTCAACTATGTGAACCAGTTCGGCCCCTTCTGGGCCCAGTTGTTTGGCGAGCTGCACCTCTACTCGGTGTACAGCGCCTGGTGGTTTTTGCTGATCCTGGGCTTTCTGGTGGTCAGCACCTCGCTGTGCATCGCCCGCAACACCCCCAAGATCCTGGTCGACCTGAAGACCTTCAAGGAAAACATCCGCGAGCAGAGCCTGCGCGCCTTCGGCCAGCATGCCGAGGCCGATTTCTCTGAAGCCCCCGAGGGGCTGGCCCGGCGCCTGGGCGAGGGCCTGGTGCAGGGCGGCTGGAAGGTGCGCCTGCAACCGCGTGACACCGCTGCAGGCCCCGGCACCGGCTGGATGGTGGCGGCCAAGGCGGGGGCGGCCAACAAGCTGGGCTACATCGCCGCGCACTCGGCCATCGTGCTGATCTGCCTGGGCGGCTTGCTGGACGGCGACCTGATCGTGCGCGCCCAGATGTGGTTCAACGGCAAGGCGCCTTACGCCGGTGCCGGCCTGATTGCCGACGTGCCCGCCCGTCACCGCCTGAGCGAAAACAACCCCACCTTCCGCGGCAACCTGATGGTGGCCGAGGGCACGCAGTCGAGCACCGCCATCCTGAACCAGTCGGATGGCGTGCTGCTGCAGGAGCTGCCGTTTGCGGTGGAGCTCAAGAAATTCATCGTCGAGCACTACTCCACCGGCATGCCCAAGCTGTTTGCCAGCGAGATCGTGATCCACGACAAGGCCACCGGTGCGCTGACCGAGGCGCGGGTGGAGGTGAACCACCCCGTCAACTACCACGGCATCGAGATCTACCAATCGAGCTTTGACGACGGCGGCTCCAAGGTGCGCCTGCAGGCCTTGCCGCTGGACTCAGACGGCGCGCGCTTCGAGGTCGAGGGCGTGATCGGCGGCAGCACCGGCCTGACCCGCAGCCAGACCGGCGAGAAGTTCAACCTCGAGTTCAGCGCGCTGCGCGTGATCAACGTGGAAAACTTTGCCGGCCAGGGCGGGCCTTCAGGTTCGGGCGTGGATGTGCGCAAGGTTGATCTGCGCGACTCGGTGGAGGCCCGTCTGGGGGCGGCCAACAAGGTGATGACCAAGAAGGAGCTGCGCAACGTGGGCCCCAGCATCACCTACAAGCTGCGTGACGCGGCCGGCCAGGCCCGCGAGTTCCACAATTACATGCTGCCGGTCGACATGGGCGACGGTGGCGCGCCGGTGATGCTGCTGGGCATGCGCGAGACGCCAGCCGAACCGTTCCGCTACCTGCGGGTGCCGGTGGATGACCAAGGTGGCATGGACAGCTTTTTGCGCCTGCGCAAGGCCCTGGGCCAGCCCAAACTGCGCGAGCAGGCCGTGGCCCGCTATGTGGCCCTGGCCATCGACCCCAGCAAACCGGAGCTGGCCCGCCAGCTGCAGGCCTCGGCCAGCCGGGCCCTGGATCTGTTTGCCGGCAACCCGGCCGCGGCCAAGGGTTCGGATCGCCCCGCGGGTGGTTTGCAGGCGGTGGCCGATTTCATCGAGTCCAATGTGCCCGAGGCCGAGCGCCCCCGCGCGGGCGAGGTGCTGATCCGCATCCTCAACGGGGTGCTGTTCCAGCTGGAGCAACTGAGCCGCGAGCAGGCCGGCCTGAAACCCTGGCCCAACGAGGCCAAGACCCAGGCCTTCATGACCCAGGCCGTGCTGTCGCTCAGCGACGTGCAGGCCTACCCGGTGCCGCTGACCTTTGTGTTGAAAGACTTCACCCAGGTGCAGGCCAGCGTGTTCCAGGTGGCGCGTGCCCCTGGCAAGACGGTGGTCTATCTGGGCTGCGCCTTGCTGATTCTGGGGGTCTTTGCCATGCTGTACGTGCGCGAACGCCGTGTCTGGATCTGGGTGCGCCCCGAGTCTGGCGGCACCCGTGCCACGATGGCCTTGTCCAGCAACCGCAAGACCATGGATGGCGACCGTGAATTCGAACACCTGAAAATCAAGCTGCTGGGCCTGGCACCCGCGTCGCGTGACGCTGCCGAGGGACCCGCCCCGAACTGAACCCCGGAGTCGACCCCATGAACACCGCGACCCGTCCCACGACGAGCATCACCCTGAGCGAAGGGTTTTTTTCACGCCGATCCTGGCTGGACTGGCTGTTTGCCGCCCTGGTGCTGGCCGCCGGGGGCGCCACCCTGTCGATGTACGGGCAGGCCATGGATGTCTATGAAACCGGCATCCTGATCGCCGCCGTGCCGGCCGCGATCTGGCTGGGCTGGTTCTGGCGTCCGCTGGCCGTGTTGATGGTGGGCGTGGCGGGCTTGAGCCTGCTGGCCATCTCGTCCTACCACGCGAGTGGCGAGGCGCCCACGCTGGCGCGGGCGGACACGGTGTTCTGGCTCAAGTACTTCCTGTCAAGCCAGTCGGCCATCCTGTGGATGAGCATGCTGGTCTTCATGAGCACCATCTTTTACTGGCTGGGCCTGGTCGGTGGCCCGCATGGGGCCACCATGGAGCTGACGGGCTCGCGCCTGGCCTGGGCGTCGGTGGTGATGGCCCTGACGGGCACCATGGTGCGCTGGTATGAAAGCTACCTGCTGGGGGCTGACATCGGGCACATCCCGGTCAGCAATCTGTACGAGGTGTTCGTGCTGTTCTGCTGGATCACCACGGTGTTCTACCTCTACTTCGAGGCCCAGTACAAGACCCGGGCCCTGGGTGCTTTTGTGATGCTGGTGGTGAGCGCGGCCGTGGGTTTTCTGCTGTGGTACACGGTGGTGCGCGAGGCGCATGAGATCCAGCCCCTGGTGCCGGCCCTGAAAAGCTGGTGGATGAAACTGCATGTGCCGGCCAATTTCATCGGCTACGGCACCTTTGCCTTGTCGGCCATGGTGGCCTTTGCCTACCTGATCAAGCAGCAGGCGGGCGAGAAGCGCTGGTACAAGCTGACCCCGCTGTGGCTGCTGGGCATTGTTCTGTGCTTCGAGCCCATGGTGTTCCGCCGCAGCACGAATGAGGCCGGCGGCAGCTACTGGGTGGTGTACTTTGCGATCTCGGCGCTGGTGGTGGCGGGCATTCTGTTCGCCCGCGAGCGCATTGCGCGCCGTCTGCCGCCGCTGGAGGTGCTGGACGACGTGATGTACAAGGCGATCGCCGTGGGCTTTGCCTTCTTCACCATCGCCACCGTGCTGGGCGCCTTGTGGGCCGCCGAGGCCTGGGGCGGCTACTGGAGCTGGGACCCGAAGGAAACCTGGGCCCTGATCGTCTGGCTGAACTACGCGGCCTGGCTGCACATGCGGCTCATGAAGGGGCTGCGCGGCACGCTGTCGGCCTGGTGGGCCCTGGGCGGGCTGGTGGTGACCACCTTCGCCTTCCTGGGTGTCAACATGTTCCTCAGTGGCCTTCACAGTTACGGGACATTGTGAACTTTCGGTGAATTTCGCGAATCCTTGAAAGAATGCGGCTCGTACTCCGACCAACGCATAACTTCAAGGAGCTTCCATGCTGATCAAGACGCGCGACGACGGTTTCCAACACCCGGTCGCCAGCGAAATCACCCCCGCTTCCGTCTATGCCGGTCGCCGTCAGTGGCTGCGGCAACTGGCCCTGGCCGGCGCCGGCACCGCCCTGGGCAGTTGGGCCGCCCGCGACGCGCTGGCCCAGGCCGCGCCCTACGCCCACCCGGGCAAGCTGCCGGCACTGGCGGGCGCCAAGTCGGCCGTGGCCGGTGCCATGACGATGGACAAGGTGACCGATTACAAGGACGCCAGCGGCTACAACAACTACTACGAGTTCGGCACCGACAAGGCCGACCCGGCGCGCAATGCCCACACCCTGGTGACCTCGCCCTGGCGGGTGGAGATCGACGGCCTCGTCAAGAAGCCGGGCCCCATCAACCTGGAAGACCTGATCAAGCTCAGCGCCCAGGAAGAGCGCATCTACCGCCTGCGCTGTGTGGAGGGCTGGTCGATGGTGATCCCCTGGGTGGGTTATTCGCTGGCCGAGCTGATCCGCCGCGTGGAGCCCCTGGGCAGCGCCAAGTACGTGGAGTTCCATACCCTGGCCGATCCCAAGACCATGCCCTTCGTGGGCTCGCGCATCCTGGACTGGCCGTATGTCGAAGGCTTGCGCATGGACGAAGCCATGCACCCGCTGACCCTGCTGTCGTTCGGCATGTACGGTGAGGTGTTGCCCAAGCAGAACGGGGCCCCGGTGCGCCTGGTGGTGCCCTGGAAATACGGTTTCAAGAGCGCCAAGAGCCTGGTGCGCATCCGCTTCACCGACAAGGAACCGGGCACGGCCTGGAACAAGGCCGCAGCCAACGAGTACGGCTTCTACTCCAATGTGAACCCCGAGGTGGACCACCCGCGCTGGAGCCAGGCCACCGAGCGCCGCATCGGTGAGGACGGCTTGTTTGCCAAGAAGCGCAAGACCCTCAAGTTCAATGGCTACGAGGCCCAGGTGGCGTCCCTGTATGCCGGCATGGACCTGAAGAAGTTCTACTGAGCGCTGCCGCCATGCGTTCTGCCTCCTCTGCTCCGACCGGCCGGGCTGCCGGGCCGGCCGGTGTGCGTGCCAGCCTGTCGGCGGCCTTGCTGTCGGCCTGGGCCAAGCCTGTGGCCTGGGTGCTGTTGTTGCTGCCCCTGGCCTGGCTGGTGGCGCTGACCGCCACCGATGGCCTGGGTGCCAACCCGGCCGAGGCCCTGATCCGCGCCACGGGCGACTGGACCCTGCGCCTGCTGTGCGGGGTGCTGGCGGTGACGCCGCTGCGGGTGATCGGGCGTTTGCCGGCGCTGGCCCGCTTTCGTCGCCTGCTGGGCCTGTTCGCCTTTTTCTACGCCCTGGTGCACCTGGCCTGCTACAGCCTGTTCGACATGGGCCTGGAGTGGGGCGACATCGGGCGGGACATCCTGAAGCGGCCCTTCATCCTGGTGGGCTTCACGGCCTGTGTGTTGATGCTGCCCCTGGCCCTGAGTTCGTTCAATGCCGCCATCAAGGCGCTGGGAGGGCGGCGCTGGCAGGCGCTGCACCGGTTGGTGTACGCCGTGGCCTTGCTGGGCCTGCTGCATTTCTTCTGGATGCGGGCCGGCAAGCACAACTTTGCCGAGGTGGCGGTCTATGCCGCGGTGATTTCAGCGCTGCTGGGCTGGCGCCTGCAGCAGGCCTGGCTCAAGCGTCGCCGGGTGGGGCGTGCTGCTTAGCCCGGGTCCCTGATCAATGCCCGCCCACGGCCCGCAGGGCCGGTTGGGCGCCGCGCAGCGGGTCGATCTGCAGCGTCGGCAACTGGTAGGCGCGGTCATCAAACAGGTCGATGCCGCACATCAGGTTCTCCAGCCAGTCAAAGAACTGGTTGATCGCCACCTGGCCCACGATGGGGGCGCCATGCTGGGGCACCAGCATGCTGATGTCGAGCTGGCGCGCCATGCGCACCCACAGACGCAGGATCTTGTTGGAGACCATGTACCGCCGGTGAAAGCCCTCCATCAAGGGGATGTGGTCCGTCAGGTCGGTGACGAACTTCTGGGCCTGCTGGCCGGTGGTCAGTGACACGCCCAGATCGCCGGTGAACAGGATGCGGCTGACCGGGTCGTAGAACTGGAAGTTGCCCTCGGAATGCATGAAGTGCGCGGGCAGCAGCCACATTTCATGGCGCCCGATGCGCAGCTTGCCGCCGCCGTCAGGCACGCCGATCACGCGGTCTTCAGTCTTGCCCACTTTGGCAAAGTGGGGCGCAAAACGCTCCCAGATGCGCGAGATCACCAGCTTGGCGCGGGTGGAGGTCATCCAGCGGTCCAGCGAGGCAATGATGTCGGGGTCGGCGTGCGAGGCCAGCAGGTAGCTGAGCTTGCTGGGAGGGAAGTGCTTGGACATGCCCAGGAACAGCTCGTTGAACGCCAGGTTGCCACCTGGGTCGATGATGGCGCCCGTGCCATCGTCCACGATCAGGAACTGGTTCGCCTGCACCGCCTGACCCCCTTCCTCGATGAGGTCGGTGAACATCAGGCAGGCGTGATCCGCGTCACGGTAAAGTTCCAAAGGCATGCTTGTTCCCTGCGGCCATCGACACGGCCGGAAGCTGCACTGTACGGAAAAGGCATTTCTGTGATTTGATGCACATCAATGCCTTTGATCTGCGTAAATCAGCCATTTGGGAGCAGGTTTTCCAGCGCGAAGGTGTCGGCAGCGGTCTCACGCCGGCGGATCAGGTGGGCTTGGTCGCCGTCCACCAGCACCTCGGCCAGGCGCCCACGGGTGTTGTAGTTGCTGGACATGCTCATGCAGTACGCGCCGGTGGACAGCACCGCCAGCAGGTCGCCCTGGGCCACTGCCAGCGTGCGGTCACGGCCAAGCCAGTCGCCGCTTTCACACACCGGTCCCACCACGTCGTAAGGGGTGGTGGTGGCGCTGTCGTCAGCCTGGACGGGCACGATGGCGTGGTAGGCCTCGTACATGGCCGGGCGGGGCAGGTCGTTCATGGCCGCATCGACGATGCAGAAGTTCTTCTGCTCGCCAGGCTTCAGGTAGAGCACTTCGGTCAGGCACAGACCGGCGTTGCCCACCAGGGAGCGGCCGGGCTCGATCATCAGCTGGCGCTGGCCAAAGCCGCGCGCATCGAGCTTGGCCAGCAATTGGGCCCACAGGGCATCGGCCTCGGGCGGCGTGTCGCCGTTGTAGTTGATGCCCAGGCCACCACCGAAGTCGATGTGGTGGATGGGAATGCCGGCCCGCTCGATCGCTTCGACCAGATCAAGCACACGGTCCATGGCATCCAGGTAGGGGTCGACCTGGGTGATCTGCGAGCCGATGTGGCAGTCGATGCCCACCACCTTCAGGCCGGGCAGGCTGGCCGCGCGCTGGTAGGTGGCCAGGGCGCGATCGTGCGCCACGCCGAACTTGTTGCCCTTGAGGCCGGTGGAGATGTAGGGGTGGGTCTTGGCGTCGACATTGGGGTTGACGCGGATGCTCACCGGCGCGGTGGTGCCCAGTTCAAGGGCCACCGCGTTCAGCACTTCGAGTTCGGCCTCGCTTTCGACGTTGAAGCAGCCGATGCCGGCCTGCAGGGCCAGGCGCATTTCGGCGCGGGTCTTGCCGACGCCCGAGAAGATCACTTTGGACACATCGGCGCCCGCGGCCTGCACCCGGGCCAGTTCGCCGCCCGAGACGATGTCGAAACCGCAGCCGGCCTGGGCAAAGAGTTGCAGGATGGCCAGCGACGAGTTGGCCTTCATGGCGTAGCAGATCTGCGCCTTGCGACCGGCAAAGCCGCGCTGGTAGGCGGCCAGTGCCGCCAGCATGGAGGCCTTGGAGTAGACAAACAGAGGGGTGCCGAAGCGCTGGGCGAGCTCGGGGCTGGCCACGCCTTCGACGGTCAGGATCTGGTCACGGTACGAAATATGGGGCTGGCCGGGCAACTGGGCTTGGGTCATGGTGTGGTGGTGGTGGGCGTGAGGGGGGTGGCCGGGGAGGTCGGCGTGGCGTCCGCGGGCTGCTTGCGATCCGTCGTGGCGCGCAGCGAGTCGGGGGTCAGCACCTGGGGCAGGGTGGCCCGCTGGGCGGCAGCCGGGTCTTGCGGCAGGTACAACGGGCCGCGCTGGCCGCAGCCGCACAAAGCGCCCGCAGCGACAAGGGCAATCAGCCTGACTAGAATTTGGATTCGACTCAACATCAGCGAATTGTAATGACCGACCTTGAATTCATGGACCGTGCCGAAACCCTGCTCAAGGCGGTGGAACTCCGTTGCGATGCCCTCAACGACAGCACCGATGCCGATATCGACGCCCAGCGCAGCGGCGGCATGATCACGCTGGCCTTTCCCAACCGCAGCCAGATCGTGATCAACCTGCAAAAGCCCTTGCATGAGGTCTGGCTGGCCACGCGCAGCGGCGGCTATCACTACCGTTGGGTGGATGGGGTGTGGCGAGACACCAAGGGCACGGGCTCATTCTTTGAGCAACTGAGCCTGGACGCCACGGCCCAGACCGGGCAGAACCTGGCGTTCCCCGCACCCTGAGGCCGGCGCTGCAGGGTTCCGCCTTCAGATCAGCCCGCCACCGCGCCGCCCCAAGGCGGCCTGGGCTCCCTTGGGGGCTGAGCCCAGCGGCTCCAGGCCTGCCTGCGCAGAGCTGGACAGGGCAAAGAGCGTCTGCGTCCGCGGCCGCACCAGTCAAAGACACGAAGTGAGGGGGCCATCAGGCCCCCTTCTTGATGCCACAGACCTGCAACGAAGCGGTCAGCCCGCCGCCCGGCCGCCCGAAGGCGGGCTGGGCCCCCCTGGGGGGCAGGGAGTGACACGAAGTGCGCGACCGTGAGGGCCTTAGTTCCTGAACAGATCAAGGATGCGCGAGCGCTCGTCTGCCGGTGCCGGTGGGTGGGCGCCCCCGGTGGCTGCCGCAGGCGGTGCCACCCCGGCGCTGCCGCCCTTGTCGTCCAGGCCCAGGCTGCTCACGCTGTTGCCGCGGGCGAACTCTTCAAAATACCATTCACCCCCCACGTTGACCACGCCTTCAGGGGCGCTGGGCTCGCTGACCGGCACGCCCTTGAGCGCGCGTTCCATGAAGGTGATCCACACCGGCAGGCTCAGGCCGCCCCCGGTTTCTCGATCCCCCAGCTTGCGCGGGGTGTCGTAGCCGATCCAGGTCACCGCCGCCAGCGTGGGTTGAAAGCCGGCAAACCAGGCGTCCATCGAGTCGTTGGTGGTGCCGGTCTTGCCGTAGATGTCGGGGCGCTTCAGGGTGGCCTGGGCCTTGGCCGCCGTGCCCGAGCGGGCTACTTCTTGCAGCAGGCTGTCCATCATGAAGGCATTGCGCGGGGAGATGGCGCGCGGGTTTTCGTCCAGCGCGGGCGTCTTGCTCTGCACCAGCAGCTTGCCCTTCTGGTCGGTGATGTGATCGATCACCCAGGGGTTGACCCGGTAGCCCCCGTTGGCGAACACCGAGTACGCCATCACCATCTGCATCGGCGTGACCGAGCCCGCGCCCAGCGCCATGGTCAGGTAGGGCGGGTGCTTTTCGGCTTCAAAGCCGAAGTGGGTGATCCAGTCCTGGGCGTAGCGCGCGCCGATCGATTGCAACACCCGGATCGAAATCATGTTCTTGGACTTGGCCAGACCCCGGCGCAGGGTCATCGGGCCTTCGAAGGTGCCGTCGTAGTTCTTCGGTTCCCAGGGCTGGCCGCCGGTGGTGCCGGCATCAAAGAACAGCGGCGCGTCGTTCACCACGGTGGCCGGTCCAAAACCCTTTTCGAGCGCGGCCGAATAGATGAAGGGCTTGAAGCTCGAGCCTGGCTGGCGCCAGGCCTGGGTCACATGGTTGAACTTGTTCTTGTCGAAATCGAAGCCGCCGACCAGGGCCTTGATGGCCCCGCTGCGCGGGTCCACGGCCACAAAAGCGCCTTCCACCTCGGGCAACTGGGTGATCTCCCAGGTGTCCTTGGGCGTCTTCACCACACGGATCACAGCGCCTCGGCGCAGCCGGATGTTGGGAGGGGCTTTGTCAGACAGGCCCGATTGCGCGGGTTTCAAGCCATCACCGGTGATTTCGACACTGTCGCCGTTGGGGCGTACCGCGGTGATTTTCTTGGGGTTGGCATCCAACACCACGGCGGCCATCACATCGCCGTTGTCAGGGTGGTCGGAGAAGGCGTCGTCGATGGCCTCGTCCAGCTCTTTGGGGTTGCCGGGCAGGTTGATGAAGCGCTCGGGGCCCCGGTACACCTGACGCCGCTCGTAGTCCATGATGCCCTTGCGCAGCGCGCGGTAGGCCGTGTCCTGGTCGGCTGCATTGATCGAGGTGTAGACGTTCAGGCCCCGCGTGTAGGCCTCGGCTCCGTATTGCGTGAGCACCAGCTGGCGCACGGTTTCGGCCACGTACTCGGCGTGGATGCGCGAGCTGTCGGGGCCGAACTTGATGCGCAAGGCCTCGTTGCGGGCGTCGTCGGCCTGGGCTTTGGTGATGAAGCCGTTCTCTTCCATCCGGTCGATGATGTATTGCTGCCGGATGCGGGCCCGTTTGGGGTTGCTGATCGGGTTGTAGGCCGAGGGGGCCTTGGGCAGGCCGGCCAGCATCGCGGCCTCGGCCACCGTGATGTCTTTCAAGGGCTTGCCGAAATAGGTGTCGGCTGCAGCCGAGAAGCCGTAGGCGCGGTTGCCCAGGAAGATCTGGTTCATGTAGATCTCGAGGATCTGATCCTTGCTCAGCATGTGCTCAAGCTTGAAGGTGAGCAGGATTTCGTAGATCTTGCGGGTGAAGGTCTTCTCGGAGGACAGGTAGACATTGCGCGCCACCTGCATCGTGATGGTCGAGGCCCCCTGGCTTTTGACCCGGCCCAGGTTGGCCAGACCGGCGCGGAACATGCCGATGTAGTCCACCCCGCCGTGCTGATAGAAGCGTGCGTCCTCGACCGCCAGCACGGCGTCTTTCATGATTTTGGGGATGTCTTTGATGGGCGTCAGGTTGCGACGCTCTTCGCCGAACTCGCCCAACAGGGCACCGTCCGCCGAATAGACCCGCAAGGGGAGCTTGGGCTGGTAGTCTGACAGGTCGGAGATGTCGGGCAGGTTGGGGTAGGCCACCGCCAGGGCCACCGCCACCAGCATCAGCACGCTCAGCACCCCAGCCAGCGCCAGCCCGGCCAGCCACAGCAGCACGCGGACCGCCCAATGAGTTCTCCCTGGCGAGCCGGAGCGAGGGGACTCCTGAGGGTTCTGGGGGGTGGAGCGTGCCATGGTCGAATGCGAAGTGAATTGCGGATTATAGAAATCGGGCTTCCGTGGGGGTCGATGCTCTGGTGCGCCAGTTCGGCGGTCTGTGTAACTTATTGCAAAATAGTCACAAATCGTCTGCTTTTGACAACGAGAGGTGAACGCACTCGGGTGGAATTCCTTGGTCCGACAACACCCTTGCTGCTAGCATTCATGCAAAGTATGAAGTCGAAACGTCCGTCCGGGCGTGTAACGGGGGACCATCTTGATCTCTTTAGGATCATTGTTTGGCCGGCAGGTGGCGCCCCTGCTCGGCATTGACATCAGTTCGTCCAGCGTCAAACTGGTCGAGTTGGGTCGTGAAAAGTCCGGAGAGTACGTTCTCGAACGCTGCATGATGGAGCCGCTGGAGAAGGGCTGGATCATCGACGGCAACATCGAAAAGTTCGATGAGGTGGCGGATGCCGTGAAACGTCTGGTCAAACGTTGCGGCAGTCGCACCAAGAATGTGGCCATGGCCTTGCCCGCCTCGGCGGTGATCACCAAGCGCATCGTCCTGCCGGGCGGTCTCTCAGACCAGGAACTGGAAGTTCAGGTCGAATCCGAAGCCAATCAATACATTCCGTTTTCGCTTGACGAGGTCAGCCTCGATTTCTGTGTCATTGGCCCCAGCCTCAGTTCGCAGGGCGATGTCGACGTCTTGATTGCCGCATCGCGCAAGGAGAAGGTGCAGGATCGCCAGGGTCTGGCGGAAGCCGCCGGACTCAAGCCGGTCGTGCTGGATGTTGAGTCCTTCGCTTCACGCCTCGCGGCTGGCCGTCTGATTGAGCAATTGCCTGGACATGGCGCTGGCCTTATGGTGGCTTTGTTCGAGGTCGGTTCGATGACCACCAGCCTGCAGGTGCTCAAGGACAGCGAGGTCCTGTACGAGCGCGATCAGGCTTTTGGTGGTGCGCAACTGACCCAGTTGATCGTGCGCCAGTACGGTTTCTCGCCTGAAGAGGCGGAGTCCAAAAAGCGCTCCGGTGAATTGCCAGACGATTACGCGTCCTCGGTGCTGCGGCCCTTTGTGGAGAGCGTGGCGCAGGAAATCGGTCGTGCGCTCCAGTTCTTCTTCACCAGCACCCCCTTCAACCGCGTGGATCACATCCTGCTGGCGGGTGGTTCTGCGGCCCTGCCAGGCCTGGCAGAGGCTGTGACGCAGCAGACCTCCTTCGCCTGCAGCCTGGTCAATCCCTTCGAGGGCATGCAGATCCAGGATTCCGTGCGCCTGAAGAAGATGGCGCGTGAGGCTCCAGCCTACCTCACCGCATGCGGCCTGGCCATGCGGAGGTTCTTGACATGATCCTGATCAACCTGCTGCCCCACCGCGAAGAGGCTCGCCTCAAGCGCAAAGAGGCCTTCAAAGTGGCCTTGGTGGGTTCGATGTTGCTGGGGGCCTTGGTCGTGGCGATGGTGTATCTGGTCTACCAGTCCAGCCTGACCGACCAGCGAGAGCGCAACGAAACCTTGAAGGCCGAGATCAAGGGCCTCGAGGTTCAGATCAAGGAAATCTCGAATATTGAAGCCGAGATCGCCTCTTTGAAAGCGCGCCAGAAGGCCGTGGAAGATCTGCAGTCTGATCGCAACGCCCAAACCTACCTCATGAATGAGTTGGTCAAACAATTGCCTGACGGGGTTTATGTGACGAGCATGCGGCAGGAGGGTCAGACGATTCTGATTCAGGGGGTGGCCCAATCCAATCAGCGGGTCTCGGAAGTGCTGAAAAACTTCTCTTCGGGGTCGACTTGGTTTGCTCGCCCTGAATTGCTGGAAATCCAGGCCGGGACCGTGAATCTGAGCCCTCGGGACCAACGCCGGGTGGCCAATTTCGGTATGAGATTCCAGTTGCTGCGTGCCTCTGATGTTGAGAAGGCCGCGGAAGCGGCGGCAAAGAAGTGAGTCTCACCATGGCGATCAACACCAAGCTCTCAATCGATTTTCCTGCACTGTTTGAGCAGGCCAAATCGCAGTTTTCCGACCTCGATCCCAAAGACCCTTCGGCCTGGCCTGCCTTTCCGCGTTACCTGACCTTTGTTTTGGCGGCTGCCGCAGTGGTGGTGGTGGCCTGGTTTGCGTGGTTGACCGATTTCCAGGCTGAGCTTGAACAAGAGGTTTTGACTGAGGAGAAACTGAAAACCGATTTCAGCGCCAAGCTGACCAAGGCGGTGAATCTGGATGCCCTGAAGAAGCAACGGGAGCAGGTTCTCCAGTATGTGAATCAATTGGAAAAGCAATTGCCCGGCAAGGCTGAGATGTCGGCCTTGTTGTCGGATATCAACCAGGCAGGGCTGGGGCGCAGCCTGCAGTTCGAATTGTTCCGCCCGGGCCAGATGGCGGTGAAGGAGTACTACGCCGAGTTGCCGATCGCGATCCGTGTCACGGGCAAATACCATGACATCGGTTTCTTTGCGTCGGATGTGGCCCACCTGTCCCGCATCGTCACCCTGAACAACCTCACACTGAGTCCTGGCAGGGACGGTGCCCTGGTGATGGATGCCACAGCCCGGACGTTCCGGTACCTGGACCCGGACGAAGTGGCCAGCCAGCGCCAGGCCAAGGGGGGCAAATGAACCGCTCCCTGCAACCTCTCTGGCCCATGCTGATGTTGGCGGCCGTCGGTTTGACGGCCTGCGGCTCCAACGAGTCTGAAATCAGCACCTGGATGGCAGAACAAAGAGCCCAGAGCCGGCCCAAGGTGACGCCGATTTCCGAGCCGAAGAAATTCATTCCCCAGGAGTACCTGGGAGCGGACGCCATGGACCCGTTCAATGTCCAGAAACTGACCCAGGCACTGAAGCGTGACTCAGCCTCGCCGGGCAATATGGCCATCATTGCGCCGGAAATGGCCAGGCGCAAGGAGCCGTTGGAGGCGATGCCGCTGGATTCCATGGCCATGGTGGGCAGCATGCAAAAAGGGGGCGTGCCCGTGGCACTGCTGCGCATCGACAATCTTCTATACCAAGTCAAGGTCGGCAATTATCTGGGGCAGAATTTTGGCCGAATCATGAAAATCACCGAGACCGAAGTTCAACTGCGCGAGGTGGTTCAAGACTCCTCGGGTGACTGGATCGAGCGACCGGCCTCTCTGCAATTGCAGGAGCGGGGGAAATGAAAATGAATCAATTTATAAAGTTGGCGCTTCGGCTGATTTTCTCTCTGGGCCTGGTGGCCTCGGTCGGTGGTGTGAGGGCCCAGGAGACTCAGACCCTGAAGGCGATATCGGTCTCTTCCCATTCAGGGGCGGAAGTGGTCCGGTTTGATTTTTCTGAAACCGTGAATTTCCGTCTGAACGGGTTTGGCATCCAGTCGCCGGCCCGTGTCGCGCTCGACCTGCCGGTGGTCGGGAGTGCATTGCAGAAGAATGTGGTCGAGTTCACCCAGGGCAACGTCAAATCCGTCAACGTGATCCAGGCCTCGGATCGCACCCGCATGGTCTTGAATCTGAAGCGCTATCAGGCCTACAGCACTCAGGTGGTGGGCAAGTCGGTGCTGGTGACCTTTGAGCCTGTGGTGGCCAATGCGACCACCAGTGCCGCGGTCTCTTCGGCCTTTGCCGAATCGCGCAATGACGACGTGCTGCCACTCAAAGACATCGACTTCCGCCGCGGCACCGACAGTGCCGGTCGCGTGGTGGTGAGTCTGCCCAACAACCAGACAGGCGTGGACCTCAAGGTTCAAGGCCAGGGTCTGGTGGTTGAGTTCCAGAAGTCCTCACTGCCCGAGGGCCTGCGTCGGCGCATCGACGTTTCAGACTTTGGCACGCCAGTGCAGTTGATCACCTCTACCCAGGTGGGCGACCGCGTGCGCGTGCTGATCGAACCCAAGGGCGATTGGGAGCATTCGGCTTATCAGAGCGACGACCAGTTTGTGGTCGAGGTGCGTCTCAAGAAGGTGGACACCAGCAAGTTGCTGCAAGGGCCCGTCTACTCGGGCGAAAAACTGTCGCTCAACTTCCAGAGCATCGATGTCCGCTCCTTGCTGCAGGTGATTGCCGACTTCACCAACTTCAACATCGTCACCTCCGACACCGTGTCGGGCAATCTGACCTTGCGTCTCAAGGACGTGCCATGGGATCAGGCGCTGCAGATCATCATGGACTCCAAGGGGCTGGGCATGCGCAAGGCCGGCAATGTGCTGTGGATTGCGCCGCGGGATGAACTCGATGCCCGCACCAAGAAGGATCTGGAAGCGCTGCAGGCCATCGAGCGACTGGAACCACTTCGCACCCAGTCTTTCCAGCTCAATTACGCGCGCGCCGCCGACATGGTGGTGCAGTTGCGAGGTACGGCCGTGGGGGCTGGCGCCGTTGGCGGCGTGACCCGTTTCCTGTCCGAGCGCGGGAGTGTCATTGCTGAGCCGCGCACCAACCAACTGTTTGTGACCGACACTGCCAAGAAGCTCAATGAAGTGCAGGAGCTGTTGTCCAAGCTGGACATCCCGGTGCGGCAGGTGCTGATTGAAGCGCGCATCGTTGAGGCGTCCGACACCTTTGGCCGCTCTCTGGGCGTGCGCTTGGGTGGCAGCGACTTGCGCGGCGTGCGAGGTGGCGATGCCGGTTATTCGATCGGCAATGGCAATCGGGTAGCCATTGGGGGGTCGTACGACGCGGTGTCGTCCACCACCACGGAAAGCTCGAACGTCATGACCACGACCAATACCAGCTTTGTCAACCTGCCAGCTGCCGGCCAGGGGGGTTACAGCGCTTCGTCCTTTGCCCTGTCGATCTTCAACTCGGCGGCCAATCGGTTCCTGAACCTGGAAATCTCTGCCCTGGAGGCCGATGGCAAGGGCAAGGTGGTGTCCAGCCCGCGCGTGATCACGGCCGATCAGACCAAGGCTTTGATCGAGCAGGGGACGGAATTCCCGTACCAACAGGCGACCTCCAGCGGCGCCACCTCGGTGGCCTTCCGCAAGGCCAACCTCAAGCTGGAAGTGACCCCACAGATCACGCCCGAAGGCAACATCATTCTCGAGCTCGACATCAACAAGGACAGCAAGGGCGAGACCACGGCGCAAGGCATTGCCATCAACACCAAGCACATCAAGACCCAGGTGCTGGTTGAGAATGGCGGCACGGTGGTCATTGGCGGCATTTTTGAACTGACCGAATCGGACAGTGAGGCCAAGGTGCCGGTGCTGGGAGACATCCCGGTGATGGGGAATCTGTTCAAGACCAAATCCAAGTCCGTCAATAAGCAGGAAATGCTGGTGTTCATCACCCCGAAGATGGTGTCTGATCGTGCGACAAACCGTTGATTTGGGGATGGAGGTATGTTTGTGAAATATTTGAAATATCTTTTTGTGCTGCTGGCAGCGTCCTTGCTGGCCGCTTGCGGCGGCGGCGGAGGCAGTGCTGGCACGTCCAGCAGTGGTTCGTCGGGTTCGACCACCACGGCCACCTTGGTGGTCACACTCACGGATTCGTCTGGCGTGGCGCTGGCCACGCCGCACACCATCAAAGCTGGACAGTACTACTTTGCGCAGGCCACGGCACTGGATGCCTCGGGCAAGCCGATTGCCAACCAGGTGATCACTTTCAGCACCGATGCGACCCTGGTGACCTTGGCGGCCACCTCGGCCTTGACGGATGCGACCGGCGTCGCCAGTGTCAAGATGACGCCTTTGTCGGTGGCGGGTGCGGGCTCGGTAGGGGCCTCGATGTCCTACACCGCCTCTGGCGCCACGACTGCAAGCACCATCACGGGAACCGCGGCGACCTACCAGGTCACACCGTCGGCTGCGACCGGCATACCCACGCTGTCTTTGACGCTGACGGACTCGTCCGGCGTGGCGCTTTCGACGCCGCGCACCTTTGTCACCGGCAGCAGCTACAGGGCTAAGGTCACGGTGCTCGATGCCACCAGCGCCCCGATTTCCAATCTGGTGGTGACGTTCACCACCGACTCCACGCTGGCCACTATTTCACCCGCCAGCGCCCTGACCGACTCGAACGGCGTGGCCACCGTGCAGATCGTGCCACTAACCAAGACTGGCGCGGGCAGCGTGCAGGTGGCGGGGGTTGTCAATGGCACCTCTTACACCTCGTCGGCTGTGTCTTACCAGGTTGCGTCGGCCAGTGTGGCCGCGTCCTTGGCTTTTGTTCCCCAGACTGCCACCACGGCCAACCCGACCCCGGGCATCATCGTGGTGAGCAATGCCAGCAATGGCAACAAGCTTCTGACGGCGACCTTCCAGCTGAGCAACAGCCAGGGTGTCGGTATTTCGGGTCAATCTCTGCTGCTGAGCTTGAATGCGCAATCCATAAGTGCGGGTGTCACCTTCCTGGTGAACGGGATCAGCACCAACAGTGCGCAAACCCTGGTCACCGACCAAGGTGGGCAGGTCAGCATCAGTGTGGTGTCTGGGACTTTGCCAACACCCATTCTGGTCACTGCAACCCTGGCGTCGAACAGCCTGATCTCGGCATCGTCCTATGGGTTGGCGGTGACCAATGGTCGACCAACGCAGTTGCGTTCTTCGATTGCGTCGTCTGTCTTGAGCGTGGAAGCGTCTGCAGGTGGTACGTCCATCATTCAAGGTGTCCAGGCGACCTTGACCGTGCTACTGTCTGATCGCATGGGTAACCCGATCCCTGCAGGTACTACCGTGAACCTGATTGCCTCGCATGGTCAGGTACAAGGCACCTGCACGATCGCCATCGTCAATAATGCATCACAGTGTTCCGCTGTTTGGACGTCGGGGGCCTCCAGGCCAGACAACGGCTTTTTCACCGTGTTGGCCTATCTCGATGGCGAAGAGGACTTTGTGGACGCCAACGGCAACAACCAATACGACAGCGGCGAAGCTTTCTATGACATGGGCCAGGCATTCCTGCCCAAGACGATCGTTTCTGGTGTGAAGCCATCAGACTACGTTTACAACTCAGCAACCGATCAACCCATTGCTGGGGGTATGACTGGCACGTCGGCCTGTGCTGTGACAAATTTAACGCCGATGCCTTACCAGATTGCCAATACATGTGATGGGGTCTGGAGCAGCTCCACTCGGGTGCGTTTGGGGGTGGCCATGAACTGGGCAGGCAACGTTGCGAAACTGACGGCGACAAATACCAGCGGATCGACGTCGACGTACGGCGACGCGAGCAAGATGGTGATCCGTGTTTCGGATGACAAAGGCAATGCGATGCCTTCTGGTAGCGCATTGAGTGCGGCATTGACCTGTCCTGACACTGTTACCAAGGTACCAGGCGTGTCTCTTTCTTTGGCGAAGACGCTGGACACCATCTATGCCATAGATCTCACGGTGACCTACACCTTTGCTTTGACCCTTCCCACTTCAGGTGCAACAGGCTGCTCTTTGAAGGTGACGGTGACGACGCCAGCTGGTGTGGTTACCAGTGTGAGTTTCCCAACCGTCTAAACTCAGCGCATCCAACCGCCTGGCAACCTCGGTTGCCAGGCGTTTTCATTTTTGCGGCTTGCGCTGGTGCGGGCCCGGGCCAACTTCGAAACTCATGCTTTGTGTCCTGATCGGCATGCCGGGCTCCGGCAAATCAACTGTCGGGCGCCAACTGGCGCGGCGGCTGGGGGTGTCCTTTTTCGACACCGATCATTTGCTGGAGGCGCGGCTGGGGTGTTCGATCCGCGAGTATTTCGAAGCCCAGGGCGAAGCGGCCTTTCGCGAGCGCGAGCAGCAGGCCCTGGCTGAGTGCCTGTCCAATGAGCATGGGGTGGTCTCGACGGGGGGCGGCATCGTGCTGCGCCCGGCCAACCGTGAGCTGCTGCGTGCCGCGCCTTGTGTGATCTACCTGCGCGCCAGCCCCGAAGACATCTACCGCCGCCTGCGCCACGATACCACCCGCCCCCTGCTGCAGGTGGCCGATCCGCTGCGCAAGCTCAAAGAGCTGTATGCCGAGCGCGACCCGCTTTACCGCGAAGCGGCCGGCTTTGTGGTGGAGACCGGGCGACCCAGCGTGGCCGCCTTGGTCAACATGATTTCGATGCAGCTCGACCTCGCATCCCCTGGGGTTTCCGCCGCAGCGCCTAAACTCTGAGGCTGGATGGCGGATGGTTCATCCGCCTGCGCGGGGGCTCAACGTGCTTGTTGCCGTCCGACCGCCTCTGTTTCTCGGCCTTTTTGATCGCCTTCTCACCGACTTTTCCTGGATGGATTCCGATGACGTCTCAGCCCGCACCTGCCGCCCGTATTTCGATTGAGCTGGGCGATCGCAGCTACGACATCCTGATCGGCTCCGGCCTGCTGGGCCAGGCGGATGCCTATGAAGGCCTGCCGGCCAGCACCTCGGCCCTGATCGTCACCAACACCACGGTGGCGCCGCTGTACCTGGCCCAGCTGAAGCAGGCCTTGGCCGGGCGCCATGCCCAGCTGCACGAGGTGGTGCTGCCCGATGGTGAGGCCTTCAAGACCTGGGAAACCCTGAACCTGGTCTTCGACGCCCTGTTGGGCCACGGTTGCGACCGCAAGACGGTGGTCTACGCACTGGGCGGCGGCGTGGTGGGCGACATGACCGGTTTTGCTGCAGCGGCCTACATGCGCGGCGTGCCCTTTGTGCAGGTGCCGACCACCTTGCTGGCGCAGGTCGATTCATCCGTGGGCGGAAAGACCGCCATCAACCACCCCCTGGGCAAGAACATGATCGGCGCGTTCTACCAGCCCCAGCGCGTGATCTGTGACCTGGGCACCCTGGCCACATTGCCTGAGCGTGAGCTCAGCGCCGGCCTGGCTGAGATCATCAAGTACGGCCCGATTGCCGACACCGCCTTCCTGGACTGGATCGAGGCCCACATGGCGGGCCTGCGCCGCCGCGAGGTGGATCTGCTGGCCCATGCCGTGCGCCGCAGCTGCGAGATCAAGGCCCATGTGGTGGGCGTGGACGAGCGCGAATCGGGCCTGCGCGCCATCCTCAACTTCGGCCACACCTTTGGCCATGCGATCGAGGCGGGGCTGGGTTATGGCGAATGGCTGCACGGCGAGGCCGTGGGTTGCGGCATGGTCATGGCGGCGCGCCTGTCGCAACGCCTGGGCCTGGTGGATGCGGCCTGGGTGGCCCGCCTGACCACCTTGATTGCCGCCGCCGGCCTGCCCGTGGTGGCGCCGGTGCTGGACGTGGCCGACAACGCCGGGCGTTACCTGGCCCTGATGCGGGTCGACAAGAAGGCCGAGGCTGGAGAGATCAAGTTCGTGCTGATCGACGGCCCAGGCCAGGCCACGGTGCGCGGTGCCCCCGACGCCCTGGTGCGCGAAGTGATCGACGCCAGCTGCGCGGTGGCCTGAGCCATGTCGGCCCTGCCCCTGAGCCTGCCAGCGCCTGGGGATCAGGCCCTGGCACCCTATCTGGCACCGTTTGCCTGTCACCCCAGCCAGAGCCGGGGGCGCCTGCACCCCGAGGTGCCGGCGCCGACGCGTTCTGAGTTCCAGCGCGACCGGGACCGCATCGTCCACTCCACCGCCTTTCGCCGCCTGGTCTATAAGACCCAGGTGTTTCTGAATCACGAAGGTGACCTGTTCCGCACCCGCATGACGCACTCACTGGAGGTGGCCCAGTTGGGGCGTTCGGTGGCGCGTTCTCTGGGCCTGAACGAAGACCTGGTGGAGGCGATCGCCCTGGCCCATGACCTGGGTCACACCCCCTTCGGTCACGCCGGGCAGGATGCGCTCGATGAGTGCGTGCGGGCCCAGGGCGGGCCGGATTCCGAGGCCGGCTTCGAGCACAACCTACAGAGCCTGCGCGTGGTCGATGAGCTGGAAGAGCGTTACCCGCGCTACAACGGCCTGAACCTCAGCTTCGAAACCCGTGAGGGCATTCTCAAGCATTGCTCGGCCGCCAATGCGCGCAAGCTCGAGCAGCGCGAGCCCGGAGGGGTGGGGCACCGCTTTCTGGAGCGCACCCAGCCCAGCCTGGAAGCCCAGTTGTGCAACCTGGCCGACGAGATCGCCTACAACGCCCATGACATCGACGATGGCGTGCGCTCGGGCCTGATCACCCTCGATCAATTGCAGGCGGTGCCGCTGTTCGAGCGCTTCCGCCAGCAGACGCTGGACGAGTTCCCGGCCCTGGCCGAGCCCGGGGCGGGGCGGCGTCTGCTGTACGAGGCCATCCGGCGCATGCTGAGCCAGCAGGTGTATGACGTGATCGACGCCACCCGTGCGGCCCTGGCCCACAGCGCACCGGCCAGCGTCGATGCGGTCCGGCACCTGCCACCCTTGCTGTGCTTCACACCGGCCATGCGGGCCGAATCCACCCAGCTCAAGCAGTTTCTGTTCAAGAACCTGTACCGCCACCCCAGTGTGATGGAGACCACGGGCCGGGCCCGGCAGGTGGTGCGCGAGCTCTTCGACATCTACCTGGCCCGCCCGGCCGAGATGCGCGAGCGCTTTGCCCGCCGCCCCGACGTGCCGCGGGCCGTGGCCGACTTCATCGCCGGCATGACGGACCGATTTGCCTTGCGTGAGCACGAACGCCTGACCGGCCAGCGTCTGCTTTCATGAGTGCGCCACGGTCTTGGCTGCCCGGGCCTGCTGGGGTGGTGATTCTGGCCGGCGTGGCGGCGGCGCTGCACGTCGCCAAGCTGGCCCCGGCCTTGCCCACCTTGCGCGAATCGCTGGGCCTGTCCTTGGCCCAGGCGGGCTGGCTGCTGTCCACCGTGCAGGGGGCGGGCATGCTGCTGGGCGCCGTGATGGGGGTGTTTGCCGATGGATGGGGCCTGCGCCGCTGCATGCTGACCGGTCTGCTGGTGCTCACGCTGGCCAGCGCCCTGGGACCTTTGGGCCCGGGTTTCGAGGCCTTGCTGGCTTTGCGGGCGCTGGAGGGCTTTGGTTTTCTGATGGCCACCATGCCTGCCGCCGCTCTGGTGCGGCGCCTGGTGCAGCCGGCTCGCATGCCTTTGATGTTGGGGGTGTGGGGGACGTACATGCCCTGGGCCACGGCCATGGCCTTGTTGCTCGGGCCGGCGCTGATTCCGGCGCTGGGCTGGGCCGCCTGGTGGTGGCTGGCGGCAGCCTGTACCGGCGCCATGGCCGGGTGGGTGCTCGCTGTGGTCCCGCGAGACCCCTTGGCGGGTGCCGGCCTGAAATGGCCCGCACTGGCCGCGCGCCTGCGCCGCACCTGGACCAGTGCCGGGCCCTGGCTGGTGGCGGGGGCTTTTGCGGTGTATTCGGGGCAATGGCTGGCCGTGATCGGTTTTCTGCCCTCCATCGTGCATCAGGCGGGTTGGTCGCCGTCGGCGGTGGCTTGGGTCACGGCGGGTCTGGCCGCGGTCAACATGCTGGGCAACCTGGCCTCGGGGCCTCTGCAGGCCCGGGGCGTGGCGCCGGCGTGCCTGCTCAGCTTCGGTTACGCGGTGATGGCCTTGGGGGCCTGGCTGGCGTTCCAGGATGTCTGGCCTCTGGGCTTGGCGGCGCGCATGGGGGCTGTGCTGTGCTTCTCGATGGTCGGCGGCATCATCCCGGGCACTTTGTTTGCGCAGGCCGTGCGCCATGCCCCCGACGACGACACGATCTCCACCACCGTCGGCTGGATGCAGCAGTGCTCCTCGCTGGGGCAGTTTTTGTCGCCCCCGCTGGTCGGGCTGCTGGCGGCCCGGGTGGGCGGCTGGCAGTGGACCTGGGTGATCACCGGCCTGTGCTCGCTGGCCGGTATCGCGCTGGCCCAGGGCCTGGGTCGCTTGCGGCCGCGCCGCTGAAGTCGGGATTGCCGCCTGCATGCGGGCCGGCACCCTAAAATGGTCGGCTCTGCCCTATCACGGTGAAACGGTGAGTTTTCTCGACCAACTCAAATCCCAGGCCAACGCCCTGCAAAGCCAGCGCAGCACCCAGCAGCAGGATCTGGCCGGCCGCATCGCGCAAACCGAGCAGGCCTGCGAGACCATCTGGCGCTACTTCAATGAATTGGCGCGGCAGCTCAATGTGATCGTGCCGCCGGGCCCCACGCTGTCGCTGGACAACCGTCAGGCCTGGCCCGAGATGTGCCTGATGGATTTCCGCTCCGATGCGCGCAAGAAGTTCTGGATGAACCGCGAGGTGTACGACCACGTGTCCCTGGGCTGGATCATCAACCCGCGCGAGGGCAAGCCCCTGGCCACCTCGGTCAGCGTCAACTTTCCACCCGATCTGGAGCGGGTCACCCACCGGCTCTCGCTGGGCCAGATCCGGCATGAGCGGCACGAAGTGCGCCACCCCGAGAAGAGCAGCCTGCTGGCACTGCGTTTCGATTACCAGACCCAGGCCTTTGGCAGCGTGCGCGCCACGGCCGATCATGAGGCGGGCGAGGTCCATTTCCGCGCCGCCAACCTGCGTGGCTTCGAGGTGGCGCAGGTGCGCCACCCGGTGCAACGCATCAACAGCGTCCTGCTGGACGAACTGGCCCGCCTCATCGTCGGCCAGGCCGGAGCCTTTTTATGAATTCCCTTGAAACCCGCCGTGAACAGGTGGTGGCTGATACCCGGCGCTGGCTGGAGCGGGCCGTCATCGGCCTGAACCTGTGCCCGTTTGCCAAATCGGTGCATGTGAAGAACCAGGTGCACTACGTGGTCGACTTCAGCACCGATGCGCAGGCCTTGCTGGCCACGGTGGCCACCGAGCTGCAGGCCCTGGCCGACGCCGACCCCGAGCTGCGCGACACCACCTTGCTGGTCATGCCCAATGCACTGGCCGATTTTCTCGATTTCAACGACTTTTGTGCCCTGGCCGACGAGGTGCTGGAGTCGCTGGAGCTTGATGGCATCCTGCAGGTGGCCAGCTTCCACCCGCTGTTCCAGTTTGCCGGCACCCAGGCGGACGACATCAGCAACTGCACCAACCGCGGGCCGTACCCCACCTTGCACCTGTTGCGTGAAGCCAGCATTGACCGCGCGGTGGCCGTCTTCCCCGAGGCGGAAATGATTTACGAACGCAACATTGAAACCCTGGAAAAACTCGGCCACGACGGCTGGGCCGCCCTGAATGTGGGCGCCAGCCCGGAAACCCCATGACCCAAAAACCCCCGAACGCCAACGCCTCCCGCCCGAAAAAGGGGGGCAAGCCGGTGGTGGACGCCGATGCCGCGCTGGCGGCCGAGCTCAAGCCCGGGCAGTCGATCGAGCTGCTCAAGGAGCTCCACATCCTCACCCGTGAGGGGCGACTGAACCAGGACTCGCGCCGCAAGCTCAAGCAGGTCTACCACCTGTTCCAGTTCATCGAGAAGCTACTGCAAGAGCTGCCCGCGTCCGAGCAAGGCCCCACGCTGGCGGACCACGGCGCCGGCAAGTCCTACCTGGGCTTCATCATCTACGACCTGTACTTCAAAGCGCTGGGGCGCGGGCACATCTATGGGGTGGAAACCCGGGCCGAGCTGGTGCAGCGCTCGCAGGACCTGGCGCAGCGCCTGGGTTTTGATCGCATGGCCTTCGTCAACACCACTGTGGCCGAGGCCACCACCGACCAGCGCCTGCCCGAGCAGATCGATGTGGTCACCGCCTTGCATGCCTGCGACACGGCCACCGACGACGCCATCGCCTTCGGGCTGCAGAAAAAGGCCCGCTTCATGGTGCTGGTGCCCTGTTGCCAGGCCGAGGTGGCCAGTTGCCTGCGCGAGAGCAAGGCCTTGTCCCTGTCGCGCACCCCACTGGCCGAGCTGTGGCGGCACCCGTTGCACACCCGTGAAATGGGCAGCCAGATCACCAATGTGTTGCGCTGTCTGTACCTGGAGGCCTGTGGCTACCAGGTCACTGTCACTGAACTGGTGGGCTGGGAGCACAGCATGAAGAACGAGCTGATCCTGGCCCGCTACACCGGCCAGAAGAAGCGCAGCGCGGCCGAGCGTCTGCAGGCCTTGCTGGCCGAGTTCGGCCTGGAGGCCCTGCAGGCCAGCCGTTACCCCTTGCCCGCCTGAGCGGCGCGAGCCCCCCTCATGGCCCGCCTGCCTCGCCTGTCCATCCCGGGCCTGCCGCACCATGTGCTGCTGCGTGGCAACAATGGCCAGGCGGTGTTTGTCGACGACGTGGACCGACGTGAGTGGCTGGAGGCGCTCAACACCTATGCCCCCCGAGTGCGGGGTGGCGCTGCATGCCTGGGTGCTGTTGCCGCAGGGCGTGCAGTTGCTGCTGACCCCGGCCGCCGCCGACAGCCTGTCGCGCTTCATGCAGGCGGTGGGGCGCAAATACACCCGCCAGTTCAACCTGCGCCATGGGCGCAGCGGCACGCTGTGGGAAGGGCGCTACCGTTCCACCGTGCTGCAACCCGAGCGCTACCTGATCCCCTGCATGGTGAGCATGGACACCATGCCGGTGCGCGAAGGCCTGGTCGCCGAGCCCCAGGCCTACGACTGGTCCAGCCACCAGCACCACATTGGGCGCCAGGCCGATCGCCGCCTGGTGGCCCATCCTGTCTACTGGCAACTGGGCAACACACCTTTTGCGCGTGAGGCGGCCTATGCCGGCAAGGTGGCTGAAGGGGTTTCAGCAGCCGATCTGCAGGCTTTGGGCCAGGCCACCCAGCATGGTTGGGTGTTGGGTGATGCGGCCTTTGTTCAGAAGCTGCAGCCCCAGGCGGAGCGTCGCCTGACCCGGGTGCCGGCAGGGCGCCCGCCGGGGCCGCGCAAGACGGCGCCCTGACGTATTCAATCTGTCCCCAATTAATTGATTGGGAAATGTCTGATTTTTAAATTGGTATCTGACCCCAATTTAATTTTCTTGGCATTTTTATTGCACTGCACTATCCTTCGCTTCCCCGCGAAATATCGTGTAACCCGGGTCGCGCCGGCCCTGCCTTTGCAGGCAGGCCCAGCGACTGGCCCCCCAGATCAGGACATGCCATGACGAAGGCTGCAGAGATTCAGCATCTCCAACAACACGGTCTCTATTCGGCGACCAACGAGCATGACGCTTGTGGCGTCGGTTTCGTGGCCCATATCAAAGGCGTCAAGAGCCACGCCATCGTTCAGCAGGGTCTGAAAATCCTCGAGAACCTCGACCACCGGGGTGCCGTGGGGGCCGACAAGCTGATGGGCGACGGCGCCGGCATCCTGATCCAGCTGCCAGACGCCCTGTACCGCGAAGAAATGGCCAAGCAAGGCGTGGCCCTGCCGCCGCCCGGTGAATACGGCGTGGGCATGATCTTCCTGCCCAAGGAACACGCTTCCCGCCTGGCCTGCGAGCAGGAGATGGAGCGCGCCATCAAGGCCGAAGGTCAGGTGTTGCTGGGCTGGCGCGATGTGCCGGTGAACCGCGACATGCCGATGTCGCCCGCCGTGCGCGAAAAAGAACCCGTGCTGCGCCAGGTCTTCATCGGCCGCGGCAACGACGTGATCGTGCAGGACGCCCTGGAGCGCAAGCTGTACGTGATCCGCAAGACCGCCAGCGCCAACATCCAGGCCCTGGGTCTCAAGCACAGCAAGGAATACTACGTTCCCAGCATGTCCAGCCGCACCGTGGTCTACAAGGGCCTGCTGCTGGCCGACCAGGTGGGCACCTACTACATGGACCTGCAGGACGAGCGCTGCGTCTCGGCCCTGGGCCTGGTGCACCAACGCTTCTCCACCAACACCTTCCCCGAGTGGCCGCTGGCCCACCCGTACCGCTATGTGGCGCACAACGGTGAAATCAACACCGTCAAGGGCAACTACAACTGGATGAAGGCCCGCGAAGGCGTGATGTCCTCGCCGGTGCTGGGCGCCGACCTGCAAAAGCTGTACCCCATCAGCTTTGCCAGCCAGTCCGACACCGCCACCTTCGACAACTGCCTGGAACTGCTGACCATGTCGGGCTACCCGATCAGCCAGGCCGTGATGATGATGATCCCCGAGCCCTGGGAGCAGCACACCACCATGGACGAGCGCCGCAAGGCCTTCTATGAGTACCACGCTGCCATGCTCGAGCCCTGGGACGGCCCGGCCTCCATCGTGTTCACCGATGGACGCCAGATCGGCGCCACCCTGGACCGCAACGGCCTGCGCCCCTCGCGCTACTGCATCACCGATGACGACTTCGTGATCATGGGTTCCGAGTCGGGCGTGCTGCCCGTGCCCGAGAACAAGATCGTGCGCAAGTGGCGTCTGCAGCCCGGCAAGATGTTCCTGATCGATCTGGAACAAGGCCGCATGATCGACGACGAAGAGCTCAAGGCCGGTCTGGCCAACAGCAAGCCCTACAAGCAGTGGATCGAGAACCTGCGCATCCGCCTCGACGACGTGGCCGCGCCGGTGGCGGGCGAATCCGCCACCCAGGGCTCTGCCGAATCGACCGAGCCTCAGGCCGCCGGCGTTGAAACCTTCAGCGCCGACCTGCTGGACCGCCAGCAAGCCTTCGGCACCACCCAGGAAGACATCAAGTTCCTGATGAGCCCGATGGCCACCAATGGCGAAGAGGGCATCGGCTCGATGGGCAATGACAGCCCGCTGGCCGTGCTGTCGAGCAAGAACAAGCCGCTGTACAACTACTTCAAGCAGTTGTTCGCGCAGGTGACCAACCCGCCGATCGACCCGATCCGCGAAGCCATCGTGATGTCGCTGGTGTCCTTCATCGGCCCCAAGCCCAACCTGCTGGACATCAACCAGGTCAACCCGCCGATGCGCCTTGAAGTGAGCCAGCCGGTGCTCGACTTTGCCGACATGGCCAAGCTGCGCAGCATCGAGAAGACCACCCAGGGCAAGTTCCGCAGCTACACCCTCGACATCACCTACCCCGTGGTGTGGGGCCGTGAAGGCGTGGAAGCCAAGCTGGCCTCGCTGTGCGCCGAAGCGGTGGACGCCATCAAGAGCGGCCACAACATCCTGATCATCAGCGACCGCGCCATCAGCGCCACCCAGGTGGCCATCCCCGCGCTGCTGGCCCTGTCGGCCATCCACCAGCACCTGGTGCGCGAGGGCCTGCGCACCACCGCCGGCCTGGTGGTGGAGACCGGCACCGCCCGCGAAGTGCACCACTTCGCCGTGCTCGCGGGCTACGGCGCCGAAGCCGTGCACCCCTACCTGGCCATGGAAACCCTGCAGGCCATCCACAAGGATCTGCCGGGCGACCTGTCGGCCGACAAGGCGATCTACAACTACATCAAGGCGATCGGCAAGGGCCTGTCCAAGATCATGTCCAAGATGGGCGTGAGCACGTACATGAGCTACTGCGGTGCCCAGTTGTTCGAGGCCATCGGCCTGAACAGCGAGACCATCAACAAGTACTTCACCGGCACGGCCACCCGCGTCGAAGGCATCGGCGTGTTCGAAATCGCCGAAGAAGCCATCCGCATGCACAAGGCCGCCTTCGGTGACGACCCCGTGCTGGCCACCATGCTGGACGCCGGCGGCGAGTACGCCTGGCGTGCCCGTGGTGAAGAGCACATGTGGACCCCTGACGCGATTGCCAAGCTGCAGCACAGCACCCGCGCCAACAACTGGAACACCTACAAGGAATACGCCCAGCTCATCAACGACCAGTCGCGTCGCCACATGACCCTGCGCGGCCTGTTCGAGTTCAAGGTCGATCCGAGCAAGGCCATTCCGCTGGAAGAGGTCGAGCCGGCCAAGGAAATCGTCAAGCGCTTCGCCACCGGCGCCATGTCGCTGGGTTCGATCTCCACCGAAGCCCACGCCACCCTGGCCGTGGCCATGAACCGCATCGGCGGCAAGAGCAACACCGGTGAAGGCGGTGAGGACCCGGCCCGCTACCGCCAGGAACTCAAGGGCATCCCGATTGCCCAGGGCGCCACGCTCAAGAGCGTGATCGGCGAATCGCAGGTCGAGGTCGATCTGCCGCTGCAGCCGGGCGACTCGCTGCGCTCCAAGATCAAGCAGGTGGCCTCGGGCCGCTTCGGTGTCACCGCCGAATACCTGTCGTCGGCCGACCAGATCCAGATCAAGATGGCCCAGGGTGCCAAGCCCGGTGAAGGCGGTCAGCTGCCCGGTGGCAAGGTGTCCGAGTACATCGGCAAGCTGCGTTACTCGGTGCCCGGTGTGGGCCTGATCTCGCCCCCGCCGCACCACGACATCTACTCGATCGAAGATTTGGCCCAGCTGATCCACGACCTGAAGAACGTGGCGCCGCACTCCAGCATCAGCGTCAAGCTGGTGTCCGAAGTGGGTGTGGGCACCATCGCCGCAGGCGTGGCCAAGTGCAAGAGCGACCACGTGGTGATCGCCGGCCATGACGGCGGCACCGGTGCCTCGCCCTGGTCGTCGATCAAGCACGCCGGCGGCCCGTGGGAAATCGGCCTGGCCGAAACCCAGCAGACCCTGGTGCTGAACCGCCTGCGCAGCCGCATCCGCGTGCAGGCCGACGGCCAGATGAAGACCGGCCGTGACGTCGCCATCGGCGCACTGCTGGGCGCCGACGAGTTCGGCTTCGCCACCGCACCGCTGGTGGTCGAGGGCTGCATCATGATGCGCAAGTGCCACCTGAACACCTGCCCGGTGGGCGTGGCCACGCAAGACCCGGTGCTGCGTGCCAAGTTCTCGGGCAAGCCCGAGCACGTGGTGAACTACTTCTTCTTCATCGCCGAGGAAGTGCGTCAGATCATGGCCCAGCTGGGCATCCGCAAGTTTGACGACATGGTCGGCCGTGTCGATCTGCTCGACATGAAGAAGGGCATCGAGCACTGGAAGGCCCAGGGTCTGGATTTCAGCCGCCTGTTCGCCGTGCCCCAGGTGGGTCCGGAAGTGTCGCGCTTCCACATCGAAAACCAGGACCACGGCCTGGACAAGGCGCTCGACAACGTGCTGATCGCCAAGTCGCGCGCCGCCATCGACAAGGGCGAGAAGGTCCAGTTCATCGAAGTGGCCCGCAACGTGAACCGCTCGGTCGGCGCCATGCTGTCGGGGGCCCTGACCAAGGTGCACCCCGAGGGTCTGCCGGACGACACCATCCGCATCCAGCTCGAAGGCACGGGTGGTCAGTCCTTCGGCGCCTTCCTGGCCCGCGGCATCACCATGTACCTGATCGGTGACGCCAACGACTACACCGGCAAGGGCTTGTCGGGTGGCCGCGTGGTGGTGCGACCCAGCATCGACTTCCGCGGTGAATCGTCGCGCAACATCATCGTCGGCAACACCGTCATGTACGGTGCCACCAGCGGTGAGGCCTTCTTCAGTGGTGTGGGCGGCGAGCGCTTTGCCGTGCGTCTGTCGGGCGCCACGGCGGTGGTTGAAGGCACCGGTGACCACGGTTGCGAATACATGACCGGCGGCACCGTGGCCGTGCTGGGCAAGACCGGCCGCAACTTTGCCGCCGGCATGAGCGGCGGCATCGCCTACGTCTATGACGACGACGCCAGCTTTGCCAGCCGTTGCAACACCGCCATGGTGACCCTCGAGAAGGTGTTGCCGGCGGCCGAGCAAGAGGCCAGCATCGACCGCGCCATCTGGCACCGCGACCAGACCGACGAAGCCCAGCTCAAGAAGCTGCTGGAAGACCACCACCGTTGGACCGGCAGCAAGCGCGCCCGCGAACTGCTGGACAACTGGGCTGAAGCACGCGCCAAGTTCGTGAAGGTGTTCCCGACCGAATACAAGCGCGCCCTGGGCGAGATCAACGCCAAGAAGCAGGCGGTTGCCGCCACCGGTAAGGCCAAGGCTTCGGCCAAAGAAGCCGCCGCAGCCAAGTAATCCGACCGACCAAACGAATCAAGGACTCAGACATCATGGGAAAAGTCACTGGCTTCATGGAATTTGAGCGCATCGAAGAGGGCTACAAGCCCGTTGCCGAGCGCCTGAAGCATTACAAGGAATTCGTCGTCGGCCTGGACGAGTCGCAAGCCAAGGTGCAAGGCGCGCGCTGCATGGATTGCGGCACGCCCTTCTGCAACAACGGCTGTCCGGTCAACAACATCATTCCGGACTTCAACGACCTCGTGTACCGCGGCGATTGGCAAAACGCCATCGAAGTGCTGCACAGCACCAACAACTTCCCCGAGTTCACCGGCCGCATCTGCCCCGCCCCCTGCGAGGCGGCCTGCACGCTGAACGTGAACGACGACGCCGTGGGCATCAAGTCGATCGAGCACGCGATCATCGACCGCGCCTGGGCCGAGGGTTGGGTGCAGCCGCGTCCGGCCAAGCACAAGACCGGTAAGAAAGTGGCGGTCGTGGGCTCCGGCCCGGCCGGCATGGCCGCGGCCCAGCAGTTGGCCCGCGCCGGTCACGACGTGACCCTGTTCGAGAAGAACGACCGCATCGGTGGCCTGCTGCGCTACGGCATCCCTGACTTCAAGATGGAGAAGTCGCACATCGACCGCCGCGCCAAGCAGCTGGAGGCCGAAGGCGTGACCATCCGCACCAGCGTGCTGGTGGGCAAGATGCCCGAAGGCTCCAAGGTCACCAATTGGGCCAAGGAAACCATCAGCCCCGAGCAACTCAAGAAAGACTTCGACGCCGTGCTGTTGACGGGCGGCTCTGAGCAGTCGCGCGATCTGCCGGTGCCGGGCCGCGATCTGGACGGTATCCATTTCGCGATGGAATTCCTGCCCCAGCAGAACAAGGTCAATGCCGGCGACAAGCTCAAGGGCCAGCTGCGCGCCGATGGCAAGCATGTCATCGTGATCGGTGGCGGCGACACCGGCAGCGACTGCGTGGGCACCAGCAACCGCCATGGCGCGGCCAGTGTGACCCAGTTCGAGGTCATGCCCCAGCCGCCCGAAGTGGAAAACCGTCCGCTGACCTGGCCTTACTGGCCGCTGAAGCTGCGCACCAGCTCCAGCCACGACGAAGGCTGCACCCGCGAGTTCGCCATCTCCACCAAGGAGTTCATCGGCGAAAAGGGCAAGGTCACCGGCCTGAAGACCGTGCATGTCGAATTCAAGGACGGCAAGCTGGTCGAGATCCCGGGCACCGAGAAAGAGTACAAGGCCGATCTGGTGCTGCTCGCCATGGGTTTTGTGAACCCGGTGGCCACCATCCTGGACGGCTTCGGTGTCGACAAGGACGCCCGTGGCAATGCCAAGGCCAGCACCGAGTTCACCGGTGGATACGCCACCAACGTGGCCAAGGTCTTCGCCGCAGGCGACATGCGACGCGGCCAGTCGCTGGTGGTCTGGGCCATCCGCGAAGGCCGTCAGGCCGCCCGCGCCGTGGACGAGTTCCTGATGGGCTTCAGCGATCTGCCGCGCTGAACGCCGGCCTTGCCTGGCCCCGTCGCACCGGGGTAGCACAACAACGCTCCCCTGGTGGGAGCGTTGTTGTATCTGAGGGTCAATCCGGGCTTGACCAAGTGTTCACCCGGATCCTTTATGATTCAGAACAGCCGGGCACCGTCCGGCGTTTTTGCTTCATGTCTTCCACACCTACCCCTTCTTTAGTCGAATTGCGCGACCTGACCTTCGGGTATGGGGAGCGGGTCATCCTGGACGGCGTTTCGCTGACGATTCCGCGCGGCAAGGTCACGGCCTTGATGGGCGCCTCCGGTGGTGGCAAGACCACCGTGCTGCGCCTGATCGGCGGCCAGGTACGCCCTCAGGCAGGCGAGGTGAGCTTCGATGGGCAGAACGTGGCCCAGCTGGATCTGGCGGGCCTGTACAAGGTGCGTCGCCGCATGGGCATGCTGTTCCAGTTCGGGGCGCTGTTCACCGACTCCAGCGTGTTCGACAACGTGGCCTTTCCGCTGCGTGAGCACACCGACATGCCCGAAGCCCTGATCCGCGACATCGTGCTGATGAAGCTCAATGCCGTGGGCCTGCGCGGAGCCCGCGACCTGATGCCCAGCGAAGTCTCGGGCGGCATGGCCCGGCGCGTGGCGCTGGCGCGGGCCATCGTGCTCGACCCCGAACTGGTCATGTATGACGAGCCCTTTGCGGGCTTGGACCCGATCTCGCTGGGCACGGCGGCGCGTTTGATCCGCGAGCTCAACGACGCCATGGGCCTGACCAGCATCATCGTCTCGCACGACCTCGACGAAACCTTTCACATCGCCGACAAGGTGATCGTGCTGGCCAATGGCCGCATCGTGGCCCAGGGCACGCCCGACGAGGTGCGGCACAGCGAGGATCCGCTGGTGCACCAGTTCGTCAACGCCCTGCCCGAGGGCCCGGTGCGCTTCCATTACCCGGGCCCCAGCGTGGCCGATGACTTTGGCCCCGGCCAGGAGGGCAGGGCATGAGCTGGTTCAATCCTTCCGATGTCGGGCTGGCCACGCGCCGGCAACTGGCCGGGATCGGCCACGGCGCCCGTCTGTTTGCCCGCCTGGTGCTCGATTTCGGTGCCTGCATGCGCCGCTTCAGCCTGGTGCGTGACCAGATCCATTTCCTGGGCAACTATTCGCTGGCCATCATCGCGGTCTCGGGCCTGTTCATCGGCTTTGTGCTGGGGCTGCAGGGCTTCAACATCCTGCAGCGCTATGGTTCGTCCGAAGCCTTGGGCCAACTGGTCACGCTCTCTCTGGTGCGTGAGCTGGGCCCGGTGGTCACCGCCTTGCTGTTTGCGGGCCGCGCGGGCACCTCGCTCACGGCGGAGATCGGCCTGATGAAGGCGGGCGAGCAGCTCAGTGCCATGGAGATGATGGCGGTCGATCCGGTGCGCCGCATCCTGGCGCCCCGTTTCTGGGCGGGCGTCATCACCTTGCCCTTGCTCACGGCCGTGTTCAGCGCGGTGGGCGTGATCGGTGGGTGGGTGATTGCCGTGCCCCTGATCGGTGTCGACTCGGGTTCGTTCTGGAGCCAGATGCAGGGCGGGGTCGATGTGTGGTCCGATGTGGGCAATGGCGTGATCAAGAGCGTGGTGTTCGGCTTCACCGTGACCTTCACGGCCTTGCTGCAAGGCTTTGAGGCCATGCCCACACCCGAAGGGGTGTCGCGCGCCACCACCCGCACCGTGGTCGTGGCGTCGCTGGCCGTGCTGGGTCTGGACTTCATCCTGACCGCGCTGATGTTCAGTGTTTGAGATTCAACCGGGATGGCCGACAGGCTGTCCCTCGATGTAGCAAAGGAGAGTGTTGTGCAACGCTCCAAAAATGATATCTGGGTCGGTCTGTTTGTGCTTCTGGGTCTGGGTGCAGTGGTGTTTCTCGCCCTGCAGTCGGCCAATCTGCTGAGCCTGAATTTCCAGTCCACCTACAGGGTCACTGCGAAGTTCGACAATATCGGCGGGCTCAAGCCCAAGGCGGCGGTCAAGAGTGCCGGGGTGGTGGTCGGGCGTGTGGAGTCGATCGTTTTCGACGACAAGTCCTTCCAGGCCCAGGTCGCCCTGGCCCTGGAAAACCGCTACGCCTTCCCCAAGGACAGCTCGCTGAAGATCCTGACGGCGGGCCTGCTGGGTGAGCAATACATCGGTATCGAGGCGGGCGCCGACGAGAAGAACCTGGCCCCCGGCGACAAGATCGGAACAACGCAATCGGCCGTGGTCCTGGAGAACCTGATCAGCCAGTTCCTGTACAGCAAGGCTGCAGACGGTCCCACGACCCCGGCCAACGGAGCTAAAAAGTAAAAATGAGTGACGATCGAAATAACATGAATCTGAGCCGCGCCGGAGGATGGCTGCGCCTGGCCATGGCCGCGGTGGTCTTGGCTGTGCTGGCCGGCTGTGCTGCCGGCCCGGGTAAAAACCCGCGCGATCCGCTGGAGCCCTTCAACCGCGACATGTCCCGCTTCAATGATGCGGTGGATGGTGCGGTGTTCAAGCCCGTGGCCACCGCCTACCGCGAGGTGACGCCCTCGCTGGTGCGCACCGGCGTGAACAATTTCTTCTCCAACCTCGGCGAGGTCTGGTCCTTCGTCAACAACGTGCTGCAGCTCGACCTGAAAGGCTCGGCCGATACGGCCTTGCGTTTCGGCTTCAACACGATTTTCGGCCTGGGTGGCACGCTGGACATCGCCAGCGAGATGCAGATCGAGCAGCACAAGCAGGATTTCGGTCAGACCTTGGCGCGCTACGGTGTGCCGACCGGCCCCTACATCGTGCTGCCCATCCTGGGGCCGTCCACGCTGCGTGACACCGTGGCCCTACCCATCATCTGGAAGGGCGACGTCGTGACCCACATCGATCACGTGCCGACCCGCAACTCGCTGTATGCCATGCGTGTGGTGTCGATCCGCTCCAACCTGCTCGGGGCCAGCCGCGTGCTCGACGAAGCGGCGCTGGACAAATATTCCTTCACCCGTGACGTCTACCTGCAATTGCGCGACAACGAGCGCCTGCATGGCCGGGGCCGTCCCGACGAGGACGATGGCGCGCTGCCGCCCGAACCGCTTCCGTGAGGTTGACCTGGCGAGCAGGCCGTCTGTCGTCCGCCGCCAGGTCTGAACCGTTATCACCCCGTGGCTGATGCCGCTTTGAAAGGATTTCTATGCAACGACGTACTCTTGGCGCATGGCTGATGGCTGCGGCCAGCGCCCTGTCTCTCGCGCTTCCCCTGACGGCCTTGGCGGCCGACGAGGCGCCCGATGCGCTGATCAAGCAGCTGTCCACCGACGTGCTCGACACCATCAAGACCGACAAGGCCATCCAGGGCGGCGACACGGGCAAGCTGATCGCGCTGGTCGACACCAAGATCATGCCCAACGTGAACTTCCCGCGCATGACGGCCGCTGCGGTGGGGCCGGCCTGGCGCCAGGCCACGGCCGATCAGAAGGCCCGTCTGCAGGAAGAATTCAAGACCCTGCTGGTGCGCACCTATTCGGGCGCGCTGGCCCAGGTGTCGGACCAGACCATCTCCATCAAGCCGCTGCGCGCTGCTGCTGACGACACCGATGTGGTCGTGCGCAGCGAGGTGCGTGGCAAGGGGGATCCGATCCAGCTTGATTACCGCCTCGAGAAGACCCCGGGCGTGGGCGCTGGCTGGAAGATCTACAACCTCAACGTCATGGGTGTGTGGCTGGTCGAGACCTACCGCAGTCAGTTTGCCCAGGAAATCAATGCCAAGGGCATTGACGGCCTGATCGCCACGCTGACCGAGCGCAACAAGGCCAACAACGCCAAGAAGGGCTGATCGTGCTGGTCCTGCCTGCCGAATTGACCCACGCCCAGGCCGGCGCTTGCCTGGGCATGCTGGTGCAGACCTTGCGCCGGCATGCGGAGCCCCAGGTGGTGGCCGATGCCTCGGCCACCACGGTGTTCGATTCATCGGCGTTGGCGGTGCTGCTGGGTTGCCGGCGCGAGGCGCTGGCCCTGGGCAAGACCTTTGCGGTGCAGGGATTGCACCCCCGGCTGGCCACCCTGGCCCAGCTTTACGGCGTCAGCGAGCTGCTGCCTGCAGCCTGATTCCGGTCTGGCATGACCCTGCGTCCTGTCGGGGTCGCAGGTCTCTCCAAAAGGCATTGTGAGCCCAGGGCTTAAAATCCCAAGTCTCCATGCCTGCAGTCTCATTCCAATCGGTCTCCAAGACCTTCTCCACCCCCCGCGGGCCCTTCCAGGCCTTGAACGATGTCAGCTTCGACATCGAAGAAGGGGAATTCTTCGGCCTGCTCGGCCCCAACGGCGCGGGCAAGACCACCTTGATCAGCATTCTGGCGGGCTTGGCGCGTGCCAGCTCGGGCCGGGTGCTGGTACAGGGGGCGGACGTGCAGGCCGACTACGCCGAAGCCCGGCGCCGCCTGGGCATCGTGCCCCAGGAGCTGGTGTTTGATCCGTTCTTCTCGGTGCGTGAGTCGCTGAAGATCCAGTCGGGCTATTTCGGTGTGAAGAACAACGACGCCTGGATCGATGAGCTGCTGGAGAGCCTGGGGTTGGCCGACAAGGCCAAGTCCAACATGCGCCAACTCTCAGGCGGCATGAAGCGCCGTGTGCTGGTGGCCCAGGCTCTGGTGCACCGCCCCCCCATCATCGTGCTCGACGAGCCCACGGCCGGGGTCGACGTCGAATTGCGCCAGACCCTGTGGCAGTTCATCGCCCGTCTCAACAAACAGGGCCACACCGTGCTGCTGACCACCCATTACCTCGACGAGGCTGAAGCCTTGTGCGGACGCCTGGCCATGCTCAAGCAGGGGCAGGTGGTGGCGCTGGAGCGCACCTCGGAGCTGCTGAGCCGTGCTTCGGGCAATGTGCTGCGCTTCAAGGTGGATGGCGAGCTGCCGGCCTCCTTGCAGGCGCAGGCCCGGGTCACCGGGCGCATCGTCCAACTGGCCGTGCACGATGCGGCCGACATCGAACGCAGCCTGGCCCTGGTGCGTGAGTCGGGCCTCGTGGTCGAAGACATCGAGGTGCGCAAGGCCGACCTGGAGGATGTGTTCATCAGCGTCATGGCGGGCAGCCGCCAGGCCGGGCAAGAGGTGGCAGCATGAACGGCTGGCAAACCCTGCTTTACAAGGAAGTGCTGCGTTTCTGGAAGGTCAGTTTCCAGACCGTGGCCGCCCCGGTGCTCACGGCGGTGCTGTACCTGATGGTGTTTGGGCACGTGCTCGACGAGCGCGTCCAGGTGCATGAAGGGGTGTCGTACACCGCCTTCCTGATCCCGGGGCTGGTGATGATGAGCGTGCTGCAGAATGCCTTTGCCAACAGCTCTTCCTCGCTGATCCAGAGCAAGATCATGGGCAACCTGGTGTTTCTGCTGCTCACGCCGCTGTCGCACCGGGCCTGGTTCGTGGCTTATGTCGGCTCCTCGATGGTGCGTGGCCTGGTGGTGGGGCTGGGCGTGCTCGTGGTGACCTCGCTGTTTGCCGTGCCGGGCTTTGTGGCGCCGGGCTGGATCCTCGTGTTTGCGGCGCTTGGCGCCTCGATGCTGGGTGCGCTGGGCCTGATCGCCGGCCTGTGGGCCGAAAAGTTCGATCAGATGGCGGCCTTCCAGAACTTCGTGATCATGCCCATGACCTTTTTGTCGGGCGTGTTCTATTCGATCCATTCGCTGCCGCCGTTCTGGCAGCAGGTCAGCCACCTGAACCCGTTTTTCTACATGATCGACGGCTTCCGTTACGGCTTCTTCGGGGTCAGTGATGTGTCGCCCTGGCTCAGCCTGGCCCTGGTGGGCAGTGCTTGGCTGGTCGTTTGTGGCATTGCGCTGCACCTGTTGCGCACTGGTTACAAGATTCGCAGCTGAACCGCGTTCCGGCGACCCGCGCCTTCGGGCCGTCCGGGTCGTTGTCTCCAACCCATTTGCCCCGCACCATGACTTCTGACGATCTTCAAACCCTCATTGCCGCCGGCCTGAACTGTGAACACCTCGTTGTCGAGGGCGATGGCCGCCATTGGTATGCCACCATCGTGTCGGCCGAATTCGAGGGCAAGCGCGCGATCCAGCGCCATCAGCGGGTGTATGCCACGCTCGGTGAGAAAATACGCACTGATGAGGTCCATGCCTTGTCGATGAAGACCTTCACGCCCGCGGAGTGGGCTGCCCAGCCGCGTTGAGCCTCGGCTGCCGCCACCGGCACCCCGGAGCGACCTTCACGCCTTCTGACCCTTTCAATCCCTGATGGACAAACTCCTCATCCGTGGCGGCCGTTCCCTGAATGGTGAAGCCCTTGTATCCGGCGCCAAGAACGCGGCTCTGCCCGAGCTGTGTGCCGCCCTGCTGACCGAGGAGCCTGTCACCCTGGACAACGTGCCCCGCCTGCAGGACGTGGCCACCATGCTCAAGCTGATCCGCCACATGGGGGTGCAGGCCGAGCAGGGCGAGGAGGGCACCGTGCGCCTGGATGCCTCCGCCCTCACGCTGCCCGAGGCACCTTACGAACTAGTCAAGACCATGCGAGCCTCGGTGCTGGCACTGGGCCCTTTGCTTGCCCGTTTCGGTCGTGCCCGGGTGTCCTTGCCCGGCGGCTGCGCGATTGGTTCGCGCCCGGTGGACCAGCACATCAAGGGCCTGCAGGCCATGGGGGCCGAGATCCAGGTCGAGCATGGCTACATGGTGGCCAGCCTGCCTGCGGGGCAGACCCGGCTGAAGGGCGCTCGCATCACCACCGACATGGTGACCGTCACCGGCACCGAGAACTTCCTCATGGCCGCCAGCCTGGCCGACGGGGAGACGGTGCTTGAAAACGCCGCCCAGGAGCCCGAAATCCAGGACCTGGCCGAGATGCTGATCGCCATGGGCGCCCGCATCGAAGGCCACGGCAGCAGCCGCATCACCATCCAGGGCGTGCCGCGCCTGCACGGCGCACGCCATGCGGTGGTGGCCGATCGCATCGAGGCCGGTACGTTTTTGTGCGCCGTGGCGGCCACGGGCGGCGACGTGTTCCTGCGCCATGGCCGGGCCGAACACCTCGAGGCAGTGATCGAGAAGCTGATCCAGGCCGGGGCCACGGTCACGGCACACGAGGGTGGCATCCGCATCCAGGCCCCCGGACCGGCCGCCAGCTACTGCAAGGCGCAGAGCTTTCGCACCACCGAATACCCAGGCTTTCCGACCGACATGCAGGCCCAGTTCATGGCGCTCAACTGCGTCTCGGGCGGTGTGTCGACGGTGACCGAGACGATTTTTGAGAACCGCTTCATGCACGTGGACGAACTGGTCCGCCTGGGCGCCCGCATCCAGACCGATGGCAAGCTGGCGATCATCGAGGGCGTGCCGCGCCTGTCCGGCGCCCAGGTCATGGCCACCGACCTGCGCGCCTCGGCCAGCCTGGTGATCGCCGGCCTGGTGGCCGAAGGCGAGACCGTGGTGGACCGCATCTACCACCTGGACCGTGGCTACGATCGCATGGAAGAAAAATTGCGCGGCCTGGGTGCCGACATCGAACGAATCCGCTGACCCCGGGAAAGACCAGACACATGATTACGCTCGCCCTCTCCAAAGGCCGCATCTTTGACGAAACCCTGCCGCTGCTGGCAGCCGCCGGCATCGAGGTCACTGAAGACCCCGAAAAATCGCGCAAGCTCATCTTGCCCACCAACCAGCCCGATGTGCGTGTGGTGCTGGTGCGCGCCACCGATGTGCCCACCTATGTGGAGTACGGTGGCGCCGACCTGGGCGTGACCGGCAAGGACACCCTCATCGAGCATGGCGGCCAGGGCCTGTACCAGCCGCTGGACCTGCGCATCGCGCGCTGCCGCATGAGTGTGGCCGTGCGGGCCGATTTCGATTACGCGGGCGTCGTCAAGCAGGGCTCGCGCCTGCGTGTGGCCACCAAGTACACCTCGATCGCCCGTGATTTCTTTGCCACCAAGGGCGTGCACGTCGATCTGATCAAGCTCTACGGCAGCATGGAGCTGGCACCGCTAACGGGCCTGGCCGACGCCATCGTCGACCTGGTGTCCACCGGCAGCACGCTCAAGGCCAACCACCTGGTGGAGGTGGAGCGCATCATGGACATCAGCTCGCGTCTGGTGGTGAACCAGGCCGCGCTCAAGCTCAAGCAAGCCCCCATCCGCCGCATCATCGACGCCTTTGCCGGCGCCGTGAAAGCCGACTGACCCCTTGAAGAAGAACCCCTCGTCCCGGAGCCCCTCGCCATGACCCTGCAAGCCGCCCCCCTTCGCCTGTCGACCGAATCGGCCACCTTCGAGGCCGACTTCAAGGCCCGCTTGCACTGGTCTGCCGACACCGACGCGGCCATCGAGCAGCGCGTGGCCGACATCCTGGCCGACGTGCAGCAGCGCGGGGATGCCGCCGTGATCGAGTACACCCAGCGCTTTGACGGCCTGAGTGTGGCGAGCATGGCCGCCCTGGAGCTGACCCAGGCTGAACTGAAGGCCGCTTTCGACGGCCTGCCCGAAGTCCAGCGCCAGGCGCTGGAGCAGGCGGCACGTCGCGTGCGCAGCTACCACGAGGCGCAGAAGAAGGCCTCGGGCGAGAGCTGGAGCTACCGTGACGAGGATGGCACCCTGCTGGGCCAGAAGGTCACGCCGCTGGACCGCGTGGGCATCTATGTGCCCGGCGGCAAGGCCGCCTACCCGTCCAGCGTGTTGATGAATGCGATCCCGGCCCATGTGGCCGGGGTGGGCGAGATCATCATGGTGGTGCCCACGCCCAAGGGCGAGAAGAACCCCCTGGTGCTGGCGGCCGCCTATGTGGCCGGCGTGAGCCGGGCCTTCACCATCGGGGGCGCCCAGGCTGTGGCAGCCCTGGCCTACGGCACGGCCACGGTGCCCAAGGTCGACAAGATCACCGGCCCGGGCAATGCCTATGTGGCCAGCGCCAAGAAGCGGGTGTTCGGCACCGTGGGCATCGACATGATTGCCGGTCCCAGCGAGATCCTGGTGCTGGCCGACGGCAGCACGCCGGCCGACTGGGTGGCGATGGACCTGTTCAGCCAGGCCGAGCACGACGAGTTGGCGCAAGGCATCCTGCTGTGCCCTGACGCCTCCTACATCGAGGCGGTGCAGCGCGAGATCGATCGCCTGCTGCCCACCATGCCGCGGGCCGCGATCATTGCCAAGTCGCTGAGCGACCGGGGCGCCCTGATCCAGACCCGCAGCATGGAAGAGGCCTGCGCCATCAGCAACCGCATCGCGCCCGAGCACCTGGAGGTCTCCAGCAACGACCCGCACCGCTGGGAGCCCTTGCTCAAGCATGCTGGTGCGATCTTCCTGGGCGCCTTCACCAGCGAGTCGCTGGGCGACTACTGCGCCGGGCCGAACCACGTGCTGCCCACCAGTGGCACGGCACGCTTCAGCTCGCCGCTGGGCGTGTATGACTTCCAGAAGCGCAGCAGCCTGATCGAGGTGAGCGAAGCCGGTGCCCAGACCCTGGGCCTGATCGCGGCCGAGCTGGCCTATGGCGAAGGTCTGCAGGCCCACGCCCAGGCCGCCGAGATGCGCCTCAAAACCCCCCGAGCCTGACCCCATGACTGCCACCACGCCCACCCTCGTTCGCGCCCTGTCCAACATCCGTCAGGACGTGCAGTCCATGCATGCCTATGCGGTGCAGGACGCGCGCGGTCAGCTCAAGCTGGATGCCATGGAGAACCCCTTCAGCCTGCCCGCGCCGCTGCAGGCCGCCCTGGGGCAGCGCCTGGGCAGCCTGGCCATCAACCGGTACCCGGGCGAGCGCGTGAACGACCTCAAGGACGCGCTGGCCCGCCACGTGGGCCTGCCCGAGGGGCACGCCCTGATGCTGGGCAACGGCTCGGACGAACTGATCTCACTGCTGGCGCTGGCCTGTGACGTGCCGGGGGCGACCATCCTGGCGCCCTTGCCGGGCTTCGTCATGTACGCCATGAGCGCCCAGTTGCAGGGCCTGCGTTTTGTCGGCGTGCCGCTGACGGCCGATTTCGAACTCGATGAAGCCGCCATGCTGGCAGCCATTGCCGAGCACCGACCGGCCATCACCTACCTGGCCTACCCCAACAACCCCACGGCCAACCTCTGGAGCGCTGAAACCATCCGTCGGCTGATTGCTGCGGTGGGTGAGCAGGGCGGCCTGGTGGTCATGGACGAGGCCTACCAACCGTTTGCCAGCCACAGCTGGCTCAGCGAGATCGTGGCCCACCCCGAGGCCAACGCCCACGTGCTGCTGATGCGCACCCTGAGCAAGTTCGGGCTGGCCGGCATCCGCCTGGGTTACATGCTGGGGCGCTCCGAGCTGATCGCGGAAATCGACAAGGTTCGGCCGCCCTACAACATCAGCGTGCTCAACTGCGAGTGCGCCCTGTTCGCGCTGGAGCATGCCGAGGTCTTTGCCGAGCAGGCGGCCACGTTGCGCCGCGAGCGCGGCCTGTTGCTGTCGGCCTTGCGTGCCTTGCCCGGCGTGCGGGCCTGGGACAGCGATGCCAACATGATCCTGGTGCGGGTGCCCGACGCGGGCAAAACCTTCGAAGGCATGCGGTCCCTCGGCGTGCTGATCAAGAACGTTTCTAAAATGCATCCTTTGCTGGCCAACTGCCTGCGCCTGACGGTCGGCTCCGCCGACGACAACGCACGCATGCTGTCGGCTTTCCAGGCCTCCTTATGACCTCCTCCGCACTTGTTCCTGCCTCCTCCTGCGAGCGCATCGCCGAAGTCACCCGCAACACCGCCGAGACGCGCATCCGTGCGCGCGTCAACCTGGACGGTTCGGGTCTGTCCAAGCTCAACACCGGCATCGGCTTTTTTGACCACATGCTCGACCAGATCGCCCGCCATGGGCTGATCGACCTCGACATCGATTGCGGTGGCGATCTGCACATCGACGGCCACCACACCGTCGAAGACGTGGGCATCACCCTGGGGCAGGCCTTTGCCCGTGCCGTGGGCGACAAGAAGGGCATCCGCAGATACGGCCATGCCTATGTGCCCCTGGATGAGGCCTTGTCGCGCGTGGTGGTCGACTTCTCAGGCCGGCCCGGTCTGCACATGGATGTGAAGTTCACCAGTGGCATGATCGGTGCTTTCGATACGCAACTGGCATTCGAGTTTTTCCAGGGCTTTGTCAACCATGCCGGCGTGACCCTGCACATCGACAACCTCAAGGGTGTCAACGCCCATCACCAGTGCGAAACCATCTTCAAGGCCTTTGCCCGGGCGGTGCGCTCGGCCCTTGAGCTGGACCCGCGCTCGGCAGGTGTGATCCCGTCCACCAAGGGTTCGCTCTGATGTGATGACCCGGCTGCAGGCACACACTGCCGCGGCCATCTCCTTGTCAAAGAAATTGAGTCATGAATCCAGTCGCTAATACCGTGGCCGTGGTCGACTACGGCATGGGCAATCTCCGCTCGGTGTCGCAGGCCGTCCAGGCTGCGGCCGACCGTGCGGGCGTGAAGGTGATCATCACCTCGCGCCCCGAAGAGGTGCGCGCTGCCACCCGCGTGGTGCTGCCCGGACAGGGCGCCATGCCCGACTGCATGCGCGAGCTGCGCGAATCGGGCCTGCTGGAGTCCGTGCTGGAGGCGGCCGCCACCAAGCCGCTGTTCGGCGTGTGTGTGGGCATGCAGATGCTGCTCGACCACAGCGCCGAGGGCGACACGCCTGGCCTGGGGCTGATCCACGGTGAAGTGGTCAAATTCGACCTGGCCGGGCGCCTGCAACCCGATGGCAGCCGCTTCAAGGTGCCCCAGATGGGCTGGAACCAGGTGGCCCAGACCCAGCCCCACGTGTTGTGGGCCGACGTGCCTGACAACAGTTATTTCTATTTCGTGCACAGTTTCTATGCGCGTCCGTCCGACGGGCGCCACAGTGTGGGCGAAGCGGACTACGGCGGGCGCTTTACCGCAGCCATTGCCCGCGATAATATTTTTGCAACCCAGTTCCACCCCGAAAAGAGCGCAAGCCACGGCCTGACGCTCTACCACAACTTCCTTCACTGGAATCCCTGACCTTTCCGCTGCACCATTCGCTGCTCACAGCACCATGCAACTCATTCCCGCGATCGATCTCAAAGACGGCCACTGCGTGCGCCTCAAGCAAGGTGACATGGACCAGGCCACCACCTTTGGTGAAGACCCTGCCGCCATGGCCCTGAACTGGGTCAACAAGGGCGCCCGCCGCCTCCACCTGGTCGACCTCAATGGCGCCTTTGCCGGCAAGCCCCAGAATTATTCGGCCATCAAGTCCATCCTCAAGGCCGTGGGCGACGACATTCCGGTGCAACTGGGTGGCGGCATCCGCGATCTGGACACCATCGAGAAATACATCGACGGCGGTCTGCGCTACGTGATCATCGGCACAGCGGCGGTCAAGAACCCCGGCTTCCTGAAAGACGCCTGCACGGCTTTTGGCGGCCACATCATCGTGGGTCTGGACGCCAAGGACGGCAAGGTGGCCACCGATGGCTGGAGCAAGCTCACCGGCCACGAAGTGGTTGACCTGGCCAAGAAGTTCGAAGATTGGGGCGTCGAATCCATCATCTACACCGACATCGGTCGCGATGGCATGCTCTCCGGCATCAACATCGACGCCACCGTCAAGCTGGCTCAGGCCCTGACCATTCCGGTCATTGCTTCGGGTGGTCTGTCCAACATGGCCGACATCGAGCAGTTGTGCGCGGTCGAGGACGAAGGCGTTGAAGGCGTGATCTGTGGTCGGGCCATCTACTCGGGTGACCTTGACTTTGCCGCCGCCCAGGCGCGTGCCGACGAACTGAACGGGCGCGGCTGATGCTGGCCAAGCGCATCATCCCCTGTCTGGACGTGACCGGTGGTCGGGTCGTCAAAGGCGTCAATTTCGTCGAACTGCGCGATGCGGGCGATCCGGTTGAAATCGCAGCCCGCTACAACGAGCAAGGCGCCGACGAACTGACCTTTCTGGACATCACCGCCACCAGTGATGGTCGCGATCTGATTCTGCACATCATCGAGGCCGTGGCCTCCCAGGTGTTCATTCCGCTCACTGTGGGGGGGGGAGTGCGCACGGTGGAAGATGTGCGCCGCCTGCTCAACGCGGGCGCCGACAAGACCAGCTTCAACTCGGCGGCCATTGCCAACCCGCAGGTCATCAGCGACGCCTCGGCCCGCTACGGCGCGCAGTGCATCGTGGTGGCCATCGATGCCAAGCGCCGCCATGGTGACGACCTGCTGGCGCGTGGCGAGGGCTGGGATGTCTACAGCCATGGCGGGCGCAAGAACACCGGTCTGGATGCCGTGGCCTGGGCCAGCGAAATGGCCCGACGCGGTGCGGGCGAGATCCTGCTCACCAGCATGGACCGTGATGGCACCAAGGCGGGTTTCGACCTGGCTCTCACCCGTGCCGTCGCCGATGCGGTCAGCGTGCCCGTCATCGCCTCGGGTGGCGTGGGTAACCTCGATCACCTGGCCGATGGTGTGCAGCAGGGCGGCGCCGATGCGGTGCTCGCGGCCAGCATCTTCCATTATGGTGAATACACGGTCGCCCAGGCCAAGGCGCGCATGGCTGAGCGCGGCATTCCCGTGCGCCTCTGAGCGCTGCCTGCCGCCACAGCCACCCGCCCACCGCCCGCACCCGGGGGTGGGCATTTCCAAATCACCGACAATGGACCCCATGAACTGGTTAGATGAAGTCAAATGGGATGCCCAGGGCCTGGTGCCCGTGATCGCCCAGGAGCAAGGCAGCAACGATGTGCTGATGTTTGCCTGGATGAACCGCGAAGCCCTGCAGAAGACGGCTGAGCTGGGTCGGGCGGTGTATTACAGCCGCTCGCGTCAGCGTCTGTGGTTCAAGGGCGAAGAGTCAGGCCATGTGCAGACCGTGCATGACATCCGCCTGGATTGCGACAACGATGTGGTGCTGCTGAAGGTCACGCAGCAAGGGCATGAACCCGGCATTGCCTGCCACACCGGGCGTCACAGCTGTTTCTTCCAACAGTACGATGCCGACAAGGCGGGCTGGACGGCAGTTGATCCGGTGCTGAAAGACCCTGAATCCATTTACAAGTGACGTGCGTACCCATGAGTTCCAATGATTCCCTGGCCCGTCTGGCCGCGGTGATTGAAAGCCGCAAACCCGCCCATGGCGGCGACCCGGACAAAAGCTATGTGGCACGCCTGCTGCACAAGGGGCCTGATGCGTTCCTGAAAAAGATCGGCGAAGAGGCGACCGAGACGGTCATGGCCGCTAAGGACGCAGACCACGGTGGTGACCGCAGCAAGATCGTCTACGAAGTGGCCGATCTGTGGTTTCACTCGATGATCGCGCTGGCGCACTATGGCTTGTCGCCGTTGGATGTGATTGCCGAGCTGGAGCGCCGTGAAGGCACCAGCGGCATTGAGGAAAAGGCGCTGCGCAAGGTGCAGTCCCGTGAGGCTGGTCAGGTCTGAGCCTGGCGGTCGGGCCGTGCCCTCGGGCCGGCCCTGACAATGAATGTGTTCTGGCTCTCGGCCAAACAGGCTGGAGAGTTGATTTTTGGGGCGGTTGCCGTGTTGCCTGGTGTCAAACCAGGTAGCCGGTGCCTCCCGGCAACCCATGGAGTGCTCGGATGTCGGTGGATGCCAATTGTATTTTCTGCAAGATCGTTGCGGGTCAGATCCCGTCGCGCAAGGTTTTCGAGGATGAAGACCTGTTTGCGTTTCATGACATTGCGCCCTGGGCGCCTGTGCATTTTTTGATCATCCCGAAGTTGCACATTCCGTCGATGGCCCATGTGGGCGCGGAACATGCTTCTTTGCTTGGCAAGATCATGACGCTGGCACCCAAGCTGGCCTTGGAGCAGGGCTGCAACCCTTATCCTCAGGGCGGGTTCCGCATCGTGACCAACACGGGTGCCGAGGGTGGGCAGGAGGTGCATCATCTCCATGTCCATGTCATGGGTGGTCCGCGGCCTTGGCTGCGGGGGTGATACTTGAGCCCCTGCGCCCGGCGGGCGGCCATCGGCGTCTAAAATCCAGTCAATTCTTCAGGAGAAATCCATGGGTTCGTTTTCTATTTGGCACTGGTTGATCGTGCTGTTGATCGTGGTGATGGTGTTCGGCACCAAGAAGCTCAAGAACATCGGCTCTGATCTGGGTGGTGCTGTGAAGGGCTTCAAGGATGGCATGAAGGAGGGTGGCACTTCCGATGCAGCCCAGCCCGCCTCCGCCGCTCCGGCCGCCCAAGTGGCCCAAGGCGCTGCCGAGAAGACCACGATCGACGTTGAAGCCAAGACCAAGTCCTGAGTTTCAAGTGCTTGCCCGGGGCTGTTCCCGGACCTTCCGGCGGGCTGTTTCAGCCCCTGCCGGCCTTGGGCGCTAGCGCTTTTTAATGGACAGATCCCTTCATGATTGACCTTGGCATTTCCAAAATGGCGCTGATCGGCGCGGTGGCTTTGATCGTCATCGGCCCCGAGAAGCTGCCGCGCGTGGCGCGCACTGTGGGCACGCTGCTGGGCAAGGCCCAGCGTTATGTGAACGACGTCAAGGCCGAGGTCAACCGTTCGATGGAGCTCGACGAGCTTCGCAAGATGAAGGACACCGTCGAGAGCGCTGCGCGCGATGTGGAGAGTTCGATCCACACCAGCACGCGTGAGTTCGAGGAAAGCTGGCGTGAAACCACCGATGCCGCTCTGGAGAGCTCGGTAGAGCCTGCGGCTCCGGTGTACCGGCATCCCGGCAAGAACTGGCGCCTCAAGCGGGGTGCCACGCCGCAGTGGTACAAGGCGCGCAGCGGCGTGCGTACCAAGGCCTTGTCAGGGGCAGCCCGGGTGGCCCGGTACCGGCCGCGCAAGTTCAATTGATCCCGTGCCGGCACACCTGACCGGTGCATTCAATCTTCTGCTCGGCCCGCTTCCCGGTCCGGGAGTCCTTCTCCCCATCACCACCCACCATGTCCGAATCCCCCCAACAAGATGACGAGCTGGCTGGCACCGAGCAGCCCTTTGTGCAGCACCTGATGGAGTTGCGCGATCGCCTGGTGCGCGCCCTGATCGCTGTCGGTGTGGTTGCGCTGGCGCTGGCCTTCTACCCCGGTGCCGGCGAGCTGTACGACCTGCTGGCGGCGCCGCTGGTGGCCTATCTGCCCAAGGGCGCCACCCTGATCGCCACCAACGTGGTGTCGCCATTCGTGGTGCCGATCAAGATCCTGTTCATGGCGGCCTTTCTGATCGCGCTGCCCTATGTGCTCTACCAGGTCTGGGCCTTTGTGGCGCCGGGGCTGTACTCACACGAGAAGAAGCTGGTCTTGCCCCTGGTCATCTCCAGCACGGTGTTGTTTCTGGTGGGGGTGGCTTTTTGCTACTTCTTCGTGTTCGGCAAGGTGTTTTCCTTCATCCAGAGCTTTGCTCCGAAGTCGATCACGGCCGCGCCTGACATCGAGGAGTACTTGAGCTTTGTGCTGGGCATGTTCCTGGCCTTCGGTCTGGCCTTCGAGGTGCCCGTGGCGGTGATTCTGCTGGTTCGCATGGGGGTGGTCACTACCGCGCAATTGCGCCAGTACCGCGGCTACTTCTGGGTTGCCGCTGCCGTGGGCACGGCCTTGGTGACGCCGCCGGATGCGGGTTCGATGTTGATTCTGCTCGGCGTGGTCGGTGGTCTTTACGAGGTGGGCATTCTGGCGGCGCAGGCTTTTGTGCGGGCCACCAAGGCGCCGGAGTCCGAAGACGAAGCGGCTGCCTCCGGGGGCACGTGATCCGAGGCCGCGTTGGCGGTCGGTAGCCAGTCAATGAACAGGGGCCGATAGAGGCCCCTTTCTTTTTGTCGGGCCGTATCGGCAATCAGCCTGGGGATTCAGCGCCGGGCCGTGGGGTGGGCCTTGGGGCGCACACCGGGGGTCACCTCGGCTTGCAGCGTTTTGCCCTGGCGCAGCAGGCTGAAAGGCGCCGCCTGCCCTGGCGTGAGGCCCGAGACGCGGGAGAGCAGTTCAGGCACGCTGTGCACGGCCTGGCCGGCCACCTGGACGATCACATCGCCAGGCCGGATGCCAGCCTGGGCTGCGGGCCCGTTTTGCAGCACGCCGGTGATGATCACGCCCGGCACAGGTTGGATGCCGAAGGTCTCGGCCAACTCGGCTGACAGCTCGTTGGGCTCCACCCCGATCCAGCCCCGCGTGACACGCCCGTCCTTGACGATGCTGTCGAGCACCTGGCGTGCGGTGGAGACGGGAATGGCAAAGCCGATGCCCATGCTGCCGCCGGAGCGCGAGTAGATGGCGGTGTTGATGCCCAGCAGATTGCCGTTCACATCGACAAGCGCACCACCCGAGTTGCCGGGGTTGATGGCGGCATCGGTCTGGATGAAGTTCTCGAAGGTGTTGATGCCCAGTTGATTGCGTCCCAGAGCGCTCACGATGCCGCCGGTCACGGTCTGCCCGACGCCAAAGGGGTTGCCGATGGCCAGCACCTGGTCGCCGACCTGCAGCGTGTCGGAATTGCCCAGCACGATCGCTGGCAGCCTGTCGACGTCGATCTTCAACACCGCCAGGTCGGTGTCGGGGTCGGTACCGATCACCCGGGCCTGCGTGGTGCGGCTGTCGTTGAGGGTGACCTCGATCTCGTCGGCTGATTCGACCACGTGGTTGTTGGTCAGGATGTAGCCCTCGGCGCTGACGATCACACCACTGCCCAGTCCACTCTGTTGCTGGGGCGCGCCCTGGTTACCGAAAAAGAACTGATGCCAGGGGTCGCTGTTGCGAGGCTGCCGGCTGATCTTGCTGGTGTTGATGCTGACCACCGCCGGCGAGGCCTTGCGGGCGGCGCCACTGAGGCTGCCAGGCGGTGTGCTGCCAGCCGGGGCGGGTGGGGCCTCCAGCAAGGCGACGCCCATGCCGCCCAAGCGCGGGGCGTTTCGGTTCACCCACTGGGGTTGGAGTGTGGCCACCACAAAATAGGCGGCCAGCACCACGGTGACGGTTTGGGAAAAGAGCTGCCAGATGCGCTTCATGAACGGGGTTTGGTGGGTGTCGACCGGGGGCCGCCAGATCAAATCGGTGTGGGAGGGGCCCGGTTTGGCCGGTGGTGGTAGAGGGCTATTGTCACTCAAGCGGTGGGTGGCAGGCGGGGCTGCAACTGAGACAATCCGGGGTATGAGCACTGACCGACACACCTTGCTGCAGGCCTGCGACGCCTTGCTGCAGCCCGAGCGTTTCAAGGACTATGGCCCCAATGGCCTGCAGGTGGAGGGGCGCCAGGAGGTGCGGCGGCTGGTGTCCGGGGTCACGGCCAGCCTGGCCCTCATCGAGGCCGCCATTGCCGCGGGCGCAGACGCCATCCTGGTGCACCACGGTCTGTTCTGGCGTGGGCAGGACGGCCGGGTCACGGGTTGGATGAAGCAGCGACTGCAGCGGCTGCTGGCGCATGACATCAGCCTGCTCGCCTACCATCTGCCACTGGATGCCCACCCGGAGTGGGGCAACAACGCCCAACTGGGGCGGGTGCTGGGTTTTGAGGGGGGTGCCCCTTGCTTCGGTGAGCAGAATCTGGGGTGGATGGCGCCGCTGGAGGGGCTGGATGTGCCCGCCCTGGCTCAGCGGGTGGAAGCCGCGCTGGGGCGCTCCGTGACCTCGGTGCCGGGCGATGGTCGCGCGTTGAGGCGGGTGGCCTGGTGCACCGGTGGAGCGCAGGGCTATTTCGAGGCCGCCATTGCCGCCGGGGCCGATGCCTTCATCACCGGTGAGATCTCCGAGCCGCAGGCCCATTACGCACGCGAGATGGGGGTCGCCTACCTGGCGGCTGGCCACCATGCGACCGAGCGCTATGGTGCCCCGGCGCTGGCTGGGGAAGTGGCCCGACAGCTGGGCGTTCCGCACGAGTTCATCGACATTGACAACCCCGCCTGAAAGACGTTTACATATGTCTGACTTCCTCCGTTCCGCAGGCTCCGGCGCTGCCTCTGGCCCCTGGCTGGCCCTGACGCAGGGCGACCCGGCCGGTATCGGCCCCGAGACCATCGTGAAGGCGTTCTGGAGCGAGCCCGAGCTCATGGCGGGCGTGTTGGTGGTGGGGCAGCCCGAGGTACTGCGCCGTGCTGCCCGCGTGGTGCAGCAGGCGCAGGGTGGTGGGTCATTGCCGCTGCCGGTGGCGGTGCTCACCGAGCCTGCCGATCTGGCCTCGTGCCCACCGCGCTGCCTGCCCGTTCTGGATCCTGGTACGGCCATGCCGAATGGTCTGCCGCAGTGGGGTCGGGTCAGCGCCCAGGCAGGGCGTCAGGCGGCCGACGCGGTGCTGTGGGCTGCGAGGGCGGCGTTGCGTGGGCAGGTGGCCGCGTTGGTGACCGCTCCGCTGCACAAAGAGGCGCTGCATGCTGCCGGGGTGGCGTTTCCAGGGCATACGGAGCTTTTGCAGGCCGAGGCTGCGGCACACGCCGGGGTGGGCCTGGAGGCCATGCCGGTTCGCATGATGCTGGCCAACCAGGAGTTGCGGACGGTGCTGGTGAGCATTCATGTGTCGCTGCGCCAGGCCATTGAGGCCGTGACCTACGACAATGTGTTGGACACCTTGCGCATCACCCAGGAATCATTGCTGCGCGTGCTGGGGCGGCCTCCCAGGATCGCGGTGGCGGGCTTGAACCCGCATGCGGGGGAGGGGGGGCTGTTCGGGCGTGAGGAGCTGGACATCATCGAGCCCGCCGTGCAGGCGGCTCGGGCCCTGGGGGCGCAGGTGACGGGGCCGGTGGCACCCGACACGGTGTACATGCGCGCCCGGCGAGGCGAATTTGATGTGGTGGTGGCGATGTACCACGATCAAGGCTTGATACCGGTCAAGTACCTGGGGGTGGAAGAGGGGGTGAACGTGACGCTGGGCCTGCCCCTGGTGCGCACCAGCCCCGATCATGGCACGGCGTTCGACATTGCCGGCACGGGGCGGGCCGACCCGGCCAGCCTGATCGAGGCGCTGCGCATGGCCAGGCGCCTGATCCACGCCTGAGTGGATTGCTCTGCGCGGTGCCACTCCATAGAGCCGGGGCGGTGCCGCCCCGTTGAGGTGGGGCCTTGAGCCTGGCTTACTTGCGCAGGCTGTCGCGAATTTCGCGCAGCAACACAATATCTTCGGCCGGCGCGGCGGGGGCGGCTTCAACCGGCGCTTCGGCCGGTGTTTCTCGCTTGAGGCGGTTGATTTGTTTGACCATCATGAAAATGATGAAAGCCAGGATCACGAAATTCACCGCCACGGTGATGAAATGCCCATAGGCAAACACCGGCACACCGGCTTTCTTGAGGCCTTCCAGTGTGTCGGCTGTGCCTGCCGGGATTTGACCTAGAGCAATATAGAGATTCGAAAAATCCAGTTTGCCAAACACCAGCCCCACCACCGGCATGATCAGATCGGCCACCACGGAGTCGACGATCTTTCCGAAGGCGCCGCCGATGATCACGCCGACGGCCAGGTCAATCACATTGCCTTTGATGGCGAATTCTTTGAATTCCTTGACGATGCTCATGGAAAGTTTCCTTTGTTTGCTTTGTGTGAATGTTTTTGCCGTGATCGGCCGAGTATCAATTCTGCACAGTCTTTACGATAAGCAGGGGGTAATCCAAGGGTTTGCCCTGATTTCTCGGTATTTATGCACATTCGCAGGGGCCGGGCACTCGGGAAAAGCGCGTTGAATTTACAAGAGGCCCTCCGGTACAATCGGCGGTTGACCCAAATAAGCGATGTTCATCGAGGAACAACCCCATGAGTGACACCCCAGTCGACACCCAGCGGATCGACTCCAGCAAGAGGACGTGGCTGATCGCCTCAACCTGTGCTGGTGCTGTGGGCGGCGTTGCAACCGCCGTTCCCTTCGTGAGTACTTTGTCTCCTTCCGAAAAGGCCAAGGCGGCGGGTGCTGCTGTGGAGGTGGATATTTCCAACCTCAAGCCCGGCGAGAAGATGACGGCCGAGTGGCGGGGCAAGCCCGTGTGGATCGTGAAGCGCACGCCAGAGATGGTGGCTGAGCTTCCCAAGCTCGATGGCCAGTTGGCCGACCCCAAGTCGGAACGGCATCCGGACGAGTTCACGCCCGAATACGCGCGCAACACCACCCGCTCGATCAAGCCCGAAGTGCTGGTGGTGGTGGGCATCTGCACCCACCTTGGCTGCTCACCGTCTGACAAGTTCACCCCGGGTCCGCAGCCTTCGCTGCCCGACAACTGGGAGGGCGGTTTCCTGTGCCCTTGCCACGGCTCCACCTTTGACCTGGCCGGGCGTGTGTTCAAGAACAAGCCGGCGCCGGACAACCTGCCGGTGCCTCCCCACATGTACCTGTCCGATACGCGCCTGCTGATCGGTGAAGACAAGAAGGCTTGAGGGAACACATCATGGCTGAATACAAGGAAATCTCCCCCAACGCTTCGGCTGGCGAAAAGCTGCTGAACTGGGTGGACAACCGCTTCCCCGCGTCCAAGCTGTACAAGGAGCACCTCTCCGAGTACTACGCACCCAAGAACTTCAACTTCTGGTACTTCTTTGGCTCGCTGGCCATGTTGGTGCTGGTGATCCAGATCGTGACCGGCATTTTCCTGGTCATGCATTACAAGCCGGATGCGACACTGGCGTTTGCCTCTGTCGAGTACATCATGCGTGATGTGCCCTGGGGCTGGCTGGTGCGCTACATGCACTCCACCGGTGCGTCGGCATTCTTCATCGTGGTCTACCTCCACATGTTCCGCGGGCTGCTGTATGGGTCTTACCGCAAGCCGCGTGAACTGGTCTGGATCTTCGGTTGCGCCATCTTCCTGTGCCTGATGGCCGAGGCCTTCATGGGCTATCTGCTGCCCTGGGGCCAGATGTCGTACTGGGGTGCTCAGGTGATCGTGAACCTGTTCTCCGCCATTCCTTTCGTCGGTCCCGATCTGGCTCTGCTGATCCGCGGTGACTATGTGGTGTCCGATGCCACGCTGAACCGCTTCTTCAGCTTCCACGTGATCGCCGTGCCGCTGGTGCTGCTGGGCCTGGTGGCTGCACACATCATCGCCTTGCACGAAGTGGGTTCGAACAACCCTGATGGCGTTGAAATCAAGGGCCCCAAGGCGCCGCGTGATGCCAATGGTCACCCTTTGGATGGCATTCCGTTCCATCCGTACTACACCGTTCACGACATCCTGGGCGTGAGCGTGTTCCTGATGGTGTTCACGGCGGTGATCTTCTTCGCCCCCGAAGCCGGCGGGTACTTCCTGGAGTACAACAACTTCATCCCGGCCGATCCGTTCAAGACGCCGAACCACATCGCTCCGGTCTGGTACTTCACGCCCTTCTATTCGATGCTGCGTGCCATCACGGGTGAGATGATGTACGCGCTGATCGCATGTGTGGCCGCCGGTGCTTTCTTCGGCGCCGTCAAGTCCAAGCTGCCGGGCTTCCTGAAGGCTGGCGTCGTTGGGGCTGCTGTGGTGGTCATCGCCCTGATGCTCTCCATCGATGCCAAGTTCTGGGGCGTGGTGGTCATGGGTGGTGCTGTGGTCATCCTGTTCTTCCTGCCCTGGCTGGATCAGAGCCCGGTGAAGTCCATCCGCTACCGTCCGAGCTGGCACAAGTACCTGTACGCCGTCTTTGTGGTGGTGTTCGTGGTGCTGGCCTACCTGGGTGTCCAGCCGCCGTCGCCGATTGGTGAGCGTGTGTCCCAAGTGGGTACCCTGTTCTACTTTGGCTTCTTCCTGCTGATGCCCTGGTGGAGTCAGATCGGTGAAACCAAGCCGGTTCCTGATCGCGTGACCTTTGCTGCCCATTGATTTGCTGGAGAGAAAAACAATGAAAAAGCTTGCAAACCTGGGTTTCGCCCGTCACCTGATCGTCGGTCTGGCCATGGCTGTGGGCCTGGTGGCCGGCGTCCAGGCCAACGAAGGTGGTGTGGCATGGGACAAGGCGCCCAACAAGACCAATGATCTGGCTGCCCTGCAAAATGGCGCCAAGATCTTCGTCAACTACTGCCTGAACTGCCACTCGGCCGCTTTCATGCGCTTCAACCGCCTGAAGGACATCGGCCTGACTGAGCAGCAGATCAAGGACAACCTTCTGTTCACGACCGAAAAGGTCGGCGACACCATGAAGGCTGCGATTGATCCGAAGCAGGCCAAGGAATGGTTCGGTGCCAACCCACCCGACCTGACTGTGATTGCCCGGTCGCGTGCCGGTCATGGTGGCACGGGGGCTGACTACCTCTACACCTACATGCGCACGTTCTACCGTGACGAGTCCAAGGCCACGGGCTGGAACAACCTGGTCTTCCCGAGCGTTGGCATGCCGCACGTGCTCTGGGAACTGCAGGGGGCACGCCGTCCGGTGTACGAAGAAACCGAAGAGCATGGCCACAAGGTTGAGGTGTTCAAGGGCTGGGAGCAGCTGACTCCGGGTACCATGACGCCCCTGCAATATGATCAGGCTGTGGGGGATCTCGTGGCCTACCTGCAGTGGATGGGTGAGCCAGCGCAAAATACGCGCGTCCGGGTGGGCGTGGGTGTTTTGATCTTCCTGGCTTTCTTTACCTTGATCGCCTGGCGTCTGAACGCTGCTTACTGGAAAGACGTCAAGTAATTCCGTCACCTGCCTGATCGACTGCGTCGATCAGGCCCGCAGAGTGGGTCCGCCTTGGGCGCCCCACTCTTTTTGATTTTGAGGAGCCGTTACCATGATGGTGTTGTACTCGGGGACCACGTGTCCCTTTTCCCACCGCTGCCGCTTTGTCTTGTTTGAAAAAGGCATGGACTTCGAGATTCGCGACGTGGATCTCTACAACAAGCCAGAAGACATCAACGTGATGAACCCGTACGGTCAGGTGCCTATCCTGGTCGAACGTGATCTGATCCTGTACGAATCGAACATCATCAATGAGTACATCGATGAGCGCTTCCCGCACCCTCAACTGATGCCTGGCGACCCGGTGGACCGTGCACGCGTCCGTCTGTTCCTGCTGAACTTCGAGAAGGAACTGTTCGTGCACGTGAGCGCTCTGGAATCGCGTCTGACCAAGGGCAATGAAAAGGCCTTGGAAAAGGCACGGGCCCACATCCGTGACCGTCTCACCCAACTCGCGCCGGTGTTCTTGAAGAACAAGTACATGTTGGGCGAGAACTTCTCCATGCTGGATGTGGCCATTGCGCCGCTGCTGTGGCGCCTGGATTACTACGGCATCGAACTGAGCAAGAACGCCGCACCGCTGCTCAAGTACGCTGAGCGCATTTTCTCGCGCCCGGCCTACATCGAAGCACTCACGCCGTCCGAAAAGGTCATGCGCAAGTAAGCATCCCGTTTGCGAAAGAACGCCATGAATGCCCAGGAGTCTCCATCCACCCGTCCTTACCTGATCCGAGCGCTGTACGAGTGGTGCACGGACAACGGGTTCACGCCTTATGTGGCTGTTGCCGTGGATGAGTCCGTGCAGGTGCCGCGTGAGTTCGTCAAGGATGGCGAGATTGTGCTCAACGTCAGCTACGACGCCACGAGCGGTCTCAACATCGGCAATGATTTCCTCGCATTCAAGGCGCGTTTCGGTGGCGTGCCGCGTGAAATCCTGGTGCCGATCGAACGCGTGATGGCCATCTATGCCCGTGAAAATGGTCAGGGCATGGCTTTCCCGGTCAGCGATGCGGTGGCTGAGTCCAAGGCCGAGGCCAAGCCTGTGCTGTCCGAAGCGTCGTCTGAGGATCGCGTGGTGCAACTGGTGTCGGTGGAGGATGCTTCGACACCGTCTGCCGATACGCCGCCCGAGCCGCCCAAGCCCACTTCGCCTGCCGGTGCAAGGCCGGCATTGAAGCGAATTAAGTAGGCGTTTTTCATTTGTCCCCGGGTTTCTGGCAGTTAGAATCCTGCCCGTACCCTCCGGGGTCAGCCGGTTTAGCTCAGTTGGTAGAGCACCCGCCTTGTAAGCGGTAGGTCGTCAGTTCGAATCCGACAACCGGCACCATCTTCTTCTTTGTTGCCCAGTCCATTCAACGGTTCGCTGTTTGAACCTTGAGGCGGATTGCGGTAACCTCCCACCCCCGACTTCTCAAATGCGCCTGCAAGGCAGGCAGCAGTTGTTTGAGCTTGGCCGCAGCCGCGTTGGACTCCACCAGCAGGCACCAGGTCGGCCCATCGATGGGACCGGCTTTGATGGCCGATCTGAGCAAGGGCGGGATCAGGGGTTCGACAGCCTTCAGGCGCAAAGACGAATCCCGCACCAATTCTGACAGTCGAGCCAGCGTGGGTGACTCCATGGACGCCTGGGCGAGGGTCACTGCTTGATGTCGACGGTTCATGTGGGGACCTGGTTTGCTGGAGAGGTACTGAATTGCAACTGATTATCACGGATGCCTGGTTGGCCAAGAGCAGGGCCTTGCACCTCAGTGGCTGGCATTTGCTGGTGGCAACGCTGCTGGCTTCCTTGGCCTTGATGCTGTTTGCCGCAGGGCTATACCACTGGGTCTTTCTCAAGGGCGCTCGTGAAGGTTGGCCCGTCATCGGTTCGGTGGTCAAGCTGATTGTGAAGGACGAGAACGAGCAACGCGACCGCTACCTGCGCGAGAACCTGGACGTCATGGCCCGTCGGGTCGGCGAAATGCAGGCCAGGATGATGCAGTTGGAATCCTTGGGGGAGCGCGTGTCCGGTCTTGCCGGTGTGAGTGCAGACCTGAAGACGACGCCCGGTCGGGGCGGTGCCTTGGTGGCTGCTCGTCCCATGTCCTTTGAAGAGCTGCAGGCCACGCTCGATGATCTTGAGCGCGTTGCCGACCAGCGGGTTGACCTCATGACGGTGATTGAATCCCGGCTGTTCGACCAGAAGATCCGCAAGATGATGGTGCCAACCCAGACCCCTGTGCCGGGGCGCCCATTGGGCTCGGGCTTCGGCTGGCGCATCGATCCGATCACCGGCAGCTCGGCCTTGCACACAGGTCAGGACTACCAGGCCGATGTGGGCACACCGATCCTGGCTGCAGCCGGCGGTGTGGTGGTCACCCAGGCCTACCACCCCGAGTATGGCCAGATGATCGAGATCGATCATGGAAACGACCTGGTCACCCGCTATGCCCATGCCTCCAAGGTGTTTGTTCACAAGGGCGATCTGATCAAGCGTGGCCAGCGCATCGCCGAGGTGGGCACCACCGGGCGCTCCACCGGCCCCCACCTGCATTTCGAATTGTTGGTGCAAGGGGTTCCCCAGGATCCGAACCGCTTTCTGCGTGCTGGATCGGGGGCCGCAGCCACGTTGGCGGACCGGCGTGGCGCTGTCACGGCGCAGTAGAGGCCAAAAGGTAGAATCTCGTTCTTGTGCCGGTATTCTGGCTTGGTGCGTTGTTGCACGCACGCTTGCAATCCAGGAAGTCGGCTCCACCTGAATCCAGCATTGTTTTAGGGATTTTGGTCGTTCTGTCATGGCGCACAGCAGGCAGAACGGTCTTGTTTTCATGGCCACTAATTTCCTCACCAAAATTTTCGGCAGCCGCAACGATCGGCTTCTGCGTCAGTACCGCAAGACGGTGGATCGCATCAACGCGATGGAGCCTGAGTACGAAAAGTTGTCGGACGAGGCACTGCGGGCCAAGACTGATGAATTCCGTGAACGGGTGAGCAAGGGAGAAAGCCTTGACGCCATCCTGCCCGAGGCGTTTGCAGTGGTCCGTGAAGGCTCCAAGCGGGTCATGCGCATGCGCCACTTCGATGTGCAGTTGTTGGGCGGCATGGCCCTGCACAACGGCAAGATCGCTGAAATGCGCACCGGTGAAGGCAAGACACTGACGGCGACATTGGCGGTCTACCTCAATGCGTTGTCCGGCAAGGGCGTGCATGTGGTCACGGTCAACGACTACCTGGCAGGGCGGGACGCAGCCAACATGGGGCGCCTCTACAACTTCCTGGGCATGACCGTGGGGGTCAACCTGCCGCAGATGCCGCGTGCTGAAAAGCAGGCGGCCTACGGTGCCGACATCACTTACGGCACCAACAACGAATATGGCTTTGACTACCTGCGTGACAACATGGTCTACGAGACCACGGATCGCGTGCAGCGTGGCCTCAACTACGCCATCGTGGACGAGGTGGACTCGATCCTGATCGACGAGGCGCGCACGCCATTGATCATCAGCGGTCAGGCCGACGATCACACGGCCCAGTACATCGCGATCAACCGCGTGGTGCCTTTGCTGGTCCGCCAGGAAGGCGAGGCCGATCCTCGCACTGGCGAGGGCGTGACCAAGCCGGGGGACTTCACGGTCGACGAGAAGACCCATCAGGTGGTGTTGACCGAGCAGGGCCATGAGAACGCCGAGCGCATTCTCTACAGCGCCGGTCTGCTGCCCGAGGGGGCATCGCTGTACGACCCGGCCAACATCTCGCTGATGCACCACCTGTATGCAGCGTTGCGGGCCAACCATCTCTACCACCGTGACCAGCACTATGTGGTGCAAGACGGTGAGATCGTGATCGTCGACGAGTTCACCGGTCGCCTGATGTCGGGCCGCCGCTGGAGCGATGGCCTGCACCAGGCTGTCGAAGCCAAGGAAGGCGTGGCCATCCAGGCTGAGAACCAGACCCTGGCGTCGATCACCTTCCAGAACTACTTCCGCCTGTACAGCAAGCTGTCCGGCATGACGGGTACGGCCGACACAGAGGCCTATGAGTTCCAGGAGATCTACGGCCTGGAGACCACGGTCATTCCGCCGAACAAGCCCAGCCGTCGCGATGATCAACTCGACCGTGTCTACAAGACCACCAAGGAAAAGTACGACGCCGCCGTCAAGGACATTCGAGACTGTTATGAGCGCGGCCAGCCCGTGCTGGTGGGCACCACCTCGATCGAGAACTCCGAGCTGATCTCCCAGTTGCTGGATCGTGAGAAGCTGCCTCACCAGGTGCTCAACGCCAAGCAGCACGCCCGTGAGGCCGACATCGTGGCCCAGGCTGGCCGCGCCAAGATGATCACCATCGCCACCAACATGGCGGGTCGGGGTACCGACATCGTGCTGGGCGGCAACATCGAGAAGGCCCTGGCCGAGGTGGAGGCCGATGAGTCGCTGGATGCGGCTCAGCGCGAGCAGAAGATCGCACAGGTGCGCGAGGCCTGGCAGCGCGACCACGAGGCCGTCAAGCAGCAGGGTGGTTTGCGCATCATCGCCACCGAGCGCCATGAATCGCGCCGCATTGACAACCAGTTGCGCGGCCGTTCGGGCCGCCAGGGTGACCCGGGCTCTTCGCGCTTCTACCTGAGCCTGGACGACCAGCTGATGCGCATCTTCGCGGGCGACCGTGTCAAGGCGATCATGGACCGCCTGAAGATGCCTGAAGGTGAGGCCATTGAAGCCGGCATCGTCACGCGCAGCATCGAGTCGGCCCAGCGCAAGGTGGAGGCCCGCAACTTCGACATCCGCAAGCAATTGCTGGAGTACGACGATGTGTCCAATGACCAGCGCAAGGTGATCTACCAGCAGCGCAACGACATTCTGGATGCCGGCAACCTGGACGCTCAGATCGCCAGCCTGCGCGAAGGCTGTTTTGACGACCTGGTCCGTGCCTATGTGCCGGCCGAGTCGGTGGAAGAGCAGTGGAACCTGCCGGGCCTGCAACGCGTCCTGAAAGATGAATGGCAGATCGACATCGATCTGCAGGCCCTGGTCGAGAAATCCAGCGCCATCACCGACGACGACATCCTCGAAGCTGTCCAGAAGGCGGCCACCGAGGTGTTCCAGGCCAAGGTCGATGTGGTGGGCGGCGAGAGCTTCACCCAGTTCGAGCGTGTGGTGCTGCTGCAGACCATCGATAGCCATTGGCGCGAACACCTCAGCTCTCTGGACCACCTGCGCCAAGGCATTCACCTGCGTGGCTATGCCCAGAAGCAGCCCAAGCAGGAATACAAGCGCGAGGCTTTCGAACTGTTCGGTCAGATGCTGGACTCGGTCAAGAACGAGGTCACCCGCCTGCTGATGACGGTGCGCCTGCAATCTGACGACCAGGTCGGTGAAGCCGCCCAGGCGCTGGAAGCCCGTGCCGAGCACATCTCCAACGTGACCTACACCGCCCCCACCGAGACCGGCGAGGTCGAGACAGTGGCGGATCAGTCGGGTGCGCCTTTGCCCGCCGAGGCCCTGCTGCGTGTGGGGCGCAACGATCCTTGCCCTTGCGGCAGTGGCAAGAAATTCAAGCAGTGTCACGGCAAACTGGCCTGAGCCCTGCACACTCCTGACACGGGCCACGGCCCGTGTTGTTCATTCGGGGCCCGCTGGCGCATGGCACGCCGCCGCCGGCAAGGGCCTTTTTTTTGAAAGTCGACCATGCCTGTTCATCTTTCTGCTCCGCTTCCTCAAGAGATTTTTCCGGTTCCCGGCGTGCGCATCGGCGTGGCCGAGGCTGGTGTGCGCAAGGCCAACCGCAAGGACCTGACGGTCTTTTTGCTCGACGAAGGCACCAGCGTGGCCGGTGTGTTCACCCAGAACCGCTTTTGCGCAGCGCCTGTGCAGGTCAGCCGCGAGCACCTCAACCGTGGTGCCGGCGTGCGCGCCATGGTGATCAACACGGGCAATGCCAACGCCGGCACGGGGGAAGATGGTCTGGTGCGTGCCCGCGCCACCTGCATCGCCCTGGCGCGCCAACTCACCTTGTCGCCCGAACAGATCCTGCCGTTTTCGACCGGCGTGATCATGGAGCCCCTGCCGGTGGACCGCATCGAGGCCGGTCTGCCCGCCGCATTGGCCGATGCCCGTGAAGACCACTGGGCGCGTGCCGCCGAGGGCATCATGACCACGGACACCGTGCCCAAGGCCTTCAGCCGCCGCATCACGCTGTCGGGCGTGCCGGTGACGATCTCCGGTATCAGCAAGGGGGCCGGCATGATCCGCCCCAACATGGCCACCATGCTGGGCTTTCTGGCCACCGATGCGGCGCTGGATCCGGCCTTGCTGCAAGGCCTGGTGCGGGATCTGGCCGAAGGCTCGTTCAACCGCGTGACCATTGACGGCGACACCTCCACCAACGACTCCTTCGTGTTGATGGCCACCCACAAGGCGGGCAACCCGGTTATCCAGTCGCTCGATTCGGGTGACGGGGCGTTGCTCAAGGCTGCCTTGCTGGAGGTGGCACAGAAGCTGGCCCAGGCCATCGTGCGCGACGGGGAAGGCGCCACTAAGTTCATCACCGTGCGTGTCGAAGGTGGCAAGACCGCCGAGGAGTGCCGCCTGGTGGCCTACGCCATCGCCCACTCGCCCCTGGTCAAGACGGCCTTCTATGCCAGTGACCCGAACCTGGGCCGCATCCTGGCCGCAGTGGGCTATGCAGGCATTGCCGACCTGGATCAGACCGGCATCGACCTCTACCTGGACGACGTGCACGTGGCGGTGCAGGGGGGGCGCAATCCGGCCTACCGTGAGGAGGATGGTCAAAGGGTGATGAAGCAAAGCGAAATCACCGTGCGCGTGGTGCTGGGCCGTGGCACGGCAGCAGACACCGTGTGGACTTGCGATCTGAGCCACGATTACGTGAGCATCAACGCCGATTACCGGTCCTGAGCCACAGGCGCGATGCCCATGAACGAGAAATTTGAACACCTGATGCTGCGCGCCGAGCAGTTGATTGCGCGCATCGAATCCGTGCTGCCGCAGCCCCTGTCGGCACCGGCCGACTGGAATGCGTCGATCGCCTGGCGCTACCGTCGGCGTGGTTCTGGGCATGGCGTGCTGGAGCCTGTGCACCACGTGGCCGTGATGAAGCTCGATGACCTGAAGGAGATCGAGCCGCAGAAGGAGAAGATCCAGCGCAATACCCAGCAGTTCGTGCGCGGCCTGCCGGCCAACAATGTGTTGCTGACGGGCGCACGAGGCACTGGCAAATCCTCGCTGATCAAGGCCTGTCTGAATGAATATGCCCCCGAGGGCTTGCGTCTGATCGAAGTCGACAAGGCCGATTTGACCGATTTGCCCGACATCGTGGATGTGGTCTCTGCGCGCCCCGAGAAGTTCGTTATCTTTTGCGATGACCTGAGCTTTGAAGAAGGCGAGGCGGGCTACAAGGCGCTGAAATCGATTCTGGATGGCTCGGTGGCAGCAGCCACACCCAACGTGCTGATCTATGCGACCAGCAACCGCCGTCACCTCTTGCCCGAGTACATGACCGAGAACCTCACCTACACCCACACCGAGGATGGCGAAGTGCATCCGGGTGAGGTGGTGGAGGAAAAGATCTCGCTGTCTGAGCGCTTTGGCTTGTGGGTCAGCTTCTACCCTTTCTCGCAGGATGAATACCTGACCATCGTGGGCCAGTGGCTGAGTTCGTTCGGCGTCTCGGAGGCTGCACGTGAGGCGGCCCGTCCTGAAGCCCTGGTGTGGGCCTTGGAGCGCGGCTCTCGCAGTGGCCGTGTGGCCTATCAGTTCGCACGTGACTTTGCGGGGCGTGCCCATGGCTGAGCGCCAACACACCGAAGTGGCCGTCGGCATCTTGATTCGAGCCGATGGCGCCTTGTTGTTGAGTTCCCGTCCCGAAGGCAAGCCCTACGCTGGGTACTGGGAATTTCCAGGTGGCAAGCTCGAAGCCGGTGAAACGGTGGAACAGGCCTTGCGCCGTGAACTGGAAGAAGAGTTGGGCGTGGTGATCGGGGCGGCGCAGGCCTGGAAGGTCACAGAGCACGACTACCCCCATGCCTTGGTCCGCCTGCACTGGTGCAAAGTGCGTGACTGGCAGGGCGCCTTTGAAATGCGCGAGGGTCAGAGCATGGCTTGGCAGCAGTTCCCACTCACCGTGTCACCCGTGCTGCCGGGGGCTTTCCCGGTGCTGGATTGGCTGGCCGCGGAACGGGGCCATGTCGGGCCTGTGGTCACCGCAGCGGCGCCTGTGTGACGCTGGCGCGCCGTGCCGTTCACTGCAGGCGCGGATCACCGTAGGGGGCGTCGTCGGGCGGTGCCTCGGTGGGCATGCGAAAGGTTTCACTGGCCCAGGCGCCAAAGTCGAGGTTCTTGCAGCGTTCACTGCAGAACGGGCGATAGGCATTGCTGGGGTGGTAGAGGCTGGGGCCTCCGCAGGCGGGGCATCGCACCGTGCGAGCGCCTTGGGGTGGGGTGTCAGAGTTGTCGGTGCTCATGGGATTCGACGGGGCGCGCGTTGAGTGCAGACCTTCCCGCACTCAGGCAGCTCAGGTATCAGGCACACAAGGCCAGTTCGAAATTGGCGTCTTCGCCGCAGGCGTGCAGGCGCCCATCCGCTTCCTGCCGCATCAGCCGCACCGAAACCAGCAGGCGGTTGCCACTGATTTCGGGGATCAAGCCCCAGGCGGGATTCAGTCGCAGCCGCAGCAGCTGGAAGGTGCGCCCTTGAGGCAGGGTCTGCTGGAATTGACCGCGCTCCGCCACCACTTTCTGGGGGGTGCCGGAATCGCGCAGCATTTTCAGCAGCAGAAAAATGGATTCGGCCAACGGCCCAAGGGTGCCCGCCCAGCCTTGAAGGTCATCGCGTCGCTTGGCCGGATCATCATGCTGCCAGGCATAGTACGCGGGCAGGTCGAATCCGCAGGTTCCCCCCGGAATACCGATGCGGCTGCGAATGCTCATCAGCCATTCGTTTTCGGTCAACGACTGCCCAGCTTTGCCAGGCTGCCCATTGAGCGCTGCAAAGTCGGCATCAATCTGGGCGATCACGCTGTCCAGGATCTGCTCCGAGATGGAGGGGTTGCCCCGGTAGCTGTTGAGCGCGGCTTTCTGCTTCTCGAGGTCTTTGAGCACGTCCGATTTGAGGTCGGCACGGGCTGCAACGTCCATGATTTCGAAGATCGTGGCGAGGGCGAAATGGTGGTCCAGTGCGGCATCGCGCAAGACCAGTTCACCCAGGCGCCGGAAGAGTTGTTCCAGACGCAGGTAGGTGCGAATGCGTTCGTTGAAGGGGTATTCGTAGAGGATCACTGCTCGTTCCGTTGCGCGCATCATAGCCCGAAGTAATGGGCCAAATCGGCCACCTGCAGGCCCAGAGCCTCCAGGGTGCAACCCTCATTGAAAATCACTGCGTCGGCACAGGCCAGGCGTTGCTCGCGGCTGGCCTGTGCCGCCATGATGGCCAGCACCGCTTCACGGCCGAGACCGCTGCGTTGTTGGACCCGGCTGATCTGGGTCTCGGGCAGGCAGTCAACCACCACCACGCCATCGAGCTCGGCGGGCCAGCGTTTGGATTCGACCAGCAAGGGGATGTCGTAGACCACCAAGGGGGCTCCTGCAGCCTCATGGGCCAGGGCCTCTGCTTGCAGCTTCTGACCGACCAGGGGGTGGACAATGGCTTCGAGCCGGGCGCGCGCATCCGGTTGGCTGAAAACCAGGGCCCGCATGGCGTCCCTGTCCAGGGCGCCATCTGCGCCGACCACGCCCGGACCAAAGCTGGCTTCGATCGCTGGCATGGCCGAGCCGCCAGGTTGGGTCAGTTGGCGCGCCACGGCATCGGCATCGATCACGCCCGCGCCATGGCCCGACAGCAGTTGGGCCACCGTGCTTTTGCCCGAACCTATGCCTCCGGTCAATCCAAGGTGCCGGACCTTGCGGTGGGCCTGTGGCATCGCGCTCAGCCCCCGATCCAGTCCAGCAGCAAGGCCTGAAGGCGGTCTGGGCCCCAGATCATGGCCGCAAAGCCGGCGCCTGCCAGAAAGGGACCGAACGGAATGTAGCCACCTTCGCGCAACCCGCTGGAGAACTTCAGGACGATGCCGATCACGGCGCCAATCACCGAAGAGATCAGAATGATGGGCAGCAGCGCTGGCCAGCCGAACCAGGCACCCAGGGCGGCATAGAGTTTGAAGTCGCCATAGCCCATGCCCTCTTTGCCTGTCAAAAGCTTGAAGCCCCAGTAGATCAGCCACAGCGACAGGTAGCCCGCCACGGCGCCCCACAGCGCCGTGCGCAGGTCGACCTGGGTCCAGCCCGCAGCGGCCGAGATCAGGCCTGCCCACAGCAAGGGGAGGGTCAGATCATCAGGCAGCAGCGTGGTGTCCCAATCGATCATGGCCAGCGCCAACAGGGTCGCGGCAAAGCCGCACCAGGCCAGCGTGCTGAAGCTGATGCCCCAGCGCTGGGCGCACAAGGCGAACAGCCCTGCGGTGGCGATTTCAATCAGGGGGTAGCGCGGGCTGATGGCGGTCTTGCAGGCCTTGCAACGCCCGCGCAATGCAACATAGCTCAATACGGGGATGTTCTCATACCAACTCAGGGTGTGGCCGCAGGCCTGGCAGCGCGAGCGGGGAACCATCAGATTGAAGGTTGGGGGCTGTGTCGCAGGTGTTTGCCCCATGTGCTCCGCGCAGTCGCGGTCCCATTGGGCCTCCATCATTTTGGGCAGCCGGTAGATGACGACATTCAAAAAGCTGCCGAACAGCAAGCCCACCAGACCCACCAAAGCGGGGTCCCAGACACCAAACCAGGTCATCAAACCACCTGCCCCAACTTGAAGATAGGCAGGTACATCGACACAACAATGCCGCCGATGATGGAGCCCAGCACCACGATGATGATGGGTTCCATCAGGCTGGAAAGGCCCGCCACCATGTCGTCAACCTCGGCCTCGTAGAAGTCGGCCGCCTTGCCCAGCATGTGGTCGATGGAGCCGGATTCCTCGCCGATGGCGCACATCTGCAGCACCATGGATGGGAACACGTTGGCATTGGTCATGGCCGCTGTCAGGCTGGTGCCGGTCGAGACTTCCTGCTGGATCCGTTCGGTGGCAATCGCGTAGACCGAGTTGCCTGATGCACCCCCCACCGAGTCCAGGGCTTCCACCAGGGGCACCCCGGCGGCGAACATGGTGGAGAGCGTGCGTGTCCAGCGGGCGATGCAGGATTTGTTGATCAAGTCACCAAAGATGGGAATGCGCAACAGCAGGCGGTCCATGGCCATCTGCATTTTTTCATTGCGTTTCCAGGACTGCATGAAGAAATAGCCGCCACCGCCCATCAGGCCGAAGATAAGCCACCACCATTGAACGAAAAACTCGCTCATGGCAATGACAAAAAGGGTGGGGGCGGGCAGGTCGGCGCCAAAAGAAGAGAACACCTGCTTGAAGGCCGGAATCACGAAGATCATGATGACCACGATCACGACAAAGGCAACGACGATCACCGAGATCGGGTACATCAAGGCCGATTTGATCTTCGACTTGATCGCCTCGGTCTTCTCCATGTAGATCGCCAGCCGATCAAGCAGGGATTCCAGGATACCGGCTGCTTCGCCGGCTTCGATCAGGTTGCAGTAGAGGTCATCGAAGTACATCGGGTACTTGCGAAAAGCACCGCTCAGCGAGGTGCCGGTCTCCACATCCGAGCGGACATCGTTGAGCAGCTTGGTGACGCTCGGGTTGGCATTGCCGCGGCCGACGATGTCGAAGGTCTGCAGCAGGGGCACGCCGGCCTTCATCATCGTGGCCAACTGCCGGGTGAACAGGGCGATGTCCTTGGGCTTGATCTTTTTGCCCGAGCGCATCTTGCGCTTTTTGATCTTGGTCGGGAACACGCCTTGCCGACGCAGTGACGCCTGAACCTGGTTTTCGCCGGCCGCACGCAATTCTCCGCGCACGGGTTTGCCGTTGCGGTCCTTGCCCTCCCACTCGAAGACAAATTCTTTGATGTCTTTTTTTGTGCTTGCCATTGGCTTGTTGCTTCGGTTTATTCGTTCGTCACGGCCAGTACTTCCTCCAGCGAGGTCAAGCCCATCTTGACCTTGTACAGCCCGGATTCACGCAGGCTGCGCACCCCTTCACGGCGGGCTTGCTCGGCAATTTCCAGTGCGCTGCCATCGCGCAGGATGATGCGCTGGATTTCCTCTGAAATCGGCATGACCTGGTAGATGCCGACCCGGCCTTTGTAGCCGTTGTTGCAGGCCGAGCAGCCCACAGGGCGGTAGGACACCCAGCTGCCGTCCAACTCATCCTCCCCAAAGCCCGAGTCGAGCAGGGCTTCGCGCGGAATGTCGGCTGGAGCCTTGCAGTTGGGACAGAGTCGCCGCGCCAGGCGCTGCGCCGTGATGAGAATGACGCTGGACGCGATGTTGAATGGGGCGATGCCCATGTTGCGCATCCGGGTCAGCGTGGTCGGGGCGTCGTTCGTGTGCAGGGTTGACAGCACCAGGTGGCCCGTCTGGGCAGCCTTGATGGAAATGTCGGCCGTCTCCAGGTCGCGGATTTCGCCGACCATGATGATGTCCGGATCCTGCCGCAGGAAGGATTTCAAGGCTGCCGCGAATGTCAGGCCCGCTTTCTCGTTCACGTTGACCTGGTTGACGCCTGGAAGGTTGATTTCCGAGGGGTCTTCGGCCGTGGCGATGTTCACACCCGGCTTGTTGAGCATGTTCAGGCAGGTGTAGAGCGACACCGTCTTGCCCGAGCCGGTGGGCCCCGTGACCAGAATCATGCCGTAGGGGCGCCCGATGGCGTGAAGCAAACGCTCCTTCTCTTCGGGTTCGTAGCCCAGGGCCTCGATGCCCAGCTTGGCGCTGCTGGGGTCAAGAATACGGATCACGATCTTTTCGCCGAACAGTGTGGGCAAGGTGCTGACCCGGAAGTCAATCACGCGATCCGCCCCGATCTTCAGCTTCATCCGCCCGTCCTGAGGCACGCGCTTCTCGGAAATGTCCAGCCGTGAGATCACCTTGATGCGGGAGGCCAGCTTGTCCTTGATGGCAATTGGGGGTGTGGAGATCTCCCGCAGTTCTCCGTCAATGCGGAATCGAACCCGGTAATAGTGTTCGTAAGGTTCGAAATGCAAATCTGAAGCGCGCATGTTGAAGGCGTCCAGCAGCATCTTGTGCAGAAACTTGACGATGGGGGCGTCTTCAACCTCGGCGCTGTTGGTTTCAGCCACATCCTCGGTGATGATGGGCTCGTCTTCGAACTGGAAGTCACCGCCGCCGATGATCGTGTCCATGGCCTCGGCGACCGAGGTGGTCGTGGCCTCGACCATCTTGGACAGTTTGTCGTACTCGGCAATGATCCAGTCAACGCCCATCTGGGTCGAGAACTTGATCTTCTCGACCACCTCTTGGTCTGAAGGGTCGGCCGTTGCGATGATCAGGCGATTGCTGCGCTTGCTGAGTACCAGGATCCGGTAGGCTTGGCAGATCTTGGGGTCCAGCAGGTCTTTGGGCAGCCGCTGCGGGTCGATGGCATCGAGGTCCAGCAAGGGCGCGCTGAAGGCTTGCGACATCGTGTGGGCCAAGTCGGCGGCCGACACGGCCCCCGAGCCCATCAACTCCACGATGAAGCTGGTGCGGTGGGCCAGCGCCTTCTGGTAGATGTCCTCGGCCGCTTTCTGGGCCAGTTTGCCTGCTGTGATCAGTGCCCGCCCCAATCCGGGCAGCGCAACGGATGACGATTTATTGGCTGGTTCAACAGCGGCCATGAGGCGGGTGAGGGATGCTCAGAATGAAAAAATGCATCCTATCATCGCTCAGGAGCAACTGTCTGTAAATGGAATGTAGCTGGGGGAGATGGAGGCAGGAATTTGCCTCAGATGTGCAATATGTCTGATCATGGTCGGGGTGAGAGGATTCGAACCTCCGGCCTCTACGTCCCGAACGTAGCGCTCTACCAGGCTAAGCTACACCCCGACAGTCAAACATGGCTTCAATGCATGAAGCACTATGCTCTCAATGTGTTTTCAGGCTTGTCGTCATCTCTCAATTTCGACGCTGAAGCAATTGAGCCGCTAATTGTAGCAAACCTTCGGAGTAAGAATTTGAAGGAAGTGCACTCAAGGCAGAAATTGCGCGTTGTGCTTCGGCTGCCGCCGCTTGTTGGGTGGCCTCAAGTGCACCGGTGCTGCGCACGATCTCGATGATCTGGGGCAGCCTTTCAGTCTCGCCTTGTTCAATGGCGTGGCGGATCGTGGCCGCTTGTTCGGGTGTGCCCCGCTGCATGCCGATGATCAAAGGCAGCGTCGCTTTGCCTTCGCGCAGGTCGTCGCCGATGTTCTTGCCCATTTCGGCGGTGTTGCCGGCGTAGTCCAGCACGTCGTCGATGACCTGGAAGGCGGTGCCCAGGGCTTGGCCGTAGGTTGCACACGCCTCTTCGATGTGGCTAGGGGCCTTGATCAGGATGGCGGCCAGGCGCGCGCTGGCTTCGAACAACTTTGCTGTCTTGGAGCGGATGACGCGCAGGTAGGCGGCCTCGTCCAGCGAGGCGTCGTGCATGTTCATCAATTGCAGCACTTCGCCTTCGGCGATCACGTTGGTGGCGTCTGCCAGTACTTCCATCACCCGCATGTCATTGGCGTCCACCATCATCTGGAAGGCGCGTGAATAAAGAAAGTCGCCAACCAGGACACTGGCAGGGTTGCCAAAGGCCTCGTTGGCCGTGGCGCGGCCTCGGCGCAGGGTGGATTCGTCCACTACATCGTCGTGCAGCAGGGTGGCTGTGTGGATGAACTCGACCACAGCCGCCAGGTTGTGGTGTTGTGAGCCTTGGTAACCGAGTGCGCCCGCCACCAGCAGCAGCAGCGCCGGGCGCAGTCGTTTGCCTCCGGCGGCAATGATGTACTGGGAAATTTGCCCGACCAGAGGGACGCTCGAGTTGAGTCGGTGGGCGATGACCTTGTCGACTTCGCCCATGTCGCGGGCGATCAATTCGAGGGCTTGGGAGGCGGATGCGGTGGGGGCGGTCAAGGTGGCGGGCTCTTTCAAGTTGCGAAATTATAGGAAGCGCGTGCCACGCGCCTCACCTGCACTTGAGCGTGTCAGGGGCCCCGCTTGTCAGCGGTTGACTTTCTTGCTATAGTTTCGGGCTCTGCGGAATTCTCCGGCAGAGCTTCAATTCAAAGAGGTTTACATGTACGCGGTCATAAAAACCGGCGGCAAGCAATATCGCGTTGCTGCTGGCGAAAAAATCAAAGTAGAACAGATTGCTGCGGACGTAGGCCAGGAAATCGTGATTGACCAAGTTCTGGCTGTCGGCAACGGCGCTGAACTGAAGGTTGGCACGCCCCTGGTGTCCGGCGCAACCGTCACGGCAACTGTCGTGGCGCATGGCAAGCACGACAAGGTTCGCATCTTCAAGATGCGTCGTCGTAAGCACTATCAAAAGCGTCAAGGTCACCGTCAGCAGTTCACCGAACTGCAAATCGGCGCGATTGCAGGCTAAGGAGAACGGGTCATGGCACAGAAAAAAGGCGGCGGCTCTACGCGAAACGGGCGCGATTCCAAGCCCAAGATGCTCGGTGTGAAGGCCTTCGGTGGCGAATTGATCAGCGCTGGCTCGATCATCGTTCGTCAACGTGGTACCCGCTTCCATGCTGGCTCGAATGTCGGCATCGGCAAGGATCACACTCTGTTTGCTCTGGTTGACGGCCACGTGTCGTTCGCCACCAAGGGCGCGCTGAACAAGCACACGGTCAACGTGACGCCCGCAGCCTGAGTCTGACGGCGCGGTCACTCAGCGACCTGTCGAAGCCCCGCTTGGTCGGGGCTTTTTTCGTTGGGTCCCCATTTTTCTAGACTGGACATGACATGAAATTTGTTGATGAAGCCTATATAGACATTGCTGCGGGCGATGGCGGGAACGGTTGCGTCTCGTTTCGTCATGAAAAGTACAAAGAGTTTGGCGGGCCCAATGGCGGCGATGGCGGGCGCGGTGGTCACGTCTATGCCGTGGCCGATCCCAACCTCAATACCCTGGTCGATTTCCGCTACTCCCGCCGGCACGAAGCCCGGCGTGGCGAGCACGGCATGGGCTCGGACATGTTCGGTGCGGCAGGTGATGACATCACCTTGAAGATGCCGGTTGGCACCATCATTTCCGATGCTGAAACGGGCGAAGTCCTTTACGAACTTTTGGCTCCGGGTGAGACCATCACGATCGCCAAAGGCGGTGATGGGGGCTTTGGTAACTTGCGCTTCAAGAGTGCGATCAACCGGGCGCCGCGTCAAAAGACGCCGGGTTGGCCGGGTGAGAAGAAGAGCCTCAAGCTGGAGCTCAAGGTGTTGGCCGATGTCGGTCTGCTCGGCATGCCCAACGCCGGCAAATCGACGCTGATTGCCGCGATCTCGAACGCTCGTCCGAAGATTGCTGACTACCCCTTCACCACACTGCACCCCAATCTGGGTGTGGTGCGTGTTGGTCCTGAACAGAGCTTTGTGGTGGCCGACATCCCGGGTTTGATCGAGGGCGCTTCCGAGGGTGCTGGCTTGGGGCATCTGTTTTTGCGTCACTTGCAGCGCACGCGTCTGCTGTTGCATGTCGTGGATCTGGCTCCCTTTGATGAGGCCGTTGATCCGGTTGCCCAGGCCAAGGCCATTGTGGGTGAGCTGAAGAAGTACGATCAGGCGCTTTATGAGAAGCCGCGCTGGCTGGTCCTGAACAAGCTGGACATGGTGCCGGAAGACAAGCGGGCTGCCTTGGTCAAGGATTTCGTCAAGCGTTACAAGTACAAGGGCCCGGTCTTTGAGATCTCTGCGTTGACGCGTGAAGGTTGCGAGGCCTTGATCAAGGCGATCTACCAGCACGTGAAGGCGCAGCAGGTGGCCGAGCAGGCCCCGGTCGAGGTGGATCCGCGTTTCGCCGAACCCTCTGATTCCTGAATGTTCCTGTGCCCTGGGGCCGGTATGGCTGGCCGATGCTGAAATGACTGCTAAAAATGAATCACGGGTGCTGGCGGATGCCCGCCGCATCGTCGTCAAGGTGGGCTCCAGCCTGGTGACCAATGAAGGGCGTGGACTGGACGAGGCTGCCATCAGTGAGTGGTGCCGTCAGTTGGCTCAACTGGTTCTGTCCGGGCGCGAGGTGGTGATGGTGTCCAGTGGTGCCATTGCCGAAGGCATGAAGCGCCTGGGGTGGCCTGTTCGCCCCAAAGAAGTGCATGAGTTGCAGGCCGCCGCTGCGGTGGGGCAGATGGGCCTGGCCCAGATGTATGAGACCAAGTTGCGTGAAAACGGCCTGGGCAGCGCCCAGGTCTTGCTCACACACGCAGATCTGGCTGATCGCGAGCGGTACCTGAATGCCCGCTCCACCTTGCTGACCTTGCTGCGTCACCGCGTGGTCCCCGTGATCAACGAGAACGATACGGTGGTCAACGACGAAATCAAGTTTGGTGACAACGACACCCTGGGAGCATTGGTGGCCAACCTGGTGGAGGCCGATGCTTTGGTGATTCTGACCGATCAAAAAGGCTTGTACACCGCGGACCCGCGGCGGGATCCTGCTGCCCAGTTTGTGCATGAGGCGCGTGCTGGCGATCTGGCCTTGGAAGCCATGGCCGGGGGCGCGGGTTCCAGCATTGGCAAGGGCGGCATGATCACCAAGATCCTGGCCGCCAAGCGTGCGGCGGGCTCGGGTGCTTCCACCGTGATCGCCTGGGGGCGCGAGCCTGATGCGCTGGTACGACTCACCCAGGGGGAGTCGATAGGGACTCTGTTGGTGGCTCAGACGGCGAAGAACCAGGCCCGCAAGCAGTGGATGGCGGATCACCTGCAAATGCGTGGCGCCGTGGTGGTGGATGACGGTGCCGTGGCCAAGTTGCGTGATGAGGGCAAGAGTCTCTTGCCCATCGGCATGACGACGGTGGAGGGGGAGTTCTCTCGGGGCGACGTGATCGCCATCAAGGACTCATCCGGGACCGAAGTGGCCCGTGGCCTGTCGAACTACGCGAGCGCCGAGGCTCGCCTGATGTGCCGCAAGGCGTCTGCCGAGATCGAGCGCCTGCTGGGCTATGTGGCCGAAGCGGAAATGGTGCACCGGGACAACCTGGTGCTTCACCGTTGAGTTGCACCCGTTGGCCCCAGAAAAAATCCGACCGGGTCAGGGTCGGATGGTCTGGATTCAGTGCTTGTTGATCGGGTCAAGTTGCAGGCCCGAATGACTGGGGTGCATCGGTCTGGGTTCCGGCTCAAAGCTGGCCCCAGGGGGCAGTTCATAGCTGCCCGACGGTGGCAGTCGCGACATGTGGTTGTCCGGTCCGCCCTCGTTGTCCCGGGTGCGCATACCGCCTCTCAGAAAGCGGTTTCGCGGTTCCGGTCGCGGAAGGTAGCGTGCCAGTTCAGTCAGGGCCATCTCGTAGACGCCGCGCTTGAACTCCACCACCACATCGAGCGGTACCCAGTAATCGTTCCAGCGCCAAGCATCAAATTCCGGGTGGTTGGTGGCCCTGAGGTTCAGGTCCCAATCGTGTCCCAGCAGTTGCAGCAGGTACCAGATCTGCTTTTGGCCCTTGTAGTGGCCTCGAGCGTCTCGCCGAATGTACCGGTCTGGCACCTCATAGCGCAACCATTCCCGCGTTCGGGCCACAATTCGCACATGCTCCGGATGGAGCCCCACTTCTTCGTGCAATTCCCGGAACATGGCCTGCTCAGGGCTTTCGCCACGATCAATGCCACCTTGAGGGAACTGCCAGCTGTGGGTCCGGATGCGCTTGCCCCAGAACACCTGGTTTTTATGGTTGAGCAGGATGATGCCGACGTTCGGCCTAAAGCCGTCCCGGTCAAGCATAATCAAACCCCAAATTTTTAAACTGAGTCCATTATGCACGGCACCGCACGTGTCACAAGAGGACTTCTCTTGAACTTTCCGCATTCCCCCAGATGAAAGCCTCCCAATTCTTCATTTCCACCCTCAAGGAAGCGCCTGCCGATGCGGAGGTCGTCAGCCACAAACTGATGACCCGAGCTGGCATGATCAAGAAGCTGGGGGCCGGTGTGTACAACTACATGCCCATCGGCTTGCGTGTCATCCGAAAGGTCGAGGCCATCGTGCGCGAAGAGATGAACCGGGCCGGCGCCGTCGAGGTGACCATGCCGGTGGTTCAGCCTGCCGAGCTCTGGCAGGAGACCGGTCGCTTCGAGAAGATGGGTCCTGAGTTGCTGCGCATCAAGGACCGCCATGACCGCGACTTCGTGATTCAGCCCACCTCCGAAGAAGTGGTCACTGACATTGCTCGCCAGGAATTGCGCAGCTACAAGCAGTTGCCCAAGAACTTCTACCAGATCCAGACCAAGTTCCGTGATGAGCGCCGTCCGCGCTTCGGCCTGATGCGCGGTCGCGAGTTCATCATGAAGGATGCCTACAGCTTCGACCGCGACCAGGCGGCGGCCAAGGCCAGCTACCAGGTCATGGCCGCGGCCTACCGGCGGATCTTCGATCGTTTCGGCCTCACCTACCGTGCCGTGGCCGCCGACAGCGGTGCCATCGGTGGCGACCTGAGCGAAGAGTTCCAGGTGATCGCCGCCACGGGCGAAGACGCCATCGTCTATTGCCCTGACAGCGACTACGCCGCCAACATCGAAAAGGCCGAGGCCCTGGCACCGGCGGGCCCTCGGCCCGCAGCCGCAGGCGCGCTCACCAAGACCGCCACCCCGGGCAAGAGCACCTGTGCCGATGTGGCCGAGTTGCTGAATGTTCCCTTGGCGACCACCGTCAAATCCCTGGTGCTCGCCACCGACACGCTGAACGAACACGGCGAGATCACACGCAGCCAGATCTGGCTGCTGCTGTTGCGCGGCGACCATGACATGAATGAAGTCAAGGTCGGCAAGCTGCCGGGCATGGAGGGCGGCTTCCGCTTTGCCACCGTGCCTGAGATCGAAGACCATTTCGGCTGCAAGCCAGGCTATCTGGGCCCGCTGAATCTGAAGAAGCCCGTCAAGGTGGTGGCCGATCGCGAAGTGGCCGTGCTGGCCGACTGGATTTGCGGTGCCAACGAAGTCGACTTCCACATCACCGGCGTGAACTGGGGCCGCGACCTGCCTGAGCCCGAGTTGGTGGCAGACCTGCGCAACGTGGTGGCGGGCGATGCCTCGCCCGACGGCAAGGGCGTGTTGGCCATCGAGCGCGGCATCGAGGTGGGGCATGTCTTCTACCTGGGCACCAAGTACTCGAAGGCCATGAATGCCACCTTCCTGGGCGAGGACGGCAAGCCGGCCTTCTTCGAGATGGGCTGCTACGGCATTGGCGTCACCCGCCTGCCGGCCGCGGCCATCGAGCAGAACCACGACGAGCGCGGCATCATCTGGCCCGATGCGATTGCCCCGTTCACGGTGGTGATCTGTCCCATCGGCATGGACCGCAGTGCCGAGGTCAAGGCGGCTGCCGAGCAGTTGCATGCCGACCTGCTGGCTTTGGGCGTGGATGTGCTGCTGGACGATCGGGGCGAGCGCCCTGGCGCCATGTTCGCCGACTGGGAGCTCATCGGTGTGCCGCACCGCGTGGTGCTGTCGGACCGGGGCCTGAAGGAAGGCCAGGTCGAATACCAGCACCGCCGTGACACGGCCGCCACCAAGATCGGGGCGGCGGATGTGCTGGCGCACCTGAAGGAGCGACTGGCTCTGTGAGCGCCACGCGGGTTTGAGGATGATGGCATGTTGATTTCAAGGCGAAAAAGCCTGGCCGCCCTGGCCGCCGGGCCTTCTCTGTTCTTGTGGTCTGAATCGGCGCGTGCCGGAGCCCAGGCGGAAGAGCCCCTGATTGACTCCGTGCGCACGGCCCTGAGTTCGGCGGTGGCCCAGCAGGCACCGCCCGTGCCTGAGTTCGTCGATACCGATGGTCGCCTGGTCTACCTGCGCTGGCTGGCGGCCATGAGCGACCGCCTCTGGCGCCGCAAACCGGAGTGGCTGGTGCGCAAGGAGTTCCTGCAGACGGTCTGGTACGAAAGCCGTCGGGCCGGCCTGGACACCTCTCTGGTGCTGGGCCTGATCGAGGTGGAGAGCAACTTCCGCAAATTTGCCGTGTCGCCCGTGGGGGCCCGTGGCTACATGCAGGTGATGCCTTTCTGGACCCGTGTGATCGGCGATGGTGACCCGGGCAAGCTGTTCCATCTGCAGACCAACCTGCGCTTTGGCTGCGTGATCCTGCGCCATTACCTGGACCGTGAGCGGGGCGATCTCTACATGGCCCTGGGCCGCTACAACGGCAGCCGCGGCAAGCCGCAGTACCCCGATGCCGTGTTCGGGGCCCAGCGCCACTGGGTGTTTGCCGACCCCGTCAAGTCGCCCGCCCAGGCCTGAGGGGCGCGCAGCGCCGGCACTGACTCATGCCGGCCCCACGGGGGGCAGGCGCGTGACCATCACCTGGTCGATGCGGTAGCTGTCCACATCCATCACCTCAAAGCGGAAGCCCTCCCAGCTCACGGCATCGGTGCGCTTGGGAATGCGCCGCAGCATCTCCATCAGAAAACCTGCCAACGTGTCGTACTGGTCGGCGTGGGGCAGGCTGTCCAGCTCAAGTGCCCTCTGCACGTCGGCGATCGGCGTCATGCCATCGATCAGCCAGGAGTTCTCATCACGCTGCACGATCAGGTCTTCATCCTGCTGGTCCACCAGATCACCCATCACCGTGCTCATCATGTCGTTGAGGGTCACCAGCCCCATCACCACGCTGTACTCGTTCACGATCACTGCAAAGTCTTCATGGGCCTCCCGGAACAAGGCCAGGACTTCGCCCAGGCTGAGCCGGTCGGGCACCACCAGGATCTTGCGCAACAGTCCCTCGCTGGACAGGTCGAGCGGAAGGCCGTTGAGCACGCGCTGGAACAGGTCCTTGGCATCGACATAACCCAGCACTTGCTCCAGACCGTCCCGACAGACCGGGTAGCTCGAGAATGGCTGCGCCAGGATGCGGGCCCGGATCACAGGCTCCGGGTCGTCCACCCTGAACCAGGCCATGCGTTCACGCGGCGTCATGGCACTGGTCACGCTGCGGCTGTCGAGCTCGAACACATTGGTGATCATCTGATGCTCGCGCTCGGCCAACAGGCCTGATCGTGCGCTCGCCTCGGTCATGGCCAGGATGTCGGCCGGCGTGACGCGCTCGTCCCGTGCCGCGGGCAGGCCCAGCAGCGAGAACAGCCTGTCGGTGATGCGGCTGAGCAACCAGACCAGGGGTTTGAACAGGGACATCAGGCCTTGCATGGGCGCGACCAGCCGAACGGCCACCTGCTCGGGCTCGTTCATGCCCAGGCGCTTGGGCAGCAGATCGGCGAAGACGATGAACAGGGCGATGACCACGACGAAGGACAGCACGGCACCCAGCTTGGAGGCTGTCTCGCCCGGCAGCCAAAGGGCCAGCAGATCATTGAAGAAAGGGCTCAGCGCCCCTTCACCGACCACCCCACCGACGATGGCGATCGCATTCAGACCGATCTGGACCACCGTGAAATAGGGCCCAGGTTGGTCCTGCAGGCGCAGCACGTGTGCCGCGCGCAGATCGCCCGCGTCGGCCATCTGGCGCAGGCGCAGACGTCGCGATGCGGCCAGCGAGATCTCGGCGATCGAGAAAAAGGCGCTGGCAGCGATCAAGGCCAGGATGAGCAGCAGACTTTGGCTCAGGGTCATGGGAGGGGCTTTGCAGCGGGGGGTGACCGCCGTACCCCCAGTTTAGCGGCCGTGCGCAGCAAGGCCGCCCGTCTCACTGGCCAACGTCACTGGACAAAGCCCATGCGAAGCCGTTGCGAGCCGCCGCGTGGCAAGTCATCCGCTTGCAACTCGTCACGGCCATCCAGGCGGGCGTTGCCAAAGGCCGTCATCAGGGCGCGTCGCATTTCCCGCGGGGCCAGTTCGGCCAACACATCGAGCACGGAGGCCGGGGCCTCTTCGGCGAAGCGCCGGCCCCAGTCGTGGCTGCCGCGGATCGACAGGTACAGCCGGCGGGCGATCTCCCGCGCCTGCTCCAGCGTCGGCGGCTCGATCTCGAACACATTCATGCGATTGAGAATGGGCTCGGGAATGCCGCGCTCATCGTTGGCGGTGGTGATCCAGACCACGCGGCTGGCATCGATCGACACCTCGGCAAACTCGTCCACAAAATTGCCGGCCGTGTCGTGTTCGAGCAGGCTGTAGAGCGCACCCAGTGGGTCGTACTGGGCATCGGCGCTGGCCTTGTCGATCTCGTCGACGACGATGACCGGATTGGCGTACTGACCGTCGACCAGGGCTTCAAACACCTTGCCGGGCCGGGCGCCCTTCCATTGAGACGAGGCGCCTGAGAGCAGCCAACCGGCGGTCATCGAACTCATCGGCACCAGCGACATGCCTGTGCCCAGCAAGTCGGCCAGTTGGCGGGCGAAATGGGTTTTGCCGATGCCCGGGGCCCCCAGCAGCAGCATGGGGGTCACCTCCAGGCCGTCGCGGCTGTCTTGAGACAGGGCCAGGTGGCGTTTGACGTCATCCAGCACTTCGGTGAAGTTGGGCAAGGCCTCATAAAGAGGCGCCATCTCGGGCACACCGCAGGGCCGCACCTCGAAGCGATCGGGCCCGCGCTCCAGCATGCGCTGGTAGGTGCTGCGCAAGGATTCATGTTCGCGCTCGCTGAGCTTGGCGAGTTTGCGCTCCACTTCCGCGGGCTCGAAAACACTGCGCATCTGGGCGATGGGCAGGTTGAAAGCGGTCGAATGGGGGACAAGGCTGCGGGATTCCATGACGCTCTCCAGATCGGAAACACGCTTTTATTCAAGCACAAGCCATGCCCGCCCTCAAGCGGATGCGCCCGGGCCAGATGCAGAAAAGCCACTGCAGGCAGTGGCTTTTTCTGGGGCCGGAAGTTTCCGGAAGTACCCGGGCGTGCGCCTGGGGCTCAGCCCGGCTGGCCGCCCAGCACCTGTTGCAGCTCGCCCGATTCGTACATCTCCATCATGATGTCCGAGCCGCCGATGAACTCACCCTTCACGTACAGCTGAGGGATGGTCGGCCACTGGCTGTATTCCTTGATGCCTTGACGGATCTCCGGGTCTTCCAGCACGTTCACGGTCTTCAGGCTCTTGGGGTCGACGCCACAGGCCTTGAGGATCTGGACGGCACGGCCAGAGAAGCCGCATTGGGGAAAGCTGGCAGTGCCTTTCATGAACAGCAGCACGGGGCTGTTCTTGACCAGGTCATCGATGCGTTGTTGGGTGTTGCTCATGAAGTTTCCTCTTGGGGCGGGGCCCGGCGCGCAGCCGGCGATGGGGCGATTATCTCAGCCCTGGCCAGAGTCCGCCTGAGCAACGCTCAATGCCGGCGAGGTCTTTGCGGCTTTGCACCTGCTCGAAGCCCCGGGCTTGCAGCAGTTCGCGCACCGGGGCCGCCTGGTCCCAGCCGTGCTCCAGCAGCAGCCAGCCGCCGGTCAGCAGATGCGCCGGGGCCTGGGCGATGATGCGGCGCAGGTCATCCAGGCCGTCGGGCCCGCTCACCAGGGCCTGCAAGGGCTCGTGACGCAGGGCCGGCAGGTGGGGGTCGTGGTCGGCGATGTAGGGCGGATTGGACAGCAGCAAGGCAAAGGGCGCCTCGCCCAGGGGGGCGCACCAGTCACCTTGAAGAAAGCGCACCGTCAGCCCCAGTCTATGGGCATTGCCTTGGGCCACGGCCAGCGCCTCGGCACTGGCGTCCACAGCGCTCACCTCGGCATCGCGACGCTGGCTGGCCACGGCCAGTGCGATGGCACCGCTGCCGGTGCCCAGGTCGGCCACCCGGGGGTGGGGCAGGGGGGTGATCACTTCCAGGCCCCAGTCGACCAGGGTCTCGGTGTCGTCACGCGGGTCCAGCACCCGGGCGTCCACGGCCAGGTCCAGGCCATAGAACTCGTGCCGGCCGGTCAGGTAGGCCATGGGCTCGCCCGCCAGTCGACGGGCCACCAGGCCGGCCAGATGGGCTTGTTGAGGCGCCGTCAGCACATCGGTGTCGTGGGCCATCAGCCAGGCGCGGTCATGCGGGGCCCGGGTCACGGCCAGCAGCACCAACATCTGGGCTTCCAGCCGGGGCAGGCCCTGGGCCTGGGCCTCGCGCAAGGCGGCGGCCAGGGTGGTCGGCGCGCTCAAGACAAGCCCACTTCCAGTTCGGCCAACTGTTCGGCCTCATGGGCGGCGCGCAGCGCCTCCAGCACATCGGCCAGGTCACCTTCCATGATGGCGCCCAGCTTGTACAGCGTGAGGTTGATGCGGTGGTCGGTCAGGCGGCCCTGCGGAAAGTTGTAGGTGCGGATGCGGTCACTGCGGTCGCCGCTGCCGATCAGGCCCTTGCGCAGGGCGGCGTCCTTGGCCGCCCGTTCGCTGCGTTCCTTTTCCTGGATCCGGGCCGACAGCACCTGCAAGGCCTTGGCCTTGTTGCGGTGTTGGCTGCGGTCGTCCTGGCACTCGGCGACGATGCCGGTGGGCAGGTGGGTGATGCGCACGGCCGAGTCGGTCTTGTTGATGTGCTGACCGCCGGCCCCGCTGGCGCGGAAGGTGTCGATGCGCAGGTCGGCGGGGTTGATCTGCACCGCCTGGGCTTCGTCGGGTTCCGGCAGCACCGCCACGGTGCAGGCACTGGTGTGGATGCGACCCTGGGTCTCGGTGGCAGGCACACGCTGCACGCGGTGGCCGCCCGATTCGAACTTCAGCGCGCCATAGACCTGCTCGCCCTCCAGGCGCAAGACCACTTCCTTGTAGCCCCCCAGTTCGCTTTCGCTGGCGCTGACGATCTCGGTGCGCCAGCCGGCGCGCTCGGCGTAGCGGGTGTACATGCGGGCGAGATCGCCGGCGAACAGGGCCGATTCATCACCGCCCGTGCCGGCGCGCACTTCCAGAAAGGCGTTGCGGGCGTCATCGGGGTCTTTGGGCAGCAACAGGCGCTGCAGTTCGCTCTCCAGCTTGAGCAGTTCCTCGCTGGCGCTGGCGATCTCTTCGCGGGCCATGTCGGCCATGTCCGGATCGGCCAGCATCTCGCGCGCGGTTTCCAGGTCGGATTCGCATTGCCGGTAGCGCTGGTAGCGCCCTGCTACCTGGGTCACTTCGGCGTGCTCGCGCGACAGCGTGCGGTACTGCGCCATGTCGCCCATGATGTCTTCGCGCGACAGCAGAAAGTCGAGCTCCTCAAGGCGCGCGACATAGCGTTCAAGTTGCTGGCGTAGGAAGTCTTTCATGGGGCACTTTGCAAGGCCGCTGGCAGATGCATCCGCAGCGGCAGGCTGGAGAAGGGCTGCACCCGGTCAGGTGCAGGGGCAAGCAGGCTGGGCGCAGTGGCCCGGCCACACCCGCGTCGCTAACGGTCTTTGCGCAGAAAGAAGTGCTGGATGGCCTGGCTCGCGCGTTCACGCGACGAGGCATCGCCGGTGTGCAGCTCCGCCATGGCGCCATGCAGCATCTTCTGGGTCAGGCCCTTGGCCATGGCCTGCAACACGGCATCGACATCTTCGCCGCGCGCCAGCAGTTTGCGGGCCCGCGCCAGTTCGGCTTCGCGCCAGGCCTCGGCCTGGCTGTTGAGCTGCCGGATCAGGGGCACGGTACCGCGCTGGTCCATCCAGTGCAGAAAGCTCTGCACGCCGGCGTCGATGATGGCTTCGGCCTGGGCCACGGCGGCCTGCCGATTGGCCTGGCCGGTCTGCACCACGGTGGCCAGGTCGTCCACGGTGTAGAGGTAGACGTCTTCCAGGGCCTTGACCTCAGGCTCGATGTCGCGGGGCACCGCCAGATCGACCATGAACATGGGGCGGTGGCGGCGTTGCTTGAGGGCGCGCTCCACCGCACCCAGGCCGATCAGGGGCAGGGTGCTGGCCGTGCAGCTGATCACGGCGTCGAATTCGTGCAGGCGGTTGGGCAGGTCGGCCAGGCGCATCACCTCGCCGCCAAACCGGCCAGCCAGCTTTTCGCCACGCTCCAGGGTGCGGTTGGCAATGGCAATCGCCTTGGGGTTGCGGGCTGCGAAGTGGGTGGCCGCCAGTTCGATCATCTCGCCGGCGCCCACGAACAGGATGCGGATCTTGCTGAGGTCTTCAAACAGCTGGCCTGCCAGGCGCACGGCAGCCGCGGCCATGCTGATGGAGTGGGCGCCGATCTCGGTCGAGCTGCGCACCTCTTTGGCCACGGCAAAACTGCGCTGGAACAGCTGGTTCAGCGTGGTGCCCAGGGCGCCGGCGCTTTCGGCGGCGCGCACGGCGTCTTTCATCTGGCCCAGGATCTGGGCCTCGCCCAGCACCATCGAGTCCAGGCCACTGGCCACGCGGAAGGCATGGCGGGCCACTTCGTCGTGTTGCAACAGGTAGGCGTGGGAGCGCAGCACGGACGGGTTCACGCCGCCGGTCTGGGCCAGCCAGCCCAGGGTGTGGTCCAGCGCCTGCTGGTCGCCGGCACAGTAGATCTCGGTGCGGTTGCAGGTGGAGATGATGGCGGCTTCGACGTCGGGGTGGCGCTGGGTGCCAAAGGATTCACGCAGGCCGTGCAGCGTGGGGGCCATCTGATCGACGGCAAAGGCAAAGCGACCGCGCAGATCGAGCGGTGCCGTCGTGTGGTTGATACCCAATGCCCAGACTGCTGCCATGGCGTGATTATAAAATTGATCGAGGTCCAGGCGGGCACGCTATCTTTGCCCTTTCCTATGGCCGCCATTGCACCGGGTACCCCGCTGCCTGGCCACAAACGCTATCCAACATGGGCCCCATCGAGTTGTTTCTTCACCTTGCCAACTTTGTCGCACCGGCACTTTGTGTCTCGGTGCTGCTCACTCTGGCGGGGCCGATTCTGGGCGGTGCAAGCCCCTTGCGCCTTGCCTGGCATTGGAAGCTTGCTATCAATTTTGTTGTTGGCGTGCTGGCTCTGACGCTGGCGGTGCTGATGCTGGGGCGGGATGGCAAGGTGGCGGGCTATGGCCTGTTGGTGGTGGCGGTGGCCACCAGCCAGTGGTTTTTGCAGGGCGCATGGCGCCGCTGAGGAAAACGGGTTTTCTTGATGTCGGTCAATTGAAGCCCAGAGGCCCTGGTCGGGCCTTCCGGCTTGGCCTCAGCCCTGCGGGCTGAACAGGTCCACCCGGTCGGTGATGATGCCGTCGGTGCCCAGCTCGATCAGCCGCTGTGCGGCCCATTCGTCATTCACGGTGTAGCTCAGCGTGCGCAGGCCGGCGGCCTGGGCCTTGGCCACGGTGTCGGCATCCCACAGGGCGTGGTTCAGCACCACGGCCACACAGCCCAGTTCCAGGGCTTTTTCCAGCCAGCCGCGGAACAGGGTGTCGGCCAGCAGCCCGCGGGGCAGGTGCGGGGCGGCCTCGGCGGCCCCTTCCAGGGCCTCGATCTTGAACGAGGTGAGCAGCGGTGGCACCGAGGCCGAGGCCCACAGGTGCGAGGCATAGGCGGCCACGATCTCGCCCGTGGCCCGTTCGGTGTCGGGGGTGGGCTTGATCTCGATGTTCAGAAAGAAGCCGTTGTGCAGGCAGTAGCGCGCCACATTCTCGAAGCTCGGGATGACTTCGCCCGCATAGGTGCGCGAATGCCAGCTGCCGGCATCCAGCTGGGCCAGCTCGCCATAGCTCAGGTCGCCGGCGATGCCGCGGCTGTTGGTGGTGCGTTGCAGCGAGGCGTCGTGCAGCAGAAACGGCACGCCGTCGGCGCTCAGCTTCACATCGCACTCGAACATGGTGTAGCCGAAGCTCGCACCATGCCGGAAGGCGGCCAGGGTGTTTTCAGGGGCCAGCTTGCCGGCGCCACGGTGGGCAATCCAGCGCGGGTAGGGCCAGTGGGGAAGGCTGGGGTTCATGGTGGAGCGAAGTCGGAAGTGGGGCTCAGACGCGTTTGCCGGTGGCCGCGTCGAAATGGTGGATGCGGTCGGCGCGTGGGCTCACGTGGATCACGCTGCCCGGCGCGGGCACCGCCGCGTTTTCCTCGACGCGCACGATCAGCCCCTCGGCACCCAGACGCCCGTAGATCAGCCGTTCCGCGCCCAGCAGCTCGGTGGTCTCGACCGTCACGGCCCAGCCCTCGGCGCGCACGTCCAGGTGCTCGGGGCGGATGCCGGTGATCACGCCTTCGCGGGTGCCGGGCGCGTGCTTGAGCAGGTTCATGGAGGGCGAGCCGATGAAGCTGGCCACAAAGGTGGAGGCCGGGCGGTGGTACATCTCCTCGGGCGTGCCGAACTGTTCCATCACGCCGGCGTTCATCACGATCATGCGCTGGGCCAGCGTCATGGCCTCGACCTGATCGTGGGTCACGAACAGCGAGGTGATGCCGAGTTCGCGGTGCAGCTTCTGGATTTCGAGGCGGGTCTGGCTGCGCAGCTTGGCGTCCAGGTTGGACAGCGGCTCGTCGAACAGAAAGACCTGCGGCTGGCGCACGATGGCCCGGCCCATGGCCACGCGCTGGCGTTGGCCGCCCGACAGCTCACGCGGCTTGCGCTGCAGCAGGTGACCCAGTTCCAGAATGCCGGCGGCCTTGTCCACGCGCTGCTTGATCTCTGCCACGGGCACCTTGGCGATCTTCAGGCCGTAGGCCATGTTGTCGAACACGCTCATGTGCGGGTACAGCGCGTAGTTCTGGAACACCATGGCGATGTCGCGCTCGGCCGGTTCCAGCTGGTTGACCACCCGGGCACCGATGGCGATCTCGCCACCGCTGATTTCCTCCAGCCCGGCCACCATGCGCAGCAGGGTGGATTTGCCGCAGCCCGAAGGCCCGACGATGACGATGAATTCGCCGTCGGCGATCTCGGCGTTCACGCCATGGATCACCTGGTTGGCCTTGGGGCCGTGGCCGTAGCGTTTGACGACGTTGCGGAGTGAAATGGAAGCCATCGTGTTGCTCTCTTATTTCTCGGTATCAACCAGGCCCTTGACGAACCATTTCTGCATCAGAACCACCACCACAGCGGGGGGCAGCATGGCCAGCACGGCCGTGGCCATGACCACGTTCCAGTCCACGGGGGATTCACCCGCGCCGATCATCTGCTTGATGCCGACCACCACGGGGTACATGTCTTCGCTGGTGGCCGCGATCAGGGGCCACAGGTACTGGTTCCAGCCGTAGATGAACTGGATCACGAACAGGGCGGCAATGCTGGTGGCCGACAGGGGCACCAGGATGTCCTTGAAGAAGCGCATCGGGCCGGCGCCATCGATGCGGGCGGCCTCGACCAACTCGTCCGGCACGGTCAGGAAGAACTGCCGGAACAGGAATGTGGCCGTCGCCGAGGCAATCAGCGGCACCGACATGCCGGCATAGGTGTTGATCATGCCCAGATCCGCCACCACCTGGTAGGTGGGCCCGATGCGCACTTCCACCGGCAGCATCAGGGTGATGAAGATCAGCCAGAAGCACAGGTTGCGCAGCGGAAAGCGGAAATACACCACCGCAAACGCCGACAGCAGCGAGATGCTGATCTTGCCCACGGTGATGATCATGGTGACCACCAGGCTTACCCACATCATGCGGGCCACCGGGGGCGTGGCGCTGATGCGGCCCGAGCCGCGCAGCGCGGCCTCGTAACTGGCCCAGAAGTTATGCCCCGGCCACAGCGGCATGGGGGCCTGCATGATCTCGGGCGCGGTGTGGGTGGAGGCCACAAAGGCCAGGTAGATCGGAAAGGCGACGATCAGCACGCCGACGATCATCACCAGATGGGCCAGCACATTCAGGACCGGATTGCGTTCAACCATGATGGCGGCCTCCAGGCTGGGCGAACAGGGCAGGGCGGGTGGGCTTCATCAGTACTGCACCTTTTTTTCGACATAGCGGAACTGCACCACGGTCAAGGCCACCACGATCACCATCAGCACCACCGACTGGGCGGCCGAGCCACCGAAGTCCATGCCACGGAAGCCGTCGAAATACACGCGGTACACCAGGGTCGAGGTGGCCTTGCCGGGCCCGCCCTGGGTGGTGGCGTCGATGATGGCAAAGGTGTCGAAGAAGGCGTAGACCATGTTGATCACGCCCAGGAAGAAGGTGGTGGGCGACAGCAGCGGAAACTGGATGCTCCAGAAGCGCCGCCAAGGCCCTGCGCCATCGATGGCAGCCGCCTCGATCAGCGACTTGGGGATGGCGCTGAGCCCGGCCAGGAAGAACAGGAAGTTGTACGAAATCTGTTTCCAGACCGAGGCCATCACCACCAGGGCCATGGCGTGCTGGCTGTTGAGCAGGTGGTTCCATTCAAAACCGATCTGGTGCAGGCCGTAGCTCACCACCCCGATCGAGGTCGAGAACATGAACGACCACAGCAGGCCCGACACCACGGGCGCCACGGCGTAGGGCAGGATCAGCACGGTCTTGTAGAAGGTGGCGCCGCGCGTGATGCGGTCGGCAAACACCGCCAGCAGCAGGGCCAGGCTCAGGCCCAGCACGGTCACCAGCACCGAGAAGATGAGCGTGGTCTCGAACGACTCCACATAGGTGGCATCGGCCCACAGCGTGCGGAAGTTGTCCAGCCCGACCCAGGTCACGGTGGTGCCGAAGGCGTCCTGCTGCTGCAACGACTGGATCAGGGCCTGGCCTGCGGGCCAGAAGAAGAACACGCCGACGATGATCAACTGGGGGGCCAGCAGCGCCCAAGGCAGCCAGCCTGACCTGAATAAAACTCTTTTTTCCATGGAGGGTGCCCTGGTGAGTCAAACAGCCCGCCTGCGGGTGGCGGGCGGGCTGTCGAGTGGCGTGCAGCCCCCGTGGGGGCGGGCACGTTTTGCGAGGGCAGGCAGCATAACGCAGCCTGACGGGCCTTCTTGTCGCCTGAGCGGCTTATTTGTTGGCGGCCTGGAACTTGGCCAGCAGTTCGTTGCCACGGGTCACAGCGGTGTCCAGGGCTTCCTTGGCCGTCTTCTTGCCGGTCCAGATCTGTTCGGTTTCCTCGTCCAGGATGGCGCGGATCTGCACGAAATTGCCCAGGCGCACGCCACGCGACTTGTCGGTGGTCTTGCGGATCATCTGGTTCACGGCCACGTCGGTGCCGGGGTTCTTCTTGTAAAAGCCCGACTTCTCGGTCAGCTCGAAAGCCGCGGTGGTGATGGGCAGGTAGCCGGTGCGCTGGTGGCTGGCGGCCTGCACTTCAGGCTTGGACAGGAAGTTGAAGAACGAGGCCACGCCCTTGTAGTGAGCCGCCGGCTTGCCCGACAGCACCCACAGGCTGGCGCCGCCCACGATGGTGTTCTGGGGCGCGCCCGGCACATCGGGGTAGTAGGGCAGGGTGGACTCGGCGAACTTGAACTTGGAGTCGCGCTGGATGCTGGCGTAGCTGCCCGACGAACCCACGAACATCGCGCATTCGCCCGAGGTGAACGAGGTGATGGCCTTGCTGGCGCGGCCCTTGTAGACGAACAGGCCCTGTTTGGCCATGTTGCCCAGGTTCTCGAAGTGGCGCACATGCAGGGGCGAGTTGAATTCCAGTCGCGCGTCCAGGCCCCCAAAACCATTGCCCTTGCTGGCGTAGCTGGTGTTGTGCCAGGTCGAGAAGCTTTCCAACTGGGCCCAGGTCATCCACGAGGTGGTGAAGGGGCACTTGCTGCCGCTGGCCTTGAGCTTGGCGGCGACCGAGACCACGTCGGGCCAGGTCACCGGGGCTTTTTCAGGGTCCAGGCCGGCCGCCTTGAAAGCGTCCTTGTTGTAATAGAACACGGTGGTCGAGCTGTTGAAGGGCAGCGACATCATCTGGCCGTTGGGGGCCGTGTAGTAGCCTGCCACGGCCGGGATGTAGGCCTTGGGGTCGAACTTGACGCCGCCTTCCTTCATCACCTCGGCCACCGGTTTGACGGCGCCCTTGGCATACATCATGGTGGCCGTGCCCACTTCGAACACCTGCAGGATGTCGGGCGCATTGCCGGCGCGGAAGGCCGCAATACCAGCGGCCATCGACTGGTCGTACTCGCCCTTGTAGGTGGGCACCATCTTGTACTCGCTCTGGCTTTCGTTGTACTGCTTGGCCAGGTCGTTCACCCAGTCATTGAGGGCGCCATCCATCGAGTGCCACCACTGAATCTCGGTCTGGGCCTGGGCGGGTGCACCGATCACGGCGGCCAGCGCGGCCACGAGGGCCAGGTTGCGGAATTTCATGCAATCTCCTGCGGGGGTACGAAAAGCGCGGATGCTAATCGCGTGGTGTGACAAAAGGAAGTCGGTTGTGTCATACGTGTAGCAATCGCTCCATCGGGAGATTCCCTGTCCCCCCGCATTCCCGGATAACCCTGAGGCTCGTCAAGGAATGGGTGAATGCGTTAAATTGTGCATTGCAACAGTTCTGAATCAGGCCCCGCCTGACCCTGATGCCCGCCATGACCTCCATGCCCCTGCTTTTGTCCGACCTGCTTCAACCGCCCTCCCGGGCCATGGCGTCGGTGCGGGTGCCCTCCTGGCGATCCCGGCGCTGGCTTTGACGCCCCGGCCGCGTTGGAAGCGGGCTTTCCTGCCTTCCATCCGAGCCATTCTTCCCGGTACCGTAAAATCCGGGCCCCAAGGTCCATGGGCATGTCCATGCCCACCCCCCAGGTTTACTCCATGAATGCACCCACCGCGTTGGCCGCCATCCTGTCGCAGGCCGCAGAGCCTGCCCGACTGCGCGAAATTCCGTACAACTACACCTCGTTTTCCGACCGGGAAATCGTCATCCGGCTGCTGGGCTCGCGGGCCTGGGATCTGCTGAGCCAGCTGCGTGGCGAGCGCCAGACCGGCCGTTCTGCCCGCATGCTGTATGAAGTGCTGGGTGACATCTGGGTGGTGCAGCGCAACCCCTATCTGCAGGACGACCTGCTGGACAACCCCAAGCGCCGCGGTCTGCTGGTGGAGGCTTTGCGCCACCGCCTGGGCGAGATCGAGCGCCGTCGCACCCCCGGTGACGATGCCGCCCGCGACGCCCTGGTGGGCGAGGTGCTGGGCATGGCCGAACTGGCCGTGAAGGCCTTTGACGCGGCTTTCCAGGAGGCGGCCACCCTGCGCGCCCAGGTCAGCAAGCGCCTGCGCAAGGTCACGGCCAAGGACAACATCAAATTTGATGGTCTGTCGCGCGTGGCCCACGTCACCGACGCCACCGACTGGCGTGTCGAGTACCCCTTTGTGGTGCTGACCCCTGATTCCGAGGCTGAAATGGCCGCCCTGGTGCGCGCCTGCATCGAGCTGGGCCTGACCATCATCCCGCGTGGGGGCGGCACCGGCTACACGGGTGGCGCCATCCCGCTGACCTGGAAGAGCGTGGTCATCAACACCGAAAAGCTCGAAGCCATGACCGAGGTCGAGAAGGTGCAACTGCCCGGCATCGCCGAGCCGGTGGCCACCATCTGGACCGAAGCGGGTGTGGTGACGCAGCGCGTGGCCGACGCCGCCGAGCGCGGCGGCTTCGTCTTCGCGGTGGACCCGACCTCGGCCGAGGCCTCGTGCATCGGCGGCAACATCGCCATGAATGCAGGCGGCAAGAAGGCCGTGCTGTGGGGCACGGCCCTGGACAACCTGGCCAGCTGGCGCATGGTCACCCCCGATGCCCAATGGCTGGAGGTGACGCGCCTGGACCACAACCTGGGCAAGATCCACGATGCCGAGGTCGCCACCTTCGAGCTGAAGTACTTCGAAGCCGATGGCAAGACCCCGGTGCGCACCGAGCGCCTGGCCATCCCGGGCCGGACCTTCCGCAAGGAAGGCCTGGGCAAGGACGTGACCGACAAGTTCCTGGCGGGCCTGCCGGGCATCCAGAAAGAGGGCTGCGACGGCCTGATCACCAGCGCACGCTGGGTGGTGCACCGCATGCCCGAGCACACCCGCACGGTGTGCCTGGAGTTCTTCGGCAATGCCAAGGATGCGGTGCCCAGCATCGTCGAGATCAAGGACTTCATGTTCGCCGAGCAAAAGCGCAGCGGCGTCTTGCTGGCCGGCCTGGAGCACCTGGACGACCGCTACCTGAAGGCGGTGGGTTATGCCACCAAGAGCAAGAAGGGCAACGGCGGCCTGCCCAAGATGGTGCTGATCGGTGACATCGCGGGCGACAACGCCGACGACGTGGCCCGCATCACCTCGGAGGTGGTTCGCATCGCCAACTCGCGCAATGGCGAGGGCTTCATCGCCATCAGCGCCGATGCGCGCAAGAAGTTCTGGGCCGACCGCAAGAAGACGGCGGCCATCAGCCGCCACACCAACGCCTTCAAGATCAATGAAGACGTGGTGATCCCGCTGCCGCGCATGGCCGAGTACACCGACGGCATCGAACGCATCAACATCGAGCTGTCGCTGCGCAACAAGCTCAAGCTGTGCCACGAGCTGGAGGCCTTCTTCAAGCAGGGCAAGCTGCCCCTGGGCAAGGCCGACGACGCCAGCGAAATGCCCTCGCCCGAGCTGCTCGAGCAGCGCGTGGGCCAGGCCATTGCCGTGCTGCAGGAAACCCGCGACCTGTGGGCGGGCTGGCTCAACGACGTCGACACCCTGTTCCCGCAACTGCAGGACCACAGCCTGCGCGCCAGCTGGAAGACGCAGATCCGCAGCCCGCTGCAGGGCATCTTCACGGGGGCGGCCTTCAAGCCCATCCTGGACGAAGTCAACACCATCCACCAAAGCGTGCTCAAGGGCCGTGTCTGGGTGGCGCTGCACATGCACGCCGGCGACGGCAATGTGCACACCAACATCCCGGTCAACAGCGACAACTACGAGATGCTGCAGACCGCCCACGAGGCCGTGGCCCGCATCATGGTGCTGGCGCGCAGCCTGGACGGCGTGATCTCGGGTGAGCACGGCATCGGCATCACCAAGCTCGAATTCCTGAGCGACGCCGAACTGCGTCCGTTCACCGAATACAAGCAGAAGGTCGACCCCGAGGGCCGCTTCAACAAGGGCAAGCTGCTGCGCGCCCCGGCCGGCACCCCCGAGACCCTGCACGCCGACCTGACCAATGCCTACACGCCGAGCTTCGGCCTGATGGGCCATGAGTCGCTGATCATGCAGCAGAGCGACATCGGCGCCATCGCCGATTCGGTCAAGGACTGCCTGCGTTGCGGCAAGTGCAAGCCCGTGTGCGCCACCCATGTGCCGCGCGCCAACCTGCTGTACAGCCCGCGCAACAAGATCCTGGCCACCTCGCTGCTGGTCGAGGCCTTCCTGTACGAGGAGCAGACCCGCCGCGGTGTGTCGATCAAGCACTGGCAGGAGTTTGAAGACGTGGCCGACCACTGCACGGTGTGCCACAAGTGCCTCAGCCCCTGCCCGGTGAAGATCGACTTCGGCGACGTCACCATGAACATGCGCAACCTGCTGCGCAAGATGGGGCAGAAGAGCTTCCGCCCTGGCAACGCCGCGGCCATGTTCATGCTCAACGCCACCAACCCCGAGACCATCAAGCTGGCCCGCTCGGCCATGGTGGGCGTGGGCATGAAGGCGCAGCGCCTGGCCAATGATTTGCTCAAGGGCATGGCCCGCAAGCAGACCGGTGCGCCGCCGGCCACGGTGGGGGCCGCTCCGATCAAGGAGCAGATCATCCACTTCATTAACAAGAAGATGCCGGGCAACCTGCCCAAGAAGACGGCACGCGCGCTGCTCGACATCGAGGACAAGGACTACGTGCCCATCATCCGCAACCCGCAGGCCACCACCGCGGACAGCGAGGCCGTGTTCTATTTCCCGGGTTGTGGTTCGGAGCGCCTGTTCAGCCAGGTCGGCCTGGCCACCCAGGCCATGCTGTGGCATGCCGGGGTGCAGACCGTGCTGCCGCCGGGCTACCTGTGCTGCGGCTACCCACAGCGCGGCAGCGGTCAGTTCGACAAGGCGGAGAAGATCATCACCGACAACCGGGTGTTGTTCCACCGCGTGGCCAACACGCTCAACTACCTCGACATCAAGACCGTGGTGGTGAGCTGCGGCACCTGCTACGACCAGTTGCAGGGCTATGAGTTCGAGAAGATCTTCCCGGGCTGCCGCATCATCGACATCCACGAGTACCTGCTGGAAAAGGGCATCACGCTCGACACCTCTTCGGGCGCGGGCTACCTGTACCACGACCCCTGCCACACGCCCATGAAGCTGCAGGACCCGATGAAGACCGTCAAGGCCCTGATCGGCGACCAGGTGCTCAAGAGCGAGCGTTGCTGCGGCGAGTCGGGCACGCTGGGCGTGACCCGGCCCGACATCTCCACCCAGGTGCGCTTCCGCAAGGAAGAGGAAATCCGCAAGGGTGAGGCGGCGTTGCGTGCCTCGGGCGCCGTGGGCCCGAAGGACAATGTCAAGATCCTCACCAGCTGCCCGAGCTGCCTGCAAGGCCTGACCCGCTATGGCGACGACCTGAACAACGGCCTGCTCGAGGCCGACTACATCGTGGTCGAGATGGCTCAGCAGATCCTGGGGGCCGACTGGCTGCCGCAGTATGTGTCCGCCGCCAACGCCGGTGGCATCGAGCGCGTGCTGGTCTGATTTCATCGTCAACTTTGTTGTGGAGCCTCTCATGTCGATCGTTCGCCGAGCCCTGATGGTCAACACCCTGCGCGGCCTGGTGGCTGCCGCCGCCCTCACGGCCGCGGGCCTGGTGGGTGCGCAGACCGCCAAGCCCATCCGTTTGCTGGTGGGTTTCCCGGCCGGCGGCGGCACCGACGTGATCGCCCGCACCCTGGCCGACAAACTCAAGGACGAGCTGGGCGTGCCGGTGGTGGTGGACAACCGCCCCGGCGCGGGCGGGCAGGTGGCGGCCCAGGCCCTCAAGGCCTCGCCGCCCGATGGCAGCACCTATTTCCTGAGCCATGACCACACCATCTCCATCCTGCCCCTGGTGGTGAAGAACCCTGGGTTTGACCCTGCCCACGATTTCGTGGCCGTGGGTGGTCTGGCCACCTTCGTCAATGCCTTTGCGGTGTCCAGCGGCACACCCGCCAAGTCGTTCAAGGACTATGTCGCGGCAGTGCAAGCGGCGGGCGGCAAGGGCAATGTCGGGGTGCCGGCGCCGGCCTCGGTGCCGGAATTCCTGGTCAAGGTGATCGGCGAGAAGAACAAGCTGGACCTGGTCTCGGTGCCCTACCGCGGCAGCGCCCCCATGCTAGCCGACATGCTGGGCAACCAGATCGGTGCCGGCGTGGCCTCGGTGCCCGATTTCATCGAGAACCACCGCGCTGGCAAGCTGCGCGTGGTGGCGGTGCTGGGCGACAAGCGCCAGGCGGCCCTGCCCGATGTGCCCAGCTTTGCCGAGCTGGGACTGGCTGGTTTCGAGGACGTGCCGTACTACGGCATCTTTACCGTGGCCGGCACGCCCAAGGCCTCGCTGGACCCCTTTTCTGCGGCCCTGGCCAAGGTGCTGGCCCTGCCCGAGGTCCACGATCGGCTGACCGCCATGGGCCTGAGCGTGGGTTATTCCACCGGCGCGCAACTGGCCGCGCGCGAGCGCAGCTACGCCCAGACCTGGGCGCGCATCATCAAATCCAGCGGCTTCCAACCCCAGTAACGGCTTTGAGCCGGGGCGCAGACTTGACGCGCGTCAGGTTTGAGTGCCCCCAGCCTTGCTGATTTGCCCCTTCTTGCCGCAGGCTTCCTGCGTGTGGTGGGACAATGCGCGCTGTACCGCCCCAGGCGGTTTCACCCACAAGCAAGGCAGGACGATTTTCATGGCAGGACTCACGGCAGGCGCCCCGACCCCCACGGCGCTCACGGTGCACGGGCAGTCGCGCGTGCTGGAAGTGGCATTCTCGGATGGCGCCGTGTTCCGCCTGCCCTTCGAGTTGATGCGTGTCTATTCGCCCTCGGCCGAAGTCCAGGGCCACGGCCCGGGCCAGGAAACCCTGCAGACCGGCAAGCGTGAGGTGGGCCTGCTGGGCCTGGAGCCGGTGGGCAACTATGCCGTCAAGCCCTTGTTCACCGATGGCCATGAGAGCGGCATCTTCACCTGGGACTATCTCTATTCGCTGGGCAGCCGTCAGGCCGAACTCTGGGCCGAGTACGAGGCCCGCCTGCAGGCTGCCGGTCGCGGCCGCGATGACCCCATGCCCATCAAGGGCGGGCATGGCTGCTCCAGCCACTGATCCACTCCGCCCGGACCAGGCCCCACCCTGCCGCAAGCGGGGTTGTCGCCGGTGACAGAGGCACTAACGTATAGCATTCAGCCATGAGCACGACACATTTCGGTTTTCAGTCGGTGGACGAGCAGGAGAAGGCTCGCAAGGTCCGTGGGGTCTTCGACTCGGTCGCGTCACGCTACGACATCATGAACGACCTGATGTCCCTGGGCCTGCACCGGGCCTGGAAGGCCTACACCGTCATGGTGGCCAACCTGCATGAAGGCGATCAGGTGCTCGACATCGCCGGCGGCACCGGCGACCTGGCCATGGCCTTTTCCAAGAAGGTCGGCCGCACGGGGCGGGTGGTGCACACCGACATCAACGAGGCCATGCTGCGCACCGGGCGCAACCGCCTGCTCGATGCCGGCGTGGTGCTGCCCACCCTGGTGTGCGATGCTGAAAAGCTGCCGTTCCCCGACAACCATTTCGATGTGGTCAGCGTGGCCTTCGGCCTGCGCAACATGACCCACAAGGACCAGGCCCTGGCCGAGATGAACCGCGTGCTCAAGCCGCGCGGCAAGCTGCTGGTGCTCGAGTTCTCCAAGGTGGCGGCGCCGCTGGCCAAGCCCTACGACTGGTATTCCTTCAAGATCCTGCCCCGGCTGGGGCAGATGGTGGCCGGCGATGCCGACAGCTACCGCTACCTGGCCGAATCGATCCGCATGCACCCTGGGCAGGAAGAGCTCAAGGCCCTGATGAAGCAGGCGGGTTTCGGCCATGTGGACTACCACAACCTCACCGGTGGGGTGGTGGCCCTGCACGTCGGCATCAAGTGTTGAGGGGCGTGCGCGCCCCAAGCGATTGAACGGGGCTTGCCCCCACTGAACGAGAAGATGGAGATGACATGATGAAGCTTTGGTCCGTGGTGCTGGCGCTGGCACTGGTGATGGCTGGCCAGGAGGCCGAGGCCGCACGCAGGCTGGGGGGCGGCCAATCGATCGGGCGTCAATCCTCGAATGTGACCCAGCGTGAGGCGGCTTCGCCCGCCCCGGCAATGCCCGCGTCGCCATCGGTGGCCCCGGCCGGCGCCGCGTCCTCGGTGGCCAAACCCGCACCGGCACCTGCCCCGGCCGCGGCCCAGGCGCCGCGCCGCCCCTGGGGTGCCATGCTGGGCGGACTGGCGGCTGGCCTGGGCCTGGCCTGGCTCGCCCACTCGCTGGGTTTCGGCGAGGCCTTCGGTCAGATTCTGATGGTGGCCTTGCTGGCCATGGTGGTCATGGCCCTGATCGGGTGGTTCATGCGCAGCCGCCGGGGTACCGCTGCGGCCTCCGGCCCCTATGCATTCCAGGGCGCGGGCTCGCCTGCCGCCGCGCCGGCCCTGCGCCAGTACAGCCCCGATCACGTCGGCAACGATGCCTCGGCCCGGCCCTGGGAGCGCCAAAGCCAGTTCGGCCCCGAGACCGCCGGCCGCCAGTCGGGTGGTGCCCTGATCGGCACGGCGCTGGGGGGCAGCCAGAGTTGGGGTATTCCGGCCGGTTTCGACACCGAGGGTTTTCTGGGCGCGGCCAAGCGCAACTTCGTGGCCTTGCAGGCCGCCTGGGACCGTTCCGACATCCCGACCCTGCGCGCCATGATGACCGACGGCATGCTCGATGAGATCCGTGTGCAGCTCAACGAGCGCGAAGCCCATCGCCCGGGGCAGCAGAACAAGACCGACGTGGTCATGATCGAGGCCCAGCTGCTGGGCATCGAAGACCTGGGCGAGGGCTACATGGCCAGCGTCGAGTTCTCCGGCATGATCCGCGAGGAGCCCTCGGCGGGCCCCAATCCTTTCCGCGAGGTCTGGAACATGACCAAGCCCAAGGACGGCAGTGCGGGCTGGCTGGTGGCCGGCGTGCAGGCCTTGCAGTGAGCCTGAACGCGCTTTGAGGCCGCCGCCTGCCCGGGCCTGTGCAGGGTCATCGGGCTGGCGCCTCACTTTCGGGGAATAATCGCCGGCTATGGCCCAAGCAACCCCTTTTTCCCTGATCGATCAACTGTTTGACCGCGTCACCAGCACCTTCCAGCCACCTGCCTGGCTGGTGAGCGAGTTGCAGCACCGTGGTGTGCTGCTCATCAACCACGTGTTGATGCAAGAGCCCGAGGCCATGGCCCGGCTTGCGCGCCAGAAGGGCCGCGTGGCCAGCGTGCAATGGCGCCTCTTTGACATCAAGCTGATCATCACCCCGGCAGGGCTGATCGACCTGGCCGAGCCGGGTGCGAACTCCGATCTGCACCTCTCTGTCACTGAAAGCTCGCCCACCTCCCTGGTGCAGGCGGTCGTGGCAGGTGAGAAGCCGCCGGTGCGCATCGAGGGCGATGTGCAATTTGCCGCCGAAATCAACTGGATCGTCGACCACGTGCGTTGGGATCTCGAAGAAGACCTGGCCCGCGTGGTGGGCGATGGCCCGGCCCACACCGTCGTGCAGGCGGTCAAAAACCTGGCGCGCGGTCTGAAGGATTTTGTGACCCGCTTCCCCGCCACCTCCATCGTGCGCGACAAGGACGGGCTATGAGCCGTCTGTTGCGAGGGTGCTACATCCTCTGGGTGGTGCTGCGCTATGGCCTCGACGAGATGGTGCTGACCCATTTCGGCAGGCCCTGGATGACCCGCCTGGCGCGCATCATCACCATCGGCCGCAAGCTGGACGCGCCGCGCGGGCAGCGCCTGCGCGAGGCGCTGGAGCAGCTGGGCCCCATCTTCGTGAAGTTCGGCCAGGTGCTGTCCACCCGGCGCGATCTGTTGCCCCCTGACATTGCCGAAGAGCTGGCCCATCTGCAGGACCGGGTGCCTCCGTTCAGCTCCGACGTGGCCGTCGCTACCATCGAGCGGGCCTTCCGTCGTCCGGTCGACGAGGTGTTTCTGGCTTTTGACCGCGAGCCCGTGGCCAGCGCCTCGATTGCCCAGGTGCACTTCGGCGTGGTGCGCACGGCGGCCGGGGTGGAGCGCGAGGTGGCGATCAAGGTGCTGCGCCCCGGCATGCTGCCCGTGATCGACAAGGACCTGGCCCTGATGCGCATGATGGCCGGCTGGGTCGAGGGCCTGAGTTCGGATGGCAAGCGCCTGAAACCGCGCGAAGTGGTGGCCGAGTTCGACAAATACCTGCACGACGAACTGGATCTGGTGCGCGAGGCCTCCAATGCCGCCCAGTTGCGGCGCAACATGAGCGGGCTGGATCTGGTGCTGATCCCCGAGGTGTTCTGGGATTTCTGCCACCCCGAGGTGATGGTCATGGAGCGCATGAAGGGCGTGCCCATCAGCCAGCTTGAGCGCCTGCGCGAGGCCGGGGTCAACATTCCCCAGCTGGCGCGCGATGGCGTCACCATCTTCTTCACCCAGGTGTTCCGCGACGGCTTCTTCCACGCCGACATGCACCCGGGCAACATCCAGGTCAGTCTGGCGCCCGGCACCTTCGGGCGCTACATCTCGCTGGACTTCGGCATCGTCGGCACCCTGACCGAGTACGACAAGGAGTACCTGGCGCAGAACTTCACGGCCTTTTTCCGTCGCGACTACAAACGGGTGGCCGAGCTGCACATCGAAAGCGGCTGGGTGCCCCCGGAAACCCGGGTCGATGAGCTGGAGGCCGCCATCCGCAGTGTGTGCGAGCCCTATTTCGACCGTCCGCTCAAGGAAATCTCGCTGGGCATGGTGTTGATGCGCCTGTTCCAGACCTCGCGCCGCTTCCAGGTCGAGATCCAGCCCCAGCTGGTGTTGTTGCAGAAGACCCTGCTCAACATCGAGGGCCTGGGCCGGCAGCTGGACCCCGAGTTGGACCTCTGGAGCACGGCCAAGCCCTTCCTGGAGAAGTGGATGCTCGACCAGGTGGGCCCGCAGCGCCTGTTCAAGCAGTTGCGCGACGAGTTCCCCCGTTACGCCAAGCTGCTGCCCGAGCTGCCGCGCCTGCTGGCCGGCTATCTGGAGCAAGGCCCGTCCGGGCATAAAAAGGAGTTGGCCCTGTTGTTGGCCGAGCAGCGGCGCACCAACCGGCTGCTGCAGTCCATCGTCTACGGTGGCATGGGATTTGTATTGGGTCTGCTGGCGTTGCAACTGGTGATCAGAATCCGTCTGTTCTGACGGCCAGCGGCCCGCCTGGGCCCGATTTCGGGATAATCCGCCGTCTTCCTGGAGGTTTCCGTGCTGCTGACCCTGGTCATCATCTACTTGCTCGTCACCATCGCCATCGGCCTGTGGGCGGCCAAGCGGGTGAAAAACACCGCCGATTTCGCGATCGCGGGGCGCCATCTGCCCTTGTTCATGATCGTGACCACCACCTTTGCCACCTGGTTCGGGTCGGAAACGGTGATGGGCATCCCGGCCACCTTCATCAAGGAAGGCCTGCATGGCGTGGTCGAAGACCCGTTTGGGGCGGGCTTCTGCCTGATCCTGGTCGGGCTGTTCTTCTCGGCGCGGCTGTACAAGATGTCGCTGCTCACCATCAGCGACTATTACCGTGAACGTTATGGCCGGGTGATCGAAATCCTGTGCTCGCTGATCATCCTCATCAGCTACCTGGGTTGGGTGGCCGCCCAGGTCACGGCACTGGGGTTGGTCTTCAACGTGCTGTCCGAAGGTGCCATCTCGCAGCCGGTGGGCATGCTGATCGGCACGGCCTCCATCCTGGCCTACACCTTGTTCGGCGGCATGTGGTCGGTGGCGGTGACCGATTTCATCCAGATGATCATCCTGGTCTGCGGCCTGTTGATCCTGGCCGTGTTTGCCGGCCAACAGGCGGGTGGGGTGGACAAGGTGCTGGCCTATGCCCAGGAAAAAGACCTGTTCGCCTTCTGGCCCCCCATGCAGTTCAAGGACATTCTGTTCTTCATCGGCGCGGGCATGACCATGATGCTGGGCTCGATCCCGCAGCAGGACGTGTTCCAGTGGGTGATGTCGGCCAAGGACGAGCGCGCCGCCACCCGGGGCCCGGTGATCGGCGGCATTTGCTACATCCTGTTTGCTTTCGTGCCCATGTTCCTGGTCACCAGTGCCTTGATCATCATGCCCGAGACCACGGAGCAGCTCCTGTCCACCGGCCGCAAGGTGGACAGCCAGATGATCCTGCCCACCCTGGTGCGCACGCACATGCCTTTTGTGATGCAGGTGCTGTTTTTCGGTGCCCTGCTGTCGGCCATCAAGAGTACGGCTTCGGCCACCTTGCTGGCGCCCTCGGTGACCTTTGTGGAGAACATCTGGCGTCAGTTCTTTCCGCGCCAGAGCGACCAGCAGGAGCTGCGCACCATGCGCGTCACCGTGCTGATCTTCAGCGTCTTCGTTTGCACCTATGCCATCCTCTCCAAGGACAAGCCCATTTACGAGATGGTGTCGGGTGCCTACCAGGTCACCCTGGTGGGGGCGATCGTGCCCCTGACGGCCGGTCTCTACTGGAAGCGGGCCACCACCCAGGGCGCCTTGTTTTCGATCGTGCTGGGTATCTTGTGCTGGCTGCTGTTCATCGTGACCCCTGCAGGGGAAGAGGTGCCGGCCCAACTGGCTGGCTTTGTGGCGGCGCTGGCGGGTATGCTGATCGGCTCGCTGGGGCCGCAGGCCATCCGCAACAGCCACGCCTCGCACCACGCCTTGCCGGGGCTTTGAGGCCCGGGCCCCATGCTCATCGACCGGGCGGCTCTTGCAGAATGACCGCCCGCCTATAATTGAGGGTTTTGCAACCCCCTTCCAAGCTCAGAAAGCCATGCCAATCTACGCCTACAAATGCGAGTCCTGCGGGCACAGCAAAGACGTCTTGCAAAAAATCTCCGACGCCCCGCTGACGGAATGCCCCGCCTGCCATGCCTCGGCCTTCCGCAAACAGATCACGGCGGCCGGTTTCCAGCTCAAGGGTTCGGGCTGGTATGTGACCGATTTCCGCGGTGGTAACGGTGGCACCAATGGTGCTGCCACAGGAACCAGTGCTCCGGCCACAGCCCCTGCCTCGGGCGCTGACTCCGGTGCCTCCAGCGCGCCGGCCGAGTCCTCGTCGGCCAGCACGACCAAGGCCGATTCAGCCCCCACCGCCTCGGGTGGTTCTTGCGGCGGCGGTTGCGCCTGTCACGGATGACCTCCCCCATGGCCGCCATGCGCAAATGGTTGTTCGCGGGGTTGCTGGTCATCGTGCCGGTGGCCATCACCATCTGGGTGCTCGACTGGATCATCGGCACCCTGGACCAGACCCTGCTCATCCTGCCCCAGAAATGGCGGCCGGACGAGTTGCTGGGTTTCCACATCCCGGGCTTCGGGGTGGTGCTCACGCTGCTCATCCTGTTGGTGGTGGGTGCCGTCGCCAGCAACTTCCTGGGTCGCAAGCTCGTCAAGCTGGGTGATGCGATCGTGCACCGCATCCCGGTGGTGCGTTCGATCTATTCCAGCGTCAAGCAGGTCTCGGACACGCTGTTCTCGGAAAGCGGCAACGCCTTCCGAAAGGCGGTGCTGATCCAGTGGCCGCGCGATGGCGTCTGGACCGTGGCCTTCGTCACGGGGACCCCGGGTGGTGATGTGCTCACCTACCTCAAGGACGACTTTCTCAGCGTCTACGTGCCCACCACGCCCAACCCCACCGGGGGCTATTTCGTGATGTTGCGACGCAGTGATTGCATCGAACTCGACATGAGCGTGGACGAGGCGCTCAAGTACATCGTTTCCATGGGCGTGGTCGCTCCTGCGGGCCCGGCCATCCTCTCTCAATCTTCTCAGTAATGCGCCTGCCGGCGCTGGATGTTTCTTATGGCTATGCGTTCACACTATTGCGGTCTCGTGACCGAAGCCCTGCTGGGCCAAACCGTTACCTTGTCGGGCTGGGTCAATCGTCGTCGTGACCACGGTGGTGTGATCTTCATCGACCTGCGCGACCGTGAAGGTTATGTGCAGGTGGTCTGCGACCCGGACCGGGCCGAGATGTTCAAGGTGGCCGAAGAAGTGCGCAACGAGTTCTGCGTGCAGGTCAAGGGGGTGGTGCGGGCCCGCCCGGACGGCACCACCAATGACAAGCTCAAGAGCGGCCAGATCGAAGTGCTGTGCCACGAACTCAAGGTGCTCAACCCCTCGGTCACGCCTCCCTTCCAGATCGATGAGGACAACCTCAGCGAAACCACCCGCCTGACCCACCGCGTGCTGGACCTGCGCCGCCCGTACATGCAGAACAACCTGATGCTGCGCTACCGCGTGGCCATGGAAGTGCGCAAGTTCCTCGATGCCAACGGCTTCATCGACATCGAAACCCCGATGCTGACCAAGTCCACGCCCGAAGGCGCGCGTGACTACCTGGTGCCCAGCCGCGTGCATGACGGCCAGTTCTTCGCGCTGCCCCAGTCGCCCCAGCTCTTCAAGCAGCTGCTGATGGTGGCCGGCTTCGACCGCTACTACCAGATCACCAAGTGCTTCCGCGACGAAGACCTGCGCGCTGACCGCCAGCCCGAATTCACGCAGATCGATATCGAAACGTCCTTCATGGAAGAGCAGGACATCCGCGACATGTTCCAGGGCATGATCAAGACCGTGTTCCAGAACACCCTGGGCGTGGATCTGGGCGAGTTCCCGGTCATGACCTACCAGGACGCGGCCTTCCGTTTCGGCTCTGACAAGCCCGACCTGCGCGTCAAGCTCGAGTTCACCGAGCTGACCGATGTGATGGGCGATGTCGATTTCAAGGTGTTCTCCACCCCCGCCACCACCAAGGGTGGCCGCGTGGTGGCCCTGCGTGTGCCGGGCGGCGCCAAGGAAGGTTCGGGCCTGTCGCGCGGTGAGATCGACAGCTACACCGAGTTCGTCAAGATCTACGGCGCCAAGGGCCTGGCCTGGATCAAGGTCAACGATCTGAGCAAGGGTCGCGACGGCCTGCAAAGCCCCATCGTCAAGAACCTGCACGACAAGGCCATTGCCGAGATCCTGGCCCGCACCGGCGCCCAGGACGGCGACCTGCTGTTCTTCGGTGCTGACAAGGAAAAGATCGTCAACGACTCCATCGGTGCCCTGCGCATCAAGATCGGTCATAGCGAATTCGGCAAGAAGAACGGCCTCTTCGAAAGCCGTTGGGCCCCGCTGTGGGTGGTCGACTTCCCGATGTTCGAGTTCGACGAAGATGCCCAGCGCTGGAACGCCGTGCACCACCCCTTCACCGCCCCCAAGGACGGTCATGAGGATTGGATGGTCACCGCACCCGAGAAGTGCATCTCCAAGGGTTACGACATGGTGCTCAATGGCTGGGAAATGGGTGGCGGCTCGGTCCGTATCCACCGTGCCGATGTGCAGCAGAAGGTGTTCGATGCCCTCAAGATCAGCCCCGAGGAAGCCCAGCAGAAGTTCGGCTTCCTGCTCGACGCGCTGCAATACGGCGCGCCTCCGCACGGTGGCCTGGCCTTCGGTCTGGACCGCATCGTGACCCTGATGACCGGCGCCGAGTCGATCCGTGACGTGATCGCCTTCCCCAAGACCCAGCGCGCCCAGTGTCTGTTGACCCAGGCCCCGAGCCCGGTGGACGAAAAGCAGCTGCGCGAGCTGCACATCCGCCTGCGCAACCCCACGCCCGCCGCCTGAGGCCGGCAGATCACCTGATCGGCCCCCTGGGGCGATCAGGACCGAAGCGGCCACGGCGCAAGCTCTGGCCGCTTTTTTTCTTGCCCCGGAGAGCCCCATGTCCGAGCCGCGCGCCTACAAGATTCCCGAGTCGGTGCTGGTGCTGATCCACACGCCCGACCGCCAGGTGCTGCTGATCCGTCGCGCCGATGCTGGCGAGCATTGGCAATCCGTCACCGGCAGCAAGGACCATGTCGATGAAAGCTGGCTCGACACCGCGGTGCGCGAGGTGATGGAGGAGACCGGCATCGACGCCCTGGCGCCGGGGCATCGCCTGCTGGATTGGGGGCTGGAGAACGTCTATGACATCTGGCCCGAGTGGCAGCATCGCTACGCACCCGGTGTGCGGCGCAATCGCGAGCGCGTGTTCGGCCTGACCGTACCCCGTCCTCTGCCCGTGCGCCTGAGCCCCCGTGAACACACGGCCAGCCAGTGGCTGCCCTGGCTGGAGGCGGCGGATCGGTGCTTTTCGGCCTCGAATGCAGAGGCTTGCCTGATGCTGCCGCGCTTCCTGGCGTGAATGCTGCCCGCGCCTCAGTGCCTCAGTGCCTCAGCGACCCGGCCGCAGGCGCAGCGCGTCCAGCCCGGACTCTGCTTTTGATTCAGCCGCAGCTTGGGGCGCTGCCTCTGCGGGCGGTGCGGCAACCCGGAGCTTCTCCGCTGCCTGGGCCTTGGCTTCGGCCCGCTTGCGCAGCCGCAAGGTGACGCCACCGGGCTGGCGCTCGCTGTCCTGGCCCAGCACGGCCCGGGCCGGCGTGGTGCCGCAGCGGCCCCGCAGCGCATCGATCTGCTGCTGCAGCGGCTCGGCTTGCGCAATGCGGGCCTGGTGGCGCAACAGCACCTGCTGCGACATGTCCAGCAGCTTGACGTTCAGGGTGGCTTCGCTGTGTTGCAGCAGACTGCGCACGGCCCCGGCCGGGTCGCCCGACAGGCTCAGGCCCATGGCGCGCTCGGCTGTGCCGTTGATCTCCTGCAGGCACTCGCGGATCATGTCGGCATAGGGCGGGTGCAGGTGGCAGGCGTTGGCCATCAATTCACTCAGGCCCCGGGTGTTGGCGTAGCGCATGCCCAGTTGCTTGATCCAGCCGCTGCCTTCGGACAGGTCGATCGAGGTGTGGGCCAGCACCGACAGCAGGCCTGCCAGGTTGCAGGAGGCCTCGAAATCAAAATCGACATCGGTCAATTGGGCGGCCATGTTGCGCACCATCTCCACCGCGCGGGCAAACTGCCTTTGCAGGATCTGCTGCAGCGCGCCGGTCACTTCGGCGAAGCGGCGCACGCGGGGGCTGTCGGGGTGCCGCTCCAGAATGCGGGCGCAGTCGGCCATGCAGCGCTCCATGCCTTTGCGGTCGTTGTCCGCAAAATAGGCAAAGGCCAGCAGCACGATGGACTGGAAGTCGAACAGCTTGGAGTCGATGCCCAGGATGGTGGCCCGGGCCAGGGCCTTGGTGGCCGTGACGCGGTCGCCCATGTAGAAAGCCATCATGCCGAACTTCTGCTGCCGCCCGACCGAGTCGGGTGTCAGGGTACTGGCGGTGCGGTAGGTCTCCAGGGCCTCGGCAAAATTGCCCACCTCGACCTGGGCGCGCCCGAGCACGTCGTAGGCGTCGGTGTAGCTGGCGTCCTCGCCGATCAGGCCCATCAAGGTGGTGATGGCGCGGGTGGCCTGGCCGGATTCGACCTGGGCCCGGGCCACGCCCAGCTTGGCCCAGGGCAGGGCACGGGCGGCGATCACGGCCTCGAACAGGGTGCGGGCTTCGTCGTGGCGCCCCAGACGCAGCAGCAATTCGGTGCCGATTCGGGCGGCGTACAGCCAGTAGGGCTGCTGCGCCTCGAAGCGCTGCACGCACAGGCTCGCGGCCAGCTCGAAGTTCTCGTCTTCAATGGCGCTGAAGATCGGCATCAGGTGCACCTTGCGCAGGCGCGCCAGGCTGAGTCGGTCGAACAGGGCCACCGGGGTGAAAGGTTTGAGCAGGTAACCGTCCAGGGCCGATTCGGCGGCTTCGGCCACCGAAGCGTAGGACGCCTCGGCCGTCACCATGAAGAACACGGTCGAGAAGGGCAGCAGGTGGGCCCGGCGCAGGTCATCGAGCAGGGTCTGGCCGGATTCGTTGGTTTCGTCGAAGTACTGCTCGCACAGCACAAAATCGAACACCGTGTGCTCCAACCGGTTGCGTGCATCCCGCACCCGGCTGCATTGCACCACCTTGCCCACGCCATAGTCGCGCAACTGGCCAGCCAGGATGCTGCGCGAAGTGGCATTGCTGTCGATCACCAGGGCCAGGCAATCGGCAATGTCGCGTTGGGGGGCTGTTGCCATGTGTTGTGTTCGTTGTAGTACTGACCAGGCACCGATTTTTGCCTGAAGATAGTTTAGAGCGGGTGTTCCGCCCCGAAATCAGAAAATTTACCTAGTCCGTGTCTGTTTCAGGCGGCACGCGCCTGCCAAGGGATGGGCCACAATTCCGGCATGGACAAAGACGGCGTTTTTCGGGTGGCCACCTGGAACATCCACAAAGGCGTGCGCGGCATGGGGCCGACGCGCCGGCTGGAGATTCATGACATCGGCCACGGTGTGGAGCAGCTGGACGCCGATGTGGTGTGCCTGCAGGAGGTGCGCAAGGTGCATCGCCGTGAGCAGAGCCACTTCGCACGTTGGCCGGCCATGCCCCAGGCCGAGTACCTGGCCCCCGAGGGCTATGAAGCGGTCTACCGAACCAATGCCGTCACCCGCCATGGCGAGCACGGCAACGCCCTGCTCACGCGCTGGCCCGTGGTCAACCACCAGCACGAGGACATGTCCGACCACCGTTTCGAGCAGCGCGGCCTGCTGCATGTGGAGATCCGGGTGGCGGATCGGCCGGTGCATGTGATCGTGGTGCACCTGGGCCTGATACCAGGCAGTCGGGTGCGGCAGGTGGATCAGCTGCGCCGCTTCATCGCCCGTGAAGTGCGGGTCAGCGAGCCCTTGATCGTGGCGGGTGACTTCAATGAGTTTGGCGGCTCGCTGAGCCGCACCCTGCGCCACGACGGCCTGATCGAGTTCGAGGCCACACGCCACCCCACCTTCCCGTCGCGCCTGCCCCTGGCGCAGCTGGATCACATCTACGCCCGCGGCCTGGCTCCGATCCGTGCCGAAGTGCCCCATGGGCGGGCCTGGGCACGCATGTCCGACCACCTGCCCTTGATCACCGATTTCAGGTTCTAGCCATGCCGCGGGCCCATGGCTTGAGTTACCGCGCCGGCCACGAGGTGGAGTTGCTGCAGGGCAGCACCGAGTTCTTTCCGGCCCTGATCGCCGGCATGGATGCGGCGCGCCACAGCATCTGGCTGGAGACCTACATCTTTGATTTCACCGGCAGCGCGCAGGACGTGGCCCAGGCCCTGGCGCGGGCGGCACTGCGTGGCGTGTCGGTGCGCGTGGTGGTGGATGGTGTGGGCACCGATACGATTCCCACGCTCTGGCGGCAGCGCTGGCAGGCTGCGGGCGTGCAGTGGCGGGTCTTTTCACCCCTGGGGCCGGGCGGTCTGCTGATCCCCAACCGCTGGCGCCGCCTGCACCGCAAACTGTGCGTGCTGGATGGCGAGCGTCTGTTCTGCGGCGGCATCAATGTGTTGGATGACTGGTACGACCCGCACCATGGGGTGCTGCGGCAGCCGCGCTTTGATCTGGCCGTGAGTCTGTCCGGCCCGGTGGTGGCCGAGGCCATGGACACCATGTCGCGCCTGTGGTGGCGGCTGGAAGCGGCGCAGGCCATCCGGTCGCGGCGCCTGCCGCGGGCCCTGGAGGACTGGCGTCAGGCGCTGCCGGCACCAGCCTCTGGCACCCTGCGAAACGGGCCCCAGGGCCTGCGCGCCGCCTTGGTGCTGCGCGACAACCTGCGGCATCGGGCGCGCATCGAAAAGGCTTATTTGCGGGCCATCGGGGCCGCGCGCGAGGAGGTGCTGATTGCGAACGCGTACTTCCTGCCCGGGCGCAAGCTGCGCCGCGCCCTGGTGATGGCGGCGCAGCGCGGCGTGCGGGTGCAGTTGCTGCTGCAAGGGCGCTATGAAAGCTTCATGCAGCACCACGCGGCCCGTCCGGTGTACGGCCCCTTGCTTGCCGCGGGCGTGGAGATCCACGAGTACGAGCCCAGCTTTCTGCATGCCAAGGTGGCGGTGGTGGACGGCTGCTGGAGCACGGTGGGCTCGTCCAACCTCGATCCCCTGAGCCTGTTGCTGGCCCGCGAGGCCAATGTGGTCATCGACGACCGCGAGTTCGCCGCTGGCCTGCGCAGTGCCTTGCACGCCGCCATGCGGCAGGCCGGGCGCCCGGTGCAGCCCGAACTGCTGGCGCGGCGATCCTGGCATTTGCGGGTGCTGGACCGGGTGGCCTTCGGCCTGATGCGGCTGGCCTTGTGGCTGACCGGCTACCGCTATTGAGCACAGATCCGTTCAACAGGGCTTCATTGCTACTTATTGTGTAGCGTGAAACCCTTGTTCCGCAGTGGCTATCGGCCTATAAACCCCAAAATTCAATCGCTGTTACCATCCTTGGCTGTTTGGACAGAGTACAAGCCGCAATGAACCCAATCAACCCGGACGAGGGCACCCCCGTCTCGCTGAAAATCCGTGAGCGCCTGGCCGCAGCGCGCAAGCGTTTCAACGCCAACGACAACATCGCCGAGTTCATCCAGCCCGGTGAACTCGAGAAGCTGCTCGACGAAGTCGAGCACAAGATGCAAGGCGTGCTCGACAGCCTGGTGATCGACACCGAGCGGGACCACAACACCAACAACACCGCCCGCCGGGTGGCCAAGATGTACCTGAACGAGGTGTTCAAGGGCCGCTACGTGGCGGCCCCGCCGATCACCGAGTTCCCCAATGCGGAACACCTCAACGAGCTGATGATCGTCGGCCCGATCACGGTGCGCAGCGCCTGCAGCCACCATTTCTGCCCGGTCATGGGCCGCATCTGGATCGGTGTGATGCCCAACGAACACACCAATGTGATCGGCCTGTCCAAGTACGCCCGACTGGTCGATTGGGTGATGGGGCGCCCCCAGATCCAGGAAGAAGCCGTGGTGCAACTGGCCGACCTGATCCAGGAGAAGACCCAGCCCGATGGCCTGGCCATCGTGATGGAGGCCAGCCATTTCTGCATGTCCTGGCGTGGCGTGCGCGAAATGGACAGCAAAATGATCAACTCGGTGATGCGTGGCGTGTTCCTCAAGGATTCCGCGCTGCGCCGTGAATTCCTCTCCCTGATTCCTCGCAAGGACTGACCATGCTTGTTCGTCTGCTCTACGCCAGCCGCGTGGTTGACAATTCGCCGGCCGCGATCGATGCCATCCTGGCCCAGTCGCGCCAACACAACCCGGGCTGCGGCATCACAGGGGTGCTGTGCTACGGCGGCGGCATTTTTCTGCAGGCCATCGAGGGTGGTCGTTCCGCCGTCAATGAACTCTACGGTCACATCCTGCGTGACACCCGGCACAGCCAGGTCGAACTGCTGGTCTACGAAGAAATCTCCGAGCGCCATTTCGGCGGTTGGACCATGGGCCTGGTGAACCTGTCCAAGCTCAACACCTCGATCCTGCTCAAGTACTCCGAGCGTCCCGAGCTGGATCCCTATGCGGTGTCCGGTCGCGTCTCCCTGGCCCTGCTCGAAGAGTTGATGGCCACCGCTTCCATCATCGGCCGGGCCTGAACACGGTCCCGCGTCTCGCCTTCGGCGCTTTCGCAGCGCCGGGCCGGCCTCATGAGTCCTCTGTCTTTTTCGCTGGTCATGCTGGCCGGCCTCATCCATGCCCTTTGGAACATCGCGGCCAAGCGGGCCGGGGGTGATTCCCGCTTCGCCTTCTTCACCTCTTTCCTGATGATGGGGGTGTGGGCGCCGGCCGGTCTGTGGATGGGCTGGGGCGTGGTCAATGGCTGGGGGGCCGCCGAGTGGGGGCTGGTCACCCTCAGCGGGCTGCTGCATGTGGTCTATTACGTCACCCTGCTGCGGGGCTACCAGCGTGCCGACCTCACCGTGGTGTACCCGCTGGCGCGGGGCTCCGGGCCTTTGCTGTCCTCTGCCGTGGCCTTGCTGCTGCTGGGCGAGCAGTTGACGGCCTCCAGCGGACTGGGCCTGCTGGGCGTGGTGCTGGGGGTGTTCCTGGTGGCCGGCGGGCCAGGCCTGTGGCGGGCTGGCCGCAGTGCCGAGCACCAGACGCGGGTGCGCCTGGGCCTGGTCTACGGCCTGCTCACCGGCGCCTTCATCGCCAGCTACACCGTGGTCGACGGCTATGCCGTCAAGGTGATGCTGATGTCGCCCGTGCTGATCGATTACATGGGCAACTTCGTGCGGGTGGCCGCTCTGGCCCCCCAGGTGTGGCGGGACCGGCCCGAGGCCGCCCGACTGTGGCGCCTGCAATGGAAGCATGCCCTGCTGGTGGCCAGCATCAGCCCGATCTCTTATGTGTTGGTGTTGTACGCGATGCAGAGCGCTCCGCTGTCGCATGTGGCGCCGGCGCGTGAGGTCTCGATGCTGTTTGCCGCATTGATCGGCGGGCACCTGCTGGGCGAGGGCGATCGCCTGGCCCGCGTGGGCGGGGCTGTGCTGATCGCCGCCGGCGTGGTCTTGCTGGGGCTGGGCTGACCATGGCGAATCCTGACGCCCCGATGCTGCTGCTGGGCTGCGACTTCAGCAGCCGACCGACGCGGCGCAAGCCGGTGCTGCTGGCCCTGGGCCATGAGCGTGCCGGCCGGGTGGTGCTGAGCCGCCTGGAGCGCCTGCAGACGCTGGAGGCCTACGCCGCCTGGCTGGCCGAGCCCCGTGAGTGGGTGGGCGGCTTTGACCTGCCTTTCGGGCTGCCGCGCGAACTGGTGAGCACCCTGGGCTGGCCCACCGACTGGGCGGCCTGCATGGCGCACTATGCCAGCCTGTCGCGTGAACAGATCCGGGCCGAATTCGCGGCCTTTTGTGATGCCCGCCCCGTGGGGGGCAAGTTCGCCCACCGGGCCACGGACGGGCCGGCCGGGTCCAGCCCGTCGATGAAATGGGTCAACCCGCCGGTGGCCTACATGATGCATGCGGGCGTGCCCCCCTTGCTGGCCGCCGGGGTGCAACTGCCGGGCCTGTGGCAGCCCACGGCCCGTGCCGGCGCACCCGCCCGGGTGGCGCTGGAGGCCTATCCCGGCCTGCTGGCCCGCGAGGTGCTGGGCAAACGCTCGTACAAGAGCGACGACCCGGTCAAGCAGACGCCCGAGCGCCTGATTGCGCGCAAAGACCTGATCACCGCGCTGGAGCAGGGGCAGACCCGACTGGGGCTGAGCCTCAAGCTCAGCCACGCCCAGCGCGACACCCTGGTGGACGATGCCAGCGGCGACAGCCTGGATGCCGTGCTGTGCCTGCTGCAGGCGGCCTGGGCACAGCGCCGTCATGCCGCAGGGGACCCGCTGTATGGCTTGCCGCCTGGCCTGGACCCGCTGGAGGGTTGGATCGTCAGTGCGGCCTGGCCTGGCTGAGCCGCACGCGACCGGCGCATCGACACCCGCCAGGGGCCCTCGCTACACTTGCCACATCACTGTGCTTCACCCCGCAGGCCTGAGCCGGCCTCGCGGTGGGAGAACAACACCATGAAATCGACCCGATACTCGTCTTATCAGCCCCTGCTGAAGGTCCTGGCGCAGGCCGCCATCGCGGATCGGCCCGAGGGCTGGACCGACGGCGAGCTTTGCATGGGCCACGATGGGCCTGCGCTGGTGTGTCGGCTGCGCCGCTCCGAGGAGGGGGCCGAGCAGGGCACCACGGCGCGGGTGCAGTCCGCGGCACAGGCGTTTGCCCAGGCGCTGGCCCAGGATGGCTTGCCCTGGGTGGCTTGCCGCATCGGGTTTTTCCGCAAACCTGTGGGCTGGGGCGTGCGGGTGCGCATCACGCCCAGCCATGGTTCACCCGAGCTGGATCTGACGCCTGACCGTGCCCCGCCACCGGCCGATCAGAAGCCCGATGAGGCGGCGGCCGCTGGCCTGTCCGCCGTGGCGGCAGCCCGATCTGCGCTGCCCGGGCTGGAAGACCCCTTCGCCCTGCAGCCTCTGGCGCGGGTGAGCCAAAGCCTGGCCCCGCAGACCCCGACTCAACCCGCTGCCATGGCGCCGACGCCCAGGCCCTTGCCCGATGCCCTGGCCGATGTGGCTCAGCGCCGACCCTGCCCGCATTGCCGCGACGACAGCTTGCGCTTCATGCTGCGTGACGCCGGCACCGATCACTACCAGTGCGAACGCTGTGGCTACAAGCTGACCATGGTGGCGCCGGATTTCGGCGACGAGGCCTACCGGGTCAGATCCCAGGCCATTGAGAACGACGGCCCCCATTCTGTCCAACCCACGCTGCAGCCCGATGGGCGCATCACCGGGCCCGACTACGCCATGCACCTGAGCAGCCCCGAGACCTTGATGTATCAGAGCGGCAACATGCAGGTGCCGGTGCGGGTGGTGCAGGATGTGGCGCGCGGCCTGCGTGTGCTGGAGGCCGAGCGCCTGTCCACGGTCGATACCCCTTTCGGGGCCCGCATGCTGACACCCCGCGAGCACGAGAGCATTCTTCAACACCTGAGGCAGGCGGTTCATCTGCTGCCCGGGCATTACCTGGTCGAGTGAAGGCATGAACAGGCTGCGATCTCCGCTGTCAGGCCCGCTGTTCCTGGGGATCGGCCTGGCGGCCTGCCTGCTCGCCAGCCTGGCCCAGGCCGGCCCCGCCCCCTGGTTTGTGTGGCGCAGCAAGCTCGACGGCAAGGAGGTCTGCGCCCAAGCCTCACCCGGGGCGGGCTGGGTGCAGCAAGGCGGGCCGTTTCTGGACGCCGACTGCCGCAAGCTGCCCCCCAGGCTGCTGCCGATGTGAGTCAGTGCGGTTCAGCGACCCCTGAACCGCCTGTTCAAGCGTCTACCGAGGCGCCCACCGATGCGCCCACTTCCTCCAGGCCCAGATCCAGGCCCAGGTCCTGGTAGAGCCGGCGTGCCAAGGCCGCCAGGCGTCGCGATTCGGGCTGCTGATTGCACAGCGGTTGCAGCAGGTTCTGGGCGCCCACCCACTGGCCTGATTGCAACAGCGCCTCCAGGTGGATCTGCGCAAACAGATCGCGCTGCGCATGGCTGCCACCGATTTCACTCAGGCGCGGTAGCGCCTGTCCCAGCCCCTGGGCGCTGCGCTCGTATCGGCCCTCGGCATGGGCCAGCAGGGCCTCGGCGGCATGCACCGCCACCTGCTGCCAGGCGGGGCGCAGCGGGCCGGTGGCCTGCTCCGCATGGTGGTGCAAGGCCTGCAGTCGGGCCCGGGCCTCGCCCAGGTGGCCCGCGCGGGCCAGGCCGTACAGGTATTGCAGATCGAGAAAAGGCAGCACGTGGTCGGGCTGGCGCCGCAGCAGATGCTGCCCCAAGTCCTGCCAGCGTGGGCCCACATCGACGCCGGCCAGCTCCAGCCGTGCCAGCAGCGAAATGGCGTTGATCTGGTCCTGGCTGTAGTCCTTCACCACGCCCCAGACCTGCTCGTCAAACAGGTGCAAAGCCTCGTCGAAGTCGCCTCGCTCCAGTTCGAACAAGGCCAGGTGCCACCAGTTGTGGGTCTGCATGAAGGAGTTCAGCCCCACCCAGCTGGCGCTGGCCTCGCGCATGAAGCCACGCCCTTCCTCCAGACGCCCTTCGGTCAGCATCACGTGGGCCAGCGCATGCTGCGCCCAGGGCTCTTTGGGGCTCAGGCGCAGGGCCGTGCGTGCGGCGGCCTCGGCCTGGCGCAGCAGATGGCATTGCTCCCAGGCAAAGGCCGCCATGCCATGCAGGTGGGGCACATCGGCCGCGTGGGGCAGGGCGGCCAGCGCCAGCCGCAGCATGCCGGGCGACTGCCCCTGGTTGAACAGGTGGTATTGCCCCAGCTTGAGCGAGGCCAGATCGCGCGGGAACAGGCGCGCCTGTTCCTCATGCAGGGCCACGGCGCGGGCCAGATCCCCCTGCACCCAGGCCGCCACCGCGGCCACGAAGCGCTGCTCGCGCTCGGTGGCGCCCGGCGCCTGCGCCTCGGCCCGCTCGATGAAGGGCCGGGCCTGGGCCGGTGCGTCGCCCGTCTCGGCAAACATGTGCAGTGCCGCCGCATAAGCCTGCACCAGCGGGCTGTCGTCCTGCACCGCCTGCAGCACGTTCACACAGCGCGCCTCGCAGGCGATGAAGCCTTCGACAAAGTCATTCAGCGGCCCCAGGCTGGCCGGGTCGCTCAGGGTGACCGGGTTGCCCAGGCTGTCGGTGGTGGGCCGCGCATCGGATGAAGCAAGGTGGAAGGTAGGCATGAACCGATTGTGCCCGCCTCGGTGCCCGCGTGCCGGCCTCAGACTCCTGCTTGCTGATGCCGCCATTCTTGTGTGTGCCCGCCGTAGCCATAGGCCGCCGCGCGGGCATCGATCACGTGGCAGTAACTGATCTCGTGCAGGCGTGGCAACAACTGGCCCATGAAGGCGTGGACCTCCTTCAGAAAACGGGCTTTTTCCGCCTTGGTATTGGTTTCGTCGGTGACGCTGATGTCCACGTGGTAGGCGTTCTGATCCAGGTCAGCAAGGCTTTGCTGGCCAATGAACCAGCTGTCAGTCCCAATGAATTGCACTGTGGTGGCCATCACCGCTTTCACTTTGCCCAGGTGTCGGTGGGTCAGCTCGGTGAGCGCTTGGCTTACCTGGCGAGCCAACACGGGATCGGGCTGGCCAGACAGGTGGATGACGATATGAGGCATGGTGATCTTCTCGGCTCAAGGGTTGGACAGGGCTCTATTCTGGTTTTTTGTGAATATTCGGAAAAGCAGGAAATAATGTTGGAACCCATTTGATAAACCGTTGGATAGATGCGATGGCCACACCTGTGTTTCCCCTGGATCAACTGCGCACTTTGGTGGCCGTGGTGGAGGCTGGCAGCGTGACTGCCGGCGCCCCGCGGGTCTTTCTGTCCCAGTCTGCGGTGAGCGAGCAGTTGCGCAAGCTGGAAGAGCTGGCGGGGCACTCCCTGTTGCTGCGCTCCAAGTCCGGGGTGGTGCTGACACCTCAAGGGCAACGCCTGATGGGCTGGGCTCGGCAACTGTTGGCGCTCAACGATGAGGCCTACAGAGATTTGAAGGGGGTACCTCTGGCTGGACAGTTGCGGGTGGGGGTGACGGACTATTTCCGCCCGTCTGAGTTGACCCTTCTGTTGGCGCGCATGCAGGCCCGCTACCCCCGGGTGAGCCTGCAGGTGTCTGTGCTCAAGAGCGGGTTGATCGAGGCGGCTTATGCCGCCGGTGAATTGGATGTGGGGCTGACCTTGCGCGTCGTGGGTGCATCGGGTGGACGGCCTGGCCAATTGCTCAAACGTGAGCCTTTGCGATGGCTGGCGGCATCGGGGTGGCGACCTCCGACGGGCGAGCCTTGGCGCTTGTTGGCACTGCCCGACACCTGCTCACTGCATCAATTCACGGTGGGCTTGTTGCAGCGACGGCGCGTGCCTTTTGTGCTGGTTCATCAGGCCTCGGGCGTGGCAGGTCTGCAGTCGGCGCTGGCTGCAGGCCTGGGCATCGCATGCCTGAATGAGTCAGCCCAAGGTGTCGGCATCGCGCCAGTGCCCGAACCCCATGGCCTGCCCGTTTTGCCTCAGGCCGAATTCCGGGTGTTGCCGGCCCGCGCCGGGGAAAGCGCGTTCGTGACCCAGGCTCGCTCGTTGCTGGTCGCCGATCTGGCCTGAACCCAACGGGGCCTCATGCTTTCGGCGGTTCCGGCCAGGGGCGTTGCGGGTCGCGGATCAGCTCGAAGGCGCGGGCCACGCGCAGCACGCCGAGGTCGTCAAAACGGGCGCCGGCGATCTGCAGGCCGATGGGCAGGCCGGCGCGGGTGTAGCCGCAGTTGATCGAGGCGGCGGGCTGCTCTGACATGTTGAAGGGCACGGTGAAGCCGATGTGCTCCAGCCCATGCAGGGGGTCGTCGGTGGGCGAGGGCAGTTCGGCCGGGAAGGCCGGCATGGGCGCGGTGGGCGAGATCACGTAGTCGAAGGTGCTGCAGGCCTTCACGCTGGCCAGCCGGGTCTGGTGGAACTGGTGGCTGGCGTTGAAGACCTCGACCCCGCTCAGGCCGGCAGCACTGTCGGCCCATCGGCGGATGTAGGGCAGCACCTTGTCGGCCTGGGCCGGCGGCAGGGCCGACAGGTCGATGTGCGAGCGCATGCGCCAGTAGTGGTCCATGCCCTCGAGCATGGCCTGGGTCATGAAGGGCTGCAGGGGCTCGATGTGGGCACCGGCCTGGGCCAGCAGGGCCGCAGCACGTTCGACGGCGGCCCGTACTTCGGGCTCGACCGGCAGGCCGCAACCAGCGTCCAGCAGCAGGCCGATGCGCAGGCCGCGCAAGGCGTCGACCCCGGTGTCGAACTGCGACCAGGCGATGTCCTGCCAGGGCAGGCTCATGCTGTCGCGGGCGTCGGGCTGCGACAGCACCTGCATCATCAGCGCGGCGTCAGCCACGCTGCGCGTCATGGGGCCGGCGGCGCGGCCGGTGTAGGGCGGGTCGATGGGGATGCGGCCCAGGCTGGGCTTGAGGCCGAAGATGCCGCACCAACTGGCGGGCAGCCGGATCGAGCCGCCGATGTCGGTGCCGATGTGCAGCGGGCCGTAGCCGGCGGCCGCGGCGGCACCGGCGCCGGCGCTGGAGCCGCCCGGGCCCTTGCTCAGGTCCCAGGGGTTGCGCGCCAGGGCATGGAAGGTGGACAGGCCCGAGGACAGCATGCCGTAGTCGGGCATGGTGGTCTTGCTGACGATCACCGCCCCGGCTTCCTTCATGCGGGCCGCAGGGGGCGCATCGGCCGCCGCCGGGCTCAGGCTGACCGCGGCGCTGCCCAGGGGGGTGGGGTCGCCCTCGGTGGCGATGTTGTCCTTGAGGGTGGCCGGCACACCGTCAAGCAGGCCCAGGGGCTGGCCCTTGAGCCAGCGCGCCTCGGCCGCGCGGGCCTGGGCCAGGGCGGCTTCGGGCCGGTACAGCCAGGTGGCGCACAGGGCGGGCTCCCAGCGCTCGATCTGGCGGATCACGGCCTCGGTCACCTCCACCGGTGACAGGGTTCGCTGCCGGTAGGCCGCGATCAGGGTGTGGGCTTCAAGGCTGTGCAGCGGCTGGCCAGCAAGGTCGGCAGTGGGCATGGTTTACCAGGACAGGGCAGAGAGGTCGTTGACGAAGACCGGCATGTCTTTCCACAGGCCCTTGAGGTTCTTGTGGCCGATCGTGATCCATTGCGGCTGGAACAGGAAGGCGTGCACCGAGTCTTCGGCCAGCAGCTTCTGCGCCTCGCCCAGCAGCTTGGCCCGGTCGGCCTCGCGCGGGGTGTTGTTGATCTTCTTGAACAGCTCGTTGAACTTGGGCGACTCGTAGTTCCAGTAGTAGCCCGGCTTGGCGAAGTTGGCCAGGTCGAAGGGTTCGACGTGCGAGATGATGGTCAGGTCGTAGTTCTTGTTGGTGTAGACGCCGCTGAGCCACTGCGCCCATTCCACGTTCTGCGTCTTGGCCACGATGCCGATCTTGGCCAGTTGCGAGGTGATCACCTCACCGCCCTGGCGCGCGTAGGGCACGGGGGGCAGCAGCAGGTTCAGCTCGAGTGGCGTGGTGACGCCGGCCTCTTTGAGCAGGGCCTTGGCCTTCTCGGGGTTGAAGGGGTTGATGCCGGTGGTGTCGACATAGCCCAGGGCGCCGGGCACGTAGTGGCTGCCGATGGGCACGCCGTAGCCGTCCACGGCGCCTTCGATCACGGCCTTGCGGTCGATGGCGGCGGCGATGGCACGGCGCACGCGCACATCATCGAGCGGCTTTTTCTTGTTGTTGATGGCCAGGATGGTCTTGGCCCGCGAGCCCGCCACGATGACCTGGAACTGCGGGTTGCCCTTGAACTGCGGCACGCCCCGGGGGGTGACGCGCTGGAAGCCATCCACATCGCCGGCCAGCAAGGCCGCCACCTGGGCCGCCGGGTCGCCGATGAAGCGGAAGGTGGCCTTCTTGATCTTGATGGCGGCCGCATTGCGGTAGCCGTCCCATTTGCCCAGCACCACGCTGGCGCCCTTGTTCCAGGCATCGAGCTTGTAAGGGCCGGTGCCGATGGGCTTGGTGGCGTTGGTGTCGACGCTCTTGGGCTCGACGATGATGGCCGTGGCCTGGCCCAGCACGAACAGGAAGTCGGGATCGATCTCCTTGCGCAGCACCACCACCGTGCTGTCGTCCACCACCTGGGTGCTCATTTCGGCAAAGGTGCGCTTGTCCTTGTTGGTGCTCTTGTCGCCGCCAGCGCGGTCGAACGAGAACTTGACGGCGGCGGCATTGAAGGGCTCGCCGTTCTGGAACTTCACACCTTTGCGCAGCTTGAAGGTGTAGGTCTTCAGGTCGGGCGACACCTCCCAGCTTTCGGCCAGCAGGGGGGTGACGCTGCCGTCGGCATTGATCTTGGTGAGGGTCTCGAAGATGTTGTACTGCACCACTTCGGCAATCGCCGAGGCGGCGCCGGCGGTGGGGTCCAGGCCTGGCGGCTCCAGGGTCATGCCCAGCACCACCGAATCTTTGCGGCTTTGGGCCAGGGCTTCCAGGGAGGTGCTTGCGCTCAGGGCGGCCAGGGCGCCAGAGCTCAGGACGGTGCGGCGGTTGATCATGGGGTCATGCTCCAGAAAAAGCCAGAAAAAGCCGGGAATGGACTGGGATCACACCCAGACACCAGCGTCCCCGGGGGGACAGGCGCTGGCGGATGGGCCGATCGAAATTTCATTGTAGAAGCCTGCCGCCGGGCGGCGATATGCGGCATCGTCATATCGGCTGTCATGCCGCATCGACCCGGCGCGGCTTGCGTTGGCGCTGCCCGGGCCGGGCCTGCGGAACGGCCTGCAGCAGGGTCTGGGTGTAGGGGTGGGTGGCGGCGCTGAACAGCACATCGGGCGCGCCCTGCTCGACGATCTGCCCCTTGAACAGCACGGCCACGTCGTCACACAGGTGGTTGACCACGGCCAGATCGTGGCTGATCAGCATGTAGGTGATGCCATGGTGGGTCTGCAGCTCTTGCATCAGGTTCAGTACCTGGGCCTGCACCGACACATCGAGCGCGCTGACGGGCTCGTCGGCCACGATCAGGCGCGGGCGTGTGATCAGGGCCCGGGCGATGGCGATGCGCTGGCGCTGGCCGCCCGAGAACTCGTGCGGGTATTTGTCGAGGTCGGTGGGGCGCAGGCCCACCTCACGCAGCACCTCGCCGGCTTGCTGCCGGGCCTGTTCACGGCTGACACCGGTGGCCACACGCAGGCCGTACAGGGGTTCGGTGACGATGCGCTCCACCGTCTGGCGCGGGTCGAGCGAGCCGTAGGGGTCCTGGAACACCATCTGGAAATGCTGGCGGGCCTGGCGCAGCGCGGCAGGCGTCAGCGTGTGCAGGTTCTGGCCTTCCAGCTCGACCGAGCCCGCGGTGGGCTGGTCCAGTGCCATCACCAGGCGGGCCAGGGTGGATTTGCCCGAGCCGGACTCGCCCACGATGCCCAGGCTGCGGCCGGCCTGGATCTCGAAGCTCACGCCCTGCAGCGCTTTCACGCTGGCCGGTGGGCGCCACAGGCTTTCGCGGGGCAGGGTGTATTCGCGCACCAGGTGCTGCACGCGCAGCAAGGGGGGCTGGTTTGCCTTCTGGAGGGGGGGCTGTGTGCTCATGCCTGGGCCTCTGCGGGCAGTTCGGGGCTGTGCCAGCAGCTCACCAGGTGGGGGGGCAGTTCATCCGCTGCTTCGGGGCTGCCGACCTGGCGCGCGACAGGGCGTTGCTGCTCGCATTGCGCTGTGCTCAGGGCGCAGCGGCCGGCAAAGGCGCAGCCGGCGGGCAGGTCGACCAGCTCAGGCACGGTGCCGGCGATGGTGGCCAGCGCCGGGCGCGGCCCGGGGGGGCGCGGGCCCAGGCGGGGTCGGGCGGCGAACAGGCCGCGCGTGTAAGGGTGGGCCATGCGGGCGAAGACGGCCTCGGTCGGGCCGCTTTCGACCACGCTACCGCCATACATCACCAGCATGCGGTCGACGTTGTTGGCGATCACGCCCAGGTCGTGCGAGATCAGCATCAAGGCCATGCCGCGCTCGTCCACCAGTTCGTTGATCAGGTCCAGGATCTGGCGTTGCACCGTGACATCGAGGGCGGTGGTGGGCTCGTCGGCGATCAGCAGATCGGGGTTGCAGGCCAGGGCCATGGCGATGGTGATGCGCTGGCGTTGGCCGCCCGAGAACTGGTGGGGGTAGGCGTCCACGCGCTGGGCTGCGTTCGGGATGCCCACCCGGTCGAGCAGGGCGATGGCTTCGGAGCGTGCTGCGCTGGCACCCATGCCGCGGTGCAGGCGCAGGGGCTCGGCCACCTGGTGGCCAATGGTGTGCACCGGGTTGAGTGCCGTCATGGGCTCCTGGAAGATCATGGCCAGGCGGTCGCCGCGCAGGCGGCACAGCTGGTGTTCGTCCATGCCCACCAGCTCCTGGCCTTCAAAGCGGATGCTGCCGCGCACCTGGGCGCTTTCGGGCAGCAGGCCCATCAAGGCCATCACGGTGAGCGACTTGCCGCAGCCTGATTCGCCGATCAGGCCCAGGGCATCGCCTTTGTCGAGCGAGAAGCTGAGCCCGCGCACGGCGTCGGCCGGGCCCCGTGGGGTTTGCAGCCGGATGTGGAGGTCTTGAACGTCGAGCAGGGCCATCGGTGCTTGCAGGTGGAGCGGGTGGATCAGCGTTTGCGCGCCAGGCGGGGGTCGAGCAGGTCACGCAGGCCGTCGCCGAGCAGGTTCAGGCCCAGCACGGCCAGCGCGATGGCCAGGCCTGGGAACACCGCCAGCAGCGGCGCCTGGAAGAGCATGCTCTGCGCCTCGCTGAGCATGCGGCCCCAGGAGGGCTGCGGTGGCTGGGTGCCCAGCCCCAGGTAGGACAGGGCGGCCTCGGCCAGGATGGCCAGGGCGAACTGGATGGTGGCCTGCACGACCAGCACCGACACGATGTTGGGCAGCACGTGGTCGCGGGTGATCTGCCAGGTGCTGCGGCCGCAGGCACGGGCGGCCAGCACGAACTCGCGTGACCAGACCGCATTGGCCGAGGCGCGGGTGACGCGGGCGAAGGTGGGGATGTTGAAGATGCCGATGGCGATGATGGAGTTGACCATGCCGGCACCGAACACCGCCGTCAGCATGATGGCCGACAGGATGGCCGGAAACGCGAAGGTGAAATCAGCCAGGCGCATCACCAGCTCTTCGGTCCAGCCGCGGCGCGCCGAGGCCAGCAGGCCCAGGGCCGTGCCCAGGCCGATGCCGATGCCCACCGCGATCAGGCCCACCGCGATCGAGCTGCGGGCGCCCACCAGCAGCAGCGAGGCCACATCGCGCCCGAAGGTGTCGGTGCCCAGCCAGTGCTGCCACGACGGGCCCTGCAACTTGAGGCTGAGGTCGACCTCATAAGGCGACCAGGGCGTCCAGGCATAGGACAGGGCGGCCGCCAGGATCAGCAGCGCGGTCAACACGCCGCCCAGCACAAAGCTGGGGTGGCGGGCGGCCCGCTTCACAAATCCGGGAGGGGTGACGGCGGCTGCGGACAGGGCCGGATGGGGCTGCGGGCTCATATGTCGCTGGCTTTCACGCGGGGGTCGATCACGGCATACAGCAGGTCGACCACAAAGTTCACCACCACCACCATGCTGGCCAACAACATCACGCAGTTGCGCACGACGATCAGGTCACGGTTGGCAATCGACTGGAAGATCAGGCGCCCCAGGCCGGGCAGGAAGAACACGTTCTCGACCACGATGGTGCCGGCCAGCAGGTTGGCAAACTGCAGGCCCATCACGGTGATCACCGGGATCAGGGCGTTGCGCAGCACATGGCGCCACAGCGTGGCGCGCCGGCTCAGGCCCTTGGCCCGGGCGGTGCGCACAAAGTCTTCGCGCATCACCTCCAGCACGGCCGAGCGCGTGATGCGCGCCAGGATGGCGGCCTGCACCACGGCCAGCGAGATGGCCGGCAGCAGCAGCGACTTGAGGGCCTCCAGGGGTTCGTCTTCCCAGCCCGGAAACCCGCCGGCCGAGAACCATTTGAGGTGCACCGAGAACAGCAGGATCAGCAGGATGGCAAACCAGAAGTTGGGGATGGCGATACCGATCTGGGCCAGGCTCATCACCCCCACATCGCCGGCCTTGTTGTGGTGTGAGGCCGCGTACAGGCCGGCCAGCAAGGCGATCACCGTGGTGATCAGCATGGCCAGCAGCGCCAGGGGCACGGTCAGGGCCAGCCGCTCCAGCACCAGCTCGAGCACGGGGGTGCTGTAGGTATAGCTGTTGCCCAGATCGCCCTGCAGCATGCCGCTCACCCAGTGCCCGTAGCGCGTGAGCGCGGGTTGGTCGAGCCCCAGTTGGGTGGTCAGGGCTGCCACGGCTTCGGGTGCGGCGTCCGGCCCCATCAGCATCTGCGCCGCATTGCCCGGCAGGACCTCCAGCACGGTGAAGATGACGACGGACGCGCCGACCAGAGTGGCCAGAAAGGTCAGAAAGCGTTTGAACAGGAACAGACTCATGGGCCGCTGGGCTGCCAGGGCAGGGCCATGGCGTTGGGGTTGTTTCCGTGAAAGCAGATCAGCATATCGGAAACTGCCGCCTCCGGTTGTCGCGCTGGCGGAGTGCCGCAGAAAAGCGACAAATGAATGGAGTGTTCACTTAACCGGACGGTATCGTCCCCGGCGGATCGGTGAATGCCTGCGGCCGCAGAGTGGCCGGGACGATCGCGGGATAATGGAGACTATGCTTTGCAAGCCCTGTCTACCGTTGAAACAGCCGTCTGCGCGATGTGCCAAGGAGTGCGCATGGCACTGATGATCACCGATGAATGCATCAACTGCGATGTGTGCGAGCCCGAATGCCCCAACCAGGCCATTTTTCTGGGGCCAGAGATCTATGAGATCAACCCCGCCAAGTGCACCGAGTGCGTGGGGCACTTTGACGAGCCCCAGTGTGTGCAGGTGTGCCCGGTGGCCTGCATCCCGGTGAACCCGCAGCACGTGGAGAACCGCGAGACCCTGATGCAGAAGTACCTGCGTCTGCAGGCTGCGGCTCAGGCCTGAGGATCGGCCGGCGTGGCCGGCGTGGCCGGCGTGTCAGGCGTTTTTGGGGCTGGCTTGGGCGGCTTGGGGCGAGGCGGCTTGCTGGTGTGGATCAGCAGCGTGGCCTTCTCCATCTGCCCTTCCATGAGGGCCGGGGCGGCCTTCAGCGTGCGCTCGATGCAGGTCTCGATGGCTTCGCGTTGTTCGGGTGCGGGTTTCTTGAGCACCCAGTTCACCACCTCTGATTTCACGCCAGGGTGCCCGATGCCCAGGCGCAGCCGCCAGTAGCGGTCTGAGCCCAACTGGGCATGGATGTCACGCAGCCCATTGTGGCCGGCGTGGCTGCCGCCGAGTTTGAGCTTGGCTTCGCCGGGCACCACGTCGAGCTCGTCGTGCACCACCAGGATTTCCTCGGGCTGGATCTTGTAGAAGCGCGCCAGCGCAGAGACCGAGCGGCCCGACAGGTTCATGAAGGTCTGCGGCTCCAGCAGCCAGATCGTCTGGCCATTGACATTGGCCCGTGCCACCTTGGCCTGGTAGGCCTTGTCGGGCGTCAGGCTGACCTTCAGGGTGCGTGCCAGTTCGTCAATCCACCAAAAGCCGGCGTTGTGGCGGGTGGCTTCGTATTCGGTGCCGGGATTGCCCAGGCCTACAAACAGCTTGATCATGGGGTGAGATTATCTGCGGGGTGTGATGCGAGGGGCTCCATGCAAAACGGCCCACCGAGGTGAGCCGTTTTGCAGGAAGGGCAGGCTTGAAGGCCTGCCATCCAGGGGGGGAAGTTGAAAACAGGCCGGGCCTGAGATTACTTCTTGCCCTTCTTGGCGGGAGCAGCAGGAGCGGCAGCCACCGGAGCGATGACTTCTTCCACCGGGGCCACGACCGACACCAGAACCGGGTTCTTCTTGCCGTGGGTGACAGCGGTCACGCCCTTGGGCAATTGGATGTCGTTCAGGTGCAGGGACACGCCCTTCTTCAGGTCCTTCAGATCCACGGCGATGAACTCAGGCAGGTCGGCCGGCAGGCAGGCAACTTCGAGTTCGGTCACAACGTGGTTGATCAGGCACTTGTCGGCCTTCACAGCTGCGGATTCTTCTTCGCCGCTGTAGTGCAGAGGCACCTTCATCGACAGACGGGTCTTGGCATCGACGCGTTGGAAGTCGATGTGCAGAACCAGTTGTTTGAACGGGTGGTATTGCACGTCACGCAGCAGAACCTTGCCTTCTTGGCCGTTCAGTTCCATGTCCAGGATGGAGGCGTGGAAGGCTTCCTTCTTCAGGGCATGCCACAGAGCGTTGTGGTCCAGCTCGATCAGCTGGGGTTCCTTGCCCTCACCACCGTAGACGATACCGGGCGTGCGGCCCGTGATGCGCAGACGGCGGCTCGCACCCGTACCCTGCTTGGCGCGCTCAAAAGCGACGAATTTCATAGTGAACTCCTGATGGGGTCGACCGCGACCAGTGCGACCCTGATTTGAAAATGGGCTGGCGGCATGCTGCCGTCAGCCCTCTGTGTGTTCTATCGACCGGGACGTTCAGTTTCAGTTCTGACCGTCTTGATCGGAGAACAGGCTCATCACCGACTCACCGCGTGCAATGCGCTGGATCGTTTCTGCGATCAGCGGAGCCACGGAGAGTTGGCGGATCTTGCTGCATTCCTTGGCGGCATCGCTCAAGGGAATGGTGTTGGTGACCACGACTTCATCCAGGGCCGAGCCCTTGGAGATGCGTTCGATGGCCGGGCCCGAGAAGATCGGGTGGGTGCAATAGGCATACACCTTCTTGGCGCCACGTTCCTTCAGAACTTCGGCGGCCTTCACCAGGGTGCCGGCGGTGTCGATCATGTCGTCCATGATCACGCAGTTGCGGCCTTCGATTTCGCCGATCACGTGCATCACTTCGCTCACGTTGGCCTTGGGCCGGCGCTTGTCGATGATGGCCAGATCGCAACCCAGTTGCTTGGCCAGGGCACGTGCACGCACCACGCCACCCACATCGGGCGACACGACGATCAGGTCTTCGTAATTCTTTTGACGCAGGTCGCCCAGCAGAACGGGCGAGGCGTAGATGTTGTCCACCGGGATGTCGAAGAAACCCTGGATCTGGTCAGCATGCAGATCCATGGTCAGCACGCGGGCCACGCCCACGGTCTGCAGCAGGTTGGCAACGATCTTGGCGGAGATGGGCACGCGGGTGGAGCGAGGACGACGGTCCTGGCGGGCGTAGCCGAAGTAGGGGATCACGGCACTGATGCGCTCGGCCGATGCACGCTTGAGTGCGTCGACCATGATGAGCAGTTCCATCAGGTTTTCGTTGGTCGGAGCGCAGGTGGACTGAACCACGAACACATCACGGGCACGAACGTTTTGGTTGATCTCGACAGTGACCTCACCATCGGAGAAACGACCCACATGGGCCGCGCCGAGCGTGGTGCCGAGGTTTTTAGCAATTTCAGCGGCCAGACCAGGATTGGCGTTGCCCGTGAAAACCATGAAATCAGGAGGGGTGGCTTGCATGAGCGTCCAGCGGTCTGAAGGAAATTGGCCTGTGCGTGCAAAGAATTTGGCAGGGGAGGAAGGACTCGAACCCTCGAATGCCGGAATCAAAATCCGGTGCCTTAACCAACTTGGCGACTCCCCTACACAGGTTGATGTCTGAAGTCAGACACCCACCGACAACTTTTCGCTGAAAGCCCAACCCAGCAAAGGGTGAACTTCCATGTTGCTGCACTCTCGGATCTTCCAGATGCCTGGCGCATCCTTCAGATCTACTGAGTCAGTGATGTGTGAAAACACAGCACTACCTGAGCCCGTCATTCTAGCATCTAAATTCTGTTGTTTTAGCCAATTGATTGAATCTAAAACTTCAGGACAAAGTTGCTGAGCAACTGACTGCAGGTCATTCTTACCGTACCGGTAGTGATCGGCAGCGAAGCCTTCGATTGTAGCAGCGTTTTTTGACCACTCCAGCAAAGGCGACGAAAAAATTTTTGCAGTTTCCAGTCCGGCCTGAGGTTTCACCACGATGAAACGTGCCGGCGGGCACTGCGCAGAATTTTCCAACGGGCGGATTATCTCACCAATTCCTTCGACCCAGGCGTTGCGCCCTCGAATGAAGAACGGCACATCAGCCCCCAGCCGGATCGCCAGTTCGCACAGGCGTTCGGTGCTGAAGTTGAGCTTCCAGAGCCGGTTGAGGGCCAAGAGGGTCGAGGCGGCGTCGGAGGAGCCGCCGCCCATGCCGGCTTGCGCCGGGATCTGCTTGTCGATGCTGATGTGCACCCCCTCCTGAACCTGGCCGGCCTGTTGCAGCAAGCGGGCGGCCCGCACCGCCAAATCGTCGACGGGCAGGGGGGTGGTGAGGTCGGTGCGTTCGATGCGGCCATCGGGGCGCCGTTCGAAATGCAGGGTGTCGCACCAGTCGATCAGCATGAACACCGACTGCAGCAGGTGGTAGCCGTCCGGGCGGCGCCCGGTGATGTGCAGAAACAGGTTGAGTTTGGCGGGGGCCGGAACGTCGTAAATCGCCTTCATGGAGCCATTATCCGGCCCCGCTGCGGTTCAGCGGTCCAGCACGATGCGCAATTCGAGGGCGGGCTGAGGCTGGTCGCGCCGGGCTGTCAGGCGTCCGTTGTCGAGTTGGCTGAGGTCGGCCTGCCAGCCAGGCAGCTTGGGCTGCTGACCTTGCAGCCAATGGAAAAGTGCCGTGATCGGCACGGGCGTGCCGGTGGCGTCGGCGGCCAGTTGGGCCAGCGTGGCGTAACGGCGGGTCTCGCCGCGCGCCTGCCAAAGTGCCTGATCAGGCGTCCATTCAAGGTGGGCCACCGTGCTGCCCAGCGGGCTGAACAGCTCGAGCGAGCCCTGATCGGGCGTGCCCAGCAGCTCAAAACTGGCCGACCAGGATTGGGGGGCGTCGCCCTCCACCTTCAAGGCCAGGCGCCCGCTCCACAGGTGGGCCGGGCGCGGGCTGCCGTCGTCGGGTGAGGCGCGCCTGCCGCTGGCGCAGCCCAGCAAGCCCAGCGGCGACAACACGCCCGCAAAGACGAGGCGCCTGCGCAGGCGCAGTGGTTCGGGCGTCATGGCTTGACGTTGAACCGGCGCATCGTGTCCTGAAGGGTTTCGTTGTCCCGGCCCAATGAGAGCCCTTGTTTCCAGATCGCGGTGGCACGGCTGCGCTGACCGGCGACCCACAGTACCTCACCCAGGTGGGCGGCGATCTCGGGGTCGGGTTTGCTCTGGAACGCCTTGTCCAGGATCTGGATGGCGTCCTGCAAACGGCCACGCTTGAATTCCACCCAGCCCAGGCTGTCGCTGATGAAGGGATCGTTGGGGGCCAGTTCCAGCGCTTTCGTCACCAATTGGTGTGCCTCGTCCAGGCGCAAGCCACGATCGGCCAGCGAGTAGCCGAGAGCGTTGTAGGCGTTCTGGTTTTCAGGCTGTTGCGCAATGATGTCGCGCAGCAGCTTTTCCATCTGGTCGAAGCGCCCCAGCTTCTCGGCCATCATGGCCAGGTCGTACATGAGGTCGGTGTCGTCTGGGCTGGACTGCAGGGCCGAGTCCAGCAATTGCAGGGCGGCTTCGTAGGCCTTCTGGCTGCGCAGCAGCTGCACTTCAGCCATCAGCCGGGTGCGTGCTTCGCTGGGGGTGTTGGTGGGCAGGGTTTGCAGCAGCGCACGGGCCTCGTCGACCTTGCCCTGGGCCCCCAGGATGGCGGCCCGCCGGGTGCGCGCCGTGGTCTGCAGCGAAGGGCTGTCGATCTTGCTCAACCAGGCGTTGGCCGCCGCGTAGTCTTGCCGCTTCTCTGCCAGTTGGGCCAGCGACAGGTAGGCCTGCGACAGCCCGCGCTGGCGTGCCTCGCCCTCGGGTTGGGCGCTGGCCAGGCCCAGGTAGCGCTCCAGAGACTTCTGGGCCTGGGCCTGCTGGTTCTCCTCGGTCTGCAGAGCGCCCAGGATGAGCCAGGCCTCGGCCAGCTCCGGTTGGTTGATGGTGACCGTGGTGAGTTGTTGCTGCGCTTCGTTGTAACGCTGCGCATCCAGCAAGGTGCGGGCATAGGCGATCCGCATCTCACCCTTCTGGGGGTACCTGTCCAGGTAGCCTCTGACCAGGGTTTCTGCCGCGGGCGTCTTGGGGCCCATGATCTGCAGGGCCAGCCGAACCGGTGCCTCGGAGGCTGGTTGCAGCTTCAAGCCGGTCTGGGCGGCTTCCAGCGCCTGCGGGGTCTGCCCGGCGGCCAGCCGCAATTGGCCCACTGCTGCCCAGGCGTCGCCGGCCATCTCGGGGTGGCGCAGCTCTTTGTCGAGGGCTTCTTCCACCACCTTGGCGGCCAGGGCGCGGTCGCCAACCCGGCCGTACAGGGCCGGGATGGCCGCCAGCAACTGGGGTTTTTGCGTGGCCGATGCCAGGGCCAGTTCGCGTTGCAGCGCCGGGATCGAGTCGCTCACCCGGTTCAGTGCCAGCAGGATCTGCAGCACGTAGCGATTGGCCTCGCGGGACTCGGGTTGGGCCAGGCGCCAGTTCTGAGCCGCTTGCAGCGCCGACTCGCCTGAGCGGGCCTGCAGTGCAATCTCCATGGCGCGCTGGTAAAGACGGCTGTCGTTGGTGCGGCGGGCGCTGTCGAGCAGCAGTGCAAAGCCTGTGGCCGGGTCAGCGCCCTTGGCATTCATCTCGCCGAGCAGGATCTCGTAGAACAGCTGGGCATCCATGAGCGACGGTGGCTCGGGGGCTTCGCGCTGCGGCGCGGGCGCGGGAGGCGTCTGGGCCTGGACAGGCTGAACAAGGGCCAGCAGGACGGCGGCGGCAACAGGAACCAAGCGGCGAAAAGGCTTCATCGACTCATAATAATCCATGCTTGCAAACGAAATGTGCGATGCCCGAATTACCCGAAGTTGAAGTCACCCGGCGCAGTTTTGCCGATCGCATCGCCGGTGCAGAAGTGCTCTCCGCCAGCCTGGGCAAGCCGCTGCGTTGGCCCTTGGGCTGCGAGCCGTCCGCCCTCGTGGGGCGGCGTGTGCTGCGGGTGCGGCGGCGCGGCAAGTACCTGTTGCTCGATCTGGATCAGGGCCTGTTGTTGTTGCACCTGGGCATGTCGGGCAGTGTGACTTTCGGTGCGGCCGCCACCCCGGCGGGGGTGCACGACCATTTCGACCTGCACACCAGCCAGGGCCTGCTGCGTCTGCACGACCCGCGCCGCTTCGGCGCGGTGGTGCACGCCCGTGATGAGTCGGACCCTGTGGCTCGCAAGCTGCTGGACCACCTGGGCCTGGAGCCGCTGGGCGATGATTTCCAGGTTGAGAACTTTCACGCCGGTTTGCGCCAGCGGCGTTCGGCCATCAAGCAGGTGCTGCTGGCGGGGGATGTGGTGGTGGGTGTGGGCAACATCTATGCGTCCGAGGCCCTGTTTCTGGCGGGCATCCGCCCCACCACCCGGGCCGATCGCATCAGCCTGGCACGGGCGCGCCGCCTGCACGGTGCCATCCGGGATGTGCTGGCGCGGGCGGTCGAAAAAGGGGGCAGCACCCTGCGCGACTTCAGCAACGCCGAGGGGCAGTCGGGGTATTTCCAACTCGAGGCCATGGTGTATGGGCGCGCCGGGCAGCCCTGCCGGGCCTGCGGCACCTTGGTCAGGCAGCTCAAGCAGGGCCAGCGCTCCACCTTCTATTGCCCCCAATGCCAACATGCCTGAGCGTGCGGGCCTGAGCGCAAGCCTTGGCGCCAAGGGGGCCGATGCTATAGTCAATCGCACATCGTTTCGGGGCCGCCGTGGGCACAACTTTCAATGAACAATTTGACCAGCATGGGGCTTGGCGGCGTGATTTCGCGCTGCGCCTGAAGCAGCTGGGCGAATGGGCGCGCACGCACCGCCTGGCAGATGCCGCCGTGCAGGGCCAGCTGCAGCGCCTGGAGGCCCAGGTGCGGGCCGACAAGGTCACTGTGGCCTTTGTGGCCGAGTTCTCCCGCGGCAAATCAGAGCTGATCAACGCCTTGTTCTTCGCCGGCTACGGCCGCCGCATCATGCCGGCCGCGGCCGGCCGCACCACCATGTGCCCGACCGAGCTGGGCTACGAACCGGATCTGCCGGCCTGCCTGCGCCTGCTGCCGGTACAGACCCGGCTCGAGCCCCTGGCCCTGGCCGAGTGGCGCGAGCGGGCCGCACAGTGGACCCGCATCGACCTCGACCTGCAAGACCCCGAAGCCCTGGCGCAAACCCTGGAGAAGGTCTCGGAGGTGATCCGGGTCAGCCAGGACGAGGCGCGGGCGCTGGGCTTCTGGCATGACGAAACGCCTGAAGACAACCCCTTGCCCGATGCCGCCGGCCTGATCGAGGTGCCCCGCTGGCGCCACGCGCTGATCAACCTGGCACACCCGCTGCTGGAGCAGGGCCTGGTGATCCTCGACACCCCGGGGCTGAACGCGGTCGGGGCCGAACCTGAGTTGACCGTCAGCCTGATCCCGCAGTCGCACGCCGTGGTGTTCATCCTGGCCGCCGATGCCGGCGTGACCCGCTCTGACCTCACCATGTGGCGTGATCACCTGGCGCCGCCCGAGGGCTCGTCGGTGTCGCGCCTGGTGGTGCTCAACAAGATCGACACCCTGTGGGATGCCTTGAGCAGCCCCGAGCAGATCGAAGCCCAGATCCAGCGCCAGCGTGCCCAGTCGGCCGAGATGCTGGGCGTGCCGGTCGAACAGGTGCTGGCCGTATCGGCCCAGAAGGGCCTGGTGGCCAAGGTGTCGAACGACGCATCCTTGTTGGCCGCCAGCCGCCTGCCCGCCTTGGAGGACGCGCTGGGACAAGGCCTGCTGGGCAGCCGCCGGGCGATTCTTCAGCAGGCGGTGGCGCAGGGCGTGGGCGATCTGCGAACCGAACTGGGGCGCGTGTTCAACATCCGCCGCCGCGATCTGGCCGAGCAGATGCTCGAGCTCAACGGCCTGCGTGGCAAGAACGCCTCGGTGATCCATGGCATGCGCATCCGCATCGAGCAGGAGCAGGGCGAGTTCGACGAGAGCAATGCCCGGGTGCAGGCCGTCAAATCGGTGCACCTGAAGCTGCAGCGCGAGGCCTTGCAGACGCTGTCGGCCAGCAACCTGAAGATCATCCTCAGCCAGCTGGCGCAGGCCCTGCGCCAGCCCGGCATCAAGCTGGGCGCGCGCAAGGCCTACCTGGACACCTTTGCGGAGCTGCGTCGGGTGCTGAAAAGCGCCATCAGCGCCAGCGGCGAGTTGCAGACCATGCTGTCGAGTTCGTTCAAGCAGTTCAATGCCGAGTATGGCTTTTCGCTGCAGGTGCCCACCGCCCCCGACATGACCCGCTACGAGGCCGAACTGCTGCGCATCGAGAGCAATCACCTGCAGTACCTGAGCCTGGGCAATGTGCTGCGCCTGGCCCAGCCGGCGTTTGGCGAGCGCCTGGTGCGGGCCCTGGGCACGCGCCTGCGCGTGGTGCTGGAGTCTGCCGCCAACGACCTGGAGCTCTGGAGCCGGGCCGCCATGGCGCAGATGGACGCCCAGGTGCGTGAGCGCCGCCGCAGCTTCATCCGCCGGCTGGAGGCGATCGACCGCATCCAGCAGGCGGCCACCAGCCTGGCCGACCGCATTGCCGAAATCGAGGCCAGTGAGCAGCAGCTTGAGCGCCAGTCGCGCCAGTTGCAAGGCCTGACCGAAGACCTGCTCGAAGCGGTCGACCAGGTGCCCCAGCGCCCTGAAACCATCACCGGGTGAGCAAATGACCGAAACACTGGCCCAACGGGTCGTCCGTTGGCAGCGCGAGCATGGGCGCCATGATCTGCCCTGGCAAAACACCCGCGACCCCTATCGGGTCTGGCTGTCGGAAATCATGCTGCAGCAGACGCAGGTGTCGACCGTGCTGGACTACTTCGACCGCTTTCTGGCGCGCTTTCCCGATGTGGCCGCGCTGGCCGCAGCCGAGCAGGACGAGGTGCTGGGCCTGTGGAGCGGCCTGGGCTATTACAGCCGGGCGCGCAACCTGCACGCCTGCGCGCGCCAGGTGGTCGAGCGGCATGGCGGGGCGTTTCCGCGCAGCGCCGAGCTGCTGGCCACCCTGCCAGGCATTGGCCGCTCGACGGCGGCGGCCATCGCCTCCTTCTGCTTTGAAGAGCGGGTGGCGATCCTGGACGGCAATGTGAAGCGGGTGCTGACCCGGGCCCTGGGCTTTGGTGACGACCTGGCGGTGGCGGCCCATGAGCGCCGCCTGTGGGATCTGGCCACCGGTTTGCTGCCCGAGGCGCCCGCCACCGGCGGCGATGCCGATCGCTCACCCGACATGCCGGCCTACACCCAGGGCCTGATGGACCTGGGCGCCACGGTCTGCACCACGCGCAAGCCGGCCTGCCTGCTGTGCCCGCTGCAGGCCACGTGCAAGGCCTTGGCCGAGGGCGAGCCCGAGCGCTACCCGGTGCGCACCCGCAAACTCAAGCGGCGTGCCGAAAGCTGGTGGCTGTTGTGGCCGGTGGGCCCGCAGGGCCAGGTGTGGCTGCAGCGGCGCCCGCAAAAAGGCATCTGGGCCGGGCTGGAGTGCCTGCCCGTGTTTGACAGCGAGGCCGCATTGCCGGCCAGCCCGGCCGGCCTGTCGGTGCAGGCACTGCCGGCTTTTCTGCATGTGCTCACCCACCGCGATCTGTATTTGCACCCGGTGCAATGGCGCTGCGAGCAGGTCGACCAGCCCCCGGTGCCGGGCCTGGAAGGGCGCTGGGTGGCCGCGAGCGACTGGCCGGCCCTGGGATTGCCGGCGCCGGTGCGGCGCCTGTTCGAGGCGCAGTGATCCAGTGACTGGGGGGCTCAGTGGCTGTCGAGTTCGCGGTGGCGGGTCAGGGTGACCCAGTCGGCCGCGAAATGCCGTGACAGCTGCTCGACCAGGTACACCGAGCGGTGCTGGCCCCCGGTGCAGCCCACGGCCACGGTGACGTAGCTGCGGTGATCGCTGGCCATGGAGGGCAGCCAGTTGGCCACAAATTCGGCCACCTGGCGCTGCATCTCCCCCACCGGGGGGCTGGCGGCCAGGTAATCGGCCACAGGCTGGTCTTTGCCGGTGAGGGCGCGCAGCTCGGGTTCGTAGTGCGGGTTGGGCAGCATGCGCACGTCGAACACAAAATCGGCATCGACCGGAATGCCGCGCTTGAACGCAAACGATTGAAACACCAGCGTCAGCTGGCTGGCCGGCGCCGAGACCAGGTCCTTGACGTGGCGCTGCAACTGGGCCGCCCGGATGAAGCTGGTGTCGATCACATGGGCCTGCTCACGCAGGTCGGCCAGCAGCTCGCGCTCGAGTTCGATGGCCTGCACCAGGGCGCGTTCTTGCGTGGCGCCCTGCGACAGCGGGTGGCGGCGCCGGGTCTCGGAGTAGCGCCGCACCAGGATGTCGGTGGTGGCATCGAGAAACAGTGGCCGCACCGTGATGCCCGCGTCGCGCAGGGCGCGCAGCTGCTGCGGCACCTGGGGCAGCGAGGTGGCGCTGCGCACATCCATCGCAATGGCCAGTTTGTGGGCGTGGTGGGCCTGCTCCAGGGCCACCAGGGGTTGCAACAACTCGGGGGGCAGGTTGTCCACGCAGTAGAAACCGGCGTCTTCGAGCGCGTGCAGCGCCACCGATTTGCCCGAGCCGGACATGCCGGTGATGAGGACGATTTCCATGGCTCAGGCCCTTTTCTTGCGCGCCACAGGCGCAGCGACGGCAACGGGTTCAGGCAGTGCGCCCGGCGGCACCCGGTCCAGCATTTCGCGGGCATGGGCCAGCGAGGCGGCCGACTGCGCGTCGCCACCCAGCATGCGCGCCACCTCCTGCACCCGGTTGTCGGCGCTGATGGGGGCCACGCTGCTGCGGGTGCCACCGGCCCCCGACAGCTTGGACACCTGCAGGTGCTGGTGCGCATAGGCGGCCACCTGGGCCAGGTGGGTCACGGCCAACACCTGCCGGTCTTGCCCCAGTTGGCGCATCAACTGGCCCACGGTCTGGGCCACGGCGCCGCCCACACCCGAATCCACCTCGTCGAAGATCAGCGTCTGGGCCTGGCCCAGGCGGCTGGTGGTGACGGCAATCGCCAGGGCAATGCGCGACAGCTCGCCCCCCGAGGCCACCTTGCCCACCGGCCGGGGTGTGGTGCCGGCATGCCCGGCCACCAGAAACTCGACGTCTTCCAGCCCGCTGGCACCAGGGCTGGCGGCGGAGGGCAGGGCCACTTCGAAGCGGCCGCCCTTCATGCCCAGCGACTGCATGGCGGTGGTGATGGCCCGCGACAGCTGCGGCGCGGCCACGGCACGCTGGCGCGAGACCTGCCGCGCTTCGGCCAGAAAGGCTTTTTCGGTCTGCGCGGCGGCACTTTCAAGCTTGTCGAGATCGGCCGCGGCGTCCAGCGTCTGCAACTCGCGCTTCCAGTCGGCCAGCAGGGCGGGCAGGTCGGCCGGGGGGCGCTTGTAGCGCCGTGCCAGGCCCATCCACTGCGTGAGGCGCTGGTCGAGCTCGGCCAGGGTGTCGGGGTCGAGGTCGGTGCGGCGCAACCAGGCGTTGAGCGAGTGCGCCGCATCCTCGGCCTGGGCCAGGCTGGAGGCCAGCACATCGGCAATGGCCTTGAACTCGGGCTCCAGGTGCTCATGGTCTTGCAGGCGGGCCTGGGCGCGGGCCAGCAGGGCCACGGCGCCGCCGTCTTCGGCTTCCAGGGTTTCGATGGCGCCCTGGGCGGCCTCCAGCAAGGTGTGCATGTGGGACAGGCGGGTGTGCTGATTGCTCAGTTCGTCCCACTCGTCGGCCCCAGGGGCCAGTTTGTCCAGTTCGCCGATCTGCCAGGTCAGGCGTTCACGCTCGCGCAGCAGCGTGGCCTGGGCCGCGCGGGCGTGCTCCAGCGCGCTCAGCGCCGTGCGCCACTGTTGCCAGCTGGTTTGCATGGCGCGGGTGTCGATCTGGGCATAGGCGTCCAGCAGGCTGCGCACCGACTCGGGTCGGGTCAGGCTTTGCCAGGCGTGTTGGCCGTGGATGTCGAGCAGCAGGTCGCCCAGCTGGCGCAGCTGGGTGGCTGTGGCCGGGGTGCCATTGATCCAGGCGCGGCTCTTGCCCTGGGCATCCACCGTGCGGCGCAGCAACAGGCTGTGGTCGTCGCCCTCCAGGGCGGCCTCTTCGAGCCATTGGCGCACCTCGGGTGTCAGGTCGAACTCGGCACACAGGTCGGCACGGGCCGCACCGTCACGCACCACCGTGGCATCGGCCCGGGCGCCCAGCGTCAGTTGCACCGCGTCGATCAGGATCGATTTGCCGGCGCCGGTCTCGCCGGTGAGCACCGTGAAGCCCTGCGCCAGGTCCAGTTCGAGTTGCTCCACGATCACGAAGTCGCGAAGGGCTATGCGTTTGAGCGCCACGGTCAGGAACCTCCCTCGTTCCAGTGCATTTTCTTGCGCAGGGTGTCAAAGTAGCTCCAGCCGCGCGGGTGCAGAAACCGGGCCCGGTGCACCGAGCGGCGCACGATGATCCGGTCGCCCAGCATCAGCGAGGCCAGCGATTGCATGTCGAAATTGGCGCTCACGTCGCGCCCGCTCACGATCTCGATCGCCACCTCGCCCGTGTCGGCCAGCACGATGGGACGGTTGGACAGCGTGTGCGGGGCAATCGGCGCCAGGATCCAGCCCGGGATGGACGGGTGCATCAAGGGCCCGCCGGCCGACAGCGCATACGCGGTGGAGCCGGTGGGCGAGGCGATGATCAGCCCGTCAGCGCGCTGGTTGGCCACAAAATGGCCGTTCACCTCCACCCGCAGCTCGACCATGCCCGAGGTGCCACCCCGGTTGACCACCACGTCATTCAAGGCCAGGGCATCAAACACCACATGGCCGTCGCGCATCACCTGCGCATGCATCAGGCTGCGGTGGTCTTCTTCGTACTCGCCACGCAGCATGGGGCGCAGCGTGGTCTGGTAGTTCTCCAGGGGGATGTCGGTGATGAAACCCAGCCGCCCCTGGTTGATGCCGATCAAGGGCACGCCATGACAGGCCAGCCTGCGGCCTATGCCCAGCATGGTGCCGTCGCCACCCACCACCAGGCACAGATCGCAGCGTGTGCCGATTTCTTCGACGCTGAGCGTGGCGTAAGAGCCCAAGCCCGTGTTAGCCTGGGTCTCGCTTTCCAGCACCACCTCACAGCCTTGACGGGCCAGAAAATGCGCGATGTCATCCAGCACCTGACGCGAGTTGACGGCATTGGCGCCAGGCCCATGAGTCTGGTACTTGCCGATCAGGGCAACGTGGTGGAATTTGGACTTCATTCGATAAATTACATCATTAAAATCGCGCCATGCTCGATGACCGTTCCAAGTTGTTGTTGAAAGCTCTGGTCGAGCGCTACATCGCCGACGGCCAGCCGGTCGGTTCGCGCACGCTGTCCAAGGCCTCGGGCCTGGAATTGTCGGCCGCCACCATCCGGAACGTCATGTCCGACCTCGAGGATCTGGGCCTGATCGCCAGCCCCCACACCTCGGCCGGTCGCATTCCCACGGCGCGGGGTTATCGGCTGTTCGTGGACACCATGTTGACAGTGCAGCGTGAACAATTGTTGACGCCCCAACTGGCCCCCGAACAACCCCAGAAGGTGATCGCCAATGCGGCCCACCTGCTGTCCAACCTGTCTCAGTTCGTGGGCGTGGTCATGGCCCCCCGGCGCACCTCGGTGTTTCGCCACATCGAGTTTCTGCGCCTGTCCGACCGCCGTCTGCTGGTGATCATCGTCTCGCCCGATGGCGACGTGCAGAACCGCGTCATCTTCACCGAGGCCGACTACACCCAATCCCAGCTGCTGGAGGTGGCCAACTTCCTCAACGCCAACTACGCGGGCCTGGCCATCGAGCAGGTGCGCGAACGGCTCAAGGGCGAGGTCGAAAGCCTGCGCGCCGAGATCGCGGCCCTCATGCAGGCCGCCGTCAATGTCAGCTCGGACGCCCTCACCCAGGCCCAGGACGAGGTCGTCATCTCGGGTGAACGCAACCTGCTGTCGGTCAGCGATTTTTCGGGCGACATGGGCCATCTGCGCCGGGCCTTTGACCTGTTCGAGCAGAAAACCCAGCTCATGCGCCTGCTCGACATCTCCAGCCAGGCCGACGGCGTGAGCATCTTCATCGGCGGCGAAAGCAAGACCGTGCCTTTCGAAGAACTCTCGGTCGTCAGCGCCCCCTACGAGGTCGACGGCCAGATCGTGGGCACCCTCGGCGTCATCGGCCCCACCCGCATGCCCTACGACCGCATGATCCAGATCGTCGACATCACGGCGAAATTGGTCACCAACGCCCTGAGCCACAACAAGTAGCCTCTTACAATACAAAGATCCTGACCCGGTCACGGGCTCAGGTTGGGGGGCGTTAGCTCAGTTGGTTAGAGCAGAGGACTCATAATCCTTTGGTCGCGGGTTCAAGTCCCTCACGCCCTACCAAGCTAGACAAGGAAACCGCGCTATCGAATAGGTAGCGCGGTTTTTTCTTGGGCGGGCGATGTCGGTGATTTGTAAGTCGCTTCTTGTCCTGGGGTGGCAGGCCCGGCGTTCAGGGCGTCAGAGCGGTCGCAATTCGACTGGGGATGGCTGGGGCGCCCAAAGCCCGTCAACGGCCTGCCTGGGGCGATCCGCCGCAATCCGGCCTCAGTTCCCCGCCGCCAGGCGCTGGTCGATCCAGTTGAAGGCGTCCTGCACGTCGTAGTTGCCCGCATGGCCCTGGTCCCAGAACAGGGCGTAGTCCACGTTCTTGACCTTGGTGTCGGCCTTGAGGGCGCGGCTGATGTTGTAGGCCACGGTGAAGGAGGTGTCGCGGTCGCGTGCACCGACTCGGATGCGCCAGTGGGGGGTGATGCCGTCGGTCTTGCCGATGTAGGGCAGGGCGTTGATCAGCTTGTACTGGTTCAGCAGGTACGCCTGTTGCGGGTTGCTGGCCCAGGTGTAGCCGGTGTTCTTCAGGCCCACATCGCTTTGCGTGGCGTTGATGGCGTCGCCGCCGTTGTTGTTGTTCCAGGCGTACTCGGTGAAGTTGGAGTACACCTGGGCGGCCGTGCCGAACAGGTTGGATTCGCCGCCGCTGTAGTTGCCGTAGATGGTGGCACCGGCCTTGGTGGTGTCGCTGGTCGCGGTGGCGGCCAGGGCGGGGGTCTGGCCGAGCTGGTCGAAGGCGGGCAGGGCCTTGAGGCGAGCCTGCTTGGCCACGAACTTCAGGTAGTTCGAAAAGTTGAAGAAGGTGACGGCGCCGCTGGCATCCACGTTGATGAAGTCGTTCTTGTAGTAAAGGGTGCCGCTGCCGCCGGCCACGCCATTGGCGGCAGCGCTGCCGTTGGCGTTGTAAGCGACGAAGGCCTTGCCCGATTTGACGTAGGCACTGGCTGCTTTCGTGATCTCGCTTTGCAGGGCGGTCAGCATGTTGTCGGTGGTCAGCGCGCTGCCGTCGTCGTTTTTCAGGCCCAGGCTGGCCTGGTAGGCCACAAACTTGTTCATCAGGGTGGCGCTGCCGCTCGGATCGGGGTTGGACGCGCGCACCAGCTCGTTGCCGTTGGCATCGACGATCAGGCCGGCTTTCTGGTCTGCCGACACCAGGCTGCGGGTGTTGAGCACGTTGAACATCCACTCATACGCCAGGTCGGCGCTGCCCAGGTCCTGGATGGGGCAGTAGGCCACGACGGCGTAGACCTTGTCGCTGAGGGTGGTGCTGTTGCCGTTGATGTCGATGCCTGCTGCGCCCACCGCCTTGAGGTAGGGCAGGTAGTCGGTGCTGTCGCCGGTGGCACCGAGCTGGGTGCTTTGGGCGCCGCCACCGCTGGTGCCGTTGACCACGATGCGGCTGGCATTGCCTGGCATCAGGCTGTCGTTGAGGCGCAGGTAGCGCACGGCGGCCTTGGCATCCACGATGGCGGCCGGGGCCTTGCCCTGGTAGATGCCATCGGTGTAGACGCCTGCGGGGGCCACGGCCCCCCGGCTGCGCGAGGCCATGTTGATGTAGACGAAGCCACGCGCCAGCGCAGCCCCTTTCTTGTCGGTGTCGCTGTTGCTGACGTAGCTGCCGCCGTTCACGATGTCGGCGCCGCTGTAGTTGGCGCTGGTGATCGCGTCGGTGCCGTTCCATCCGCCCTTGCCCCCCTGGTAGCTGGCCAGCCAGCCGGCGTTGTTGACGTTGAGCAGGATGGCGTTGTCCTGGCGTGCCGCGTCAACCTCGCGCACGAAGATGTTCATGTTCTGGTAGCCGCAGGCCTGGTTGTCCACCGCGCCGGCCGATTGCGTGGGGGCCAGCTTCATGGGTTTGGCGACATAGCACACCTCGCGGTACCAGCGCACGGGGGTGCTCACGCCGTCGAGGGTGACGGTGATGGTCGTGTACTTGGACTTGTCGAAGGCCAACTGGCTGTCGTAGACGCCGCCGAACAAGCTGCTGCCGCCACCGCCGCCGCCACAGGCGGTCAGGATGCCGGCGGCCGTGAGGGCCGCGACAGTGCCGGCCAGGGTGCGCAAGGGAAAGTGCTGGGTCATGTTTGTCTCTTCAGATGTGGTGGTGGTCGGGCATCACGGCCCAGGGCGGGCCCGGGTGGGGCTGGCCGCTGGTGTGCTCTCCGTCTTCTTGCTCGGGTGCTTGTGCCCTGCAAGTGGACGGATTCTTGAGAGATGCCGCACATCTGAAAAGATGCTGAATCGGTGGGCGTGAACTCCCTTGGTTATCACGCCGGTGCCGATAGGGCCTGGATCGGCCCTGGGGGCGGGGCCACTGCAGAGCCCCAGAGCCCCAGAGGCCCAGAGGCCCAGAGGCCCGGATCAAGGGCCTGGGGTCAGCGCTGAGCTTGGCTGGCGCGTGCGGCGGCAGGCTGCAGCCGCATGATGATCACCGCTGCGATCAGGCAGGCCCCGCCGGCCACGAACAGGGCCGGTGTGTACGAGGCGAGCACCGAGCGCGACAGTCCGGCGCCGTAGGTGGCGGTGGCGGCGCCCAACTGGTGGGCGGCAAAGACCCAGCCAAAGACCACGCTGGCGCGTTCGGGGCCGAACTCGGAGGCGGCCAGCTTCACGGTGGGGGGCACGGTGGCGATCCAGTCGAGCCCGTAGAACACGGCAAACATCGACAGGCCGACCAGGGTGAACTCGGAATACGGCAGCCAGAACAGCGAGAGCCCACGCAGCCCGTAATACCAGAACAGCAGCTTGCGGCTGTCGTAGCGGTCAGACAGGTAGCCCGACAGGGTGGTGCCCACCAGGTCGAACAGCCCCATCATCGACAGCACCGACGCAGCCGGCACCGCCCCCAGGCCGTTGTCGCCACACAGCGAGATGAAATGGGTCTGGATCAGGCCGTTGGTGCTCAGCCCGCAAATGAAGAAGCTGCCCGCCAGCACCCAGAATGAGGGCACCCTGGAGGCGCTGGCCAGCGTGCGCAGCGGCAGGCCCCAGTCGGCTTTGGCCGCAGGGGGTTGGATGGCCTCACCCGCGGGGGCGCCGTAGGCATTGAGCTTCAGGTCGGACGGGTGGTCGCGCATGAACAGCAGCATCAGCACAAACACCCCCAACGAGGCCGCAATCACCGGGGCCAGGGCCCAGCGCCAGCCGTATTGCTCGATGAGCCAGACCACCAGCGGCAGGAACACCAGCTGCCCTGTGGCGCTGCTGCCGGCCAGCAGGCCCATCACCAGGCCCTTGCGTTGCACAAACCAGCGGTTGGCCACCGTGGCGCCCAGCACCATGGCGGTCAGGCCGGTGCCCACGCCCAGCAGCAGGCCCCACAGCGCAAAGGCCTGCCCCAGGCTGTGCATGAACACCCCCAGCAGCAAGGCGCTGGCGATCACCGCCGCGGCAATGGCCACCATGCGCGACACACCATAGCGCATCAGCACCATGGCGGCAAAGGGCCCCAGCAGCCCATACAGTGCAAAACGGATGGCAAAGACCGAGGACAACTCGGTGGTGGTCCAGCCAAACTCCTGGCTCAGCGGCTGCATCAAGGCGCCGGGCAACCCCAGGGCGGCCGAGGTGACCAGCATGGCCAGAAAAGTCAGGGCCGCGATCACCCAGGCGTAATGGATGCCCAGGTGTTTCAGATACAAAGCCAGACGGGGTGCGAGCATGCGGTGGCGTCCTTCAGGGTGAAGGGCTGCTTCGCCGATGGTTGAGCGAGGCGGCTGGCTTCAGGTTGTGTGGGTTGAGGGTGTTTATGATAATGGTCGATATCAAAAAGTGTCAACGAGGTGTTCAGCCATGAAAGTGACCAAGGAGCAGGCGCAGCAAAACCGGCAGGCCTTGCTGGATGCAGCCGGCAGGCTGTTCAAGAAGCACGGGATCGACGGCATCGGCGTGGCCGAGGTGAGCCGGGAGGCGGGCTTGACGCCCGGTGCGCTGTACAAGCACTTTGCCGACAAGCAGGACCTGGCGGCCCAGGCTTTCAGCCACGCATTCCGGCGGGGTTTTGACCGGGTCAATGCACCACGGCCCGGGGGGGAGCGCGATGTGGACACCTACCTCAAGGCCTACCTCAACCCACGCCGGCGCGACGACCTGGAGGCCGGGTGCCCCTTGATCGCCACAGCCTGTGAGACGGGGCGCCAGGGAGAGCAACTGAGCCAGAGCTTTGCCGAGGCCTTTGTCGAGTTCCGTGCCGGCGTCGAGTCGGTGCTGCCCGACACGATGGATGCGGCGCAGCGGGCCGCGCTGGCCAGCGTGTTCGTGGCCGCCTTTGTCGGGGCCAATGCGATCTCGCGCGGCGTGGTCAAGGCCGACCGGGCGCTGGCCGACGAGGTGCTTGATCAGGTGCGTGGCGTGCTGGCTTCACTGGCACCGACACCCGGCGGCGCCGAGCCCGGAGCGCCTTCACCTGAATCCGAACCCTGCTGAGACAGGTTCAGTTCTTGTTTTTGCAGCGGTAGGTGCGCAAGGCGGCTTCGCGGATCAGGTAGTCGGCCGGCAGGCCCCATTTCTCGGGGTGATCGCGCACGTGTTTGGCCACGATCTGGTACATCTGCATCGACGCAAAATCGTCGGGCGTGCACAGAAAGTCGCGGTCCCCCAGGGTGGCGTCCCAGACCCCCATGACATAGCCCATGAACATCAGGATGTCGCGGCCATCCTTGGCGCTTTGCAGGCCCTGGCGTTGCCGCTCGTAGGCTTCCGACCAGCGATTGAGTTCGGCGCCGTCGATGAATTCGGCACTGGCCCCCACGCAGATCAGGCCGCCCAACAAGGCGGCGATGCCCTGGCGCACCCAGGCGCTGGTGGGGCGGATGGCAGAGGCCTTGGCATGACGGGAGGAGGGTGGGAGCATGGGCTGCAGTGATCAGGGCGATGGTCGGAGTGTGGGGGTGGGCTGAGGGCTGGGCCGTCCCGAGGTGTCTGCACTGCCAGCCCCTGTGGATGCCAGTCCGGTGGTGTCAGCGTGCGCCAGTTCCTGGGCTGGTGGCCGGCTGGTCTCGGGTGGGCGGGCCGAGGGCAGGGGGGTGGAGTTCCACAGCAGCATCAGCCCGATGGTGCACAACAGTGTGGCAGCCATCAGCGCAATTGCCACGGTCTGAAGAATGCGGTTGGACGGCTCGCTGGAGGGGTGTGCGCCCGTGCCGGCTTCGCCACGCCACGCCTTGCAATGAGGGCACACGAACGCATCAGACGCGTACGCCGTTCCGCATTCACGGCAAGTCACCCGTGCCATCGACCGCTCCCCATCTGGCTCATGCTGCCACCTCCTTGTGAGCTTAGATTTTGCCCAATTCCGGCGCCTTCGGGGCACCGCGGCTGCAGATTCATGGTGGTCGCCCAAGCGGCTGGGTCTTTTGGCAAAAGATCAAAAAAATTCCGGGTTTCCCCGAGTGGGCTCGAAAGTCGTGCATAATAGCGGTCTTCGCACAACGAAGCGCTTCTGGCCTGAAGCCAAGCGATGCAAAGCAAGTAAGAAAAATTTTTCAAACTTCGCAAAGCACGCAAAAAAATCAGGTTAGAATACAAAGCTCAGCGGCTGTAGCTCAGTTGGATAGAGTACTTGGCTACGAACCAAGGGGTCGTGGGTTCGAATCCTGCCAGCCGCACCAAACGACAAGCCCTAGAACAGAAATGTTCTAGGGCTTTTTCGTTTCCGGCATCCGCTTGGGGCCATGTGCTGCCAACCTGGCACATGTGCCATGCCGGGCCATCCAGGCCCGGCCCGTCGGCTGGGCCCGCCTGGCCTGGCCTGGCCTGGCCTGGCCTCGGGCGTCAGGCCTTCTTGGGCTTTTTGCGGGTTGCTGTTTCAGGTTTGGCCTCGGGCTTGCGTGCTTTGGTCTTCACCGCTTTGCTGGACTCCAGTTCGGCTTCGAGCCGCTCGCACAATGTCCGCAGCACCTTCACGCGGGCGTGGTTCTTGTCATTGGCTTCCACCAGGGTCCAGGGAGCGTTGCCTGTGCTGGTGCGCTCCACCATGTCGCAGATGGCCTGTTGGTAGGCATCCCATTTTTCGCGGTTGCGCCAGTCTTCCTCGGTGATCTTGAAGCGCTTGAAATCAATGGCTTCACGCTCCTGGAAGCGGCGCAGCTGTTCCTCCTGGCTGATCTGCAGCCAGAACTTCACCACGATGGTGCCGGCATCGGCCAGCTCGTGCTCGAAGTCATTGATCTCGGAGTAGGCGCGCTGCCAGTCGGCTTCGCTGCAAAAGCCCTCAATGCGTTCCACCAGCACGCGACCGTACCAGGTGCGGTCGAAGATGCTGATGTTGCCCTGGCGGGGCAGGTGGCGCCAGAAGCGCCACAGATAGGGTTGCGCGCGCTCTTCCTCGCTGGGGGCGGCCACCGGAATCACCTGGTATTGGCGCGCATCCAAGGCCGCGCCGATGCGGCGTATGGCGCCGCCCTTGCCCGCTGCGTCCGGCCCTTCGAAGGCGCAGACCAGGGCACGCTGGCGAAAGCCTGGGTGGCGCACCAGCTCGGCCAGGAGCCCCTGCCAATGCGCCAGCTCGGTCTTGTACGACTTGTCGGCCAGGGAGCGGGCTAGGTCGAGTTGCGACAGCACATTGCGCCCGTCGGTGTCCACCCGCAGCAGGGGGGCTGCGGGGGGCGGCGGTGCGTTGGTGGCAGCGGGCTGGGCCAGGCGTTCGCGCAGCGCCTTGAGCACCAACTGCCCCACGGTCAGTGAGCGGTAGCGGTCGTCATTGCCCTCCAGCACGATCCAGGGCGCCTGGGCCGTGTTGGTGATGCGCAGCAGGTGGCCGGCGGCATCCTGCAGCTGGTCGTAGGTTTTGAGCCGATCCCAGTTCCAGCGGCTGACGCGCCAAGCCGTGCGCGGGTCGCTCTCCAGGGCTTTGAGGCGCTCGCGCTGCGCGTCCTTGGTGAGGTGGAACCAGAACTTCAGGATCAGAGCGCCCTCCTGGGCCAGCATGGCCTCGAAGCGGTTGATCTGGGCGGCCCGGGCATCCAGCTCGGGCAGGGTGATCTCGCCTGCGATGCGTTGTCGGATCGGGTCCGAGTACCAGGATCCAGCAAAGATGCCCAGCCTCCCCTTGGGCGGCAGCGAGCGCCAATAGCGCCACATCGGGGGGCGTTCACGTTCCTCGTCCGTCGGCTCGGAAAAGGCCAGGGTCGACAGGAATCGCGAGTCCATCCACTCGTAGAGCAGGTTGATGGCTTCGCCCTTGCCGGCGCCGTCCTGACCGCTGATCAGCAGCAGCACGGGGAAGGGCTTTTTCTCATACAGCTCAGCCTGGGCCTGCAGCAGGCCCGTGCGCAATTCGGGGACGGCGGCCTTGTAGGCGGCTTTGCTGATCTTGTGGCCCAGCTCGGCAGATTCAAACATCGGGACAGGCTCCTGTGGGCAAGAAGGGGCTCAGGGCTTGCCGATGGGGCGCCCCTGAGGTGGCAGGCGCTTGGCCGTCATCACCAGCACCAGGCAGTCCTGGGCGCTGAGCATCGGAAACCGCTCTTTCAACGCCCGGTAGGCCAGGTGATCGTGGGAGCTGGCGCTGCCCCAGCCATTTTGCTGCGAAAAAAACGGCGAGAGCATCTCAAAGGCTTCGAGGAAGATCGCGCGCAGATCGGACCGCGCGCGGCGCTCAGCTTGAATGGCTTCGGTGGGCATGGATTCCTTTCCGGGGCCCGATGCCTTCCTGGGGCAAGGCCTGCACTGAATGTATCGATTGCTGCCAGGCCTGTGTGGACTGCTGGATTGATGTGGGGCAAGCTCGGGTCAAATCGACCTCGATCAGACGGCTTGGCCCGGAGGGGCGGTGGAATCGTGCACACTCGGGCCCATGCGGCCCAGCCCACCACGGGCCTGGGGTCAGTCGCTGGCCGGGATGGTTGGCGAGCTTGTTGACGAGGAGATCATGAGCAAGGCGTTCACGCGAGAGTCGGAATCCGGGGCGGACGATGACGAAGACCTGGGTCTGCCGGCCCTGCCTGCGGGCACACGCAACTACATCACGGCTGCGGGCTACCAGCGGCTGCGTGACGAGCTGTTCCAGTTGATTGACGAAGAGCGGCCCAAGGTGGTGGATGTGGTGCACTGGGCGGCCAGCAATGGCGACCGTTCGGAAAACGGCGACTACCTGTACGGCAAAAAGCGCCTGCGCGAGATCGACCGCCGCATCCGCTTTCTGACCAAGCGCCTGGAGATCGCCGAGGTCACCGACCCCAGCGTGCACCACGGCAGCGATCAGGTGTTCTTCGGTGCCACGGTCACCTACGAAGACGACGAGGGGGTGCAGCGCACGGTCACCATCATGGGCATCGACGAGGCCGACAGTGCCTCGGGGCAGGTGAGTTGGATCTCGCCGGTGTCGCGCGCCTTGCTCAAGGCCCGTGAAGGAGACGTGGTCAAGCTGATCACGCCCTCGGGGGCCCGCGACATCGAGATCCTGCAGGTGGTCTATCCGGCGCCTGTCGCGGCGGGCTGAGCCCGCCTGCTCGTCCGTCAGGCCCCGGGCTTGATGCGCGCTGCCCGCAGCACGGTGGGCGTGCGCTGCAGATGGCGCAGGGCGGCATCCAGGTGCGGGGTGTCCTGCACCGACACCAGAAAGCGCAGCTCGGCGGTGCTGGCCGGGCCCTCATCACCCATGTCCACATGGGTGATGTCCACCTCGGAGGCGGCCAGATCGGCGGCCACGCGGGCCAGCACGCCCTTGCCATTGGTCACGGTGACCACCAGCCCGGTCTCGAATGGACGCACGGGCTCGTCGGCCCAGTCCACCGCGATGAAGCGTTCGCTGTCCTTGTGCTGCAGGCGCTTGGCGGTGGCGCAGTCGGCGGTGTGCACCACCAGGCCCTCGCCACGGCCCAGGTAGCCGACGATGGCGTCGCCAGGGATGGGGCGGCAACAGGGGGCGTACTTGACCGAGGCGTTTTCACTGCCATCGAGCAGCACGGCGCCTTGCGACAGCTTTTCATGCGAGGTGTAGCGTTCGCGCGTCAGCAGCAGGGCATCGCGCTTTTCGCCGCCCTCGGTCATCAGCACGGTCAGGCGCTTGGCCACCATGCTGGCAATGCGCTTGCCCAGGCCGATGTCGGTCATCAGTTCGCTGCGCGTCTTGTTGCCGGTGAAGCGCAGCAGCTTGTCCCAGATGCCCGGGAAGTGCGGGTCACGGGTTTCCGGCAGCCGGTCGATGCCCTCGGCGCGCAGGGCCTGGATCAGCAGCTTTTCGCCCAGCGATTCAGACTCGGTCTGGGCCAGTGTCTTCAGGTAATGGCGGATCTTGGAGCGGGCCCGCCCGGTGCGCACAAAGCCCAGCCAGGCCGGGTTGGGTGAGGACACCGGGGCGGTGACCACCTCGACCACATCGCCGTTCTTGAGTTCGGTGCGCAGCGGCACCTGCTCGCCATTGATCTTGCCCGCCACGGTGCGGTCGCCAATGTTGCTGTGGATGGCGTAGGCAAAGTCGACGATGGTGGCGCCGCGTGGCAGCGCCATGATCTGGCTCTTGGGCGTGAACACATAGACGGCATCGGGGAAGAGGTCGACCTTGACGTGGTCCCAGAACTCGGCGGCATCGCGGGTTTCGTTCTGGATGTCGAGCAGCGACTGCAGCCATTGGGTGCCCAGGCGCTCGGACGGATCGCCTTCGTGGTCGGAGGCCTTGTACAGCCAGTGGGCGGCCACACCGGCTTCGGCCACCATGTGCATCTCCTCGGTTCGCATCTGGAACTCGATGTTGATGCCCGAGGGGCCCACCAGCGTCGTGTGCAGCGACTGGTAGCCGTTCACCTTGGCAATCGCGATGTGGTCCTTGAACTTGCCCGGCACCGGCTTGTACATCTGGTGCAGCACGCCGAGCGCCGTGTAGCAGTCGGTGATGCCCGGCACGATGATGCGAAAGCCGTAGATGTCGGTCACCTGGGCAAAGCTCAGGTGCTTTTCGTCCATCTTGCAATAGATCGAATACAGGGTTTTTTCGCGCCCGGCCATGCGGATGCGCATGCCCAGCGTGGCAAAGGCGGCATCGACATCGGCCTGCACCTTCTGGATCAGGTCGCGGCGTCGGCTGCGGGCCTTGGCCACGGCCTTGGCCAGGATGGCGTAGCGCCAGGGGTGCAGGTGGCGGAACGACAGGTCCTGCAGTTCACGGTAGGTCTGGTTCAGCCCCAGGCGGTGGGCGATCGGGGCATAGATGTCGAGCGTCTCGGAGGCGATGCGGCCCCATTTGCTCTTGGGCATGTCCGACATCGTGCGCATGTTGTGCGTGCGGTCGGCCAGCTTGATCAGGATCACCCGCACATCGCGCGCCATGGCCAGCAGCATCTTGCGGAAGGACTCGGCCTGGTTCTCTTCGCGGGTGTTGAACTGCAGCTTGTCCAGCTTGGTCAGCCCGTCCACCAGCTCAGCCACCTGCAGGCCGAAGCGGTCGACCAGTTCGGCCTTGGTCACGCCGCAGTCTTCCAGCGCGTCGTGTAGCAGGGCCGCCATCAGGGCCTGGGCATCGAGCTTCCAGACGGCGCACTGGGCCGCCACGGCGATGGGGTGGGTGATGTAGGGTTCGCCACTGTTGCGCAACTGGCCCAGGTGGGCGGCGTCGGCAAACCGGTAGGCCTGGCGCACCTGCTCGATGCCGGCCGGGCCCAGGTAGCCCAGGCCGTCGACCAGGGCGGCAAAGCTTGCCGCAGCAGCGTTGGCCGCGGCGGTCGTGGTGGAGCCGGCGGCCGCGGCAGCACTTTTCGGAGGCGTGGCAGAGGAAGAGGGCAGCACCGCAGTCATGCTTCTAATGTAGCGCTGTCAGGGATGAGTGGGAGAAAGGGCAAAAAAAAGCACCGCAGCTGCGGTGCTTTTTCGGCGCCAGGGGCGCGAACGGGTTCAGGGAACCTTCTTGAGCATTTCCAGGCCGATCTTGCCTTCAGCGATTTCACGCAGGGCGGTCACGGCGGGCTTGTTCTTGCTTTCGATCTTGGGCGAGTGGCCCTGGCTCAGCATGCGGGCACGGTAGGTGGCCGCCAGAACCAGCTGGAAGCGGTTCGGGATATTGACCAGGCAATCTTCAACGGTAATGCGTGCCATGAGGGTTCTCCGCCGGCTAGGCTATGTTCAGTGAGTGGAAGGTGTCAGCCCGGGCGCGTCGCTGGGCTGCATACTTGAGACGCTGGGCGTGCACCACGGCTTTCATGTCGAAAAGGGCGCGCTCAAACAATTCGTTGATTATAACGAAGTCGAATTTCGAGGCCTGCGCCATCTCGACCGCGGCGTTCTTCAGGCGCAGTTCGATCACGTCCGGGGCGTCTTCGCCGCGGCGCTCCAGGCGCGAGCGCAGCTCTTCCCAGCTGGGCGGCAGGATGAAGATCAGGATGGCGTTGGCAAACGCCTTCTTGATCTGGATGGCGCCCTGGAAGTCGATCTCCAGCACCACGTCGGCGCCTTCGGCGATTCGCTCCTCGATGGCCTTTTTCGAGGTGCCATACCGGTTGCCATGCACATGGGCCCACTCGATGAAGGCGTTGTTGGCCACCATCGAATCAAATTCGGGCTGGGACACGAAGAAGTACTCGCGGCCGTGCTTTTCCTGGCCGCGCGGCGGCCGGGTGGTGTGCGACACGGAGGGCTGGACACGCGAGTCCAGTTCCAGCAGAGCCTTCACAAGGCTGGACTTGCCGGCCCCGCTGGGGGCGGCCACGACAAACAGGTTTCCTGGGTAATCCATGATGAGGTCAGGGTCTGGGTTGGGCTCGGGGGGCTTATTCGATGTTCTGGACTTGTTCGCGCATCTGCTCGATCAGCACCTTCATGTCCACGCTGATGCGGGTCAGTTCCAGGGCGGCCGATTTCGAGCCCAGGGTGTTGGCCTCGCGGTGCAGTTCCTGGATCAGGAAGTCGAGCCGTTTGCCCAGCTCGCCGCCCTTGCCGAGCAGGCGCTCGAGCTCGTCCAGGTGCGAATCCAGGCGGGTGATCTCTTCGGCCACATCGATGCGGATGGCAAAGGCCGTGGCTTCGGACAGGGCGCGGTCCTGGGCGGCCTCGGGCAGGGTGCTGCCCTCGGTCAGGTTCATGGCCTCTTTCCAGCGCTCCAGAAAGCGCTGGCGCTGCTGTTCCACCAGTTGCGGAACCAGCGGCGTGGCCTGGGCCGCCAGGGCGCGCAGCTGGCCGATGCGGTCTTGCAGCATGGTGCTCAGGCGGGCGCCTTCGCGCTGACGCGCCGACAGCAGCTCCTTGACCACCTTGGCGGCCAGGGCCTGCACCTCTTCGGCGCTGGGCAGCAGGGTATGGGTGTCCGAGCCGCCCAGGCGGATCACGTCGGCCACGCTCAGAGGCGTGGCCTGGGGCAGCCAGGCCCGCACCTGGTCCTGGATGGCATTGAGCTTCTGCAGCTGGCGGGTGGTCGGCTCTTTCAGGCCGTCGCCGCCTTCTTGCTCGAGCGCGGCGCGCACCTCGACTTTGCCGCGCTTGAGCTTGGCGGTCAGCAGCTCGCGCAAGGCGGGCTCGTGCTGGCGCAACTCTTCGGGCAGCCGGAAGCTCAGGTCCAGAAAGCGGCTGTTCACAGCGCGAATTTCCAGGCCGAACCGGGTGGTGGCACTGCTTTTGGCGTCGCCGCCGACCTCAGGGGTGGCCACGTCCTGCTGGGCAGTGGCGTAACCGGTCATGCTGTAAACTGGCATTGGGTTCTATTACATAAATCAATACAGGGATTATCCCGCCTGGACGGGGTGCCCGTCCCGTCTATCTCCACATGTCGAAGGTCAAACCGGCACCGCTTCCACCGGATACCGTCATCGGTGGCTACCGCGTGGTGCGTCGTCTCTCTGCGGGCGGCTTCGGTGTGGTGTACCTGGCCCTGGACATGGAAGGCCAGCAGGTCGCCGTCAAAGAGTACTTGCCTTCATCGCTGGCCACGCGCGGCGCTGGCGAGTTGCTGCCCCGGGTGCAGCCCGAAAAACTCTCGCTGTACCGGCTCGGCCTGAAGAGCTTCTTTGAAGAGGGGCGCTCGCTGGCCCAGATCTCCCACCCCTCGGTGGTGAGCGTGCTGAACTTCTTCCGCGAGAACGAAACCGTCTACATGGTGATGAACTACCTGGAGGGGGCCACCCTGCAGGACTTCATCATCACCGCGCGCGACCTGAAAACCCAGAAGGTGTTCCGCGAATCGACCATCCGCTCGCTGTTCGACGAGGTCTTGCGCGGCCTGCGCATCGTGCACCAGCACAAGATGCTGCACCTGGACATCAAGCCCGCCAACATCTTCATCACCGACGACAACAAGGCGGTGCTGATCGACTTCGGTGCCGCCCGCGAAGTGCTGTCCAAAGAGGGCAATTTCATCCGCCCGATGTACACGCCCGGCTTTGCCGCCCCCGAGATGTACCGGCGCGATGCGGCCATGGGCCCCTGGACCGACATCTACGCCATCGGCGCCTGCATCTACGCCTGCATGCAGGGCTACCCGCCCAACGAAGCCCCCCAGCGCATCGAAAAAGACCGCCTCTCGCTGGCCCTGTCGCGCCTGCGCGGGGTCTACTCCGACAACCTGATCGAGGTGGTCGAGTGGTGCATGGCGCTCGATCCGCTGGCCCGCCCGCAGTCGGTGTTTGCGCTGCAAAAAGAACTCAGCCGCGAGGGCGAGCGCCGCTACACCAAGCTCTCCGTGGGCGAGAAGGTGCGCTTGCAATTCGACACCCTGGTGTCCGACAACAAGAAGAAAACCGGCCGTGAACCCACGGACGTGGGTGCGAAACCGAAATGAAATTCTCAGTTTTCCAGGTCAGCCGCCGCGGAGGTCGTGAAAAGAACGAAGACCGCATGGGCTATTGCTACACCCGTGACTCGGCCCTGTTCGTGCTGGCCGACGGCATGGGGGGGCACCCCGAGGGCGAGGTGGCGGCCCAGATCGCCTTGCAGACCATCTCGGCCCTGTTCCAGCGCGATGCCCAGCCCCGACTGGCCGACGTGACCGAGTTCCTGACCACCGCGCTGATGGCCGCGCACCACCAGATCCTGCGCTACGCCGCCGACAAGGGCATGCTCGACACCCCGCGCACCACCCTGGTGGCCGGGGTGGTGCAAAGCGGCAGCGCCAGCTGGGTGCACTGTGGTGACTCGCGCCTGTACCTGGTGCGCGATGCCGAGCTGCTCACCCGCACCCGCGACCACTCCTACATGGAGCACCGCAGCCCGACCATGATGCTGCCCGAGCGCATCAACCGCAACGTGCTGTTCACCTGCCTGGGTTCGCCCACCAAGCCCGTCTTCGACGTCACCGGGCCGGTCATCCTGCAGCAGGGCGACAAGATCATGTTGTGCTCCGACGGCCTGTGGGGCAGCGTCCCTGACGACGACATCGTGCGCCACCTGAGCCGCCTGTCCGTGTCCGAGGCGGTGCCCGAGCTGGTCGAGACCGCCCTGCGCAAGGCCGGAGAGAGCAGCGACAACGTCACCGTGATCGCGCTCGAGTGGGAGACCCCCGACACCTTCGAATCCACCCGCGGCATCTCCACCGACAGCATCAGCGAAGGGGTGTTCGCCTCGACCATCCAGTCGGGGGCCCTGGACAATTTTGTCGACGATCTGGACGATGCGGCCATCGAGCGCTCCATCGCCGAGATCAACGAAGCCATCCGCCGCTCGGCCCAGCGCAAGCACTGAGCAGGCCCTCGAGCACCCCGTGTTGCCCTGGATTGCCCCGGTGCGGCGACAGGGCATCCCGGCCCGGGCTTGAACCCGGGCCTGCGGCGGGTTCCAATCACGCCCTGCCGGCCGCCTGGCCGGCCTGTTTCATCTCAACGGACAACTCACCATGACGGCCACCCCCACCTCTTTCCAACGCAGCCAGCAGCGTGCCGCGGCCCAATTGCGCCCGGTGCGCATCACGCGCGGCTACACCATGCACGCCGAAGGCTCGGTGCTGATCGAGTTCGGCCATACCAAGGTGCTGTGCACCGCTTCGGTTGAAGAGAAGGTGCCTCCGCACAAGCGCGGCAGCGGTGAAGGCTGGGTGACCGCCGAGTACGGCATGCTGCCACGCGCCACCCACACCCGCAGCGACCGCGAGGCCGCCCGCGGCAAGCAGACCGGCCGCACCCAGGAGATCCAGCGCCTGATCGGGCGCTCGTTGCGCGCGGTGTTCGACCTCAAGCGCCTCGGTGAACGCACCCTGCACCTCGACTGCGATGTGCTGCAGGCCGACGGTGGCACCCGCACGGCGGCCATCACCGGCGCCTTCGTGGCGGCCCAGGACGCGGTCAACGGCCTGTTGGCCGCGGGCAAGATCAGCCAGTCGCCCATCCTCGACCAGGTGGCCGCCATCTCGGTGGGCATCGTCGAAGGCACGCCCTTGCTGGACTTGGAGTACACCGAAGACTCGGCCTGCGACACCGACATGAATGTGGTCATGACCGGCGCCGGCCACTATGTGGAAGTGCAGGGCACCGCCGAAGGCGCGGCCTTCACCCGCCGCGAGATGGACCAGCTGCTCGGCCTGGCCGAAGCCGGCATTGCCGAACTGGTGCTGCTGCAAAAGCAGGCCCTGGCGGCCTGAAATCGCGATACCCCTGGATGTGAGAACACTGTCATGAAACTGGTCCTGGCCTCCAACAACCAAGGCAAGCTGGCCGAACTGCAAGCCCTGTTCGCCCCCCTGGGCGTCGAACTGGTGCGCCAGGGCGAGCTGGGCATCCCCGAAGCCGCCGAGCCCTTTCGCACCTTTGTCGAAAATGCGCTGGCCAAGGCGCGGCACGCCAGCGCCCACAGCGGCCTGCCGGCCCTGGCCGATGACGCCGGCCTGTGCGTGGACGCCTTCGGCGGCCTGCCCGGTGTCGACACCGCCTACTACGCCACCCAGTTCGGCTACCCCAAGGGCGACGACAACAATGTGCGCGCCCTGCTCGAGCAGATGCAGGGCATCGAACAACGCCGTGCCGCCCTGGTCAGCACCCTGGTGGCGGTGCGCTCGCCCGAAGACCCCGAGCCCCTGATCGCGGTGGGCCGCGCCGTGGGCCAGATCACCCGCCAGCCGGTGGGTGAGCATGGCTTTGGCTTCGACCCGGTGATGTTCATCCCCGAGTTCGGCCAGACCTTTGCCCAACTGCCCCCCGAGGTCAAGAACGCCCACAGCCACCGCGGCCGGGCGGCTCAGCAGATGCTGCAGCTCATGCGCGCCAACTGGCTGCCGGAGGCCACCGCGTGAGCACCCCCGACCTGGCCCACTACATGCGCCCGGGCACCCTCAGCCTGCCCGCGCTGCCACCCCTGTCGCTGTACGTGCACCTGCCCTGGTGCCTCAAGAAGTGCCCCTACTGCGATTTCAACTCGCACGAGTTCCGGGGTGAGGGCGGCGAGCCCGCCCCGGCCCCCGAGGCGCGCTACATCGCCGCCCTGATGGCCGACCTGGAGGCCTCGCTGCCCCTGGTCTGGGGCCGTTCGGTGCACAGCATCTTCATCGGGGGCGGCACGCCCAGCCTGTTCTCACCCGAATCGATCGACCAGCTCATCAGCGGTCTGCGGGCCCGCCTGCGCCTGGAGGCCGAGTGCGAGATCACCCTCGAAGCCAACCCTGGCACCTTCGAGAAAGACCGCTTCCGCGCCTTCCGCCAGGCCGGCGTGACCCGCCTCTCGGTGGGGGTGCAGAGCTTCAACGACCAGCATCTCAAGGCCTTGGGCCGGGTGCATGACCGCGCCCAGGCCCTGGCAGCGGTGGAAGAGGCGCGCAGCGCCTTCGACACCTTCAACCTCGACCTGATGTACGCGCTGCCCGGCCAGAGCCTGGACGAGTTCTCGCAAGACCTGGACACCGCGCTGGCGCTGGCGCCCCCGCACCTCTCGGTCTACCACCTGACCATCGAGCCCAACACCTATTTCGCCAAGTACCCGCCGGTGGTGCCCGAGGACGACACCGCCTACGCCATGCTGGACCTGATCACCGAGCGCACCGCGGCCCGAGGCATGCAGCGCTACGAGGTGTCGGCCTATGCCCAGCCCGGCCATGGCTGCTTTCACAACACCAATTACTGGCAGTTCGGCGACTATCTGGGCATAGGCGCCGGGGCGCACGGCAAGCTCAGCTTTGCGCACCGCGTCGTCCGCCAGGTGCGGGTGCGCGAGCCGCGCCTGTACATGGACAAGGCCCTGGCCGGCGAAGCCATCGCGCAAGAGACCGAAGTCAAGCGCAGCGAACTGCCCTTCGAGTACATGCTCAACGCGTTGCGCCTGCGCGAAGGCTTTGCCCTGCAGGATTTTTGTGACCGCACCGGCCTGCCCCTGTCGGCCATCGCCGCCGGCCTGGACGAGGCCGAGCGCAAGGGCCTGATCGAGCGCGACTTCGCCCGCGTCAAGCCCACCGAGCGGGGCTTTGACTTCCTGAGCGACCTGCAGGCCCTGTTCCTGGTCTGAGGCCGCAGGCTCGTCAGCCCAGCAGGCCTTTGAGCAGGCTCAGGCCTTCGGCCACCAGGGGTGATTCGCCCTGGGCGCCCTGGGCCGGCAACTGCCCCTGGGGCGTCAGCCGATCGACGATCTGGGGCAGCCACTGTGCCAACTGGCCCGACAGCTCGGCCGGGTTTAGGCCCAACTGGCCCGCCAGGCGCTGCACCGTGTCACTGCCCAGCACGGCTTGCAGCTGGCTGGCATCGATCGGCAGGTTCTGCCCATTCGAGATCCACGAGGCGACCACATGGGCCATCCCCTGCTGTTCAAACGTCTTCACCAGGCCGGACAGGCCGCCCGTCTGCGGGTCATTGAGCCAATGCAGCACCACCTCGGGCAAGCCGCCTGCCGCGCCGCCGCCCTGCTGGGCTGCCAGGCCCCCGACCGTGCTCAGTACCTGATCGAACAAACCCATGGTGATCCTCTCTTGGCCCGCAGGCGCTTGATAAACGTGTGATCAGTCTAGTTGGAAGGTCTTGACTCGCCTGTGAACAAATCCCGCAAACCTGTATTTCATGATGCGGCGGGTTCATCCTGGGCCACCCGCATGGCGTGTGCCGCAAACGTGTTCACCAACTGGTTGCCATGGCCCGGGCGGGTGGCCAGGGCCATGTCGAGCCGGGCGTCGGCCGGGGTGTCGGTCAGGCGCAGCAGCTTCACGCCCCGGCGCATCTGGTGCCGCGCCACGCCGGCCACCAGGGCCAGGCCCAGGCCGCTTTCCACCAGGCTCAGGATGGTGGCCACCTGCATCGCCTGCTGCGCCACGCGCGGGCTGAAACCCGAGTGCTGGCAGCGCAGCATGGCCAGCGCAAACAGCCCGGGCACCCGGGCCTGCTCGTAAAGAATGAAGGGCTCCTGCGCTACCGCTGACAGGGCGATCGCGCTGCGCCGGGCCAGCGGGCTGTTGCCGGGCACGGCCAGCATGAATTCGTCGCGCTCCAGCACCGTGAACTCGCAGTCGCCGGGCGTCAGCACCGGGTAGCGCACCAGGCCCACGTCCAGCCGCCCGGCGGCCAGGCCATCGAGCGCGGCCTGGGTGGTCGACTCGGTCAGCTCCAGCTCGATCTTCGGGTAGTGGGCGCGAAAACTCGGGATCAGCCGCGGCAGCAGCGAGTAGGTGGCGGTGCCGATGAAGCCCACCCGCAGCAGCCCGCCCAGCCCATGCAGGGCCGCCGTCACCCGTTGGCGGCACTGGGCCGCATGGGCCAGCGCCTTGCGGGCATCGGCCAGCATGGCCTGGCCGGCCGCCGTCAGCACCACGCCGGCCGGCGTGCGGTCGAACAGGGCGCCGCCCAGCTCGTCCTCCAGCTTGCGGATCGACACCGACAGCGGGGGCTGGGCCATGTGCAGGCGCTCGGCCGTGCGGTGGAAGTTGCCGGTTTCGGCCAGATCGACAAATTGCGCCAGTTGCCTGAGGTTCATTTTGATACTCGAACGGTATTGGATCGACGCTAATCAATATTGGACGCCCTGACAAGCGATTCCTACAGTCGATCTCCATGACGGAGACAAACAAGGCGGCCCAGCCACTGGCGGGCCTGCGTGTGGTGGATGCCAGCGCGGTGGTGATGGGCCCCTACGCCAGCCAGTGGCTGGCCGACCTGGGCGCCGAGGTGATCAAGGTGGAGCCGCCCGAGGGCGACTCCACGCGCCACACCGGCCCGGCCGCCGAGGCCGGCATGGCGGCGATCTTTCTGGGCGTGAACCGCAGCAAGCAAAGCGTGGTGATCGACCTCAAGCAGGCCGGCGGCCAGGCCGCGCTGCAGGCCCTGATCGCCGGGGCCGATGTGTTCATGCACAGCATGCGGCCGCAGAAGCTGGCCCCGCTGGGGCTGGACCCGGCCACGCTGTGCCAGCGCCACCCGCGCCTGGTGTTTGCCGGCCTGCATGGCTTTGCCGACGGCGGGCCCTACAGCGGCAAGCCGGCCTACGACGACATCATCCAGGGCCTGTCGGGCAGCGCCGCGCTGATGCAGGCGCAAAGCGGGGTGGCGCGCTACCTGCCCACCATCGCCGCCGACAAGACCTGCGGCCTGGTGGCCGCCCTGGCCATCGTGGCCGCGGTGGTCAAGCGGCAGGCCACGGGGCAGGGCGGTTTTGTCGAGGTGCCCATGTTCGAGACCATGGTGGGCTTCAACCTGGTCGAGCATTTCTATGGTGAGCATTTCGAGCCGGCGCGCTCGGCGCCGGGCTACCCGCGCGTGCTGGCCGATTGGCGCCGCCCCTACGCCACGGCCGACGGCCATGTCTGCCTGATGCCCTACACCGATGCCCACTGGCGCCGCTTCTTCGAGGCGGTGGGCGAGCCCGCCCTGGCGGTGGACCCGCGCTTTGCCAGCATGGCGGCCCGCACCCGCCACATCGAGGCCCTGTACGAAACCACCGGCCGCCTGGTGGCCCGGCACGACACCGCCCACTGGCTGGCCCTGTGCGAGCGCATCGAGGTGCCGGTGGCGCGCATGAACCAGCTCCAAGACCTGCAGCGCGACCCGCACCTGCAGGCCACCGGTTTTTTCGAACCGATCGACGACCCGGCCATGGGCGCGCTGCGCTTTCCTGGCGTGGCCCCGCGCTTTGACGGCCAGCGCGCCCCGGTCGGCCTGCCGCCGCGCCTGGGGGCCGACACGGTGCAAGTGCTGCGCGAGGCCGGCGTGCCCCCCGACACCTTGAACGATTGGCTGGCCACTGGCGCGGTGCAGGCCCATCAACCCCCGGCTTGAAACAGGACTTGCCATGCCTCACCACACGCCCCCATCGCCTCCACCCCCTCCACCACCGCTTCTGGGCCAGGGCTTCCACTGGCAGGACCTGTCGGTGGGCCAGACATTTCGCACCTTCCGGCGCACCATCACCGAGACGGACCTGGTCAATTTCATCTCGTGCACCGGCATGCTGGAGGCGATCTTCATCGATGCCGAGTTCGACGGCGGCGCCATCGCCGGCCGCCCCGTGCCCGGGGCGCTCACCTACACCCTGATCGAGGGGTTCATCCTGCAGACCATGATCCAGGGCACCGGCCTGGCCATGCTGGAGCTGCACCAGAAGATCCTGCACCCGGTGCGGGTGGGCGACACCATCCACGCCCGCATCACCGTGACCGAGGTGCGCCCCACCTCGGCCAAGGGCCGGGCGGTGGTCAGCTCCGACATCACGGTCTTCAACCAGCATGAGATCGAGGTCATGCACTACAGCGCCAAGCGCCTGTTGGCAGGGCGACCCGAATGACGCACCGAATGACGCCCCGAACGACACCCAGGAGCCCCGGCATGCAGCCCAGACCCTTTTTGCGACGCACCCTGGCCGGCCTGGCGCTGGCCGGCTTGTCCTCCCTGGCCCTGGGCCAGGCGGCCCCGGCGTCTTCCCGCTACCCCGACAAGCCCTTGCGCCTGGTGCTGGCCTTTCCGCCCGGCGGCCCGACCGATCTGGTGGCCCGCGTGCTGGCGCAGAAGCTGGGCGAGCAACTGGGGCAGTCGGTGCTGGTCGACAACCGCCCCGGCGCCAACGGCAACATCGCGGCCGAGATGGTGGCCCGCGCCCCGGCCGACGGCTACACCTTGTTCTACAACACCTCGGCCGTGGCGCTCAGCCCGGCGCTGTACAAGAAGCTCAGCTACGACGTGCGCACCGACTTTGCCCCGGTGGCCCTCACCGCGGTGATCCCGCTGGTGCTGGTGGTGCACCCCTCGCTGCCGGTGCACACGCCGGCCGAGTTCCTGGCCTACGCCCGGGCCCAGGGCGAGCGGCTCACCTTCGGCTCGGCGGGCAACGGCAACATCACCCACCTGGGCGCCTTTCTGTTGCTCAAGGGGCAGGGCCTGCAGGCCACCCATGCGCCCTACAAGGGCAGCGCGCCGGCCCTGACCGATCTGGTGGGTGGGCAGCTGCAGTTCATGACCGACACCGTCAACTCGGCCTTGCCCTTCATCCGCGACAAGCGCCTGCGCGCCCTGGCCGTCACCAGCCTCAAGCGCACCAGCGTGCTGCCCGAGGTGCCCACCCTCAGCGAGACCGTGGCCCCGGGCTTCGAGGTGGGGGCCTGGCAGGGCCTGCTGGTGCCGGCGCGCACCCCGCCCGAGATCGTGAACCGGCTCAACGCCGAGCTGCTCAAGGCCCTGGCCAGCCCCGATGTGCGCGCCAAACTGGCCCAGCAGGGGGCCGAGCCCCTGGGCTCGACCCCGGCCGAATACGGCGCCTACATCGACAGCGAAATCCGCCGCTGGACCGAGGTGGTGCGCCAGACCGGCGCCGCCCTCGACTGAGCCGCCGGCGAACTCTGGAGACCCTCCATGCAACGCAAAACCCTGCTCGCCCTGGGCCTGGCCCTGGGCACCTGCCTCGCGCTGAGCCACCCTTGGGCGCGCGCCCAGGCGAGCGCGCCCCATCTCACCCCCTTGCCCGATGCGGCCAACCGGCCCATCCGCTTCGTGGTGCCGTTTCCGCCCGGCAGCGGCACCGACACCTCGGCGCGCTACTTCGCCCGCAAGCTCACCGAACTGAGTGGCCAGCCTGTGGTGGTCGACAACCGCGCCGGCGGCAACGGCTTCATTGCGGTGCGCGCCGTGCTGGCGGCACCGGCCGATGGCAGCACGGTGTTCGTGGGCAGCAACTCCACCCTGGCCGTCAATGCGGCGCTGTTCAAGTCGCTGCCCTACGACCCGGTGGCCGATTTCGCGCCCTTGTCCATGCTGATGCGCTCGCCCGCCTTGCTGGTGGTGCCCGGCCAGGCCGAGCAGCAGACCCTGGGCGATCTGATCAGCGCCGCCCGGGCCCGGCCCGATGCGCTCAACTACGGCGCCGGCTCGGCGGGCTACCAGCTGATGGCCGAGCTGTTCAACGACGCCGCCCGGGTGCAGACCCACCACGTGCCCTTCAAGGGCGCGGGCGAGGCGGTGACCGCCGTGGTGGGCGGCACCGTGCAATTTGCCTTTGCCGAGACCACCAGCGCCCAGGAGCTGATCAAGGGCGGCAAACTCAAGGCCCTGGCCGTGGCCTCCGAGCGCCGCGTGCCGGCGCTGCCCACCATCCCCACCGCCGCCGAGGCCGGCCTGCCCGGCTTCAGCGCCTACACCTGGGTGGCCGCCATGGTCTCGGCCAAGACCCCGCGCGCCGAGGTCGAGCGCCTGGCTGCGCTGTTCACCCGCATCGAAGGCCTGCCCGAGACCCGCGAGTTCTACGAACGCCTGGGCGCCGAGGTGATGTCGGGCGGGCCCGAGGAGATGCGCGCCTTCCAGGCCAGCGAGATCCAGCTCTGGAAACGCATCGCCCAGAAGGCCCGGGTGGAGCTGCAATGAGCACCGACCAGGCCACACCCCCTGCATCCCACGCGGGCGCTTTGGCCGGCCTGCGCGTGCTCGACCTGTCGCGCGTGCTGGCCGGCCCCTGGGCCAGCCAGACCCTGGGCGACCTGGGCGCCGAGGTGATCAAGGTCGAGCGCCCAGGCGTCGGTGACGACACCCGGCTCTGGGGCCCACCCTTTCTGAAGGATGCCTTGGGCGAGGCCAGCCACGAGTCGGCCTACTACCTGTGCGCCAACCGCAACAAGCGCTCCATCGCGGTCGACCTGACCCAGCCCGCCGGGCAGGACCTGATCCGGCGCCTGGCGCAGGGCAGCGATGTGCTGATCGAAAATTTCAAGGTCGGCGGCCTGCGCGCCTACGGCCTCGATGCCCAGACCCTGTGCGCGCTCAACCCGCGCCTGGTGTACTGCTCGATCACCGGCTTCGGCCAGACCGGGCCCTACGCCGCCCGTGCGGGTTACGACTTTCTCATGCAGGGCATGGGCGGGCTGATGAGCGTCACCGGTCGGCCCGAGGGCGAGCCCGGGGCCGGCCCGTTGAAGGTGGGCGTGGCGCTGACCGACATCCTCACCGGCCTGTACGCCAGCACGGCGGTGCTGGCCGCCCTGCGGGCCCGCGACCAGAGCGGGCGCGGCCAGCACATCGACCTGGCCCTGCTTGATGTGCAGGTGGCCTGCCTGGCCAACCAGGGCATGAACTACCTCTACAGCGGCCAGCTGCCCCAGCGCATGGGCAATGCCCACCCCAACACCGTGCCCTACCAGGACTTCCCGACCGCCGACGGCGACATGATCCTGGCCATCGGCAACGACAGCCAGTTCGCCCGCTTCTGCGCCGAGGCCGGCCACCCCGAGTGGGCGCAAGACCCGCGTTACGCCAGCAACAGCGCCCGCCTGGCCCACCGTGCCACGCTGATCCCGCTGCTGCGCCAATGCACCGTGATGCACAGCACCGCCGACTGGGTGGCGCGGCTGGAGGCGGCCGGCGTGCCCTGCGGCCCCATCAACAACATGGCCCAGGTGTTTGCCGACCCGCAGCTGCAGTCGCGCGGCGTGATCACCCACCTGCCACACCCGGTGGCCGGGGCCGACATCCCGCTGGTGGCCAGCCCGATCCGGCTGTCGGACACCCCGGTGCAATACCGCCACGCCCCGCCCACCCTGGGCCAGCACACCCGTGCCGTGCTGGCCGAGTGCCTGGGCCTGGGCGAGGCCGAACTCGATCAACTGACGCAACAAGGGGTGCTGGCATGAATCGCCTCGCCGCACATCACCTCACAAGGATGGCTGAATGAGTGCCCTCGACTCCCTGGACCTGACCCCCATCCCCGCCGAGGACGAGGCCTTGCGCGCCCCCGTGCGGGCCTTTCTGGAGCAGGCCTTGCGCGGCGTGCCCGGCGTCACCCGGGCGCGCTCCTGGTCGGGCTACGACCCGGCCTTCAGCCGGGCGCTGGGCGCGCAGGGTTGGCTGGGCATCACCCTGCCGACGGCCTATGGCGGCGGCGGGCGCAGCCCCTATGCCCGTTATGTGCTGGTGGAAGAGTTCCTCAACGCCGGCGCCCCTGTGGGCTCGCACTGGATTGCCGACCGCCAGAGCGGCCCGCTGATCCTCAAATACGGCACCGAGGCGCAGAAGCGTCACTACCTGCCGGCCATCTGCCGCGGCGAGGCCTTCTTCTGCATCGGCATGAGCGAGCCCGGCGCCGGCTCCGACCTGGCCAGCGTGCGCAGCCGCGCCACCCGCACCGACACCGGCTGGCGCCTGAACGGCCAGAAGATCTGGACCACCAACGCCCACCACTGCCATTACATGATCGCGCTGGTGCGCAGCTCGGGCGAAGCCGGCGACCGCCAGCAGGGCCTGTCGCAATTCATCGTCGACCTGTCGCTGCCCGGGGTCACGGTGCGGCCCATCACCGATCAATCGGGCGACCGCCATTTCTGCGAGGTCTTCTTCGACGATGTGGCGCTGGCCCCCGAGGCCTTGATCGGTGCCGAGGGCCAGGGCTGGGCCCAGGTGACGGCCGAGCTGGCCTTCGAGCGCAGCGGGCCCGAGCGCCTGTACTCCAGCATCGTGCTGTTCGACGAATGGCTGGCCTTTGTGCGCCAGGACGCTGCCACCCACCCGCAGCGCAACACGGCCGCCCTGCGGCTGGCCGGCCGGGTGCTGGCCCAACTGGCCCCGCTGCGCGCCATGTCGGTGGCGGTCACCGGGCGGCTGGCGCGGGGCGAGAGCCCGGTAGTCGAGTCGGCCCTGGTCAAAGACCTGGGCACCGGCGTCGAGCAGCTGATCCCGGCTGCGCTGGCGGACGACCTGGGCACCCGGCTGGCCGAGGGCCAGAGCGTGCCCCTGGGCCTGCTGCACACGCTGAACTACGTGATCCAGGTGGCGCCCTCGTACTCGCTGCGCGGCGGCACCCGCGACATCCTGCGCGGCATGATCGCGCGCGGCCTGGGGCTGCGCTGATGAGCCGCCTGACCACTCCATCGAGAAAGGCCGGTTGATGAACGACGAGCAAGACCTTTTTGCCGCCTCGCTGCGCACCCTGCTGCAGGCCCACGCCGACCCGGCCGTGGTGCGCGCCGTCGAGGCCGGTGGCCCGGCCCAGGCCCTGTGGCAGGCCCTGCACGATTCGGGCTTTGCCGACGCCCTGCTGCCCGAGGCCCAGGGCGGCGCCGGCCTCGGGTTGGGCCAGGCCTTCGGCCTGCTGGCCTTGTGCGGCGAGTTCGCCCTGCCTGTGCCGCTGGGCGAGACCCTGCTGGCGCGCGGCCTGCTGGCCCAGGCCGGCCTGGCCTGGCCCGAGGGGCCGCTCACGCTGGCCGCACAGGCGCTGGACGACGGGGAGCGCCTCGTCTGCACCGGCGTGCCCTGTGCCCGCGTGGCCAGCCACGTGCTGCTGCGCCACCTCGACCGCTGTGCCCTGCTGCCGGTGGCCGAGGCCCGGGTGGACGCCGCCGGGCTGGCCCAGGAGGCCACCCTGAGCTGGCCGCTGGCCACCTGGCAGGCGGCGCCCGCCTGGCCCGGCGCCTTGCCGCCGCTGCGCGAGCTGCAGGCCGTGCTGTACGCGGCCCAGATGGCCGGCGCCATGAGGGCGGTGTTCGAGCGCAGCCTGCAGCATGCCAACGAGCGCCAGCAGTTCGGCCGCCCGATCGGCAAGTTCCAGGCCATCCAGCACCAGCTCAGCGTGATGGCCGAACTGGTGTTCGCCTCGCGCATGGCCGCCCGCCTGGGCTGCCAGGGCCCCGTGCAGGCGCCCGATCCGCTGCGCGCCGCGCTGGCCAAGGCGCGCTGCAGCGAGGCCGCGCCCGAGGTGGCGGCGCTGGGGCATGCCATCCATGGCGCCATCGGCTTCACCGCCGAGTTCGACCTGCAGCTCTACACGCGCCGCCTGCACGCCTGGCGCCAGGCTGGTGGCAGCGAATCGCACTGGCAGGGCGTGCTGGGCGAGGCGCTGGTGAACGGGCACGAGGGCCTGGCGCTGGACCTGTTGCGCCAGCTCACCGATGCCAGCCCGCTGACTGCATGACCCCCCACTGGAGTTCCCCATGACCGACTCAAGCCCTTTCCTGAAATCCGAACGCGAGGGCCCTGTCCTCATCCTCACCATGAGCCAGCCCGCCACGCGCAATGCGCTGACCGGCAACACCGCGGTGGCCGAGTTCGTGCAGGCCTGTGAGGCGGTGCGCCGCGACCCGGGCGTGCGGGTGGTGATCCTGACCGGCGAGGGCCCGGTGTTCAGCTCGGGCGGCAACGTCAAGGACATGCAGCGCTACGAGCGCGACCGGCCCTCCCCCGACGCCATCCGCGAGGAGTACCGCCAGGGCATCCAGCGCCTGCCGCGCGCCCTGTACCAGCTCGACGTGCCGGTGATCGCGGCCATCAACGGGCCGGCCATCGGAGCCGGGCTGGACCTGTGCTGCATGTGCGATCTGCGCATTGCCGCCGAGGGCGCCAGCTTTGCCGAGAGCTTTGTGCGCGTGGGCATCGTGCCCGGCGATGGCGGCGCCTGGCTGCTGCCGCGGGTGGTGGGCCTGTCCAAGGCTTCCGAGATGGCGTTCACGGGCGAGGCCATCGGCGCCGCCGAGGCCCTGGCCTGCGGTCTGGTCTCGCGCGTGGTGCCGGCCGATCAATTGATGGCGGCGGCCCGCGCCCTGGCCGGCAAGATCGCCGCCAACCCGGGCGGTGTGCTGCGCATGACCAAGCGCCTGCTGCGCGAGGGCGAGCGCAGCTCGCTGGAGTCGTTGCTGGAGTTGTCGGCCGCCTACCAGGCCCTGGCCCACACCACCGAAGACCACTTCGAGGCGGTGCGCGCCTTTGTCGAGAAGCGCGCGCCGCGCTTCCAGTCTTGAGCCACGAGCGCCGCGCTGTCAGTCCTGAGCCACGCGGGCCGGGCTGGCCTGGCCCAGGGTGGCGTCGCTGGCCTTCCAGCCGCCGCCCAGGGCCTTGATCAGCTGCACCGAGGTCAGCAACTGCTGACTCTGGTTCTGCACCTGCTGGCGCTGGTAGCCCAGCAGGGTCTGCTGGGCCAGCACCACCTCCAGCAGACTGGAGGCGCCGGCCCGGTAGCGGGCCTGCGACAGCTCCAGCACTTTGCCGGCGCTTTTCACGGCCTGCTGCAGCGAGCGCTGGGCTTCGCGCAGCGCCGCCTGGGTGGTGAGGCTGTCCTGCACCTCCTGGAAGGCCTGCAGCACGGTCTGCCGGTAGCTGGCGCTGGCCTGCTGGTAGCCGGCCTTGGCCACGTTCACCGCCGCCGTGGTGCGGCCGCCGTCAAACAGGGTCTGGGTGGCGCTCAGGCCCAGTGACCACAGCAGGCTGGGCGCCGAGAACAGCTTGCTGAAGCCGTTGCTGTCGTCGCCATACAGGCTGTTCAGGGTCAGGCTGGGGTAGTAGGCGCTGGTGGCGATGCCGATCTGGGCATTGGCGGCGGCCATGGCCCGTTCGGCGCTGGCAATGTCGGGGCGGCGCTCCAGCAGCGAGGCCGGGGTGCCCAGGGGCAGTTGCGGCGGCTCGGGCAGGCGGGTGTCGGCGGCCAGTTGAAAGCTGGGGGCCGGCTGGCCGGTGAGCGTGGCGATCGCGTGCTCGAAGCGGGCCCGGCTGTCGCGCAGGCCCTGCAGCTGGGCCTCGGTGCCCGAGACCAGGCCTTGCTGCTGCTCCAGGTCGATGCCCGAGGCACTGCCCAGGTCGTGCCGGGCGGTGACGAAGTCCAGCGTCTGGCGCTGCGCCTTCAGGGTCTGGTTCAGCACCTCGATCTCGGCATCCAGCCCGCGCAGGGCCAGGTAGCTGCTGGCCAGCTGGGCCGTCAGCACCAGGCGGGTGTTCTCGAAATCGGCACCCGATTGCGCCTGGGCGGCCCGGGCGTTCTCCAGCTGGCGCCGCACCCGGCCGGCCAGGTCGACCTCATAGCTCACGGTCAGGGCGGTCTGGTAGTCACTTTGCTCGACCGAGCTGTTGGCGCTGGTGTAGCTGCTCAGCGGCCGGTTGGCCGAGGTGCGAAAGCGCGAGGTGCCGGCCTGCAGGCCCACCCGGGGCAGCAGGGCGCCCAGGGCCGAGTCGGTCTGGGCCCGGGCCTGGTCCAGGCGTGACTGGGCCAGGGCCAGGGTGTTGTTCTGCTTCAGGGCAGTGTCGACCAGGCTCTGCAGCGTGGCGTCGGCGTACAGCAGCCACCAGGGGCCTTTGAGTTCGTCGTCACGCGGCTGGCCGGCCTGCCAGCCGGCTTCGGCCTGCCAGTGGGCCGGGGCCGCGGTGGTGGGGCGCACGTAGTCGGGCCCCACGGCCGAGCAGCCGCCCAGCAGGGCCAGGCCCAGCCAGGCGCCGTGCCGCGCCAGGCGCTGCAGCGCGGGGGCTTTCATGAGGCGCTCCGCTCGGCCTTGGCCGGGGCTTCGGGGGCCTTGTTGGGCTGGGTATCAGGCTTGGCACCCTCTTTGCCGCCGTCCTTGCTGCCTTCCTTGCCGCCTTCCTTGTTGTTGGCCGGCACCGGCGCGTCGCTGGCCACCACCGCGTCGCCCTCGGCCAGCGAGTCGGGGGGGTTGATGATCAGCTTGTCCTGGGGCGACAGGCCGCTCTGGATCTCGATGCGCACGCCCAGATCCCGGCCCAGGGTCACCTTCTTGAGCTGCACCTTGCCGTCGACCACGGTGGCCACCAGCGTGCCTTCGGGGCGGAACAGCAGGCCGTTGTTGGGCACGGTCAGCAGGGGCTTGTCGGCGCCGGCGGCCTGCAGGGCCACCTGCACATACGAGCCCGGCAGCAGCTTGCCGTCGGGGTTGGGCAGGTTGATCTCCACCTGCAGGGTGCGGGTGGCCGGGTCGATGGCGCCGGCGGTGCGCACCACCTTGCCGGTGAAGGTCTGGCCCGGCAGCTCGGACAGGGTGACCAGGGCTTCCTGGCCGGCCTTGATGCGCGGCGCAACGCTTTGCGGTGCCGACACGTACAGGCGCAGCACATCGGTCTGCGACAGGGTGAACAGCAGCTTGGGGGCGCCGCCGTTGCCGGCGTCGACCAGGCTGCCCACGTCGATGTTGCGCTTGGTGACCACGCCGCTGAAGGGCGCCACGATGCGGTTGTAAGACAGTTGCAGCTCCAGGCGCTGCACCACTGCCTCGCTGGCGGCCAGGTTGGCCTGCACCAGCTTCAGCGTGTTCTGGCGCTCATCGAGCTCCTGCTGCGACACGGCATCGCGGGCGCGCAGGCCCTGCCAGCGCTCGAACGAGGTGCGTGCCAGCTGCAGGTTGGATTGCACCTGGGCCCGGTTGGCCCGGGCCTCGGCCAGCTGCTGTTCGATCTCGCCGGTGGCGATCTCGGCCAGCAGCTCACCCTTGTTCACGCGCGCACCGATGTCCTTGAACCACTGTTTGACGTAGCCGCTGCTGCGCGCGTAGATGGGGGTCTCGATGTAGCCCTGCAGGCTGCCCGGCAGTTGCAGGGTCTGCTGGCCGCGCCCGGGGCGGGGCGAGACCACGTAGACGTGCACCTTGGCGTTCTCCTGCGTGCTGGCCGCCAGGGCCTTGGCCTGGGCGGCGCGCTCGGTCATCACCAGGGCGGCACCGGCGCCCAGCACCAGCAGCACGCCCAGGGCCGCCCAGCGCGCGCGCCGCAGCAGTCGGATGCGCTTGATGTTGTGGGCCCCTTCGTGCTGGTGCAGACCGTGGATTCCGATGGAAGAGTGTCGCTGCGCGTGGCTCATATCAGGCATTTCCTTGGGCGGAGAGGGGGGCGGCCGCCTGAAGTCGGCGGGCGGCCCGGCGTTCGAGGGCGCGGTGCACTGCGGCAAACACCACAGGCACGAAGAACAAAGTGGAGACGGTGGCAAACAGCAGGCCGCCGATGGTGGCTCGGCCCAGCGGCGCGTTCTGTTCGCCGCCTTCGCCCAGGCCCACGGCCATGGGCAGCATGCCGATGATCATGGCCAGGGCGGTCATCAGCACCGGGCGCAGGCGGGTGGTGCCGGCTTCCAGCGCGGCCGACAGGGGCGGCGCGCCGTCCAGCAGGCGTTCGCGGGCAAACGAGATCATCAAAATGCTGTTGGCCGTGGCCACGCCCATGGTCATGATGGCCCCGGTGAGCGCGGGCACGCTGAGCGTGGTGGCGGTGAGGAACAGCATCCAGGCGATGCCGGCCAGGGCGGCGGGCAGGGCGGTGATGATGATGAAGGGGTCCACCCAGGACTGGAAGTTGACCACGATCAGCAGGTACACCAGCACGATGGCCATGATCAGGCCCACGCCCAGGCCCAGGTACGAACTCTGCATGGTCTCCACCTGGCCGCGCATCTTCACGCTGCTGCCCCGGGGCAGGTCGGCCTTCATGCTGTCGATGGCCTGCTGCACCTCGGCGGCCACGCTGCCCAGGTCGCGCCCGGACACGCTCACGAACACGTCCACCACGGGCTGGATGTTGTAGCGCGACACCACGGTCTGCTCGCGGGTGGGGCGCACGGTGACCAGGTTGCTCATCAACTGGGCAGGGGGCTGGGCGGCGGCGGTGCTGCCGGTGGGCACGCTGTTGGTGATGGGCACGCCCACCGGGATCTGCAACAGGTTGTCCAGCGAGTCGACCTGGTACTGCGGGGTCTGCACCGCGATGCTGTAGACCACGCCGTTGGCCGGGTTCAGCCAGAAGGCCGGCGCCGTCTGGAAGCTGCCCGACAGCGAGACCAGCAGGTTCTGCGCCACGTTGTTGGCGTTCAGGCCCAGCTGCTGCAGCTGGGCGCGGTCGATGTCGAGCTTCTTGGTGGGCTGGTTGATGCGCTGCTGGATGTGCACGTCCACCGCGCCATCGATCTGCCGCACCTTGCTTTGCAGCACGCTGGCCAGGCGGTAGTTCTCGGCGATGTTGGCGCCACTGAACTGCACGTCGATGGAGGCCGGCTGCCCGAAGTTGAGGATCTGCGTGATGATGTCGGCCGGCTGGAAGAAGATCTCCACACCGGGGAAGCGCTTGGGCAGTTCGGCGCGCAGGCGCTTCACGTGCTCGTCGGTGGGGCTGTGGCCATGGCGCAGGGCGATCTGCACCTCACCGTCGAGTGTGCCGATGGTGCCCGCGTTGCTGTACGACAGGTTGATGCCGCTGTAGGGCAGGCCCAGGTTGTCGAGGATGGTCTCCAGTTCTTCGGGCGGGATCAGCTCACGCACCGCGTTCTCGATGCGGTCGGCCAGGCGGGCGGTTTCTTCGATGCGGGTGCCGGTGGGGGCGCGGAAGTGCAGGCGGATCAGGCCGGCGTCCACGCTCGGAAAGAAGTCCCGCCCCAGCACGCCATACAGCCCGCAGGAGGCGATGCAGAACACCAGAAAGGCGGTGATGAAGCTGGCGCGGCGCGTCAGCAGGCCGCTCAGGATCACCACGTAGACACCGCGCAGGCTCTCGAAGCCGGCGTCGAAGCTCAGGTAGATGCGGCGGAAGAAGCCTGGCCGGCTGTCGTCCACGGGCGGGGCGTTGCGCATCAGCAGCTTGACCAGGGTGGGCACCAGGGTGCGCGACAGCACGTAGGAGGCCATCATGGCGAACACCACCGATTCGGCCAGCGGCACGAACAGGTAGCGGGCCACGCCGGTCAGGAAGAACATGGGCACGAACACGATGCAGATGCACAGCGTGGAGACAAAGGCCGGTACGGCGATCTCGCCGGCCCCTTCCAGAATCGCCTGCTCCAGCGGCGTGCCCAGGTGCAGGTGGCGCTCGATGTTCTCGATGGTCACGGTGGCGTCGTCCACCAGAATGCCCACCGCCAGGGCCAGGCCGCCCAGGGTCATGAGGTTGATGGTCTCGCCCAGGGCATAGAGCATCAGGATGGCCGACAGCACCGACAGCGGGATCGACACCGCGATGATGCAGGTGCTGCGCCAGTTGCCCAGGAACAGCAGGATCATGGCGGCGGTCAGGCAGGCGGCGATCAGCGCCTCATGGATCACGCCGCTGATGGCCGCCTTCACGAACAGCGACTGGTCGAACAAGGGGGTGATCTTCAGATCGGGCGGCAGGGTCTGGGCCACCGAGGGCAGCAGCTCGCGCAGCTTGGTGACGATCTCCAGGGTGGACGAGCTGCCGTTCTTCAGCACCGACAGCAGCACGCCGCGGCTGCCGTCCTGGCGCGCGATGTTGGTCTGGGGGCTGAAGCCGTCGCGCACATTGGCCACGTCGCTGAGGGTGATGGTGGTGCCGTTGCTGGAGCGGATGGGCAGGGCGTTCAGGCCCTCCAGGTTGGCGGGCGAGCCGTTCATCGACACCGTGTACTCGGTCTCGCCGAGCTTGGCCGTGCCCCCGGGCAGGATCAGGTTCTGCGCATTGATGGCGTTCACCACATCCGAGGGGGTCAGGCCCTTGGCCTGCAGGGCGCGGGTGTTCAGGTCCACCGAGACCACCCGGTTCTTGCCACCGTAGGGGAAGGGCACGGCCGCGCCGGGGATGGTGATCAGGCGCGGGCGCAGAAAGTTGACGGCGGCATCGAACAGGCCCTGCTCCGACATCGAGGGGCTGGCCAGGCCCAGCTGGATCACCGGGATGCTGGAGGCCGAGTACTTGATCACCAGCGGCGGCGTGATGCCTGGGGGCATCTGGCGCACGATGGCCTGCACCGAGGAGGTGACCTGGGCCAGCGCGGTCTGGATGTTGGCATCGGGCTGGAAGAACACCTTGATCACCGCGATGCCGGCCAGCGACTGCGACTCGATGTGCTCGATGTCGTTGACCGTGGTGGTCAGCGAGCGTTCATTGACGTTGGTGATGCGGGTGCCCACCTCCTGGGCCGACAGACCGGTGTAGTTCCAGATGATGCTGATCACCGGGATGTTGATTTCCGGAAAGATGTCGGTGGCCATGCGCATCAGCGCCAAGGGGGTGGCCAGCACGATCAGCAAGGCCATCACGATGAACGTGTAGGGTCGGCGCAGCGCAATATTGACGATCCACATGGGGCAGGCATCCGGTTGGCAGACAGGCGTGGTGCGAACGGGCCCATCCCCTGATGGAGCTGCCGGCGCTCAACGTAACCAAACATTTTGCAGGAGAAGCATGACCCAGGCCGACGCCAGGCCTTGGCTGGCTTGGCAAAGCCATGGGTCCGCATGGCTCTGTGCTGGTTTTTCTGAAAAAAATGCTGGTACCGATGGTTTTGATTCTGATCGGTCTGATGGCTATGCCAGCCACTCTGCCGCCAGCAGCCGGGGCGGCAGCGCGGGCGCATAGTGGTAGCCCTGGGCCTCGTCACAGCCCAAGGCCAGCAGGGTGCGGGCCTGTTCCGGGGTTTCCACCCCTTCGGCCACGGTGCGCAGCTGCAGGGCCCGGGCCATGCTGATCACCGCCGTGACGATGGCCTGGTCGGCCGGGGCGCGCAGCATGTCGTGCACAAAGCTCATGTCGATCTTCAGCTTGCCGACCGGAAAGTTCTTCAACTGGGCCATCGAGGCGTAGCCGGTGCCGAAATCGTCGATCGTCAGGTTGAAGCCCGCCGCCACCAACTGGTCGGCCACACGCCGGGCCCGTTGGGGGTCGAGCATCATGGCGGTTTCGGTGATCTCCAGTTCGATCGCCTCGGGCCGGGCGCCGGCCGCGCGCACCAATTGAATCGCCCGGGTCGGGAAGGATTCGTCGCTGAGCTGGGCGGCCGACACGTTCACGGCAATCGGCGGCGGGGCCGGTGTGGCGGGCGTGCACCAGGCGGTCCATTGGCGGCTGGCTTCGCGCAGGGCCCAGTCGCCCAGTTGCACGATCAGCCCGCGTTCTTCTGCCACCGGGATGAATTCGCCCGGGCTGATCGTGCCCAGTTCGGGATCGTTCCAGCGGGCCAGGGCTTCCAGGCCGGTCAGTCGGCCGCTGTGCAGGTCGATCTTGGGCTGGTAGTGCAGGTGCAGGCCGCCGCTGCCCAGGGCCTTGGCCAGGCGTGTGGCCAGGGTGTTGCGGCGGTGCAGCCGTTCGCTCATGTGCTGCTCGTACAGTTCGCAGTGCCCGCCACCGAGGGATTTGGCCTTGAACATGGCCAGATCGGCGTGCTTGAGCAGTTCTTCGACCGTGTGCCCCTGGCTGGGAAACAAGGCCATGCCGATGCTCACCCCCACCTCGATCGCAGGCGCCGTGGTGCCGATCGGCTGGGCCAGGGTGTGCATCAGGTGGCGGCTGATGTGGTGGGCATCTTCCAGGCCGTCGATTTCACAGGCCACCATGAATTCGTCGCCACCGATGCGCGCCAGCAGTTGGTCCTTGCACAGCATGGATTGGCAGCGCTGCGCCACCTCGCGCAGCACCTGGTCGCCCATGGCGTGACCCAGGATGTCGTTGATCTCCTGCAGGCGGTCCAGGTCCAGGAACAACAAGGCCAGTTGACGGCCGGCACGCTCGCAGCGGTCCAGCATCTGCTGCGCCAGCACCAGGCCATGGGTCCGGTTGGGCAGCCCGGTCAACACGTCGTAGAACGCCAGGCGCTGCAGGTGTTCGGCCGCCAGATGGCGCTCCGAGATGTCAAGCAAGGTGCCGTGGCCTTTCAATGGCAGACCCTGCGCGTCATATTCGAGGCGGCCGCGGGCCTCCACCCAGCGCAGCCTCTGCCCGATCTGGATGCGGTGCTCCACCCGGAAAGGGGCGCCTTCCAGGGCCGCCTGCCAGGCCTTTTCGACGCTGGCCCGGTCTTCCTCATGGATGTGATCCATCAGGGCCCGGAAGGTGCAGACCTGGTCTTCAGGCCAGTTCAGCAGGCTGATGGCCTGGGGGCTGAGCAGCATCACATCGGTGGCGAGGTCGATCTGCCAGGTGCCCACGCTGGCCACCGCCTGGGCGTTGAGCAGGTCGCGTGTGAGCCGGGTTTGATGGCGCAGGTCTTCAAACACCAGCAGCAGATGGGGCTCGCCCCTGTCTGGGGCGTCGCGCAGAGGGCGTGCAGTGGCGCGCACGGGAATGGCCAGGGCTTCGGGATGCCCGCTGCGGCACAGCGTGAGGGTCTCGCAGGCCAGGTTCTGGTGGATGGACTGCTCCGCAAGCGCCAACAGGGGCGTCACGTCGAGCCAATCTTGCAGAGCAGTTCCCGGGAGATCCCCGGCGTGCAGGTTCAGCAGGCATTCCATGGCCGGGTTGGCATACACCACGGTCAGGTCCGGGGTGAGCACCAGGGTGCCGCAGGGCAGGCCGGCAAAGGCGGCGTCGTAGCTGCCCAGGCGGGGCAGCGTGGGTTGGCGGTGGCGCAGCAGTGCATCGGAGGCCAAGCCCATGTCGTGCATGAGCGCCTTGCTCAGGGCCAGCATCTGGGTCAGCAACTCGTCCGGTTGCTTGGCATGGGCCTGGACCATGCAGGGCAGCACGGTCTGCAGGTAGTGCCGATAGGCCTCGGCCAGCCAGCTGGGAGGCAGGTCCAGGCGCGCCATGGCCAGGCCCATCTGGTCCCGGCTTTGGCGATAGCCCTCGCCATAGGGCCCTTCCGTGAGATTGGTGAAGTAGGCGGTCTGCAGTTGTTGCAACTGCGTTTCCGAGGCGTCGTTGGGGCGGTGCGCCTGGCTCAGGGGCTCCTGCAGCAGGTGATGTGCAGCGGCTTGGAACACGTCAGGGCAGTTTTGGCGCAACTGCTGGTGCAGGCGTTGCAGGGCGCTCTGCTCTGCGGCAGCCAGGGGCTGCGGGGGCGGGTGCTCTGGACTGCTGACGTGTGTCATGGGGGCCAACCTTGAGATGTGCCATGGCCTCGGTGGAAGGGTGCCAAGCGGATGGGATGTCGATTTATTTGAAATATATACTAGATATGAAACGGCGCAAGCATTTTTTAATTTCAAGATGATTTTTGTGAAATTAAATTCTGATTTTCGAAATAAAATTGACGAAAGTGATTTTTGGGCTGAGGCGCGACTGAAGGTCCTTCCCGGCACCGCTGTGATGTCGCGCTCAGGCTTGGCAGTGTTGGCAGTGATTTGAGGCCGATATGGCAGTGTTTGGCAGTTTTTGGCGGTCAGACGGCTGCCAGAACCCGAGCCCTGCCGGTGTGTCATGCCTAAGTCCTTGTATTCAAATGACTTTTCGTCACAAACCGGGCTGGCACGAAATCTGCCCATGTCAAGCCATGATCTGCGGACCCGGGACACCACCGGGTGCGCGCGGGCTCAACTGCGAGGCACGGTGCGCGCGGTGAGGCCCTCATTGAACCGGGTTGCCATGGATTCCACACCTTCCTCCACGAACAAAGTCATCCCCATCGTTGCGGCTCCGCCGGAAGAGACCGAGGTGTTTCTGTATGCCGCCACGAAGAAGATCCACCCTCGCTCGGTCAGCGGCCTGTTTGCGCGCTGGCGCTGGGGGCTGGTTTTCCTCACCCAGATCGTCTTCTATGGTCTGCCCTGGCTGGAGTGGGGGCAGCGTCAGGCGGTGCTGTTCGACCTGGGGGCCCGGCGCTTCTACCTGTTCGGCATCGTGCTGTACCCGCAGGATTTCATCTACCTGACCGGGCTGCTGGTGATCTCGGCGCTGTCACTGTTCCTGTTCACGGCAGTTGCTGGGCGGCTGTGGTGTGGCTACGCCTGCCCGCAGACGGTGTACACCGAGATCTTTCTGTGGATCGAGCGGCGCTTCGAGGGCGACCGCATGGCCCGCATCCGGCTGGACGAGGCGCCGATGTCGCTCAACAAGCTGTGGCGGCGGGGCGGCAAGCACCTCGTCTGGCTGGCGGTGGCCGGCTGGACGGGCTTCACCTTCGTGGGCTATTTCACGCCGGTGCGCACCCTGGGCCTGGAGGTCTGGACCCACACCCTGGGTCCCTGGGAGACCTTCTGGGTGCTGTTCTATGGTTTTGCCACCTATGGCAACGCCGGCTTCATGCGCGAGCAGGTGTGCAAGTACATGTGCCCCTATGCGCGTTTCCAGAGCGCCATGTTCGACAAGGACACCTTGATCGTCACCTACGACGAGGCGCGTGGCGAGCCGCGTGGCAAGCGTTCGCGCAAGGCCGACCCGGCCGCACTGAAGCTGGGCGCCTGCGTGGACTGCGAACTGTGCGTGCAGGTGTGCCCCACCGGCATCGACATCCGCAAGGGCTTGCAGTACGAGTGCATCGGTTGCGGCGCCTGTGCCGACGTGTGCGACACGGTGATGGACAAGCTCAACTACCCGCGCGGGCTGGTGCGTTACTCCACCCAGAACGCGGTGCGCAACGGCTGGTCGCGGGCGCAGATCCTGCGCCACGTGATGCGTCCCCGGGTGCTGGTGTATGCCACGGTGCTGCTGGCGCTGACCGTGGCCCTGTTCTCCCACCTGATGCTGCGCACCCCGCTGCGCGTGGATGTGGTGCGCGACCGCGCCGCGCTGTCGCGCATCGCCCCGGGCGGCATGCTGGAGAACGTGTACCGGCTGCAGATCATGAACGCCACCGAAAAGCCGCAGACCTACCGGCTGGGCGCCTCGGGCCTGGAGGGGCTGAAGCTGGCCTCCGAGGAACGGGTGGAGGTGGGCCCTGCCGAGTCACGCTGGGTGCCGGTGCGTCTGCAGGTGCCCTATGGCTCGGCCCCGGCGGGTTCGCACACGGTGTACTTCTCGATCGGTGCGGAAGGCGGCGACGCGCATGTGTCCGAGAAGTCGGCCTTCCTGGTGCCGCGCTGATCAGTCCTTCAGGCGCCGGTAGAGGGTGCGCTCGCTCAGGCCGAGCTGGCGCGCCAGTTCTTTGCGACTGCCCTGAAAGCGCCTGGCCAGTTCGCGCAGCGCGTCGGGTGTCTGGCGGGCGCCCGGTGGGAGTGCCGCTGGCCGTGCCGCAGTGGCAGTCCATGGGCTGTCGTGGGCGCCGGATTGAAGTGTGTCCGGCGGCAGGTGGGCCAGGCCGATCACGCCATCGTCGGCGAACAGGCGCGCCCGATCGATCACATTGCGCAGCTCGCGGATGTTGCCCGGCCAGGCGTACTGCTGCATGCAGCGCAGCGCCTCGGCGTCGACCCGGTAGCGCAGGCCCCCGGCGGGGCTGCGCGCCAGGATGGATTCCACCAGCAGTGGGATGTCGTCGGCACGCTCGCGCAGGGCGGGCAGGTGCACCGGGAATGCGTTGATGCGGTAGTACAGGTCTTGCCGGAACTGGCCTTGTTCGACCATGCGCGCCAGGGGCTTGTGGGTGGCGGCCACCAGGCGGAAATCGGCGCGCAGGGTCTCGATGCCCCCCACACGCCGGAAGGTGCCCGATTCGATCAGCCGCAGCAGCTTGACCTGCATGCTCAAGGGCACGTCGCCCATTTCATCGAGGAACAGCGTGCCCCCGGTGGCGGTCTCCACCAGCCCTTTCTTGCGCTGGGTGGCGCCGGTGAAGGCCCCTTTCTCGTAGCCGAACAGCTCGCTCTCGAACAGGGTCTCGGTGAAGCCCGAGCAGTCCACGGTCACAAAGGGGCCGTTGGCGCGTTCGCTGGCCTCATGCAGGGCGCGCGCAAACAAATCCTTGCCGGTGCCCGATTCGCCCAGCAACAGCACCGGCAGGTTCGAGGGCGCCACGCGTTGCAAGGCGGCCAGGGCCTGGGTGAAGGCGCTCGAGTGCCCCACCAGACCGTCGGCCCGCACCTGGGGCGAAGCGCTGCGCAGGGTGGACAGCCGTTCGACAAAGGCGATCACCTGGCCCTGGTGGTCCTGGATCGGGCGCAGTTCGACGTCGACATGCTCCAGCCCGCGCGGGGTGTGGTGCACATGCAGCACGCGATCGGCGCGGCGTCGCTCCAGCGCGTGGCGCATCGGGCAATGCTCACCGGCCTGGTCGCAGGGCACGTCGTAGTGGTGCGACACCTCATAGCATTTGCGCCCCAGGGGCGAGGCGTCGGCCACCCCGAACTGGCGCCGGTAGGCGGTGTTGGCGGCCAGGATGTTGTAGGCCGGGTCGAGCACCATCATGGGGGCAGGGTCGTGCTCCAGGAAGGACAGCAGGGCCTTGAGCTCATCGGGGCTGGGCAGTGCCGCCGTGGGGCGGAGCAGGGGGCGGGTGCGGGGCATGGCGGCAGTGGATTGGCAGTGGCTGCCAATACTGCCAAAGAAATGGCAGTCCAGGGGGGATGGTGAAGCGAAAGAGGTGGGGGACGCGCCCCTCAGGGGCGGCCGGTGAGGATCTGGAATCCCCACATCAACAAGCCCGGAATCACCACCGGCAGGGTCAGGAACAGGAACACCGAGGTGAACTGGGCCAGCACGAACAGGTCGATCAGGGTCTGCTTGGCCCACTCCAGCAGATCGACTTCCCAGAAGCGAAGCGGCTTGTTGTTGCTCATGACGCCCTCTTTTCATGGCCGCAGGGCGCGGTCAGTGCTTCATTTTTAGCACAGCGGTGCGCATCTGCAAGGGCTTTGGCCGCACCCGACCGCACCAGGCCGCACCCGGCCGGGCCGCGGCCCGGCCTGAGGCGCTCAGCCTGCGGCAGCCAGGGTCTTGAAGACCTCGCGGGCAGCAGCCACGGTCTGGGCGATGTCGTCGGCGCTGTGGGCGCTGCTCACAAAGCCGGCTTCATACAGCGCCGGGGCGATGTAGACGCCGCGCTCCAGCAGGCCGTGGAACAGCTGGTTGAAGCGGGCGCTGTCGGTCTTCATGACGGTGGCGTAGTTCTGCGGCAGCTCCGGCATCAGGAAGAAGCCGAACATGCCGCCCTGGCAGTCGGCGCTGAAGGGCACGCCCTCGGCGGCGGCAGCCGCCTTGAGGCCGTCCACCAGAGACAGGGTGCTGGCCGACAGGGCCTCGAAGAAACCGGGCTTGCGGATCTCGCGCAGCGTGGCCAGGCCGCAGGCGGTGGCCACCGGGTTGCCCGACAGGGTGCCGGCCTGGTAAACGCCGCCCAGCGGGGCCAGGTGTTCCATGATGGCGCGGCGCGCGCCGAAGGCGGCCAGCGGCATGCCGCCGCCGATCACCTTGCCCATCACCGTGATGTCGGGCTCGAAGCCGGGGATGGCCTGGGCGTAGACGCTCTGGGCGCTGCCCAGGGCCACGCGGAAGCCCGTCATCACCTCATCGAGGATCAGCAGGGCTCCGTGCTCCGAGCACAGCTCGCGGCAACGCTTCATGAAGGGCACCGAGGCGCGCACGAAGTTCATGTTGCCGGCGATCGGCTCGATCATCACGCAGGCCAGTTCCTTGCCGTGCAGGGCAAAGGCCTCCTCAAGCTGCTCGATGTTGTTGTACTCGAGCACCAGGGTGTGCTGCACCACCTCGGGCGGTACACCGGCGCTGGTGGAGGTGCCGAAGGTGGCCAGGCCCGAGCCTGCCTTGACCAGCAGGGCGTCAGCGTGGCCGTGGTAACAGCCCTCGAACTTGATCAGCTTGCTGCGACCGGTGGCGCCTCGGGCCAGGCGGATCGCGGTCATGCCGGCTTCGGTGCCGGAGCTGACCAGGCGCACCATGTCCATCGAGGGCACCAGGCTCAGGATTTCTTCGGCCAGCTCAACCTCGCGCTCGGTGGGGGCGCCGAAAGAGAAGCCTTCGAGGGCCGCCTTCTGCACGGCCTCGAGCACGGCCGGGTGGCCATGGCCCAGGATCATCGGGCCCCAGGAGCCGATGTAGTCGATGAAGCGCTGGTCGTTGGCGTCCCAGAAATAGGCGCCTTGGGCGCGTTTCACGAAACGCGGCGTGCCCCCCACGGCGCGGAAGGCGCGCACGGGCGAGTTCACGCCGCCGGGGATCACGCGCTTGGCGCGCTCGAACAGGGGCAGGTTCAGGTCAGTGTTGAGTGTCATGGGGAGGAATCACAAACCCGGCCAGCGTGTCGCTGGCGTCGGGGTTCTCGTTGTCGTCTTCACCTTCTTCGGGCTGGGCCCAGAACAGGCGATCGGGGATCACATGGCCCATGCCGGGGCGGAAGCCCGCATCCAGGCAGCGGTCCAGGTAGCTCAGGGCCTCGCTGGTGGCTTCGCCCAGGTCGATGCCGGTGGCCACCAGCGCGGCCAGCGCGGCCGACAGGGTGTCGCCAGCGCCTGCGAACACGGCGTCGAACAGCTCGAACTGCACGTGGCCCAGGATGCTTTGCGGGCTGGCCAGCACGTTGTCGACGTGCTGCTCGGCCAGCGGAATGCCGGTGACCAGCGTGTAGGGCACGCCTTGCTTGGCGGCCGCTGCGGCAATGTCGCGCGCACTGGGGGAGCGGTCGCTGTTCCAGTCGGGCAGCAGCCAGCGCCACAGGGTGCTGTGGTTGCCAACCAACACCGAGGTCTGGGGCAGCAGCAGTTCGGAAAACGCGTCCAGGTAGCTGTCGATCTTGTCTTCCTGCCACCACGACAGGTTGGGCATGTAGGCCACCACCGGGATGTCGGGGTAGTCGGAGCTGATCTCGGCGATCGCGCTGAGGTTTTCCGGGTCGCCCACGAAGCCCACCTTGATCACCTGCACCGGCACGTCTTCCAGCATGGTGCGCGCCTGCTCGGTGACCACCTCGTCGTCGAAGGCGGCGTGGTCAAAGATTTCGGAGGTGTCGCGGATGTAGCTGCCGGTCACCACGGGCAGGGCATGGCCGCCGACCGAGGCGATCGTGGTGATGTCTGCCGTGAGGCCGCCGGCGCCGCTCGGGTCGCTGGCGTTGAACACCATCACGCAGGCCGGCGTGCTGTCTTCGTCGCTGGCCGCAGGGGCGCTGGGGGGGGGTGTGAGCGTGGTCATGAAGTCCGGAAATGGGCAGTCTGCTCAGGGTAGCAGAAGCGGCCTTGGGACTCGATACAATCATTGCATTCTATTCGAAGGCCCCTTAAGCTGTGACTGATAACAAAACTTGGATGTGTCTTATTTGTGGCTGGATTTATGACGAATCCACCGGTGCTCCCGAGCATGGCATCGAGCCAGGCACCCCCTGGGAAAAGGTTCCGATGAACTGGACCTGCCCCGAGTGCGGAGCCCGCAAGGAAGACTTTGAAATGGTCCAGATCTGAACCCGTGACTCCTTTGCTGGCGTCGATCTGGCGACACGAGGAATGCACTGATGTCCATTGACAGTTCAGGTCTCAAGGTGCTGGTGGTGGACGACAGCAACACCATCCGCCGCAGCGCCGAAATCTTTCTCAAGCAAGGCGGCCATGACGTCCTGCTGGCCGACGACGGCTTTGATGCGCTCGCCAAGGTCAATGACTACGAGCCGCAGCTCATCTTCTGCGACATCCTGATGCCCAAGCTGGATGGCTACCAGACCTGTGCCATCATCAAACGCAATGAGCGCTTTGCTGCGACGCCGGTCGTGATGCTGTCCTCCAAGGACGGCGTGTTCGACAAGGCGCGCGGACGCATGGTGGGTTGTCAGGATTACCTCACCAAACCCTTCACCAAGGACCAGTTGCTGCAGGCCGTGCGGCAATTCGGTATGCCGACTCTAGGAGCGTTGTGATGTCGATTCACAAAGTGCTGATCGTTGACGATTCGAAGACGGAACTGATGTTCCTGTCTGATTTGCTGCAGAAAAGCGGTATGCAGGTCCGCACCGCTGAAAACGCTGACGAAGCATTCAAGCGCCTGGCCGAAGAAAAACCCGATCTCATCCTGATGGATGTCGTGATGCCCGGCCAGAACGGCTTCCAGCTCACACGCTCGATCAGCCGCGACCCCAAGTACGCCGACGTGCCCATCATCATGTGCACCAGCAAGAACCAGGAAACCGACCGGGTCTGGGGTTTGCGGCAGGGCGCCCGGGGCTACATCACCAAGCCGGTCGATCCCGCCGAACTCAAGGCCAAGATCAACGCGCTGAACTGATCGCCCAGACCTGCGACCCCCCCCAATGGCCAATCGAGATGCTCTCCGCGAACTCCAAAGCCGTCTGGCGGCCCGACTGCAAGCTGCGCAAGCCGAAGGGCCCTCGATTGCCTGGCTGGCGGTGCACGCCGGAGCCGGGCGTTACCTGATGCCACTGGCCCAGTCGGGTGAGATCTTTCCATGGTCGCCGGTGCAGCCGGTGCCTTACACCCGGCCCTGGTTCTGGGGCGTGGCCAATTTGCGTGGCAACCTGTCCGGTGTGGTCGACCTGGCCGCTTTCCTGACCGAGGTCTGGCCTGCTGCGCCCGCCCTGCGTCCGCGCTCCGAACTGGCCCAGGCCGATTGCAGCCTGCTGGCGCTCAATGCCGCCCTGGATGTGAACGTGGCCCTGGTGGTTGACCGCCTGGCCGGTTTGCGCAGCCCCGACGCTTTCGTCTCCAGTGCGCCCCCTGCCGAAGATGCCCCGGGCTTCTTCGGCGCCCTCCACACCGATGCGCAAGGCGAGGCCTGGCAGGAGATCCAACTCCTGTCGCTCTCGCAGTCCGCGCAGTTCCTCAGTATCAGTGCCTGAGTGCCTCAGCCATCAAGGTCGTTCCATGTCATTTGCGGATCAAATCGGAAAGCTGTTTGCCAAGAAGAAGTCTCCGGCGGAGGCCGAGTCCTCGGTGGCCGTGGGGCTGGGCGGGCCAGATACCCTGCACGCGTTGCCTGAGCATGTCGATTCAGCCCAGGACCTGGCACAGAACGCGGGCGGCCTGGTCGACTCCATGGCGCCTGAGACCGAACTGGACAACCGCCAGGTCAATTTCTCGGAAACCCGGCTGGCCGAATCCGAGATCAAGGACGCCACCGAGGGCCAGATCGAGCTGCCCCTGCTGGGGCGGGGCACGGTGGCCCGGCACCAGCGTGTGCTGTTCATCCTGCTGGGGGTGGCCTTGCTGGTGCTGGCGGCGATTGCCGGTGTGGCGCTGAGCCAGGCCGACAAGGTGGCCCAGCAGCTGGCCGCTTCGGGGCAGTCGCTGATGCAGTCGCAGCGCCTGGCCAAGTCGGTGTCGCAGGCCCTGGTGGGCAGCCCGCAGGCCTTCCCTGACGTGGTCGAGAGCTCGGGGGTGCTCGTGAAGACCGTGCGTGGCCTGACCAGTGGCGACGACCAGATGCGCCTGGAGCCGCTGGGCAATGATTTCAAGCCCGATCTGGACAAGGTCATGCCCCTGATGGAGCGTGCCGAGCGCAACGCTGCCGTGGTGATGAGCCAGCAGAAGATCCTGACCCAGGTGGGTGAGGCGTTGCGCACCATCAACCGCCAGTCTGCCGACCTGCTGGAGATCGCCGAAACCATCTCCTCGCTCAAGCTGCAGCAGAACGCACCGGCCTCCGAGATCTCGGCCGCCGGCCAGCTGGTGATGCTGACCCAGCGCATCGGCAAGTCGGCCAACGAGTTCCAGACCACCGAGGGCGTGAGCCCCGAGGCCGTGTTCCTGCTGGGCAAGGACCTGAACTCCTTCCGCGAGATCGCCCAGGGCCTGCTCAATGGCAGCCCCGAGCTGCGGCTGGCCGCCTCCAAGGACGCCCAGACCCGCGAACAGCTCGAAAGCCTGATCAAGGTCTATGACCAGACCCGCAGCCAGGCCGGTGCCATTCTGGGCAACCTGCAAGGCCTGGTGTCGGCCCGCGAGGCGCAATCCGCCATCCTGAACGACTCCGAGCCGCTGCGCCGGGGCCTGGAAGACCTGCAGGGGCGCCTGTCCTCGCAGACCGGTCTGAGCCTGACCTCCATCCTGTCGCTGGTGGTGGCCTCGTTCTTCGTGTTGATCTGTGCTTTCGGCTTGGCCCGTGTGCAGCTGCTCGACAGCCGCAACCGCCAGACCGCTGCCGAGTTGCAGCAGCTCGAAGCCCAGCGCCAGGAGCAGGAGGCCAAGCGCGTCAACGACGCCAACCAGGCCGCCATTCTGCGACTCATGAACGAACTGCAGACGGTGGCCGAAGGCGACCTGACCCAGGAAGCCACGGTGACCGAAGACATCACCGGCGCCATCGCCGACTCGGTGAACTACACGGTGGAAGAACTGCGGGTGCTGGTGGGCAACGTGCAGAACACGGCCACCCGGGTGGCCCAGACCACGGCCCAGGTGGACAACACCTCGACCGAACTGCTGGCGGCCTCCACCGAGCAGCTGCGGGAGATCCGTGAAACCGGCCGCTCGGTGCTCGAAATGGCCTCGCGCATCAATGGCGTGTCGGCGCAGGCGCAAGAGTCGGCCTCGGTGGCCCGCCAATCGCTGCAGGCCGCCGACTCGGGTCTGCAGGCGGTGCAGAACGCCATCGGCGGCATGAACGCCATCCGTGACCAGATCCAGGAAACCTCCAAGCGCATCAAGCGACTCGGTGAATCGTCACAGGAGATCGGTGAAATCACCGAGCTGATTTCGGACATCACCGAGCAGACCAACGTGCTGGCCCTGAACGCCGCCATCCAGGCCGCGTCGGCCGGTGAAGCCGGTCGCGGCTTCTCGGTGGTGGCGGAAGAAGTGCAGCGCCTGGCTGAGCGCTCCGCCGACGCCACGCGCCAGATCGCGGCGCTGGTGAAGGCGATTCAGACCGACACCCAGGATGCCGTGGCCGCCATGGAGCGCTCCACCCAGGGTGTGGTGGAAGGGGCGCGACTGTCCGACAGCGCCGGTACCGCCCTCACCGAGATCGACCGCGTGTCGCAACGACTGGCCGAGCTGATCGAGCAGATCTCGTCGGCGGCGTCCAAGGAAGCCACGCTGGCCAACGAGGTGGCCGACAACATCCAGCACATTTTTGCCGTGACCGAACAGACCGGAGAAGGCACCCGGACCACGGCCCAGCAGGTGCGCGAACTGTCGCAGATGGCCGATGAACTGCGTCACTCGGTGGCGCGGTTCAAGATCGCCTGATCGGGGCCGTTCGCCCCAACGCCTGACTGGAACCTTCCATGCGACCCACCGACGCTGTGTCCCCTGCCGCCCTGGAGGCGGCAGACCATGACCTGGGCCCCCTGGCCTGGGTGCTGGACGAACTGCGCAAGTCCCTCGACGGCGCGATCAAGGCGATGCGCCGCCATGTGCATGAGGCCTCGCTGAGCCACGGCGCCGAGCTGGGCAGCGTCGATGTGAGCGCGCTGCGCCTGGCGCGCCAGCAGATGCACCAGGCCACAGGGGCCCTTGAGATGGTGGGCATGGCGCCGGTGGCGCTGATGATGCGGGCCCTGGAGTCCATGGCGCAGAAGTTCATCCAGACGCCATCGAGCTGCACCCCGGACACCATCGGCCTGATCGAGCGGGCCAGCTTCGCCATCAGCGAATACCTGGAGGCGGTGCTGGCGGGTCACGAGGTGTCGGCCGTCAGCCTGTTCCCCCAGTTCCGCGACGTGCAGCAGTGGCTGGGCGTGGAGCGCATCCATCCCGCCGATCTGTGGGGCAGTGAGCGCCGGGTGGCCGATCCGGCCCTGCCCGACAGCGTGGTGCCGCTCGACTACCACCCCGACGTGCGCTCGCGCTTCGACCACGCCATGCTCAAGCTGGTCAAGACCGGCCGCCCCGCAGGGGCCCGCGCCATGGCCCAGATCGCCGCCGGGCTGGCGAGCGCCGGCACCCAGGGCGGGCGCCTGTTCTGGAAGGTGGCCGCGGGTTTCTTCGAAGGCCTGTCGCTGGGACTGGTACCACTGGATGTCTACGTCAAGCGCGTGATCTCACGCGTGCTGGTGCAGTACTCGGCCCTGGCCCGCGGCGAGGTGGCCGTGTCGGAGCGCCTGTTCCAGGACCTTCTCTTCTACTGCGCCCAGGCCTGCCCGGCGGACAGCCAGCCGGCCCCTTTGCTGCGGGCGGTGCGCGAGGCCTATGGCCTGCAACGCCATGCGCCGGCCGATTACGAGACCCGCCGGTTCGGTCGATTCGATCCGGCCGTGCTGGTGCAGGCACGCAAGCGCATTGCCACCGCCACCGACACCTGGTCGGCCCTGGCCGGCGGCGACCGCAACAAGCTGCGCAGCGCCGTCGACCAGTTTGCGTTGGTGGGTGAATCGCTGTCCAAGCTGCACCCAGGCAGCCAACCCTTGGGGCAGGCCCTGCAGCGGGCGGCTGAAGCCACCGCACTGAGCGGCGACGCCCCGGGCGCCTCGCTGGCCATGGAGGTGGCCACGGCCGTGCTGTTCCTGCAGGCCTGCTACCAGGAAATGGACATCGACGAAGCCCAGATGAGCGAGCGCTCGCGCGCGCTGGCCCAGCGCCTGGACCAGGTGCTGGCGGGCGAGGAGGTGGGCCCCCTGGAGCCCTGGATGGAAGAGCTGTACCGCCGTGTCAGCGATCGCCAGACCATGGGCAGCGTGGTCGAAGAACTGCGCTCCACCCTGACCGAGGTCGAGAAGTCGCTCGACACCTTCTTCCGCCAGCCTTCGGACAGCCAGGTGCTGACCGCCGTGCCGGCACGCCTGTCGCAGATGCGGGGCGTGCTCTCGGTGCTGGGGCTGGAGCAGGCCGCCCACGCGGCCATGCGCATGCGCGACAGCGTCGAGCGCCTGATGGTCGATGAAGTGACCAGCGACGCCCTGCGCGCCGGCACCTTCGAGCGCCTGGGCAACAGCCTGGGGGCCCTGGGCTTTCTGATCGACATGCTGAGCTACCAGCGCACGCTGGCGCGCAAGCTGTTCGTGTACGACGAAGAGGCTGGCGAGCTGAAGTTCCTGGGTGGCCGACAGCGCCAGCAATTCGGCCCGGCCGACGCTGGCGAAGCGGCGGTCGAGCCCCCGCTTTTTGTCGACTCGCTGGCCTTGGGCGCCCCATCCTCGGTGCCGCCGCGCCCCGTCGAGGCCGTGCCCAGCGCTGCGCCATCCCTTCCCGGCACCGCGTCCTTCACGCCCACCGAGCCCGCAAGCCTGGACATGGGTGCGCTGGGTGATGAAGTGGCCGCGCCTTCGCTGCCGCCGCCGGCCCGGACCGAGGCCCCCGCGATCGAAGAGGATGAACTCATCGACGTCTTCCTGGAAGAAGCCCGTGAGGTCTTTGCCCAGGGCGCCGCCACCATCGATGCCCTGCACCACGACCCGGCATCGCTGGGCGACCAGACCGCCTTGCGTCGGGCCTTCCACACCCTCAAGGGCAGCTCGCGCATGGTGGGGCTGGGCGAATTCGGCGAAGCCGCCTGGGCGCTGGAGCAGTTGCACAACGCCTGGCTGGCCGACCAGAAGCCCGCCAGCAAGCCTTTGCTGACGCTGTCCATCCAGGCCCTGAATCAGTTTTCGCGTTGGGTGGACGACATTGCCGCCCACCAGGCCCAGGACTGGCGTGCCGCCCCCTTCCGCGAGGCCGCCGATGCCCTGCGGCTGGAGGACCGTCTGCTGCCTCTGCTGGAAACTGCGGCCGAGGGCCATGAGCCCGCTGCGGCACCAACCGAGCTGCCTGAACTGCCCGAACTGCCGAGCCTGGAGTTGGCCGAAGCCACAGCCCCTGCGCCGCTGCCTGAGGCTGAACCGGCCCCCGAACCCGCGCTCGAGGCCGGGTTGGACGCTGATTTCGACCTCTCACTCGACGGCCTGTCGTTGCCGCAAGAGCCAGCGGTGTCAACAGACGATGCGCCTCATCAGCTCGACTTCGCACCGACGGCGATGATGTCCTACAGCGAGGATGCGCCGGTTGAGACGGCCGCTGAAGCCGAGCCCACCCCGGCCTCATTTGATGTCGAGGACATTGATTTCGCCCAGTTCGAGGCAGCCCTGGCCGGTGCCCCTGCCGAGCCCGCCGCGCCGGCCCCCAATGAGCTGGGCGCTGGCCTGCCGGATCTGGACCTCGATCTGCCAGGTGACCCGGCTGAGGCCGCTGCCGTGGCTGACGCCTTGCCCCATTTTGAACTCGACTTCCCGCTGGAAGCCGATGCCGGGCCTGCCAGCCCGCCGTTGCCTGCCAGCACCCTGGACGAAGCCAGCCTGGACGCTGCTGTGGATGCTGCTTTGGACGACGAGCTCTCGCGCGCCCTGGATGCCCTGCCGGTTGATCACTTGGCCGAGCCGCTGTCCGATCTGCCGCTGGAGGCCCTGGACCAGGCACAGGCCGACGGCCTTGACGAGTTGCTGCCGCTGCCGATCGAAGCCGATTTGGCGCTGGAGCCCGCGTTGACCGAGCCGGGTGAAGTCGCCCAAGCAGATCAGCCTGCGGAGCCGGAGCCGGAGCCGGAGCCGGAGCACGATGCCGATGCCGATGCCGCCAGCCTCCTGGCGCCTGCCAGCGACGACGAGTCGATCCGGGTCATCGGCGACCTGCGCCTGAGCATTCCGCTGTACAACGTCTACCTCAATGAGGCCGACGAGTGGTCACGCCGTCTGCAGACCTCGCTGGGCGAGTGGGCGCTGGAGCTGCACGAGCCTGTGCCCGACACGGCGGTGGCGCTGGCGCATTCTCTGGCCGGCAGTTCGGCCACCGTGGGTTTCAAGGCCTTGTCTTCGCTGGCCCGCACGCTGGAACATGCGCTGCAACACGTGCAGCTGCAAAGCCGGGGCACCGAGGCCGATGCCCGTGCCTTTGTCGACGCGGCCGATGACATCCGCCGCCTGCTGCACCAGTTTGCCGCGGGCTTCCTCAAAGAGCCGCAGCCGGCCGTGGTGCAGGCCCTCGAGGCCATTCTGGCGACCGAGGCGGGGGTTCCCATGCCGGAGGGCCTGGCCCTGGCCGAGCCCTCGGAATGGATCGATGCGCCGGCCCAGGCGTCGAACGAACCCGCCTTTGATGAGCCGGTCTTTGACGAGCCCGGCTTCGCCGAAACGGGCGAGTCCCCTGTGGCTGAGCCTCTGGCTGCACCGGGCGCCACGGACAAAGCCCTGCCCGAGCCCCAGCTTGAAGCGGTGCCTGAGGCCTTCGCTGCGCCTGAGGCGCTGACCGAAGGCGTGGACGCTGCGCTGAGCCCTGAGGCCGCGCAGGCCTTGGTGCCAGAGTGGGTGCCGGACTTGGCGCTGGAGTCGCCGCAAGAGCCGCTCGCCGAAGCGCAGCTGCCCGCCGACGAGACCCCGCCCGAGCCCTTGGCGGCCCCTGAACCCCTGGCCCCCGAGGCCGCGCCCGAGCGGGCCTACGACGACGAGTTTGACGCGGTCGACGTGATCGACCCCGACCTGTTCCCGATCTTCGAAGAAGAAGCCCTCGAATTGCTGCCCCGAGTGGCGGCCAGCCTGCGCCACTGGCAGGACGATCCGGCCCAGACCGAACCCCGGGCCGAACTGCTGCGCCTGTTGCACACCCTCAAGGGCAGTGCGCGCCTGGCGGGTGCCTTGCGCCTGGGCGAGATGGCCCACCGCATGGAGTCGGCCATTGAAGGGCTGGGCGAGACCGGCGTGGACGCCCCGGCGCTTGAGGCCCTGGTGAACCGCTTTGACGGTCTGCAGGCCAATTTTGATGCGCTGCGCGGCTACAGCGAGGCGGCCACCGAGGCCGATCTGCAGGCCGCCACGCAGGATTTGTCGGGTGAAACCCCGGCCGCCGCCGTGCCACGGCCGGCCCTGCCGCCCACCGTGCAGTGGGTGCCGCAAAAGACGCTGGCGGGCCAGTCGGTGCGGGTGCGCTCGCAGCTGCTGGACCGCCTGGTCAACCAGGCCGGCGAGGTCATGATCTCGCGCTCGCGCCTGGAGTCGCGTGTGGGGCAGATGCGCAACTCGCTGGGCGAGCTCACAGGCAACCTGGATCGGCTGCGCCAGCAGCTGCGCGACATCGAGCTGCAGGCCGAGTCGCAGATGCAGTCGCGCCTGGCCCAGGCCAAGGACTCGGATGCGGGCTTCGACCCGCTGGAGTTCGACCGCTTCACCCGCGTTCAAGAGCTCACCCGCATGATGGCCGAGTCGGTCAACGACGTGGCCATGGTGCAGCGCAACCTGCAGCGCACGGTGGACAGCACTGAAGACGAGCTGGTGGCCCAGGCCCGCCAGGCGCGTGAGCTGCAGCGCGACCTGCTGCGCACCCGCATGGTCGAGTTCGACGGCATTGCCGAGCGCCTGTACGCGATTGCACGGCAATCGGCCAAGGAAACCGGCAAGCAGATCAAGCTCGACATCAGCGGTGGCAGCATCGAGATGGACCGCGGCGTGCTGGACCGCATGACCCCGGCCTTCGAGCACCTGCTGCGCAACGCGGTGGCGCACGGCATCGAAAGCCCGGAGCAACGTGCGGCGGCTGGCAAGCCGGCCACCGGCAGCATCGGCATCCAGGTCACGCAAAGCGGCAACGATGTGTCGGTCGAATTCGCCGATGACGGTGCCGGGCTGGACCTGGCGGCGATCGGCGAACGCGCCCAGAGCCAGGGCCTGATGGCCCCCGGCCACGTGCTGTCCGAGGACGAAGCCGCGCAGATGATCTTCATGCCCGGCTTCACCACCGCCAGCGAGGTCACCGAGCTGGCGGGCCGCGGCATCGGCATGGACGTGGTGCGCACCGAGGTCAACGCCCTGGGCGGGCGCATCGAAACCCGCAGCCGCAGCGGGCAGGGCAGCCGCTTCAAGCTGGTGCTGCCCCTGACCACGGCGGTCACCCAGGTGGTGATGCTGCGCATCGGCCAGGCCACCCTGGGCGTGCCGGCCAGCCTGGTCGAGATCGTGCGCCGCTCGGGCCCCACCGAGCTGGACGAAGCCTACCGCAGTGACCAGTTCGACCTGGGGGTCGAGACCGTGCCCTTCTACTGGGGCGGGGCCTTGCTGCAACTGGGCGCGCACAGCCAGGAGCCGGCAGCCCGCACGCGGCCGGTGGTGATCTTCCACAGCGCGGCCCAACGCATCGCGGTGCACGTCGATGAAGTGCTGGGCAACCAGGAAGTGGTGGTGAAGAACCTCGGGCCGCAGCTCTCGCGCCTGCCCGGCCTGGCCGGCATGTCGGTGCTGGCCTCGGGGGCGGTGGTGATGATCTACAACCCGGTGGCGCTGGCCAATGTGTATGGCGAGCAGATCCGGGCCCGCCATGCCCTGTCGGTGGCCGCGGCGGCCGATGCCTCAGGCCCTGTGGCCGAGCCGGCCGTGCTGGCCGATACCCAGGCGCCGCTGGTGCTGGTGGTGGACGATTCGATCACCGTGCGCCGCGTCACCCAGCGCTTGCTGCAGCGCGAAGGCTACCGTGTGACCCTGGCCGCCGATGGCTTGCAGGCCCTGGAGCGTCTGCAGGACGAACGCCCGGTGGTGGTGCTGTCCGACATCGAGATGCCGCGCATGGACGGCTTCGACCTGGCGCGCAACATCCGCCACGATGCGGCCCTGCGCGAGCTGCCCATCATCATGATCACCTCGCGCATTGCGGCCAAGCACCGTGAACACGCGCTGGAGCTGGGCGTCAACCACTACCTGGGCAAGCCCTACGCCGAAGAGGAACTGCTGAGCCTGGTGCGGCACTATGCCGGCCAGGGCGTGGTGGCCGACACCCCGGCCTGACCTCGAAGCTGGCCCGTCGCTGACCCGAAGCCAGGGTCAGCCCGCCTTCTTGACCACCGCGTAACGCGCCAGCGTGCGCTGGCGCGCCTCGTCGTGCTGCACGATGGGCAGCGGGTAGTCCACCCCCAGGCGCAGGCCGGCGGCCTGCAGGTCGATGGGGCGGGCCTGCCAGGGCGCGTGCAGGGCGGCGCCCTGCAAGCCCGCCAGCTGCGGCAGGTAGCGCCGGATGAAGCGGCCCTCGGCATCGAACTTCTCGCTCTGGCTCACCGGGTTGAAGATGCGGAAGTAGGGCTGTGCATCGCAGCCGCTGGAGCTGGCCCATTGCCAGCCCCCGTTGTTGGCCGCCAGGTCGAAGTCATTGAGCTGCTGCGCAAAATAGGCCTCGCCGCGACGCCAGTCGATGCCCAGGTCCTTGACCAGAAAGCTCGCCACCACCATGCGCAGCCGGTTGTGCATGTAGCCGGTCTGGTTGAGCTGGGCCATGGCCGCGTCCACCAGCGGGTAGCCGGTGCGGCCCTCGCACCAGGCCTGGAACCAGGCCTCGGCCTGCGGGCCCTGTTCCCACTCAATGGCGTCGTACTCGGGCTTGAAGCTGTTCGTCACCACGCCCGGGTGGTTGGCCAGGATCTGCATGTAGAAATCGCGCCAGATCAGCTCGCTCAGCCAGGTGGCGGCACCGGTGTCGGTGGGGTCCTGGCGGCTGGCCTGGTGGGCCAGGGCGGCCAGCTCACGGATCGACACGGTGCCGAAGCGCAGGTGCGTGCTCAGGTAGCTGGGCCCCTTGAGGGCCGGGAAATCGCGCGTGCGCTGGTAGGCCTCCAGCCGGGGCCGGAAGTCGTCCAGCAGGGTGCGGGCGCCGATCAGGCCCACGGGCAGGCGAAGACTGTTCAGGTTGGTGGGCTGAAAGCCGATGGCCTCCAGGCTGGGTGGTGCTTCGCGCAGGCCTTCCGGCCGGTCGGCCAGGGCGCTGGCGTGGCGTTCCACCGGGTAGCCTTTCAGGTAGAAGGGCGTGATTTTTTTGAGCCAGGCGTTCTTGTAGGGCGTGAACACGCCGTACACCGAGCCGGTCTGGGTCAGCACCTCGCGGCGCTCGAAGATCACCTGGTCCTTGGCCGTGTGGAAAGCCAGGCCCTGGCGGCTCAGGGCCGTGCGCACCTCGCTGTCGCGCTGCAGGGCGGCGGGCTCGTCGTCGTGGTTGGTGAACACCGCCTGGGCACCCAGGCGCAGAGCCAGGGCCGGCACCTCATGGCGGGCCGGGCCGTGCAGCACGATCAGGCCGGCAGCGGCCCGCCCGGCCAGGGCGCGCAAGGCCTCGTCGAGCTGGGCCAGGCTCTGCACGATGAAGTCCACCCGCCGGTCCTGGCGCGGCAAGGGGTCAAGAATGTCGGTGTCCAGCACGAACACCGTGTGCACCTGTTCGCACTGGCTCAGGGCCTGGTGCAGGCCGGCGTTGTCGAGGGCGCGCAGGTCGCGCCGGAACCAGAAAAGACCGATCGGGTAAGGCTTGGGCATAGGGACCGTTAAAATCGCGGGATGCCTTCTGATTCTGCCCCCATCAACCTGACGAATCATTTCCTGATCGCCATGCCCGGGCTGGAGGATGAGGCTTTTGCGCGCAGTGTGGTTTACCTGTGCGAGCACAGCGAGCGCGGCGCGCTGGGCCTCATCATCAACAAACCCAGCGATCTCTCACTCAAGGCCTTGTTTGACAAGGTCGATCTGTCTTTGCGTCGGTCCGACCTGTCCGACGCCCCGGTGCTGCAAGGCGGCCCGGTCCAGACCGAACGCGGCTTCGTGCTGCACGACGCCATGGTGGCCGACACGCCCGAGGGCGACCAGTCGGCCTACGCTTCCACCATGACCATCCCCGGGGGGCTTGAAATGACCACCTCGCGCGATGTGCTGGAGGCGCTGGCCACCGGCGCCGGCCCGCGCCGGGTCATCGTCACCCTGGGCTATTCGTCCTGGAGCGGTGGCCAGCTCGAGTCCGAGCTGGCTGAAAACAGCTGGCTCACGGTCGATGCCGACAGCCGCGTGATCTTCGACACCCCCATCGAACAGCGCTACGACCAGGCCCTGGCCCTGCTGGGCCTGCAGGCCTGGATGCTGTCGCCCGAGGCGGGGCACGCATGAGCACTGCTGACCGCCCCGGCGTTCCAGCGGTTCCCGCCCAGTTCCAATCGTTTCTGGCTTTTGACTACGGTGCCAAGCGCACCGGGGTGGCGGTGGGCAACCGCTTCACCCGGTCGGCCACGCCGCAAAAGACCATTGCCGCCGAAGGCGACCGCCGTTTCGAGGCGATCGCCAAGGTGCTGGCCGAGTGGCAGCCCGACGCCCTGGTGGTGGGCGTGCCCTTCCACCCCGACGGCGCCGAACACGAGAACACCGTCAAGGCGCGCCGTTTCGCGCGCCAGCTCAAGGGCCGCTACGGCCTGCAGGTGTTCGAGGTGGACGAGCGCTACAGCACCACCGAAGCCCATTCCCTGGGTGCCGCCGATGCCGATGCGGCCTCGGCGTGCATCATTCTTGAACAGTTTTTGAGGAGTCTGCCTTGAGTTCCACCGGAAGCCTGGTCCTGGATGCCGAAGCACTTTACCGCGAGCTGGTGCGCGGTGTCCGTTCCCTGATGGGGCCTGAAACCCGCCTGGTGGGCATCACCTCGGGCGGTGCCTGGCTGGTCGAGCGCCTGCAAAAAGAGCTGGGCCTGCCCGGCGCGCCGGGCGTGATCTCATCGGCCCTGCACCGCGACGACTTCGCCCAGCGCGGCCTGAGTTCGGCCGGCCAGACCCTGCTGCCCTTCGACGTCAATGGCGCCGACATCCTGCTGCTCGACGACGTGCTCTACACCGGCCGCACCCTGCGCGCCGTGATCAACGAGCTGTTCGACTACGGCCGCCCGGCCAGCGTGCGCCTGGCCGTGCTGGTGGACCGGGGCGGGCGTCAACTGCCCATCCAGGCCGACTACGCCGCAGCCCGAGTCGCCCTGCCGGCAGCCAGCACGCTGGCGCTGGCACGCAGCGAGGCGGGCGGCTTCAGCTTCCATGTCGAACAGGCCTGAACCACCGGGAATTGCCATGCTCCACAAACGAAACCCCCAACTCAACAAGAACGGCGAGCTGATCCACCTGCTCTCCATCGAAGGCCTGCCCAAGGACATCGTGACCCACATCCTGGACACGGCGGCCAACTTTGTCAGCGTCAGCGACCGCGAGGTCAAGAAAGTGCCCCTGCTGCGCGGCAAGAGCGTGTTCAACCTGTTCTTCGAGAACAGCACCCGCACCCGGACCACCTTCGAGATCGCGGCCAAGCGCCTGTCGGCCGACGTGATCAACCTCGACATCGCGCGCTCCTCGGCCTCCAAGGGCGAGTCGCTGCTCGACACCATCGCCAACCTGTCGGCCATGGCGGCCGATCTGTTCGTGGTGCGGCACAGCGAGTCGGGCGCGCCCTACCTCATCGCCCAGCACGTGGCCCCCCATGTGCACGTGATCAATGCCGGCGATGGCCGCCATGCGCACCCCACCCAGGGGCTGCTCGACATGTTCACCATCCGCCACTACAAGAAGGATTTCTCCAACCTCACGGTGGCCATCGTGGGCGACGTGCTGCACTCGCGGGTGGCGCGCTCCGACATCCACGGCCTGACCACCCTGGGCTGTGCCGAGGTGCGTGTGGTGGGCCCCAAGACCCTGGTGCCCAGCGACATGGCGCAGATGGGCGTGAAGGTGTTCCACACCCTCGAAGAGGGCATCAAGGACTGCGACGTGGTGATCATGCTGCGCCTGCAGAACGAACGCATGAGCGGCGCGCTGCTGCCCTCCAGCCAGGAGTTCTTCAAGAGCTTCGGCCTGACCGAAGAGAAGCTGCAGCTGGCCAAGCCGGATGCCATCGTGATGCACCCGGGCCCGATCAACCGCGGCGTCGAGATCGACTCGGCCGTGGTGGACGGCAAGCAATCGGTGATCCTGCCCCAGGTCACCTTCGGCATCGCGGTCCGCATGGCCGTGATGAGCATCGTGGCCGGCAACGAGGCCTGAGGGAGAGCAACACCATGAATCTGCTGATCAAGAACGGCCGTGTGATCGACCCGGCCTCGGGCCGTGACGAAGTGGCCGACGTGGCCGTGGCCGCGGGCCGCATCGTGTCGATTGGCGCCCTGCGGGGCGAGTTCACGCCGCAGCGCGTGATCGATGCCACCGGTCTGGTGGTGGCCCCGGGTCTGGTGGACCTGGCGGCGCGCCTGCGCGAGCCCGGCCACGAGCACGAGGGCATGCTCGAATCCGAGATGGCGGCGGCCGTGGCCGGCGGCGTGACCAGCGTGGTCTGCCTGCCCGACACCGACCCGGTGCTTGACGAACCCGGTCTGGTCGAGATGCTCAAGTTCCGTGCCGAGAAGCTGCACCAGTCGCGCCTGTTCCCGCTGGGGGCACTGACCCGCAACCTGGCCGGCGAAGTGCTGACCGAGATGGCCGAGCTCACCGAGGCCGGCTGCATCGGCTTCGGCCAGGCCGAGGTGCCCCTGGTCAGCACCCAGGTGCTGCAGCGCGCCCTGCAATACGCCAGCACCTTCGGCTACACCGTCTGGCTGCGCCCGCAAGAGCTGTACCTGGGCAAGGGCGTGGCCGCCAGCGGCCCCCTGGCCACCCGCCTGGGCCTGAGCGGCGTGCCGGTGGCCGCCGAAACCATCGCCCTGCACACCATCTTCGAGCTGCAGCGCAGCACCCGTGCCCGGGTCCACCTGTGCCGCCTGAGCAGCGCCGCCGGTGTGGCCCTGGTGCGTCAGGCCAAGGCCGAGGGCCTGCCCGTGAGTTGCGACGTGAGCATCAACTCGCTGCACCTGATCGATGCCGACATCGGCTTCTTCGACAGCCGTGCCCGCCTCACCCCGCCGCTGCGCCAGCAACGCGACCGCGACGCCCTGCGCGAAGCGCTGGCCGACGGCACCATCGACGCCCTGGTGTCCGACCACAACCCGGTCGACGAAGACGCCAAGACCCTGCCGTTTGCCGAGAGCGAGCCCGGTGCCACCGGCTTTGAGCTGCTGCTCAGCCTGGCCCTCAAGTGGGGTCAGGAGCTGGGTCTGAGCCTGCCGCGCGCGCTGTCGGTGCTGACGCGCGACCCGGCCCAGGTGCTGGGCTCGGCGCTGGGCACCTTGCAGGCCAGCGTGGGCCAGGTGATCGAAGGTGGCGTGGCCGACCTGTGCGTGTTCGACCCCGAAGCCGTGTGGCAGGTGCTGCCGCAGGCGCTGCGCAGCCAGGGCAAGCACACCCCGTTTGCCTATGAGCTGACCGGCACGGCCATGCCGGGCCAGGTGCGCTACACGGTGGTGGGCGGCCAGGTGGCCTTCGAGCGCGCCTGAGGCGCTGCCTCAGTCCGGGTTGCTGCGCGCTATGAACCCCTCCACCCACCGCCAGCCGGGTGCCCCGGGCACCTGGCTGCGGGCGCTGCAGGCTGTCTGGCGCCTGTGGCGCGTGCTGCTGCACGTGTTGGCGGGCCTTTGGACCGTGATGCTGCGCTTTCCGCGCCTGGGCGCAGAGCAGCGCGAAATGCAGGTGCAGGCCTGGGCCAGCCGCCTGCTCCAGGTGCTGGGCATTGCCCTGCAGGTGCGGGGCACACCGGTCCCCCTGGGGCCGGCGCTGCTGGTGTCCAACCACATCTCCTGGCTCGACATCGTGGTGCTGCACGCCAGCCGGCATTGCCGCTTCGTGTCCAAATCCGAGGTGCGGCGCTGGCCCCTGATCGGTGCGTTGGCCTCGGCGGCCGGCACCTTGTTCATCGAGCGCGCTTCACGCCGTGACGCCATGCGGGTGGTGCACGACATGAGCGACAGCCTGAAGCGCGGCGACGTGCTGGCCGTGTTTCCCGAGGGCACCACGGGGGACGGTCTGCAGGTGCTGCCCTTCCACGCCAATTTGCTGCAGGCCGCAGTGTCGGCTGCGGCACCGGTGCAGCCGGTGGCCCTGAAGTTTGTCGACGCGGCCGATGGCCAGCGTTCGCTGGCGCCGTGCTATGTGGGGGATGACACCCTGGTCGGCTCGTTGTGGCGCACGCTGACCAGCGAACCCATCGTGGCGGTGGTGCATTACGGCGAACTGCAGCACGCCCTGGGCCGTGACCGCCGCAGCTGGGCGGCGGACCTGCACCAGCAGGTGAGCCGACTGGCCGATTGAAGCCAGCGCAGCGGGCTCAGATCCCTCAGATCCAGGCGCGCACGTGAAGCTGGGCGCCGCCATCGGGCAGCGGTCTCGAGAACCCGTATTCGATCGGGGCCGAGCTGTTGCAGGCCACCTGCAACCAGCCTGAGTCGCCCTCTTCAGGCCCGGGTTCGTCTGGCGCACCGGCCACCTCGCTCAGGGTGTCGAACCGGTGCTCGCCGGGGTTGAGCACGGCGAGTTCGTCGGCGCTCAGCAGGCGCAGGGTGTCCAGTCGGGCGCGCACCCCTGCCACTTGGTCCGAGGGCAGGCGCCGGCTGCAAAGAACCCAGAAATGCTCACCGAGACCGCCCACGGCGATGCGCCCCTGGGGCTCTGCCGCCTCAAGCCCCGGCCTGGCCAGGTGGCGCGCCAGCGCGGTGAACACGCGAAGCAGGCGCTCCTTGGCGTGTCGGGGCGCCTCCAGCTCATCGAGGCGCTGGCGCAGGCGTTGGGTGGCTGCCTGCACCAGCTCGGCATTGAAAGGGCCGGCGTGGAAGAACAGCAGCCCGGGGTGCTGGGCGCAGGCCGCGAAGCCTTCACGGGCGGCAGATGCCTCTTGTCGCCCGGACACCGTCGCGTGAGCCGGCGGCAAACCGGGGCGCCAGCCCGCGCTGGCGAGTTGCCCTTCGAATGCTTGCATGGAGTTGCTGTTGGCCATCACGAGCGCCATTCTTCGGGCCGCGCATGACGGCGCCATGACGAGGCGCCAGGCTGGTCAGCCGCGTTTCAGGCCGCTGCCTGGGGGAGGGCCGGACGCGGCAGGCTGAGGGTGAAGCGGGCCCCTTGGCCGGGGCTGGATTGCACGGTCAGCGTGCCGCCCATCAGGCCGGCCAGCGCGCGAGACAGTGACAGGCCCAGGCCTGTGCCGCCGTGCTCGTAGCTGACACGGTCATTGCCCTGGCGGAAGCGCTCGAAGATGGTCTCGTGCAACTCGGCGGCAATGCCGGGGCCGGTGTCCACCACATGGAAGTTCACCCTGTCGTCGCCGGCGTCCACCTCCACGGTCACGCTGCCCTCAGCGGTGAATTTGAGCGCGTTGGACAGGAGGTTGTTGAGGATCTGTTTGAGGCGCAGGCCATCGCACAACAGGGTCTGTGGGGTGCTGGGGGCCAGTTGCAACTTGAGGTCCAGCGATTTCTGCGCCGCCGTCACGCTGAAAAAGTCCAGCGTCGATTGCAGCAGCTCGGTCAAGGCCACAGGCTCGGGTGTGACCGGCATGGCACCAGCCTCCACCTTGGCCAGATCGAGGATCTCCGTGAGCAGCTCATTGAGGTGCTCGGCTGCCTTGCGGATCATGCGTGCCTGGTCTTTGAAGCGGGGCTGCTCCAGGCGCATCTCCATCAGCTCGGCAAAGCCCCGGATGCTGGTCAAGGGGGTGCGCAATTCGTGCGACACGGCGGCCAGGAACTCGCTCTTGGCACGGCTGGCCGACTGGGCCTGCGCTTCGCTGATCTGCAGTGCATGGTTCTTGTTTTCCAACTGGCGCAGGCCGCGCAAAAACACCCCGGCGCCGGCCAGCGAGGCCACGGTCAGCAGGCCCATCAGCGTCACGCTCACATTGCGCAGGCTGCGCCAGTCGCTCAGCGCGCTTTCGGTGCTGGTCAGCACGTACACGCGCAAAGGGTATGCGGCCACACGGTGGTAGGCGGCCACGCGTTCGACCTTGTCGATGTTGCTGGTGATGATGGACCAGCCGGCCCGCTCGTTCTGGGGCAGGCGGGCCATGGTCGAGTTGTTCGACAAGGTGGTGCCCATGCCGGTCGGTGCTCCACCGATCACCCGGGCGCGGACATTGCGGTCATCGCCCAGCAAGGTGACACCGCCCAGTGAGCCCAGGTTGACCTCGCTGTAGGACTGCTCGAAGTAGGCCGGGTTCAGCGAGGCCACGATCACGCCCAAGGGTTTGCCGTCGCTGCTCTGGATCTGGCGCGACAGCTGGATGGTCCATTTGTTCGAGACCTTGCCCAACACCGGTTTGCCGATGTACAGGCCATCAGCGCTCATCTGGCGCGATGCGTCAGGCACCTTGTCGGGCGCGAGGTGAACCTGAACGTGCTCTCGTGACGACAGGTCGACGTGGCCGGTCTTCTCGCCGGTCGGGTCGATGTTGCTGCCCACGAAGCGACCCTTGGCGTCGATCAACGACAGCTGGGTCAGGATGTGTGGCACCAGACCGGTTTCGTTGGCAATGCGCACGTAGTCGGCCGATGTCAGTTCGCCGGCCACGGCCAGGTCGCGCATGCGCAGCGTGGCTTGATCGACCGAGGCCAGCACCCGCACCGTCTGCTCTTGCAGCACCCGGGCCAGGTTGGTGTTCTGACGCACCTCGGCGGCCAGCGCATCACGGGCCTTCAGATCCAGCGTCAGCACCACGGCCACCCAACCGATGGCCAGCAGGGCCAGCACCGACAGGGCCACCATCCAGCTCAGGCGTGAGCCGGTGAACCCCCGCATCAGCTGAGGGGGTGAGATCAGGGGGGTGAGAGGGGACGATGGCGCCGAGGCTTCGGACATGGTGACGTCTTGGTTTCTTGCCATCATACGGTGCTACATCCGCTTGGCGCCACCGTTTGACCGTTGGGCGACAGCAGGGGGAGAGGGGAGCTTCGTACTGCGAACAAAAACGGCACGAATGGCTTGCTGGATGTGCGAATCGCGCGGCGTCGCCAACTATTGCGCGGGTGGGGTGGGTTTTTGGTTGCTGCGGTGCAGCATTTGCTTCAAGATCCCCTCAGGTGAGCTGTTGAAGCCTTGTTGACCGCATGGGCGTGGCAGCTGATTTGCGACCTGCCCCTTGTCCATCGATTTCCGGACTGCCATGCCCAACAAAGCCGCCGCGTTCAACATCGACCTGTCCAGCCTGGCCTGCCCGCGCTGTGGGCGCTTGGCCCTGAGCGAGATCGACGAGGCGGTCTATTGCGGGGCCCGCACCAAGGACAAGCATCTGGCCTGGCCTTTGAGTGACCCGGTCGCCTATGCACGCTGTGACAGCTGCTTTCTGGTGCTGGGTCTGCCCGATGCACGCGAACACCCTCCTGCGGCGTGGCCTGTGGCCAAAGGCTGAAGCCTGCACCCGAATGTGAGTTCGTTGTTGGGGCGGACAATCTTTCGGTGTAACCTGCCGGCCTTCCCGACCCGCAAGGACCCTGCATGCACTCGCTCATCAGCCCGACCCCCCGCCCGACCCCCCGCCTCGTCACCCGCAACACCGCTCTGCGCACTCTGCTGGCCGCCGCGCTGTTGAGCCTGGCCCCGCTGAGCCAGGCCCAGCAGGTGCTGCGAGTGACCGCCATCCCCGACGAGTCGCCCACCGAGCTGGCCCGCAAGGCCGCGCCGCTGATGAAGTACCTGGAAGCCAAGCTGGCGGTCAAGGTGGAATACACCCCGGTCACCGACTACGCCGCCTCGGTGGAGGCCCTGGTCAACAAGAAGGTGGACATGGCCTGGTTCGGCGGCTTCACCTTCGTGCAGGCCCAGGTGCGTTCCAACGGCAAGATCATCCCGCTGGTGCAGCGTGAAGAAGACGAAAAGTTCAAGTCGGTCTTCATCAGCGCCGACCCGGCCATCAAGTCGCTGGCCGACCTCAAGGGCAAGGATGTGAGTTTCGGCTCGCAAAGCAGCACTTCGGGCCACCTGATGCCGCGCAGCTTCCTGCTGCAGGCCGGCCTCAACCCCGAGCATGATTTCCGCCGGGTTGCCTACAGCGGCGCCCATGACGCCACCATCGCCGCCGTGGCCTCGGGCAAGGTGCAGGCCGGGGCGCTCAACATCTCGGTGTGGGACAAGTTCGTGGCCGACAAGAAGGTGGACACCAGCAAGGTGCAGGTGTTCTACACCACCCCGCCTTACTACGACTACAACTGGTCGGTGCACGCCGACATGCCGGCCGCCCTGCGCGACAAGATCACCCAGGCCTTCCTCGCGCTCAACAAGAGCACGCCCGAGGGCAAAGAAGTGCTGGACCTGCAGCGCGCCACCCGTTTCATCCCGACCAAGGTCGAGAACTACAAGAGCATCGAAGCGGCCGCGCGCAGCGCCGGTCTGCTCTGATCGGAGCCGCCCTTGGGTCTGATGCTTGAGCTCGACCAGGTCGCTGCCCAGCACCCGGCCGCACGCGCAGGCGCGCGGGCCGCGCTGGCCGGGTTGAGCCTGCGCCTGCGGCCCGGCGAGCAGGTGGCCGTGATCGGGCCCTCGGGCGCTGGCAAGACCAGCCTGCTGCAGGTGATGGCCTGTGCTCTGCCGCCCTCGAGCGGGGTGCTGAGGCTGGACGGGCTTGACCCCTGGGGACTGCCACGGGGGCGCCTGCAGCAGCTGCGCGGCCGTCTGTTCCTGGCGCCCCAGGTGCCACCGCTGCCGCCCCGCCAGCGCGTGGTCACCTCGGTGCTGGCCGGGCGCCTGCCGGCCATGGGGCTGCTGGCCAGTCTGGCCTCGCTGTTCCACCCCAGCGATCTGCCGGCGGCTTTTGAGGCCCTGGAGCACTTCGATCTGGGCGACAAGCTGTTCGAGCGGGTGGATCGCCTGTCGGGCGGCGAACGCCAGCGCGTGGGCCTGGCCCGTGCCCTGCTGGCACCGGCCTCGCTGTGGCTGGTGGATGAACCCCTGTCGGCCCTGGACCCCACCCGGGCCCGCCAGGCCATGGCCACCCTGCAGCGGGTGGCCCGTGAGCGGGACATCACCCTGGTGGCTTCGCTGCACCAGGTGGAGGTGGCGCTGGCCTGCTTTACCCGCATCGTGGGCCTGCGCGAGGGGCGTCTGGTGTTCGACCTGCCCGCCGCCGAGGTGAGCCCGCAGCGGCTGGCTCGGCTGTATGCCCAGCACGAACATGAGCTGCGGGGTGAGGGGCCACCCGCCCCAGGCCTGCATGTCGATGACCTGGTGGAGCCGGTGGGGCTGTCGTGTCGTTGAACCCGGCGGCACGCCTGGCCCCGCAGCGCGACCCGGCCTGGCGACAGCGCCTGGCCGCTTGCGCCGTGGTGCTGGTGCTGCTGTGGCCCTTGCTGCAGGCCACCGAATTCAAGCCCTGGATCCTGCTGCAGCCCGACTCGCTGGCCTTCAGCGGGCGCTTTCTGGCCAGCTTCTGGCCCTTGGCGGGCGGGGCCGAGTTTCTGACGATGCTGGCGCGCGAGTCCTGGCGCACGGTGGCCATGGCCACGGTCGGGGTGGCGCTGGGCTGGTTGCTGGCGGTGCCGCTCACCTTGCTGTCGACCGCGGCCTTGTCGGTGTCGGCCTTGTCCGGCCGCATGGCCCGGGGGCCGTTCTGGGCGCGCCAGCTTGTGCGTGCGCTCTTGATCGTGCTGCGCAGCGTGCCCGAGCTGGTCTGGGCCCTGGTGTTTGTGCGGGTGGTCGGGCTGGGGCCCACCGCCGGTGTGCTGGCCATTGCGCTCACCTATGCCGGCATGTTGGGCAAGGTCTATGGCGAAATCCTGGAAAGTGGCGAGCAGCATGCGGCCCAGTCCCTGCTGCGCAATGGCGCGGGCCGCCTGCAGGCCTTCTTCCACGGCTTGTTGCCCACCTGCGCGGCCGAGCTCAGTTCCTACACCGTCTACCGCTGGGAGTGCGCCATCCGGTCCTCGGTGGTGCTGGGCTTTGTCGGTGCCGGGGGGTTGGGCCAGCAACTCGACAACTCGATGAAGATGTTCAATGGCGCCGAGGTGGCCAGCATGCTGCTGGTGTTCATGGCCCTGGTGGCCCTGGCCGATCGGGTCAGTGCCGGCCTGCGGAGGCTGCTCGGATGAGGCCCGTCTTGCCTTCAGATCTGCGGGCCCCGGCGCCCTGGCGCCGACCCGGTCTGTGGTTTGCCGTCGGTGTGCTGGCGCTGGTGGTGGCCAGTGCGGCCTCGCTGGATCTGCAGTGGCAGCAGTTCCTGTCGCTGGAGGCCCTGCACAGCATGGGCCGCTTCCTGGGCGAGTTCTACCCGCCCGATCTGTCGCCCGGCCTGCTGCGCCAGGTGCTGGTGGCCAGTTGGGAGACCCTGGCCATGTCCTTGCTTGGCACCGGGCTGGCCGCGCTGGGCGGCCTGCTGCTGGCGCTGCCGGCGAGCCGGCTGCAGGCGGGGGAGCGGGCCTGGCTGCGCACCCCGACGCGTTGCTTGCTCAATGCCTTGCGCTCCATCCCAGAATTGGTCTGGGCCACGCTGCTGTTGATTTCGGCTGGCCTGGGGCCGTTCGCCGGCACCCTGGCCCTGGCCTGCCACACCCTGGGCGTGCTGGGGCGCCTGTTTGCCGAGGCGCTGGAGAATGCCCCGACCGGCCCGGCCGAGGCGCTGCGCCAGCAGGGCGTGGGGCGCGTGCAGGTGCTGGCTTACGCCAGCCTGCCCCAGGTGCTGCCCCAGTGGCTCAGCTACACCCTGTACCGCTGGGAGAACAACATCCGCGCCGCGGCCGTGCTGGGCGTGGTGGGGGCGGGTGGCCTGGGCCAGTTGCTGGCCTTTCACATGGGCCTGTTCCACATGGGCAAGACGGCCACCATCCTGGCCGCCATGTTGTTGATGGTGGCGGCGGTGGACGCGCTCAGCCTGCTGGCGCGCCGTGCCCTGATGCGCTGAGGGGGCTGTTCAGGCCCGGGTCAGGGCCTGCAGCAGGCGCTGGTGTACGCCACCGAAGCCGCCGTTGCTCATGCACACCACGTGGTCGCCGGGGCGGGCCGCAGCCGCCACTTGCTGCACCAGGGTGGCGATGTCGGGGGCGGTGTGGGCGCGCGCACCCAGGGGCGCCAGGGCCTCGGCCGCGTCCCAGTCCAGGCCGCCGGTGTGGCAGAAGGCCAGCTCGGCGCTGGCCAGTGACCAGGGCAACTGGGCCTTCATGGTGCCCAGCTTCATGGTGTTGCTGCGTGGCTCGAACACCGCCAGGATGCGGCCACCGGTGTCGCTCACCGGGCCCAGGCGCTGGCGCAGGCCGTCGAGTGTGGTGCGGATGGCCGTGGGGTGGTGGGCAAAGTCGTCGTACACGGTGATGCCGCCGACCTGGCCGCGCACTTCCATGCGGCGCTTCACGTTCTGGAAGCGCGACAGCGCCTCGGCCGCCACCTCGGCGGGCACGCCCAGGTGATCGGCCGCGGCCACGGTGGCCAGGGCATTGAGCTGGTTGTGGGCGCCGCTGAGCGCCCACTGCACGCGGGCCACGGTTTGGCCATGGCGCAGCACGGCGAAATCATGGGCCTCGCCCTCGGCGGAGAAATCGCTCACCGTGCTGCCGAAGCTGCGCACCTCGCTCCAGCAGCCCTGGGCCAGCACGCGGGTCAGGCTTTCTTCCAGGCCGTTGACCACCACGCGGCCCTGGCCCGGCACGGTGCGCACCAGGTGATGGAACTGGCGTTCGATGGCGGCCAGGTTGTCGAAGATGTCGGCGTGGTCGAACTCCAGGTTGTTCAGCACCGCAGTGCGCGGGCGGTAGTGCACGAACTTGCTGCGCTTGTCGAAGAAGGCGGTGTCGTACTCGTCGGCTTCGATCACGAAGGCGCTGCCTTGCCCCAGCCGTGCCGACACCCCGAAGTTCAGTGGCACGCCCCCGACCAGAAACCCGGGCTGGAGGCCGGCCTGATCGAGCACCCAGGCCAGCATCGAGGTGGTGGTGGTCTTGCCGTGCGTGCCGGCCACGGCCAGCACGTGGCGGCCGTGCAGCAGGTGCTCGGCCAGCCATTGCGGGCCGCTGGTGTAGCGCGCCCCCTGGTCCAGAATGGCTTCCATCAGCGGGAACTTGGGGCTGCCGTCGGCCAGTCTGGCGCGGCTGACCACGTTGCCGACCACGAAGACATCGGGCTTCAGGGCCATCTGATCGGCCGAGAAGCCTTCGATCAGGTCGATGCCCAAGGCCCTCAGCTGGTCGCTCATCGGGGGGTAGACCCCCGCGTCGCAGCCGGTGACGCGGTGGCCCGCCTCGCGGGCCAGGGCCGCCAGGCCGCCCATGAAGGTGCCGCAAATACCCAGGATGTGAATGTGCATGAAACCGATTTTACGTGGGGTCATGGGCGGTGCCGGCCAGGGCCAGCGTGGGGGCGGGCTGCCGAGCTATCAATCTGGTAGCGGCGGAGCCGGGCGGCGAAAAAGCGCAAAATGCCCGCTTTGCAATCTCTGCGGTCAGCGTGCTGAAGGCCCGCCTGGCCAGTCTCCATGGAAAGTCTCGCCTCAGAAATCGCCGCGACCGCTGCCCGCATGGTGGTGGAAGAAGGCCTGGAATATGGCGCGGCCAAGCGCCGTGCCGTCAAGCAGCTGGGTTTGCCGGCCCGCACGGCCCTGCCCGACAACCTCGCGGTCGAGGATGCGGTGCTGGAGTACATCGAATTGTTCTGTGCCGACACCCAGCCGGCCGAGTTGCGTGCGCTGCGCGAACTGGCCCTGGTCTGGATGGAGCGCATGGCGGAGTTCCGCCCGCACCTGACGGGGGCGGTCTGGCAGGGCACCGCGACGCGCCTGTCCGATATCCGTATCCAGTTGTTCTGTGATGACCCCAAGTCGGCCGAGATCCGGCTGATCGACCACAACGTCGACTACGAGCCGCAGACGGTGCAGGGTTTTCGGGGTGAGCCGGTCGAGGCCCTGTCGCTGGGCTCGCCCTGCAAGGCGCTGGGCGAGGTGATCGGTGTGCATCTGTTGATCTATGACCTGGACGATCTGCGTGGCGCCCTGCTGCCCGATGCCCGCGGGCGTGCGCCCCGGGGCAATCTGGCCGCCGTCCAGGCCTTGTTGAAGAAAGCTGAAGCATGAGCGAATCCCCGGTGGTGAATTCTTCCGGTGCCGGTCGGCGCCGCTGGTTGTGGGCCTCGGCCGCAGGGTTGGCCGCCGTGGCCGGCGCTGGCCTGGGTTGGTGGCGCATGCGGCCGCAAGGCACGGACGGGGAGGCCGGTGCGGCCTTGTCCGAGCTGTGGGGCCTGAAGTTCGACCGCCCCGGTGGCGGTGAGCTGGTGCTGGCCGATTTCAAGGGCAAACCCCTGCTGATCAACTTCTGGGCCACCTGGTGCCCCCCGTGTGTGGAGGAGCTGCCCATGCTGGATCGGTTCCAGCGCGAAACTTCGGCCAATGGCTGGCAAGTGCTGGGATTGGCGATCGATCAGCCCAGTTCTGTGGCCCGTTTCCTGAGCCGTACGCCGCTGGGATTTCCGGTCGGACTGGCCGGTTTGGGGGGCACCGAGCTGGCGCGTGCCCTGGGCAATGAGAACGGCGGTTTGCCGTTTTCGGTGGTGATCGCGCCGGATGGACGGGTAATACAGCGTAAAATGGGCCAGATCACGCCCCAGGAACTGGCGGCGTGGACCCGCTCCGGCTGACCGCCGGGGTGTCTTTGAGGCCCCTTCTGCTCAGGGGCCTTCCTGCAGACTTCCAGGGCATTTTCTTTGATGTGCCTGAATGAAGTTGTAATTAATTTGTCTGCTGATGATGAATTTTGGCGCTGTTTTGCAGTAAATTCGCGCCTGTTATCGTTTCAGCTGTTGGAGCTTACATGGACCTGCGAAAACTCAAGACCCTGATTGATCTGGTGTCTGAATCCAATGTTTCAGAACTGGAAATCACCGAAGCCGAAGGCAAGGTGCGCATCGTGAAGGGGGGCGGGGCCGTGGTTCAGCAAGTGGTGGCAGCGCCTGTGCTGGCCCAGCCTGCCGTGGCCGCAGCACCTGCCGCTCCGGTGGTTGCCGCTGCACCCGCCGCCGCTGCGGCACCCGCAGGGCACACGGTCAAGTCGCCCATGGTGGGGACGTTCTACCGCGCCTCCAGCCCGGGTGCCAAGGCCTTTGTCGAGGTGGGCAGCCAGATCAAGGAAGGCGAGACCATCTGCATCATCGAGGCCATGAAGATCCTCAATGAGATCGAGGCCGACAAGTCGGGCACCGTGACCCAGATCCTGGGTGAGAACGGCCAGGCCGTCGAATACGGTCAACCCTTGTTCGTGATCGAGTGAGCGCATGGGGGTGCCGGCACGGCGGGCCTGCGGGGCCGTCAGCCGTCGGGTGCCCATCCCTGAGATAGTGCACGCGCTGCGTGCGGGGCTCTGCCGCCCCGGGAGCACTGATGTTTAAGAAAATCCTGATTGCCAACCGGGGGGAGATCGCCCTCCGCATCCAGCGGGCCTGCCGCGAACTGGGTGTCAAGGCGGTGATGGTCTATTCCGAGGCCGACCGCGATGCCAAGTACGTCAAGCTGGCGGAAGAGGCCGTGTGCATCGGCCCGGCCCCGTCACCCCAAAGCTACCTCAACATGCCTGCCATCATCTCGGCAGCCGAGGTGACCGACGCCGAGGCCATCCACCCTGGCTATGGCTTTCTGAGCGAGAACGCCGACTTTGCCGAGCGCGTCGAGAAAAGCGGTTTCCAGTTCATCGGCCCCACGCCCGAGTCGATCCGCATCATGGGCGACAAGGTGTCGGCCAAGCAGGCCATGATCCGGGCCGGCGTGCCCTGCGTGCCGGGTTCGGAGGGTGAACTGCCCGATGATCCGGTGCAGATCAAGCGCATCGCCAAGACCGTGGGCTACCCGGTCATCATCAAGGCCGCAGGCGGCGGCGGTGGCCGCGGCATGCGCGTGGTGCACACCGAGGCCGCGCTGGTCAATGCGGTGCAGATGACCAAGGCCGAGGCGGGGGCTGCGTTCGGCAATCCTGCGGTCTACATGGAAAAGTTCCTGCAGAACCCGCGCCACATCGAGATCCAGATCCTGGCTGACAAGCACCGCAATGCGGTCTATCTGGGCGAGCGCGACTGCTCGATGCAGCGCCGCCACCAGAAGGTGATCGAAGAGGCGCCGGCCCCGGGCATCCCGCGCAAGCTGATCGAAAAGATCGGTGAGCGTTGCGCCGCCGCCTGCAAGAAGATCGGTTACCGCGGTGCGGGCACCTTCGAGTTCCTGTACGAAAACGGCGAGTTCTACTTCATCGAGATGAACACCCGCGTGCAGGTGGAGCACCCGGTGACCGAACTGATCACCGGCATCGACATCGTGAAGACCCAGATCATGGTCGCCGCGGGCGAGAAGCTGCCGTTCACGCAGCGCCAGATCGAGATCCGGGGCCACGCCATCGAGTGCCGCGTGAACGCCGAAGACCCGTACAAGTTCGTGCCGTCGCCGGGCCGCATCACCATGTGGCATGCGCCGGGCGGCCCCGGTGTGCGCGTGGATTCGCACGTCTACACCAACTACTTCGTGCCGCCCAACTACGACTCGATGATCGGCAAGATCATCGTGCACGGCGACACCCGCGAGCAGGCCCTGGCCCGCATGCGCACCGCCTTGCTGGAGACCGTGGTCGAGGGCATCAACACCAACATCCCGCTGCACCGCGAGCTGATGGTGGATGCCAAGTTCATGGCCGGCGGCACCAACATCCACTACCTTGAAGAGTGGCTGGGCCACCACAAGCGCTGATCGGCCCGGGCCGGACTGCCCCGCTGCGGGCGGCCGGCCTCCCAAGACCCCAGGAACGCCATGTTTGAACTCCGGCTGCTGTGCCCCGAAGACCACGTCGAAACCGTGAGCGACGCGCTCGATGCGCTGGATGCCCTGAGCGTCAGCGTCGAGGACGCCGACGCCCAGACCGATGCCGAGCAGGCCTTGTTCGGTGAACCCGGCATGCCCCCGCCCAAGGAGGGCTGGCAGCGTTCGCGCGTGATCGCCCTGTTCCCCGACGAGGCCAGCGCCGATGAGGCGGCCAAGCTGCTGCAGTTGCAGGATTTCTTTGCCGACTGCCGTCTGCTGGGCCTGGCCAAGGTGCCCGATGAAGACTGGGTGCGCCTCACCCAATCGCAGTTCTCGCCGGTCGAGATCACCCCCGAGTTCTGGATCGTGCCCACCTGGCACGAGCCGCCCGAGCAGGCCCGCCAGGTGATCCGCCTGGACCCGGGGCTGGCCTTCGGCACCGGCACCCACCCCACCACCCGCATGTGCCTGCGCTGGATTGCGCGGCGGCCGGCCACGGCCGCCCTGGGCCGCGTGCTGGACTATGGCTGTGGTTCGGGCATTCTGGCCATCGGTGCGGCCAAACACGGTGCCCAGGCCATCGACGCGGTCGACATCGACGAGGCGGCCGTGCAATCCACCCACCTGAATGCCGAGGCCAACGGTGTGGCCTTGAACGCCGGCCTGCCAGACAAGGCGCAAGGCGTTTACGACACGGTGCTGGCCAACATCCTGGCCACGCCTTTGAAGGTGTTGGCACCGCTGTTGTGTGCCCATGTGGCGGCAGGCGGCTCGCTGGTGCTGGCCGGCATCCTGGAGCGCCAGGCCGATGAACTCAAGGCGGCCTACGCCCCCTGGCTGCAGTTGTCGGTGGCCGACAGCGAAGACGGCTGGATCCTGATGACCGCGCAGCGTTAAGCCGGCGCCACACCCGCCGTGCCAGCGGGTGATCCGCCGGGTGAAAAATGCGGCCGCGCCCCTACAATCAGGCGCATCCATGAGCCTCATCACACGTTGCCCAGCCTGCGCCACGACCTTCAAGGTCGTGCCGGACCAATTGAGGATTTCCGACGGCTGGGTGCGCTGCGGGCAGTGCACCGAGGTGTTCGATGCCACGGCCAACCTGGTCCAGGAGGGCGATGCCCCTGCCGCTGCCGGCCCGCTGGCCCAGGGGCCGCAGTCCGCCGCACGAAGCCCCCGGCCCGAGCCGCCGGCCTTTTTGCGTGCTCCTTCCGGTACCAACCCCGGCACACCTTCGAGCCCACCTTCCACCCCTGCCGTCCGCAGCCCGATCAGCCCATCGGTAACGCCTGCGCCGCAGGCTGTACGCCAGCCTGTCGCAGCGCCGGTCCAGGTGCCTGTGCCGGCCGTGGCGCCCGTGCCGGCTTCGCCGCCAGAACCACCCGCTGCCCCGCCAGCCCCCCGGCCCAGCCGCGAGCCGGTGATGCCAGAGCTGGTGATGCCAGAGCTGGTGATGCCCGATCTGGTGCTGCCCCCACCCCCTGCACCTGTTCGTGTCCCCGCACCTGAGGCGCCTGTGGCCGAGCCCGTGGTGCCACGCAGTGCCGATGAATTGCTGGCCGAACAACTGGCCCGGCTGGATCTGGATCTGGCCACGCCCGATGCACGTCGCCAGGTCGAGCCCACCCTGGACGAGGACGATCTGGGTCTGGATCTGCGGGAGGTGTTCTCCCCCCAGCCCGAGCCTGAGGAGCCCCGCGTTCAGGTCGAGTTTGCGCCCGTCACCGAGTCCGTCGAGCCGCGTGTGCGCCCGCAGGGCGATCGGTTTCCCGTGTTGTCGGTGCCTGAGCTGGACCTGCCCGGTACCCCGCGGCCTCCGCGTGCCGATCCCCCGGGGGTGACACTGGCGGCCCTGCGTTTTCCGGATGATCCGGCCCCACCCGCCGCACCGGCCGCATCCGGCGTGGCGGAGCCCGTGCCGCCACTGAAGACCGAGCCCGTGCGGCACGAGCCAGGCCTGGCGGACGAGGTGTCGCCCAGCCTGCTGTCCGAATCGGCCGCCGTGGATGCACCGGGAGATCTGTCCACGCAGTGGGCTGCCGAAACGCCGGCCCAGGCCATGGCGGCCGCACCCGCGCCGGCGCCCGCTCGGCGTGCCGAAGATGAAGTGGATGCCTTTGGTCCCGATGTGCTCAAGGGCCTGCAGTTTCTGCGCCGGGCGCGGCGCGAGGCCTTCTGGCGCCGTCCGCTGGTGCGTGGCGTGCTGGGCTTGGCGGCGCTGCTGTTGTCCGGCCTGCTGGTGCTCCAGTGGGCCTTGCACGAACGTGCCCGCCTGGTGGCCGCCGAGCCCGGTCTGCGGCCCGCCTTGCAAGCCCTGTGTGACGTGGTGGGCTGTGATCTGGCGCCGCTGCGCCGCATCGAGTCCTTGGTCATCGAATCCTCGGCCTTCAACAAGACCCATGGCGAGGGCTTTCAACTGGCCCTGGCCGTGCGCAACACCGGCGCGCTGCCGCTGGGCATGCCGGCCGCCGAACTCAGCCTCACCGACTCGCAGGACCAGGCCGTGCTGCGCCGGGTGTTCCTGCCGGCCGAACTGGGCGCGCCACCGACATTGGGCCCCGGAGCCGAGTGGAGTGCGACCTTGCCTGTGCGGGTGGCGGGAGCCGCTTCTTTGCGCATCGCGGGTTACCGGGTGCTGGTTTTTTATCCCTGACGACTTTCAAGAAACGATTTCAACAACATGGCAGCAATCATCTGTGGTTCCCTGGCTTTCGACACCATCATGACCTTCGAGGGGCGGTTCGCGGACCAGATCCTGCCGGATCAGCTCCACATCCTCAACGTGTCTTTCCTGGTGCCGGCCTTGCGGCGCGACTTTGGTGGCTGCGCCGGCAACATCGCCTATGCGCTCAAGTTGCTGGGGGGCACGCCCTTGCCCATGGCCACGGTCGGCAACGATGGCGCTGACTACCTGGAGCGCCTGCGCACGCTGGGCATCAGCTGCGAGTACGTGCGTCAGGTCTCGGACACCTACACGGCCCAGGCCATGATCATGACCGACCGTGACAACAACCAGATCACGGCCTTCCACCCCGGCGCCATGATGCAGGCGCACCAGACCCGCATCGAGGCGCGCCCCGATGTGCGCCTGGGCATCATCTCGCCAGACGGGCGCGACGCCATGATCGAGCATGCCGCCCAGTTCAAGGCCGCCGGGATCCCCTTTGTGTTCGACCCGGGGCAGGGTTTGCCGATGTTCGACGGTGCCGATCTGGCGCGCTTCGTGGACCAGGCCACCTGGGTCACCGTCAACGACTACGAAGGCAAGATGTTGTGTGATCGCACCGGTTGGACCCCGGCCGAGATTTCGCGGCGTGTGCAGGGTGGCCTGGTGATCACGCTGGGCGCCGAAGGCAGCGAAGTGTGGGTGGCGGGCCAGCGCACCCATGTGCCGCCGGTGCAGGCCCAGGCCGTGGTGGACCCGACCGGTTGTGGTGACGCCTGGCGCGGCGCTCTTCTGTTCGGTCTGGAGCAGGGCTGGGATTTGGTGCGTTGTGCGGCCCTGGGCAGCCGGGTCGGTGCGCTCAAGATCGCCCAGCGCGGGCCGCAGAACTACCAGCTCGACTTCCAGCCTTGATCGGGTGAAGGGGCCCGGCCTGCGCCGGCTTCACCCACAAAAAAGCCCGAGGCCGTGAGGCGTCGGGCTGGCACGTCGGAGAACGTGTCGCTCAGGGCTTGTTGCCGGTCGGGAAAGGCCAGGCAGCCTGAGGGTTGAGTGTGGTCTGAGCGGCCGGAGCAGCAGGAGCCACAGGGGCAGCGGCAGGCTTGGCGGGCGCCTTCTTCGCGGCAGCCTTCTTGGCAGCAGGCTTCTTGGCAGCCGGAGCCTTCTTGGCCACAGTGGCCGCGGTCTTCTTCGGAGCAGCAGCCTTCTTGGTCGGTGCAGCGGCCTTCTTGGCAGGA
>NZ_KI912466.1:59791-310796 GCF_000518645.1 Curvibacter gracilis ATCC BAA-807 | reverse complement strand
CAGCAGCCTTCTTGGCGGGTGCAGCGGCCTTCTTGGCAGGCGCAGCAGCCTTCTTGGCGGGAGCAGCCGCCTTGGCAGGCGCAGCGGCCTTCTTGGCAGGTGCTGCAGCCTTCTTGGCTGGGGCGGCGGCCTTCTTGGCGGGAGCAGCCGCCTTCTTTGCAGGTGCAGCGGCCTTCTTGGCGGCCGGTTTCTTCGCAGTTGCCATCATTTTCTCCTTGGTCGGATTGCAATGAACACTTGTCGCTCGCATGTCGGCGTCAAGCGATCCAGGTCTCTGGGCCCATGCCCACAGGTCTGAATGGGGGCGCGCAACGCCACGGCGGGCTCAAAGGCCGCTGCGTGGTCGGTGGGCATGAATGGGGTGGCCATGGCGTTGCGGTGATCAGTCCCAGGAGAGAGCGCCACCCGATTGATACTCGATCACGCGGGTTTCGAAGAAGTTGCGCTCTTTCTTCAGGTCGATCATTTCGCTCATCCAGGGGAAGGGGTTCTCTTCATTCGGGAAGAGGGCCTCCAGCCCGATCTGGGTGGCACGGCGATTGGCGATGTAGCGCAGATAGCCCTTGAACATCGAGGCGTTCAGACCCAGCACGCCGCGGGGCATGGTGTCTTCGGCGTAGGCGTATTCGAGTTCAACGGCCTTCATGAACAAGGCCTTGATCTCGTTCTTGAAGTCGGCGGTCCAGAGGTGGGGGTTTTCGAGCTTGAGCTGGTTGATCAGGTCGATGCCGAAGTTGCAGTGCATGGACTCGTCGCGCAGGATGTACTGGTACTGCTCGGCCGCACCCGTCATCTTGTTTTGCCGGCCCAGGGCCAGGATCTGGGTGAAGCCCACGTAGAAGAACAGGCCTTCCATGAGGCAGGCGAACACGATCAGCGACTTCAGCAGGGTCTGGTCGGTCTCGACAGTGCCGGTCTTGAATTCGGGGTTCATGATCGCGTCGATGAACGGGATCAGGAATTCGTCCTTGTCGCGGATCGACTTCACCTCGTTGTAGGCGTTGAAGATCTCGCTTTCGTCCAGACCCAGCGACTCCACGATGTACTGGTAGGCATGGGTGTGGATGGCTTCCTCGAAGGCCTGGCGCAGCAGGAACTGGCGGCACTCGGGGGCCGTGATGTGGCGGTAGGTGCCCAGCACGATGTTGTTGGCGGCCAGCGAGTCGGCGGTCACGAAGAAGCCGAGGTTGCGCTTGATGATGCGACGCTCATCTTCGGTCAGGCCGTTGGGGTCTTTCCAGAGCGCGATGTCGCGGGTCATGTTGACCTCTTGCGGCATCCAGTGGTTGGCGCAGGTGGCGAGGTACTTTTCCCAGGCCCACTTGTACTTGAAGGGCACCAGTTGGTTGACGTCGGTCTGGCCGTTGATGATGCGCTTGTCGGCCGCATTGACTCGGCGTTTGGCACCCGCTGCAAGCTCGCCAGGAGCGGCAGATGCGATGGAAGACGCGACCTCGGCCGTGCGGCTGTTTTGCAGTTCGCCGGCGAGTGAATTTTGCGATGAGGGCTTGACTTCTTCGTCCCAGGTCAACATAAGTTTTCCAATGTCCGGATTATGAAAGCAGCCATGCAAATTGGAAAGTACCCGATGGGCGTGGCTGCCTTGTTTGTGAGAGGTTTGTTGTTCTGTCGCATCGACGCTGTGGGCCTTGCATGACGCGGCTGTCGCTTGTTGAAACAGACGGGGTCATGCAGGGCTTCCATGCCGTCGATGCAGCCCCTGCTTCTCGAAGCCTGGGCTGCATCCATGGCCTTACTGGCAGGCCTCGCAGCCCGGGTCGTCGATGGCGCAGAACTTGATGTCCGTGGCCGGAATCGCATCGGCCTGTGCACGGGCTGCTGCAGCGGCAGCTTCCAGGGCACTCGGCTTGGCTGCGGCAGCCAGGCCGGGTTCGCTACCCGACGACACCGAGTTCATGCGGCCTGCGGCCACCGTGGATTTCTCGGCGTGGGTGGCGCCCACGGTGCGCAGGTAGTAGGTGGTCTTGAGGCCACGCAACCAGGCCAGCTTGTAGGTGTCGTCGAGCTTCTTGCCCGAGGCGCCAGCCATGTAGATGTTCAGCGACTGGGCCTGGTCGATCCACTTCTGGCGGCGTGCCGCGGCTTCGACCAGCCAGGTGGTTTCCACTTCGAAGGCGGTCGAGTACAGGGCCTTGATCTCTTGCGGCACACGGTCGATCGGACGCAGCGAGCCATCGAAGTGTTTCAGGTCCATCACCATCACGTCGTCCCACAGGCCCAGGCGCTTGAGGTCACGCACCAGGTAGCCGTTGATGACGGTGAACTCACCCGACAGGTTGGACTTGACCGAGAGGTTGCCGAAGCAGGGCTCGATCGAGGCATCCACACCGATGATGTTGGAGATGGTGGCCGTGGGCGCGATGGCCACGCAGTTGGAGTTGCGCATGCCGTCGGCGGCGATCTTCTTGCGCAGGGCATCCCAGTCCAGGGTGGCAGAACGGTCCACTTCGATGTAGCCGCCGCGTGCCTTCTCAAGCATGTCGATGGTGTCGAAGGGCAGGATGCCGCGGTCCCACAGCGAGCCCGGGTAGCTCGAGTACTTGCCGCGTTCCTTGGCCAGCTCGGACGAGGCCCAGTAGGCGTAGTAGCAGATCGCTTCCATCGACTGGTCGGCGAACTCGACGGCAGCTTGCGAAGCGTAGGGGATGCGCAACTCGTACAGGCTGTCCTGGAAGCCCATCAGGCCCAGGCCCACCGGGCGGTGGCGCAGGTTCGAGTCACGGGCCTTCTTGACCGCGTAGTAGTTGATGTCGATGACGTTGTCGAGCATGCGCATGGCCACCTTGATGGTGCGCTTGAGCTTCTCGTGATCGAGCTTGCCGTCGGTGATGTGTTGCAGCAGGTTGACCGAGCCCAGGTTGCACACCGCGGTTTCGGTGTCGCTGGTGTTGAGCGTGATCTCGGTGCACAGGTTGGACGAGTGCACCACGCCCACGTGCTGCTGCGGCGAGCGCACGTTGCAGGCGTCCTTGAAGGTGATCCAGGGGTGGCCGGTCTCGAACAGCATGGTCAGCATCTTGCGCCACAGGTCAGTGGCCTGCAGGGTGCGGCTGGGCTTGATCTCGCCACGGGCGGCCTTCTCTTCGTAGGCCACGTAGGCGCGTTCGAAGTCGGCTCCGAACAGGTCGTGCAGGTCGGGCACGGTGGAGGGCGAGAACAGGGTCCAGGTGCCCTTTTCCATCACGCGGCGCATGAACAGATCGGGGATCCAGTTGGCCGTGTTCATGTCGTGGGTGCGGCGGCGGTCATCACCGGTGTTCTTGCGCAACTCCAGGAACTCTTCGATGTCGAGGTGCCAGGTCTCCAGGTAGGTGCAGACCGCGCCCTTGCGCTTGCCACCCTGGTTCACGGCCACGGCGGTGTCGTTCACCACCTTCAGGAAGGGCACCACGCCTTGCGATTCGCCATTCGTGCCCTTGATGTGCGAGCCCAGGGCGCGCACGCGGGTCCAGTCATTGCCCAGGCCGCCGGCAAACTTGGACAGCAGGGCGTTTTCCTTGATGGATTCGTAGATGCCGTCCAGGTCGTCGGGCACCGTGGTCAGGTAGCAGCTGGACAGTTGCGAGCGCAGCGTGCCGCTGTTGAACAGCGTCGGGGTGCTGGACATGAAGTCGAAGGACGACAGCACTTCGTAGAACTCGATGGCGCGGGCTTCGCGGTCGGTCTCGTTGAGCGCCAGGCCCATGGCCACGCGCATGAAGAAGGCCTGCGGCAGTTCGATGCGGGTCTTGCGCACGTGCAGGAAGTAACGGTCGTACAGGGTCTGCAGGCCCAGGTAGTCGAACTGCAGATCGCGTTCGGCCTTGAGCGCGGCGCCCAGGCGGACCAGGTCGTAGCTCAGCAGCTTTTCATCGAGCAGTTCGTTGTCCACACCCTTCTGGATGAACTGCGGAAAGTACTCGGCATAGCTGCTGGCCATTTCGGCCGGGCTGACTTCGCGCCCCAGCACTTCCTTGGCGATCGTGTGCAGCAGCAGGCGTGCGGTGGCGTAGGTGTAGTCGGGGTCTTTTTCGATCAGGGTACGGGCGGCCAGGATCGAAGCCTTGTAGACCTCTTCCATGGGCACGCCGTCGTACAGGTTGCGCATGGTCTCGGCAAAGATCGGCTCGGGCTTGACGTCGGCGCTCAGGCCTTGGCAGGCGGCGACGATCAGCGAGCGCAGGTAGGCCTCGTTGAGGGCGATGCGCTGGCCGTTCTCGGTCACGTGCAGGGTGGGCACCGGAGGCTTGGCCTGTTCGACCTGATGGGCGCGTTCTTGCGCGCGACGCTCGCGGTACAGCACGTAGGCGCGGGCCACTTCGTGGTGGCTGCCGCGCATCAGGCCCAGTTCGACCTGGTCTTGCACGTCTTCGATCGGGAAGGTGCCGCCGCCCGGACGCGAGCGCACCAGCGCCCGCACCACGCCCTGGGTCAGCGCATCGACCACGTCGCGCACGCTGGCCGAGGCCGCGCCCTGGGTGCCATGCACGGCCAGGAAGGCCTTCATCATGGCCACGGCGATCTTTTGCGGCTCAAACGGCACGACCGCGCCATTGCGGCGGATGATCTGGTAGTGCGCCAGCACGCTGGGCACGCCGGATTCAATGGCTTCGGGAGGGGAGGCGGTGCTGTTCGAGGCCGAGGCCGGGGCGTTCGTTGCAACTTGCATGGATTCCTCTTCTTGAACTGTTTTCAGGGGAGACGGCACGGCTCGGGTGGGAGCGTGCGGGTGATGGGGTGGTTCGATCGAACCGATCGTTACACACTATATCTGGGGTCTTGGGTGAATTCAAGACACTACCGGTAGTGTATCAAGCCCAAAGATGAGCGCAGGAAAAAGGGCTTTATTTCACTTTGTGATGGCAGCAAGAAAGGGGGCTTCAAAAGCCGCACCAGGACTGCACTCCAGGGAGGCGGGCCGCTTGTTTTCTGGCTTTGCCGGGCATTTCAGGCCGCAAGGCCGCATGGTGTCTGCGGCTGCTTGCGAGCGCTGAGCCGCCACAGAAGCCGCAAAAAAATCAGGACTGCGGCAAATGCGCCACGGCCATAGGGAAAAATCCTGAGGGCCAGCCCAGCTGGACGATCAAGCCAGGCCAGTCAAAACCGGCGCCGGGATCGTTCTTGCGACCCGGGGCAATGTGCTCATGACCTGCCACATGGGCGATGGGGTAACGAGAGCGCAGTGCCTGGCACAGCCCGTTCAGGGTCGCGTATTGTGCCACCGTGAAAGTGCTTCCTTCGAGACCTTCGAGTTCAATGCCTATCGAGTCGTCATTGCAGTTGTCGCGGCCCCGGTAATGCGAGCGGCCGGCATGCCAGGCGCGCTGGTCGCAATCGACGAATTGCCACAGCTCGCCATCGCGCCGGATGTAGAAGTGGGCCGACACCTCCAGGCCGCGGATCTGCCCGAAGTAAGGGTGGGCGTCCCAGTCGAGCTGGTTGGTGAACAGCTGCTGCACCTCGTTGCCGCCGTACTGGCCCGGCGGCAGGCTGATCGAGTGCAGCACGATCAGGTCGATGCAGGCCTGATCGGGGCGGGGCCCGAAGTTGGGTGAGGCCAGGGCCCGGGCCGCCGTGTACCAGCCACCCTGCCACAGCGGCGGTGTCGGGTCAGCCGGCTTCATGGCTCTCGCTGTCTTGCGGTATCGGGATGTTCAGGCGTTCGATGCGGTAGCGGATCTGGCGCAGGCTCAGGCCCAGGCGGGCCGCGGTGGCGGTGCGGTTGAACTGGTTGTCTTCCAGGGCCTGCATCAGGATGGAGCGCTCCTGTTCATCCAGATAGGCCTGCAGATCGAAGGGCAGGGGGTTGGGGAGCGCTGGCGTGGCGCAGCCCGTCGTGGGGTCGGGCGGCGGCGTGTTGTCGGGTTCAGGTGAGCGGGTCGCGGGGCTTGTGGCCGGGGCGACCGGTTCCTGGGCCGCTTCGGGGCTGAGGGCCGGGGCGGCGGCCTCGTCCGGCTGGGCGCTGCCGTTGAGCCACAGCGCCTGGTCCATGGCCAACTCATCGCCCTCGCTCAAGGCCACGGCGCGGTGCAGCAGGTTTTCGAGTTCGCGCACATTGCCCGCCAGCGGCAGGGCGTACAGGGGGGCCATGGCCCGGTCGCTCAGGCGCGGCACGGCCAGGCCCGATTCGCGTGCAATGCGATCGAGCAGGGCCTGGCACAGCAGGGGCAGGTCTTCGCGGCGCTCGCGCAGCGGCGGCACCACCACCTCGATCACGTTGAGGCGGTAGTACAGGTCTTGACGGAAACGCCCGGCCAGCACGTCGGCGGCCAGGTCCTTGTGCGTGGCGCTGACGATGCGCACGTCCACGGGCACCTCCTGGGTCGAGCCCAGGGGGCGGATGCTGCGCTCCTGGATGGCCCGCAGCAGCTTGGACTGCATGGCCAGGGGAAGGTCGCCGATCTCGTCGAGGAACAGCGTGCCGCCGCTGGCGGCCTGGAAGTAGCCTTCGCGGTCTTGCTGTGCACCGGTGTAGGAGCCTTTGCGAGCCCCGAAAAATTCGGCTTCGAGCAGGTTTTCAGGAATGGCGCCACAGTTCACCGCCACCATCGGACCATGACCGCGCTGACTGCAGGCGTGCAAGGCCCGCGCCACCAGCTCCTTGCCGGTGCCCGACTCGCCGCGCACCAGCACCGGCGCCATGCCGCGCGCCACCTTGGCCACGCGTTGCTTGACCGCCTGCAGGGCCTCGGACTGGCCGACCAGCCGATCCAGTGCCTGCAGGCCGATGGCGGGCGTGCCCAGACCGGTATCGACGGCGTGGGGCATTTCGCGGGCGGCAATCACCAGGGTCTCCCGGCTGCCTTGCACGGCCGAGGCCACCACGGTGCGGAACTGCTTGAGATCGACCGGTTTGGTCAGGTAGTCGAAGGCGCCCGCCTTCAGGGCCTCGACCGCGTTCTCGGCCGATCCATAGGCGGTCATGACCACGCAGCGCTCCGGGCGTTGGCGGGTCCGCAGTTGCTTGAGCAGGTCCAGGCCCAGCCCGTCGGGTAGGCGCATGTCGGTGATCACCGCATCGAAGCTGCGTTCTTCCAGGCAGGCCCGGGCCTCGGCCAGGCTGCCAGCGGCCTCCACGCGGTAGCCCTCGCGCAACAGCGTGAGTTCGTACAGGGTGCGCAGATCGGGCTCGTCATCCACGACGAGGATGTGGGCCGGCGCTGGCAGGGAGTGGTTGGAGGGGCTGGACATGGTCAACTGGGCATTGTGTCAAACGCGAGCTGGGGCTGTCCATCGCCCGTGGCGGCCGTCGTGAAATCGAGCACGAAGGCGTTGCCATCCAGCCTGCCGCGGGCGGTGGCGGCCGACGTGCGCTGGTAGGCGATGTGGGCACCGTGGCGCTCGCAAAGCTGGCGGCAGATGTACAGGCCCAGCCCGGAAGACCGGCTTTCGGACGAGAAGAAGGGTTCGAACAGGTGGCGTTCCACGCTGGGCTCCATGGGGGCCCCGTCGCTCCACACCATCAGGCTGGGGGCATGGCCTGCCGGGTGCCGGGTCGATACCTGCAGCGAATCGGCGTGCAGGCCCTGGTAACGCAGGGCATTGTCCAGCAGGTTGTCCAGCACCCGGCGCAGGTGCTCGGGGTCGAAGCTGACCTGCACCTGGCCGGCCCGCAGATCCAGTTGCAGGCGGCGACGGGCCGGATCGCGCTGACACCACTCCCGGCAGCAGGCGGCCACACTGGCGTCCAGGGGCATGGCCGTGCCCGGGTCCGCCCCCGGCTGATGCTCGACCCGGGCGATGTCCAGCACCTCTTCGACGATGCGGGCCAGGCGCTGCGCGTTGTGCTGCACCATCTGCACCAGCCGCCGCTGGGCGGGGTCCTGAATGTCTTCTTCCAGCAGCGCATTGGCCTGGGTGATGGCGGCCAGCGGGTTGCGGATCTCGTGCGCCATGGCGGCCGAGACCCGGCCCATGGCCGCCAGCTTCTCGGTGCGCAGGCGGGCCTCCAGCTCGCGCAGGTCGTGCACGAACATGACACACAGGTTGCCGGTGGGCTGCTGGCCGCTGCGGGTCAGTCGCGTGCGCACGTGCACCTGGGCCGTGCTCTGGGCATCCAGCCGAAGTTCGGTGTCCTGCACCTGGGCCCGGGCTTGGCCGAACGTGGCTCTGGCCAGGTCCAGCAGGGGTTGCCATTGCGGGTGGGCACCGAGCCAGAAGCCCGGGGCGGTCTGGGCCGCCGCCGACCCCAGCAAGCTGCGCGCTGCCGGGTTCAGGGCGCACACCACCTCGCGGGCATCGATCACCAGCACCCCGTCACGCAGGTGGTCGATCACCAGGGTGTTGACCTGGGCCTGCACCTGGGCGGCCAGTCGGCTGCTGTTGGAAATGCGTTCTTCGCGGGCCAGTCGCTGCGCCAACTGGTGCACCAGCAGGCCCACCACGAAGTAGCCGCAACCCGTGATGCCCGCCTGCATCAGCGGGGCGGCCGGGTCGTTGCCCGTCAGCAGGTGCAGGCTCCAGGTCTGCACCAGCAGCAGCAGGGTGCCGGCCGCCGCGCTCGACAGTGTCAGCAGACGCGAGCCCAGGGTGGCGGCCATCAGCACCGGCATCACCACCAGGGGGGCGTAGTTCATGCTGCCGGTCTGCAGCCATTGCAGGGCCGAGAACACCAGCAGGTCCAGCCCGATGGTGGGCAACCAGTGCGTCCCCATTTCGGGGCTGGGAGGTTGCTTTGTGGCTCGCCAACGGGTCAGCAGCGTGAGGCCGAAATACACCCCGCCCAGGCCCATCACCCAGGCGTTGATGGGTGGGGTCAGCAGGTTGCTCAGGCCCTGCAGCATCAGCAGCGCCAGGGCCAGCATCAGCCGGGCGGTCAGAAATCCGTGCCACAGCCGAGACGGTGTGCCCGGCAGCGGGAGCAGCTCGGAAGAATCGGGGTCGAGTGCGCTGAACCAGGACGGGGGCGCGTCGTCCGTGCTCATGCCTGGCGGCCGCTCTGGCGGTGGGCCGCACTGCAGTAGAACGGTGCGCTGCCGCCCGGGCCATCGGCCAGGGCTTCGCTGCGGGGCAGGTGCAGGCCGCAGTGGGCGCAGGCCACCATGTCCTGCAGCGGCGTGACGGTGCTCTGGCGCGCGGCTGCCGGGCTTTCGGGCGGTGCGGGCCTGGCCTCGCGGGATTCGGCCATGCGGCCCTGGCGCCAGAGCCAGTACACGCCCAGCGCGATGCCGATGATCAGCAGGACTTTGCTCATGCCCCACCCCGGCTCAGCAGCACTTCCATCACGAAGCGCGAGCCCACATAGGCCAGCAGCAGCAGGCCGGAGCCGATGTACAGGATGCGCAGAGCCCGGCGCCCCCGCCAGCCGAAGCGGGAGCGGCCCAGCAGCAGCACGGCAAAGGTCAGCCACGACAGCACCGAGAACACGGTCTTGTGGTTCCAGCGCCAGGCCTGGCCATACAGCACCTCGCCGAACAGCCAGCCTGCCAGCAGGGTGGCGGTCAGCAGCACAAAGCCGGCGGCCACGAAGCGGAAGGTGAGGCGTTCCAGGGTCAGCAGCGGCACCCCGCTGTGCGGGTCGGCGGCCTGCCGGATGCGGTGTTCAGCCCGGGTCATGAGCCAGGCGTGCACCACCGCAGCCGAGAACATGCCGTACGAGGCAATGCCCAGGGCCCAGTGCAGGGGCAGCCAGGGCGAAGCGCTGACGTGCAGGGTCTGCCCCGGAAACACCAGCGACAGCAGCACGGTGAAGGCCCCGAGGCCGGCCAGCGCCCAGCGCGCCTGGAGTTGCGGAAACAGGCGGCTTTCGATGGCATACACCGTCAGCACCAGCCAGGCCGTGACGGACAGGGCTGGCGCAAAGCCGAATCGGGGAGGCTCGCCGGCCAGCCCCAGCATCAACACGCCCGCGTGCAGCAACCAGGCCAGCAGCAGGGCGAAACGCACGCCGCGCGGCGCGATGCGCGAGGCGGCGGCTGCGGGTACGGCATAGGCTGCGGCGGCTGCCAGGCCCAGCAGCACCATACCGGTGGACTCACTGGATAAAATCATGGATCACAGTTTAGCGTCTTGCACATGGGTGCCCGGCGCGCTGCCCGCCGTCTTTGCCAGGCGCAAGCCCTGCAGGCCCAGCCCGCTCAACCCTCTCGGAACATCAAACATGGCCTCCGCCCTTACCGACAAACTTTCGCGCCTCGTCAAGCAGATGAGCGGCCAGGCGCGCATCACCGAGTCCAACGTGGCCGACATGCTGCGCGAGGTCCGCATGGCGCTGCTCGAGGCCGACGTGGCCCTGCCGGTGGTGCGTGACTTCATCGCCCGCGTCAAGGAAAAGGCCCTGGGCCAGGACGTGCTGGGCTCGCTCAAGCCCGGCCAGGCCCTGGTGGGCATCGTCAACCGCGAGCTGGCCGCCACCATGGGCGAAGGCATTGCCGACATCAACCTGGCCACCCAGCCTCCGGCCGTCATCCTGATGGCGGGCCTGCAGGGGGCGGGCAAGACCACCACCACCGCCAAGCTGGCCAAGCACCTGATTGAAAAGCGCAAGAAGAAGGTGCTGACCGTGTCGGGCGACGTCTACCGCCCGGCCGCCATCGAGCAGCTCAAGACCGTCACGGCCCAGGCCGGTGCCGAGTGGTTTCCCAGCAGCCCGGATCAAAAGCCCCTGGACATCGCCTACGCGGCCCTCGACTACGCCAAGAAGCACTACTTTGACGTGCTGTTGGTCGACACCGCCGGCCGCCTGGCCATCGACGAGGTGCTGATGCGCGAGATCCAGGACCTGCATGCCGCCCTCAAGCCGGTCGAAACCCTGTTTGTGGTCGATGCCATGCAGGGCCAGGACGCGGTCAACACCGCCAAGGCCTTCAAGGAGGCCCTGCCGCTCACCGGCATCGTGCTGACCAAGCTCGACGGCGACTCGCGCGGTGGTGCGGCCCTGTCGGTGCGCCAGATCACCGGGGCGCCGATCAAGTTTGCCGGCGTGTCCGAAAAAATCGATGGCCTGGAGGTGTTCGATGCCGAGCGCCACGCCGGTCGCATCCTGGGCATGGGCGACATCGTGGCCCTGGTCGAGCAGGTCACCGCCGGGGTCGACCTGGAGGCGGCCCAGAAGCTGGCCGCCAAGGTCAAGAGCGGCGACGGCTTCGACCTGAACGACTTCCTGTCCCAGATCCAGCAGATGAAGCAGATGGGGGGGCTGTCCAGCCTCATGGACAAGCTGCCGGCCCAGCTCACCGCCAAGGCCGGCCAGATGGACATGGACAAGGCCGAGCGCGACATCCGCCGCAAGGAAGGCATCATCTGCAGCATGACCGCGCTGGAGCGCCGCAAGCCCGAGCTGATCAAGGCCACGCGCAAGCGCCGCATCGCCAACGGGGCTGGCGTTCAGGTGCAGGAAGTGAACCGCCTGCTCAACGAGTTCGAGCAGATGCAGACCATGATGAAGAAGATGAAGGGCGGCGGCCTCATGAAGATGATGAAGCGCATGGGCGGCATGAAGGGCATGAAAGGCATGCCCGGCATGCCGTTCTGAACGCCCTGCGCAGGCGCCCGCTCAGCGCCTGCATGCCTGGGGTCAGGCGCTTTCGCGCACCAGCACCTCACCGCGCAGCGAGTGCGGCAGGGCCTGGGTGATCTTCACGTCGATCATCTGGCCGATCAGGCGCTGCGGGTTCGGGCCGGCCGGGAAGTTCACCGCCCGGTTGCATTCGGTGCGGCCCATCAGCTCAGGGTTCTCGGTGCTCGACTTGCGTGACGGGCCTTCCACCAGGATGCGCTGCACCGTGCCGAAGCGGGTGTCGCTGATGCGCTTCATGTTGTCTTCGATGGCGGCCTGCACCTGCTGCAGGCGCTTGAGCTTGACCTCGTGCGGGGTGTCGTCGGGCAGGTTGGCCGCCGGCGTGCCCGGACGGGGGCTGAAGATGAAGCTGAACGAGTTGTCAAAGCCCACGTCGTCGATCAGCTTCATCATCTTGCTGAAGTCTTCATCGGTCTCGCCCGGAAAGCCCACGATGAAATCGCTGCTCATGGCCATGTCGGGGCGGATGGCGCGCAGCTTGCGCACCGTGCTCTTGTATTCCATGGCGGTGTAGCCCCGCTTCATGGCCATCAGGATGCGGTCGCTGCCGTGCTGCACCGGCAGGTGCAGGTGGCTGACCAGCTTGGGTACCTTGTCATACACATCGATCAGGCGCTGGGTGAATTCGTTGGGGTGGCTGGTGGTGTAGCGGATGCGCTCGATGCCGGGGATGTCAGCGATGTACTCGATCAGCAGCGCAAAGTCGGCGATCTCGGCGGTGTCGCCCATGGGGCCGCGGTAGGCGTTCACGTTCTGGCCCAGCAGGGTGACTTCGCGCACGCCCTGATCGGCCAGGCCCGCCACCTCCACCAGCACGTCCTCGAAGGGGCGGCTCATCTCTTCACCGCGGGTGTAGGGCACCACGCAGTAGCTGCAGTACTTGCTGCAGCCTTCCATGATCGAGACAAAGGCCGAGGCGCCCTCGACGCGGGCCGGCGGCAGGTGGTCGAACTTCTCGATCTCGGGAAAGCTGATGTCCACCTGGGGCCGCTCCAGGCGCGCGCGGGCCTTCAGCATCTCGGGCAGGCGGTGCAGGGTCTGCGGGCCGAACACCACATCCACATAGGGCGCGCGCTTGATGATCTCGGCGCCTTCCTGGCTGGCCACACAGCCGCCCACGCCGATCAGCACGCCCTTTTTCTTCAGGTGCTGCACCCGGCCCAGGTCCGAGAACACCTTCTCCTGGGCCTTTTCACGCACCGAGCAGGTGTTGAACAGGATCAGGTCGGCCTCGTCCACGTTCTGGGTGGGCTCGTAGCCCTGGGCGGCGTTCAGCACGTCGGCCATCTTGTCCGAGTCGTACTCGTTCATCTGGCAGCCAAAGGTTTTGATGAAGACTTTTTTGCTCATGGCAGTTCTCGTTCGTGGGGGAGGGCGGCAGGCCGTCGTGTTTCGGCGGGCCCCAAAAAAGGGAGCACAGGTGCGCTCAGTGGCTTGTCAGCGCGTCAGGACACGCTTATTTGACCGGGACCGTGACGACGATGTTGGTGGTCGGCGCGGCCGAGGCCCGCTTGAGGGCCGCCTCTTCGGCGGTCAGGATCCACACCTCGTGCACCAGCTGGTGCGTGTCGCGGGTGTAGTTCACCGTCAGGCTCTGGTTGACCAGCGAGCCCGACAGCACCATCAGGTTGTTGGCATCGCGGATGCGTGCGCCCGGCGAGAGCCGGGTCTGCACCCCGTCCATGGTCACGATCGGGGGCTGGGTCACCACCAAGGTGCCGCGCAGCGCAGAGGCCGGAAACTCGCGCACCTCAGCATGGGCCGACATGGCCATCAGACTGGCCAGCACAGCCCAGCGGGGGGCTGAATGTAAAAAAATGTTCAGGCAGCGGTTCATGGTGTATATCCAGAGGCTGTGAGGCATGGCATCAGAAGGCCTGAGCCACGGGCAGGGGATGCCGGGCCGCAGGGGCAGCCCGTCCGGGCGCGATTGTGCCAGAGCCCGGGCGACACTGAAAAATACACCGCCTTCAGCGGCGTTGCCTTTTGGGACGCGCCCATGTGGGTAAGCTATCGGGTGGCACCGGCGCGGTGGCGCATGCCTTGCAAGGATTGAGAAAAATGATTGATGGATTGATTTGTGGCCGACTGCATGGTGCACCCGAGTCGCGCATCGACCGGCACAACCAGCCTTTTGCGGTGGCGCGGGTGCGGGCCTCTGCCAGCGAAGGCGAGAACCTGTTTGTGAACGTGATCGCCTTTGACACCGAGGTGGTGGACGGCCTGCTGGCCCTGGGCGATGGCGATTCGGTGGCCCTGTCGGGCAGCCTGACGCCGCGGGTCTGGACCGACAAGCAAGGCAATCACCGACCCTCTCTCGACATGGTGGCCCATCAGGTGGTGACGGCCTACCACGTGCAGCGTCGCCGAGCCCTGGCTGCGGGCCAGGACGACGCGTTGTTTCCCGACCACGCCGAGCGCTGACATCCCCATGCGCGTTGGCACCCATCCCCCCGCACGAGGCCATTGCCATGGCTCATGAGTCGCGGCTCGATGGCGAACTGCGCCAGTTGCTGGCCGACTGCCGTGTGGCCGCCCTGGGCACCTGCACCGACTCGGGCGACCCCTTTGTCTCCATGGTGCCTTTTGCCCTGGCCGCCGACGGGCCCTGGGGGGTGCTGCACGTGAGCGCGCTGGCCGCCCACACGCGCCATCTGCAGGCCCGCAGCGCGGTCTCCTTGCTGATCACGCAGCCCGAGGTGGCGGGTGAGCCCGTGCACGATCTGCAGCGCCTCACGCTGCAGGCCGAGGCCCAGGTGCTGCAGCCTGAGGGCCCCGATCACGCCGACTGGCAGTTGTGCCGCTCGGCCTACCTGAGCCGCTTTCCCGAGGCGGCGCCGATGACCGGGCTGGGCGATTTCCGCTTTGTGCGCCTCAAGCCCACGCGGGGCCGCCACATCGCCGGCTTTGGTGCGGCGCGCACGCTGGAGGCCGAGCAACTGCTGCCGCTGCTGCGCCCGCTGGGCAGCAGCTACGAGGCCGATGCCGGCCTGCGCCGCCTGCAGGCCTTGTTGCAGACCCTGCCCACGCCCCGCCCGCCTAGGCTGATCAGCCTGTTGCAACTGGGGTCGCAGCGCTGCCAGGTGCTGGTGGGGGATGGCGAGCAGGCGCCGCTGACGCTTGAATGGCCCCTGGGCACGCTCAGCCTGGCCGAGCGCCTGTGGCGGCATGAGCCGCCCCGGCCTGCCGAGCTCGAAGCCGCCATTGCCGAGGTCGAGGACGAGCTGATGCGCCTGGTGCCGCGCCTGCCGGTGGGCACGGCCTTGCACGGTGCCGACCCCCTGCTGCGTCAGATCGTCGAGCAGGCAGGCGGCGGCAACACCTTGAGCCTGGATGCGCTCGAACGCCTGTTCAACCGCGTCTGCGCGGTGTCCGAAGGACGGCCTGCCGCCACGGAGGGGCTGCCCGAAGGCCCCGCTTTTGCCGCCGGGGTGCTGATCCTGCGGGAGTTCATGCACCACCTGTCTTTCGACGCCCTCACGCTGGCCTGAGCGGCTGTTGCGCCACAAAGGCCTGCACGGCGGCGATCAGCGCCTCGGGTTGGTCGCGGTGGGGCGAATGGCCGCAGCCGGGCAACTCCAGCAACTGCGTGTGCGGGGCCTGGCGCGCGATGCCCCGGATCTGCTCCAGCGTGCCGTATTCGTCGTCCAGCCCTTGCACGGCCAGCACCGGGCAGCGGATGTGGGCGAGTTCGGCCGTGATGTTCCAGTCACGGAAGGCCGGATCCAGCCAGATGCGGTTCCAGCCCCAGAAGGCCGAGTCCGGGTCGTCGTGGTAGCGGGCCAGGCCCGCCCGCAGTGGGCCACTTTCGTAGGCCTGGCGGGCCACTTCGATGCTGCGCACCGAGAGGTCTTCCACCAGGATGTGGGGCGCCAGCACGATGGCGCCACTCAACGAGGCGCAGGCGCTGGCCGCATGCAGCAAGGTGATCGAGCCCCCGTCGCTGTGACCGAACAGCCACAGCGGCGGTGCCTCAGGGCCGCTCAGGCCCAGGGCCTGCAGCAGGGCCGGCAGCAGTTCATGGGCCTGCCGGTGCATGAAATCGGGGCTCCAGGTTTCGGCGGTCGGGCGCGGCGTCGAGCGCCCGTATCCCGGGCGCGAGTACACCAGGCCACGCCAGCCCAGGGCCTGGCACAGGCGCTGCGGAAAATCCTTCCACATGGCCACCGAGCCCAGGCCCTCGTGCAGGAACACCATCACCGGGGCGGTGGCCCGCTCGGGGTGGATCCAGGCGATCTCGATCTCGACCGGGCGCCCGTTCCAGGCCAGGGACACGTGCTGCACGCTCATGGGCGCGAGGCTTCCAGTTCGCGCAGCTTGAAGCGCTGGATCTTGCCGGTGGCCGTCTTGGGCAACTCCTCCACGAACTCGATCTGGCGCGGGTACTTGTAAGGGGCCAGGCGCTCCTTCACGAAGGCCTTGAGCAGCTCTTCGCTGCAGCTCTGGCCCGGCTTGAGCACCACAAAGGCCTTGGTCTTGGTCAGGCCCTCGGCGTCGGCCACGCCGATCACCGCGGCCTCCAGCACCGCCGGGTGCTGCACCAGGGTGGCCTCGACCTCGAAGGGCGACACATAGATGCCGCTGACCTTGAGCATGTCGTCGCTGCGCCCGGCATAGGTGTAGGTGCCGTCGGCGTTGTGCAGGTATTTGTCGCCGCTCTTGGTCCAGCCGCCCTGGAAGGTGTCGCGCGTCTTTTCGCGGTTGTTCCAGTACATCAGGGCCGACGAGGGGCCGCGCACATACAGGTCGCCCGGCTCGCCATCGGCCACTGGCAGACCGTCTTCGCCGCGCAGCTCGATGTCGTAGCCCGGCACCGGGGTGCCGGTGGTGCCATAGCGCACGGCGCCCACCCGGTTGGACAGGTAGATGTGCAGCATCTCGGTGGAGCCGATGCCGTCGATGATCTCCACCCCGAAATGACGCGTGAAGCGTTCGCCGATGTCTGCCGGCAGGGCCTCGCCCGCCGACGAGCACAGGCGCAGGGCCACTTGATCACGTGACGGCAGCCTGGGCGAACTCAGCATGCCGGCGAAACCGGTCGGGGCACCGAAGAACACCGTGGGGCGCTGCTCGGTCCAGCGCTGGAAGGTGGCGTCCGGCGTGGGCCGCTCGGCCATCAGCACCGTGGTGGCGCCCACGCTGAGCGGGAAGCTCAGCGCATTGCCCAGCCCGTAGGCAAAGAACAGCTTGGCTGCAGAGAAGCAGATGTCGTCTTCGCGCAGGCCCAGGATCGGGGCGCCATACAACTCGGCCGTCCAATAGGGGTTGCCTTGCAGGTGCACCGTGCCCTTGGGGCGCCCGGTGGAGCCCGAGGAGTACAGCCAGAAGCCCGGGTCGTCGGGGCCGGTGGCCGCGGGTGCGGCATGGGCCTCGCCCTGGGCCAGAAAGGCTTCGAAGTCGACCACGCCCTCGGCCAGGGGGGCGGTGGGGCGCGAGGCGATGACGCGCCGCACCTCGTGCTCGCCCCGGGTCATGGCCGATTGCAGCACCGGCAGCAGGGCGGCCGACACCAGCACGGCGCTGGCGCGGCTGTGCTCCAGCATGTAGGCGTAGTCGTCGGCCGTCAGCAAGGTGTTCACCGCCACCGGCACGATGCCGGCGTGCATGGCCCCCAGAAAGGCCACCGGCCAGTCGTTGCAGTCGTGCATCAGCAGCAGCACGCGCTCTTCACGGCGCACGCCGCTGGCCAGCAGGGCCGAGCCCAGACGGCGGATGCGCTGCGCCAACTCACCGTAGCTCAGCGTGCCCTGGTCATCGATGTAGGCCGTCTTGCTGCCGCGCCCGGCATTGCGCTCGATCAGGTGCTGGGCGAAGTTGAAGCTGGGGCCCGGCGGGGCCACGTTGGCGATCGGGGCGGTGGGGGTGTTCATGTCGGTCTCCTGTCTGTTGTGTCGGGTGTCACAGCCCTTGCAGCACGCGGGTCGAGGCCTGCAGGGCGCTGCGCCGGTGGTAGAAGCCCAGGGCGCGCAGGCCGCCCAGTTCTTCGCCGCCGCCGGCGCGCCCGGGGCCGCCATGCAGCGATTGGGGCATCACGTTGCCGTGCCCGGTGTGCAGGCTGCCCACCTCGGGCGAGATCACATGCACACGGCCATGGCTGTCGGCCAGTTCCAGCGCTGCCGTTTGCAGCGCCTGGGCGTCGTTGCCATAGACCGAAGCCACCAGCGAACCTTCGCCACGGCGCACCAGACTGAGGGCGTGGTTCAGGTCGCGGTAGGGCAGCAGGGTGGCCACCGGGCCGAAGACCTCGGTGTCATGGAACACATCCACCTCCGCATCGCGGCTGCCCAGCAGGGTCGGGCCCAGGCAGCAGGCCACGGCCGGGTCGGCATCGACCAGCGCGTGGCTGGCGCCGTCGTGCAGGGTGCTGGCCTGTTGCTGCAGCCGGGCCAGCCCGGCCTGCACGGCGCTGAACTGGGCGCGGCTGACCAGGGCCCCCATGCGCACCGCCTCGTTGCGCGGGTTGCCCACGGTGGTGCGGGCCAGGCGCGCGCTGATGGCCTGGGCGGCGGCCTCGTAGTGTTCCTGGGGCACGAAGACCCGGCGGATGGCGGTGCACTTCTGGCCCGACTTGACCGTCATCTCGCGCGCCACCTCCTTGGCCAGCAGCTCGAAGGCCTCGCTGCCGGCGCTTTCACCGGGCAGCAGCAGGGCCGAGTTGACGCTGTCGGCCTCGATGTTGCAACGCACCGAGCGCCGCGCCACGGCGGGGTGCGAGCGGATCAGCTCGGCCGTGTCGGCCGAGCCGGTGAAGCTGAGCAGGTCAAACGGCGTGAGCGCATCCAGCAGACCGGCCGAGCTGCCGCACACCACCGACAGTGAACCGGGTGGGAAGATGCCTGCGTTCACCACGTCCTGCACCATGCGCTGGGTCAGCCAGGCGGTAGCGGTGCCGGGCTTCACCACCACCGGCACACCCGACAGCAGGGCCGGGGCGGCTTTCTCCCACAAGCCCCAACTGGGGAAGTTGAAGGCATTGATGAACAGTGCCACGCCGCGTGCCGGGCTCAGCACGTGCTGGCTCTGGAACAGCGGGTCTTTGCCCAGGCGGATGGCCTCGCCATCGAGCAGATGGCGCCGGTCTCCCAGGCTCTCGCCCAGTCGGGCGTAGTGGCCGAGGGTGAAGATGCCGCCGTCGATGTCGACGGCCGAATCGTTCTTGACCGTGCCGCTGTTGGCGGTGGCGATCTCGTAGTACGTGTCGCGATTCGCCTGCAGCACCTTCACGGCCGCCCCGAGCAGGGCGGCGCGTTGCGCATAGCCCAGCGCACGCAGGGCGGGGCCGGCGTGCTCGCGGGCGAAGGCCAGGCCGGCGCGCAGGTCCAGCCCGGTGGCCTCCACGCGCACGAGCTCGGTGCCCAGCACCGGGTCGAACAAGGCGGTGCCGGCGCCACGGCCGGCGATCCATTGGCCACCCAGGTGGTTGTGCAGCAGTTCGGGGGTGCTCATCAGGCGGCTTCTTTCGTGCGGGTGAATTCGATGCGGCCTTCGGGCAGCAGGTACAGCACCAGGGCGCGGCCAGCGCTCACGGTGGGGCGGTGGGCGCTGCCCGGGGGGTAGACCAGCCAGCCGGCGGGGCGGCCGTCAAACCGGGCCTCGCCTTCCAGGGGCATGATCAGGTCGATCTCACCGAGCGGGTGGCTGTGGTGCGGACCGGCAATGTCGTGCATGTCGACCACGTCGACCGAGAAGCCGTGCAGGTCCTCGGCCGGCTTGAAGACCCGGCCGTAGCGGATGCCGCCGCCCTCGCGCTCGCACAGCCAGCCCTGTTCCACGCCGGTCAGGCAGAGTTGCTTCAAGGTCTGGAAGGTGGGGCTGTCGGCCCCATGCTCGGCGTTGAGCCAGGTGTCCAGGGCGCTGTCCAGGGGGCGCCCGGCCAAGTGAGCCGTGATGTCGGCGCTGAGTTGGGCCAGGGTTTGACGGAACGCGTTTTGTGCCACAGTCGGGCCTCCGTTTGACATGCAGGCTTGCACAGGCAAGTCTGGTGAAGTATTGTGCATGTCGTGAAGGCTAATGCTCGCCCTGTGTGGCGTCAAGCACTATAGTTCATAAATTAGGGTTTACCCATATCATCAAGATGCAAGATTCCATCACCCCGGTGGCACCGGTTGCGGCGGGTGCCGAGGCTGCCGGCGAAGAACGCCATGGCTCGCTGGTGGCCCTGGGCGAGCGCGTGCGCAGCCTGCGCGCACGCCGCGGCATGACGCGCAAGGCTGTGGCGTTGGCGGCCGATGTGTCCGAGCGCCACCTGGCCAACCTGGAGTACGGCACCGGCAATGCTTCTTTTCTGGTGTTGCAGCAGGTGGCCGGTGCGCTGCAATGCTCCATGGCCGAATTGATTGGTGACATCACCGCCTCATCGCCCGAGTGGCTGCTGATCCGTGAGTTGCTCGAGCACCGCGACGAGGCCACGCTGCGCCGCGTGCGCGTGGCCATCGGCGATCTGCTGGGCAACGGCAGTGTCAGCGGCCACACGCCGGGCGCGGCCTGGCCGCGGGTGGCATTGGTGGGCCTGCGGGGCGCGGGCAAATCCACCCTGGGCCAGATGCTGGCCGACGACCTTGAATACCCTTTTGTCGAGTTGAGCCGCGAGATCGAGAAGTTTGCCGGCTGCAGCATCTCCGAGATCCAGGGCCTGTATGGCATGAACGCCTACCGCCGCTATGAGCGCCGGGCCCTCGAAGAGGCCATCCAGATCTACCCCGAAGTGGTGATCGCCACCCCGGGTGGCCTGGTGTCCGATGCGGCCACCTTCAACCTGTTGCTGTCGCACTGCACCACGGTGTGGCTGCAGGCCGAACCCGAAGACCACATGCAGCGCGTGGCCGAGCAGGGCGACCTGCGGCCCATGGCGGCCAGTGCCGAGGCCATGAACGACCTGCGCCAGATCCTGGCGGGGCGCTCGGCCTTTTATTCCAAGGCCGATCTGCGTTTGAACACCAGCTCGCAGCCCTTGCAGGACACCTTCAAGCTCTTGCGCACCCAGGTCCGGGAGGCCTTGAAGTTGCCCGTGTGATGGGGCGGTGAATGGGGGGTGAATGGGGGGTGAATGGGTAGGTGATCCGCTGATAGGAAATTTACTGCATCTTGCTTGACGCACTTTAATGCATGTACTAACATGCAGTCAGTTTCGCAAGAATGCACTATCTTTCCACCGACGGAGACACACCATGAGCACCGCGCCCCGCGTCGATTACCAGACCCACCCCAGCCAGTACAAACACTGGAAGCTGAGTTTTGACGGCGCCATCGCCACCCTGACCGCCGACTTCGACGAAAACGGTGGCCTGGCCCCCGGCTACAAGCTCAAGCTCAACAGCTACGACCTGGGCGTGGACATCGAGCTCAACGATGCCATCAACCGCATCCGCTTCGAGCACCCCGAGGTGCGCACCGTGGTGGTCACCAGCGCGAAAGAGAAGGTGTTCTGCTCGGGCGCCAACATCTTCATGCTGGGCGTGTCCAGCCACGGCTGGAAGGTGAACTTCTGCAAGTTCACCAACGAAACCCGCAACGGCCTGGAAGACTCCTCCAAGCACAGTGGCCTGAAGTTCCTGGCTGCCGTGAACGGCGCCTGCGCCGGCGGCGGCTACGAGCTGGCCCTGGCCTGCGACGAGATCATCCTGGTGGACGACCGCTCCAGCGCCGTCAGCCTGCCCGAAGTGCCCCTGCTGGGCGTGCTGCCCGGCACCGGCGGCCTGACCCGCGTCACCGACAAGCGCCATGTGCGCCACGACCTGGCCGACATCTTCTGCACCACCACCGAAGGCGTGCGCGGCCAGAAGGCCAAGGACTGGCGCCTGGTCGACGACATCGCCAAGCCCGCCGTGTTTGCCCAGAAGGTGCGCGAGCGCGCTGAACAACTGGCCGCGCAGAGCGACCGCCCGGCCGATGGCCGGGGCGTGGCGCTGGTGGCCCTGCAGCGCCGGGTCGAGGCCGACGCCCTGCATTACGACCACGTCAGCGTGACCATCGACCGCGCCAAGCGCACCGCCACTTTCGTGGTCAAGGCCCCCACCGGTGCCCAGCCTGCCGATCTGGCCGGCATCGAGGCCGCGGGCGCGGCCTGGTACCCGCTGGCCCTGGCGCGCCAGCTGGAAGACGCCATCCTGTCCATGCGCACCAATGAGCTGGACATCGGCACCTGGCTGATCACCACCCAGGGCGATGCCGCCGCCGTGCTGGCCATGGACGCGGTCTTGAGCGCCCACGCCAGCCATTGGCTGGTGCGCGAGACCATTGGCCTGCTGCGTCGCACCTTCAGCCGCCTGGATGTGTCCAGCCGCAGCCTGTTTGCCCTGATCGAGCCCGGCTCGTGCTTTGCCGGCAGTTTTCTGGAACTGGCCCTGGCCTGCGACCGCAGCTACCACCTGGCCCTGCCCGACGACGAAGACCAGGCGCCCAAGATCACCGTGGGCGAGGCCAACTTCGGCCTGTACCCCATGGTCACCGGCCAGAGCCGCCTGGGCCGCCGCTTCTATGACGAAGCCGCCCCGATGGAGGCCGTGCGCGCCGCCGCCGGCCGCGCCCTGGATGCCGACGCCGCCTTCGCCCTGGGGCTGGTCACCAGCAACCCCGACGACATCGACTGGGCCGATGAGGTGCGCATCGCCATCGAAGAGCGCGTGGCCATGTCGCCCGACGCCCTGACCGGCATGGAAGCCAATCTGCGCTTCAACGGCCCCGAGAACATGTTCACCCGCATCTTCGGCCGCCTCACCGCCTGGCAGAACTGGATCTTCCAGCGCCCCAACGCGGTGGGCGAATACGGCGCGCTCAAGGTCTACGGCAAAGGCAACAAGGCCGCCTTCGACTGGAATCGGGTTTGAGGGGATGTCTGCTTGCAGCCACACCCCTCAAACCGTGTGAGTTTTTTTGGATGACTGATTGACTGACTGACCACTTACCTGGAGACAAGCATGTCCACGATCGACTACAGCGAAAAGATCCCCAACAACGTCAACCTGGCCGAAGACCGCACCCTGAAGCGGGCGCTGGAGCAGTGGCAGCCCAACTACCTGGACTGGTGGAACGACATGGGCCCGGACGGCAGCCATGGTTTTGATGTGTACCTGCGCACCGCGGTCAGCGTCGATCCGCAAGGCTGGGCGCAGTTCGGCCACGTGAAGATGCCCGACTACCGCTGGGGCATCTTCCTCAACCCGGCCGAGCAAGACCGCAAGATCCATTTCGGCGACCACAAGGGCGAGAACGCCTGGCAGGACGTGCCTGGCGAGTACCGCGCCAACCTGCGCCGCATCATCGTCACCCAGGGTGACACCGAGCCGGCCTCGGTCGAGCAGCAGCGTCACCTGGGCCTCACCGCGCCCAGCCAGTACGACCTGCGCAACCTGTTCCAGGTCAACGTCGAAGAAGGCCGCCACCTGTGGGCCATGGTCTACCTGCTGCACAAGTACTTCGGCCGCGACGGCCGTGAGGAAGGCGAGGCCCTGCTGGAGCGCCGCAGCGGCCAGCAGGACAACCCCCGCATCCTGCAGGCCTTCAACGAGCCCACGCCCGACTGGCTGAGCTTCTTCATGTTCACCTACTTCACCGACCGCGACGGCAAGTTCCAGCTGTGCGCCCTGGCCGAGTCGAGCTTCGACCCGCTGGCCCGCACCACCAAGTTCATGCTGACCGAAGAGGCCCACCACATGTTCGTGGGCGAGTCGGGCGTGAGCCGCGTGATCCAGCGCACCTGCCAGGTCATGAACGAGCTCAAGACCGACGACCCGGCCAAGCTGCGCGCCGCCGGCGTGATCGATCTGCCCACCCTGCAGCGCTACCTGAACTTCCACTTCAGCGTGACCATCGACCTGTTCGGTGCCGACGAGTCGAGCAATGCCGCCACCTTCTACAGCACCGGCCTCAAGGGCCGCTTCGAGGAAGGCAAGCGCACCGACGACCACCAGCTGCGTGGTCAGAGCTACAAGGTTCTGAACGTGCAGAACGGCCAGCTCGTCGAGAAGGAAGTGCCGATGCTCAACGCGCTCAACGAAGTGCTGCGCGACGACTACATCAAGGACTCGATCGGCGGTGTGGAGCGTTGGAACAAGGTGATCGAGAAGAACGGCATCCCGTTCCGCCTGACCGTGCCGCACAAGGCCTTCCACCGCAACATCGGCTCCCTGGCGGGCGTGAAGGTGTCGCCCGATGGCCGCGTGGTGTCCGAAGCCGAATGGCAAGCCAAGAAGAACGATTGGCTGCCCAGTGCCGAAGACCGTGCTTTTGTGGCCAGCCTGATGGGCCGTGTCACCGACACCGGCAAGTTTGCCAACTGGATCGCCCCGCCGGTCATGGGCATCAACCGCCAGCCCGTGGACTTTGAATACGTCCGCTTCAACTGAGCCCACCCTGACCCTGAGGGATTGTGAAAAAGGGGGCTTGTCAGCCCCCTTTTTCGCACCCAGTATCCTGATCCTCCCCACGCCCACAACAAGTCGAGACAGCCATGGACATGAGCGAACCCCAAGTCATCCGGCAGCATCTGATCGACCCCGAGATCTGCATCCGCTGCAACACCTGCGAGGCCACCTGCCCGGTGGCGGCCATCACCCACGATTCGCGCAATTACGTGGTCGACGCCGACAAGTGCAATCTGTGCATGGCCTGTGTGCCGCCTTGCCCCACGGGGTCGATTGACAACTGGCGCAACATGCCGCGCTCGCTGGCCTACACGGTCGAAGCCCAGCTGGGCTGGGACGAGCTGCCCGATGAACTCAGTGCCGAACAACTGGCCGCCGCCGGTGCCGCGGCCGTGCCGACTGAAGGCCCCGCCGTCAGCACCGCGCCTGCCGGGCCGGCCGGACAGGGTGAGGGCGAACGCTTCAACAGCGCCCAATATGGCGCCACCCTGCCGCCCTGGTCGGCCGCCCATGCCTACACCAACCTCTATGGCCCCAAGGCGCCCGAGAAGTTCATCACCGCCACCGTGGCCGGCAATGTGCGGGTCACCGAGGTGGGCACCGACTACGACACCCACCACGTGGTGCTCGATTTCGGTCACCTGCCGTTCCCGGTGCTCGAGGGCCAGTCGATCGGCATCATCCCGCCGGGCACCGACGCCCAGGGCCGACCGCACCATGCCCGCCAGTACTCGATTGCCAGCCCGCGCAATGGCGAGCGGCCGGGTTACAACAACCTCTCGCTGACCATCAAGCGCGTGCTTGAAGACCACCAGGGTCAGCCGGTGCGGGGCGTGGCCAGCAACTACATGTGCGATCTGCAGGTGGGTGACAAGGTGCAGGTGATCGGGCCGTTTGGCGCCAGCTTCCTGATGCCCAACCACCCGCGCTCCAACATCGTCATGATCTGCACCGGCACCGGCAGCGCCCCCATGCGCGCCATGACCGAGTGGCGGCGTCGGCTGCGCCAGTCAGGCAAGTTCGAAGGTGGCAAGCTGATGCTGTTCTTTGGCGCACGCACGCCCGAAGAGCTGCCGTACTTCGGCCCACTGCAGAACCTGCCCAAGGACTTCATCGACATCAACTTCGCCTTTTCACGCCAGCCCGGCGCGCCCAAGCGCTATGTGCAGGACCTGATCCGTGAGCGTGCCGCCGACCTGGGGCCCCTGCTGGCCGACTCCGACACCTGCTTCTTCGTCTGCGGCCTCAAGGCCATGGAGGAGGGTGTGGTGCTGGCCTTGCGCGATGTGGCCCAGCAGGCCGGCCTGAGCTGGGACAGCGTGGGCCCGGCCCTGCGCCAGGGGGGGCGCCTGCACCTCGAAACCTACTGAACGCCGGCGGGAGGGGGCGGCAGCCCCTTCACTGGCAGGTCACGCGGTCGCGCCCGCCCTTCTTGGAGGCATACAGCGCGGCATCGGCACGGGCAATCAGCGAGTGCGCATCGTCACCCTGGCGCAGGGCGGCGATGCCGCTCGAGATGGTGACGGTCAGCACCACCTCTTGCGTCGATCGATTGCGCAGCTTCATCGCCTTGGTGCGGGCTCGGATGGTTTCGGCGATCTGGGTGGCCTCGGCACGGCTGGTGTTGGGCAGCACGATGGCAAATTCTTCGCCGCCATAGCGGGCCACGGCATGGCTGGGCCGGGTCACCGAGGTGCGCAGGATCTCGCCCAGGCCCTGGATCACGCGGTCGCCCATCAGGTGGCCATGGGTGTCGTTCACCCGCTTGAAGTGGTCGATGTCCAGCATCACCAGGCAGTGGCTCTCGCCGGAGTCGGGCGCCTGGCTCAGCAGGGCCTGCAGGCGCTGGTCAAAGCCCTTGCGGTTGAGCAGGCCGGTCAGCGGGTCCAGCATGGCCTCTTCGCGGGTGCGTTCCAGGTCTTGGCGCAGGCGCTTGATTTCATCCTGGCTCTGATTCACCCGCATTTGCAGCGTGTCGACCGCCGCCTTCATTTCCAGGGTGCCTTCCAGGGCGCGGGCCACCTGGGTGCTCAGCGGGCTGTCGTCGGTGGCGGTCAGCGCTTCGTTCAATTCCGTCAGTTGTTGCCCGAAGGTGCCGGCCTGTTGACCCGTGGCGGCGGCCGAGTCCGACATGCTGCGCATCAGGCGTTGCATTTCATTGGCGATCAACTCCATCTGCTCGGTGTCGGCCGGCGTGATGTGCTCGCGGTACAGGCGCAGCATCATCTCGTCGTCCATGGCCAGGCCCTTGCTCAGGCACTGGCTCATGTCGGCGTTCAGCTTGGGGTTGATGCCTGCGGCATGCTCGTACCACACCGTGAAGGTGATCGGGTTGAACGCGGCTGTGTGGTGGCCCATGTTGGCCAGTGTCAGTCGCAGCAACTCGGCGCTGCGGGCCTTGGATTCTGTGTATCGCATGGATGCCCGCAGGCCTGGAGGGAAGGTGGGATCTGTGCTGATTGTGACTTAAAAGTAACGTTATTGTAAATTTCTGGCGATTGTCCGACCGCCCTGGCCGCTGGGCTCAACCCCGAGGCTGCAGCGCCTGCTGCATCTGCCTCAGATGGCGGTTCAACTCCTGGCCCTGCAGCAGTTCGGGCAAGGGGGCCAGGGCCGGCAAGGACAGGGCCTGGCGCACCGGGAAGAGATCCACCCGGGCTTCGTCCGCCCAATCGAGTGCGGCCGGTTCTGCCAGCTCGCCGAACATCATCTGCTCTGCGATGCGGGCGCTCAGGTAGGCCACGGCCAGCCGGCCTTCGGCGCGTGGGCTCAAGGCGGGGGGCTGCGGGCAGAGCAGGGCGTCGATGGCGCCGGTTTCGTCGATCAGGGCCTTGGGCAACTGCCAGGCCTGCATCAGCAGGCAGCCCACCTCGCAAGCCCCCAGGCCGACTTGCTGCTGTTCGAGCCGGGTGCGCTCCAGCAGATCCAGGGGCGCCATGGCCAGCAGCTTGTCCGTGGGCAGCACCGAGGCCAATGAAAGCCGTCCCAGAAAGGACAGCACCACCTGGGTGGCCAGGGCGCCAGGGTCCGTCAGGTGGCAGCCCTGGGCCAGGCGCAGGCACAGCTCGCTGGCCAGGCTGCTGGCGCCCCACACCTGATCGAAGTAGCGCCGCAGGCCGCTGTCGCCGCTCTGGAAGCTGTCTTCCAGCATGTAGTGCAGGCACAGGCCGCGCACGGTGTTCAGACCCAGGTAGGTGATGGCTGGGCCCAGGCTCACCACCGGGGCCTGCAAGGCATACAGCGGCGAGTTGACCGTGGCCAGCACCTTGGCCGTGACCTGGGGTTCGCCCTGCAGCAGCTCGGCCAGATCGGCCGAGCTGGCCTGGGCCAGAAAATCGGGTGAGACCAACTGGTGCAGCGCCCGCGAAGGCTGGGCCACCCGCTGCAGGGCGGCCGTGATGGCGGCCTGGCGCTGCGTTGACAACTGATCACGCCCCAGGCGCTGGAACGAGGCCAGGGCGCTGGGTGGCGACAGCAGGGTGCGGGCGGGCGCGGGGCGGGGCGCTGAGGGGGCGGCCGGCGCAGCCGCGGCCTGGGCCGGGCGGGCGGTCGATGGGGGGGATGGCGTGCGCGCCGATGGCCGCTTGCGTCGGCTCAACAGCAAGGCGATGAACAGCAGCAGAAACAGGCCGGCGGCCGAAACAATGAGCGCGGTCAAGAGAGACTCTTTCTGGGATGGGCCTGCGCAGCGTGCTCAGTGATGTTCGCCCTGGCACCAAAGAACGCAAAAACGCGGATCTTTTACCTTTCAAGGGCATGAACGGCAAACTTTTGCACTTGGATCGGGCGCGATCCCTGTTACAACTGGTGACGATACCTGTTTATGAGCCATGGCGACTGAAAACCCGCGAGAAATTGCCAATACCAAGGCGCTGGTCATTGACGGCAACACCACGTCGCGTTCGATCCTGGTGCGCCAGTTGCGTGATTTCGGGGTCGGCGAAGTGGTCCAGTGCAGCCGCATCCAGGATGCGCGCAACCGGCTGGAGCACACGGTGTTCGACTTCGTGCTGTGCGAGCAGTTCTTTGCCGAGCACCACTATTCTGGCCAGACCCTGCTGGACGATCTGCGCCGGGCCCATCTGCTGCCGTTTTCCACCGTGTTCTTCATGGTCACGGCCGAGGCCTCTTACGCCGCCGTGTCCGAGGCGGCCGAGTCGGCCCTCGACGGCTACCTGCTCAAGCCTTTCACACCGTCCATGCTGTTCGAGCGGCTGAACCTGGCGCGTCTGCGCAAGCGCCACCTGCTGCCGATCTTTGATGCCCTGGAGCATGGCCGGGTCGACGAGGCGGCCAACCTGTGCCGGCAGCGCTTCGAGACCCAGGGGCCCTACTGGCTGTATGCGGCGCGCATCGGGGCTGAGTTGTTGCTGCGCCAGGGCCGCCCGAAAGAAGCCGAGACCCTGTACCGGGCTGTGCTGGCGCTGCGCCCGGCGCCCTGGGCCGAACTGGGGGTGGCGCGGGCCCAGATCGAGGCCGGGCAGTCGACCAAGGCGGTGACCAGCCTGCAGGAGCTGATCGAGCGCGACACCGGTTTTGCCGACGCCTACGACGTGCTGGGCCGGGCCCAGGTCGAAATGGCCGATTTCGGCGGCGCCATGGACAGCTTCCGGCGCGCCAGCGACCTCACGCCCGAGTCGGTGGCACGTCTGCAGAAGACCGGCATGATGGCCTACTACGTCGGTGACCTGGCCAATGCCAAGCTGCCCCTGACCCGCGCCGGCATCCTGGGTGTGAACTCCAAGCTCTTCGACTACCAGTCTCTGGTGTTGCTGGCCTTCTGCCACCTCAACGAGCGCGACCGGCGTGGCCTGGACCGCTGCGTGGCCGACCTGGCGCGCTTTGCCGAACGCCATGCGGGCAGTGCCCGGGTGCGCCGCTTCCGCGACATGGTGCACATCCTGGGCCATCTGCTGCACCGCCGCGACGACGAGGTGCTGGCGGGGCTGCGTGCGATGGCGGCCGAACTGCACGACGCCGACTTCGACTTCGAAGCCGCCTGCAATGTCTGCAATCTGCTGTCGGTGCTGGCCGAGCGCGAACTGCGCGTGAACGAGGCCGAGGGCTGGGTGCGGCAGGTGGGTTTGCGCTTTGCCAACACCCGGGGCCTGGCCGAGCTGATCGCCAATGCCTGCGTGCGCCACACCCCCTATGCCGATCTGGTGCGCGACTGCCTGCAGCAGATCAACGCCATGGCCGAAGCCGCCATGGGCCGCAGCCTGGGCGGCGATGTCGAGGGCGCGGTGGCTCAGTTGCTGGAGGATGGCGGCCGCACGCAGAACACCAAGCTGGTCGACCTGGCGCACCAGATCGTGTCGCGCAACCAGACCCGGTTGGGGCAGGCTGGCGAGCTGCAAAGCCAGATCGATGCCTTGCGCCTGCGCTGCGGCGTGGGCCCGGCCCGGGCCATGCTGGGGCAGGAAGGCGAGCGCTCGGCGGGCGGCGTGGTGTTGCGCATCCGCGATCGCGAGGCGGCCAAGGCCCAGCTCAAGACGGGCCCGGGCGGCCAGGCGGGCACCAGCCGCAAGCCCGGCGCCCCTGCGGTGCCGGCCCGGTCAGATGCGCTGGCGGATTCCCTGCGTCTGCACCCCCAGTGAGGCGCCTTGGCAGCGCCGGGATGGGGGCGACCGGCCCTCAGTCGACCGAGGCGCGTGAGGCGCTGGGGCGGCCCAGCAGGTGGCTGCGCAGTGTCGGGTCCGAGGCCTTGTCGCCCAGCCAGATGGCCAGCAAGGTGTTGTAGAAGCCCACGTCGTGCCCGGGCAGGGGGGTGACGTTCTGGTTGTAGCTCATGCTCATGCCCTGACCGGGCTGCCAGTCCAGCGTCAGGCTGTCGCCCTTTTTCAGCACCGGGGCCTGGCTGGTGATGATGCGGCCCAGGTGCAGCACCTTCTGTGCGGCGCGCGCGTCGGGGTCTTCGCCGCGCGGCCCGAAGTGGTTCATCACGGCGTCGTTGAAGTCACTGCTGCTGAGCTCGCGCAGCGCGGTGATCACCATGCGGCGCGGCTCGTCGTTGCCCATCACCTCCTGGGCTGAAAAGCGGCGCTCGGGCAGGTACAGGCCCACGGCATAGACCTTGAACAGGAAGCGGTAGCCCACACCGGCCCCGTTGAGCCGCAGCGGCTTGCCCGCCACCACGATCTGGTCGTCGAAATGCACCCCGGCCACATCGAGTGCCAGGGCCGGGCCCGCGGGCCCCAGGCTGGCCAGGCCCAAGGCCAGGCCCAATCGGATGAAGTGTTGTTTCATACCCTTTCCTTTCTTGCGTTGGCGGGCCGCGGAGCCGGGCCTGCCGTGGTTACCAGACCGACAGGCTGTTGGTGAGCACCCGTTGCAGCCAGTTGCGCGAGGCCGCTTCGGAGACGTCACCCTGGCCGGCCACTTCGAGGCGGGCGTTGGCCACATCGGCCGAGGCCACCACGTTGCCCGAGGCCAGGTCCTTGGGGTCGACCACGCCCGAGAAGCGCAGGGTGCGCACCCCACCATTGAGGGCCACGCTGCGCTCGCCGGCCACCACCAGATTGCCGTTGGGCAACACGTTGATCACGGTGGCCGTCAGCTGGCCGGTGAAGCTGCTCACGTCGGTGGTCTTGCCGTTGCCCTTGTACGAGTCGCTGCCCGAGGCGCTGGCGTCCAGGTTCAACAGCGAGCGGATGATGCCGCTGCCCACGCCCTTGACGCCGGGGCCCTTGGTGCTCATCGAGTTGCTGCGGCTGTTGTCGGTGGTCAGCACATTGCTGGCGTTGATGCTTTCCGAAATGTCGACCTTGAGCGTGTCACCCACCGCGCGTGGTTTGCGCCGGTCGGTGAACAGCGAGGCGGTCGTCATGCCGGGCTGGAACAGCGAGCCGGTGTTGGCCCGTTCGATGTTCAGGGGCGCGGCCAGCGGGGTGGCTGTCAGCGGGCCGGGCACGGTGCTGACCGGGGTGGGGGTGCTGCAAGCTCCGAGCAGGGCGGCTGTCGCGCACAGGATCAGCAGGCGCTGCGAGGACGAGAGTGAGAGTTGAGGCATGGAAGCTCCTTGGCCGCGCTGGGCCGTCATTCGAAACCGGTGACCAGGGCCGTCACCACGGGGCCCAGCTTGTCGCGGGTCGAGGCCCACTTGCTGGAGTTGAAGCCGCCGCCATCAAAGCGGTAGTTGCTGGTCGACAGCACCTGGCCCCGGTCGTTGTGCAGGGTCAGCGAGATGTTGTTGACGTACGGCCGCAACTCGTCGTTGTAGGGCTGGGTGCCCCAGTCCATGTAGGCCGTGTAGCGCAGCCACACCGGGCAATGCTGGTTCCAGGCATTGGCCTGGTAGACCCGGCTCTCGATCGCGTGCTTGCGCAGCTCCAGCTGCAACGCAGGCACCACATCGGCCACGGGCGCGGTGGGGTTGTATTCGATGCACACCGTCTTGACCGTGCTGTGCAGGTGATAGACCGTGTCGCTGGCCTTGCCGGAGCTCGACTGAACGGCCACGCTGGTCACGTTGGCCGTGCCCTTGGCCAGTTCCAGCAAGGGGACCGGGCTGAGGATGGAGCAGCCCCCCAGAGCCGCCGCCAGGCCCAGCGTGCCCAGTCGGGCCAGGGTCCGTGTCAGGCGGGCGTTGCGGCGCAGTGCGGGGGGACGGTGATGTGCCAGTCTTGCCTTCATGATGAGTCTCCTGCGTGAGGGGGTCAGGCCGTGGTGTCGAGCAAGCTCTTGGTGCCCAGGGCGCCGAGGGTCACGTAGGCCGCAATGCTGCTGGCCGTGTCGCTGATGCTGCTGCCCACCGAGCTGGCTGCATCGCCCACGCTGCTGGCCGCGCTGCTCACGGCGTCGGTGACGGTGCTGGTGGCGCTGCTCAGGGCATCGGTGACGGCGCTGGTGACTTCGCTGGCCGTGTTGCTGACCGAGCTGCCCAGGTCTTCTACCGCCTGCAGGCCCTCGCTGGCCGCATCGCTGACGGTGTTCACCACGCTTTCGACGCCGTTGCTGACGGCGGTGGCGGCGTCGCTGAAGCTGGCGCTGACCGAATCCGCGCTCCCGCTGATGGAGTCGCTGAGCGCCTGCAGGCTCTCGGCGCTGAAGTTGTAGACCGCGCTGGCGGCCTCGGAAGCCCCATCGACCAGGCCAATGGCACTGGCGACGACCGGCCCGTAGGCCCTGTTGTTGATCTCGTAGGGGCTCAGCCCGGCCGCATAGGACGCGCTGCTGGTGTTGATGGTGCTCACGGGTTTTCTCCAGAGAGTTGGGGTGTCTGAATCGTAGGTTTCAGACCCGGAAACTGGCGTTTGATAAACCCGCTGGATTTGCTTCAATTCCGACTGAAAATGCATGTATCAAAATACAAACAAACATTTTCTCGGTACATATTTAAATTATTAAATTTATATTTACAGAGTCGATACGTGGTGTCTTCAATATCTTTACCAAACGGGGTGTGCACGGTGACTTCCGACGCTGCGCTGCGAGGCGCCTGGCGCGACGGGCTGGCACGGCTGGCCCATGTCAGGGTTTATGTAAGCGCGTTGATATAAAACCGCCCTTGTATCGGGGCGGCATTTTTGAGAATCGCCAATGCCCGGTCATGACCGACCAGGCAGGGTTTCGCCGGCACACATGGGCCGGTTTGAATATCAGTGGATTTGAATATCTGCGCGGTCGCCGGCGGCAACATCCAGCGGGTTGCCCCAAACGACAAAACGCCCCGCGGCGCAAGCCGGCGGGGCGTTTTGGCGAAATGAAAGGGCCATCAGGCCCCCTTCTTGATCCGGCAGACTTAAAACGAAGAGGTCAGCCCGCCGCCGGGCCGCCCCAAGGCGGGCTGGGCCCCCTTTGGGGGGCAGGGAGTGACACGAAGTGCGCGACCGTGGGGGCCATATTCAATGCACCATGAGCGCGCCGCTGGCCTTGCTCTTGCCGGCGCGTGCCGGGGGGTTGCACAGGCCGCACAGGAAGTGGCGTGCGTTCTCGTAGGGCTCGGTGACGAACTTGCCGCTGCAGCGCGAGCAGCTGGTCATGGTGAGCATGTCGGCGTCGACGAACTTGACCAGGCGCCAGGCGCGGGTGAAAGACAGCAGGGGCTCGATCTCGGCGGCCTGGACCTGCTCGTTGTACAGGCGCCAGGCCTTGGTGAGCAGGTCGATGCTGTCCATGTCGGCGGCCTTGGACAGGTACTCGTAGATGTTCAGGAAGAGCGAGGAGTGGATGTTCTCCTGCCAGGTGAGGAACCAGTCGGTGGAGAAGGGCAACTGGCCCTTGGAGGGGGACTTGCCGGCGATCTCTTTGTACAGGCGGATGAGGCGCTCGTAGGAGAGGGTGGTTTCGGACTCGAGGACCTGCATGCGGGCGCCCATGCGGATGAGCATGGCGGCGCGCTCGATCTGGCGCGACTCATTGAGCACGCTCTTGGCGGGGGCCTTGGCGGCGGCGGCGGGAGCGGCGGTGCTGGGCTCGACGGCGGTGGCGGTGGCGATAGAGGTGCTCATGAGGGTCTCCAGGGTCAAGGTCAGAAGCTGCAGGGCTGCTTACAGGATTTCTGCGAGGCGGCCGGCCATGAGGATGTTGGCGTGCAGCTTGTTGGTGGCTTCGTTGCCGACCTTTTGCTGGGTGTTGTGGTTGGTGAGCAGGCTCCAGACGAGTTCGTCGTCGACGCGGAAGCGTGCCAGCAAGGTGTTGCGCGAGGCGAGCTTCATGACCTGGGAGGGGGAGAGTGCGGAGAGGATGTCGGCGGACTCTTCGTTGAGGCCGAGGCGGAAGATGGCTTCGGCCTTGTCCAGGCGGATGAGGGACTGGGCCAGCATCAGGTAGGTGAGGTTGGCTTCGCGGATCTCGGCAAGCATTTGTTCGCTGGTCATGGTCAAACTCCTTCTGAGGCGCCTCGCCCGGGGGCATGAAGCAATGTCGATCTGTTGAAATGGATTGTGAATACCCCCCAATCAAAAATTAAGTCGGCCTCTGCCTGTGCCGCTTGTCTCTTTTGTGTCGGGTCTTTGTCAGGCTTTTTCTGACACGCCTGTCTCCGCCGGGTGCCGGCGCGAGGCCTGGTGCGGTGCGCTCAGGCCGGCTGGGAGGTGACGACTGCGTCGGGGCTGCCGCCTTGCGGGCTGGCCGGCACCGATTCCTGCACGGCGATGGGCAGGGCGGCCACAGCCCGATTGCGCCCGGCATGCTTGGCCTCGTACAGGGCTTGGTCGGCGCGGTTGATCGTCTGCTCCAGGCTTTCTTGCAGCCCCTGGCGCTGGGCGTAGCCCGCGGACAGCGTGAAGTGCAATGCCCCGCCATCGGGCAGTCGCACGCTCTGTCGGGCGGCTTCGCTCACCAGCTGCTGTGCCACCCGCTGGGCTTCGGCCAGCGTGCAGTCTTTCAGCAGCAGGCAGAACTCCTCTCCCCCGTAGCGCCCGGCCAGGTCGGACAGGCGGGTGTGCTGGGTGATCAGCCGCCCCAGCTGGGTCAGCGTGGTGTCACCCGCGGCGTGACCGTAGCGGTCATTGATCTTCTTGAACCAGTCAATGTCCATCATCACCACGCCGAAGCGTTCTCCGCCTGGCTCGGCCACATAGGCGTGGGCCGCCTCGAAGAAGGCCGTGCGGTTGAGCAGCCCGGTCAGCCCGTCGCGGCGTGACCGCGCCTCCAGCTCGCGCTGTTGGCGTTCGTTGATCATGGCCAGAAAGGCCAGCGAACTGCCCACGGTGAACAAGGCTCCCAGCAGCAGCGAGCCCACTTGGGGCAATTGCTGCGAGCTGATCAGCACGCTGGCGCGTTCTCCGCTGATGCTGTAGATGCCGCGCAGCGCAGAGGCCCCCGCCATGGACGCCAGGATGCCCGCAGCCAGCATGCCGGCCCGCGACCCGTTGCCGGGCTGGCGTCGCCAGATCAGGTGAGCGCTGATCGCAAAGTTGATTCCCAGCGTCATCGATACCGCGAAGATGGCCACCCCGCGCGGCAGCCAGCCCAGGTAAACCGGCACGGTGCCCAGTGCACCCAGGGCGTTCACCAGGGCCAGCCTGCGCCAGGGGGTGGGTTGCTCCAGCAGGCGGGCATGCGCGTCGACACAGATCACCGAACTCAGCAGCACCAGCACGTTGGCCAGTAAAAAGGTGAGCACCAGCGGCGCATGGCCACGCAGAAAGAACAGCATGAAGCCGCCACACAGCGCCAGCATGGCCCGCCCCCAGCTGCGCAGGCCCATGTCGCGCGCCGGCAGGGCGAAAGCCGTGTTGAAGGCGAACACCGACATGAACAGCGCCAGCGCGCCGATCGAGAAGACCAGCGTGGGTGTGTCCAGCGTCAGGCCGGCGAACAGGTTCAAGAGGCCCTCCCCGATGCTTGGGTCCGGGTGGACCCGATTCATGGATGTTTGTAACAACATCCATCGTGGGGCTGTTTTGCTGCAGCAGGCCAAAACCCCCACAACATAAATGAGAAAAATATTTCTGCGGCTGGTCAGCCCACTGGCGGGATGGGCAGTCGCATGTCCAGGCCGGCGATCTCGCAGCCGCGCCGGTAATCCTGCAGATGCTTGCGCGTCCAGGCCTCGGCCTCGACCGCGTCGTGGCGGCGCAGCGCGGCCGTCACCTGTTCATGCACCTCCAGCAGGCGGGCGCCCGACTGGGGCAGCCGGGGCGCGATGGCGGCATACCCCGCCAGCATCAGCTGGCTGATCGGCCCCCGGGCCAGCAGCAGGGCCTGGTTGTGCGTGGCCTGGGCCACCAGAGATTGAAACTCGATGTCGATCTCCACCGGAGAGCCGCCGGCCTGCAGCAGCGCGCGGGTGCGCTGCAGGTTGTCCTCCAGTCCTGCCAGTTCGTCTTCGGTGATCTGGGGGGCGGCGAGTGCCGCGCACAGCGGCTCCAGCGCCGAGGCCACCTGCCACACGTCCAGAAAACTCACCTGTCGCATGCGCAGGGCGCGCTCGGCCGCCTGCGACAGGGCGCTGTGCTCGGGCGTGGCCGCCAGCAGGCGCTTGCCGTCGCGCCGCAGCAGGCCGTCCTGCTCCAGCTGGCGCAAGGCCTCGCGGATGGTCGACCGGTGCACGCCAAAGCCCGTGGCCAGCTCGGTCTCGGTGGGCAGGGCTTCGCCCTGCTGCAGTTCACCGCTCACGATGCGCCGCCTCAGGTCTTCCGAGACCAGTCGGTAGGCGGGTGAGAACTGCAGCTTTTCGATGTCCATGGGCAAGGTTGGCAGGGCGGAGGAGGGCTGGGTTGCGCAGTGTAGCCCGTGCCGCCGCACAGCCCCGGCGCGCGGCGGGCCGGGTACTGGCCTTGTCGCGGTCGTGACGCTCGGGGTTTTCTCGGTGTTACGTCGTACTGTCTAATTGTCCGACAATGCGACAAAAGAAGGATTTATGGCCACCGAAACTGCCCCCAAAAGCCCGCTGTCGCCCGATGGGCCTGCCCTGCAGGCCTGGCTGGCCCCCCATTGGCCGGCCGCCGCCGCCGGCCTGCAACTGAGTCGACTGGCCGGCGGCCAGTCCAACCCCACCTGGCTCTTGACGGCGGGCGACGGCAGCCAGCGCGTGCTGCGTGCCAAACCCGGGCCCCAGGCCGCGCTGCTGCCCTCGGCCCATGCCATCGAGCGCGAGTTCGCGGTGTTGCAGGCCTTGCAGGGCAGCGAGGTGCCTGTGCCCCAGGTGCATGAGTTCTGCGCCGATGAGTCGGTCATCGGCGCCGCCTTCTACCTGATGGCCTTTGTGCCGGGCCGGGTGTTGCGCGAGGCCTCGCTGCCAGGCCTGAGCCCGGCCGAGCGCGCCGCCGTCCACGACGAGGCCAACCGCGTGCTCGCGGCCCTGCACCGGGTGGACTGGCGGGCGCGCGGCCTGCAGGATTTCGGTCGCCCCGAGGCCTATTTCGAGCGCCTGATCGCCCGCTGGACGCGCCAGTACCGCGCCAGTCAGACCACCGAGCTGCCGGCCATGGAGCGCCTGATCGAATGGCTGCCCACCCACATCCCGGCCTCGGCGCGCGATCCGCAGGCCCTGGCCCTGCTGCATGGCGACTACCGCCTGGAGAACATGGTGTTCCACCCCAGCGAGCCCCGCGTGCTGGCCGTGCTGGACTGGGAGCTGTCCACCCTGGGCCACCCCTTGAGCGATCTGGCCTACCACGCCATGGCCTGGCACCACCCCCCGGGCCCGCTGCAGGGCCTGGCCGGGCTGGACCTGGCGGCGCTGGGCCTCCCCACCGAGCAGGACTTTGTGGCGCGCTACCTGGCCCGCATGGGCCGCGACGACCTGGCCGCCGTGCAGGCCGACTGGCCCTTCTACCTCGCCTGCAACCTGTTCCGCCTGGGCGCCATCCTGCAAGGCATTGCCCGCCGCGTGCAGGACGGCACGGCCGCCAGCCCCATCGCCCGTGAGGTGTCGGCCCAGGCCGGTGCCGTGGCCGAGCGTGGCTGGCGCCTGGTGAGCGGCTGAGCCTTTTCGATCCACCTTCTGAAAGAACCCCATGAAGAACGCCATGAATCTGTTCCAGGAACCCCCCAAGACCGCCGAGCTGCGTCAGCGCCTGCAGGCCTTCATGAACGAGCACATCCTGCCCAATGAGGCCCAGGTGGCGCGCGAGGCGGCCGCCCAGGGCAGCTTCGGCCCCGAAGGCTGGGGCCATTGCCCCACGGTCGAGCGCCTCAAGGCCCTGGCCCGCGCGCAAGGCCTGTGGAACCTGTTTCTGCCGCACTCGCCGCGCGTCCCCGAGGGCCTGTCGAACTTCGAATACGCGCCGCTGTGCGAGGTGATGGGCCGGGTGCACTGGGCCAGCGAGGTCTTCAACTGTGCCGCCCCCGACACCGGCAACATGGAAACCCTGGACCGCTACGCCACCGAGGCCCAGAAAGACCGTTGGCTGGAGCCCCTGCTGCGCGGCGAGATCCGCTCGGCCTTTTTGATGACCGAGCCCGAGGTGGCCTCGTCCGACGCCACCAACATCCAGTGCGAGATCCGCCGCGAGGGCGACGAGTACGTGATCAATGGCCGCAAGTGGTGGTCCACCGGGGCAGGCAGCCAGCACTGCGCGCTGTTCATCGTGATGGGCAAGAGCAACCCCGAGGCCGCGCGCCACCAGCAGCAGTCCATGATCCTGGTGCCGGCCGACAGCCCGGGCGTGAAGGTGGAACGTGCCCTGTCGGTGTTCGGCTTCAACCACGCTCCGCACGGCCACATGGAAGTCTCGCTGACCGATGTGCGGGTGCCCGTGGCCCACCTGCTGCTGGGCGAGGGGCGGGGCTTCGAGATCGCCCAGGGCCGCCTGGGGCCGGGGCGCATCCACCACTGCATGCGCTCCATCGGGGCGGCCGAGCGGGCGTTTGAGCTGATGTGCCAGCGCCTGGCCAGCCGCCATGCCTTCGGCCGTGCCGTGGCCGAGCAGGGCGTATGGCACGAGCGCATCGCCGAGGCCCGCTGCCTGATCGAGCAGGCCCGCCTGCTCACACTCAAGGCCGCCTGGATGATGGACACCGTGGGCAACAAGGCCGCCCAGGCCGAGATCGCCATGATCAAGATCGTGGCCCCCAGCATGGCCTGCAAGGTGATCGACTGGGCCATCCAGGCGCACGGCGGGGGCGGCGTGAGCGAGGACTTTCCGCTGGCCTTCTCGTACGCCGACCAGCGCACCCTGCGCCTGGCCGACGGCCCCGACGAGGTGCACCGCCAGGCCCTGGCCAAGCTCGAGCTGCTGCGCCTGGGCCTGCGCCACAAGCCGGTGCACACCCCGATCACCCGCGGCTGCTGAGCGGCAGCACCGCCCCTCAAAACCCACATCCCAAAGAGACAAGCCATGAACCCCAAGACCTCATCCCTCACCCGCCGCGGCCTCGCCTGCGCTGCCCTCGTGGCCGCCACCCTGGGCCTGAGCCCGGCGGCCCAGGCCCAGCCCGAAGGCCCCGCGGCGCGCATCCTGGTGGGCTTTCCGGCCGGGGGCTCGTTCGATGCCCTGGCACGGGTCTTGGCCGAAAAGCTCAAGGACGAACTCAAGCGCCCGGTGTTGGTCGACAACAAGCCCGGCGCCGGCGGCCGGCTGGCGGTGGAGGTGCTGAAGAATTCAGCCGCAGACGGCAGCGTGGTCATGCTGGGGCCGGATGCGCTGGTGGCGCTGTACCCCTACACCATGCGCAAGCTCAGCTACGACCCGCAGCGCGACCTGCTGCCCATCGGCACGGTGTCGGAGTTTCCGTTTGCCCTGGCCGCCGGCACCGCCCCCGCGGCCAAGACCCTGGCCGAGTACGTGGCCTGGGCACGCAAGAACCCGGGTCAGGCCAACTACGGCATCCCGGCGCGCGGCGCGCCGCACCACTTCTTCGGCATGGTGCTGGGCGAGGCCATCGGCGTGAAGATGGAGGACATCCCCTTCCAGGGCAGCGCCCCCGCCGTGCTGGCCCTGATGGGCGGGCAGATCAGTGCCGACATCGACGTCATGAGTTCCCTGGTCGAAGGCCACCGCGCCGGCAAGATCCGGGTGCTGGCGGTGTCGTCCGAGCAGCGCGTGCCGCAGCTGCCCGATGTGCCCACCTTTGCCGAGCAGGGCTACCCCGCCATTTCGGGCATGGGCTTCAACGGCCTGTACGCCCCGGCCCGCACCCCGGCCGCGGCCGTGGCCAGCTGGAACCAGGCCCTGGCCAAGGTGCTGGCCCTGCCCGATGTGCGCGAGCGCCTGGCCACCATGGGCTTTCTGCCCGTGGGCAAGTCGCCCGAAGAACTGGCCAGCCGCGGCGCGGCCTCGGCCAAGCGCTGGGAGCCGGTGATCAAGGCCTCGGGGTTCCAGGCGGATTGATTGTTCGTGCCACTGTTGCCGTTTCAGCTCATTCCGGCGGCATGCGCGACAGGGCTTGGGCAGAGGTGCTCAGGGCGCGTTGGTGCGAGGCGCGGCCCATCTCACCAAGCCACTTCGTTGCCGGAGGCCTGCGGCGCAGCGGGGTCGGCAGCGCTGTTGTCTGGCCGCTCTTGCACGGTGAGTTCCAGGCCGAGCGTGCCCAGCAAGGCCAGCAACTGGTCCAGGGTGATGCTCTGGGGCTCGCGCTCCATCTTGGAGATGCGTGCCTGGCTCAGGCCCACACGGGCACCCAACTCGTGCTGGTTGAGCCCCATGCGCTTGCGTGCGGATCGCATCAACTGCCCCCATTGCAGCGATGACAGCAGGAGGTGCTTCATGGCGCTCCCAGGTGTGGTGAAAAATACTCTTAAAAGGCGTAAATAAATTTTAGTTCTGAAAAGAGTAAATGCAACACCCGCCTGGGGGTGTGCCTCAGATCACCTTGAAGCCATGCGTGCCATCGCGGCCCAGTTGTTCGACCAGGCCGAACTCCCAGTCCAGGTAGCCCTGCATGGCTTCACGCAGGGCATCGGTGCCTTCATAGGGGCGGCGGTAGCGGTCGATGCGGGGGGCGGCGAGTCGGGTTTCGCCGCTTTCCAGCGGCAGGCCGGCTTCGATCCAGGCCTGGGTGCCGCCGTCCAGCAGTGACACGCTCAGCCCCGGGCTCAGGCGCGCGGTTTCGGCCACCGCGTAGGCGGCCAGGGCCGAGCTGCCGCAGGTCAGCACCAGTCGCTGCGCACCGGGCTGCTGGCGGCGGATGTGGGCCAGGCCCTGGGCCAGCTGCGAGCGCAGCGCCCACCAGGCGCCCGGGATGTGGCGTTTCACGTAATTGGCGCTGGGGGTGAAGTCGATCACCACCGTGTCGCTGCCCTCGGCCAGCCAGCCCTGCAGCGTGGCCACCGAGATCAGCGGGATCGGCTGCTCGGGCGGGGGCACGGCGGTGGGGGCCGAGCCCGTCTCGGTCAGGGCCCGTGCGGGCAGTGGGTCGAGCACATGCACCTCCCAGCCCATCTGGGCCAGCCACGAGGCGCTCATGTTGGCGCGCACGCCATCGGTGTCGGCCAGCACGATGCGCGCACCCCGCACGGGGGCCTGGTGGTCGGTCTCCTGCACCAGTTGGCCGCCGGGGGCGCTGCGAAAGCCCGGCAGGTGGCCGTGGGCAAATTCCTCGGGCGTGCGCACATCGAAGCGGTAGGTGGTGCGGCTGGTTTCAGCCGCCCAGGCGGGCAGATCGGCCAGCGTGGCGCGGCGCACCCCGGCGCGGTCGGCCACGGCGCGGGCCTGCGCGGCGGCGCGGGCTTGTTGCTCGGGGCTCACCTCGGGGGCACGGCGGCTGGCGCCGTGGTCCAGCTTCTGGCCGGCCAGCAGCCAGCCGATGGTGCCGTTGCGCAAGGCCGTGACGCGGTTGGGCAGGCCGGCATTCACCAGCGACTGGGTGCCGATGATGCTGCGTGTGCGCCCTGCGCAATTGACCACGATGTGGGTGCTCGGGTCGGGCGCCAGGGCAGCGGCGCGCAGCACCAGCTCGGCCCCGGGCACGCTCACCCCGCTGGGGATGCTCATGGTCTGGTATTCGTCGAAGCGGCGCGCATCCAGCACCACCACATTGGCCTGGCTTTCGATCAGGGCTTTCACCTCTTCGGCGGGCAGCGAGGGGGTGTGGCGCTCGGCCTCGACCAGCTCGCCAAAGGATTTGCTGGGCACGTTGACGTCGCGGAACAGCTCGCCGCCTGCATCGCGCCAGCCCTGCAGGCCGCCGGCCAACAGCGACACCTCGCTGTAGCCCAGGGCCTGCAGGCGGCGCGCGGCCGTCTCGGCCAGGCCTTCGCCGTCATCGAACACCACCACCGGGGTGTCGCGGCGCGGGATGCGGGTCCAGGCATCGAGCTCGATGCGGCCCACGGGCAGGTTGGCGGCCCACAGCGGGTGGGCCTGGGCAAAGGGGTCTTCCTCGCGCACATCCAGCAGGGCGATCTCGCGCCCGGCCAGCAGGTGTTCGCGGACTTGGGCGTAGGGGGTGGTGGGCAGGGCAGTGGTCACGGTGCAGTTTCTTGTTTTGGATGAAGGGGGAGTGTCGAAAGCGGGAGGACGGGGCGGCCGCTCAGCCTTGCAGGCTGGCGCGCACCTCGGCCGAGCGGTCCCACAGGTTGGGCAGGCTGCGGTTGCTGTAGCCCGACACAAAGGGCTTCTCGGTGCCGTCTTCGAGGAACACCGAGCGCTTCACGGCCCCGATGTTGGCGCCGTACACATGGATGCTGATCGACACCTGGTCGGCCAGCACATTGCTCACCCGGTGCACGTCACCGATGCGGGGCGACACGGCGTCGATCTGGCCCGGGTGCAGCTCGTGGGCCTCGCCCGTGGGGCGCCAGTGGCCGGCCGCGTCCTGGGCATAGGCCTGCGAGCGTTCCTGGCCGCGCAGCATGCCGATCAGGCCCCACACCGTGTGGTTGTGGATGGGTGTGGCCTGGCCCGGGCCCCACACAAAGCTCACCACCGAGAAGTTCTCGCGCGCATCGGCGTACAGCAGGTACTGCTGGTAGTGCTCGGGGTGGGGCTGGCTCAGTTCGGTGGGCAGCCAGTCGTCGTGGGCCACCAGGGCGGCCAGCAGCGCGCCGCCTTCGTGCAGCAGGCGCGCTTCGTCGGCGCCGGTGTCGATCAGGCGGGTGAACTGCTGCACGAACTCGCGCAGACGGGGCAAGTGGGGCAAGTTGGACTGCTGGGGCGGGGTGTTCTGGCTCATGGGCTTCTGGGGCAGGAAATCAGGGGACGGGGCGGCCCGGCTTCAGGGGCAGCCTGTATTGGAGCGCAATGCGCCGCGGCGCGCTTGGCAACTTCTTCATAAGCATGGCCGGTTTTCTTATTTCCATGGGGCGAATGATTTCTGTCAAATCCGCTCCCAGCAGCGGCGCCTGCGGCCTGCGCCGCGGCCCGCACGGGCCTGCCAAGGCCTGAACGACCCGCCCAGACTGAAAGGTTCCCATGACAACACCCCTCAACGCCTCTGCGTCTTCGATCATCCTGCCTTCGCGCCGTCGCCTGTTGCGCTCGGTGGGCGCGCTGGGCCTGTCGGCCGTGGCCGGCGTGGGCGCCAGCCAGGTGCTGGCGGCCGGCAAGCTGCGCCCGGTCAAGCTGGCCTGGAACGCCAATGCCGTGTGCCTGGCCCCGGTGCCGGTGGCCATCACGCGCGGCATCTTCGAGAAAAACGGCCTGGATGTCGAGCTCATCAATTACACCGGCTCCACCGACCAGTTGCTGGAGTCGATTGCCACCTCCAAGGCCGATGCCGGCCTGGGCATGATCCACCGCTGGATCAAGCCGCTCGAGTCGGGCTTCGACGTGAAGCTGGTCAGCAGCTCACACGGCGGCTGCACCCGCCTGGTGGGCTATGGCCCGGCCGGGGTCACCAGCCTGCAAAAGCTCAAGGGCAAGACCATTGCGGTGTCGGACCTGAACAGCCCGGGCAAGAACTTCTTCTCGGTGTTGTTCACCAAGGCCGGCATCGACCCTGAGAAGGACGTGACCTGGCGCCAGTTCCCCGGCGACCTGCTGGGCGTGGCGGTGGAAAAGGGCGAGGCCCACGCGATCGCCGACGGTGACCCGAACCTGTTCGTGATCGAGCGCAAGACCAAGGGCCTGATCGAGCTGGCCACCAACCTGAGTGGCGAGTACGCCGACAAGACCTGCTGCGTGCTGGGGGTCAGCGGCAAGCTGGCGCGTGAAGACCGCGCCACTGCGGCCGCCCTGGCGCGTTCGATCAACGAGGCCTCCGACTTCGTGGCCAACAACCCCAACGAAGCTGCCAAGATCTACAGCCCCTACTCCAAGGTGTCGGTGGACGACCTGCGCACCGTGCTGGGCACGCTGACCCACAAGCACCACCCCAGTGGTGTGGCGCTGAAGAAAGAGATCGAGTTCTTCGCCCGTGACTTCAAGCTGGTGGGCGTGCTCAAGCCCACCACCGACCCGGTGCGCTTTGCCGAGTTCGTGCACGCCGACGTGCTGTCCTGAGGAGCGGCGTGATGAACAGCACCGTGCATTCAGCCCCGGCCGCAGCCGGTCTGCCGCTGCGGCGCGAGTCGCCGGCGCCTTCGGCCTGGTGGGCCACCGGCCTGGCAGCGGCCGTGGCCTGGGCCGCCCTGGGGGCGCTCACCCTGGGCTGGCCGAACAAGCCGGTGGGTTTCAGCGACTGGAACTACACCGCCGAGTTCGGCTGGTTCAGCCTGGGGCTGGCAGCCGCACTGGCCGTGCTGAGCCTGGGCGGGCGTCTGGCCGCTCCGGTGGTGCAGCGCCTGCGCGGCTTCGGCCCCTGGCTCACGGTGCTGGGCGTGGGCTTTCTGGCCTGGGAGCTGGTCACGGCCAAGCTGGGCTGGCTGCCCACCCCCTTCTTTGCGCCGCCGCAAAGCCTGGCCGATGTGTACGTGAGCGACTGGCGCCGCCTGAGCGACAGCGCCGCCAACTCGCTGATCCTGCTGGGCGTGGGCATCGGCTCGGGCGCGGCCGTGGGCTTTGTGGTGGGGGTGTTGATGGGCTGGTCACGCCGTGCCCATTACTGGATCCACCCGGTGCTGCGTGTGCTGGGCCCGATCCCGACCACCGCGCTGTTGCCGATCTCGTTCTATTTCTTCCCGTCGAGCTGGTCCACCGCGGTGTTCCTGATCGCCATGGGCACGGGCTTTCCGGTGGCCATCCTGACCTGGTCGGGCGTGGCCACGGTGAACCGCCAGTTCTACGACGTGGCGCGCACCCTGGGGGCTTCGAACGCCTTCCTGGTGTTCCGCGTGGCCATTCCGGCCGCCATGCCGCAGGTCTTTGTGGGCCTGTTCATGGGCCTGGGCCATGCCTTTGCCACCCTGGTGGTGGCCGAGATGCTGGGCGTCAAATCCGGCCTGGGCTGGTACCTGACCTGGGCCCAGGGCTGGGCCAGCTACCCCAATATGTATGGCGCCCTGCTGGTGATGGCGCTGCTGTTCTCGGGCGTTATCACCTTGCTGTTCACCGTGCGCGATCGCGTGCTGTCCTGGCAGAAGGGGGTGGTGCAATGGTGAGATCCTCGAGTGCCGCGCTGCAAAGCGCCGTGGCAAAGCCTGCTGGGGCCGACATCCACATCGAGCAGGTCAGCCACCAGTTCGACGGGCCGGCCGGCCCCTTGCCGGTGGTCGATGGCGTGAGCCTGCACATCCGCCCCGGCGAGTTCGTGGCCCTGCTCGGGCCCAGCGGTTGCGGCAAATCCACCCTGCTGCGTCTGGTGGCCGGGCTGGAGCCGCCCAGTGCGGGGCAGATCCTGCACGATGGTGTGCCGGTCACCCGGCCCGATCCGTCGCGCATCGTGGTGTTCCAGGACCCCACGCTGTTCCCCTGGCGCACCGTGCGCGACAACGTGGCCCTGGGGCCGCAGGCGCGCGGCACGCTGGCGGCGCTGCAGCCCCGGGTCGAGGCCGCGCTCAAGCTGGTGGGCCTGCAGGACTTCGCCAAGGCCTACCCGCACCAGCTCTCGGGCGGCATGGCGCAGCGCGTGGCGCTGGCGCGTGCCATCGTCAACGACCCCAGCCTGCTGGTGCTGGATGAGCCGCTGGGCAAGCTCGACTCGCTGACCCGGCTGACCATGCAGACCGAGCTGCTGGCGCTGTGGCAGCGCCAGGGCTTCTCAGCCCTGCTGGTCACGCATGATGTGGAGGAGGCCTTCTTCTTGGCCCAGCGCGTGATCGTGCTGTCGGACCGGCCCTCGCGCATCGTGGCCGAGCTGGTCAACGAGGCGCCCTATCCGCGCCACCGCGGTGACCCGCGTCTGGCCGAGCTGCGTCACCAGGCCCTGGCCCACCTGGGTCTGGACGCCAGCTGGTGAGGTCCGTGGCTGGAGTCGGGCTGAGCGCGTGATCGACTGGACCCCCACGCCCGAGCAGGTCAACACCGTGCTCGGCGCGCTGTACGAGGTGCAGGATGCCCTGCGCCGGCTGTGGTTTGCCCTGGGCCTGAGCGAACCGCTGGCCGGCCAGCCGGTGTGGCCCTGGGCGCAGCGCCTGCATGGCGAACTGATGGTGTTCGAGCCCGGGCAGGCACGCCGCCTGTTGCTGTGCGCTGCAGCCCTGGCCATCGCATTCCCCCTGATGGGGCTGGCGGTCTTTTGGCGGCGAGCCCGCTGGCCTGGCCTGGTCGCTGCAGTGGCCTTGCTGGCCGCCGCGCCCTGGGGCGTGTTCGGCCTGCTGGCCGGGCCGGCGCTGCCCAGCAGCTTCCATGTCAGTGACAGCGGCTTCAGCGCCCGTTCCATCGTGCGCGGTCAGGCCGTGTACCACCAGCATTGCCAGCGCTGCCACGCCGCGGATGGTGGCGGTGAAGGGCCCGATGCGCCTGCCTTGCCCATGTGGCCACCGCGGCTCAATGGGCGCCTGCTGTGGCAACGCCTGGAGGGCGAGCTGTGGTGGCGTGTGCGTCACGGCCTGCAAGACCGCGATGGCCAGACCACCATGCCCGGCTTTGCCCAAGCCCTGAGTGAGGCCGACACCTGGGCCGTGCTCGATTTTCTGCAGGCCCAGGCCTCGGGTCAGACCCTGGCGCGTGAAGGCCGTTGGGAGCTGCCGGTGCGCCTGCCCGATGCCCAGGTGCGTTGTGGCGTGGCGCCGGAGCTGCGCCCCTTGCGCAGTTTGCAGGGGCAGCGCCTGCTGGTGGCCAGCGGCCCGGGTGTGGCGCTGCCGCTGGACCCGCGCGTGCTGGCGGTGGGGCAGGGCGCAGCCCTCGGCAGCGATTGCCGGGTGATCGAGGCCGAGGCGGCGGACTTTCAGCAGGCCCTGGCCCTGGTGTTGGGCCAGCCTCAGGACCCAGCCCGGGGCAAGACCCCGGCGCAGCAGTTGCTGGTGGACCGCCAGGGCTGGCTGCGGGCCCGCGCCCCGGCGGGGCAGGTCTGGTCGGCCGCCGATCTGGTGTGCCGCACGGGATCGGTCGAGGCCCGGCAACCCCCTTCGCAGGCACAGGACGCGGACCCGCTCGGCGCCCTGGTGGCTGCCATGGACGCCGACCCGGTGGCACCGCGCCGGGGTGGCGTCCCGCACTAGCGCTTGTTGCGCGCGGCACGGACATGCCGAAAGCGCATGTCCTCACGCGTTTTGCTTCGTTGTTGCGGGGGCGGCGGCGGCCTATCGTGAGGCCATCCGTGAAGCCCTTCACCGTCCTTCCAACACAGGAGTCCCCCATGAGTGTCCAGTTCATCGGCATGATCCAGCCGCACGAAGTCTCTGAAACCTTCCCCCGCCGCGGCCCGGTGATCGACCGCGACTTTGTGCGAGTGTTTGCCCAGGCCCATGAGCACGCCGGCTTTGACCGCATCCTGGTGCCGGCGCATGCCACCAGCCCCGACAACCTGCTGGCGGTCACCTACGCGGCCTCGGTCACCCAGCGCATCAAGTTCTTGCTGGCGCACCGCCCGGGTCTGCAGCAACCCACCGTCACGGCGCGCCAGCTGGCCACGCTGGACCAGTACACCGACGGCCGCGTGGCCGTGCACTACATCACCGGTGGCTCGGACGAAGACCAGCGCCGCGATGGCGACTTCCTGGGCCACGACGACCGCTATGCCCGCACCGACGAGTACCTGAGCGTGCTGCGCCAGATCTGGACGGCCGACAAGCCCCTGAACCACGAAGGCCGCTTCTACCGCATCGAGGGCGGCTGGTCCGAGGTCAAGCCCCTGCAGCAGCCGCACCTGCCGATCTATTTCGGCGGCGCCTCCGAGGCCGCGCTGCAGGTGGCGGGCAAGCACGCCAGCGTCTATGCCCTGTGGGGCGAGTCGCTGGCCCAGGCCGGCGACCTGGTGCGCCGGGTGCGCGCCTCGGCCGCCCAGCATGGCCGTGAGATCGACTTCAGCATCTCCTTCCGCCCCATCCTGGGCCGCACCGAGGACGAGGCCTGGGCCCGGGCTGAACGCATCCTCGAAGACACGCGCCGCGTGCGCTCGCTGCAGGGCTTTGCCCGCGGCGGCCCGCAGCAAAGCGAGGGCGCGCGCCGCCTGCTGGCCGATGCGGCCCAGGGCGACCGGGTGGACGAACGCCTGTGGACGGCGATCGCCCGCGAAACTGGCGGCCGCTCCAACACCACCGCCCTGGTGGGCACGCCCGAGCAGGTGGCCGACGCCCTGCTCAAGTACTACGACCTGGGCATCAGCACCTTCCTGATCCGGGGCTTCGACCCCTTGCTGGACGCCATCGACTACGGGCGCGAACTGCTGCCGCTGGTGCGCCAGAAGGTCGCCGAGCGCGATGCCGCCGCCGCTGCCCAAGCGCAACTCAAAGCCGCCTGAAGGAGCACCCCCATGTCTGCTGTTCTGCAAACCCCTTCGCTCACCCTGGTGCGCAACCCCAACCCACAACGCAAGGACTGGTTCGATGAAACCCCGGCCCGCACCAGCGTGGAGGCCGAGCGCCGCCACCGCAAGGAGCGCCTGGCCGTGGCCTTCCGCCTGTTCGCCCGCTTTGGCTTTGACCACGGTCTGGCCGGCCACATCACGGCGCGCGACCCCGAGTTGACCGACCACTTCTGGGTCAACCCCCTGGGCCTGCACTTCTCGCAGATCAAGGTGTCCGACCTGCTGCTGGTCAACTCGCAGGGTGAGATCGTGGTGGGCCAGGGCCCGCTCAACCGGGCCGCCTTCGCCATCCATGCCGCGCTGCACGAGGCCCGCCCCGACATCGTGGCCGCGGCCCACACCCATTCGACCTACGGCAAGGCCTGGTCCACCCTGGGTCGTGAACTCGACCCCCTGACCCAGGACGGCTGCGCCTTCTACCAGGACCACGCCCTGTTCGACACCTTCAGCGGCGTGGTGCTGGAGACCGACGAGGGCTTCCGCATCGGCAAGGCGCTGGGCCAGCGCAAGGCCGTGATCCTGAAGAACCACGGCATCCTGACCGCCGGCCCCTCGGTCGAGTCGGCCGCCTGGTGGTACATCGCGCTGGACAACGCCTGCCACACCCAGCTGCTGGCCGAAGCCGCCGGCAAGCCGCAGCCGATCCCGCATGACGTGGCCGTGCTGACCCACAGCCAGGTCGGCCGCCCGGGCGGCGCCGAGTTCTCGTTCAAGGGCTTCTACGACATCATCGTGCGCGAGCAACCCGAGGTGCTGCAGTGAACGCCCCGCTGAGCTGGGGCCAGACCGCACGCGCCCTGGCCGTCGAGTTCGCGGCCCGTGCGCCGGCGCATGACCTGGATGGCAGCTTCCCGTTCCGCAACTTCGACGACCTGCATGCTGCCGGCCTGCTGACCCTGGCCGCCCCGGTGGCCTATGGCGGGCAGGGCGCCAGCCTGGGCCAGCTCACCGATGTGGTGGGTGCCGTGGCGCATGGCGACCCGGCCACCGCCCTGGTGCTGACCATGCAGTACATGCAGCACCGTGGCATGGGCCGGCGCCACAAGCCCTGGCCCGAGGCGCTGGCGCGCCGCGTGGTGCAGGATTCGCTGCAGCGTGTCAGCCTGTCCAATGCCCTGCGGGTCGAGCCTGAGCTGGGCACGCCTGCGCGCGGCGGTCTGGCGGCCACCATCGCCCGGCGTCAGCCCGACGGCGGTTGGCGCCTGTCGGGGCGCAAGATCTACTCCACCGGAGCACCGATCCTGGCCTGGTACCTGGTCTGGGCCCGCACCGACGACGAGCAGCCGCGCACCGGCTTTTTCCTGGTACCCGCCGGCCTGCCCGGCACCCGCATCGAGAACACCTGGGACCACCTGGGCCTGCGCGCCAGCGGCAGCCACGACATCGTCTTCGAAGACGTGTTGCTGCCCGCGGACGCGCCGCTGGAGCTGCGTGCCCCGGCCGACTGGGGCCAGGGCGACCTGCTGATGCAAGGTGAAATGGCCGCCTTTTTTGCGGCCTTGTACACCGGGGTGGCCCGCGCCGCCCGCGACTGGGTGGTGGGTTTTTTGCACGACCGCAAACCCAGCAGCCTCGGCGCGGCGCTGTCCACCTTGCCACGGGCGCAGGAGCACCTGGGCCAGATCGAGGCCTTGCTGAAGGTGAACCAACGTCTGATCGACAGCCTGGTCTCCGACCTGGAAGCCGGCCTGGAGCCCAACTACGCCGACAGCGGCATCGTCAAGTCGGTCACCACGCACAATGCCTTGCAGGCCGTGCAGCAGGCCGTGGCCCTGAGCAGCAACCACGGCCTGGCCCGGCGCAACCCGCTGGAACGCCACCTGCGCGACGTGCAGTGCGGCGTGGTGCACACCCCGCAGGACGACAGCGTGCACATCGCGGCGGGCCGCCGCGCACTGGGGCTTTGAACACGCCAGCCTGAGCCCTTCGGTGCAGCCCGCGTGCTGCCCGCCACCCGCATGGCCGGGCCCTGAAAAGGGCCTGGCCATCGGTGCTGGGCGGGTGCTTTTGCTTGCTCGTTTTGGCGATAAGGTGCTGCCCAAATATTCGTTTTCTGCGGCGGGCAACTGGCGAAGAATCGCGTCCTTTTCAGAGGCCATCGACGCTGTCGAGGCCTATGAAGTGACCCAACCCCCAGGACGCATCCGCCATGAACTTCCAGCAACTCCGATCGGTGCGAGAGGCCGTGCGACGCGGCTTCAACCTCACCGAGGTGGCCCAGACCCTGAACACCTCGCAACCCGGCGTGAGCCGGCAGATCCGCGAGCTGGAGGATGAGCTCGGCATCGAGCTGTTCGTGCGCGTGGGCAAGCGCCTCACGGGCCTGACCGAGCCCGGCAGCCATGTGCTGCCCATCATCGAGCGCATCCTGCTCAACAGCCACAACCTGCGCAAGGCCGGGCAGGAGTACGTGGCGCCGCGCAGCGGCCAGCTGTCGGTGGCGGCCACGCACTCGCAGGCCCGATACGCCCTGCCGCGGGCGGTCAAGCAGTTCTCGCAGCACTTCCCCGAAATCCGGCTGCACCTGCACCAGGGCACGCCCCAGCAGGTGGCCGCCATGCTGCTGGCGGGCGAGGCCGATGTGGGCATCGCCACCGAGGCGCTGGCCCAGTTCGAGGGCCTGGTGGCCTTGCCCTGCTACCGCTGGAGCCACTCGCTGGTGGTCCCGCCCGGGCACGAGCTGCTGCAGCACGACGGCCCGGTGACGCTGAGCCGCCTGGCCGAGTTTCCGCTGATCACCTACGACACCGGCTACACCGGCCGCTCGCACATCGACGAGGCCTTTGCGCACCACCAGGTGCAGCCCGAGATCGCGCTGACCGCCATGGACGCCGACGTCATCAAGACCTACGCCGAGCTGGGCATGGGTGTGGGCATCGTGGCCAGCATGGCCTTCGACCCGCTGCGCGACAAAGGCCTGCGCGCGCTGGATGCCAGCCACCTGTTCGGCTTCAACCTGACCCGGTTGGCCGTGCGTTCGGGCACCTACCTGCGCTCGTATGAAGAGTCATTCATCGAGGCCTTTGCCCCCAGCCTCACGGCAGGCGTGGTGCGTGCCGCGCTGGACGAAGGCCGTGCCCCCACCCGCTTGGCGGCCACCGCGCCACCGCCCCCGCCGCCGCCACCACCGCCCGAGCCCTGGCCCCTGTTGGGTGCGGCGCAGCCTGCCGTGCCCGCCCTGGCGGACTGAACCCACCCCGTGCCGGGAACCTGGCACCCGGCACATATCGATCACCGCAAATCTTCGTTGGCTAAGGGGTCTGCGGCGCCTACGGTGTCGCATCTCAGTTCCATTCATCCCCGAAAGGTCTTTCATGACAACACGACAACTCAAACTCGGCTTTGTGCTGCATGGCGTGGGCGCCGGCTGGGGCGATTGGCGCCACGAGGCCGCGCTGGCCGACGGCAGCGTCAATTTCAAGTTCTATGCCGAGCAGGCCCAGCTGGCCGAACAGGGGCGCTTCGAGTTCCTGTTTGTGGCCGACAGCGTGCACATCACCGAGCGCTCCAGCCCGCACTACCTGAACCGATTCGAGCCCCTCACCATCCTGTCGGCCCTGGCCGCGGTCACCTCCAAGATCGGCCTGGTGGGCACGGTCACGGCCAGCTACAGCGAGCCCTTCACCGTGGCGCGCCAGTTCGCCTCGCTGGACCACATCAGCGGTGGTCGCGCCGGCTGGAACGTGGTCACCTCGTGGCTGGACGGCAGCGCGCGCAACTACAGCCAGGCCGAGCACTACGCGCACGATGTGCGTTACCGCCTGGCCAACGAGCACCTGGATGTGGTGCAAGGCCTGTGGGACAGCTGGGAGGACGATGCCCTGGTGCGCAACAAGGCCACCGGCCAGTTCTTCGACCCGGCCAAGCTGCACCGCCTGGACCACCAGGGTGAGTTCTTCCAGGTCGAGGGGCCGCTGAACATCGCCCGCTCGCGCCAGGGGCAGCCGGTGATCTTCCAGGCCGGTGCCTCGGAAGACGGCAAGAACTTCGCGGCCCGGCGGGCCGACGCGATCTTCTTCCATGCCGACACCCTGCCCGAGGCCCAGGCCTACTACCGCGACGTGAAGGCCCGTGTGGCCGCCGCCGGCCGCGACCCGGCCCAGGTCTTCCTGCTGCCCGGCATCCGTCCCATCGTGGGCCGCACTGCCGAAGAGGCCGAGGCCAAGTACCAGATCGCCGCCTCGCTGGTGCCCATCGAGAACGCCCTGGCCGCGCTGGCCCGGCCCTTCAACGACCACGATTTTTCGGTCTACCCGCTCGACGAGCCCTTTCCTGACCTGGGTGATATCGGCAAGAACAGCCAGCAGGCCGCCAGCGACCGCATCAAGCAGGTGGCACGCGAGCGCGGCTGGACGCTGCGCCAGGTGGCCCAGTGGCATGCCGCGCCCAAGCGCACCTTTGTGGGCACGGCCGAGCAGGTGGCCGACGAGATCCAGCGCTGGTTCGAGAACGAGGGCGCCGACGGCTTCAACTTCTTCGAAGCCCTGCCCAACACCTCGCTGAAAGACTTTGTGGCGCTGGTGGTGCCACTGCTGCAGGCGCGCGGCATCTACCGCACCGAGTACCCGCACGACACCTTCCGCGCCCACCTGGGGCTGCCGGTGCCGCCCAACCGTTACACCGTGGCCCGTGAACAGGCTCAGGCGCAAGCCTCTGCGCCCGCACCCGCAGCGGCCACCGAGGCGGTGGCGGCCTGATGGGCGCGCCGAATTCGGACCGCCTGGTGGTGCTGAACCCGCTGGGCGAGGCGGTGGGCGAGCGGATTGCCGCGGTGGACCCGCGCCTGGTGGTGATCAATGACCGCGAGGCCCCCGGTTGGGCCAGAGCGCATGAGGCCGATGTGCTGCTGACGGCGCCCGGCCACGGCTGGCGGCAGGCGCCGGCGCAGGCCCCGTCGGGCTGGCCGGGCACGCTGCGCTGGGTGCACACCGCCTCGGTGGGGGTGGATTTTTTTCCGCCCTGGCTGCTGCAGGTGCCCCAGGTGAGCTGCGCGCGTGGCGTGGCCGCCACCCCGATTGCCGACTATGTGCTGTCGGCCCTGCTGGCGCACAACCAGCCCTGGGCCGAGCGCCGCGTGAACAGCCCCGAGGCATGGCGGCGCGAGTTCGAGCGGGCCGAGGCCCAGCCGCTGCGCCTGCTGGCCGGCCAGCACCTGGGCCTGCTGGGCTTTGGCGCCATCGGCCAGGCCGTGGCCCGGCGCGCCCTGGCCTTTGGCATGCAGGTCACGGCGCTGCGCCGCAGTGCCGCGCCCCTGGGTGAGCCGGGCGTGGCCCAGGCCCGCTCGTTGCCCGAACTGCTGGCCCAGGTGGACCACCTGGTGCTGGCGCTGCCCATCACCGCCGAGTCGCGCCATGTGATCAACGCCGAGGCCCTGGCCCATGCGCGGCCCGGCCTGCACCTGGTGAACATCGCCCGGGGTGCCCTGGTCGATCAGGAGGCCCTGCTGCAGGCGCTGGACAGCGGTCGCCTGGGCGCGGCCACCCTGGACGTGACCGACCCCGAGCCCTTGCCGGCCGGCCACCCGCTGTACACCCATCCCCGCGTGCGTCTGACGCCCCACATCTCATGGGCGGCAGGCGAGGTGCAGACCGCCACGGCCGACAAGTTCATCGACCAGCTCCAGCGCTACCTGAAGGGCGAGCCGCTGGCTGATCTGGTCGATGCCCAGCGCGGCTATTGACGGGCATGCGCCACCGTTCTTCTTTTCAGACCCCCAACACCAACCCACCCTCCATGAACAAGACCGACTCTTTGCTTTCCCGCCGTCACCTGTTGGGCGCAGCCCTCACGGCGCCTGCCTGGCTGCCAGGCGGCCTGGCCCAGGCCGCCAGCCCGGCCTCCACGGTGGACCCGGCCGAACTCTCCAAGGTGACCCTGCGCATCGGCACCTACAAGGGCAACTGGCGTGCCCTGCTGACGGCGGCCAAGCTGACCGACACCCCTTACAAGATCGAATGGCGCGAGCTGAACAACGGTGTGCTGCACATCGAGGCGCTCAACGGCGACGCGCTGGACCTGGGCTCGGGCAGCGAGATCCCGGCCCTGTTCGCGGCCCGGCAGAAGGCCCAGGTGCGCTTCATCGCGGTGGTGCGTGAAGACCTGAACAACCAGGTGACCGTGGCCCGCAAGGACACGGCCATCCGCAGCATCGCCGACCTCAAGGGCAAGCGGGTAGGCTATGTGCGTGCCACCACCGCGCACTACTTTCTGAGCAAGCAATTGGCTGAGGCCGGCCTGAGCTTCTCGGACATCCAGGCCATCAACCTGAGCCCGGCCGACGGCCTGTCGGCCTTCGACCGGGGCGACCTCGATGCCTGGGCCATCTATGGCTACAACGGCCAGATCGCCCGCCTCAAGTACGGCGCGCGGGTGCTCAAGACCGGGGTGGGCTACCTGTCGGGCAACTTCCCCATCTACGCCAACCCCAAGTCGATCAGCCAGCCTGCCACCCAGGCCGCCATCAGCGACTACCTGCTGCGCCTGCGCCGTGCCTACCTGTGGGCCAATCAGAACTACCTGGAGTACGCCCGCGTGATCGCCGACGAGACCCGCATTCCGGTGGGCGACCTGATCGAGCTGTGGAACAACCGCAGCGCCGATTTCGATCTGCGTGCGGTGTCCGACAGCGTGGTGAAGGGACACCAGGACGTGGCCGACACCTTCCAGAAGCTCGGCGTGCTGGACGGCCCGGCCGAGGTGGCCCCGCTGTGGGACCGCCGTTTCGACAAGCTGTTCAAGGCTTGAATCGCCAGGGGCCTCGGCCCTGGCCTCATGAAAAAAGCCGACCCAGGCCTGAGCCCGGGTCGGCTTTGTTTTGGGGCTGATGCTGACTGAGTGGGTCAGCCGCGGCCGCTGCTCAGGCGGCGCACCACCGCGATGAAGCGGTCCACCTCTTCGCAGGTGTTGTAGAACGCCAGCGAGGGGCGCACGGTGGCCTCCACGCCGAAGCGGCGCAGGATGGGCTGGGCGCAGTGGTGGCCCGAGCGCACCGCGATGCCCTCTTCGTTCAGGGCCCGGCCCACCTCTTCGGTGGTGTAGCCCTTGAGCACAAAGGACAGCACGCTGGCCTTGTCGGCGGCGGTGCCGATCAGGCGCACGCCCGGGATGGGCGCCAGCAGGTGGGTGGCGTAGGCCAGCAGGTCGTGCTCGTAGCGCGCGATGTTGTCCAGGCCGATGCGCTGCACATAGTCGAGGGCGGCGCCCAGGCCCACCGCGTCGGCGATGTTGCCGGTGCCGGCCTCGAACTTGTTGGGCGGCGGCTGGAACACCGTGCGCTCAAAGGTCACGTCGGCAATCATGTTGCCGCCACCTTGCCAGGGCGGCATGGTGTCGAGCAGCTCGCGCCGGCCATAGACCACGCCGATGCCGGTGGGGCCGAAGATCTTGTGCCCGGAGAACACGAAGAAATCGGCACCGATCTCCTGCACATTGACGCGCAGGTGGCTGACCGACTGGGCCCCGTCCACCAGGGCCCGGGCCCCGGCCGCATGCGCCATGGCCACGATCTCGCGCACCGGCACCACCGTGCCCAGCGCGTTCGAGACCTGGGTCACGGCCACGATCTTGGTGCGCGGGTTGAGCAGCTTGCGGTACTCGTCGAGCAGCACCTGGCCGGTGTCGTCCACCGGGATCACGCGGATGCGGGCACCCTTTTGCGCCGCCAGCTGTTGCCAGGGCACGATGTTGGCGTGGTGCTCCAGGTTGGAGACGATGATCTCGTCGCCTTCGCCCACGTTCTGTACGCCCCAGGTCTTGGCCACCAGGTTGATGGCCTCGGTGGCGCCACGCACAAAGATCACCTCGTCCACCGACTGGGCGCCGATGAAGGCCCGCACCTTTTCACGCGCACTTTCGTACGCGTCGGTGGCGCGGGCAGCCAGCTCGTGCGCGGCCCGGTGGATGTTGGAGTTCTCGTGGGCGTAGAAGTAGGCCAGACGGTCGATCACCGATTGCGGCTTGTGCGTGGTGGCGGCGTTGTCGAACCACACCAGTTGCTTGCCGTTGACGCGCTCCTGCAGGATCGGGAAGTCACGGCGCACCGCGTTCACGTCCAAGCCGGCCGGCCGTTGTGCGGCCTGCTGGTGAGGCAGGGGGGTGCTGGCACCCCCCACGCTGTCGCTCGCGCTGGGCACAAAGTAGTAGCTGGAGCCGGTGCCCGCCGGCGCGGCCGCCTGGGAGCCTGCCGGGCTCTTGCTGCTGCTCAGCAGGGCGCGCAGCTCGTCCGCCCCGGGCAGGCCGAAGGACTGGGCGCTCACGCGGTCATCCCGCGGTGCTGCCACGGCCGGGCCGGTGCTGGGGTAGCCGCTGGCTTCGCCAAGGAAGTAGTACGGTGTGGACGGCGTGGAGGGGGGCTGGGCGCTCGGCGCAGCCGCCACCTGGGGCACGCCCAGGGCCTGGCCGCCGAAGCGGCTGTCCAGTGCTGGGGCGGCCACCACGGCGGTGTCGGGCAGGCCGTTGGGCGCGGCCGCGTGCGGCTGCAGCGAGGGCGTGGAAGCCCCCAGCGACAGCACGCTTTGCGGGTTGTTGGGCGCCACATTGGCCCCCGGCGCCAGGGTGCCGGGCAATTGCGGGCCCTGCGTCAGCGGGCCGGTGGAGGTGCCACCGGGCAGCACATTGGCTGGCGCGGGCACGCCCCCCAGGGCCTGCGGCGCCGTGGGCTTGGGCAGCCCGCCGGGCAGGGCCGAGAAGAACTCGCCGGCCAGGCGCGTCAGCGTCGCCACATCAGGCAGGCCCGGCGGTGCCGAGCCGCCCGGCAGCGCGAGCTCACTTGTAGGTGTCAGGGTAGTCATGGAACTTGCCGATCTCAACGTCTTCCAGAACCGCCAGGGCGTCATCCGACTGCACCACCAGCGAGCAGTACAGGCTGATCAGGTAGCTGGCGATGGCGCTGCGGTTGATGCCCATGAAGCGCACCGACAGGCCCGGGCTCTGTTCGCCGGCCAGGCCGGGCTGGTAGACGCCGACCACGCCCTGGCGCTTGTCGCCCACGCGCAGCAGCAGGATCTTGGTCTTGCCGTCGGCCACCGGCACCTTGTCGCTGGGGATCAGTGGGATGCCGCGCCAGGTCAGGAATTGCGAGCCGAACAGGCTCACGGTCGGGGGCGGCACGCCGCGGCGGGTGCATTCGCGGCCGAAGGCGGCGATGGCCAGCGGGTGGGTCAGGAAGAAGGCGGGCTCTTTCCAGACCTTGGTGATCAACTCGTCCAGGTCGTCGGGGGTGGGGGCGCCGGTCAGCGGGTAGACGATCTGCGAGGGCGCGACATTGGCCAGCAGGCCGTAGTCGGGGTTGTTGATCAGTTCGCTTTCCTGCTTTTCCTTGATCGTCTCGATGGTCAGGCGCAGCTGTTCCTTGATCTGGTCGTGCGGGCTGCTGTACAGATCACTGACGCGGGTGTGCACATCGAGCACGGTGGAGACCGCGTTCAGGAAGTACTCGCGCGGCGCGTCTTCGTAGTCGACGAAGGTCTGCGGCAGCTCGGACTCATCGCGCTTGGCGCAGGCCACCAGCACGTCTTCGGGGTTCTTGACCTTGTTGAGGCGGTAGATGCCGGCCTCGACGGGCACCCATTGCAGCAGGTGCGTCAGCCAGCGCGGGCTGATGGTGGAGAGGACCGGAACGGTCTTGGTGGCATTGGCCAGTTGCCGTGCAGCGCTGTCGCTGAGGGCTGCCTGGGCGTTTTGATGTTCCGACATGGAAGACTCCGCAGTGGTTGAAAGGAAAAAATGTCAGCTGGCAGTGTCTGGCGGCTTCGAGCGGCGTTCAACAGGCTATAGCCGTCAAGCGAAGACCGCTGATCAGCCTTTGTTGCGACAGGCGTTCGGTCTGGGCCAGCAGGTTGCTGGGGCTCTGGCCCAAGGCACGGGCCAGCTTGTCCAGCGTGATCAGCGAGGGCACGGCCTGGCCGCGCTCCAGCTCGCCCACATAGCTGCGGTTGAGGTCGGCACTTTCGGCCAGGCGCTCCTGCGACCAGCCCAGGCGTTCGCGTTGCTGGCGCACGGCCAGACCGAAGAGTTGGGGCAATTGAGTGCTCATGGGGTGCTCATGGGGTGCTCAGGGGTTGACCTCGGCCTGGCCATGCTGTGAACGCGCCTGGGTGATGTGGGTGCCCGGTGCCAGGTCGTGCGTGAGCCACACATTGCCGCCCACGGTGGAGCCCCGGCCCAGGGTGACGCGGCCCAGCACGGTGGCGCCGGCGTAGATCACCACCTCGTCTTCGACGATGGGGTGGCGCGGTAGGCCTTTTTGCGGGTTGCCCTCGTCATCGGTGGGGAAGCTCTTGGCTCCCAGCGTGACGGCCTGGTAGATGCGCACGCGCTCGCCGATGACGGCGGTCTCGCCAATCACCACGCCCGTGCCGTGATCGATGAAGAAGCCGGCCCCGATGCGGGCACCGGGGTGGATGTCGATGCCGGTCTCGCTGTGCGCCAGCTCGGCCACGATGCGTGCCAGCAGGGGCACGCCCAGCTCGTACAGACGGTGCGCCACGCGGTGGTGGATCATGGCCTGGATGCCGGGGTAGCACAGCAGCACTTCGTCGACGCTGCGTGCTGCCGGGTCGCCCGCGTAGGCGGCCAGCACATCGCTGTCCAGCAGTTCGCGCAAGCCCGGCAGCGAGTGGGCAAAGTCGCGCACGATCTGCTCGGCGCGCAGCTCCAGCGTGGCGGCATCGACCGAGGGTTCGTGCTTGTGGGCGTAGCGCAGCTCCAGCTGCACCTGGCTGAGCAGCGACTGCAGCACCGTGTCCAGCGTGTGGCCCACGTAGAAATCCTCACCCTCCTGGCGCAGATCCGGTGGGCCCAGGCGCATCGGGAACAACGCGCCGCGCAGCAGGTCCAGGATCTGGGTCAGCGCCTCACGCGAGGGCAGCTCGCGCCCACCGGGCTCGTTGGAGCGTTGCTGCGATTCGCGCCAGCGCCGTCGCGCCTCGGCCAGCTCACGCACCACCTGGTGCACGTCGAAGGGGGATGGGCGCACCTCAGGCGCGTCCGTCGGGTGGGGCAAGGGCAGGGCATGCAAGGTCATGGGTGGGCGCGTTCTGCAAGAAGGGGAAAAGAGGGGGTGGGCTCAGTCCTGCACCCAGGGCAGGCCGCGGAAACGCCAGCCATCGCTGCCGCCCCGATGTTGGGCGGCATCGATCTCGCCCTCGAAGCCCTCGAGCACATTGAAGACCGCCGTGAACCCGGCCTTGGCCGCCGCCTCGGCCGCCAGGGCCGAGCGCTTGCCGCTGCGGCACAGCAGCAGCACCGGGGCGTGCTTGGGCACCTTGGCCTCCAGCTCGCGGGTGAAGCGGGGGTTGCGCGTCAGCGCGGTGCCGGTGGCCCAGGCCACATGCAGGCTGCCCGGCACGTGGCCGACAAACTTGCGCTCTTCGGTCGAGCGCACATCCACCAGGGCGGCGTCGCCGGCTTCAAACAGGGCCCAGGCCTGCTGGGGCGTGACGCCGCCCGCATAGGGCAGACCGGCCGCCTGGGCCGCGGCATGTGCTGCGCTCAGGGCTTCGGGAAGGGTGTTTTCGACAGGGGTGGCAACAGACATCTTGAAAGCCTTTCTGGGTCTTATCGAGGCCGCATCGCAGTGAATCGGCGGCTGACAAGCACTCTAAAGACGGGCTTTCAAAACTCAAAAGAATGATTTCTCTCTTTCTAATGAGGGAAGTGTCTGATGCGTGTCGAGGTGTTGAATGTGTGAAGGCGCCCCTCAGCGCTGCACCCCCCAGCGCCGCACGGTGACCCGCTCCAGGGTGGAGAACACCAGGCTTTCGACCAGCAGGCCGATGACGATGACCAGGGCCAGGCCGGCGAAGACCTTGTCGGTGTAGAGCTCGTTGCGGTTCTGGAAGATGTACCAGCCCAGACCGCCCTTGCCCGAGGTGGCGCCGAACACCAGTTCGGCCGCGATCAGGGTGCGCCAGGCAAAGGCCCAGCCGATCTTCAGGCCCGAGAGGATGGCGGGCAGGGCGGCCGGGATGAGGATCTGCACCACGTAGCGGATGCCGGTGAGGCCGTAGTTGCGACCGGCCATGCGCAGGGTTTCGGGCACGGCCTGGAAGCCGGCATAGGTGTTGAGGGCCAGTGGCCACAGCACCGAGTGGATGAGCACGAACACCAGGCTGCCCTGGCCCAGGCCGAACCACAGCAGGGCCAGGGGCAGCAGGGCGATGGCGGGCAGGGGATTGAACATGGCGGTCAGGGTGGCCAGCAGGTCGCGGCCGAACTGGGTGGACACGGCCAGGGTGGTGAGGCCCAGGGCCAGGGCCATGCCGGCCAGGTAGCCTTTGAGCAGCACGGCCAGCGAGAGTTGGGCGCGCTGCAGCAGCTCGCCGCTGAGCAGGCCTTCGACCAGGGCGCGGGCGGTGGCACCAAAGGTGGGCAGCAGCAGGTCGTTGTCCTGCCAGCGGGCCAGCGCCTCCCACAGCACGGCGAGCAGCAGCAGGATCAGGCCGCGGCGCAGGCCGGGCTGTTGCCAGGCGCGGGCGGCCAGGGGCAGGGGGCGCGCCAGCGGGATGCCGGGCAGCGGGGGCAGGGTGCGTTCGTATTCGGGGCGCACCGGGGGCGTCGGCAAGGCGGTCGTTGGGGTGCTCATGCAGCGTTTCTCCAGGGGGCGGCCTGATCGGCATTCAGCAGGGTTGCCTGGTGCGGTGCCTCTTCGAACAGCAGGTGGTGGATGCGTTGGGCCGCGGCCTGGAAGTCGGGGCTGCCGGCGCTGTGCAGGTCAAAGGCGTGGCTGTTGATCTCGGCGCGCACCCGGCCCGGGTGGGGCGACAGCAGGCCGATGCGGTTGCCCACCACCAGGGCCTCTTCGATGGAGTGGGTGACAAACACCAGGGTGAAGCGCAGCGCGTCCCACAGGGCGAGCAGCTCCTCTTGCATCTTGCGCCGGGTCAGGGCGTCCAGCGCGGCGAAGGGTTCGTCCATCAGCAGCACCTGGGGTTGCATGGCCAGGGCGCGGGCAATGGCCACGCGCTGCTTCATGCCGCCCGAGAGCTGGTGCGGGTAGACGTGGGCAAACGAGGCCAGGCCCACCTTGTCGAGCACATCGAGGGCGCGTTCGCGCGCCTCGGCGCGGCCCAGGCGGCGCGAGGCCAGCAGCGGGAACATCACGTTGGCCAGTACCGTCTTCCAGGGCGGCAACTGGTCGAACTCCTGGAACACCACCATGCGGTCGGGGCCGGGGCCGCGCACGGGCTGGCCCTGCAGGCGGATCTCGCCTTCGGTGGGGGTGATGAAGCCGGCAATCGCCTTGAGCAGGGTGGATTTGCCGCAGCCCGAGGCGCCGAGCAACACGAAACGGTCGCCCTGGTGCACGTCCAGGCTGATCTGGTGGGTGGCGCGCACCACGCGCTGCGGGCTGCGGTACTCCAGGCTCACGCCATCGATCTGCAGCCAGGGGGCGGGCTGGGTCGGGCGGGGGGTGTCAGGCATGCGGGGCACCGTGCTCAGTTGCCCGACTGGGCGGCGGGGCTGTCAAAGAAGTAGTCCTTGACCGAGGTGGGCTTGTTCTTGATCGCGCCCACCCGGTGCATGAACTGGCCCAGGCCCAGGGTGTTCTGGGGCGTGGTCTTGAACTGCACTTCGGGGTTGCGGATGATCTTCAGCAGCAGATCGCGATCGGTCTTGGCGTGGGTGACCCGAAGGTAGGTGTCGGCCGCCTTCTCGGGGTTGGCCGTGATGAACTGGGCCGCTTCGTCCAGGGCGGCCACCAGGGCCTTGTAGGTCTTGGGGCTGTCTTTGTAGAACTTCTCGGTGGCGTAGAGCACGGTGGCCGACGAGGGGCCGCCTTGCACGTCGTAGCTCTTGAGCAGCACGCGGGCCTGCGGGTTGCCGGCCAGCTCCTGCTCCTGGAAGGGCGGGTTGCCGAAGTGGGCGGTGATCTCGGTGCCGCCCTTGATGATGGCGGCGGCTGCCTCGGGGTGGGGCAGGGCCACGCTGAGCTTGTCGAGGCGGTCGAACTCGGCATCGCCCCACTTCTTGGCCGCGGCCATCTGCAGGATGCGCGACTGCACCGACACGCCCACCGCCGGCAGGGCGATGCGGTCCAGGCCGGTGAAGTCGGCAATGCTGTTGACCTTGGGGTTGTTGGTGACCAGGTAGTACGGGAAGTTGCCCAGCGAGGCCACGCCGCGCACGTTCTGCTTGCCGCGGGTGCGGTCCCACAGGGTGAACAAGGGGCCGACGCCAGCCCCGGCGACCTCGATCGAGCCCGACAGCAGGGCATCGTTGACGGCGGCGCCGCCCGACAGCTTGACGAATTCAACCTGGATGTCGATGCCGGCGGCCTTGCCGTGCTTTTCGATCAGCTTCTGGTCTTGCGCCACGTTGAGCAGCAGGTAGACGATGCCGAACTGCTCGGCAATGCGCAGCTGGCCTTCGGCGGCCTGGGCCTGCAGGGGGGCGAGACTGCTCAGCAGCAGGGCGGTGCTGCTGGCCAGGGCGGCGGCACGCCGTGCCAGGCGACGGGAAAGAGTGTGTTTCATGACGGTGTTGGGACTAGGGGCGGGAAGGGCTCAGTAGGCGACGTCACCTTCGATGGTCACGCGGTAGAGCTTGCGGCGCAGGTGGTCGGGCGTGCCGGCCGCCAGGTGCAGCACCGAGCGGTTGTCCCAGAACACCAGGTCGTGCGGCTGCCACTGGTGGCGGTACTGGAACTGCGGCTGCACGCTGTGGGCGAACAACTCGGCCAGCAGGGCCCGGCTTTCGTCTTCGGGCACGCCCAGGATGCGGGTGGTGAAATGCTCGCTGACGAACAGCGCCTTGCGTCCGGTTTCGGGGTGGGTGCGGACCACGGGCTGGGCGACGGGCTTGACCTGGGCCACCTGCTCGGGGCTCAGGTTGGGGCGCCAGGGGCTGCGGGCCTGCAGCTCGGCATAGCGGGCCAGGTAGTGGTGCTCGGCCTTCAGGGGCGCGATGGTTTTCTTCAGCTCGGCGCTCAGGGTGTCCCAGGCCAGGTGCTGGTTGGCGAACAGGGTGTCGCCGCCTTCGGAGGGCAGTTCGTGCGCATGCAGCAGCGAGCCCAGGCTGGGCTTCTCTTTGTACGACAGGTCGGAGTGCCAGAACACGCCAGCATCACCCAGGCCGATGGGTTTGCCGTTTTCGAGGATGTTCGAGACGATCAGCACCTCAGGGTGGCCTGGCAGGGCGAAGGTGTTGAGCACATGGATCTGCAGCGGGCCGAAGCGCCCGCTGAAGGCCACGTGCTGATCGGGCGTGAGGCTGGCCTGGTCGCGGAACACCAGCACGTGGTGGTCCAGGTGGGCCTGGTGGATACGGCGGAAGTCGTCGGTGTTGACCGGGCGCGACAGGTCCAGGCCGATCACCTCGGCGCCCAGCGCGCCGTCAAAGGGGCGGATGTCGAAGGTCTGGGCCGGTGCCGTGGCAGCGGCAGAGGTTTGGGGGGCAAGCGTGGCGGACATGGTTCGGTGCTCTGGGTTGGGTTCTCCTGGCCGAGCCAGGGGACGATGGCTGGGCAGGGCAGGCCCGCGCGAGCGGGCCTGGGGCGTCAGGCCGGGCTGGCCTCGACCTCGGTGGCTTGAATGGCCTGGCGAGCCAGGACGGCCGGGTGCGCCGGCCGGGGCAGGCCCAGGTGCTCGCGCAGGGTGCGGCCGGTGTACTCGGTGCGGAACAGGCCGCGGCGGCGCAGCTCGGGCAGCACCCCCTCGATGAAGTCGCTCAGGCCGTGGGGCAGGGTGGGGCCCATCACGTTGAAGCCGTCGGCGGCGCCGGTCTGGAACCAGTGCTCCAGCTGGTCGGCGATCTGCACGGGCGTGCCCACCAGGGTCCAGTGGCCACGGGCCGAGATCACCTTCTGGTAGAGCTGGCGCAGGCTGAGGTTCTCGCGGCGCGCCATGGCGCTGAACAGGTCTTGCCGGCTTTGCCAGCCTTCGGTGCGCGGCAGCTCGGGCAACGGGCCGTCCAGCGGGTAGCCCGACAGGTCCACCCCACCCAGGAAGGCCGACAGCAGACCCAGGCCTTGCGCGGGGTCGATCAGCGACTGCAGGGCTTCGTATTTGTCTTGTGCCTCGGCCTCGCTGCGGCCCACGAAAGTGGACACGCCGGGGAGGACCTTCAGGGCGTCCGGGGAGCGTCCGAAAGCCGGGAGCCGGGCCTTCAGGCCCTGGTAGAAGGCACGCGCCTCTTCCACGGTCTGTTGGGCGGTGAAGACCAGCTCGGCGGTCTCGGCGGCCAGGTTCTGGCCGTCTTCCGACGAGCCGGCCTGGACCATCACCGGGTAGCCCTGCACGGGGCGCGGCGTCTGCAAGGCGCCGTGCACCGAGTAGTGCGGGCCCTCATGGCTCACGCGGTGCAGCTTGGCCGGGTCGAAGAACTGGACGGCCTGGGCGTCGAAGCGGAAGGCGTCGTCCTCCCAGCTGTCCCACAGGCCTTGGGCCACTTTCACGTATTCATGGGCGCGTTGGTAGCGACTGGCGTGGTCGGCCTGCTGGTCCAGGCCGAAGTTGCGGGCCTCGAAGTCGGAGCCTGAGGTGACCAGGTTCCAGCCTGAACGGCCCTCGCTGAGGCGGTCCAGGGTGGCGAATTTGCGGGCCAGGTGGTAGGGCGGCAAGTAGCTGGTCGACACCGTGGCCACCAGGCCGATGCGCTCGGTGGCGCCGGCCAGGGCCGTCAGCAATTGCAGCGGCTCCAGCATGTAGGGCAGGGCGTTGCGCGCCAGCAGGTGGGCTGGCGCGTCGGACAGGCCCACGTTGTCGGCGCAGAAGATGGCGTCGAACTTGGCGGCTTCGGCCAGGCGTGCCAGGCGCTGGTAGTGCGCCAGGCTGGCGGCGCCGGCCGGATCGACGTCCGGATGGCGCCACGCTGCGAGATGGTGGCCCACCCCGAACAGGAAGGCCCCCAGGTGCATTTGGCGAGGGGATGGGCTCATGACGGGGGTGGTTTTTTTGTTGTCAGTGAACGCCGGGGATCAGAGCTTGGCGATCGACACTTCGGTCGACTTCACCAGGGCCACGACCTCGGAGCCGATGGTCAGGCCCAGATCGTCCACCGAGCGGGTGGTGATGACGGAGGTGACGATGCCCCAGGGGGTTTCGACATCGATTTCGGACACGACATCACCGCGGATGATTTCGCGGACCTTGCCCTTGAACTGGTTGCGGACGTTGATGGCTTGGATGGACATGGCTTGCTTTCTGAAAAGTGAAAAGAACGGGTTGGAAAAAGAGGCGTTGCAACAGAGGGGTTGGCGTCAGACGATCTCGGCCACGGCCTCGAAGGCCAGGCGCGGGCCGCGCGGGTGGGTGCCCGCCGGGTCGCCCACGCCCAGGTTGACGATGAAGTTGGTGCTGTAGCGGCCGTCCGGGAAGAAGGCGGCGTCCACGGCGGCCGGGTTGAAGCCCGACTGCGGGCCGGCGTCCAGCCCCAGCGCGCGGGCGGCCAGGATCAGGTAGGCGCCTTGCAGGCTGCTGTTGCGGAAGGCCGTGGCCTGGGCCAGGGCGGCGTTGCCGTCGAACAGGGGTTTGGCGTCGTAGGCCGGGAACTGGCTGGGCAGGTGCTCCTGGAAGCGGCTGTCCTGGGCCACGATCACGCTCACGGCGGCCGCCTCGGTCTGGGCCTGGTTGCCGGCCGACAGGGCCGGCTTCAGGCGGGCCTTGGCCTCGGCACTGCGCACGAACACAAAGCGTGCCGGTTGCGCGTTGAAGGCGGTGGGGCCCCATTTCAGCAGCTCATACAGCGCGTGCAGCGTCTCGTCCGGCACGGGCACGGGCTTGAAGGCGTGCACGGTGCGGGCACTGCGAAAGAGTTGGTCCAGTGCCGCATCGGGCAGGGCGTTCAAGGCGTGGGTCATGGCCGGAGTGCTCCAGGTTCAGTGGGTGGGCGCGTCGGGTCTCAACGCGGCGAGTAGATCTGGTCGAACGAGCCGCCGTCGGCAAAGTGGGCCTTGTCGGCCGTGGTCCAGCCGCCGAAGGCTTCGTCGATGGTGAACAGCTTGAGCGGCGGGAACTGCGAGGCGTACTTGGCCTTGGCCTTGGCATCGGTGGGGCGGTAGAAGTTGCGACCCGCGATGTCCTGACCTTCTTCGGAGTAGAGGTAGCTCAGGTAGGCCTCGGCCACCTTGCGGGTGCCCTTCTTGTCGACGTTCTTGTCGACCACGGCCACCGAGGGCTCGGCCAGGATGCTGATCGAGGGGGCCACGATCTGGAACTTCTCGGCGCCGAACTCCTTCAGCGCCAGGAAGGCCTCGTTCTCCCAGGCCAGCAGCACGTCGCCCACGCCGCGTTGCACGAAGGTGATGGTCGAGCCACGGGCCCCGGTGTCGAGCACCGGCACGTTCTTGTAGAGCTTGCCCACGAACTCCTTGGCCTTGGCGTCGCCACCGTACTGGCGCTTGGCGTATTCCCAGGCGGCCAGGTAGTTCCAGCGGGCACCGCCCGAGGTCTTGGGGTTGGGGGTGATCACGGCCACGCCGGGCTTGACCAGGTCGTCCCAGTCCTTGATGCCCTTGGGGTTGCCCTTGCGCACCAGGAACACGATGGTCGAGGTGTAGGGCGAGCTGTTGTGCGGCAGGCGCTTGATCCAGTCCTTGGCGATCAGGCCGCCGTGGTTGGCCACGGCATCCACGTCACCGCCCAGGCCCAGCGTGACCACGTCGGCGTCGATGCCGTCGATCACCGAGCGGGCCTGCTTGCCCGAGCCGCCATGCGATTGCTTGATCGACACGTCCTGGCCGGCCTTGGCCTTCCAGTACTTGGCGAAGGCGGCGTTGTAGTCCACATACAGCTCGCGTGTCGGGTCGTACGACACATTGAGCAGGTTCACGGTCTGCGCTGCGGCCGGCAGGGCCGTCAAGGTGCCGGTCGCCAGGATGGCGGCGGCGGCAGCCAGCAGGGGCAGGCGGAAGAAGGAACGACGGCTGGACATGGTGTGGGCTCCGATGGAATGAGGTTGGGGGTTTTTTATGGAATGGTCAGATTCTGAAAACCCGCGATCCAAACGCGAACGAATAAGAACAATGGTTCTTATGCGGTTTTGTAGTTAGCAAGGCGGGGCGGGCTTTCCGGCGGGGTGGGGCATGGTTGATGTTGCGGGCGCAACCATTGGGGCAATCACCTAGTTGTGCGCGCAACTAAATGGCTTAAATTCCGGTCTGTCGTTTGATCCAGGGCAAAACGCCGCCGGCGCGAGCGGCAAGACAAAAGCCTTCCCCACACCCAAGAGACTGACCATGCACCTGCCCCACCTCACACTGCCCCGCCGCGCCTGGCTGCTTCTGGCCCTGGCCGGCGTGGCTGCCCCTGCCGTCGCGGCCGAACCCTATCCCGCCAAGCCCGTCGAGTGGGTGGTGCCTTACCCCGCCGGCGGCGGCACCGACGTGGTGGCGCGCACCCTGGCCGAGGCCATGGGCAAGGCGCTGGGCCAGCCCATCGTCATCAACAACAAGCCCGGCGCAGCCACCAACATCGGCGCCGAGTACGTGGCCCATGCCAAGGCCGATGGCTACGTGCTGCTGTCGGCCGACACGGCCACGCTGGCGGCCAACCCGTTCCTGTACGCCAAGCTGGCCTACAGCGCCGAAAAAGACTTCGCCCCCATCGGCCTGACGGTGCGCTTTCCGATGATCCTGGTGGTCAATCCCCAGGTGCCGGTCAAGACGCTGGCCGAGTTCAGAGCCTGGGCCAAGACCCAGAACGGCGCCAACTACGCCACCCCGGGCGCCGGCAGCCCGCACCACCTGGCCACCGAGCTGCTCCGCGCCCAGGCAGGCCTGCAGCTCACCCATGTGCCCTACCGCGGGGCCGCCCCGGCGGTGCAGGACGTGGTGGCCGGTCAGGTGCCCTTCATGTTTGTCGACACCGCCAGCGGCTACCAGTTCATTGCGGCCGGCAAGCTGCGCCCGATCGGCGTGGCCAGCCCGCGCCGGGTGCCCAACTTCGAGACCATCCCCACGCTGCAGGAGCAGGGCCTGAAGGGCTTTGAGGCCTATGCCTGGCAAGGCCTGGTGGCCCCGGCCGGCACGCCGCCCGAGGTGGTCGCCAAGCTCAACACGGCCTTGCTGGGCGCCCTGGGCTCGACCGCCGTCAAGGCCCGGCTGCAGACCCTGGGGCTGGAATCCATTCCCGGCACGCCGCGCCAGATGGCCGATTACGCGGCGGCCGAGCGCGCCAAGTGGGGCCAGGTCATCCAGGCCAGCGGCATCAAGCTGGATTGAGGCCGACCGCCCGCCCCTTCCTTTTCTTTCTGAGCACTGACATCACCATGCACCAGCCCACCACCGAAGCCCGGCCCTCGATCTATTACCCCTATCAGGTGTTTGCCCCCTGGCTGCCCTCGGCCCACCCGCCCCAGGCCCGCCAGCGCGTGGTGATCGCGGGCTCGGGCCCGGCCGGCATGGTGACGGCGCTGGAGCTGGCCCGCCATGGCGTGCCCAGCGTGGTGCTGGAGAGCGAGCTGCAGGTGTCGCAGGGCAGCCGGGCCATCGTCTTCACGCGCCGCTCGATGGAGATCCTGCAGCAGGTGGGCGTGGCGCACCGCATGAGCGAGCAGGGCCTGCCCTGGCGCTTCGGCAACTCGTACTACCGGGGGCAGCGCGTGTTCCGCATGGAGGCGCCGCACGACAGCGATGACCGCTTCTATCCCATGCTCAACATCCAGCAGCAGTACATGGAGGAGTACCTGCTGGACGCCTGCGCGGCCCAGCCCCTGATCGACTTCCGCTGGGGCAACAAGCTGGTGCAGATCGAACAGGAAGAGGGCGTGGCCCACCTGCAGATCGACACGCCCGAAGGCCCTTACGCGATGGACACCGACTGGCTGGTGGCCGCCGATGGCGGGCGCTCCGAGATCCGCACCGCCTTGGGATTGAAGATGGAAGGGGCGTCTTACGAAGGCTTCTTCGTGATCGCCGACATCCGCATCGCCCTGCCTCTGCCCACCGAGCGCCTGGCTTTCTTCGACCCCGACTGGAACCCCGGCAACACCATCCTGATGCACCGCGAACCGCATGGCATCTGGCGCGTCGACTACCAACTGCCCCCGGGCGAAACCCCGGAGCAGGCCCTGCGGCCCGAGTCGCTCAAGGCCCGCATCGATGCCCAACTGGCCATGATCGGCCACGCCGGCACGCCGTGGGAGATGGACTGGAGCTCGGTCTACTCGGCCCGCACCCTGACCCTGCCTGACTACGTGCACGGGCGCGTGCTGTTCACCGGCGATGCGGCCCACCTGCTGCCCATCTTCGGCGTGCGCGGCGCCAACACCGCCTTCCAGGACGCCCAGGCCCTGGGCTGGCAACTGGGCCTGGTGGCCAAGGGCCTGGCCAGCGAGAAGCTGCTGGCCAACTACAGCGCCGAGCGCGTGGGCGCCGCGCGCGAGATCATCGACGAAGCCGGCAAGAGCACCCGCTTCATGACCCCGCCCAGCCGTGGTTTCCGGCTGCTGCGCGACGCGGTGCTGTCGCTCTCGCTGAGCCAGGAATTCGTGCGCCCGCTCTACCACTGGCGCACCTCGCGCCCGCACGAGTACAGCGCTTCGATGCTCAACAGCGCGGGCGACGACAACGCCTTGTTCACCGCCGGCCCGGCACACGGCGCGCCACCGCGCAACATCCGGCTCTCAGCCGACGACTTTCTGCTCGATCACCTGGGCGGCGGCTTTGACCTGCTGTACTTCACCGAGGCCCCGGCCCTGCCCGAGTCCCTGCAGCAGGTGGTGGCCGGTGCCCGCGCGCGCGGCCTGCCCCTGAAGGTGATCGCCGTGGGCGCCCCCGGCCCGGTGGCCGGTGCCGACCTCAGCCTGCCCGACGCCGACGGCCACTTCCGCCAGCGCTACGGTGTGCCCGCCAGTGGCGCGGCCTACCTGCTGCGCCCCGACCAACATGTGTGCGCCCGCTGGCTCACGCTGGACGCCCATCGCCTGCAGGCGGCCCTGAACACCGCCCTGCCGCAATGAACCCCGAGACCTCTGCCATGACCGCTGAAACCACCCCATCCCTGCCCCTGTCCGGCCTGGAGGACGTCTACGACGCCCTGGCCAGCGCCATCGACCAGGCTGGCCCTGAAAAATCTGAATTGTTCCTGGTCAAACTCGCGCTGCTGAACGCGCAGCGGCTGGGCAGCGCCGACCTGGTGCGTGAGCATATCGAGGTGGCGTTGAAGGATCTTTGAGGCCCCGTCCTCGCTCACCCCAGATACGCCATCCCCCTGATCTTCGGCCCGATGTCGTCCAGAAAGGCCTGGGCCAGCGGTGACAGCGAGCGGCCGCGGCGGGTGAAGACCTCGAAGCTGCGGCGCACCTCGGGCTGGCCCAGGGGCATCATGCTCAGGCCGTAGAGCGTGACCAGGGGGGCGGCGTAGGGGATGCACAGGGCCACGCCCAGGCCGGCCTGCACCATCGACAAGGCGGTGGACATGTAGGCCACCTCGGTGCTCGGCACAAACTGGAAGTCGGGGTCGGCGGCGCGCAGGTCCTGGGCCAGGCGTTCGGTGAACTGGCCTTGCAGGCCGATGACGGGGTAGGGCTTGAGATCGGTCCAGCGCAGACTTTTGTGCTTGGCCAGCGGGTGCGTGGGCGGGAAGACGGCCATGAAGGGCCCATCGAACAGGTGGGCCGAGGTGATGTCCGAGTTGGGCTCGCGCTCGGGGCCGATGCCGATGTCCACCTCGCCTGAGAACACCCGGGCCATCACGTCTTCCACCGGCACATCCACCAGCTTCACCGAGCCGCCCGGGTGCTCGGCCTGGAAGCGGGCGATCAGGTCGGGCATCAGGGTGGAGGCCAGCAGCTGCGACACGGCCACCCGCACCACGCCTTTCTGGCTGGTGCTGTCGTCCACGGCGCGGTGCAGCACCTCGTCGAGGTCGTGCAGCACGGTCTCCAGCATCGGGCTGAGGCGCTCGCCGGCTTCGGTCAGGTGCACGCGGCGCGTGCTGCGGTCGATCAGGCGCACCCCCATCGACTGCTCCAGCTCTTTCACCAGGCCCGACAGGGCCGACTGCGAGATGTACAGGCTCTCGGCGGCCAGGGTGAAGCTGCTGGTGCGCGCCACGGCCAGAAAGGCCCGCAACTGCCGCAAGGTCACATTCATCGGATTAACCTATAAATTGATCGAATAAAACGGCTTGCATGATAGTTGGTGATCCATTCCAATGGCATTGCCCCGGGCCTCATGGCGAGTGCCCGACGACAAATCCCCCGACGATCATCGCCAGACACAACGCTTACGGAGACCTCAACATGCTGGTTCAAAAAGTTCACCACGTCGCCTACCGCTGCATCGATGCCAAGCAAACCGTGCAGTGGTACGAAAAGCACCTGGACATGAAGTTCGTGCTCGCCATCGCCGAGAACGAAGTGCCCTCGACCAAGGCCCCCGACCCCTACATGCACATCTTCCTGGACGCGGGCAATGGCAATGTGCTGGCCTTCTTCGAGCTGCCCAGCCAACCCCCGATGGACCGCGACCGCAACACCCCGGCCTGGGTGCAGCATCTGGCTCTCAAGGTCGATTCGGTGGACACCCTGATCGCCACCAAGGCCCGCCTGGAAGCCGCCGGCATCGAGGTGATCGGCCCCACCGACCACACCATCTTCAAGTCGATCTACTTCTTCGACCCCAATGGCCACCGCCTGGAACTGGCGGCCGACACCGGCACCCCCGAGATGATGAAAAAGCTCGACGAGGTGAAGTGGGACATGATCGAAGAGTGGTCGCAGACCAAGCGCGCCCCCAAGCACGCTGCCTGGATGCACGACGGCAGCATGAGCCAGGCCTGAGCCCGCCGTTTTTCCGCACCCACACCCTCACAGGCTCCCACTGATTCAACGATGACGCTTCTCAACGAAACCCACGACCCGGCCCTGCGCAGCTGGGTGGCCTCGGCCCAGGTGGCCGGCACTGATTTCCCCCTCCAGAACCTGCCCTTCGCCGTCTTCCGCCGCACCGGGCGCAACGAAGCCTGGCGCGGTGGCGTGGCGATTGGTGACCAGGTGCTGGACCTGGCGGCCGTGGCCGCCAGCGGCGTGTTCACCGGCCCGGCGGCGCAAGCCGTGCAGGCCGCCGGCCAGGACAAGCTCAACGCCCTGATGGCCCTGGGCGCACCGGCCTGGAGCGCGTTGCGCCTGGCCCTGTCGCGTGCCCTGCGCAAAGGCGCGCCCGAGCAGGCCGCCCTGCAGGCCGCCCTGGTGCCCCAGGCCGAGGCCGAGTACGACGTGCCGGCCCGCATCGGTGACTACACCGACTTCTACACCTCGGTGCACCACGCCACCAACATCGGCAAGCAATTCCGCCCGGACAACCCGCTGCTGCCCAACTACAAGTGGGTGCCCATCGGCTACCACGGCCGTGCCTCCAGCATCGGGGTCTCGGGCCAGCGCTTTGCGCGCCCCCAGGGGCAGACCATGCCGCCGGGCGCCAGCCAACCCGTGTTCGGGCCCTGCAAGCGGCTGGACATCGAGCTGGAGCTGGGCATCTTCGTGGGCAGTGGCAACCCACTGGGTGAGCCCGTGCCCATGGGCCAGGCCGAAGACCATGTGTTCGGCATCTGCTTGCTCAACGACTGGTCGGCGCGCGACATCCAGGCCTGGGAGTACCAGCCCCTGGGCCCCTTCCTGTCGAAGAACTTCGCCACCACGATCTCGCCCTGGATCGTCACCCTGGAGGCCCTGGCCCCGTACCGGGTGGCCTTCACACGGCCCGAGGGCGACCCGCAACCGCTGCCCTACCTGGATTCGGCCGCCAACCGCGAGCAGGGCGCCTTCGACATCCAGCTCGAGGTCGGCCTGCAGACCCCGCGCCTGCGCGAGGCTGCCCAGGCGGCGGCCGTGATCTGCCGCACCAGCTACCGCCATGCCTACTGGACTGTGGCCCAGATGCTCACGCACCACACCATCAATGGCTGCAACCTGCAGCCGGGCGACCTGTTCGGCAGCGGCACCCTGTCGGGCCCCACGCTGGACCAGGCCGGCGCGCTGATCGAGCTGACCCAGGGCGGCAAGAACCCGGTGCAACTGCCCAACGGCGAGCAGCGCGTGTACCTGGAAGACGGCGACGCCGTGGTGCTGCGCGGCTGGTGCGAGAAGCCCGGTGCGGCGCGCATCGGTTTTGGCGAGTGCGTGGGCACGGTGCTGCCGGCACGGGTCTGAGGCGCAGGTCTGAGGCGCCGATGGCGCCGTGGGCCCCGAACGGGCGCCATCTTGCGTGAACTTGTGCGCAAAGCGGCCTGTTTCCTGAGTTTGGCGCTTGGTGCTTGCTGAAAGGCGCTTCCTAGAATCGGTATCAGATGCCCGGGGCCCCCGCCCTGGGCCTGGTTCCGATCCATGCTGACCCGTTTGCGCTTACCGACCTGGCGATCTGCCACCCTGGCGATGGCCCTGTCGGCCTGTGCCACGCTGGCACCTGCCCAGGGCAGCGCCGATGCGTCTGCGGTCGGCCCGGGCAATCTGAATTCCCGATCGCCGGCCCTGCCTGAGCTGCTGCTGGGCATCCTGCACTACACCCGCTGGCCCCAGCCCCTGGCCAGCCACCGCCTGTGCCTGAACGACGGCGATACCGACGCGGTGGCCCTGGCGCGCGAGCTGGACGCCCAGGGCGCCCAGGCCGTGCCGCCGGTGCACAGCACGCTGCGCAGCCTGCGTGCCGACCTGGCCGACAGCCTGCTCGACTGCCAGGCGATCTACTTCGGCGCCATGCCGGTGCGCGGTCTGCAACCGCTGCTGCTGCGCCTGAACCGCCACCCCATCCTGACCCTGGGGCAGGGTGATGACTTCTGCTCCTACGGTGGCAAGTTCTGCCTGCTGCAAGGGCCGCAGGGCTGGCAGATCAAGGCCAATCTGGATGCCATTGCCTACAGTGGCCTGCGCGTCAATGCCCGGCTGCTGCAACTCACGGTGCGACCGTCGGGAGGGCGCCCATGAGCCCGCCCTCGCCAACGCCCCGCCATCGGCTGCAGCCGGCAGAGACTCGGCCCGTGCGCAGCGTGGCCCGCCTGGTGCGCCTGGGCCAGTGGCGCAGCGCCGGCGTGGCCCTGGTCTGTGCCGGTCTGTTCATGAGCGCGGCCAGCCTGTACTCGCTGCAGCAATACGCCCGGCACGCCCTGGCCATGGCCGCCCATTCCCTGGCCTTTGCGGGTGAACCCGCGATCCGATTCCGCGATCTGGAGGCGCTGCGCGAGCTCGCCGAGCAACTGGCCGAGCGCGAGCAACTGGCCTCGGTCACGGTGCTGGACGCGCGCGGGCAGCGCCTGTTGCAGGTGGAGCGCCCGGGCCAAGGCGCCTTCGACCGTCTGGCGCGGCGCGTGGCCGAGCTGTTCATGCCACAGCCGGTGAGGGCGCCAGTCTTGGGCGGTGGGCTTGGAGCGGGTGACTTGGGCGAGGTGCAGCTGCGCTCCGACGGCCGCGTGCTGCTCGGCAACCTGGGCCTGCTGCTGCTGGCCTTGCTGGCTTGCGTGGCCGTGACGGCGCTGGTGGTGCTGGCCGTGTCGCGCCACCTCACGGCCTTGATCGTGCAGCCTTTGCGCGCCATGGTGGAGCTGACCCGCGCCGTGCGCACCAGCCGGTCCTTCGATCGCCGCGCGCAGGCCACCCCGGTGCAAGAGCTCAATGCCCTGGCTGACGACTTCAATGCCCTGCTGGTCGAGCTGCAGCGGCAGCAGCGTCGCGTGGCCGCGCGCCACAACGACCTGCGCCGCAGCAACGAGTCGCTGCGCCACGCCAGCCTGCACGATGCGCTCACCGGGCTGCCCAACCGCAGCCACCTGTTCGAGCACCTGGCTTCCGTGTTCGAGCGGTGCCAGCGCCAGGGCGGGCAGGCGGCGGTGCTGTTCATCGATGTGGACCGCTTCAAGCAGGTCAACGACACCCTGGGCCATGCCGTGGGCGACGCGCTGCTGATCGAGCTGGCGCAGCGCCTGCAGTCGGCCCTGCGCGAGTCCGACTTCGTGGCCCGCCATGGGGGTGACGAGTTCCTGGCCGTGCTGTTCCCGGTGGGCGACGAGTCGGAGGTGCGCCTTTGCGTGGACCGCCTGCGCGCGGCCCTGGTCCAGCCGCTGCGGCTGGACAGCGGGCAGACCCTGCCCTTGAGCGTGAGCATCGGCACCGCCTTGTTCCCGGCCCAGGGCACCAGCGTGGACGAACTGGTGCGCGCCGCCGATGCCGCGATGTACCGCGACAAGCTCCGCGCTCAGGGGCGGCAGCCCTTGGCAGCCGCTCAATCCGAGCCGGCGCCGCTGTGAGGCCCTTGCCCCTGGCCTGATCTGACGGAAGACCTCCATGACCCCTGATAAGCGATCCCACCGCGTTTTCCTACCCCTTGGCAGCCTGTCGCAGGTCATCGCTTTGTTGAGCCTGTCGAGCCTGCTGGGCGGCTGCGCGAGCCCGCCCCCCGCGCCGCCCCCAGCCCAAGTCCTGGCGGCGCCTGACGCCCGCGAAGCGGCCCTGCGTGAACTCGGCTTCCGGCCCACCGAGCAGGGCTGGGAGCTGGACCTGGCCGGGCGGGTGGTGTTCCCGGTGGACGATGCCTCCTTGTCGGCCGAGGCCCTGGCCGCCATCGAGCGTCTGGCCCGCACGCTGCGCGGCCTGGGCATCACCCGGCTGGCCATCGAAGGACACACCGACAACCAGGGCACGGCGGCCTACAACCAGCGCCTGTCAGAGCGGCGCGCCCAGGTGGTGGCCCAGGCCTTTGTGGAGCGTGGTTTCGAGCCGGCCCAGGTGCGGCACCAGGGCTTTGGCTTCAGCCGCCCGATCGAAGACAACCGCAGCGAGGCCGGGCGCCAGCAGAACCGCCGCGTCACCATCATCGTGACTTCTCTCTGACTTGAATCAGCCCAGTCCTGGCGGGCTGCGTCACCTGGGTGCCACGGCGGGCCCGGCGGCCCTGTTCAGGGTGGACAATGGGCTGGCGCCAGGCAGGAGGCCCTGGCCCTTGAAGGAGAGTCTGCATGAGTGAACCCGTGCCTGCACCGACCCCGGCGCCGAACCCGGCCACGGTGCCCCCCAGCCCCAGCCTGAAACTGCGGCGCCTGGCCATCGACACCTACCGCGAGAACGTCGCCTACCTGAACCGCGACTGCGATGTCTACCGCGCCGAAGGCTTCCAGGCCCTGTCCAAGGTCGAGGTGCGCACCAACGGGCGCCGCATCCTGGCCACCCTCAATGTGGTGGACGACCCCGGCCTGGTGGGCTGCGGCGAGGTCGGTCTGTCGCAGGATGCCTTTGCCCAACTGGGCGTGGAAGACGGCCACCCCGCCTATGTGTCGCAGGCCGAGCCGCCCGAGTCGATCCCGGCACTGTTTCGCAAGCTCGACGGTGAGCGCCTGGGTCAGGCCGATTTCGACGCCATCATCCGTGACATCGCCCAGCACCGGTACTCCAAGATCGAACTCACCGCCTTTGTGGTGGCCAGCAACCGCAGCGAGCTGGACCGCGAGGAGGTCTACTTTCTCACCGAGGCCATGGTCAAGACCGGGCGCCGCCTCGACTGGCGCCAGCCCGTGGTGGTGGACAAGCACTGCATCGGCGGCATCCCGGGCAACCGCACCTCGATGCTGGTGGTGCCCATCGTGGCGGCCTATGGGCTGGTGTTTCCCAAGACCTCGTCGCGCGCCATCACCTCGCCTGCGGGCACGGCCGACACCATGGAGGTGCTGGCCCGCGTCGAGCTGCCCTTTGACCGCCTGACCGACATCGTGCGCCAGCACCACGGCTGCCTGGCCTGGGGCGGCACGGCCGACCTGTCGCCGGCCGACGATGTGCTGATCTCGGTCGAACGCCCGCTGTCCATCGATTCGCCGGGGCAGATGGTGGCCTCCATCCTGTCCAAGAAGATCGCCGCCGGCGCCACCCACCTGGTGCTGGACATCCCCATCGGCCCCACCGCCAAGGTGCGCTCCATGCCGGAGGCGCAGCGCCTGCGCCGCCTGTTCGAGTACGTGGCCAGCCGCATGCGCCTGTCGCTGGACGTGGTCATCACCGACGGGCGCCAGCCCATCGGCCGTGGCATCGGCCCGGTGCTGGAGGCGCGCGACGTGATGCAGGTGCTGCAGAACGACCCCGAAGCCCCGCAGGACCTGCGCCAGAAGTCGCTGCGCCTGGCTGGCCGCCTGATCGAATGCCACCCCGATGTGCGCGGCGGCGAGGGCTATGCGATCGCGCGCGACATCCTCGAGTCCGGCCGCGCCCTGACCCAGATGAACGCCATCATCGAGGCCCAGGGCGCCTGCGGCTTCGATTACCAGAACCCGCCGCTGGGTGCGCTGAGCTTCGAGGCCCGCGCCACCGAGGCCGGCGTGGTCACCAGCATCGACAACCTGCAGATTGCCCGCATCGCCCGCCTGGCCGGAGCCCCCCATGTGCAGGTCGCCGGGGTGGATCTGCTGCGCAAGCTGGGCGAGCCGGTGGCCCCGGGCGAAGTGCTGTACCGCGTGCATGCGGGCTTTGGTGCCGACCTCGAGTTTGCCCGCCAGGCCTGCCAGCGCAGCCAGGGGGTGCAGATCGGTGCGGTGGGGGCGGTGCCCCATGTGTTTGTCGAATCCTGATGACGATCACGATGAAGTTTTGGAAGGATGGCCCATGACCCCTGCTCAAGAACCCGGTGCGCTGCTGTGCTTTGACGACGAACTGGACGTGGCCCGCCGTGCCGCCGAGGCCAGCGGCCTGCGCCTGGCGGTGGTGGAGCGCCACCGCTTTCCCGATGGCGAGTGGCGTCTGCGCCTGCCGCCTGCCTTGCCGCCGCGGGTGGTGGTGTGGCGCTCGCTGCACCAGCCCAACGAGAAACTGGTCGAGTTGCTGCTGCTGGCCGACACCGCGCGCCAGCTCGGCGCCCGGCACCTCAGCCTGGTGGCCCCCTACCTGGCCTACATGCGCCAGGACATCGCCTTCCGCCCGGGCGAGGCCGTCAGCCAGCGCACCGTGGGCCGCTTTCTGGCCGGCCTGTTCGATGCCCTGATCACGGTCGACCCGCACCTGCACCGGGTAGCCACCCTGCACGAGGCCGTGCCCCTGGCGGACGCCATCGTGCTCAGCGGTGCGCCCCTGCTGGGCGCCTGGGTGGCCTCGCAACGCCAGGATGTGCTGCTGCTGGGCCCCGATGAAGAGTCGCTGCAATGGGTGAGCAGCGCGGCCCAGGCCCATGGCTGGGCCCATGCGGTGTGCCGCAAGCTGCGCCATGGTGACCGCCATGTCGAGATTGCGCTGCCCGAGTTGACCGTGGCCGGGCGCGCCGTGGTGCTGATGGACGATGTGGCCAGCTCAGGACAGACCTTGATCGAGGCCACCCGTTTGCTGCTGGCGGCCGGCGCCCGTTCGGTGGATGTGGCCGTCACCCACGCGCTGTTCGCCGGCGACGCGCTGCAGCGCCTGCAGGCGGCCGGCGTGGGCCAGGTCTGGAGCACCGATTGCATCGCCCACCCCAGCAACGCGGTGTCGGTGGTCGGGGCGGTGGCTGAGGCGCTGGCAGCCCTTTATCAGCGCCTGGACCTCGTGCCCGGCGACGGCGGACAGAGGGTCATTTCGGAGACCTGAGCCGACGAACGGCGCTTATCATGGTGCTCGAACCCCAGGCGGATCGGCCTGGGGGCCCTTCGGCCCGGGAGCCCGATGCTGCAGCAACTGAAAACCTTTGGCGAAATCCTCGATGGTCTGGAGATCGCCATGTGCGTCTTCGATGACCAGGACCGGGCGCTGGCCTGGAACCGTTGCTTCTTCCGCTTCTTCCCCGAGCACGAGGGGCAGGTGCACGAGGGCGAGCACTACAGCGTCAACCTGCGGCGCTTCTACAGCGGGCGCCTCAGCCCCCAGGAGCTCAGTGGCATCGAGCGTTACATCGAGGCCGGCATCGAGCGCCACCAGCACCAGAGCCAGCCTTACGAGTTCGAGCACCTGGGGCGGCGACTGCGGGTGTCTTCGCTGCCGGTGCCCGGCGTGGGGCGCATGCGCCTTTGGCGCAGCGAATCGACTCTGGCCCCCCAGGCCACCTTGCCGGGTGGAGCGCCCGCTGCCCTGCCTGCGGGCGGCGGTGTGTTGCTGGACAAGGTGCCTGACGCCTTGATGGTGTGTGGCCTGGATGGTGGCCGCATCGAGTGGGTCAATGAATCGTTTGTCCTGATGTACGGCTTGCGTGATCGGCAGTCGGCTGTGGGCAGCGGCTTCGAGCAGGTGTTCGAGGCGGCCTGGCAGCAGGAGTTGGCGGCCGGCACGGCCGATCACGAACTGTATGCCACGGGCTTGCAGGTGCTGAAGGACCATCTGCGGTTTTCCGGGGCACCGTTTGAGCTGCCCTTGCCAGGCAACCGCTTTTGCCGCGTGATTGCCCGGCCTACCGGCGGCGGCGAGGCTTTCTATGCCCACGTCGATATCTCCGAAATCAAACGTCAACAACAGCGCCTGGAAGCGGCTGAACGCCTGGCGCGTGAACGCGAACAGCAGCTGCGCCACAAATCTGTGCTGCTGGAGGCCACGGTCGAGAACCTGGATCAGGGCATTGCCCTGATCGGTGCCGATGGCACGATCGAGCTGAGCAATCTGAATTTCTATGAGTTGCTGGATTTGCCCGCCTCATGGCTGGGGCAGCGTCTGAGTCTGGACACGGTGTTGGACCACCAGCGCCAGCGTCGAGAGTTCGACGGTGCTCCTGAGCTGGTGCAACAGTATGTGCAGGCGGGTGGGCGCTCGCCCCACTTGCCACGCTACGAGCGCCGGTGCGCCAGTGGCCGGATGATCGAAGTGCGCAACATCCCGATCGAAGACGGCAGTCTGCTGCGCACGGTCAACGATATCACCCAGCGCAAGCGGGACGAGGAGCGCATCCGTTTTGCCGCGCACCACGACGCGCTCACCGGCTTGATCAACCGGGCCGTGTTCATGGAGTGCCTGGAGGCCGAGGTCTCGTTGGCCCGGCGCACCGGCATCGGCTGCGCCGTGTTGTACCTGGACCTCGATGGCTTCAAGCCCATCAATGACCGGCATGGCCATGCGGTGGGCGACCAGGTGCTGGTGGGCGTGGCCGAAGCTCTGCGGGGCGTTTCACGCGAGGCCGACTTTGTGGCCCGCCTGGGGGGTGACGAATTCGCGGTGCTGCAGCGTGGCGTGCAGGGCCGCGAGCAGGCCCGCCAATTGGCGCAGCGTGTACAGCAGGCCCTGGCGGCCCCCCTGTTGGTCGAGTCCTTGCAGCTGCAGGTGGGGGCCTCGATCGGCGTGGCGCTGTGCCCGGACGACGGTGATCAGGCCGAAGCCCTGTTGCGCCAGGCCGATCTGGCGATGTACGCCCGCAAGAAGCAGCGGGCCCGGCCAACCGGCTGAAGGGCCGGCAGGCCGGGGGGCGTGCTCAACCCTGCTTGAAAGGCAGCTCGCGCACGGGCTTGCCGCTCAGGCGCGCCACGGCATTGGCAAAGGCCGGGGCCAACGGTGGCAGGCCCGGTTCGCCCATGCCGGTCGGGGCATCGTCGCTGAGCACGGTGTGCACGGCGATCTGCGGCATGGCCGTGATGCGGGGCACGGCGTAGTCACCGAAGTTGCTCTGCTCGACCTGGCCATCCTTCAGGGTGATGGCGGCGCCGGGCAGGCACATCGACAGGCCCATCAGCGCCGCGCCCTGCACCTGGGCTTCCAGGCTGCGCGGGTTGATCACCCGGTTGCAGTGCACGCCGGCCGTCACCTTGTGCAGCGTGGGCACGCCCTTCTTCAGCGAGGCCTCGACCACATAGGCCACCACCGAGTTGAACGACTCGTGCACCGCCACGCCCCAGGCGCGGCCGGGGGCCAGCTTCTTCTTGCCGTAGCCTGATTGGTCGACCGCCAGTTGCAGCGCGGCCTTGTGGCGCGGGTGCTGCTCGCCGATCAGCTTCATGCGGTAGGCCACCGGGTCTTGCCGGGTGGTGCGGGCGATCTCGTCGATCAGCGTCTCCATCACGAAGGCGGTGTGGGTCGAGCCCACGCTGCGCCACCACAGCACCGGCACGTTCACCTTGGGGTGCTGCACGGTCAGGCGCATCGGGATCTCGTAGGGCTCCTTCATGCCTTCGACCGCGGTGCCGTCGATGCCGTTCTTGACCATCATGGGCTCGAAAGCTGTGCCCGCCAGGATCGACTGACCCACGATCACGTGGTCCCAGGCCTGGATGCGGCCCTGGCCGTCAAAGCCGATGCGGGCCGTGTGCAGGTGCATGGGGCGGTAGTAGCCGCCCTTGATGTCGTCCTCTCGGCTCCACAGCAGGCGCACCGGGGCGCTGATGCCCGCGGCCAGGGCGGCCTTGGCCACCTGGGCGGCCTCCACCACGTAGTCGCTGCTGGGGATGGCGCGGCGCCCGAAACCGCCCCCCGCCATCTGCACGTGCACCTGCACGTTCTGCGGCGGCAGTCCCAGCACGGTGGCGGCGGCCAGGCCGTCCAGGCCCGGCATCTGCGTGCCCACCCACAGCTCGGCCTTGCCCGCCTCGACGCGCACGGTGCAGTTCAGCGGCTCCATGGGCGCGTGGGCCAGGTAGGGGAAGACGAACTCGGCGCTGATTTTGTGCGGTGCCTTGTCCAGGCCCGACACATCGGCGTCGAAGCGGCGCGGGCCTGGCTGCGTGGCCAGGGCGCGGTACTGCGCCAGCTGGCGCGCGCTGTCCACCTTCTCGACCGCGCTGCTGTCCCAGGCCAGCTTGAGGGCGTCGCGGCCCTGCTTGGCGGCCCAGTAGCCTTCGGCCAGCACGGCCACGGCCTCTCCACCCCGGTCGGCCGGGATGCGCAGCACCGCCTTCACGCCCTTGATGGCGCGCGCGGCACTGTCGTCCAGCGACTGCAGCTTGGCGCCGAACACCGGCGGGTGCGCCACCACGGCGGTCAGCAGGCCGGGCAGGCGCACGTCGATGCCGTAGTCCTGGTGGCCGCTTGATTTGGCGACCGCATCCAGGCGGCCCGTGGGCTGGCCGATCAGCTGGAAGTCTTTCGGGTCTTTCAGCGTCACGCTGGCGGGCACCGGCAGGGCCATGGCGGCCTCGGCCAGTTCGCCGTAGCCCAGTTGCTGGCCAGCCGGCCCGATCACCTGGCCCTTGTGGGTGCGCAGGCTGGCCGGGTCAAGCTTCCAGCGGGCCGCTGCGGCCTGCACCAGCATGGCGCGGGCGCGGGCGCCCAGCTCGCGGTACTGGGTGTAAGAGTGCGCGATCGAGCCCGAGCCGCCCGTGATGTGCATGCCGAACAGCGGGTCGACATAGGCCGGGTCGTTGCTGCCGTGCACGCTGTTCACCCGGGACCAGTCGGCGTCCAGCTCTTCGGCCAGGATCATGGGCAGCGAGGTCTGAACGCCCTGGCCGAAGTCCAGGCGGTTGATGGTGATGGTGGTGCTGCCGTCGGCCGCGATGTGCAGGAAGGCCGAGGGCTGCTGCGTGGGCTTCAGGCCGGCGGGCTTGGCCGCGTCCTGGGCCAGCGTGGCCAGCGGGAAGGCGCCGAGCGCAAAGCCGCTCAGGGCGCCGAGTTTCAGAAAGCTGCGCCGCGGCAGGCCGCCAGAGGCGGGGGCGCTGGCGCCTTGCTCACGTTGAATCAGGGCCTGCAGGTGGCGCGGCAGTTCGAAGGTGGCTTGGTCGAAGTTCATGGGGTGTTCCTTCTGAGGTTCAGGCCAGGGCCTTGGCGGCGTCGGTGATGGCGGCGCGGATGCGCGCATAGGTGCCGCAGCGGCAGATGTTGCCCGCCATGGCCGAGTCGATCTCGGCCTCGCTGGGCAGCTTGCCGCGCGGCAGGGTCTTGAGGAAGGCGGTGGCCGACATGATCTGGCCGCTCTGGCAGTAGCCGCACTGGGCCACGTCGTGCTTCACCCAGGCCTGGTGCACGGCCTGACCCACCTTGTCGCTGCCGCCGGTGACGGCCTCGATGGTGGTGATCTTCTGCCCGCTGGCGGCCGACACCGGCGTCACGCAGGATCGGATCGCCTGGCCGTTCAGGTGCACGGTGCAGGCGCCGCACAGGGCCGCGCCACAGCCGAACTTGGTGCCGGTCATGCCCAGGGTGTCGCGCAGGGTCCAGAGAATCGGCGTGGAGGGGTCGACGTCGACCTCGTGGTTCTGTCCGTTGATGTTCAAGGTGCTCATGGGGTGGGTCCTCTTTGGGTGAATATATATTCGGTTAAAAGGCGGATGGGTGCTCGGTGTTCAGGGCGGGCGGCGTCAGGCCTTGATGCCGTCCCAGCACAGCCCGAAGGCCATGTTGAGCTGCTCGGGGGTGTGGCTCAAGGTGCCGCTGCGCAGCAACTGGGCGGTTTCGCGCACCGAGCCGGCAAAGCTGCTGATCAGCAGCGGCGTGGGCACGTCTTTGAGGATCTGCTGGGCCTTGGCGTTGTCGATCAACTCGACCCAGCCCTTGATCAACTGGGCCGACAGCTGCCGGCTGGCTTCGCTGAACCAGGGCGAGTTGTAGTACTGCTCCAGAAACACCACCTGGGCCGAATGGGCCAGCCGGTGTTCCAGCCAGTTGTCCCACATGTGGCGAAAGCGCTGGCGGAAGGGGGCGGCCGGGTTGTCGCCCTGCATCAGGCTGGCCGCCGTCTGGCGTTTGGCCTGCTCGTACAGGCCCACCATCAACTCTTCCTTGGATTTGAAATAGACGTAGAGCGTGCCCGTGGCCAGGCCGGCCTCACGGGCGATGGCGGCCATGGTCAAGCCGCTCAGCCCGGTCTGCTCGACCAGGGTGAAGGTGGCCTCGGCGATGGCGCGCAGCTTTTCTTCGTCCTTGGGTTTCATGTCGGCGCATCATAGACGAATATAAATTCATCTTTCAAGGCCGGGGATATTCAAGCGGTATCCATGCGGGGCTGGATGGTTGATAAGTTTTTTGAATGTGTCAATTTCACCAGATTATCAAAACTCTTTCGAGAGATAACGGGTAAATAATCGCCGAAAATTGCTTGATATGCGTGAAATACCCATGGAAATCTCTCGCGTTTCGCGTTAATTTGCAACTGTGGGTCGCGGCTTCAACCTAGAATTTCGGCCTGCTCCAAACAAGAAGGTACCCCCATGGTGCAACTCTCCAGACGCCAGTTCATGAAAGTGACTGGTTCGACTCTGGCGGGCTCCAGCCTGGCCCTGATGGGTTTCTCACCCAGCACAGCCTTGGCGGAAGTCCGTCAATACAAATTGGCGGCCACCACCGTCACCCGTCAAACCTGCACCTACTGCTCGGTGGGTTGCGGCATCCTCATGCATTCGCTGGGCGATGGCGCCAAGAACGCCAAGCTGTCGGTGATCCACGTCGAAGGCGATCCGGACCACCCGGTGAACCGCGGCACGCTGTGCCCCAAGGGCGCCAGCCTGCTCGATTTCGTGCACAGCCCGAACCGCCTCAAGTACCCCGAGTACCGCGCCCCGGGCTCCAACGAATGGAAGCGCCTGTCTTGGGACGACGCGCTGACCCGCATCGCCAAGCGGCTCAAGGAAGACCGAGACGCCAACTTCGTCGAGAAGACCGACGACGGGCTGACGGTGAACCGCTGGCTCACCACCGGCATGCTGGCCGCCTCGGCCGCCAGCAACGAGGCCGGTTACATCACGCACAAAGTGGCCCGCAGCTGGGGCCTTCTTGCACTCGACAACCAAGCACGTGTCTGACACGGCCCGACGGTGGCAGGTCTTGCCCCGACGTTTGGCCGTGGAGCGATGACGAACCATTGGGTCGACATCAAGAACGCGGACGTTATTTTGATCATGGGCGGCAATGCCGCTGAAGCCCACCCCTGTGGCTTCAAATGGGTGACCGAGGCCAAGGCGCACAACAAGGCGCACTTGATGGTGGTCGACCCGCGCTTCAATCGCTCGGCATCGATTGCCGACTTCTATGCCCCGATCCGTTCGGGCAGCGACCTGGTGTTCCTGGGCGCGGTGATCAACTACCTGCTCACCAACGACAAGATCCACCACGAGTACGTCAAGAACTACACCGACTTCAGCTTTGTCGTGCGCGAAGACTTCGCCTTCGACGACGGCATCTTCTCGGGCTACAACCCCGAAAAGCGCACATACGACAAGGCCAGCTGGGACTACGAAATCGGCCACGACGGCTATGTGGTGACCGACCCGACGCTGCAGCACCCGCGCTGCGTGTACCAGTGGCTGAAGAAGCATTACGCCGAGTACACCCCCGAGAAGGTGGAGAGCATCTGCGGCACGCCCAAGGCCAAGTTCCTGCACGTGTGCGAGAAGCTGGCCTCGACGGCACAGGCCGGCCGTGCGGCCACCATCCTGTACGCGCTGGGTTGGACGCAACACTCCACCGGCGCGCAGATCCTGCGCACCGGCGCCATGGTGCAGCTGCTGTTGGGCAACATCGGCATCGCTGGTGGCGGCATGAACGCCTTGCGCGGTCACTCCAACATCCAGGGGCTGACCGATCTGGGCATCCTGTCGGCCAGCCTTCCTGGTTACCTGACCATGCCCGGCCAGGCCGAGCAGGACTACAGCAAGTACATCGCGGCGCGCACCCAGATGCCGCTGCGCCCCGGGCAGATGAGCTACTGGCAGAACTACCCCAAGTTCCACGTCAGCCTCATGAAGTCCTGGTGGGGGCCGGCCGCCACGGCCGAGAACAATTGGGCCTACGACTACCTGCCCAAGCTCGACAAGCAGTACGACATGCTGCAGATCTTCGAGCTGATGAACCAGGGCAAGGTCAACGGCTACATCGCCCAGGGCTTCAACCCGCTGGCGGCGCTGTCCAACAAGGACCGCGTTCGCAACGGGCTGTCCAAGCTGAAGTTCCTGGTGGTGATGGACCCGCTGGCCACCGAGACCGCCGATTTCTGGAAGAACCACGGCGAGTACAACGATGTGGACACGGCCTCGATCCAGACCGAGGTGTTCCGCCTGCCCACCACCTGCTTTGCCGAAGAAGAGGGCTCGGTGGTCAGCTCTTCGCGCGTGCTGCAATGGCACTGGAAGGCGGCCGAGCCGCCGGGCGAGGCCAAGACCGACATCTACATCATGTCGCAGCTGCACCTGCGCCTGAAGGCCTTGTACAAGGCCGAGGGCGGCAAGTTCCCCGACCCCATTGCCAACCTGTGGTGGCCCTATGCCGACCCCGAGGAGCCGCGGCCCGAAGAGGTGGCCAAGGAGTTCAACGGGCGCGCGCTGGTGCAGCTCAACGACCCCAAGGACCCGACCAAGGTGCTCCGCAAGGCCGGCGAGCAGCTCAGCGGCTTTGGTGAGCTGCGCGACGACGGCAGCACGCAAAGCGGTTGCTGGATCTGGACCGGCTGCTGGACCAGCGCCGGCAACCAGATGGCGCGGCGCGACAACTCCGACCCGACCGGCATCGGCAACACGCTGAACTGGGCCTGGGCCTGGCCGGCCAACCGCCGGGTGCTGTACAACCGCGCCTCCTGCGATGTGGCGGGCAAGCCCTTCAACCCGCACCGCAAGCTGATCGGCTGGAACGGCAGTGCCTGGACGGGGGCCGACGTGCCCGACATCGGCGCCACGTTGGGCCCGGACACGGGCACCGGCCCTTTCATCATGAACCCCGAAGGCGTGGCGCGCTTCTTTGCGCGCAAGGGTATGAACGAAGGGCCTTTCCCGACCCACTACGAGCCGTTCGACACGCCGCTGGGCTACAACCCCATGCACCCGAAGAACCCCAAGGCCACCAGCAGCCCCGCCGCGCGCGTGCTGCCCGGCATCTGGGACACCTTCGGCAAGGCCTCGGAGTTCCCGCACGTGGGCACCACCTACCGCCTCACCGAGCACTTCCACTACTGGACCAAGCACTCGCTGCTCAACGCGATCACGCAACCCGAGCAGTTCGTCGAGATCAGCGAAAGCCTGGCCGAGTCGGTGGGGGTGAAGACGGGCGAGATGGTCAAGGTCAGCTCCAAGCGCGGCTACATCAAGGCCGTGGCCTTGGTGACCAAGCGCATCAAGCCGATGCAGATCGAGGGCAAGACCGTGCAGCACGTGGGCATCCCCATCCACTGGGGCTTCAAGGGCGTGACCAAGCCGGGCTTCCTGGCCAACACGCTGACGCCTTTCGTGGGCGACGGCAACAGCAACACGCCTGAGTTCAAGACCTTCCTGGTCAAGGTCGAGAAGGTTTGAGGAGCCCCTGATGTCATCTCTGCAATCTCTCGATATCAAGCGCCGCTCCGCCACCACCACGCCCTCGCCCAGTGCGCGCTCTGCGCATGCGGGCGAGGTGGCCAAGCTGATCGATGTCTCCAAGTGCATCGGCTGCAAGGCCTGCCAGACGGCCTGCATGGAGTGGAACGACCTGCGCGACGACGTGGGCACGGCGGCGGCCGGGGTGTATGACAACCCGACCGACCTCAGCGCCCAGTCCTGGACCGTGATGCGTTTCTCCGAGTACGAGAACGAGGCCAGCGGCAACCTGGAGTGGCTGATCCGCAAGGACGGCTGCATGCACTGCGAAGACCCGGGCTGCCTCAAGGCCTGCCCCTCGCCCGGTGCCATCGTCCAGTACGCCAACGGCATCGTCGACTTCCAGGAGGAAAACTGCATCGGCTGCGGCTACTGCGTGACGGGCTGCCCGTTCGACGTGCCGCGCATCTCCAAGAAGGACAACAAGGCCTACAAGTGCACCCTGTGCTCGGACCGCGTGGCGGTGGGCATGGAGCCGGCCTGCGTCAAGACCTGCCCCACCGGCGCCATCATGTTCGGCACCAAAGAGGCCATGAAGGACCAGGCCGAGGAGCGCATTCTTGACCTCAAGGAGCGTGGCTTCGACCAGGCCGGTCTGTACGACCCGGCCGGGGTGGGCGGCACCCACGTGATGTACGTGCTGCACCACGCCGACAAGCCTTCGCTCTACCATGGCCTGCCCGATTCGCCCAAGATCAGCCCCTTCGTGGGCCTGTGGAAGGGCGTGGCCAAGCCGCTGGCCATGGCCGCTCTCGGCGCCGCCGCGGTGGGCAGCCTGTTTCACTACATCACCAAGGGCCCGAACGACGTGTCCAAGGAGCTGGAAGATGAAATGGAAGCCAAGGACCGCGAGGCCCAGGCTCAAGCCAACCAGGAGACCGCACCATGAGACGCAACCCTCGTGACCTGCAGCGCTACAACGCCTCCGAGCGTGCCAACCACTGGGTGGTGGGCATCTGCTTCATCCTGCTGGCCTTGTCGGGCTTGGCGTTCTTCCACCCGGCCTTCTTCCCGCTGACCCAGCTGTTCGGCGGCGGGCCCTGGACCCGCATCCTGCACCCCTACATCGGGGTGGTGATGATGGCCTTCTTCGTGATCATGGGCCTGCGCTTCTGGCGCCTGAACGTGGTCGAGCCGCGCGATGTCGAGTGGCTGAAGAACGTCCGCAAGATGGTGGACGGCAACGACCACGACATGCCCGAGCAAGGCAAGTACAACGGCGGCCAGAAGCTGCTGTTCTGGGGCCTGGTGGGCGGCATGGTGGTGTTGTTCCTGTCGGGTCTGCCCATGTGGCGTGCCTGGTGGAAGCTGCCGGCCGACGTGGTGCGCATCAGCTCGCTGCTGCACGCCGCCGCCGGTGTGTGGATGATCGGGCTCATCCTGATGCACATCTACGCCGCCATCTGGACCCGCGGTACCATCCGGGCCATGCTCTACGGCACCGTGACCCGGGCCTGGGCCAAGCAGCACCACCGCGGCTGGTACCGCAAGATGACGGGCGACAACAGCTGATCCACCGGTCTGTTCAACGCCCTTGATCGGGCTCACTGCCGCCGGGCGCCTGCTGTTGGCGCGCCGGCGGCTGCTTTTTTGGGACACATTTCCATGCAACGCATTCTTCAACCCGGTGACATCGAAGCCCTGGACCACACCCGCTTCCCCCGGGTGCTGCCGCCTGCCGCCAGTTCGCTGTTTGCCGAGCGCGCCGCCCGCCTGCGCCAGCTGGCCGAGGGCAACCCGATTGCCGACTACCTGCTGTTCGTGGCCAAGATCGTGGACGCCCAGCACCAGGCCGTGGCCAGCGTGCCGGTGCCCACCCTGGCCGACGAGGTCAAGGCCCGCGCCCAGCAGCACGGCATGCCCCTGATGCCCGCGCAGGACCACCTGGACCCGGCCTGGCACGCCGTGCTCGACAGCCTGATCGCCACCCTGGCCCGTGAAGACGGCCTGCCCGAGGCCCTGCAACCGCTGCTGGGCGCCCTGCGCGAGCTCAGCCACGCCGAGCGCGACGACATCGCTCGCAAGCTGCTGCAAGGCGAGGGCTCGGCCCGTGATGTGGGCATCTCGCCCTTCATCATGGCGGCCCTGCAGGTCAGCTTCACCCGGCTGGCCAGCCAGCTCACCGAGGCCGATGTGCCCTACACCGACACCGCCAGCGTCTGCCCCGTGTGCGCCAGCGCGCCGGTGGCCAGCGTGCTGCGCATCGGGGGCCAGGCGGCCGGCCACCGCTACCTGCATTGCGGCACCTGTGCCACCGAATGGCACATGGTGCGCGTCAAGTGCTCGCATTGCGAATCCACCAAGGGCGTGGCCTACCAGGGCATCGAAAACGACAAGGGCGTGGTCACGGCCGAAACCTGCAGCGAATGCGGCACCTACCGCAAGCTGGTCAACCAGGAGAAAGACCCCCAGGCCGAACCCCTGGCCGACGACCTGGCCAGCCTGACCCTGGACCTGCTGATGGGCGAGACCCGTTTCCAGCGCGCCAGCCCCAACCCCCTGTTGTTCGTGGCCGTGGCCGAGCCGCAAGAGGGCGATGACGCAGCCCTGCCGCCCGACCTGTCCTGAGTTTTCTCACCTTCCACTTCATGACCCAGCCCGAGGCCTCCCGTTCTCCCTCTGCCCCCACCCTGGCCAGCCTGCCCTCGGTGGACCGGCTGCTGCAGCACCCCGAGCTGCAAGCGCTGCTGAGCCCCTACGGCAAGGAGGCCCTCACCGAGGCCATCCGGCAGGTGCTGGCCCGGGCGCGCCAGGCCTGGCGCGAGCAGGCGGGTGATGCGGCCTTGCCCGACGAGGCGGCCCTGGTGCAGGGCGTGCAAAAGCACCTGGCCCGGCGCTTTGCGCCGCGCCTGAGGTCGGTGTTCAACCTCACCGGCACCGTGCTGCACACCAACCTGGGCCGGGCCCTGCTGCCGCAAGAGGCCGTCGAGGCGGTGGTGCAGGCCCTGACCACCCCGGCCAACCTCGAGTACGACCTGGCCACCGGGGGCCGCGGTGACCGCGACGACCTGGTCGAAGACCTGCTGTGCGAGCTGACCGGCGCCGAGGCCGCCACCGTGGTCAACAACAACGCCGCCGCCGTGCTGCTCACGCTGAGCGCGTTGGCCGCCGGCCGTGAGGTGATCGTCTCGCGCGGCGAGCTGGTCGAGATCGGCGGTGCCTTCCGCATCCCCGACATCATGGCCCGCGCCGGGGCCCGCCTGGTCGAGGTGGGCACCACCAACCGCACCCACGCGCGCGACTACGAGAACGCCGTGGGCGAGCAGACCGCGCTGCTGATGAAGGTGCATTGCAGCAACTACGAGGTGACCGGCTTCACCAAGAGCGTGCCCGAGGCCGAGGTGGCCGCCATCGCCCATGCCCGCCAGTGCCCCCTGGTGGTGGACCTGGGCAGCGGCACCCTGGTCGATCTGCGCCCCTGGGGCCTGCCCCACGAGGTGACGGTGCGCGAAACCATCGCGGCCGGGGCCGACCTGGTCACCTTCAGTGGCGACAAGCTGCTGGGTGGCCCGCAGGCCGGGCTGATCGTGGGCCGCAAGGACCTGATCGCCCAGATCAAGAAAAGCCCGCTCAAGCGCGCCCTGCGCGTGGGCAAGCTCACCCTGGCCGCACTGGAGCCGGTGCTGCGCCTGTACCTGTCGCCCGACCTGCTGGCCCAGCGCCTGACCACGCTGCGCCTGTTCACCCGCCCGCTGGCCGACATGCAGGCCCAGGCCCTGGCGCTGCAGCCTCTGGTGCAGGCCGCCGTGGGCCCGCGCTGGAGCGTGGAGGTGGCCGCCATGAGCAGCCAGATCGGCAGCGGTGCCTTGCCGGTGGACCTGCTGCCCAGCCAGGGCCTGCGCCTGACCCCGGTGCAGGCGCGCCACGCCGGCCGCCAGCTGCAGCAGCTGGAAGCCGCGCTGCGCCAACTGCCCCGGCCCGTGATCGGCCGCACGCAAGACGACGCCCTGTGGCTGGACCTGCGCTGCCTGGAGGCGGCCGACCAGGCCGTCTTCGAGGCGCAGCTGCCCCAGCTGGGCGCCGCACTGGCCCGGTCCGCCCCGACTGCCTGAGCCGCCCATGATCATCGGTACCGCAGGCCACATCGACCACGGCAAGACCACCCTGGTGCGCGCTCTCACCGGCGTGGACACCGACCGCCTCAAGGAAGAAAAAGAGCGCGGCATCTCGATCGAACTCGGTTATGCCTACACCCCGCTGCCCGATGGCGAGGTGCTGGGCCTCATCGACGTGCCCGGCCACGAACGCTTTGTGCACACCATGGCCGCCGGCGCTGTGGGCATCGACCATGCCCTGCTGGTGGTGGCCGCCGACGACGGCCTGATGCCGCAGACCCGTGAGCACCTCGACATCGTGCTGCTGCTGGGCGTGCGCCAGGCCACCGTGGCCCTGAGCAAGGCCGACCGCGCCAGCCCCGAACGCCGTGCCCAGGTGCGGGCCGACATCGCCGCGCTGCTGGCGCCCACCCCGCTGGCCGGTGCCCCGGTGTTCGAAACCGCGGCCCAGCAGCCTGATGACCCGGGCGTGGCCGTCTTGCGCCAGCACCTGCACACGCTGGCCCAGGCGGCGCCGGCCCGGCCGCGGCACGGCCTGTTCCGGCTGGCGGTGGACCGGGTCTTCACCCTGGCCGGCCAGGGCACCGTGGTCACCGGCACCGTGTTCGGCGGCCAGGTGCAGGTGGGCGACACCCTGCAGCACTCGGCCAGCGGCCAGAGCGTGCGCCTGCGCAGCCTGCACGCCCAGAACCAGAACCGGCCCGAAGGCCATGCGGGCCAGCGCTGCGCCCTCAACCTGGTGGGCATCGGCAAAGACGACATCCGCCGCGGCGACTGGATCGCCGACCCACGCGCCCTGCAGGCCAGCCGACGCATAGCCGTGCACCTGCGCCTGCTGCCCGACGCCCCGGCCCTGGCCCAATGGGCCCCCGTGCACCTGCACCTGGGCACCGCCCACCTCACGGCCCATGTGGCTTTGCTGCAGGGCGAGCGCATCGAGCCCGGCACCGAGGTGCGCGCCCAGCTGGTGCTCGATGCGCCCGTGTTTGCGCTGCCCGGCGACCGCCTGATCTTGCGCAATGCCCAGGCCAGCCGCACCATTGCCGGCGGCTGGGTGCTCGACCCCGAGGCCCCCGAGCGCAAACGCCGCAGTCCCGAGCGCACGGCCACGCTGGACGCCCTCGAAGCCTTGGTCAGCACAGGCGATGCGCGCCCCCTGATCGCCAGCGCCGCGCTGGGCCTGCCGCGTTCGCAGCTGCAGCGCCTGCTGGGCCGGGCGCTGGCGCCCACCGAACTGGAGGACCTGGCCATCGCCATCCCCCTGGGGGCGGACGACGCCTTGCTGATCGACCCCGTGCGCTGGCAGCCCCTGCGCGAACAGGTGCTGGCCCGCCTGACCCAGTTTCATGACAAGAACCCCGACGAGCCGGGGCTCAACGCCGCGCGCCTGCGCCGCATGGCCCTGCCGGGCCTGGCGCAGCCCCAGCACGAGGCCTTGTGGCGCGGCCTCATCGACACCTTGCTGGGCGAGCAGCAGATCGCCCAGACGGGGGCCTGGCTGCACCTGCCCGGCCACCGCGTGCAACTGAGTGCCGCCGAGCAGACCTTGTGGCAACAAGTGCAGGGCAGCCTGCAGGCCGGCCGCTACGACCCGCCCTGGGTGCGTGACCTGGCCCGTGACCACCACGACACCGAAGAAGGGGTGCGCCAACTGCTGCGCAAACAGGCCCGCCAGGGGCTGGTGTTCCAGGTGGTGAAAGACCTGTTCTACGCCGCCAGCGCCATGGACGAGCTGGCCGCCCTGGTGGCGCGCCTGGCCGCCGAACAGCCCCAGGGCCTGGTCGAGGCCGCCACCTTTCGCGACGCCACCGGCCTGGGCCGCAAGCGCGCCATCCAGATCCTGGAGTTCTTCGACCGCGTGGGCTACACCCGCCGCGTGCGCGACGCCCACCTGCTGCGCCCCGACGCGCATTGGCAGGTCAGCCCCCTGCCCACAACACAAGCCCCGGTGGCCTGAAAGCAGGGCAGGGCACCGGTAGAATCCAGCCACCCTGCACCGGCCCTGCGCTGCGGCAGGGCCTCCATTTCTGACCCAGGCCGGCCACCCGGCGGCCTGCGGTTCTGGAAGGCATACACACCCGGTGGTGTGCCCGGGCTTCAAACCCGGTCAGGGGCGTCAGCCGCTCCTGGGTAGGTTCGACTCCTGCTGCTTTCCGCCCTTTCCGCCCTGCATCCCTGGTCGTGGCCCTCTGTGGCTTTGCCCCGTGAGGCCCTGAACCAGAGTGGCCCGCAGGGGGAATCCCCTCTCGCCCTGATCCGCGAATCATGGCCTGATCACAATGCATGGCGCTGGTCTGCCAGGCCGCTTGCTGGCCCGGTCTGCCACGCCCCCGCACACCTCCACAGAAAGGCTTTCCATGCAGCTCACCTTGAATGGCAAAACCGTGTCTTTAGACATCGAAACCGACATGCCCTTGCTATGGGCCATTCGGGACGAGGCCGGCCTCACCGGGACCAAGTTCGGCTGTGGCGTGGCCATGTGCGGGGCCTGCACCGTGCTGCTCGATGGCGAGCCCGTGCGCTCTTGCAGCCTGCCGGCCAGCGCCGCCGTGGGCCGCAAGATCACCACCATCGAGGGCTTGCGCGGCACCTCGGCCCTGCAAAAGGCCTGGATCGCCAAGCAGGTGCCGCAGTGCGGCTACTGCCAGTCGGGCATGTTGATGGCCGCCACCGCCTTGCTGGCGCGCAAGCCGCGCCCCACCGATGCCGACATCGACGCCGCCATCACCAACCTGTGCCGCTGCGGCACCTACCCCCGCATCAAGGCGGCCATCCACGAGGCCGCCCAACTGGGCAAGGCCCGCGCTTGAGGAGGTCGGCATGAACACCCCCATCCTCCCCCCCAACCCGTCTGACGTGCTGCCCGCTTCGCGCCGCAGTTTTCTCAAGGCCGGTGCGGCAGCCGCCACGGGCTTCGCACTGGGCTTTCACCTGCCCGCGATGGCGCAAAAGGCCGGCCCGGCCCCCTCGGACGCCGTCGACATCAACGCCTGGATCCGCATCACACCCGACAACCAGGTCATCTGCGAAGTGGCCCGCGCCGAAATGGGCCAGGGCACCAGCACCAGCCTGCCGATGATGCTGGCCGAAGAGCTTGAGTGCCAATGGGCTGATGTGCGCATGGAGTTCGCCTCGGTCAGCGAGCACCTGGCCCGCAACAAGGTGTACGTGACCTTTGCCACCGGCGGCAGCCGTGGCACCCGCGATTCGCAGGCCGTGATGCGCAAGGCCGGCGCCGTGGCCCGCGAGATGCTCAAGGCGGCGGCCGCCCAACAGTGGGGCGTGCCCATCACCGAGGTGGTGGCCAAGGCCGGCCGCGTGAGCCACCCGGCCAGCCAGCGCAGCCTCAGCTATGGCGCCCTGGCCGCCCAGGCGGCCCGGCAGCCGGTGCCCGAGTCGGTCAAGCTCAAGGCACCCTCGGAATGGGGCCTGATCGGCAAGCCCATCCCGCGCCTGGACATCCCCGCCAAGGTCAACGGCAGCGCGGTGTTCGGCATCGATGTGCGCCTGCCCGGCATGCTGTACGCCGCCATCGTGCAATGCCCGGTGTTCGGCGGCGCACCCGCCAGCGTGGACGACGGCGCCGTCAAGAACCGCCGCGGCGTGAAGAAGGTGGTCACGGGCCCCGACTTCGTGGCCGTGGTGGCCGACAACTGGTGGCGCGCCCAGCAGGCCGCCAAGGCCCTCAAGATCGCCTGGGACTACAAGGGCCAGGACAAACTCGATGACGCCGCCGTGCGCAAGCTGCTGGAGGCCGGCACCCAGGCCGCGCGGCCCCTGCGGCAAGTGGGCGACTTTGCCAAGGCCCAGGCCGAGGCGGGGGCCGGCAAGGTGCTGGAGGCTGAGTACTTTGTGCCCTACCTGAGCCACTTCACCCTCGAGCCGCAGAACTGCACCAGCCTGCTGCAGGGCGACACGCTGGAGGTCTGGGCCCCCACGCAGAACGCCGAGGCCACGCTGGCGGTGGCGGCCAAGACCGCCGGCCTGCCGGTGCAGCAGGTGAAGGTGCACCGCCCCTACCTGGGTGGCGGCTTCGGTCGGCGCGGGGGCTTTCAGGACTTTGTGCGCCAATCGGTGCAGATCGCCCAGGCCCTGCCCGGTGTGCCGGTCAAGCTGCTCTGGAGCCGTGAGGAAGACATGCAGCACGACTTCTACCGCCCGGCCGCCCTGTACCGCCAGCGCGCGGTGCTCGATGCGGGCGGCCAACTGGTGGCCTGGCAGGCACTGCTGGCCTCGCAATCCATCGTCGCGGCCATCCGCCCCGAGGCCCTGAAGAACGGGCAGGACTTCCAGGCCGGCGAATCCTTTCACGACATGCCCTACCAGGTGCCGGCCCTGGACGTGCGCCACGGCCTGTGCGACATCAACGTGCCGGTGGGCTTCTGGCGCTCGGTCTTCCATTCACAGAACCCGTTTGCCCGCGAATGCTTTCTGGACGAGGTGCTGGCCGCCGCCGGCAAAGACCCTCTGCAAGGCCGCCTGGACCTGCTGCCCCCCGACAGCCGCGACCGCAAGGTGCTGCAGGCCGTGGCCAGTGCTGCCAAATGGGGTCAGCCCTTGGCCAAGGGCCGGGCGCAGGGCCTGGCCGTGCAGGACGCCTACGGCAGCTACGCCGCAGCGGTGGTCGAGCTGTCGGTGTCGGCACAGAAGGTGGTCACCGTGCACAAGGTCTGGGTGGCGGTCGACCCCGGCCATGTGGCCAACATCGACTCGGCCCGCGCCCAGATCGAAGGCAATGTGATCTACGCGCTGACCACCCTGTTCATGAGCGAGATCAACCTGCGCGACGGCCGCGTGCAACAGGCCAACCTGGCCGACTACCCGCTGCTGCAGCTGCGCCAGACGCCGCAGATCATCCCCATCCTGGTGCCCACCGGGGGTGAGGTCTGGGGCGGCATGGGCGAGCCCCCCTACGCCCCCATGAGCGCAGCCGTGGCCAACGCCATTGCCAAGGCCACGGGCGAGCGCCTGCGCCAGACGCCGTTCTCGCACGCGGGGTATGGGCTGGCTTGAGGGGAGGGCGCTGAGGGACGGGGCACAGAGGTACGGGGCCCAGACGGTCGGAGCGGATGCTGCCCCTGTCCCACGGGTGCTCTGTCGCACGGGTGGGGCCCCGGCTGGCCGAGGCCTATTTGGCTGATCCCAAAAGAAAACGCCCAAGTTGCCGAAACAACTTGGGCGGGTAACTGGCGGAAGCGGTGAGATTCGAACTCACGGACCCTTTCGGGCCGCCGGTTTTCAAGACCGGTGCAATCGACCACTCTGCCACACTTCCTTCGCCGCGCATTGTAGCCGGCCTTGGGGGGCGATTTGGGCTGGGGAGGGCGCTTGGCAGGTACCGAGGCCGGTCTGTGAATCGGCCAGACACAGGTCTTTCAACTGTCCGCGCCTGCGGTACGCGGGGTATGTCAGGACTGTAAGCAGATGCTTACAAACCACGTTTCTAAGGCGGGAACAGCGGGGTATTCAGGGCCTATTTGAGTGGCTTTGAGGGGTGTGGCGGTGCGTAGACTTCGGCGTCTTTCGCTCTCGATTGCCCATGCAACACATCCTCGTGGTGGACGATGATGCAGACATCACCCAACTGCTGGCCCAATACCTGTCGCGCTTCGGTTTCACGGCCCACACGGCGCGCGATGCCGACACCATGCGCATGGTGTTGGCGGCGCAGCCTGTCGATCTGGTGGTGCTGGACGTGATGCTGCCCGGCACTGATGGCCTGGCCCTCGCGCGCGAGTTGCGCGCGCGTTCGCGCATCCCGATCATCATGCTCACCGCCCGGGGTGACCCCTACGACCGCGTGATCGGGCTCGAGATGGGGGCCGACGATTACATGAGCAAGCCCTTCGAGCCGCGTGAGCTGGTGGCCCGCATCCAGACCGTGTTGCGCCGCATCACCAGCGGCCAGGCGCCACCGCCCGAGGAGTCCGAGGTGGTGCACTTTGACGGCTGGCAGCTGCACCGCATGGCACGCCATCTGATCACGCCCGAGGGGGTGGTCACGCCCTTGTCGAATGCCGAATTCAGGCTGCTGTGCACCTTTTTGTCGATGCCGCGGCGCATCTGCAGCCGGGATCAGTTGATGGAGGACGCGCGGGGGCGCTCGATGGAGGTGTTCGAGCGCAGCATCGACCTGCTGGTGTCGCGCCTGCGTCAGAAGCTGGGGGATGACCCGCGCGAGCCGCGTTTCATCAAGACCGTGCGCGGGGCGGGCTACCTGTTCAACGTGCGCAATGTGCAGGGCCGCATGGGCTGGCAGCCCTGAGCCCACCCCTCCCACAGGCGCGCCATGTTCACCCTCGTGTTCCAGCCCTTTTTGCAGCCGTCGCGCTGGCGGGCCCGCCTCAGGCGCTGCCTGCCGGCCTCGCTGTTCGGCCGCCTGGCCTGGGTGATGGTGGGCATGGCGGTGGTGGGGCAGTTGCTGCTGGGGCCTTTGCTGCTGGCTTTGCACGCCTGGGTGTTCGATCTGGAGGGGCCTGGGCCGTGGGGGGCGGCACCGCTGTCCTGGCAGGGGGCGCTGGAGTGGGCGCTGGGGCTGCTGGCCGCCGTGTTGGCGGCCTGGGTGGGGGCGCGCTGCTGTGCCGCCCCGATCGAGCGCCTGGTGTTGGCCGCCCGGGCCATGGGCCAGGGGCTGGAGCGCCCCCCCTTGCCGGAGGACGGCAGCACCGAGTTCCGGGAGGCCAGCCGGGTCTTCAATCAGTTGCAGACCACCTTGCAGCAGCGCCTGCAGGAGCGCGACCGGGTGGTGGCCTCGGTGTCGCACGATCTGCGCACCCCGCTCACCCGGCTGCGCCTGCGCGCCGAGCGCCTGCACGATGCGGCCGACCGCAGCCTGTTCCGGCGCGACATTGCCGAGATGGACGCCTTGATCACCACCACGCTGGACCACCTGCGCGGCGTGGCCGCCCCTGAGCCGCCCGTGTGGATGGACATCAAGGCCCTGGTCGACAGCCTGGCCGACGACCAGCAGGCCTGCGGGCACTGGGTGCCGGTGCATGGGCGGGCCGGGGCCTTGCTGGTGCAGCCGCTGGCCTTGCGGCGTTGCCTGGGCAACCTGCTGGGCAATGCGATCCGCTACGGCGTGCAGGCCGAGATCTTTCTCTGGGACGATGGCAGCGAGGTCGGCATCGAGGTGCGCGACCATGGCCCGGGCCTGCCCGAGGCCGAGTTGGAGCGCGTGCTCCAGCCCTTTGTACGCCTGGAGGGCGCCGCCCAGCGCCACCGTGGGGGCATGGGTTTGGGGCTGTCGATCGCGCGCGACATCGCGCTGCGCCACCAGGGCCAGTTGCAGCTGCGCAACCGGCCTGATGGGGGGGGCCTGCTGGCGGTGGTGCGGCTGCCGAGGCGGGGAGCGCCCCCGGTCCGGGGGGCTTGAACCTCAGTTGGCGGGCGTCAGGCTGGTGCCGCAGTGCTTGCACTTGACGGCGTCGTCCCGCACCTTCTCGCCGCATTTCGGGCAAGGGATGATGGAGAAGCCACGCACCAGCAGTTCGCTGTCGAAGTAGCCGCTTTCTTCGCCATCAGGCAGCGCGACCTCGGGCTTCTTCACGGCCATCACCAGGGCTGCCACCCAGCCCACCACGGTCCAGCCCAGAAAAATGTTCAACAAGGCGATCGTCAGGCGTTTGGGTTGCCGGCTGCGGAAGGCCTCGTAAGTGGGCAGCACGTAGAGCAGCGGGCCGAACACCAGCAGCGAGTAGGCCACCACCGTGTTGAAACCGTGGTTCCGGGTGTTGGGTGACACGCCGGCGTAATAGCTGAAAGCCACCAGCACCATCAGAACAAACAAACGTACGTACATAGCCTCTCCCGCCCCTGAAGGGCATTGTTCAATTTGTTACGAACTTATCAGGAGAGGCGTTCAAAAACAAGCACTTAGACACGACGCCTGGATTTGATGGCCGCAATTCAGGGTGTTTCGGCCCGCTGCGGGCCCCCGGCGTGGCGCCGCCGGGGGCGGTGCAGGCGGCGGCAGGAGGGTGATCAGCGGTGTGTCACCCGGCGCTCACTGGGGTGGGGGCTCAGGCCTTGAGCATGCCCTTGGTCTCGATGAATTCCACCACCTGGGTCAGGCCGCTGAGGGTTTTCAGGTTGGTCATCACATAGGGCTTCTTGCCGCGCATGCGCTGGGTGTCGGCTTCCATCACCGCCAGATTGGCACCCACATGGGGGGCCAGGTCGGTCTTGTTGATCACGAACAGGTCGCTCTTGGTGATGCCGGGGCCGCCCTTGCGCGGGATCTTCTCGCCCGCGGCCACGTCGATCACGTAGATCGTCAGGTCGCTGAGTTCGGGGCTGAAGGTGGCGGCCAGGTTGTCGCCGCCCGACTCGACAAACACCACGTCGGCCTCGGGGAACTGCGCCAGCATGCGGTCGATGGCTTCGAGGTTGATCGAGGCGTCTTCACGGATGGCGGTGTGCGGGCAGCCGCCGGTCTCCACGCCCAGGATGCGTTCGGCCGGCAGGGCGCCGCTCACGGTCAGCAGGCGCTGGTCTTCCTTGGTGTAGATGTCGTTGGTGATGGCGATCAGGTCGTAATGCGGGCTCATGGCCTTGCACAGCATCTCCAGCAAGGTGGTCTTGCCCGAGCCGACGGGCCCACCGATGCCCACACGCAGGGGCGGAAGTTTCTTGGTGCGGCCGGGGATGTGGTGCAGGGCGGTGCTCATGGGGGATCTCGGTTGGAGGGTCAGCTTCTGAAAAGCCGGGAATACTGGGTTTCGTGGCGGGCCGACAGCACGGCCAGCCGCGGGGTGAAGGCCTGGCGGCCGGCATCGTCCAGGGCCATGGCCCCGGCCACGGCGGCCGGAATCTCGGCCGCCAGCCGGGCCAGGATGCGCTGGCCCGCGCTCTGGCCCAGGGGCACGGCCTTGATGGCGGTCTGGCTCATGTTCTCGCACCAGCCAAAGGCATAGGCGGCGCAGATGTCGGCGGTGCTGGCGGGGCTGCCCGCGGCCGCCGCGGCAAAGGCCACCGGGTAGCTCAGGCCCAGGCCTTGCACGCGTTCGGCCTGGGCGGGCTGCAGGTTGCGCAGCCAGTCGATCAGCGAGCGGCCCATCTGCACGCTTTGCAGGCGCAACTCGCTGGTCTCGCGGGTGTGCAGCACCCATTGGTTGAGTTCGGCCACCCGGTCCAGCCGGTCGGCGCGCAGTGCCTGCACGCTGGCCGCCAGCACGGCCAAGTCCCCGCGGGCCAGGCCCAGGTGCAACTGGTCCAGCAGCCAGTCGGCGGCCGTGGCTTCGCTGCTGACCCCGGCCCATTCGACCGCGGCCTCCAGCCCCTCGGAGTAGGAGAAACCGCCCACCGGCAGGGCCGGCGAGGCCAGCCAGATCAGCGACAGCAGGCCGGCCGTGCCGGGGCTGGGCAGGGCCGGGCAAGGGGCGTCAGTGCCGGTGCCCATGGTCGTGGTCGCAGCCCGGGCCGTGTTCATGGCCGTGGTCGTGGCCGTGGTCGTTCGGGTGATCGTGGTTGTGATCGTGCGTGTGGGGGTGCTGATGCCCGTGCTGGTGTTCGTGCCCATGGTCGTGTGCATGGTCGTGGCCGCAGTCCTGCGTGTGCTCGTGCGGGGCGCCGGGGCCGGGCTCGTGGGCCGCGTGCTTGTGACCGTGGTCGTGGTGCTCATGGCCGTGGTCATGGTCGTGTCCATGCCCGTGGTGGTGCCCGCCGTGGTCGCCATAGGCACCCGATTCGGGTTCGAACGATTCGTCCACCGCGTTCACGATCAGGTGCATGCTGCGCAGCATGTCGGCCAGCACGTGGTCGGGCTCGATCTTCAGGTGGTCGGGCTTGAGCTCGATCGGCACGTGGCGGTTGCCCAGGTGGTAGGCGGCCCGCACCAGGTCGAAGGGGCTGCCGTGGCTGCTGCAGGGGGTGATGCGCAGCACCGGTTGCGGCGCCGCGATCACGCGCACCAGCGAGCCGTCTTCGGCCACCAGCACGTCGCCGCCGCGCACCGTGGTGCCGCGCGGCAGGAACACGCCCAGGTGGCGCCCGCCCGAGTCGGTGGCGTCGAAGCGGCTTTTCTGGCGCACGTCCCAGTCCAGTTCGAGGCTGTGGGCGCGCTTGAGCAGCACGGGGGCCAGGCCCTGGCCACCGGGGATGATTTTGGAGATCTGCAGCATGGTCGGCAATCCAGACGGGAAAGTGAGAACGGGGGCCGAAACTTTAACGCCTCGGCCCCGGCCCTGAGGGCAGCCTGGGTTCAGAACAGGAAGTAGCGCTGCGCCATCGGCAGGCTGGTGGCGGGCTCGCAGGTCAGCAACTGGCCGTCGGCGCGCACCTCGTAGGTCTGGGCGTCCACTTCCATGCGCGGGGCATAGTCGTTGAGCAGCATGTCCTTCTTGCCCACGTTGCGGATGTTCTTCACCTCGGCCAGGGTCTTGTGCAGGCCGTATCGCTGGTCGATGCCCGCCGCCAGGCCGGCCTGCGACACAAAGGTGAGCGAGCCCTTGGCGATGGCCCCGCCGAAGGCGCCGAACATGGGCCGGTAATGCACCGGCTGGGGCGTGGGGATGCTGGCGTTGGGGTCGCCCATGGCGGCCATGGCGATGAAGCCGCCCTTGAGGATCAGCGAGGGCTTGACGCCGAAGAAGGCCGGGTTCCAGATCACCAGGTCGGCCCATTTGCCTTCCTCGACGCTGCCCACGATGTGGCCGATGCCGTGCGCAATCGCCGGGTTGATGGTGTATTTGGCGATGTAGCGCCGGGCCCGGTAGTTGTCGTTGCGCGCCGTGTCGGCCGGCAGCTTGCCGCGCTGCTGCTTCATCTTGTGCGCGGTCTGCCAGCAGCGCAGGATCACCTCGCCCACCCGGCCCATGGCCTGGCTGTCCGAGCTGAACATGCTGATGGCCCCCAGGTCGTGCAGGATGTCCTCGGCGGCGATGGTCTCCTTGCGGATGCGGCTTTCCGCGAAGGCCAGGTCTTCGGCGATGTTGGCGTGCAGGTGGTGGCACACCATCAGCATGTCCACGTGCTCGTCCAGGGTGTTGATGGTGTAGGGCCGCGTCGGGTTGGTCGACGAGGGCAGCACATTGGCCTCGCCCACCACGCGCAGGATGTCGGGGGCATGGCCGCCGCCCGCGCCTTCGGTGTGGAAGGTGTGGATGGTGCGGCCCTTGAAGGCGGCCACCGTGTCCTCGACAAAGCCCGATTCATTGAGCGTGTCGGTGTGGATGGCCACCTGGGTGTCGGTCAGCTCGGCCACGTTCAGGCAGTTGTCGATGGCCGCGGGCGTGGTGCCCCAGTCTTCGTGCAGCTTCAGGCCGATGGCGCCCGCATCGATCTGCTCGTGCAGCGCGGTGGGCAGGCTGGCATTGCCCTTGCCCAGAAAGCCCAGGTTCATCGGAAAGGCGTCGGCCGCCTGCATCATGCGTTCGATGTTCCAGGGGCCTGGCGTGCAGGTGGTGGCAAAGGTGCCCGTGGCCGGGCCGGTGCCGCCCCCGATCATGGTGGTGATGCCGCTGCACAAGGCCTCTTCGATCTGTTGCGGGGCGATGAAGTGGATGTGGGTGTCGATGCCGCCGGCGGTGACGATCTTGCCTTCGCAGCTGATCACTTCGGTGCCCGGGCCGATGATGATGTCCACCCCGGGCTGGGTGTCGGGGTTGCCGGCCTTGCCGATCTTCACGATGCGGCCGTTCTTCAGGCCGATGTCGGCCTTCACCACACCCCAGTGGTCCAGGATCACGGCATTGGTCAGCACGGTGTCGACGGCGCCTTCGGCGCGGGCGCGCTGGCTTTGCGCCATGCCGTCGCGGATGGTCTTGCCACCGCCGAACTTCACCTCTTCGCCATAGCTGCCGGCGGCCAGGGTGTGGTCGTGTTCGATCTCGATGATCAGGTCGGTGTCGGCCAGTCGGATGCGGTCACCCGTGGTGGGGCCGAACATTTCCGCGTAGGCGCGGCGTGAAATGGAACTCATGGTGTGTCCTTTGCCTGCGGGGTTCAGAGGGCGCCCTGCACCAGGCCGCGAAAACCGTAGATGTGGCGGCTGCCCGACACCGCGACCAGCTCGACGGTGCGCTCCTGCCCCGGCTCGAAGCGCACGGCCGTGCCCGAGGCGATGTTCAGCCGCATGCCGCGCGCGGCGGCGCGGTCAAAGCCCAGCGCCGCATTGGTCTCGGCAAAGTGGTAGTGCGAGCCCACCTGGATCGGCCGGTCGCCGGTGTTGCGCACCAGCAGGGTCACGGTGGGGCGGTCGGTGTTCAGGGCGTGCTCGCCCTCGTCGATGATCAGTTCGCCGGGAATCATGGGGTGGTTCTCCTGTCGCGGGCTCAAGGAATCGGTTGATGCACGGTGACGAGCTTGGTGCCGTCCGGGAAGGTGGCCTCGACCTGGATGTCGGGGATCATCTCGGGGATGCCCTCCATCACCTCGTCGCGGCTGAGCAGGGTGCGACCCTCGCTCATCAGCTGGGCCACGGTCTTGCCGTCGCGTGCGCCCTCCATCACGGCGGCGCTGATGTAGGCCACCGCCTCGGGGTAGTTCAGCTTCAGGCCCCGGGCCTTGCGGCGCTCGGCCAGCAGGGCAGCGGTGAAGATGAGCAGCTTGTCTTTTTCCCGGGGGGTCAATTCCATGGGGATGCCTCGATATCGGTCAGTCTGGATGTCTCCAAATGTTAAAGCAGGAATCTTGCCCGGTGGTGCACCAGGCTGGTGCCCGAGCCCTGTGCCGCTGGCGCGAAGGCTCCGGCAAAGCCTGGGTTTCGGCCTTGTCACGACCTTGAAACAGCGCCCCCGTACGGTGCTGGGTTTACCGAGGACGGAGAACCCACCATGAAACAACTGAAACAGCACCCCCTGGTCTGGCTGGCCGGCCTGTCCACCCTGGGCGCGGCCCTGGTGCTGCCCGGCTGCACGGGCGACAGCTCACCCGACGCCGCCAGCGGCGACGCCAACATCCAGGCCGCCTGGGTGGAGATGGGCGACAGCAACCAGGCCATCGCCCGTGTGGTCACCAGCTACACCCCGCCGACCAGCACCACCGGAGCCACCAGCGCCAACGCTGCCTGCCCGCTGCTGGTGGTGGACGGCAATGCCACCCGCATGAACCTGCGCGTGGGCCCCGGCACCGCAGCACAGCGCACCACCGCCAGCGACCCGGTGGACTCCAAGCCCTCGGCCTTCCCGGTCTCGGTGTGCGAAGCCAACTTGCCCAGCGGGGCGCAGAAGGTGGCCGTGGCCAACCGCGCGCTGCCCGTGCCCAAGGCCAATCCCCAGCGTGTGCTGGTGCTGGCCGACACCGGCTGCCGCATGAAGAAGGCCGGCGCCGCCTGGCAGGCCTGCAGCGACCCGGTGGCCTGGCCGTTTGCCAGCCTGTCCAAGGTGGCCGCCTCGATGACCCCCGACCTGGTGCTGCACATCGGCGACTACCACTACCGCGAAAACGCCTGCCCCAGCGACGTGGCCGGCTGCCAGGGCAGCCCCTGGGGCTACGGCTGGGACACCTGGCTGGCCGACCTGTTCCAGCCCGCTGCCCCGCTGCTGGCGGCCGCCCCCTGGGTGGTGGTGCGCGGCAACCACGAGGAGTGCGCGCGCGCCGGCCAGGGCTGGTACCGCTTCCTGGACGTGCGCAGCTATTCGGCTGCCCGCAGTTGCGATGACCCGGTCAACGACGGCACGGCCAACTACAACGACCCCTACGCCGTCGCCCTGGGCAGTGATTCCCAGGTCGTGGTGTTCGACTCGGCCAAGACCGGCTCGGCCGCGCTCAAGCCCACCGATGCCCAGTTCGCCATCTACCAGAAGCAGTTCCAGACCGTGGGCAGCCTGGCCGCCAAGACCGGCATGGTCAACACGATCTTCACCAACCACCACCCCATCCTGGCCTTTGCCCCGGTGGCCGGCAGCACCCCGGCACCGGGCAACCTGGCCCTGCAGTCGGCCATGAGCAGCCTGAACGCCCAGGCCTATTACCCGCCGGGCGTCAACGTGGCCCTGCACGGCCACGTGCATGACTTCCAGGCCATCAACTTCGCCTCGGGCCACCCGGCCACGCTGGTCACGGGCAATGGCGGCGACTCGCTGGACGTGGCCCTGCCCGACCCGCTGCCCACCGGCCTGACGCCGGCTGTCGGCGCCACCATCGACCGCATCACGCACAGCGCCAGCTTCGGCTTCATGGTGATGGACCGCAACGCGGCCCCCGCCACGGGCTGGACCTTCAAGGCCTACAGCGCCGCCGGCAAGCTGATGGCCACCTGCGTGCAGTCGGGCAAGGCGCTGAGCTGCGACAAGACCGGCTTCCTGACGCCGTGAGGTCGCTGCTCACTGGGCTGCTGGCCCTGAGCGTGTCGCTCGGGGCACTGGCCGCCCCCGACAGCGTGGTGCTGGTCTCGGGCGGTGGCGCGCAGAAGGTGCTGTCCGCGATCGGCCGCAGCCCGCTGGTGGCCGCCAAGTACGACGCCACCAGCGCCCGCTTCGCGCCCGACCCGGCCCTGGTGGCCCTGGGCCGGCGCCTGTTTGTCGAGCCGCGCCTGTCTGAACCCGCTGGCGCCTCGTGCGCCAGCTGCCACGACCCGGCCCGCGCCTTCATGCCCGGGCCGCAGGCCCTGGCCGGTGGGCCGGGCACGCCGCGCGGCAGCCGCGCCGGCCAGTTCAGCCTGCGCAACGCACCCTCGCTGCTGTATGTGCGCTATGTGCCGCGCCGTCACTTCTACCAAGACGACGACGCCCCCTATCCCTCGCCCTTCGGCGGCCTGATGGCCGACGGCCGTGCCGACACCCTGGCCGAGCAGGCACGTGGGCCGCTGTTCGACCCGCACGAGATGAACAACGGCAGCCCGCGCCAGTTGCTGCAGCGCCTGCGCCGCAACGGCCTGGCCCAGTCGCTGGCTGACAGTGGTGTCGCCCCCTTCGGCCCCGCCGTGCTGCGCGACCCCGAGGCCTTGGTGCGGGCCCTGGGCGCCGCCTTCGAGGCCTACCTGCAAAGCGACGAGATGGCACCCTTCAGCTCGCGCTTCGATGCCTACCTGCGGGATCGCACGCCGCTGAGCCCGCCCGAGATGCGCGGCCTGGCGCTGTTCAAGAACCCCGACAAGGGCAACTGCGCCTCGTGCCACGCCTTGTCGGACACTGCTTCACGGCCCGAGCGCTCGCTGTTCACCGACTTCGGCTATGACGCCATCGCCGTGCCGCGCAACCGGGCCCTGGCGCCCAACCGCCAACCGGGCCACTTCGATGAGGGCCTGTGCGCCACGGCCCGGGCCCAGCAGTGGCCCGAGCCGCAGCAATGGTGCGCCTACCTGCGCACGCCGGGCCTGCGCAACGTGGCGCTGCGCCAGAGCTTCATGCACAACGGCGTGCTGCACTCGCTGCGCGACGCGGTGGCCTTCTACAACACGCGCTCGATCAAGCCCGGCCAGTGGTATGCCTCGGGCAACGTGTTCGAGGACGTGGCCCGTGCCCACCGCGGCAATGTGAACGTCAACTCGCCACCGCTGAACCGCCGCCCCGACCAGCCGCCCGCGCTGAGCGAGCAGGACATCGACGACCTGGTGGCCTTCTTGCGCACCCTGACCGACGCGCCCTACGTGGCGGCGATGCCGCCACCTTGAACGGGGCGGGCGGCGATGCCGCCACCTTGAACGAGGCGGGCGGCGATGCCGCCACCTTGAGCGCGTCAGCAGGCTGTGAGGCTCAGCTCACACCGCGCTGCCGTCGCGGATGCGGTGGGTCTCGTCGATGTCCACCACCCAGACCAGGCCGTCCCCGATCTGTCCGGTCTGGCAGGCCTGGATGATGGCTTGGCGGATGGTCTCCACCATCTCGGCCTGGGCCAGCACCGACACCATCAGCTTGGGGCTGAAGTCGGTCAGCTCGTCGCGCACGCTGCGCTTGTCCACCGCCGCCGGGGCGGTGAAGCCCTCGGCCCGGAAGAGGGTCACCCCCGGAAAGTTGGGGATGGCGCGCAGCGCGTCGCGCAGGCGGTTCAGGCGGCTGGGCCGCACGATGGCTCGGATTTCCTTCATGGCGGTCTCCTTCAGGCTTCGGTGGGTTTTTCGTCGAACCAGCGGTACAGCGTGGGCAGCACCACCAGGGTCAGCAGGGTGGAGGAGATCAGGCCCCCGATCACCACGATGGCCAGCGGGCGCTGCACCTCCGAGCCCGGGCCGGTGGCAAACAGAAACGGCACCAGCCCCAGCAGGGCCACGGTGGCCGTCATCATCACGGGGCGGAAGCGCTGCACGCAGCCTTCACGCACCGCGGCGGCCACCTCCAGGCCGTCCTCGCGCAGGCGCCGGATGCAGGTCACCAGCACCACGCCGTTGAGCACCGCAATGCCCCACAGCGCGATGAAGCCCACCGAGGCCGGCACGCTCAGGTACTCGCCGGTCACGAACAGGCCCACCAGGCCGCCGATCGAGGCAAAGGGCAGCACCAGGATGATCAGGCTGGCCAGGCGCACCGAGTTGAACAGCAGGAACAGCAGGAAGAAGATGGCCGCGATGGTCAGCGGCACGATCACCGCCAGCGTGCCCATGGCGCGCTCCATGTTCTCGAACTGCCCGCCGAAGCGGAACTCGTAGCCCTCGGGCAGGCGCACCTCCTGGGCCAGGCGCTGCTGCACCTCGGCCACGTAGCCGGCCAGGTCGCGGCCTTCCACGTTGGCGCCCACCACCACGCGGCGCTTGCCGCTTTCACGGCTGATCTGCGCCGGGCCGTCCACCAGCTCGATGCGGGCCACCGAGTACAGCGGCACCTGGGCGCCGTCGGGCGTGGTCAGCAAGGTGTTGCCGATGGCCTCGGCGCTCTGCCGCGCCGCCGCCGGGAAGCGCACCACCACGTTGTAGCGGCGCTCGCCCTCGTACAGGGTGGTCACTTCCTTGCCGCCGATGGCGGTCTCGATCAGGCTGTGCACATCGGCCACGTTGATGCCGTGGCGGGCGATGGCCTTGCGGTCGATATCCACCGTCAGCGCCTGCTGGCCCGACAGGCGCTCGATGCGGATGTCGCGGCTGCCGTCCACACTTTTCAGCACCCGTGCCACCTGCTCGGACAGGCGCTTGAGCTCACCCAGTTCGTCGCCGAACACCTTGATGGCGAGTTGCGAGCGCACCCCGGTCACCATCTCGTCCACCCGCTCGGAGATCGGCTGCGACAGCACGATCTGCACGCCCGGGATGCTGGACAGGCGCTGGCGGATGTCCTCGTCGATCTCGTCCTGGGTGCGGCCCGATTTCGGGTCCAGCAGCACGATGGGGTCGGACTCGTTGGGCCCGGCCGGGTCGGCGGGCGACTCGCCCCGACCCAGCTTGGACACCACCATGCGCACGCCCGGCACCTCGGCCACGGCCTTCATGGCGCTCATTTCCATGCGGATGGATTCGTCCAGCGAGATGCTGGGCACGCGGTTGATCTGCGGCGTCAGCGCGCCTTCCTTCATGGTGGGCATGAAGGACTTGCCCAGCAGCGGAAACAGCGCCAGCGAGCCCAGCAGCAGGCCCACCGCCACGCCCAGCGTGAGGCGGCTGCGCAGCGTGGCGCCGTCCAGCAGGCGCAGGTAGTGGCGCTTCAGGAAGGCGATCAGCCGGGTGTCGTGGTCGGCACCGCCCTTGAGGAAGTAGGCGCACAGCACCGGCGACAGGATCAGCGACACCACCAGCGACACGGCCAGGGCCATGGCGATGGTCAGGGCCAGCGGGGCGAACATCTTGCCCTCGATGCCCTGCAGCGTCATCAGCGGCAGGAACACCAGGATGATGATGGCCATGCCGAAGATGGTCGGCGTGGCCACCTCGGTGGTGGCGTCGAGGATGGCGCGCACCCGCGCCCCCATGCCGGCGCCGGCCTGGCCTACGCGGTGGTACACGTTCTCGACCACCACCACCGTGGCGTCCACCATCAGGCCGATGGCAATCGCCAGCCCCCCCAATGACATCAGGTTGGCCGAGATGCCATAGCGGTTCATCAGGATGAAGGTGGTCAGGGGTGCGATCACCAGGGTGGCCACCACGATCAGGCTGGAGCGCACATCGCCCAGGAAGATGAACAGCACCAACACCACCAGGAAGATGCCCTCGACCAGCACCTTGCCCACCGTGAACAGGGCCGAGTCGACCAGCTCGGTGCGGTCGTAGTAGGGCACGATCTGCAGCCCGTCGGGCAGCAGGCCCTGGCGGTTGATCTCGTCCACCCGGTCTTTCACCCTGCCCACCACCTGCTTGGCGTTGCCGCCGCGCATCATCAGCACGATGCCCGACACCCCCTCGGTGTAGCCGCCCTTGATGATGGCGCCCTGGCGCACCTCGCTGCCCAGCTGCACGGTGGCCACATCGCGCACATACACCGGCACGCCGGCCTGTTCCTTGACCACGATGTTGGCGATGTCGTCCAGCGTGCGGATCAGCCCCAGGCCGCGGATCAGGTACTGCTCGGTCAGCTGCGGCAGGATGCCGCCGCTGGCGTTGGCGTTGTTGCTGGCGATCGCCTGCACCACCTGCTGCACCGACAGCCCGTAGTGGCGCAGCCGCCCGGGGTCGACCAGGGCCTGGTACTGCTTGACGTAGCCGCCCTGCGAGTTGATCTCGGCCACGCCCGGGATCGAGCGCAGCATGGGGCGCAGCACCCAGTCCTGCACGGTGCGGCGCTCGGCCAGCTCTTCAGGGGTGAGCGCGCGCTGGCCGTCGTCGGGCTTTTCGAGCGTGTACTGGTAGACCTCGCCCAGGCCGGTGGAGACCGGGCCCAGCACCGGCACGATGCCGGCCGGCATGCGAGGCGTCACCTCGATCAGGCGCTCGGTCACCAGCTGGCGGGCAAAGTACACATCGGTGGAGTCGGTGAACACCAGGGTGATGATGGACAGGCCGCTCTTGTTGAGCGAGCGCATCTCGACCAGGCCGGGCAGCCCGGTCATGGCGATCTCCAGGGGCACGGTCACGAAGCGCTCGATCTCCTCGGGCGAGCGCCCGGGGGCTTCGGTGGCCACTTGCACCTGCACATTGGTCACGTCGGGGAAGGCGTCCACCGACAGTCGCGTGGCTTCGCGCACGCCGAAGGCGCACAGCACCAGGGCCAGCACCACCACCACCAGGCGCTGGCTCAGCGCGGCACGGATCAGGGAGGCAACCATGGCTTACTCCAGTTCGGCGCGCTTGCGCTCGTTGTTCAGGTGGAAGGCCCCTTCGACCACCACCTCGCTGCCCTCGGGCAGGCCCTTGAGCAGGGGGCGCAGTGCGCCACTGGCGGCCCCCAGTTCGACCGGCGTGAGGCGGTAGCGCCCCTCGGCCTGGCGCACGAACACGTGGTCGCGGTCGTTCTCGCGCACCACGGCGGCGCTGGGCACGGCCAGCACCTGCTGCGGCGCGGCGGCAATGCGCATGGTGGCCAGCATCTGCGGCTTGAGGTCGCGGCGGGCGTTGTCGACCTGGGTGCGGATGGTGACGGTGCGAGTCTCGGGCGACACGGTGTCGCCCACGTAGACGATCTTGCCCTGCAGGCGCTGGGCGCCCAGGGCCGGCACCTCGATCTCCACCGCCTGGCCCGGCTGCACCGAACGGGCCGCCTGCTCAGGCAGGCCGCCCACCACCCAGACATTGCCCAGGTCGGCCACGGTGAACAGCGGGTCGCCCGGCTGGGCCACCTGGCCTCGGCTGACCTGGCGCTCGATCACCACACCCGACAGCGTGGCCACCACGGCGGTCTTGGCGGCCAGGGTGCCCTGGCTGCGCAACTGCTCGATGGCGCCTGCGGGCAGGCCCATCAGCTGCAGCTGGTCGCCGGCCGCGCGCAGCTCGGCGCGGGCGATGCTCAGTTCGGATTCACGGCGCTGCAGTTCGGCCGAGCCGATCACATCGGCCTGGATCAACTGGCGGGCGCGTTCCACGGCGCGCTCGGCCAATTGGCTGGCCGCATGGGCACGCAGGAAGGCCAGCTGGGCCGTGGTCAGCTCGGGGCTGGCCACATGGGCCAGGGCCTGTCCGGTCTTGACGCGGTCGCCCACCTCGGCCAGCACATCGGTCACGCGGCCGGTGACCGAGGCGCCGATGCGGGTCACCAGGCGGTCATTGGCCTCGATGCGGCCGGCCACGTCCTGGGTGGGCACCAGGGCGACCGGGGCCAGTTTCTGCACCTGGAACTGGGCCGCCATCTCGGGTTTGACCCGCACTTCCAGCGGGTCGGTGGCCGGGGTCTCTGCGACGGGTGCGGGCTTGTCGGCAGGGCCGCAGGCGCTCAGTGTGAAGGCGCAGAGCAGGGCCAAGGCCAACGTGCTCAGGGTGGCCAGGGGCAGGGGAGGGAGTTTGAAGGTGTTCATGATCGGTTTCATGGAATGGGGTGTGGGGCCTCAGGGCTGCTGGGTGGCCGAGGCCGGGGCGGCGGGCGTGGCAGGGGTGGGGGCAAGGAGTTCGGCCTCGCCGTGGCGGCCGGCCAGCAGTTCGAGCTCGATGCGCGCCACCTGTTGCTGGTAGCGCGCATCCAGCAGGTCGGCCCGCACGCTGCGCAGCACGCGCTGGGCGTCCAGCACATCGAGGATGCCGCGCTCGCCGTAGCGGTAGGCGGCCTGGGCCACGCGCAGGGCGGCCTCGGCCTCGCGCACGGCGCCCTGGCTCAGGGCCTCGGTGCGGCCACGGGCCAGCTCCAGGGATTTCCAGGCCAGCAGCACTTGCTGGCCCAGTTCGGCGCGGCGCCCGTCCAGCCGGCCCTGCAGGCGCAGCAGCTCGGATTCGGCCTCGGCACGGGGGCCGCTGCGCGTGTCCAGCAGCGGGATCTGCACACTCACCCCGAGCTGGTTCTGGCGGATCTCGGGGTCGCGCGTCTGGCTGTAGCGCAGCTCCAGGCCGGGCCAGCGGCCGGCGCGGGCCTCGGCCAGCCGGGCCTGGGCGCGCTGGATCTCGGCCTGCAGGGCGCGCAGCTCGGGGTTGCGCTCATCGGCCTGGGCGCGCAGCGCGCCCAGGCCGGGCAGCGCCGGCGCATCGTCCAGCGAGGCCTGCAGCCGCCAGCGCTCGGGCAACTGGCCGGCGGCCAGGCGGTTCAGGCTCAGCAGGGCCTGCTCGGCCTGCAGGGCCGCGCTATGCTGGCGCTGGCGGGCGTTGATGATTTCGGCATCGGCCTTGATGATTTCGTAGCGCGGGGCCTCGCCACTGTCCACCCGCAGGCGCACGCGCTCGCGCACCTGCTCCAGCAAGGCCAGCGATTCGCTGGCGCTGGCGGCTTCGGCCTGGCGCAGCAGGGCCTCATAGGCGCGCAACTGCACCTGGGCGATCAAGGCCTGGCGCGTGATCTCGGCCTGTTCGGCGCTGCCTCTCACGCCGGCCCGGGCGGCGTCCTGGCGGGCGCTGCGCAGGGCCGGGTTCTCGATCAGCTGCGACACCGCCCAGGTCTGCACCTGGCCTGGGTTGGCCGAGGGCAGTCGGGCGCTGTTGTGGCCGCCGCTCACCTCCAGCCGGGGGTTGGGCAGGGCGCCGGCACTGGTCACGCCGGCCGCGGCGGTCTGCCGCGCCTGCAGGGCGGCCAGCAGTTCGGGGTTGTGTTGCAGCACCAGGCGGGTCAGTTGTTCCAGGCCCATCACCGGGATCTCGTCGGTGCGCTGGGTGGAGGGAGGTGTTGTCTGGGCCTGAGCCTGGGCCTGGACCAGGCTGGGCGTGACGCCGCCCAGCGCCAGGGCAGCGGTGAGCAGCACCAGTCTGGGCAGGCGACGGGGCAGGGATGAATCAGAAACGTGCATGGCAGGGGCGGCACAAGGCCGTGAAGAGATACGGGGGCCGTGCCTGCGCAACGCGCTCAGGCGTCGCGGGGCCGGCACCTGTTTCAACAGGCGCCGGATCGGCAGGCGAGATCAGGCTAGGGGGGGAGGGCTGCGCCGGGCCGTCAGGCGGGCGCGGGCCTCAGGCCAGCAGGCGCGGTGGGCGCAGCAGGGGCCGGGGGCAGACGCTGCTCAGCCGCACCGAGAAGGGCGCGGGGGCGCTGGTGTGGACAGGGGCGTCCAGTTGGGGCTCTTCGGGGGCCCAGAACATTTCGGTGCGGTCGTCGTTGGTGACCGGGGGCTGGTACAGGCGCACGGCGGTGCGCAGTTCTTCGTCCAGGGTGTCGGGCTCGTCGGCCAGCACCTCGCAGGGCGAGGTCACCAGCAGCACATCCCCTTGCAGCAGCTCGGGCTCGCCGGCCCAGGCTGCGCTCTCGCCTTGCAGCAGGGTCGAGCCGAGCAGCAGCACTGAGAGCAGGCAAAGCAGGAGCAGGCGCATGGTGGAAGGGGTTGGGTGGGTGTCTGGCGTGTTGACAGCCTCGATTGTGTTCGTTGCGGCGTACAAGTTCCCGTTCGATGCAAAAAAACCTCCAAACTCGGAGACAGTCGGTCCCCGAGCCGCGGCTGGGCGCATGGCATGAATGCTGCACCGCTCTGGGGCATCACAGGGAGCCGGGGCCGCAACCGCGGCCTGCCAGCCGACCAGACCAAGGAGTTCAGCACGCATGAGGGCAACCGAGACACCGCCAGGGCCGGCCGCATCGACCGAGCCAGACGCCGACACCCCCGCGGGTGGCGACGCCGGGGCGCCTCAGCAGGTGGTCAAGATCCGGCGCGACTACAACAGCTGGGTGGTGCGCGAGACCCTGGAGGACTACGCGCTGCGCTTTGCACCGCAGCGCTTTCGGCGCTGGTCGATCTTCCGGGTGGCCAACACGGCCTTCGGGGCCGCGTCGTTCCTGATCCTCGAGGCGGTGGGCGCCACGCTGCTGGTGCAGTACGGCTTCGAAAACGCCCTGTGGGCCATTCTGGCCACGGGGCTGGTGATCTTTCTGGCCGGCCTGCCCATCAGCGTTTACGCGGCGCGCTATGGCGTGGACATGGACCTGCTGACCCGGGGCGCGGGCTTCGGCTACATCGGCTCGACGCTGACCTCGCTGATCTATGCCTCGTTCACCTTCATCTTCTTTGCACTCGAGGCGGCCGTCATGGCCTATGCGCTGGAGTTGGCGCTGGGCATCCCGCCGTCCTGGGGCTACCTGGTGTGCGCGCTGGTGGTGATCCCGCTGGTGACGCACGGGGTGTCGGTGATCAGCCGCCTGCAGGTCTGGACGCAGCCGCTGTGGATCGTGATGCTGGTAGTGCCTTTTGTGGCGGTGTTGCTGCGCGATCCTGGTGCGTTTGCCGGCATCACGCACTACGGTGGTGAGGGGCGGGATTTTGCGGGCTTTGATATGCACCTGTTTGGTGCGGCATCGACCGTGGGCATTGCGCTGATCACCCAGATGGGCGAGCAGGCCGACTACCTGCGCTTCATGCCCCGACCCGACCCGGCCCACCCGGGCCGGTGGTGGGCCGGCGTGCTGGCCGGGGGGCCCGGCTGGGTGCTGGTGGGCGTGGCCAAGATGCTGGGCGGGGCCCTGTTGGCCTATCTGGCCATCACCCACATGGTGCCGCCAGATCGGGCGGTGGACCCCAACCAGATGTACCTGGCCGCCTACGAGTATGTGTTTCCGCGCTATGGCTGGGCGGTGGCGGCCACGGCCATCTTTGTGGTGCTGTCGCAGCTCAAGATCAATGTCACCAACGCCTATGCGGGCTCGCTGGCCTGGTCGAACTTCTTCTCGCGCGTCACCCACAGCCACCCGGGGCGGGTGGTGTGGGTGGTGTTCAACACCCTGATCGCCTTCATGCTGATGGAGATGAACGTGTTCGAGGCCCTGGGCGATGTGCTGGGCCTGTACTCGAACATCGCCATCGCCTGGATGATGACGGTGGTGGCCGACTTGGTGATCAACAAGCCCCTGGGCCTGAGCCCGCCGGGCATCGAGTTCAAGCGGGCCCACCTGTACGACATCAACCCGGTCGGGGTGGGGGCCATGGCCTTGGCCTCGGCCCTGTCGGTGAGCGCCCATCTGGGCCTGTTCGGGCCGCTGGCCCAGGCCTTCTCGGCCCTGATCGCGCTGGGCACGGCCATGCTCACCTCGCCGCTGCTGGCCTGGCTGACCGGGGGGCGTTACTACATCGCGCGGCACAGCGAGGCCCCGCCCGTGGCCGGCGCCGACCCCAGCACCGCCTTGCGCCGCTGCGTGATCTGCGAGAGCGAGTACGAGGCCCCCGACATGGCCCATTGCCCGGCCTACCGCGGGCCGATCTGCTCGCTGTGCTGCACGCTGGATGCGCGCTGCGGCGATCTGTGCAAGCCCCACGCCAGCCTGTCGGCCCAGTGGTCGGGGGCCTTGCGCTGGCTGCTGCCACGCCGCATCTGGCCCTATCTGGACACCGGGCTGGGGCATTTTCTGTTGCTGATGCTGATCATCGTGCCCCTGCTGGCCACGGTGTTCGGCCTGCTCTACCACCAGGAGCTGCGCACCCTGGGCGACATGCTGCCGCTGGAGCCGTTGGGGCAGTTGTCGCTGCGCACCGGCTTTTTGAAGGCCTACATGGCCATGCTGGTGATCGCCGGCATCGTGGCCTGGTGGCTGGTGCTGGCGCACAAGAGCCGGCAGGTGGCGCAGGAGGAATCCAACCGCCAGACCCGGCTGCTGATGCGCGAAATCGAGCTGCACCGCCAGACCGACGAGGCCCTGCAGACCGCACGCCAGGTGGCCGAGCGGGCGCGCCAGCAGGCGGACCAGGCCAACCAGGCCAAGAGCCGCTACATCAGCGCCATCAGCCATGAGCTGCGCACGCCGCTCAACAGCATCCTGGGCTATGCCCAGCTGATGGGCGAAGACCCCGGGGTGCCCCCCCACCGCAAACAGGCGGTGAACGTGATCCGGCGCGGCGGCGAGCACCTGCTGACCCTGATCGAGGGCACGCTGGATGTGGCGCGCATCGAGTCCGGCAAGATGACGCTGGAGGTGCGGCCCATGCGCTTCGCCGACTTTGTGCACGATGTGGCCGGCCTGTTCGAGCTGCAGGCCGCGGCCAAGGGCCTGCGCTTTCAGTTCGAGGCCCTGGGCGAGTTGCCCGAGGTGGTGCGCGCCGACGAAAAGCGCCTGCGCCAGATCCTGATCAACCTGCTGGGCAATGCGATCAAGTTCACGGCGCGTGGTCAGGTCAGCTTCCGGGTGCGCCATGGCCGCGAGATGGCCACGCTGGAGGTGCACGACACCGGCCCGGGCATGACCGCCGCCGAGCTGCAGCGCATCTTCGAGCCTTTTGCGCGCGGCACCACCGCCAGCGCCGGTTCGGGCGGGGCTGGCCTGGGCCTGACGATCGCCAAGATGCTGACCGACCTCATGGGCGGCGAGCTGTCGGTGGACAGCACGCCCGGCCAGGGCTCGGTGTTCCGGGTGCGGCTGTTCCTGCCCGAGGTGCACGACAGTGCTTTGCAACACCCGCCGGCCCAGGCCCCGGCCGCGGCGCAGCGCAGCGGCTACCTGGGGCCACGGCGCCGCCTGCTGGTGGTGGACAACGAAGAGCCCGACCGCGAGCTGCTGGTGCAGCTGCTGCAACCCCTGGGCTTCGAGCTGCGCACCGCCGCCAGCGGCCACGATGCACTGGACCTGCTGGCCGCAGGCTATGCGCCCGACGCGGTGTTCATGGACCTGGCCATGCCCGGCATCGATGGCTGGGAGACCGTGCGGCGCCTGCGTGCGGCGGGCCACAGCCAGGCCCAGGTGGCCATCGTGTCGGCCAATGCCTTCGACAAGGGGCTGGAGAACGACGTGGGCATTGCGCCAGAAGACTTTCTGGTCAAGCCGGTGCGCCACAGCGAGCTGCTGGACTGGCTGGAGCGCCGGCTGGGCCTGGTGTGGCAGGGACCTGGGCAGGCGCAGCCAGCCCCGGCGCCTGCTGCATCCAACCCGCCCGTCTTGGTGCCCGAGCACCCGGCCGAGCCACCATCCGACAGCGGCGCCCGCCCCAGCGCGCCTCGCCTGAAGGTGCTGCTGGAGGCCGTGACCCTGGGCTACTACCGCGGCGTGATGAACGCTCTGGCCGACATCGAGCGCCACGAGCCCGCCTGTGCCGCCTGGGTGGAGGGCTTGCGCCCGCTGGCGCGGGGCTTCCAGTTCGAGGCGCTGGCCGAGGCCATCACGGCACAATCGCCTTCTTCTGCTTCCGACACGGACCCCTCGCCTCCCTCGCCATGAACGCGCCTTCCTATGATCAGACCCTGGACCGGGCCAACAGCGATGTGGTGCTGGTGGTGGACGATGTGCCTGACAACCTGGCCATGCTGCACGACGCGCTGGACGAGTCGGGCTACACCGTGCTGGTGGCCACCTCGGGCGAGGCCGCGCTGCAGCGCGCCAGTCAGGCCCTGCCCGATGTGGTGCTGCTCGATGCCATGATGCCGGGCATGGATGGTTTTGAAGTGGCGCGCCGCCTTAAGGCCGAGCCCCGCACCGCGCACATCCCCATCATCTTCATGACCGGGCTGACCGAGACCGAGCACCTGGTGGCTGCGCTGGAGAGTGGTGGCGTGGACTACGTGACCAAGCCCATCAAGCCCAAGGAGGTGCTGGCCCGCATGAGCGTGCACCTGCAGGGCGCCCGCCAGGCGCGCCAGGCAGCCCGGCAGGCCGGCCAGGCCCGCAACGCGCTCGATGCCTTCGGCTACGCCAGCATCACCGTGCGCGTGAGCGATGGCCGCCTGATGTGGCAGACCCCGCTGGCGCGCGACCTGCTGATGCGCTACTTCGGCACCGCCGCACCTGTCACGCCCGAGCCGGTGGTGAGCTGGTTGCGGCGTCACCTGCCCGACGCCCAGGCCAGCATCGAGCCGCCCCGGCTCAACCACGACCAGGGCCCGCGCCGCCTCACCTTCCGCCTGCACCAGCAAACGGGTGACAGCGAAGGCGGTGGCGATTGGCTGATCGTGATGCAGGAGGTGTCGGACGACGCGGTGATCGAGGCCATGAGCCTGAGCTTCAAGCTCACCGCGCGCGAGGCCGAGGTGCTGTACTGGGTGGTCAAGGGCAAGATCAACCGCGACATCGGTGACATCCTGGGCGCCAGCCCGGCCACCGTGAAAAAGCACCTGGAGCGGGTGTACGCCAAGCTCGGCGTGGAAACCCGCACTGCCGCGGCCGGCATGGCCATGAACCGCATCCGCCAACTGCACCCGCAGTTCGAGGGCTGAGGGGCCAGGCCCTGGGCCCCGGCTCACTCGGGCTGCAGACCGAGCTTGTGGACCACGCGGGCCCATTCGACCATGTCCTGCTCCAGCGTGGCCTTGAATTGCGCCGGGGTGAGCGTGGGCAGTTCGGTCAGCTGCAAGGCGGCCAGACGCTGGCGCACCGCGGGCTGCTGCAAACACCGGTTCAGCACCGAGTTGAGTTGCTTGACGATGGCCGCCGGCGTGCCGGCCGGTGCGAACAGGCCCATCCATGAATAGGCCGTGAACGGGTGGCCCGACTCGTTCATGGTGGGCACCTGGGGCAGGGCGGGCAGGCGTTCTTCCGCACTCACGGCCAGGGCGCGAAGCCGGCCTTCGCGCACCGGCACCAGAGCCAGCGTGGCGTCTGCGAAGGCCGCGCCCACCTGGCCACCCAGCAGGTCGTTGACGCAGGCCGCGCTGCTTTTGTAGGGCACGTGCACCAGGTCCAGGCGGGCATCCTGCAGCAGGCTGGCCATGGCCAGGTGCCCACCCGAACCCTGGCCCCAGGAGCAGTAGCTGAGCTGGTTCGGTCGCCTGCGGGCGTAGCGCACGAACTCGTCCAGCGTGTGCACGGGTAACCGGGTCGACACCAGCAGCAGCGTGCCGCCCCGCCCGATCTGGGCCACCGGTTCAAAGTCGCGCAGCGGGTCGTAGCCGGGATGGCGGTAGAGCAAGGGGTTCACCATCAGGGTGGCACCGTAGGTGAACAGCAGCCGGTAGCCGTCGGGCTGTGCACGCGCCACCCAGGCATTGCCCAGCAGGCCATTGGCGCCGGGCTGGTTCTGCACCACAAACGGTTGGCCCAGGGCCCGGCTCAGGGCCTCGGCCATCACGCGGGCCACGGCGTCGGTGCCGCCGCCCGGGCTGGCGGGCACCACCACGGTCACAGGTCGTTGTGGGTAGGGCACGGCCGCTGCGACCTGGGCGGTCGGCACCAGGCTGGAGCAGAACCCCAGCAGCGCCGCCAGGCCGTGTGCCAGGGCATGAGTGGGGCCATTCGCAGCCGGTCTGCGGGCTTTGAGTGAGGAGCTTGTGACCGCATTCGGGCGGTCGAGATGAGGGCCGAGGGGCAGAGGCATGGGTGTGTTTTTTGGCGATCGGGTGGGTCTGGTTGGCCAGGGCATGCTGAAGTTGGACGGGCTTGTCGGTCGCTGGAGCAGACGTGGGCCGACCGGCCGCCCGAGGGGACCTCGGGCAGCCTGCGAGGGGGGCTGCTTCGTCCTCGGAGACAAGCCGTCAGGGGGGCCGAGGGCCCGGCAGCGCCTGGGCCACCGGAAGCGGAACCTATGATCAAAAGTCACGCCACCCAAATCTGTCAGCGCGCCGACAGTGCTCCGTCTGTGGCGCCGGAAAGTAGCTCATGTCCTTTTCTGATTCGGTCCCCCCGTGGCCCGATGACCTCCCTGTCGCCACTACCGCGGTCACGGATGGCGGCCTGATCAACCGGGCCTTGCGCTGGAACGAATTGTTCGGCCCCTGGCCCGACGAGGTCCGGGCCCGGCTGGCCGCCCAGGCCCGCCTGCGGCGCTATGGCCGGCGCACCCAGGTGCTGGCCCATGACCGACAGGCGCGCGAACTGCTGTGCGTGGTGTCGGGTTGCCTGGAGGTGGGGTGCGTCGATGCCGAGGGGCGCAAGTTCGTGCATGGCCTGCTGGGGCCGGGGCACATTGCGCCCTTGGTGCGTTTGCTGGAGGATGTGCCGCTGCCCTACGACTACCACGCCCATGAGGATTCTGTGATCGTGCACCTGGGCTGCGAGGTGGTGCTGGAGGTGCTGGGCAGCCAGCCGTCGCTGTGGCGCGAGGTGGCCCGCCTGGCGCTGCAAAGGCAGCGTTACAGCCTGGCCACCTTGCATGAACGGGCCCTGGGGGGCATTGCGCAGCGGCTGGTGGTGACGTTGCTGCGTCTGGCCGCCTTCTATGGCAATTCGGAGCCCGAGGGCCTGGCCCTGCGGGTGCGCCTGTCGCAGCATGACCTCGCGGCCATGCTGGGGGTGTCGCGCCAGACCATCAACCGCGAAATGGGCGAGTTGATCGCCCAGGGTGTGCTGGAGGCCACCTACAACCGCATCGTGATCAAGGACCTGGAGCGGCTGCAGGCCTTGGCCCGGTGGCCTTGAGCGCCACCGGGGGCTGAGCCCCGGCGCGTCCAGGGCCGGGGCGGGCGCTCAGGGGTAGAGGCCGCGTTCCTGGCGGGCCGTCAGGATGCGCTCGCAGGCCACGGCAAAGGTGGCGGTGCGCAGCGTGATCTTGTGGCGGTCGGCCGTGTCCCAGATCTGCTGCAGGGCATTGCCCATGATGCGGTCCAGGCGTTGGTTGATCTCGTCCTCGTCCCAGAAGAAGCTGGAGAAATCCTGCACCCACTCGAAGTAGCTCACGGTCACGCCGCCGGCATTGCAGATCACGTCGGGCACCACCAGCACACCGCGGCTGGCCAGGATGTCGTCGGCCTCGGGCACGGTGGGGCCGTTGGCGCCTTCGAGCACCAGGCGGGCCTTGAGGCGCTGGGCGCGGGCCGCGGTGATCTGGCCTTCCAGGGCGGCGGGGATCAGGATGTCCACCGGCAGATCCCAGAACTCTTCGTCGGCAATCGCTTCGGCGCCGGCAAAGCCGGCCACGCCCTTGGCGCGTGACTGGGGCAGGAGCTGCGCCATGTTCAGGCCATTGGGGTTGTAGATGGTGCCGGTGTGGTCCTGCACCGCCACGATCTTGGCGCCGGCTTCGGCAAACAGCTCAGCGGCCACCGAGCCCACGTTGCCAAAGCCCTGCACGGCCACGCGTGCCCCCTGCAGGTTCAGGCCCAGGCGGCGGGCGGCTTCGCGACCGGTGACGAACACGCCGCGGCCGGTGGCCTTGACCCGGCCCAGCGAGCCACCCAGGTGAATGGGCTTGCCCGTGACCACGCCGGTGGCGGTGGTGCCGGTGTTCATCGAGTAGGTGTCCATCATCCACGCCATGATCTGGGCGTTGGTGTTGACGTCGGGCGCCGGGATGTCCTGTTGCGGGCCGATGATCACGCCGATCTCGCTGGTGTAGCGGCGGGTGACTTTTTCAAGCTCTTGCTGCGACAGCAGCTTGGGGTCGACACGGATGCCGCCCTTGGCGCCGCCATAGGGCAGGTTCACGGCCGCGCACTTCACGGTCATCCAGGCCGACAGGGCCATCACCTCTTCCAGCGTGACATCGGGGTGGAAGCGCACACCGCCCTTGCCGGGGCCGCGCGACAGGTTGTGCTGCACGCGGTAGCCCTCGAAGTGGGCGATGCGCCCATCGTCCATCTCGATCGGCACGTCCACGATCAGGGCGCGCTTGGGGCGCTTCAGGGTTTCCGACCAGCGAGCCAGGTGGCCCAGGTAGGGCAGCACGCGGTCGACTTGGGACAGGTAGGTTCCCCAGGGGCTGTTGGCGGTGGGGTGGACGTAGGAGAGGGGCTGATTCATGCGGGTCTCGCTTGGGTGAACAGAGCCTCTACGGTACGCCTGGGGCCACCCGACCGCCAAGGGTTATGCACGCCGTGAAGCGGGTTATGCCGCGCCGTTCATGCCGGATGTGCAGAGGGTTATGCGCGAGACGCAATGCGCTCCTCATTTTGACTTTCATCAATTTTGTGCGCTCCCTGAATTGGGGCACTTTCCTAGCCGTTTTCGCGGGCTTGCAAGTAGAGCTTCCACTCTAGAGTGGATGCGTGCCTTTCTTCTCCCACCCACACCCATTCCCATAGGAGGCCTTCATGGCTGCAGTGATCAACCCGTTCCCGGCTTCGGAAATCCGCATGTCGGGCACACTTCCACAAACCTTCCCAGCGCATGGCGATGGGGTGATGGTCATGTCGGAGGAGCGGCTTCCTTTCACGGTGCGCCTGGTGCGCACCGAGCACGAGTTGGCCAAGGCGGTGGCGGTCCGTCATGCGGCCTATGCGCGGCACCTGCCCGAGTTTGCCGAACAGCTTCGCCAGCCTGAGTTGTCGGACTTCAGCGATGAGTGCGCCGTGCTGCTGGCGGAGTCTCGGCTGGATGGCTCGCCGCTGGGCACCATCCGGATTCACACCAACCGCCGCGACCCACTCCCACTGGAGCAGTCGGTTCAGTTGCCGGATTGGTTGTGCCAAGGCAATTCCGCGGAAGCCGCCCGGCTGGGCGTGACCGAAGGCATGACTGGGCACCTCGTGAAGACGGTGTTGTTCAAGGCCTTCTATCTGTATTGCCTGAATTCCGGCATTGACTGGATGGTGATTGCAGGGCGTTCACCGATCGACCGCCAATACCAGCGCTTGCTCTTCCAGGACGTGTTTCCTGGTCAGGGCTATGTACCACTGCGCCACGTCAGCAACCTGCCCCATCGCATCATGTGCTTTGACGTGGCGACTGCGGAGGCACGTTGGGCACGCGCAGGGCATCCGCTTTACAAATTCATGGTGCAGACGCAGCACCCGGACCTGATGCTGGATCAGCCCGGTCCTGACGTCAGTACGGTCAAACCTTCACCGAAGCCTTCCAGCCTCGGCACTGCGGCCAGGCTGCCTCAGTGAAGGCGTGAGGGCAATGACAGCCCCGTTTCCAGTCTCGTGTCCTTCAACGTCTGCTGGTATTGAGCCATGACGTTTTCGGCCACGAAGTGCCCGGAGGACTGGGCGGTCAGAATGTCTTCCGGCGCCATCGATCGGGCGATGGCGTAGCCTTGCACATAGTCCACGCCGGCTTCGGCCAGGGCTTGGACCGTGGCGAAATCCTCCGCCCACTCCGCAATCGTCTTCATGCCCAGGTTGCGGGCCAGGTTGACGATGGCTTCGACAATGGCGACGTTGGCCGGGTGCTGGTTCATGTTGACGATGAAGCTGCCGTCAATCTTCAGCAGATCGGCAGGCAGGTCCTTGAGGTAGGAAAACGAGGTGTATCCGGCACCGAAATCATCCAGGGCAACTTTGGCCCCCAGGCCGCGAACCCGGTCGATGAAGCGGCGCGTGTTTTCCAGGTCATGCAGCGCAATGCTCTCGGTGATCTCCAGGCAGATCGACGGGGCCACCTCGGGGTAGGCCTCCAAAAGTCGGCTGACTTCCTGAACGAAGCGCTCATCATTGAGAGAGGCTCCGCTCAGGTTCATGCAGACAAAAAGAGTGTTCTTCAAGTCAGCCTGATGCGCACTGAGCCAGCTCAGGCTTTGGGACAGAACCCAGCGGTCGATCACGCCCATGCGACCTGCGTATTCGGCGGCCGCAATCAGGCGGGGCGTGGGCACGATCTGGCCGTTGGCATCACGCATGCGCAGCAGAACCTCGAAATTGAGGGAGTCCATCGGACGCTGCAGCGACATGATGGGCTGCATTTCAAGGTACAGCCCATCGGGCACCGTGCTGGTGGCCGACAACTGTCCCACCAATCGCATTTCGGCATCATGGGCCTGGAAGAGCTTGGAGTCGCGCTCGAACACCACGAGGTGGCTGCCGTGACTGACCTTGGCCTCCCGGCATGCGCGGTCCGCGGTCGAGATGGCATCTTTGGAGGACGTCCCGCGCGCCACCTCGATCAAGCCAATGGAGCCGCGCACATGGAAGGCGTGGTCTCCCACCTTGTAAGGGCGGCTGCTGATGCTGTTGACGATGCCTTGGCACAGCAGTGTGGCGTGGGCAATCCGGGTGTCCGGCATCGTGAGCAGGAATTCATCGCCGCCCATGCGACCCAGTTGCATGGTGCCCGTGAGCATGTTGGTCACCCGTGCAGAGACCTGGCGCAGGATTTCATCGCCTGCGGCGTGACCGTAAAGATGGTTGATCAGTTTGAAACGATCCAGATCCAGATAGGCCAGCGTCAAGGTCTCTGTGCCTTGGGTGCGATTGAGTGCATCCTCCAGCACGCCTTGGATGCCGGTGCGGTTCAGTATCTTGGTCAGGGGGTCATGGTGCGCCAGGTATTGCAGGCGTGCCGTGGCGCGAGCACGTTCCGTGATGTCTTCCAGTGAGCCTTCAATCCGGTCGCCAGCCAAGGTGGCCTTGATCAGAAATTTCTTGCTTTCCGCATTTCTTCCCTCGCGAGTGCTTTCCAATTCGATTTCGGCATCGGTCTGGGCGTCCAGCATGTGCAGCAGGCGATGCCAGCTGTCTCGGGGGAAGTACTGATCCCAGCGCTTGCTGCCCGGAGCCAGCACAGCGGGGCCCAGCAGGCTCTGCAGCGCCGGGTTGGCACTCAGGAATTCGCCGTCCAGATTGAGCGTGAACAGGCCAATCGGGATCACTGTGTAGGCGTGCTGCAATTCTGCCTGGGCCTGCAAACGGTGATGGTGCTCTTCACGCATCTGGGCCGCGATGGCCAGCGATGCGAGCAGGCTGGACGACAGCGCTGCAGTCACACTGTTGACCGAGCCGATCAAGGACTTGATGCCCATCGCAGCAGCAGCCACTTCATAGACGCTGGCCGCCAGCATGATCATGATCGAGGCGCCGTACCAGACGGCCACCGGTGACCGGGTTTGCATCAAGATGCGAAATACAAAAAAGACCAATGTGGCGGCCCCAAGGCTCACCGCTACCCAGACAATGGGCAGGAAGACTTGGTAGGACAGCACCAAGGACATGGCCAGCAGCGGCAAGCAGCTCCATTGCGCCAGTCTCAGCAAAGGCTGATACCCCACACGATCCAGGTGGTCGTGGAAAAGCTTGCGGTACAGGGTGTAGGTCACCGCGTACTGGAGCGCCACCGTGATCAGTCGGATGCGCAGCAGCACTTCATGCGGAATCACACGCCCCAGCCATTGCACGTCCCAGCCAGCCGACAGGGCACCCATCCGGAGATTGACGATCAGCCAGACGGAAAACAGCAAATAGGTGCTGTTGCGGTTGATCAGGGCCGTGATGAACACGAACAGCGACAGCACGATGAGGCCCCCGTCGAGCAAGGCCGAGTTGTGCTCATAGACCCGTGCAGCCTTGTCGAGCTCTGATTTTTTCCAAAGCTCCACAGTGAGGCGGGCGGGGCCGATGAACCGGGCTTTGCAAAGCAAGCCGATCGTGGGGTCGGTGCTGTCCGGTGTATAGGAGAAGCCGCTTCGGATGGCCTGCAGCTCTCCCTGGGTGCCTTCCCTGGTGGCCTGGCCCAATGCACGGTAGCTTTCTGAATCCCAGCACGCCAGTTCTGTCAAATGGCGAGATGGAAACTCAATGGTTTCATCTTTTTCATTTTTTTGGTTGTCGATCCGGAATGAAAACCAGACAGGCATTTCAGACAGATGCGTGTCCAAAAAATCGACCCGAGGAGCATTCTCCAGCAGGCGCGCCGCGCGCAAGGGATCTGTCAGGTCGCGCTCAGGGAGCACCGCCTGAAATGTGACTTTCCTGGAGTCCGCCTCGGGATACATCGAGGGCCAACTGATGAGCGCCCACAGGGACAACAGCGCGATCAGGGCTGGCAGCAGGTAGGCCGAGAAACCGAACAAGCCCCGGAAAATCCGTCGGTCAAGGCGTTGTACGGCTGGTGTTGTCACGGTTGCTTGCAGCGCATGTATCGCTTGATAGGTGGTGTTGGCAAGAGTGGGATCGAGACGAAACGTACTGATGAATCTGGCAGAAACGTCATCGAACATTATGGGGCGTTTGGCTGGCCCTTGTTCGACAGGCGGCATTTTTGATGCCGCTCAAAGGTTGCTCTGGGTGACAGCTGTGTTGGATTGACGCGACGTTTCATGGGCGAGGACCGCCGAGCCTGAAGGGCGGTTCAAGACACCGCATACGCCACCCGGCGTATTTCCGCATCGCCCCCCGGTTCCTACGATCACTTCCGTCGTCACTGATTTCTCTGGCCCCCGCCGCGGTGACGCAACGATCCAACCTCAACCGGAGTCCCCTCATGCAACGTCGCTTCACCCTCAAGGCCCTCACCGCCGCCGTCGCGCTGGCGGGCATCAGCGCCATCCCGGCCCACGCCGCCGAAGACACCATCAAGGTCGGCGTGCTGCACAGCCTGTCGGGCACCATGGCCATTTCCGAAACCGTGTTGAAAGACACCGTGCTGATGGCGATTGAAGAAATCAACGCCAAGGGCGGCGTGCTGGGCAAGAAGCTCGAGCCCGTGGTGGTGGACCCGGCCTCCAACTGGCCGCTGTTCGCCGAGAAGACCAAGCAGCTGCTGACCCAGGACAAGGTCGCCGTGATCTTCGGCTGCTGGACCTCGGTGAGCCGCAAGTCGGTGCTGCCGGTGGTGGAAGAGCTCAACGGCCTGCTGTTCTACCCGGTGCAGTACGAAGGTGAAGAGCTGAGCAAGAACGTGTTCTACACCGGTGCCGCTCCCAACCAGCAGGCCATCCCTGCGGTCGACTACCTGATGAGCAAGGACGGCGGCTCGGCCAAGCGCTGGGTGCTGCTGGGCACCGACTATGTGTACCCCCGCACCACCAACAAGATCCTGCGCGCCTACCTGAAGAGCAAGGGCGTGAAGGAATCGGACATCGACGAGAAGTACACCCCCTTCGGCCACTCCGACTACCAGACCATCGTGGCCGACATCAAGAAGTTCAGCCAGGGCGGCAAGACCGCGGTGGTGTCCACCATCAACGGCGACTCCAACGTGCCTTTCTACAAGGAACTGGGCAACGCCGGCCTGAAGGCCAAGGACGTGCCGGTGGTGGCCTTCTCGGTGGGTGAAGAAGAACTGCGCGGCGTGGACACCAAGCCGCTGGTGGGCCACCTGGCCGCCTGGAACTACTTCATGTCGATCAAGAACCCGACCAACGACGAGTTCATCAAGAAGTGGAGCGCCTACGCCAAGGCCCACAACGTGGCCGGCCACAAGGACAAGCCGCTGACCAACGACCCGATGGAAGCCACCTACATCGGCATCAACATGTGGAAGCAGGCCGTCGAGAAGGCCAAGAGCACCGATGTGGACAAGGTGATCGCCGCCATGGCCGGCCAGACCTTCAAGGCCCCGAGCGGCATCGTGTCCAAGATGGATGAAAAGAACCACCACCTGCACAAGTCGGTGTTCATCGGCGAAGTGAAGGCTGACGGCCAGTTCAACGTGGTCTGGAAGACCCCGGGCCCGGTCAAGGCCAAGCCCTGGAGCCCCTACATCGAAGGCAACGACAAGAAGGCCGACGAACCTGAAAAGAAGTGAGAGCCTTCTGAGGCCTGATGCGGGGTGGACCACCCACCCCGCTTAGACCGACCTGCAACCCGCCTTGCAGGTCCCCTGGGCGCCGCACCGGCTTGGCTGCCGGGTGCGGCGCCCGATCCTGATTGCCGAGGCGCCATGCTGACCCGATTTCTCCTCTTACTCGCCGCCGTGCTGACCAGCCTCCAGGCCCACGCCCTGGAGCCCGCACTGGCCCAGGCCCTGGCCGCCGGCGACACCGACGCCCGCATTGAAGCCCTGGCCAAGGCCACGGCCAACCCCGACGACAAGACCGTGGCCCTGATCCAGGCCCTGGCCGACGACGCCGTCAAGATCAAGGCCGGCGACAAGTCGGTGCAGGTCTGGCTGGTGCGTGATGGCAAGGGCATCGACCCCGCCACCGGCACCGAAAGCGCGCTGCCCGACGATGCCGAAGACGTCATCAACAACAACCGCATGCGCGCCGAGCTTGATGCCGCGCTGGCCGGCCTCAAGCTGCTCTCGCCCGACGAGAAGCTGCGCCGCGAGGCCCTCAAGACCCTGGAGGCGGAAACCGACGAGGCCCGCCTGCCCCTGATTGAAAAAGCGCTGGCCGGCGAGACCGTGGCCAGCCTGAAGGACCAACTCACGTTGGTGCGTGCCCGCATCCTGCTGGGCAGCAGCGACCGGGCCAAGCGCGTCGAGGCCGCCCGCCTGCTGGGCGACAGCCACAACGCCAGCACCAAGACCGTGCTGGTGGAGCGCCTGAAAGACGAGACCGACCCCGAAGTCAAAGGCGTGATCCAGGTCTCGCTGCAGAGGATCGAGGCCTCGCTGGTCTGGAGCGACCGCCTGGGTGCGCTGTTCTCGGGCATCAGCCTGGGCTCCATCCTGCTGCTGGTGGCCCTGGGCCTGGCCATCACCTACGGGCTGATGGGCGTGATCAACATGGCCCACGGCGAGCTGATGATGATCGGCGCCTACGCCACCTATGTGGTGCAGGGCCTGTTCCAGAAGTACCTGCCCGGCGCCTTCGACTGGTACCTGCTGGCCGCCGTGCCGGTGTCGTTTGCCGCCTCGGCCCTGATGGGGGCTGTGCTCGAGCGCAGCGTGCTGCGCTTCCTGTATGGCCGCCCGCTCGAAACCCTGCTGGCCACCTGGGGCATCAGCCTGATGCTGATGCAGCTGGTGCGCTCGGTCTTCGGCGCCCAGAACGTGGGCGTGGAAAACCCCAGCTGGATGAGTGGCGGCGTGGTGCTCATGGGCAATCTGCAACTGCCCTGGAACCGCATCATCATCATCGCCTTTGCCGCCGCCGTGTTGCTGGCCATGGCCTTCCTGATCGGCAAGACCCGCCTGGGCCTGTTTGTGCGTGGCGTCACGCAGAACCGTCCGATCGCATCCTGCATGGGCGTCAACACCGCCCGCATCGACACCTACGCCTTCGCGCTGGGTTCGGGCATCGCCGGTCTGGCCGGCTGTGCACTCAGCCAGGTGGGCAATGTGGGCCCCGACCTGGGCCAGGGCTACATCGTGGACTCGTTCATGGTGGTGGTGCTGGGCGGGGTGGGCCAGTTGGCCGGCACGGTGTACGCCGCGCTCGGCCTGGGCATCCTGAACAAGTTCCTCGAAGGCATCGCCGGGGCCGTGCTGGCCAAGATCGCGGTGCTGGTGTTCATCATCGTCTTCATCCAGAAGCGCCCGCAAGGCATCTTCGCGATGAAGGGCCGCTCCGCCGAAGCCTGAACCAGGAGCGTATCCAATGACCATGATCATGACCCACTCTTCACGCACTTCCTCCCCGTCATCGTTCACCCTGCCGGCGCCAGCGCCTTTGCTGTCCGGAGCCGGTTGGGGCGCCTTTCTGCTGGCCCTGATCGTGGTCTGCGCGGTGGCCCCGGCGCTCAACCTGCTGGTGCCGGTCGACAGCGCCCTGCACCTCAGCGACTACGCCGTGGCCCTCATCGGCAAGATCATGTGCTACGCCATCGTGGCCCTGGCCATGGACCTGATCTGGGGCTACACCGGCATCCTGAGCCTGGGGCATGGCCTGTTCTTCGCCCTGGGCGGCTATGTGATGGGCATGTACCTGATGCGCCAGATCGGCCGCGACGGCAACTACAAGAGCGACCTGCCCGACTTCATGGTGTTCCTCGACTGGAAGGCGCTGCCCTGGCACTGGGCGCTGTCCGACAGCTTTGTGGCCACGCTGCTGCTGATCGTGCTCGTGCCCGGCCTGGTGGCACTGGTGTTCGGCTTCTTCGCCTTCCGCTCGCGCATCAAGGGCGTGTACTTCTCGATCATCACCCAGGCCATGACCTTCGCGGCCATGCTGCTGTTCTTCCGCAACGAGACCGGCTTTGGTGGCAACAACGGCTTCACCGATTTCAAGCGCATCCTCGGCCTGCCCATCGCCACCCCCAGCATGCGCATGACGCTGTTCGTGCTGACCGGGCTCACGCTGCTGGGCTTCTTCCTGATGGCGCGCTGGCTGATCCGCAGCAAGTTCGGCCGCGTGCTGCAGGCGATCCGTGACGCCGAGAGCCGGGTCATGTTCTCGGGCTACAACCCGCTGCCCTACAAGCTCACCATCTGGACGCTGTCGGCCGTGATGTGCGGCGTGGCCGGGGCCTTGTACGTGCCCCAGGTGGGCATCATCAACCCCAGCGAGATGAGCACCGCGGCCTCGATCGAGATGGCCGTGTGGGCCGCGGTGGGCGGGCGTGCCACCTTGATCGGGCCGGTGATCGGGGCCTTCATCGTCAACGGCGCCAAGAGCTGGCTGACCGTGACGGCGCCTGAGTTCTGGCTGTATTTCCTGGGGGCGCTGTTCATCGCGGTGACCCTGTACCTGCCGCACGGTGTGGTGGGCCTGGTGAAGAAGATTCGTGAAGGGGGCGGCAAATGACGCCAGATCTGTTGGAGCAGGGCGCGCGCCGCGTCGAAGCCCGCATGGCCGCACTGGAAAGTGGCAAGAACAACACCGAATCGGGGGGCCGCACGGCCGGCTTCGGCCGCGTGATGGTGCCCGGCGAGGTGGACGTGAGCCACGGCCGCATCCTCTACCTGGAGGACGTGAGCGTGAGCTTTGACGGCTTCAAGGCCATCAACAAGCTGTCGCTGGACATCGCCCCGGGCGAGCTGCGCTGCATCATCGGCCCCAACGGTGCGGGCAAGACGACGATGATGGACATCATCACCGGCAAGACCCGGCCCGATGAGGGCAAGGTGTTCTTCGGCAGCACCATCGACCTGCTGCGCTACCGCGAGGCCGAGATCGCCCAGCTGGGCATCGGGCGCAAGTTCCAGAAGCCCACGGTGTTCGAGCATCTGACGGTGTTCGAGAACCTGGAGTTGGCGCTGAAGACGCACAAGGGCGTGCGCGCCTCGATGTTCTTCAAGCTCGACTCGGCCCAGAAAGACCGCCTGGCCGAGGTGCTGCACACCATCCACCTGGCTGATGCGGTGTCGCGGCTCTCGGGCAACCTGAGCCACGGTCAGAAGCAATGGCTGGAGATCGGCATGCTGCTGATGCAGGACCCCAAGCTGCTGCTGCTCGACGAGCCCGTGGCCGGCATGACCGATGAAGAGACGGCCCGCACGGCCGAGCTGTTCCTGACGTTGAAGGGCAAGCACTCGCTGATGGTGGTCGAGCATGACATGAGCTTCATCCGGACCATTTCCGACATCGTGACCGTGTTGTGTGATGGGTCGGTGTTGGCGCAGGGCACGCTGGACCAGGTGCAGGCGGATGAGCGGGTGATTGAGGTTTACCTTGGGAGGTGAGGGCGTGTTGATGTTTGGCGTCCGCCCTTCGCTGCGCTCTGTTTCTTCTGCTCTTCGTTTCTGGGCGGAGGATGGGGCGTCTCTGGTGGGGGGGCAAATGGATGCTGTGCCTTGTCCACTCGTTGCAGGTTCCGTGCTGCCGCTGCGCTCTGTTTCTGCTGCTCTTTGTTCGAGGGCGGAGGCCGGGGGTTCGTCCCGGCGGCCGAGCCACTTTCTTTTGCTTCGCCAAAAGAAAGTAGCCAAAGAAAAGGCGACCCGAAGTCAGGGCCACTTCGTGGTTCCCTGCGCTGCTCGCGCCAGGTGGGGTCTCGCTAAACTCGCTTCGCTCAAACAGACGCGAGCCCTTATCCACCTGGCACTCCGCTGCTCGGCCCTGCCCCACGGGGCAAGCGGGATCGGGAGCGGGCGAGCTTGCGAAGGTACTGACGAAATCAGGAGTGCCTGTGCATCCAGCGGCGCTGGTGTGTCGCTGTTTGATGTGTTGGGCAGAGCGCCCATGTGCCCCCGCGCTGCGAAGCAGCCGCGCCCTCCGATTGAAACAAACAGGCGTCGCTGCGCAGCAGCAGCCGTCGGTTCCCGTACCCCACCTCCCGTCGGGCACGGCGAGCAGCGCAGACTTGGGCGGATAAAGGGCTCGCGTCTGTTTGAGCGCAGCGAGTTTAGCGAGACCCCGCCCAAGTTGAGCAGCGCAGCGGACCCTGCGCAGCAGGGCGTGCACGTCGGGTCGCCTTTCTTTGCTTACTTTCTTTGGCGAGACAAAGAAAGTGAGGCGCCCGCCGGGGCGCAATCCCGGCCTCCGACCTCAACCGAAGAGCAGAAGCTTAAGAGCGCAGCGACGCAGCAGATGCAGCAGACCGCTCGATCCCTCAACCCGGTAACACCGGAGATCCCACCATGCTGACCGTCAAGAACATCAACCAGTACTACGGCGGCTCCCACATCCTGCGTGACGTGAGCCTGCAAACCACCCTCGGCAAAGTCACCGTGCTGCTGGGCCGCAACGGCGTCGGCAAGACCACCCTGCTGAAAAGCCTGATGGGCCTGGTGCCCATCAAGACCGGCAGCATCGAGTTCGACGGCCGGGCCATCGAAAAGGCCACGCCTTATGAACGGGCCCGGGCCGGCATCGGCTTTGTGCCCCAGGGCCGCGAGATCTTTGCCCGCCTCACGGTCGAAGAGAACCTGCGCATGGGCCTGGCCTACAAGCCTGGCAGCACCCCGGTACCGGCCGAGCTGTACGAGCTGTTTCCGGTGCTCAAGCAGATGCTGCACCGCCGCGGTGGCGACCTCTCGGGCGGGCAGCAGCAGCAGCTCGCCATCGCCCGGGCCCTGGCTGCCGGGCCGCGCCTGCTGATCCTGGACGAGCCCACCGAAGGCATCCAGCCCAGCATCATCAAGGACATCGGCCGCGTGATCCGCATGCTGGCCGACCGCGGCGACATGGCCATCCTGCTGTGCGAGCAGTACTACGACTTTGCCGAAGAACTGGCCGACGACTACCTGGTGATGGAGCGCGGCGAGGTGATCGCCCGGGGCCCGGGCAGCGAGATGGCCGAGAAGGGCGTGCGCCAGTTGGTGGCGATCTGAATTGATTTGATCTGGGCCGCCCCCTGCGGCGGCGGGTTCATTCAACAACCCAGCTGGTCTGCCAGGGCCAGCAGGCTGGCGCAGTGCAGCTCGTTGCCGGGCTGGGGCGTGCTGTCCTTGGGGTGGGCCGCACCATGCTCCAGCGGGCGCTCGATGTAGGCCGTGCGCAGGCCGCATTGGCGTGCGGCGGCCAGGTCGTCGTGGTGGGTGGCGACCAGCATCACCTGATGGGGGGCCACGTCGAACACGCGGGCCACGCCCAGGTAGGTGGCCGGGTCGGGCTTGTAGGCCCGGAACACCTCGGCACTCAGGATGCAGTCCCAGGGCAGGCCGGCGCGCTTGGCCATGTCCGTCAGCAAGCCCAGGTTGCCGTTGGACAGCGTGCACAGGGTGTAGCGCTGCTTCAGCCGGTGCAGGCCGGGCACGCTGTCGGGCCAGGGGTTCAGCCGGTGCCAGGCACGGTTCAGGTGCTGGCGCGCCGGCTCGTCGAGCTGGGCCAGGCCGAAGCGGGGCAGCAGCTCGTCCAGGATCAGGCGGTGCAGCTCGTCGATGCGGGTCCAGCCCAGCTCGCCGCTCATGACCCGCGCCATGGCCGGCTTGTAGCCGGCGCGCCAGGCGTTGGCGAAGGCGTCGCCGTCCACACCCGGGGCCAGGGCTTCGACCTCGGCGCGGATGCTGCCGTGCCAGTCGACCACGGTGCCGAAGATGTCAAAGGCCAGCACCTGGAGGTCGGTGCTGGGGGGGCGCACAGGGTGTGCTGCGGCGGCAGAAGGGTTCATGCGGGACCTCCGGTGGGTCGGGGCAGTCTAAGCCCAGCGCGGCCCGGCGTGGCCCGGCCACCCCTACATGGCCCAGATGCGCGGCGGGGTGCTGCCCAGTTGCCACAGCTGGCTGCGCCAGCTCGCCCAGACGGCGCGCAGCAGCTGCATCACGGGCTCGACCTGCGGGCCCAGCACGCGCACCACCACCACCTGCTCATTGGGGCAGGTGGCGCCGCTCCAGTCGGCCAGCGTGTGGCCGGCACTGGCTTCGCGGGCCAGGGCCAGGGCCTGCTCGCTGCGTGCGCGGCCCAGGGGGCTGCCGGCCACCAGGAACAGCGAGCCCACGCAGCGTTGGCCGGCCAGGCCCAGCGGGCTTTGCAGCAGCCGGGTGTCGCTGGCCGCGATGCGGCCGCGCTCCAGCCACACGCCGGGCACTTCGATGTGCTGGGCAAAGCTGCCCTGCTCGAAAGGCTGGTTGGCGTGGGGCAGGCCCAGGGCGGTGATGTCCCAGCCCATCAGCTCGGCGCCGGGGGCCAGGTGCATGCGCAGCTCGTTGTGCGCGTCGCAGGCGTTGTAGGCCAGGGCTTCGAGCGGCAGCCACTCCAGGCGCGCGCCCTCGGCCAGGTGCAGGCTGCTGCGTTGCAGGGCCGGCTCGCCGAGCGAGCGGTAGAAGCGTGTCGCGCCCGGCGTGGTCACCAGGCCGTGGGCCCCCGGCTCGACCTGCACCCGGATGTCCAGCGTGTCGCCCCCCACCAGGCCGCCGGGCGGGTGCACCAGCACGTTGTGGCAGATCGGGCCCTCGGGGTAGAGGCTTTTGAGGATGCGCAGCGGGCCGTCATGCTGGTGGTGGGCCACGGTGCGCGAGGCCGGAGCATCGGCGCTGGCCCCGGAGGCCACGGGGCTGGCTTGCAGGCGGTATTGGAGATCGAGTCGGGCGTGCCAGGACATGCGTTGGAGTGTAGGTGAGCCGAAGAGGCCTCGGAGCGCTTGGGCCCTCCGCGCCAAGGATTCTGGCTGCCGTGTCAGGGCCCGCTGGGGGTGGGGCGCCAGGCCCCCTCAATCCGGCAGCGGAAACGCCGGCGTGGGCACCCCCGCTGGCAGGCCCAGGGCGCTGAGCCGGAACACGTTGTGCTGCGGGTCGGCCAGCACCGCCTGCCATTGCCCGTAGTAGGTGGGGTAGGGCGGCTTGATCAGGCGCCCGCCCAGGTCTGCCACGCGTTCGGCGCAGCGGCTCACGGCTTCGGCCGTGTCGAGCATGAAGGTGCAGTAGGCCGTCACCGGCGGCACGCTGCCCAGCGCCGGGGCGCGCTCGGGCAGGCCCAGCAGCTCGTAGGCCGGGCGGGCATTGAAGCCCAACTGGAAGTCTTCAGTCTCCAGCGCCCGGTAGATGGGCGAGCGGCTGGCCACGGCCTCGGGCAGGCCGAGCAGGGCCTGGTAGAAGTCGAGCAGGGCCTGCGGGTCGGGGGTGAACAGGTTGAACCAGAGTTTCATGCGGTGGCCTGCGCAGCGGGGGCAGAGGTGGTGGCGGTGGCGGGTGTGGTGGAGGGTGGGAGGGCCGCGGGCGCGTAGGTCTTGAGGTACATCTGGCGCAGGTGCTCGCCCGCCGTGCAGGGGCTGTAGCGCGGCGTCTCGCCCGGGGCCACGGTGCCGGGCACGGGCTCGATCGGGGCCAGGTAGTCGGGCTCGTAGAAGAAGGGGATGGAGTGCCGGGCCGCCCCGCCCGAGTGGCGGTTGCGCACCCGGTGCGGGTTGGAGTGATACAGCCCGTTGGTCCAGCGCGGGATCATGTCGCCCAGGTTGACCACCAGGGTGCCGGGCAGGGGCGTGGCATCGATCCACTCGCCCGAGGGCGTGCACACCTCCAGGCCCCCGTGGCTGTCTTGCGCCAGCAGGGTCAGCGCGCCCCAGTCGGTGTGGGCGCCGGCCCCGAAGGTGCGCTCGTCGGCGCCCTCAGGGTGGGGCGGGTAGCGCACCATGCGCAGCGTCACCATGGGGCTGCCGTTGCTGGGGTCGAAGTAGGTTTCGGCCAGGCCCAGCGACAGCGCCATCAGCTGCATCAGGCGGCGGGCCAGGGCCAGCATGGCCTGCATGTAGGCCTCGCAGCGGGCCGGCGCCTCGGGCAGCTGCGGCGGCCATTGGTTGTGGCCGTAGGTCTGGTAGCCGGCGCGCACATAGGGGTGGTCGTCGGGGTAGGCCAGGCCGCAGTAGAAGCTTTCCTTGAGGTCGGGGTGGGCCTGGGCGTCCAGGGTCTGGGCGCCCAGGGCCTCAAAGCCCCGTGAGGAGGGCGAGTGGCGGATCGAGAAGGCCTCGCGCACGCTGGCCGGCAGGGTCAGCAGTTGCTCGGCCAGGGCGAACTGCTGCGCGATCAGCGCCTCGGGCACGCCGTGGTGGCGCACGTAGAAGAAGCCCGAATCGCGGGCTGCGGCGCCGAACTGGCGCGCCACGTCGGCGCTGCGCGGGGCGCCCGGCAGCAGGGCATCGGTCAGGTCCAGGATGGGCAGTTGCGGCATGGTGGCGGCTCGGCTGTCTGGGGGCATGGCGCGGCGGATCAGGCCTTGAGCTTGCGCTCGGCCGCCGTGGGCAGGAAGCGGTCGGTCCAGAACTCGGCCAGCGTGGGCGAGCCCTTGAGGCCGAAGGCGGTCACGGTCTCGTCGATGGTGGCCTGCAGCCGTGCCGGGGTGGCCGCGCCCCAGCCGTTGGCGCGGGTGTCGGCGGTCTTCATGGTGCCGTCCACGATCAGCTTGAGGCGTTCGTACTCCAGCTCTTCATTGGCCAGTGGCTCGCGGGTCTTGATGGCGGCGGCGCCGGCACGCGGGTCGGCCATCACCTCAATCCAGCCGCGGGTGGTGGCCTTCACGAAGGCTTTCATGGCGTCGGGGTGTTCCTGCAGGCTCTTGGGGTTGGCCACCAGGCCGTTGCCGTAAGACTTCATGCCCAGGTCGGAGAAGCGGAACACCGTGAGCTGTTCGGGGCCCATGCCGCGCGCCTTGAGGTTGAGCAGGCCGGTGAAGAAGAAGTAGGCCGCGCCGTCGAAGTCGCCCTTCACGAAGCGGGTGTCGCCGATGTCGGGCGACACGTTCTCCCACTTCACGCCCGAGGGGTCGAAGCCCTGGGCCTTGGCAAAGGCCGGGAACAGCTTGCGCGAGGCGTTGAAGGGCTGGCCCAGCAAGGTCTTGCCGGCCAGATCGGCCGGCTTCTTGATGGGGCCGTCCTTGCGCACGATGATCGAGTTGGGGTTCAGGTCGTACTGGATGGCCACGGCCAGCAGCTGCGCCGTCGGGTTGGCCAGGTTGAATTCGATCATGGTCGACAGGTCGGCCGAGGCCACGTCGTAGGCGCCGCTGCCCACCAGGCTGATGGCGGCGGCCGAGCCGTTGCCGGTGTCGATGCTCACGTCCAGCCCCACGTCCTTGTAGTAACCGCGTTGCTGGGCCAGCAGAAAGCCGGCGCCCGAGGCTTCGATCTTCCAGCCCAGGTTGAACTTGAATTTCTGCAGCGAGCCCTGGGCGCGCACCCAGGGGGTGACCAGGGGGGCGGTGACGGCGAGTGTGGCGGCGGCGCTGGCGCGCAGAAGGGAACGGCGTTGCATGGAAAGAGCACTCCTCAAGTGGCGTGTGGGGCACGTGGGTCGGGAGGCACGGGCGGGCGCGCTCCCGGGATGCGGCCCGGGCGACCGGCCCGCATCCTGAAGGCAGCGCTGCACCGGGTGGGGCAACCCGGTGGCCTGCGCCTGACTTCAAGAGCAATTTCCGGGCGGCTGGGCCGCTGAACGCTTCTACTCTTGAGCGGGACCGGGTGCAGTTTTCATGCCACCTCGGCTGGGGCGCCACACGAGGGCACGAAGTGCGATCAAGGGCCTCTCCAGCGCAGGAACCGGCACCGGCCTGAGGCGTTCTGCGCCACGCTGGTGCGTGTCAGGCCGCCTGGGCCTGGCCTGAAACCTGCTTGATCGCTGGCAAGAGTAGAAGCGTTCAGCTGCCCGATCCGGCCGGTGTGCCGGGCCTGGGGCAGACCGGGAATTGCTCTTGAGGCCCGGCGGGGCCTGCTTCCCAGGAAGCCGGTGCCCGCATGCGCTTCAGGGGCCTGCCCGGCCGGCTGGATCGATTCGGATCGTCTTCGATCGAATACTTCCGATGGAAAGGGCGGGTGTCTCCGGGGCGCGGGCTGTGTTGTCACACCCACCGATTCCGATTCAAGGAGCCCCGAATGAGCACTGCCACCCTTTTGTCTTCCATGACCTCTGATTCCCCTGTTTCCCCCACCGCCTCGGCCCAGTCTGAACTGGTCAAGGAGTCGCGCATGGGCGCCCTGGGCTCTGAAACCGGCCAGCGTGAGATCCGCCGCATCTCGTTGGCCGACTATGAGCAGCGCAAGGCCCAGATCGCCGATGAGCTGTGGTCGGCCGCCGTGGACGTCGGCTTCTTCCAGATCGTGGACCACGGCATCGACCTGGCGGCGGTGCGCGAGGCCTTTGCCACCTCAGAGCGCTTCTTTGCCCTGCCCGATGCCGTGAAGGCCCAGTGGCCGCACCAGAAGGCCAACAACGTGGGCTGGGAGACCAAGGCCCAGGTGCGGCCCAGCACCGGCACGCCGGACCAGAAGGAGTCGTATCAGATCACGCGCCCCCACATGGCGGGCCTGTGGCCCAGCGAGGCCGAGTTGCCGGGCTTCAAGGCCACCATGCTGGCCTTCGAGGCCGACTGCTGGGCCTTGGGCATGAAGGTGCTGTCGTGCTTTGCCGACAAGCTGGGCTTTGCCAGTGACTTTTTCACCGGTGCGCACGATCCCGCCAGCCCCGAGTACCAGAGCACGCTGCGCCTGCTGCATTACTACGCCATCCCGCCCGAGGCCCAGGCCCATCTGGACCTGTGGCGTGCCGGCGCGCACACCGATTTCGACTGCCTGACCCTGCTGTTCCAGCGCCCGGGCCAGGGTGGCCTGCAGGTGTGCCCGGGCAAGGAGATGGATTCGCAGGCCTGGACCTCGGTGGAGCCCGACGAGGCGGCCATCACCTGCAACATCGGCGACATGCTGATGCGCTGGAGCGACGACCTGCTGCCCTCGAACTTCCACCGCGTGAAGAACCCCCAACCCGGCGAGTACATGGGGCCCCGCTACAGCGTGGCCTTCTTCTGCCAGGCCAACCGCGATGCGGTGATCGAAGGCCCGGCGAAGAAGTACCCGGCCATCACGGCGGGCGACTACCTGCGCCAGCGCGTGGCGGCCAACTTCAAGCCGTATTGAGCCGGGTCGGGCTGGGGCCGGGCACGATCAGCGCGCGGCCCAGAAGCCCTGGTGCGGGGCCAGCAGCTCTTCACGCAGGGTGGCAAAGGGCCCCAGCACCTGCACCGCCCGCTGGCCGCAGGAGAACACCTCGCGGCAGGGCAGGTCCAGGGTGGGGTTCTCGGGATGATCACCCGTCAAGCTCAGCAGATCGGTCTCAGACGCCCCATAGACCACCCGCCCGATGCCGGCCCAGTAGATCGTGCCGGCGCACATGGCACAGGGTTCGAAGGTGGTGACCAGGGTGCACTGCGCCAGTTCAGCGGGGCTCCAGCGGGCCGCTGCCTCGCGGGCCAGGGTGGATTCGGCGTGGTTGACGGTGTCGATGTTGCCCTGCTCGGCCAGCACGGTGACACCATCCGCGCCCAGCAGCAGGGCGCCAAAGGGGTGACGCCCCTCGGCCATGGCCCGCCGGGCCACCTCGTTGGCCCGGCGCAGGGCCTGCAGGGCTTGTTCGGGGCTCAGAGGGGGCATGGCGTCTTCCTTACTCGCCGTGCGAGCCCCGGTGGGCCCAGCCGGTGGTGCGTTTCTCGATCAGGCTGAACAGCTCATACATCACCATGGCCATGGCGCCCACCACCAGCAGGCCGGCAAAGGCCAGGCCCATCTGCATGGCCGAGCCGGCACTGATCAGCAAGTAGCCGATGCCTTCGTTGGCAGCCGTCATCTCGGACACCGTGGTGCCCACGAAGGCCAGCGTGATGGCCACCTTGAGCGAGCCGTAGAAGTAGGGCATGGAGCGCGGCAGGCCGACCTTCATCAGCACGTCCCAGCGGCGTGCGCCGAGCACGCGCAGCACGTCTTCCAGCTCGGGCTCCAGCGTGGCCAGGCCGGTGGCGATGTTGACCATGATGGGGAAGAAGCTGATCAGGAAGGCGGTCAGGATGGCCGGGCCCACGCCGATGCCGAACCACACCACCAGGATGGGCACAAAGGCGGCCTTGGGCAGGGCGTTGAAGGCCGTCATCAGCGGGTAGACCGCCGCATAGGCCAGGCGCGAGCTGCCGATCACAAAGCCCAGCAGCACGCCCACCACGATGGCCAGGCCAAAGCCCGCCATCGTCACCCAGAAGGTGCGCCAGGCGTGGCCCGCGATGATCCACTTGAACTCCATGAACTGGCTGCCGATGCGTGCCGGGCTGGGGAAGATGAACTCGGACACATTGAAGGCCGAGCACAGCACCTGCCAGGTCACCAGCACCGCCACCAGCAGCAGCCAGGGCGACCAGCGTTCGATCATTTTCTTGTTGTGGGCCATGAATGCCTGCCTTACTGGTTGATGACCGCGCCGGCCTTGCGCAGGGCGCCGATGTGGCCGCGCAGCTCGTGCACGATGTCGGTGAATTCTTTGGTGTAGGTGAGCTCGAGCTCACGTGGGCGTGGCAGCTCGATCTCGCGCTTGACCACGAAGCGGCCCGGGCTCTTGCTCATCACGTACACGGTGTCGGCCAGGAAGACCGATTCGCGCAGGTCGTGCGTGACCAGGATGACGTTGAATTTCTGCTCGGTCCAGAGGTCGCGCAGGATGCACCACAGCTCTTCACGGGTGAAGGCGTCCAGGGCGCCGAAGGGCTCGTCGAGCAGCAGCATCTTGGGCTCGTGGATCAGCGCACGGCAGATGCTGGCGCGCTGCTGCATGCCGCCCGAGAGCTGCCACGGAAACTTGTCCTCGTAGCCGGCCAGGCCCACCTTCTGCAGCAGGGCGCGGGCACGGGCCTCGTACTCCTTGCGCTTTTGCTTGAAGCTGGATCGGTAGGGCTCGACGATCTCCAGCGGCAGCAGCACGTTGTCCACCGTGGTGCGCCAGGGCAGCAGCGAGGGCGCCTGGAACGCCATGCCCGAGATCTTCAGCGGCCCGGTGACGGGCTGCCCATCGATCAGGATGCGGCCCATCGAGGGCATCTTGAGCCCGGTGGTGAGCTTCATGAAGGTCGACTTGCCGCAGCCCGAGGGCCCGACGATGGCGATGAACTCGCCCTGGCGCACCTGCAGATCGATGCCTTCGACGGCGAAGTGGTTTTGCGCCAGCAGCTCGTCGTTGTAGGCGAGCCAGACATCACGGAAGTCGACGAAGTAGGGGGCCTCTGGGGTGGCTAGGGGGGCGGACATGCAGACTCTCCGGACGCGGGGGCGGGGGTGAACAAGGGCGAAAGGCGCTGCAGCCGGCCCGCCGCAGCGGACCGGTTGTGCAGGGGGTGCTTACTTGCGCGGCAGGATGTTGAGTTCAGCGGCCGAGGGCAGGTAGGCGCCGGTCCAGGCGGTGTCGGGGTTGGCCCGGGTCTTGGTGGCATAGGCATCGGACACCTGCGAGGCCATCAGCGACAGGCGCGCCGCGTTCACCTGGCCAAAGCCTTCGGCGCGGGCGTCGGGGCTGTTGATCACGGTGTCGATGGCCAGCTTCAGGCGGCGGGCTTCCAGCTCGCTGTTGATGATGCCGTCGCGCTGCTTCACGTACTCGATGGCGGCCTCGGGCTTGGCGATGACTTCCTTGGCACCCTTGGTGAAGGCCAGCAGGAAAGCCTTGACGGCCGCGGGGTTCTCCTTGAGCAGCTTGGGCGAGGCGATGATGGCGTTGCCGTAAAGCTTCACCCCGAGTTCCGAGTAGGGCATCACCACCACGTCGCTGGCCTTGGCGCCGCGCGCCTCGAGGTTGAGCAGCGAGGTGAAGGTGAAGCCGGTGATGGCGTCGATGTCGCCGCGCACCAGCATGGTCTCGCGCAGCGGCGGGTCCATGGCGGTCCATTGCACGCTGCCCACCTGGTTGGCCTTGGCAAAGATCGGGAAGGCCCGGCGACCTGCGTCGAACACCGGGGCGCCGAGCTTCTTGCCATTCAAGTCGGCTGGCTTGGTGATGCCGCTCTTCTTGAGCGCCATGACCGAGGCCGGGGTGTTGTTGTAGACCATCATGATGGCCACCGGCTTGTTGGGGGCGTCGGGGTTGTTGGCCTGGAATTCCATCAGGGCGGCCAGGTCGGCAAAGCCCATGTCATAGCTGCCCGAGGCCACGCGCTGCACCGCCCCACCCGAGCCGTTGCCCGCATCCACCGTGACATCGAGCTTGGCGTCCTTGAAGTAGCCCTTGGCGGCGGGCAGCAGGAACAGCGCGGCAGGGCCTTCAAAGCGCCAGTCGAGCTGGAACTTGATGGGGGTATTTTGGGCTTGGGCGCTGCCCAGGGCCAGGGCCAGGCTCAGGGCCAGACCCGCTTGGATAAAGCTACGTTTTTGCATCGACACAGGCTCCGTTGGATGTCACGGTGTCAAGCAAAAACAGTGCCTGGGCCTGTCCCTTGCAATTGGGCCGTGGCAGGCCCCGATGGGCCTGCGAGTTCCTGGGCAGGTGTTTTTTTCTGGGGGGGGGCAGCCGAACGCCTTGATGCGACAGGCGGCCTGTTTTTAGTAGCACCAGGTGCTACGATTTGGCATGGTGAATTCAGCGCAAAAGCTCAGCCGAAGTCGGGTGTTCAAGACTGCCTGGTTTGCCAAGGCAGCGCGAAAAGCCAAGGTGCGCGACCCTGCACTGTGCGCGGCGATGCACCAGGCCATGCTCGGATTGGCCGAAGACCTGGGTGGTGGCGTTTTCAAGAAACGCTTGAACGACAACACGCATCGTTCCATCATCCTGGCCAAGGGTGGTCGCCACTGGGTGTACGAGTACCTGTTTGCCAAAAACCTGCGAAGCAATATTGACGCAGACGAACTGCTGGCTTTTCGCTCGTTGGCCAAGGCCTACGCTGCATTGTCCGAGGCTCAGATCGCAGTGCTTCTGGCGCAACAGGATCTGATGGAGATTTGCCATGAAGACCAAGCTCAAATACAAGAGTGATGCCCTGGAGGCCGCTCACACTTCCGCCCAGGCCTTGTTCAAGGTCGGGGCGCTGGAGAAAACCACGCTGCGTGAATTGGACGCCCTGTGTCTGGACCGGCCGCCGGCCCTGGGGCCAGAGCAGATCAAAAAGCTCAGGGAACAGAATCAGGTGAGCCAACCCGTATTCGCCCGCATCCTGAACACCAGCGAATCGACCGTCCAGAAATGGGAGGCCGGTGCCAAGAGGCCCAGCGGCATGGCCTTGAAACTGCTCTTCATCGTGCAGAAGCACGGCTTGAAATTTCTGGCCTGACAAAGCCACCCAGGCTACAACGAACCGGGGTGGCTTCGGCGTCAGGTTTTCAGCGGGTCACACCGGCATTGGCCGCCGCCAGCGCGGTCATGTTGACCACGCGGCGCATGGTGGACGAGGGCGTCATGATGTGGGCCGAAGCGGCTGCACCCAGCAAGATGGGGCCGATGGTCACGCCGTGGCCGCCCGTGGTCTTGAGCACGTTGAACAGGATGTTGGCCGCGTCCAGGTTGGGGCAGATCAGCACATTCGCCTCGCCGCTCAGGCTGCTGTCCATCAGCGAGTGGCTGCGCACGTCTTCGGACAGGGCCGCGTCACCGTGCATCTCGCCATCGCACTCCACATCGGGGGCCAGGCGGGCAAAGATCTCGCGGGCTTCGCGCATCTTCACGGCCGAGGCGCGCTTGGACGAGCCGAAGTTCGAGTGCGAGAGGAAGGCCACCTTGGGCGGCAGGCCGAAGCGTTTCACCTCTTCGACCGAGGCCAGCGCGATCTCGGCCAGTTGCTGGGCGTCGGGGTTCTCGTTGATGTAGGTGTCGGCGATGAACAGGGTGTGCTTGTCCAGCATCAGGGCATTGAGCGCGGCAAAGCCCGAGGCGCCTTCGCGCAGGCCCAGGATGTCACGCACGTGCTCCAGATGGCTGTCGTAGCGGCCCACCAGCCCGCACAGCATGGCGTCGGCGTCACCGAGCTTGACCATCAGTGCCGCGATCAAGGTGTTGGAGCGGCGCACCGCGGCCTTGGCGGCCTCGGGCGTCACGCCCTGGCGGCCCATCAGGCGGTGGTAGGTTTCCCAGTACTGGCGGAAGCGCGGATCGTCTTCGGGGTCGCAGATCTCGATGTCGCGGCCCGGCTGCAGGCGCAGGCCGGCCTTGGCGATGCGCGCCGCGATCACGGCCGGGCGGCCGATCAGGATGGGGCGGGCCAGGCCGTCGTCGACCGCCAGCTGGGCGGCGCGCAGCACACGCTCGTCTTCACCCTCGGCATAGGCCACGCGCTTGTTGGCGGCCTTGGCGGCGGCAAACACGGGGCGCATGAACATGCCGGTGGCGTACACAAAGCGCGACAGGCTTTCGCGGTAGGCCTCGATGTCCTCGATGGGGCGGGTGGCCACGCCGGACTCTTGCGCCGCCTTGGCCACGGCCGGGGCAATGCGCAGGATCAGGCGGGCGTCGAAGGGGGTGGGAATCAGGTAGTCGGGGCCGAAGCTGAGCTCCTGGCCCGCGTAGGCGGCGGCCACCTCGTCGCTCATCTCGGCCTTGGCCAGGTCGGCGATCTCGCGCACGCAGGCGCGCTTCATCTCGGCCGTGATCTTGGTGGCACCGCAGTCGAGTGCGCCCCGGAAGATGTACGGGAAGCACAGCACGTTGTTGACCTGGTTGGGGTAGTCCGAGCGGCCGGTGGCGATGATGCAATCGGGGCGCACGGCCTTGGCCAGTTCGGGGCGGATCTCGGGCTCGGGGTTGGCCAGGGCCAGGATGATGGGCTGGCGTGCCATGGTCTTGACCATCTCGGCGGTCAGCACGCCGGGGGCCGAGCAGCCCAGGAACACGTCGGCCTCGTTGACCACGTCGGCCAGGGTGCGGGCCGAGGTGGTCTGGCAGTAGCGGCGCTTGGACTCGTCGAGGCGGCCGCTCTTGGCGTCGTCGCGCTCGCTCTGGATCAGGCCCTTGGAGTCGCAGACATAGACGTTCTCACGCTTCACGCCCAGGCCCACCATCACGTCCAGGCAGGCGATGGCGGCAGCACCTGCGCCCGACACCGCCACCTTGACGGCGCCGATGTCCTTGCCCACCAGTTCCAGGCCGTTGAGCAGGGCGGCCGAGGAGATGATGGCCGTGCCGTGCTGGTCGTCGTGGAAGACGGGGATGTTGAGGCGGTCGGACAGTTGCTTCTCGATGTAGAAGCACTCGGGGGCCTTGATGTCTTCGAGGTTGATGCCGCCCAGGGTGGGCTCCAGGGCTGCAATGATCTCGACCAGCTTGTCGGGATCGCGCTCGGCCAGTTCGATGTCGAACACGTCGACACCGGCGAACTTCTTGAACAGGCAGCCCTTGCCTTCCATGACGGGTTTGCCGGCCAGCGGGCCGATGTCGCCCAGGCCCAGCACGGCCGTGCCGTTGGTGATCACGCCCACCAGGTTGCCACGCGAGGTGTAGTCAAAGGCCAGCGAGGGATCGGCCTGGATGTCCAGGCAGGGGTAGGCGACGCCGGGCGAGTAGGCCAGCGACAGGTCGCGCTGGTTGGACAGGGGCTTGGTCGGCGTGACCGAGATCTTGCCCCGCACCGGTTTGCGGTGGTATTCGAGGGCGGCTTCGCGCAAGGCTTGCTCGGCGGCAGACAGGGAAGATGACATGAATTGGGTTCCTACGGATGCGTACGCGGGCCAACAGCTTACCCCATCCTGACGGCATGCTGACTGTCAGGAGGGGGGGAGATTCAGTGGCTGTCGGCTTGGCGAGCGGCGGCTCGAATCGCTTCTTCGTCGTGCCGTGCACCGTTGAAGAACAGGTTCAGCAGCACCGCGCTGATGGTGGCCAGCAGGATGCCGGATTCGATCAGCGGGTGGATGGCATGCGGCATCCACTGGCGGAAGTTGGGGGCCAGCAGCGGGATCATGCCCACGCCGATGGAAATCGCGACGATCAGCGCGTTGTGGCGGTTGTCCTTGAAGTCCACACCGCCCAGGATGCGGATGCCGGTGGTCGCCACCATGCCGAACATCACCAGGCCGGCGCCGCCCAGCACCACGGTGGGCAGGGATTCGACCAGGGCCGCCATCTTGGGCAGCAGGCCCAGCACGATCAGGATGATGCCGCCGGCCACGCACACGAAGCGGCTGCGCACGCCGGTCACCGCCACCAGGCCCACGTTCTGCGAGAAGCTGGTGTAGGGGAAGGTGTTGAACAGGCCCCCGATCAGGGTGCCCAGGCCATCGGTGCGCAGGCCGGCGGTCAGGGCCTTGTTGTCGACCTTGCGCTCGGTCATCTCGCCCAGGGCCAGGAACATGCCGGTCGATTCGATCATCACCACCAGCATGACCACGGTCATGGTCAGGATCAGCAGCGGGTCGAACACCGGGGTGGCGATCTCGAAGGGCAGCACGAGGTCGAACCAGTGGGCCTTGCCGACCTTCTCGAAGGTCATCAGCCCCAGGGCCACCGACACCACGCCGCCGATGACGATGCCCAGCAGCACCGAGATGTTGGCCGCGAAGCCGCGCGCAAAGCGGTTGATGGTCAGGATGGAGGCCAGCACCAGGGCGGCCACGCCCACGCCCATCAGGTCGGCGTATTTGGGGTTGGGCACGGTGGGCAGGATGGCCAGGCCCTTGGGGATGGCGGGCAGGGCCGAGCCCGGGGCCGCGGCCAGTTTGCCGGCTTCGGCCAGCCAGCGCAGGTGTTCGGGGTCGGGCACGCTGGGGGCGGTGGGGCCCACGGGGTTGCCGAAGATCCAGTTGATGCCCACGCGCATCAGGCTGACACCGATCACCAGGATCAGCGTGCCGGTGACCACGGGCGGGAAGAAGCGCAGCAGCCGGCTGACCACCGGCGCGATCAGGATGGAGACGATGCCTGCGCCGATGATGGCGCCGAAGATCAGCTGGGCCCCGGCCACGCCGGGGTTGCTGTTGGCGATGGCCACCATGGGGCCGACCGAGGCGAAGGTCACGCCCATCATCACCGGCAGCCGGATGCCGAACCACGGCGTGGCGCCCAGGGCCTGGATCAGCGTGACCAGGCCGCAGCAGAACAGGTCGGCCGAGATCAGCATGGCCACCTGCTCGGGGTCGAGCTTGAGGGCGCGGCCGATGATCAGCGGCACGGCAATCGCGCCGGCGTACATGACCAGCACGTGCTGCAGGCCCAGGGCGGCCAATCGGTTGATGGGAAGGCGTTCGTCGACGGGATGGACCGCTGGATTCATGCTGATTTCCTTGAGGGCTGGAAGGGGCGGAACGTGGTGAACCTGAGACCGCCGCGCGGGGGACCTGCGCACTTCGTGCACATAGTTGTATGTGAAAAGTGTATACAGACCGATCCGTGCGAAGCTCAGTGAAAACCCGAGCGCCAGCAGCCTGCAAGAAGCAGGCCAGAACTCATGGACAAGCCCCGGACAACCCCGGTGAGGGGCTGGGCGGGCTTGTTGGGACGATCAGCCCGGCGTGCGCTGCACCGGGCTCAGCGAATCGCGCAGCCGGTCGTGGATGCGCGGCGTGTCGGGGCGCAAGGCTTCCTCCACATGGCCGATGTGGGCCAACAGACGGTCGCGAGCCAGGGGCAGATCGCCGGCTTCGATGGCCTCGACGATGGCCTCGTGCTCCTGGCACGACTGGCTGGCTTCGTGGCGCGACTGGTACAGCGAGGCGGCCAGCGTGGTGCGGGCGGTCAGGTCGCGCAACACGTCGGTGAGGCTGCGGTGGCCCATGCTTTCGGCCAGGCAGACATGGAAGTCGGCCAACAGAAAGGCGCGGGCCGCCGCATCGGCGCCGTCGATGGCGCTTTTCTCGTCGGCGATGTGCTGGCGCAGGCGCCGTGTCACGGCCTGCAGGGGGCGACCTTCGTCGCCCGCGCTGGCCAGGATGCCGGCTTCCACGATGCGGCGCGCCGAGAACGCATCGCGCGCGTCTTCCACCGAGGGCTCCACCACGTACCAGCCGCGCCGCGATCGCACCTCCACAAAGCCACGTGCCTGCAGCTGCATCAGCGCCTCGCGCACCAGGGTGCGGCTGACGCCGAAGAGGTCTGCCAGGGCTTGTTCACCCAGGCGTTCGCCGGGGGCCAGCTTCTGGGCCAGGATGGATTCGACCACCTGTTGTGCGATTTCGGTCTGGGAGCTGCTCATGGGGTCCTGGAGTTTCGGGGTCAGTGCAGGCGAGGTGCGGTGAAGGTCGATGCCGAAGGTCCTGCAAGCGCTGTGCCCGGCAGGGGCGCATCGCCCAGCTTGAAGGCGCCGACGGCCTGGGCCAGGTGGTGGGCCTGGTCGTTGAGCACCGACGCGGCAGCGGCCGATTCTTCGACCAGGGCCGCATTTTGCTGCGTGGAGCGGTCCATTTCGGCGACCGCCTGGCTGATCTGGCCGATGCCATTGCTTTGCTCGTGCATGGCGCCATTGATCTCTCCGATCAACTGGCTGACGCGGCGGATGCTGTCCATGATGGTGTCCATGGTCTGGCCCACGGCCTGCACACGCTGGGTGCCGGTGCTGACGCGCTCTTCCGAGGTGCTGATCAGGCCCTTGATTTCCTTGGCGGCGGTGGCGCTGCGTTGCGCCAGGCTGCGCACCTCGGCCGCCACCACGGCAAAGCCGCGGCCGTTTTCGCCGGCGCGGGCGGCCTCGACGGCCGCATTCAGGGCCAGGATGTTGGTCTGGAAGGCAATGCCGTCGATCACACCGATGATGTCGCTGATGCGGGCGGACGACTGGTTGATCTCGTCCATGGTGCTGACGGCGCCGGCCACCACCTCACCGCCTTTGGCTGCGGCCTGGCTGGCCTCGCTGGCCAGCTGGGTGGCACGCACCGTGGCTTCCGCCGACTGCTGGACGCTGGCGGTCAGCTGCACCAGGGCGGCCGAGGTCTGCTCCAGGCTGCTGGCCGCGCCTTCGGTGCGGCTGGACAGGTCGTGGTTGCCGTTGCGGATCTCGTCGCTGGCCAGGCGCACCGATTCGGCGCCCTGGCGGATGTCGCGCAGCACCACCGCCATCTTGTCGACGAAGGTGTTGAAGGAGCGGGCCACCTGGGCCACCTCGTCCTGCCCCGAGATGGGCAGGCGCTGCGTCAGGTCGCCGCCACCGGAGCTGATGTCGGCCATGGCGTCGCGCACCTGGGCCAGCCGGCGGAACGCTCGGGCCGTGAAGACCGAGCTCATTGCCGCGGCCAGCAGGGCCAGCACCAGGGTGGCCAGCAGCACGCCGCGCGACACCTCGCCCAGGGCCTGGGTGGCGTCGGCCTTGTCGAGCGCCACGATCAGGTACCAGTCGGTACCCTGGATGGCGCGCGCCTGCAGCAGCTTGCTGACGCCGCCGAGTTCCACCTCCTGCGGGGTGGTGGCGCTGAGCAGCTTGGCCAGCGAGTCGCCGGCCAAGGCCGGAGACAGCTCCGAGGCGGGCTTCAGGGTCAGCTTGGCATCGGCGTGGGCCAGCAACTGGCCGCTGCGGGTGACCAGGATCGCCAGGCTGTTGGGCGTCGGGTGCACGGCGTTCACCACCTGGCGCACGCCGTCCAGGGGCACGGCGCCGCTGACCACCCCGGCCAGTGCGCCGTCGCGCAGCATCGGTGCGGCAAAGGACACAAAAGCCACCCCGGTCGAGGCGTCGGCATAGGGGGGTGTGACCACCAGCTTGCCGGCCTGGGCGGCGGCCTTGTACCAGGGGCGGCCGGTCGGGTCGTAATTGGCGGGGGTGGTGGAGCTGCTGGAGACGTAGCTCTTGTCGGTCCAGCCCACGGTGGTCACCGGAAAGCCACCGGCCTTGTTCATGTGCAGCACGATGCCCTGCGGGTCGCCATGCTGCACCGCGTTGGCGGCGGCCTGCACGGAGGTGGTCTTGGCGGCCACCCACAGGTCGATGGCCATGCCGTTGCCTTCGCTGGCCGCGCTCAGTTGCTGCGCTGCGGTCTGGGTGATGCTGGCGTGTAGCAGGACATAGGTGATGGCGCCTGTGAGGCTCAAGGCCACCACGACCGACAGGGTCGTGATCAGCAGCAGTTTGGTGCGCAGGGAACTCAGCATGGGGAGAACTTCGGTGTGGGGAGGGGGCCGACTTTACTGGCGCTGTATGACGGTCTGAAGCCACCCGCCTTCGCCGGGTGGCGCCAGGCCCAGTAGGGCCGGCGGCAGGCAGAGCTTGGGCATCTGTCCTGGATCATCAGACCGGGGGCATCAGTCGGCCGAGGTGCCGCTGGTGCGGCCGTCCAGCACCGCGTGGGCCCGCTCGCGATCGATGTCGCCTTCCCAGGCGGCAATCGCCACGGTGGCCACACAGTTGCCGATCAGGTTGCCCAGGGCGCGGGCAATGCCCATGAACCAGTCCACCGACAGCACCAGCACCAGCCCGATCGCCGGGATGGCCGGAATGGCTTGCAGGGTGGCGGCCAGCACCACGATGGCCGAGCCCGGAACACCGTGCGCGCCCTTGGAGGTGACCAGCGAGATGGCCAGGATGGCCAACAGATCGGCGGTGGAGATCGGGGTGTTGGTGGCTTGGGCAATGAAGACGGCGGCCAGCGTGATGTAGATCGAGAAGGCGTCCAGGTTGAAGGAATAGCCAGTGGGGATCACCAGGCCCACGGTCGAGTCCCGGATGCCCATGGCCTTGAGCTTGGCCATGATCTGCGGCAGCACGCTGTCCGAGGAGGTGGTGGCAAACACCACCATCAGCTCTTCGCGCAGGTAGCGCAGCAGCTTGAACAGGCTGAAGCCCGACACGCGCATGATCAGACCCAGCACCACCACCACGAAGAACAGGGTGGCGCCGAAGAACAGCGCCACCAGCATGCCCAGTTGCTTGAGCGAGCCGATGCCGTACTTGCCCACGGTGAAGGCGATGGCGCCCAGCACGCCCAGCGGGGCCAGGCGGATCAGCAGGCCCATGGTCTTGAACAGGGCATGCGACAGGTCGTCGATCAGCGAGGTGATGCGCTGGCCTTTGGGGCCCAGCAGGGCCAGGGCGCAGCCGAACAGGATGGCCACCAGCAGCACCTGCATCACGTCGCCGGTCACAAAGCCGCTGAGGGCCGTGGTCGGGATCAGGCGCAGCGCAAACTCGGTGAAGCCGCCGCCGGTGAGCTTGCCTGCGTTCTCTTTGTAGGACGCGAGCGCCGAGCCGTCGAGCGTGCTGGGGTCGATGTTCATGCCCGCGCCGGGCTGGAACACCCAGGCCAGCACCAGGCCCAGCACCAGGGCGATGCCGGTGACCACCTCGAAATAGATCAGGGCCTTGACGCCCACCCGGCCCACCCGCTTGAGGTCGCCCGTGCCGGCAATGCCATGCACCACCACGCCGAAGACGATGAAGGGGATGAGCATCTTGATCAGCTTGATGAAGCCGTCGCCCAGGGGTTTGAGTTTGACGGCCTGTTCCGGCCAGATCAGGCCGACGATGACGCCGACCACCAGGGCCAGAACCACCTGGCCGAAGAGGGATTTGTAAATGCGTGACATGGCTGCTCCAAGGTTGGAAAGAGATGTGGTTTGCAAATCTTGTATGCAAGCAATGTAGGCAAAAGTCGTGCCCATGAATACAGGGTTTTCACGCGGGCTGCAGCGGTGTCCAGGCACCGAAAAGGGGAGTTTCGAGGCTGGCTGCACCGATTTGGCGCGGCGCCTCTGTGTTCTGGGCTGACATGGTGCGGCCCGGACCGAACAGGGGCCGGCTGAGGCGTGGGGGCGGCGGGGCGTGGCCGACGGGCTGGCGCCCGCCGATGCCTTCCGCTCAGAGCAGGTAGAGCGATTCGAGCTGGCGCACTTCAGCCGGGCCCACGCCGAGCACGTCCTGCAGATACGGTGTCAGGCCGCCGTGGTGCTGCTGCACCGTGTCCAGGGCGGCGTCCAGAAAGCTCTGCTGCACCCGCCAGATCACCTGCATCACCTCTTCGGGGCCTTGCCCGATCAGGCCGGTGGGGCGTTGGTAAAGCTCGTTGGTCAGCAGGTAGTCGTGCAGCACGACGGGGCGCTCCACGCCCAGTGCGTGCAGGATCAGGGCCGCGGCAAAGCCGGTGCGGTCCTTGCCGGCGGTGCAGTGGAAGACCAGGGGCTGGTCGCTTTCCAGCAGCAGCCGGAACAGTTCGGCAAAACGGGGCGAGTTGTGCAGCACGAAATCGCGGTAGGTCTGCTCCATCAGCTCGGCGGCATGCTCGGGCGTGAGTTGCTGGCCGCTCTCTTGCAAGGCCTTGGCGCGTTGCACCACCGTGGGCTCGATGGAGAGCGCGTGCTGCTGCACGCCGGGCAGCTCGTAGGCCAGCGCGGCGCGTTCGCCCAGGCCCCGGAAATCGACCGTGCGCGTGACCCCCAGGGCCTGCAAGCGGGCCTGGTCCTCGGGCGTGAGGTGGGCCAGATGATCCGAGCGGTAGATGCGGCCGGGGCGCATGGCCCGGCCACCCCGGGCAGGGTAGCGCCCCAGGTCACGGAAGTTGCTGGCGCCGCTCAGGCGCAGGGACAGGGGGGCGTAGGTCATGAAGCGGTGTGGGGCAGATCAGGGGGTGTCAACGTGACCTGCATGTTATCGCCCTGCATGATCCGCCGGTCAGGTCCTTGTCTCACAGGTGTCCGGGCTGAGGGGGGCCGGCGCGTCAGCCTGCCAGGCCGGGTGTTGCCGCAAGGCCCGCCAATCGAGCAGATCCGGCGGTGGGGGCTGCTCGGTGCCCGGCCCCGGCTGGAGCAGCCCGCTGGAGAAGCTCAGCCACTCGCCGCTCAGGGGGTGGGGGATGTCCAGGGTGGCGGCGTGCAGCCACAGGCGCTGCAGGCCCAGGCGCTCGGCCCACCAGCGGTTGACCGGGCCCTTGCCGTGGGTGGCGTCGCCGATGATGGGGTGGGCCAGGTGCTTGAGGTGGCGGCGGATCTGGTGGCGCCGCCCGGTGCTGGGCCAGGCCTGCACCAGGGACAGGCGGCTGGCCGGGTAGCGCGGGTCGGCCGGCGGCCGGCCAGGCTCGGGCGGCAGGGCCAGCGTGGCCAGGCGCTCGAAACGGGTGTGGGCCTCCTGCACGGGGGCGTCGGGCGGGGCATCGTCGGGGCGCAGCGCGTGGTCGACCTCGATGGCCTGCGACGCCCAGCCCCGCACCACGGCCAGGTAATGCTTGCGCGTGCGGTGGGCCTCGAAGGATTGCGACAGGGCCCGAGCCGCCTCGCTGTGCAGCGCCATCACCAGCACGCCGCAGGTGCCCTTGTCGAGCCGGTGCACCGGGAACACGTGCTGGCCCAGTTGGTCGCGCAGGGCCTGCATCACGAAACGGGTCTCGCCAGCGTCCAGCCCGGTGCGGTGCACCAGCCAGCCTGCCGGCTTGTAGACGGCCACCAGGTGCTCGTCGCGCCACAGCACGGTGAGCGGCTGTGGGTGTTCTGCAGGCTCGGCGTTCAAGCCAGCAGGTCGCTCAGGGCCCGGGCCACCACCTTGGTGGCGGCGCGCAGGTCGTTCAGATCCAGGCGTTCGTCGGCGCGCTTGGCGTGCGATTCGAGCACGGTGCGCGGGCCGGCGCCGTAGATCACGCCGGGGATGCCGCGCTCCACGTAAAGGCGGACGTCGGTGTAGAGCGGCGTGCCCACGGCGGGCACGTCTTCACCCAGCACCGCCTTGGCGTGTTGCTGGATGGCGTCCACCAGGGGTTTGTTGCCGGCCAGCGGGGTCATCGAGCGGGCCAGCAGCAGGCGCTTGATCTCGACGCTGATGCCGGGACGCTCGGCCGCGGCCTGCTCGATCACCTGGCGGATGCGGGCTTCGACCTCGACCGGGTTCTCTTCGGGGATCATGCGGCGGTCCAGTTTGAACATCACCTTGCCCGGCACCACATTGGTGTTGGTGCCGCCTTCGATGCGGCCCACATTCAGGTAGGGGTGGTTGATGCCGGCCACCTGCGAGCTCACCTTTTGGTATTCGGTGTTCTGGGTATACAAGGCGTTCAGGATGTGCACCGCGCCTTGCAGCGCATCGACCCCGGTGTGGGGCACGGCGGCATGGGCCATCTTGCCGTGCACGGTCACTTCCATCTGCAGGCAGCCGTTGTGCGCGGTGACCACCTCGTGCGAGAAGCCGGCCGCCACCATCAGGTCGGGCTTTGTCAGCTGGTTCTTCAGCAGCCAGCCCGGGCCCAGTTCGCCGCCAAATTCTTCGTCGTAGGTGAAGTGCAGTTCCACCGCCCCCTGGCTGGGGCGGGCCACGGCCTCGAGGGCACGCAGGGCGAAGGTGAAACTCGCGAAATCGCTCTTGCTGACGGCCGTGGCGCGGCCATACATCTTGCCGTCCACGATCTCGGCGCCATAGGGGTCGTGGGTCCAGCCCTCGCCCGGGGGCACCACGTCGCCGTGGGCGTTGAGCGCGATGGTGCGGCCACTGCCGGCCGGGCCGAAGGGGCGGCGCACGATCAGGTTGGTGATGCTCTGCATGCCGTAGGCCTGCACCTCGGCGGCGGGCACGGGGTGCTTTTCGGCGTCGTAGCCGAAGGCCTGCAGCAGCTCGGCCGTGCGCTCGGCGTGTGGGGCGTTGTTGCCGGGCGGGGTGTCGGTGGGCACCTGTACCAGGGCCTGCAGAAAGCGCACTTCGTCGTCGAAGTGGGCGTCGATCCAGGCGTCGAGGGCGGCGTACGCTGCGGCGGAAGGGGCGGTGTCGAGAGCGGTGTTGTGTGCTTCGGTCATGGTGTCAGACGGCGGTGAAGTGGTTCAGGACATGGGCGAAGGCGTCCACCGCCAGCTGCATGTCTTCATTGGTGCTCGATTCGAGCGGGTTGTGGCTGATGCCCGAGTTCAGGCCGCGCACGAACAGCATGGCCTGGGGCATCACCTCGTGCAGCTTCATGGCGTCGTGGCCGGCCCCGCTGGGCATGCGGAACACCGGCAGGCCCAGGGCGCTGACGGCGGCCTCCCAGCGCTGCTGCAGCGCCGGGGCACTGGGGGCGGCGGCGGCACGCATGGTCTCTTCGAGGGTGTAGCGCAGGCCGCGGCGTTCGCACAGGGCGGCCAGCTCGGCCAGCACATCGCGGGCCAGCGCGTCACGCTGGGCGTCGTTGGGGGCGCGCAGGTCGAGCGAGAACTTGCAGCGCCCCGGCACCACGTTGATCGAGCCGTTGGGCACCTGCAGCTGGCCGATGGTGCCCACCGAGTCGCCGTCCTGGGCGGCCCGCTTCTCCACATACAGCGCCAGTTCGGCCACCGCGGTGGCGGCATCGCGGCGCCGGTCCATGGGGGTGGTGCCGGCGTGGCTGGCCGTGCCGATCACTTCACCGAGGTAGCGCACGCTGCCGTTGATCGAGGTGACCACGCCCAGGGGCAGGTCCTTCTCGTTGAGCACCGGGCCTTGTTCGATGTGCACCTCGATGAAGCCCAGGTAGGCGGCCGGGTCACGCTGGAGCTTGGGGATGTCATCGATGCACAGGCCGGCGTGCTGCATGGCCTCGCGCATGGTGATGCCGTCGGCGTCCTGCTGGTCCAGCCATTCGGGCTTGAAGTCGCCGATCAGCGCGCCCGAGCCCAGGAAGGTGGCCTTGTAACGCTGGCCTTCCTCTTCGGCAAAGCCCACCACCTCCAGCCCGAAGGGCAGGCGGCGGCCTTGTGCCTTGAGCTGCTGCACGCAGGCCATGGGCACGAAGATGCCCAGGCGCCCGTCGTACTTGCCGCCGTTGCGCACTGTGTCGTAGTGCGACCCCGTCATCAGGTAGCGGGCACCGGCCGTGGCCGGGTGGTAGCGGCCCACCACATTGCCCACGGCATCGATGCCGACCTCGTCAAAGCCGGCTTCGCGCATCCAGTGGGCGATGCGCTGGGCGCAGGCCCGGTGGGCGTCGGTCAGGTAGGTGACGGTGAGCTGGCCCAGCTCGGCAAAGCCGGGGTCGGAGTGCTGGGCGAGCTTTTCTTGCCAGTCCCACACCAGGTTGCCCTGCACCGGCTCGACGCCGAACTTGTCGTTCAGGCGGATCTCGGCGATGCGGTGGATGTTGCGCAGGCACTCGGCCAGCTCGAAGTCGGGGTGGTTGTGCAGCCGGCGCTCAAAGGTCTCGATGATCTCGTGTCGGTTGAGGCCCAGGCCACGCGGGCCGCGCACGGCCAGGATGAAGGGGAAGCCGAAGCGCGCGTTGTAGTCGGCATTGAGCTGCTGGATGCGGGCGAACTCTTCGGGTGTGCAGTCTGTCAGGCCGGCCTTGCCCTGTTCGTTGGTGGACTCGGCGGTCAGGCTCTTGCTGACCATGGCCTTGCCCGCCAGCTCGGGGTGGGCACGGATCAGGCCCAACTGGGCGTCGCGCCCGGACTGGCTGACGACCTGGGTCAGCGCGTGCTTGAGCTGGGCCAGCGACTGGAAAGGGCGCTGCGGCAGCACGCGCTCGACGATCCAGGGTGAGTGCTCGTACAGGCCATCGAGCCATTGCAGGGCTTGCTCGGCGGGGGCGGTGTTGAATTCGGCAAGGGTGAGGGCCATGGTCAGCCTGCTTTCTGTTCGGTGAAGGGGTGCACCTGCTGCCAGTGGCGGGCAATGTCGATGCGGCGGCACACCCAGACCTTGTCGTGGCGCTGGATGTGGTCAAGAAACTTCTGCAGCGCCACCATGCGCCCGGGGCGGCCCAGCAGGCGGCAGTGCATGCCGATGCTCAGCATCTTGGGGCGGTTCTCGCCGGCAGGGTCGCCCTCGGCGTACAGGCAGTCGAAGCTGTCGCGCAGGTACGTGAAAAAGTCGTCGCCCTGCGAGAAGCCTTGCGGCAGCGCAAAGCGCATGTCGTTGGTGTCCAGGGTGTAGGGCACCACCAGGTGCGGCACCACGGCGCCGTCGCTGCGCTCGACCTTCATCCAGAAGGGGAGGTCATCGCCGTAGTAGTCGCTGTCGTACTCCAGCCGGCCGTCGTCCACCACCAGGCGGCGGGTGCGTGGGCTGTCGCGCCCGGTGTACCAGCCGGTGGGGCGCTGGCCGGTGAGCTTTTCGATCGCGTCCAGCGCCACGCGCATGTGCTCGCGCTCGGTCGCCTCGTCGATGTTCTGGTAGTGGATCCAGCGCCAGCCGTGGCAGGCGATCTCATGGCCCAGTTCGACAAAGGCCTGGGTCAGCTCGGGGTGGCGTTGCAGGGCCATGCCGACGCCGAAGATGGTCATGGGCAGGCCGCGCTTCTCGAACTCGCGCAGGATGCGCCACACGCCCACGCGTGAGCCGTACTCGTAGATGCCTTCCATGCTCATGTGGCGGTCGGGGTAGCTGGCCGGGTTGAACATCTCGGACAGGAACTGCTCCGAGCCGGCGTCGCCGTGCAAGGTGGCGTTCTCGCCGCCTTCCTCGTAGTTCAGCACGAACTGGACCGCAATGCGGGCCTGGCCCGGCCACTGGGCGTGGGGCACATCGCGGCCGTAGCCGATCAGGTCACGGGGGTAGGGTTGGGTGGTGTCGTAAGGCTTCATGGGCGGGCTCGGAGGGCTGACGGTGTGGTGTGAAGTTCAGGACAGGGCCATGGACAGGTCGCTGGTGGGCAGCTTGCGGTCGAAGGTGAGGCTTTCCTCGACATGGGTCAGGTGATCGTTCATGAGTTGCACCGCCAGGGCTTCGTCGCGCGCCGCCAGGGCCTTGACGATCTCGCCGTGCTCCTCGTGGGAGTGTTCGGCCGCACTGGCCGACTGGTACATCAGCGTGATCAGGGCGCAGCGCGAAATCAGCTCACCCAGCAATTGGGCCAGCACCTCGTTGCCCATCAACTCGGCCATGCGCACATGGAAGTCGCCCAGCAGTTCGGTGCGACCGGAGGCATCGCCATCCTGCACGGCGGCTTTTTCGCGGGCCACGTGCTCGCGCAAGGCCTTGATCTTGCTAGGGGTGACATCGCGCACAAAGGCACGCGTCATTTCAGCCTCCAGCATGCGCCGCACGGCGAAAACCTGGCGGGCCTCGGTGACCGAGGGCGCCGCGACAAAGGCCCCGCGCGCCGGCTCCAGCCGGATCAGGCGGTTTTGCGACAGCTGGAACAGGGCCTGGCGGACCAGCGTGCGCGACACGCCGAAGTGGTCGGCCAGTTTCTGTTCGGCCAGCTTGGTGCCCGGCAGCAGCCGGTGTTCGACGATGGCCCGGGTCAGGCTCTCGACGATGACGTGGGTGGTCGATGGGTTGGGGGCGTCCATGGGTTCATGATAGCTGCCAATTCAAAAAGTGTATACACTTTTGGTTCACGATTGCCGTCATGGCAGCCTTCACCCGGTCGCCCAGGTGGCCGTCTCTTGTCTCGTCACCCGAAAGGATCACCCATGGGCCTCAGTACCCACGTTCTGGACACCATGCACGGCAGCCCGGCCGCCGGCATGGGGGTTTCGCTGTTCACCACCCAGGGCGACAACGCCACCCTGGTGCGCCGCTTTGTGTTGAATGCCGATGGCCGCTCCGACGGCCCGCTGTATGACAACAACAACCTGCGCCCTGGCACCTACCGCCTGGTGTTCGAGGTGGCGGATTACTTCCGCGCCCGCGGCGTCGACCTGCCCCAGCCCCCCTTCCTCGACAAGGTGACGCTGGACTTCGGCATCGCCCATGCCGATCAGCACTACCACGTGCCCCTGCTGGTCAGCCCCTGGAGCCATTCCACCTACCGCGGCTCCTGAGGCCGGCGCGGTTCAGCCGCCGCTCTGACCTTCCGTCAGGGTGTCGAGCTGGAACTTGCCGCTCTGGTCCCACAGCCAGGTGTCGGTGTAGACCACCTTGCCCAGGCGGGCCGGCACCGGGTAGGGCGCGGCCGCGCGGGCCGTGCGCTCGATCTCGGCGATCACCTCCGGGGCGTGGCGCGGGGCACGCATCCAGTGCAACTGTGTGACCTGCCCCCGGGTGTCGATGCTCACCTGCAGCACACCCACCGCGTACAGCATGGGTGGCAGCTTGCCCGCGTAGATGCGCTGGGCATTGAGCTTGTACAGGTGCTGGGCCGCATCCTGGCGGTAGGCCTTGGGGGTGGTGGCTGCCGAGGCCGGACTGATCGTCAGGGCTCCACCGCTGCCGGCTGGGCTGCCGGCCGGGCCCGGCGTTTCGGCGGCAGGCGTGTTCTCGCTCAGCGGCGGCGTGGGGCTGCTGCCGCAGGCGGCCAGCAGCGCGGCCCAGGCCGTGGCCATCAGCCACAGGGGGCGCCGGATCAGGGCTTGCATGGGGCCGTTTGACTGGGGGCTTGGCAGCGGGCTTGGGCGTGGGGCGGGTCCGTTCATGCGCGCATTGTGCCTTTGCGTACCGGTTCTGATTGTTGCCAGTCGTATCTGCCGTAAGGCCATTTTGTCTGGATAAAGGGTTTTATGACCGCAAAATCAGCGCCCATGAGTGCTTTGTCCCAATTGCTGCAGCGCCTGAACGATGAACCCGCCTGCCTGGTGCGCGTGGCGCGCACCCAGGGCTCGGTGCCCCGTGAGGTGGGCGCCTGGATGGCGGTGTGGCCCGAGGCCGTGCTGGGCACCATCGGCGGCGGCCACCTCGAGCTGGTGGCCACCCTGGCCGCCCGCGAAGGCTTGCGCGACCCGGCCACGCCCTGGCCGCAGCAGCAGCGCCATGCCCTGGGCCCCAGCCTGGGGCAGTGCTGCGGCGGTGTGGTGCACCTGAGCCTGGAGCGGGTCACCACCGCCGACCGTGAGCGCCTGCGCACCGAACTGGCGCAAGGCGGCCAGCCCCTGGCTTTGTTTGGGGGCGGCCATGTGGGGCATGCGCTGGTGCGGGTGCTGGCGCCGCTGCCGTTTCGCCTGCGCTGGATCGACAGCCGCGACGGCATCTTCCCGCCCGAACTGCCCGAGAACGTGGAGGCTGAGCATTCCGACCCGGTGCAAGGGGCGGTGGCCGACCTGGTGCCGGGGTCTCAGGTGCTGGTGATGAGTTTCAGCCATGCCGAAGATCTGGACATCGTGGCCGCCTGCCTGCGTCGCCAGCGCGAGCGCGGTGACCTGCCTTTTGTCGGTCTGATCGGCAGCCAGACCAAATGGGCCACCTTCCAGCGGCGTCTGCAGGAGCGTGGTTTCACCGCCGAGGAACTGAATCACATCACCTGTCCCATCGGTGTGCCGGGCATCACCGGCAAGCAGCCGGAGGTCATTGCCGTGGCGGTGGCGGCACAGTTATTGCAAAAGCTTCCGGGCACCGGGGCCGCCTCGGGAAAGCCCTGATCCGGGGCCGGACGATACGCCTGCACGGTGCTCAAAAACTGTATACACTTTGCCGCCTGGAGGCCGTGACAACGACCTCCTTCCTGCATCCGGTCGCAGCGGAGCTGGGGTTCTTCCAACCCATGGCCGCGGCCCCAACTTCTGCTCACAGCGCCCGCAGTGGTGAGCAGACCATCAAAGTGCCGCCCTGTTGGTTCAGGGGCACCGGAGTTGAGAATGGAAAGCTATTTCCTGGACTGGGCCAACCTGCTGCTGCGCTGGGTCCACGTCATCACCGCCATCGCCTGGGTTGGCTCCTCGTTCTATTTCGTCTTTCTGGACAGCAGCCTCACGCCGCCCGAAGACCCCGAACTGAAACGCCAGGGCGTGAGCGGTGAATTGTGGGCCGTGCACGGCGGTGGCTTCTACCACCCCGTCAAGTTTGCCGTGTCACCGCCCAAGCTGCCCGGCCATCTGCACTGGTTCTATTGGGAGAGCTACAGCACCTGGCTGACCGGCTTCTCACTGTTCACCGTCTCCTACCTCTGGAGTGCCAGCACCTACCTGATCGACAAGTCGCGCATGGACTGGGCCCCTGCCGAGGCGATTGCCGTGGCGCTGGGCTTTCTGGTGGTGTTCTGGCTGCTGTACGACGGCATCTGCCGGGTGTTCGGTCAGCGCAAGAATGGCGACGCCATCGTGGGCGCCCTGGTGCTGGTGCTGGTCTGCGTGGCCTCGTGGCTGGCCTGCCACTGGTTTGCCGGCCGTGCCGCCTTCTTGCTGATGGGCGCCATGATCGCCACCTCGATGAGTGCCAACGTGTTCTTCTGGATCATCCCAGGCCAGCGCACCGTGGTGCAGCAGATCAAGGACGGCCTGCCGGTCGACCCCATCCACGGCAAGCGTGGCAAACAGCGCAGCGTGCACAACACCTATTTCACGCTGCCGGTGCTGTTTGCCATGCTGTCCAACCACTACAGCTTCACCTACACCCACCCGCAGAACTGGCTGGTGTTGATCGGCATGATGTTTGCCGGCGCCGCCATCCGCCAGTTCTTTGTGATGCGCCACGGTTTCAAGTTGGGCCGCAACGCCCACCCCTGGCCCTATGCCGCCGCCGGCGTGGTGGTGCTGCTGGGGCTGATCGTCTGGCTGCGTCCGGCCCCGGTGGCGCCCGTGGCCGCCTCGGCGGCTCAACCGGCCGTCACCTTTGCCCAGGTGCAGCAGGTGTTGTCCGCGCGCTGCTACATGTGCCATGGCGAGGCCGTGCAGATGAAGAACGTGCGCCTGGATTCGCCCGAGCAGGTCAAGGCCCATGCCCAGGCGGTCTACCAGCAGGCGGTGGTCACCAAGATCATGCCCATGAACAACGCCACCGGCATCACCGACGAGGAGCGCGCCCTGATCGGCGCCTGGTTCCAGGCCGGTGCCCCCACCACCCCCTGATCGCTGGCCTGTCATGAGCAAGACCCTGCTGCTGCGCAACGCCCGTTGCGTCGCCACTTTTGACGAGCAGCGCCGCGAGCTGAGCGATGCTTCGGTGTTCATCCGCGACCACCGCATCGAGGCCATCGGCCCTGCGGCCGACCTGGCCGATTTGGCCGAGCAGGCCGACGAGGTGCTCGACCTGCGCGGCTGCCTGGTCACACCCGGCCTGGTCAACACCCACCACCACATGTACCAGTCGCTCACCCGGGCGATACCGGCGGTGCAGGATGCCGAGCTGTTCTCGTGGCTGCAGGGGCTCTACCCCATCTGGGCCGGCTTGACGCCCGAGATGGTGCAGGTCTCGACCCAGGTGGCCATGGCCGAGCTGCTGCTCAGCGGCTGCACCACCAGCAGCGACCACCTCTACATCTACCCCAACGGCGTGCGCCTGGACGACAGCATCGAAGCCGCCCAGGCCATCGGCATGCGCTTTGTCGCCACCCGCGGCAGCATGAGCGTGGGCCGTTCGCAGGGCGGCCTGCCGCCCGATGAAGTGGTCGAACGCGAAGACGCCATCCTGCGCGACACCCAGCGCCTGATCGAGCGCTGGCACGACCCTCGCCACGGCGCCATGGTGCAGGTGGCGGTGGCCCCGTGCTCGCCCTTCAGCGTCAGCCGCGATCTGATGCGCGAATCGGCCCTGCTGGCCCGGGCGCACGGTGTGCGACTGCACACCCACCTGGCCGAGAACGACCACGACATCGCCTACAGCCGCGACAAGTTCGGCTGCACCCCCGCCGAATATGCTGAGCAACTGGGCTGGGTGGGGCACGATGTGTGGCATGCCCACTGCGTCAAGCTCGACGCGGCCGGCATGTCGCTGTTCGCCCGCACCCGCACCGGGGTGGCGCACTGCCCGTGCAGCAACATGCGCCTGGCCTCGGGCATCGCCCCGATCCGCCGCATGCTCGACGCAGGCGTGCCCGTGGGCCTGGGGGTGGACGGCAGCGCCAGCAACGATGGCGCCCACATGTTGGGCGAGGCGCGTCAGGCCATGCTGCTGGCCCGGGTCGGCCGTGCCCTGGAGCCCTTTGGCTGCGATGCCGGCCCCGCCGAGATGAAGGCCCGCGACGCCCTGGCCCTGGCCACCCGCGGTGGGGCCGAGGTGCTGGGCCGTGCCGACATCGGCTCGCTGGCCGTGGGCCAGTGTGCCGACCTGGCGGTGTTCGACCTGGGCAGCCTCGACTTTGCCGGCGGCGCCGTGCATGACCCGGTGGGCGCGCTGCTGCTGTGTGCGCCGGCCAAGGCTCGCCACACCGTGGTCAACGGCCGGGTGGTGGTGCGTGACGGGCAGCTCACCACGCTCGATCTGCCCCCCTTGATCGAGCGCCACAACCGCCTGGCCCTGCAATTGGCGGTGACGGCCCTGGGCCGGCGCTGATTGGGCGCCGATTTGAAGCGGGGGCCTGGGGCGGCTCAGGCGGCCCGCTGCAGCGGCGCTTGAGCCATCAGGGGCCCGGGCAACTGAGGCCCGCGCACATGCAGGCCGCTGTGGCTCTGCTTGGCATCGTGCTTGGCCAGGGCGGCCTCGTTGGCCACCTGCTCGGCCGACTCGTACTGGCCGCGCAGCACCCGGACCGCGCCGATCGACAGCGTGGTGCACGGAAAAAAGCGCTTCACGCCGTGCCGGTCCTCGGCTTCGATGCCACCGGCCTGCCGGGCCACCTCGTCAAACAAGGCCATGGCCTCGCGCGCAAACTCCGCGATGATGGCCTCGCAGCGTTGCTGCCAGTTGTTGCTCTGAAACAGGATCATGAAGTCGTCGCCGCCCACATGCCCCACAAAGTCGCGCCGGGCATCGCAGTGGCTCACGCACAGCCGGGCCACCAGGCGGATCATCTCGTCGCCGCGCCAGTAGCCGTACTGGTCGTTGAAGGGCTTGAAGTGGTTCAGGTCGGCGTAGCAGGCCACGAACTCGCTGCCGCTGGCCAGCAGGCGGTCGATGTGCATGCTGATCGGGATGTTGCCGGGCAGAAAGGTCAGGGGGTTGGCGTGGCGGGCCGCCTCGATGCGCGCCTCGGTCACCGAGCGCACCAGTTGGTCACCGGTGCCCAGGCCCACGTAGCGGCCGTTGTCGGTGACGATGAAGCCGTCGTTCAGGTAACGTTGGTCCTGCGAGGTCAGGATGCCCACCAGTTCGTCCACGTCGTAGTCCAGCTCCACCACCCGAGGCGAGTGGTTGGCATAGGCCAGGCAAGGCTTGCGGCCATGCACCTCACGAAAGTACAGGGTGGCGTAATGGTTCATGAACTGCTGGCGGTTGATCAGCCCCACCGGCCGTTCTCCGTCCACGATGGCCAGCGCGTGCAGTTCGGGCCGGGCCTTGAACACCTCGGCCAACTCGTTGTTGGTGCAGCCCATGCCCACGGCCGGGGCCTGGATCACGGGCAGGTGGCGCAGCACGCCGGGGCGGGCGGTCTGCTGCAGCTGTGGCAACACCGACACGCGGCGGTCGTGCATCACGTTCAGCGCGGCCTCGACCACCGCCTGTGCCACCTCGCGCGCCGGGCGGCCCAGCAGGTAGCCCTGACCATAGGCAATGCCCAGGTCGCGCAGCACGCGCAGGTCATCGGTGGTTTCGATGCCCTCGGCGATCAGCACCGAGCCGAACACCTCGGCAATGCCCTTGAGCGCATTGACCACCTGCAGGCATTCGGTGCGCTGGTCCAGGGCCCGGGTGAAGTACTTGTCGATCTTCACGTAGGCGGGCTTGACCTCCGACCACAGGCGCAGGCTGGAGCGCCCGTCGCCAAAATCGTCCAGGGCCAGGGTGATGCCGGCGGCGTGCAGGTGCTGCACGGCGGCGTGCAACTGCTCCATGTCGCCCACCCGCTCGTGCTCGGTGATCTCCATCACCAGCATGCGGGGCGACACCCCGCAGCGGCGTGCGGCCTCGATCAGCGATTCGGCCTCTTGCAGGCGCATGGCCTCGACCAGCGCGTCGGCGCTGATGTTGACGAACAGCCGCCCGGGCTCGCCCGCCTGGCCCCATTGCAGCAGGGCCGTGTGCACGCAGAACAGCTCGAACTCGAACAGCAGGTCTTCCTGCTGGGCCAGTGCCAGCAGCACATCAGGCCGCTCCCACTCGGTGCCCGCCGGGCCACGGATCAAGGCCTCATGGCCGAAGATCGAGCCGCTGCGCAGGTCGGCAATCGGTTGGAACACGCAATGCAGCGCCTGCTGCTCCATCAGGGTGGCCAGGCGACCGGGCGCCAGGCTCAGGCCATGTTCCGGCGTCACCACCCGGGCCACGGCCTGGGCTTCGAATGAGGATCGGTTCAAGCGCACTCCTGAGGATGGACCAAGACGCAGGATTCTGAACCCCGCCTGTGACCGGTGCGTGACGCCAGGCAAAGCTGTTGTGACCGGCCCGGGGGCCGACCCGCTGCGCAAGGCTTGGCACAATCGGGCCATGACTGCCCCACAAGCCCCCCAACATCGCGTCGCCCTCGATCTGCAGGGCGCTGTCTGCCCCAGCCCCAGCGCGGATCCGCAGGCCTTCTTGCAACACCTGTATGCGCAGGCCGTCTGGCGCGCCCTGCCGCTGCAAGGCCTGGCACGCCACCTGCCCCAGCCGCCCAAGGGGCGCACCCTGGTGCTCGGGGCCGGCAAGGCCGGGGCCTCGATGGCCCAGGCGGTCGAGGCGCTGTGGCCGGCCGAGGCGCCGCTGTCGGGCCTGGTGGTCACGCGCTACCACCACATTCCGCCGCGCCCCGCCGGCCTGCCCGAGCGCATCGAAGTGGTCGAGGCCTCGCACCCCGTGCCCGATGCGGCCGGCTTGGCCGCGGCCCAGCGCATCCTGCAACTGACCGAAGGCCTGACCGAGGACGACCTGGTGCTGTGCCTGATCTCGGGTGGCGGCTCGGCCTTGCTGACCCTGCCGGCCGAGGGCCTGAGCCTGGAGGACAAGCAGCGCATCAACCGCGCGCTGCTGCACAGCGGCGCCAGCATCGGCGAGATGAACTGCGTGCGCAAGCACCTGTCGCGCATCAAGGGTGGGCGCCTGGCCGCGGCCTGTGCGCCGGCCAAGGTGCTCACGCTGACCATCAGCGACGTGCCGGGCGACGACCCCTCGGTGATCGCCAGTGGCCCCACCGTGCCCGATGCCAGCAGCTGCGCCGAGGCGCTGGCCATCCTGGCCCGCTACGGCATCGAGGTGCCTGCGGCGGTGCACGCTCAGTTGCAGGCCGGTGCGCTCGAAACCCCCAAGCCCGGTGACGCGGTGTTCGCCGGCCATGAGGTGCAGCTGATCGCCACCCCGCGCCAGTCCCTGGAGGTGGCGGCCGAGGTGGCCCGCGCGGCCGGCATCGCGGCCTATGTGCTGTCCGACGAGATCGAAGGCGAATCGCGCGAGGTGGGCAAGGTGCACGCGGCACTGGCGCGATCGGTGGCCCAGCATGGCCAGCCCTTCGCCCGGCCCTGCGTCATCCTGTCGGGCGGTGAGACCACGGTGACGATCCGCCCGCAGCCCGTCGGCAGCCCGCGGGGGCGCGGCGGCCGCGCCGGCGAGTTCTGTCTGGGCCTGGCCCAGGCCCTGCAGGGGCAGGCCCGCGTCTGGGCCCTGGCGGCGGACACCGACGGCATCGATGGGGTGGAAGACAACGCTGGCGCCTGCGTCAGCCCCGACACCCTGGCCCGCGCCCAGGCCCTGGGCCTGAAGGTGGAGCAGTTCCTGGACCGCAACGACGCCTATGGCTACTTCGAGGCCCTGGGCGATCTGGTCATCACCGGCCCCACCCACACCAATGTGAACGACTTCCGGGCGATGCTGATCCTGGATTGATGCATCGGTGCGGCGGGATCACTTCAGCTGCTCCCACCAGCGCGCCTCGAAACGCCCCTGCATGAAGGCCACGAAGGACGAGACCTTCTGCGGCAACAGGCGCGGCGAAGGGAACACGGCGTGGATCTCCTGCTCGGGCAGCTGGCAGGTTTTCAGCACCTCCACCACCCGGCCGCTGGCCAGTGATTCGGCCGCCACATAGCGGGGCAGGGCGGCCACCCCCAGGTGGGCCCGGGTGGCCGCCAGCAGGGCCGACAGGTTGTTGGAGCGCATGCGCCCGCTCACCGGCACGTTCACCAGCTCACCCGCCGGCGTGCGAAGGCGCCAGAAGTCGTCGCCCTGCACGCTGCTGTAGATCAGCGCGTCGTGCCCGCGCAGCTCGGTGGGCTTGCGCGGCGTGCCATGGCGCCGCAGGTAGGTCGGCGAGGCCACCAGGGCCCAGGGGTTCTGGCCCAGGCTGCGCGCGCCCAGACCCGAGTCGGCCAGCTTGCCCAGGCGGATCGCCACATCGATGCCCTGGGCCACCAGATCGGTGTAGCGGTCGTCAAAGCTCAGGTCCACCTTCACCTGCGGGTGGCGGGCCATGAATTCCAGCACCAAGGGCACAACCACCCGTCTGCCGAAAGCCACCGAACTGCCCACGCGCAGCAAACCGTTCACCTGCGTCTGGCGCACCTGGACCACCTCTTCGGCCTCGCTCACCTGGCCCAGGATGGCTTTGCAACGCTCGTAGTACAGCGCGCCGGGCTCGGTCAGGCTGACCCCGCGCGTGTTGCGGTTGAGCAGCCTCACCTTGAGCTGGGCCTCCAGGGCCGCCACCTGCTTGGTGACGGTGGGCTGGGTGGTGGCGAACTCTTTCGCCACCTTGGTGAAGCTGCCGGATTCCACCACCCGCACAAACAGATTCATGGCGTCGAAACGGTCCATCGCAGTCTCCTGGCTCTTCTTGGGGCTTGCAGTGTGCGCTGCCGTCGATCCGGCAGTCATTCCAGCAGCGAATAAATTTTATGGCCCGCCCGGGCATTCCGGCCAGGGCCGGTGCCGCCTAAATTTCGTCCACCCCGACAGGGTTCACCCAAGGAGACGACATGGCAAGAATGAAGGCGATCGAGGCAGCGGTCTGCATCCTCGAAAAAGAAGGTGTGAGTGTGGCGTTCGGCGTGCCCGGCGCCGCCATCAACCCGCTGTATGCGGCGCTCAAGGCGCACGGTGGCATCGGCCACATCCTGGCGCGCCACGTGGAGGCCGCCTCGCACATGGCCGAGGGCTACACCCGCGCCGTGGCCGGCAACATCGGCGTGTGCATCGGCACCAGCGGTCCGGCCGGCACCGACATGGTCACCGGGCTGTACTCGGCCAGTGCCGACTCCATCCCGATTCTGTGCATCACCGGCCAGGCGCCACGGGCCCGCTTGCACAAGGAGGATTTCCAGGCCGTGGACATCAGCGCCATTGCCCGCCCGGTCACCAAATGGGCCACCACCGTGATGGAGCCGGCCCAGGTGCCGGGGGTGTTCCAGCAGGCCTTTCACCTGATGCGCTCGGGCCGCCCCGGCCCGGTGCTGATCGACCTGCCGATCGATGTGCAGTTGGCCGAGATCGACTTCGACCCCGCTACCTACGCCCCCTTGCCGGCCTGGAAGCCCCAGGCCACCCGGGCCCAGGTGGAGCACGCGCTGCAGCTGCTGAGCCAGGCCGATCGCCCCTTGCTGGTGGCCGGTGGCGGCATCATCAACGCCGATGCCTGCGGCCTGCTGGTCGAACTGGCCGAGCTGCTGCAGCTGCCCGTGATCCCCACCCTGATGGGCTGGGGCAGCATCCCCGACGACCACCCGCTGATGGTGGGCATGTGCGGCCTGCAGACCAGCCACCGCTACGGCAATGCCAACCTGCTGGCCAGCGACTTCGTGCTGGGCATCGGCAACCGCTGGGCGAACCGCCACACCGGCTCGGTCGAGGTCTACACCCGGGGGCGCAAGTTCGTGCACATCGACATCGAGCCCACCCAGATCGGCCGTGTGTTCGCCCCCGACTACGGCATCGTGTCCGACGCCGGTGCAGCCCTGGCCCTGCTGGTCGAGGTGGCCCGCGAGTGGCTGGCCGAAGGCCGCCTGCGCCCGCGCAGCGCCTGGCTGGCCGAATGCCAGGCCCGCAAGCAAAGCCTCGATTACCTGCGCAAGACCCACTTCGACCAAGTGCCCATGAAGCCGCAGCGCGTCTACCAGTGCATGAACAACGCCTTTGGTCGCGACACCTGCTATGTCTCGACCATCGGCCTGTCGCAGATCGCGGCCGCGCAGTTCCTGCACGTCTACCACCCGCGGCATTGGATCAACTGCGGCCAGGCCGGCCCGCTGGGCTGGACCCTGCCGGCTGCCCTGGGCGTGCGGGTGGCCGACCCGGCGCGCAAGATCGTGGCGCTGTCGGGCGATTACGACTTCCAGTTCATGCTCGAAGAGCTGGCCGTGGGCGCGCAGTTCAAGCTGCCCTACATCCATGTGCTGGTCAACAACAGCTACCTGGGCCTGATCCGCCAGGCGCAGCGCAGCTTCTCGATGGACTACTGCGTGCAACTGGCCTTCGACAACCTCAACACCGAGGCCGACGAGCCGGCCCGCAGCTACGGCGTGGACCACGTGAAGGTGGTCGAGGGCCTGGGCTGCAAGGCCATCCGCGTGCACCGCCCCGACGAGTTTGCCCCCGCGGTGCAACAGGCCGAGGCCTGGATGGCCGAGCACCGCACGCCGGTGGTGATTGAGCTGTTGCTGGAGCGGGTGACCAACATCGCCATGGGCACCGAGATCGACCAGATCAACGAGTTCGAAGACTTGGCTGGCAGTGCGGCGGACGCGCCCACCGCGATTGCCATGCTCGATTGAGCGCCCCCCGGCCGTCTGTTTTTGTCCAATCTTCAGGGAGAGCCCACCCATGCCCCGCTTTGCTGCCAACCTCACCATGCTGTTCACCGAACGGCCTTTTCTGGACCGTTTTGAAGCCGCGGCGAACGCCGGCTTCGAGGCCGTCGAATTTCTGTTCCCCTACGCCTACGAGGTGAGCGAGATCCGCTCGCGCCTCGATCAGCACCGGCTGCAACTGGTGCTGCACAACCTGCCCGCGGGCGACTGGGACGCGGGCGAGCGCGGCATCGCCTGCGACCCGACCCGGGTGGCCGAGTTCCGGGCCGGCGTGGGCCAGGCCCTGGCCTATGCCCAGGCACTGGGCGTGCCCCAGCTCAACTGCCTGGCCGGCAAGGCGCCAGCCGGCGTGGCCGAGCCGCTGCTGCACCAGACCTTGGTGAGCAACCTGCGCTTTGCCGCCGCGGCGCTGCGCCAGGCCGGGCTGCGCCTGCTGATCGAGCCCATCAACCCCTTCGACATCCCGGGCTTCTACCTCACCCGCACCGACCAGGCCCTGGCCCTGCTCGACGAGGTTGGGGCCGACAACCTGTTCGTGCAGTACGACATCTACCACGCCCAACGCGTGGAGGGCGAACTGGCGGCCACGCTGCAACGGGCCCTGCCGCGCATCGGCCACATCCAGCTGGCCGACAACCCGGGTCGGCATGAGCCCGGCACGGGCGAGATCAACTACCCCTGGCTGCTGCGCCACATCGACCGGCTGGGCTATGCGGGCTGGATCGGCTGCGAGTACAAGCCCGCCGCCGACACCCTGGCCGGCCTGGGCTGGCGCCGCGCCATGGCCTGAACAGACCGCTTTCAATCAACTGTGACCTGACAACGGAGACCTCTCATGACTCAAAAACCGCTTCAACTCGGCTTCATCGGCCTGGGCATCATGGGCACGCCGATGTGCCTGAACCTGATCCGCGCCGGCCACCAGCTGTTTGTGCACACCCGCGGCAAGGTATCGGCCGCGCTGGCCGACACCCCGGCCACCCAATGCCTGAGCGCCCGCGGCGTGGCCGAACGGGCCGACATCGTCTTCACCATGCTGCCCGACACCCCCGATGTCGAACAGGTGCTGTTCGGTGATGACGGCCTGGCCCTGGGCCTGAGCCCGGGCAAGCTGGTGATCGACATGAGCTCGATCGCGCCCCTGCCCACGCAGGACTTTGCCCGGCGCATCGAACAACTGGGCTGCCAGTACCTCGATGCTCCGGTGTCAGGTGGCGAGGTGGGGGCGCAAAAGGGCACGCTGTCGATCATGGTGGGCGGGCCCGAGGCCGCCTTTGCCAGGGCCAGGCCGCTGTTCGAGCTGCTGGGGCAGAACATCACCCTGGTGGGCCCCAACGGCGCCGGGCAGACCACCAAGGTGGCCAATCAGATCGTGGTGGCCCTCAACATCGAGGCGGTGGCCGAGGCCTTGCTGTTCGCCTCACGCGCCGGGGCCGACCCGGCCAAGGTGCGCCAGGCCTTGATGGGCGGCTTTGCCGCCTCGCGCATCCTCGAGGTGCATGGCGAGCGCATGATCCGCCGTAGCTTTGAGCCGGGCTTTCGCATTGCCCTGCACCAGAAAGACCTGGGCCTGGCGCTGGACAGTGCCCGCGCCCTGGGCCTGGCCCTGCCTGCCACGGCGCAGGCCCAGCAATTGTTCAGCGCCTGCGTGGCCCAGGGCGGTGCCGCCTGGGATCACTCGGGCATGGTCAAAGCGCTCGAGCGGCTGTCGAACTTCGAAGTGGGCCAGAAACCCGTTTGATCAGCTCAGGCGCAAGGTCTGCGGGGCGCGCGCCAGCGCGGGCGCCGGTGCCGGTGCCGCCACCGGTGTGTCGCGGCTGAGGCGGAAGGTGTGCACGATCTCGGTCAGCCGGTGTGCCTGATCGCGCAGGCTGTCGGCCGCCGCCGCACTCTCCTCGACCAGGGCTGCGTTCTGCTGCGTCACCTCGTCGAGCTTGCCCACGGTGGCGCTGATGTCGGCGATGCGGCCACTCTGCTCGTCGGCCGCGGCCGCCACCTCGGACATGATCGAGGACACGTTCTGCACCGAGCTCACCAGCTCGTGGATGGTGTCGCCCGCACGGCGCACCAGGTCTTCGCCCACGGCCACGCGCTCCACGCTGTCGGTGATCAGGCTCTTGATCTCTTTCGACGAACTGGTGGCGTGGCCGGCCAGGCGCCGCACCTCGCTGGCCACCACGGCAAAGCCGCGGCCTTGTTCGCCGGCCCGGGCCGCTTCGACCGCCGCGTTCAACGCCAGGATGTTGGTCTGGAAGGCAATCCCGTCGATCACACCCACGATGTCGGCGATCTTGCGCGAGCTCACGCTGATGCCCTCCATGGTCTGCACCACCTCCGATACCATCTGCCCGCCACTGATGGCGTGGGTCGAGGCGGTGGCCGCCAGGCGGTTCACCTCGCGGGCCGAGGCCGTGCTGTGGCCCACCATCTGGGTCAGGTCGGTCAGGGTGTGGGCGGCTGTCTGCAGGTTGTGCGAGGCCTCTTCGGTGCGCTGGCTCAGGTCCAGGTTGCCGGCAGCCACCTCGGCACTGGCGTCCTTGATCGATTCGGCCGTGCCGCCGATCTCGCCCACGAGTTCGCGCAGGCGCTGCTGCATGGCGGCAATCGCCTCCAGCAGGCGGCCGGTCTCGTCATGGATGCGCACCTCCACCTGGGAGGTCAGGTCGCCCGCGGCAATGCGCTCGGCCACCACCACGGCGCGCCCGATCGGCGCGGTGACGCTTTGCGTGATGCGCCAGGCCACCAGCACGCCAACCGTGATCGAGGTCAGCACCAGCAGGGCCGCCGTGATCTGGGCGCGGGCCATGCTGTCTTCGGCGCCCTGGGCCTCGGCCTGGTTGAGGCGGTTCTGGTACTCGATCAGGTCGCTCAGGCGGGCGCGCCACTTGACCTCGCTGGGCTCGACCCGGTTCATCATCGCGATCGAGGCGCCCACGTTGTCGCCCTCCAGGGCCGTCTTCACCGACTGTTGAAGCTCGGGCAGGGTCGCATCGGCGATCGCCTTGATGTCGTCCAGCAGTTTCAGCTCATCGGCATTGGCGCCGCTGGCGCGCGCCAGGGTGGCCAGCTCGGTCTGCTGCTTGAGGTACTGGTCCAGCGTGGCCTTGAGCTTGTCGGCCTGCTCGGTCGAACGTTTGGTGTCGCTCTCCGACAGCATCACCGCCGAGCGGCCGCGCAGACCCAGCGAGTCCACATCCTGCAGCATGTTGTTCATCAGCCGGGTCTTTTCGGCGCTGGTGCTGGTGATGCGCTGCAGCCGCCCATGCAAATCCCTGGCCGACCACTGATCCACCGCCACCACCACCAGCAACAGCGCCAGCACGCTGCCGAAACCGAGGCTGAGCCGATGGCTGAGGGACAAAGACTTGAGAGCGCTCATGTGAAAAACCTTGAAAAGAAAACAAGTCCCTGATGCCTGGCTTTCAGCATGTGTGGCGTGCGCCGCCCTGCCGTTTGCAATGCCAATGTTCTGCCACCCGCGCCAAGCCCGGACCCAGGAAAACCCCTGAGCCCACTCCCGGATCACCCCGGTGACCCCACGGATCTCGCAGGCGGGCCCCGCAGCGTGGTGGGCGGTATTGTTGTTGTAAGCGTCATGCAAGAGAAATGCCAAGTCCGGCTGATCCCATGCCGGCCGTGCATAACCTCCAGCGGCCGCTCTTGGCCCCGCTGCGGTGTTGACGGAGGGTGGTCAACGGCCCTGGGTGCCGGGCAGATCTCAGCTGTTCACCGAGCCCGCCAGCAAGGCCTCGGCGTCTTCGCACCAGAACGCGAGCGCGGCGTAGAAGCCCTCCCACACACAACCGTTGCAGCCGCGCCCGCAGCAGGTCTGGGGCTCGGGCGGCGGTGGGCGCAGGCTCAGGCCCGCCTGGGCCAGGGCGGCCTGCAGGCGGGCGATCTGCTGGCGGCCTTGTTCAAGCGCGGGGAGAGCGGGCAGGGCGTCGGGGCTGGCGGACATGGGCGGTGGCTGGGCAGGGCCGGGCGGAGGGCGGGTTGAAGAACGGATTGAAGGGCGGGCTTGAATGGTGACCGGAATCGGCCGCTTTTCGTGATGTCTGTCATGGCCGGGCCAAGGCATTCATGGGCCGGTATTGTTGCAAACTGTAAAATTTGGAGCGGTCAGCCGCTTCCGGCAGGCCCCTCGCCCGGCCTGGACGGCTTGCTGGCGCAGCGCTCACCTCACCCGATTCTGCATGCCTGCGATGACCTCCTATGCCCTTCTGAAAGCTGTGCGGCTGCCGCACGCGCCTGCATTGAACGTGGTCTTGTGGCGGGGGCTGCTGTCATGAGCGTGCTGCAACAGGCTCCGGGCGAGCGCGTGGTTTACGACCTGTGTGTGATGGGGGCCGGCCCGGTGGGCCTGTCGCTGGCACTGGCAGCGCAGGCATCAGGCCTGCGGGTGCTGGTGGTGGAGGGCGGTGGCCTGGACCCGGCCCAGTCGGCGCCCGATTGGAGCGGCTCCACCTGTGTCAAGCCGCAGCACCACGCGCCGCTGGAACTGGCCACCCACACCGGTCTGGGCGGCACCACCTGGCTGTGGGGCGGGCGCTGTGTGCCGTTCGAGGCGCACGACTTCGAGGTGCGGCCGCAGGTGCCGGGCGTGCAGTGGCCGCTGAGCTGGCCCGAGGTGCAGCCCTGGTACCAGGCGGCCGCCCGTTGTGTGGATTGCGGCTCGGCCGAGTTCCGCCGGCCGCTGCCCTCCGAGGCGCGGGGCCCGGTCACCCGGCTCACGGATTTCGAGCTGACGCAGATCGAGCGCTGGGCCCATCAACCGCGTCTGCTGGGCAGCCTGGGCCAGCAGGCCCTGGCCTGCGAGGGCCTGGATCTGTTGTTCGACACGCGGGTCGAGGCGCTGGTCTTCAGCCCGGACGGAGGGCGGCTCGAGGCCCTGCAGGCCGAATGCCGGGGGCAGCGTGTCGAGTTGCGCGCGCGCGCCTTCGTGCTGGCGGGCGGCGCCCTGGGCGTGACCCGCCTGCTGCTGAAGGCCCAGGCCGGCCGGCCGGCACTGTTTGGCGGCCCGGAGGGGCCGCTGGGGCGCCATTACATGGGCCACATCCTGGGCAGCATCGCGCGCCTGGTGCTGAAGCAGCCCGAGGATGTGCGCTGGCTGGATTTCAGCCGCGACAGCTGCGGCACCTATGTGCGCCGCCGCCTGACGCCCAGCCCGGCCCTGCAGCGTGCCCAGGGCTTGCTCAACACCTCGTTCTACATCGACAACCCCCCTTTCTACGAGCCCAGCCACCGCAACCCCACGCTGTCGGCGGTGTTCATGGGTCTGGCCATTGCGCCCATCGGTCGCCGCCTGGTGGCCGAGGCGATGCGCCTCAAGCACATCGGACCCCGGCCTTACCGCTGGCTGGCCCATGGCCTCAACATCGCGCGCCGCCCCTGGCGCGCCGCGCTCGATGTGATCGACATCCTGCGCAACCGTTACCTGTCGTCGGTGCGCAAGCCGGGCTTTGTGCTGCGCAACGCCGGGGGCACCTATGCGCTGGTCTACCACGCCGAGCAGATTCCCCACCCCGACAGCCGCGTCACCCTGAAAAACGAGGCGGGCGACCTGCGGGTCGACTTCTGCTATCAGCCGCAGGATGTCGACTCGGTGCTGCGCGCCCATGCCCTGCTGGACCACGACCTGCGCGCGGCCGGCCTGGGCCACCTCGAGTACGAGCGGCCCGAAGCTGAGCGCGCGGCCCATGTGTTCGAGCAGGCGACGGACGGCTTTCACCAGATCGGCACCACCCGCATGAGCGCGGACCCGACCCAGGGCGTGGTGGATGGCCAACTGCGCGTGCATGGGCTGGACAACCTGTACATCGCCTCCAGCAGCGTGTTCTGCACCTCGGGCGAGGCCAATCCGACCTTGCTGGCCGTGGCCCTGGGCCTGCGGCTGGCCGATCACCTGGCACGGCAACTGGGCTTCGTCCAGAGGCCGTGACCCCCGCTCAGGCGCGCCGTGCCGCACGTGGGCGCGGCGAACGCAGTGAGATCAAACAGGGGCATGGTCGGGCGCGAGCCCAGTCAGGCCCTTTGACATGCCTCAATATCGGGCGCAGGCGGGTCGGGCAAAGTCGCCTCCATGTTGCCCTCTGAGTATTTCGGTTTGTCCCTCGAACACGAGGTTGTCCCCCCGGGTCAGGTCTTGCTCGCGCGCCAGACCACCTCACCCTGGGTGCACTTCATCGATTCAGGGCGCGTGGTCCTCGGCCTGTATGACGGCTCCGAGATGAGCCATCAGCTGGGCGTGGTCGAAGGGCCCTTCTGGCTGGAAGCCGCCTCGGCGGTGCTCGGCCTGCCGGAGGTGGTGGACGCCATGAGCGATACCCCCGTCATCGTGCGCCGCATGCCCCTGCCGGCCTTCCAGCGCACCCTGGCCACCCTGGCGCCGCCGGCCCGCAAGCTGCTGCAGGATGTGTCGCGCTCCCAGCGCCAGCAGACCGAACTGGCCGTGAGCCGCCTGGCCATGGACGCCGAGGCGCGCTGCGCGCGCTGGCTGCTCAACCATGCCGAGCAGGCCAGCCAGGGCGTGGTGAACGTGCTGCTGAACCAGCGCAAGCGCCTGATCGCTGCCGAACTGGGCATCGCCCCGGAAACCTTGTCGCGCGTGCTGCGCCACCTGCGCGAGCGCAGCCTGATCGCAGGCTCCGGGCGCAACCTCACTTTGCTGGACCCCAGCGGCCTGCAAAGCCTGGCGGGCGGTTGAAGCGGCCCTGGCCCCGGTTCGGGCCTCCGCTAGGGGTTGTCCCTAGACCGTCTGGTTGTACCGGGCGCAACTCCTTATAGTCGGCGCATTGTTACAAATGCGGAAGTGCTTTTTGCCGGTGTCTCGTCCTGATTGCTGCTGGGTATGTGTCAAGACGGGCGCTGCTGTGGGTGGAGGCCTGCGGCTGTGACATGGACACGCTGGGCGCGGCGCCTGGGCGCAGGGCTGCATCGGGCCACCGACACGCTCAAGCTGCGGGTGGTGGTGGTGGCCGTGCTGTCGGGCTGGCTGGCCAGCGCGGTGTCGGTCTTCTTCATCCTCCAGGCCAGCGAGCACGAGGCCCTGGGCAGCGCCAGCCGCCAGCAGGCGCAGGAGCTGCAGTTGCTGGCCGCCCTGCTCGATGCCCGATTGCAGAACATCGAGGCCCTGCTGGTCCTACTGGGGCAGGCCGTGAGCCCCGAACGCCTGCAGCATCCCGCCGGCCTGCCAGAGGCCTGGGCGCAACAGCGCCAAGCCTTTCCCGTGTTTGATTTTCTGGACCTGGCCCGGGCCGACGGTGTGCCCGTGTTGCGCCATGTCCAGGCCCCGGCGCTGCCTCAGTCGCTGGATGTTGCGGTGGAGCAGGTCCGCCTGCAGGCGCTGGCCGATGGTCAGGCCCATGTGTGGGCCCCCGTGGGGCGCTGGCCAGATGAAAAGCCCCTGGTCCTGCTGGCCCAGCCCCTGAAGAACGCTGCGGGCCAGCTGCAGGCGGTGTTGGTGGGCGGGGTGTCGCTGTACTCCGCCCAACTCCTGCCGCCCCAGCTCACCCGGGCCACGCTGGGGGGCGAGGCGGTGATGGTCTTCAATGCCGACGGGGTCTTGCTGGCCCATCCCAGCGCCGCCAGGCTGCTGGGGCAGGCCCACGAGGAGCCGGGTCTGGCCGGGTTGCTGACCCGCTGGAAGGCCCAGGGCAGCCCGATGGCGACCGAGGCACAGAGCCTGTTGGACGCCCGCCACCTGAGCAGCCTGGCTGGCCTGTCGGTGGCCCCCTGGGGCGTGGCCCGGGTCACCCCCCTGCAGCAGGCCCTGGCCCCTTACCAGGAGGTGGGGCGCTGGGCCTGGTGCTTGACCGCCGGTGTGGCCCTGGTGTGTGCCGCGCTGGGGGGCTGGCTGATCCTGTGGCTGACGCGGCCCATCAGCCAGGTGCTCCGGCGCATGCACCAGGTGCTGGACCGCTCGGTGCCGGCGGCACGCAACTGGCCTCAGGTGGGTGGCGAGCTGGGGCAGTTGGTGGCCATGCTGCGCCAGGTGGCCACGGCGCAGGAGCGCGAGCAGCAAAGCCTGCGCGTGATGGTGGGGCAGTTGGAGGCCATTCTCGAGCACGCCTCGGTGGGCATCGTGGTGACGCGCCACCGCACGCTGGAACTCTTGAGTCACCGGGCCAGCGCCATGATGGGTTATGCCCCCGGCGAGCTGCATGGGCAGCCGGCCCGTGTGCTGTACCCCAGCGATGCCGCCTACGAGGAACTGGGGCGCCAGGTGCGTGAGCAGTTCGGCGGCCAGGGCTTTTTTGACGGTGAGCTGGTGTTCCGGCGCAAGGATGGCCACGATTTCTGGGTGCACATGCTGGGCCGCGGTGTGGTGCCGGGCGACCCCGAGGGCGGCACGATCTGGATCTTTGACGACATCACCGCCGAGCGCGAGGCGCGCCGCGCCCTGTCCTGGAGCGCCAGCCACGACAGCCTGACCGGTCTGGTCAATCGGCGTGAGCTGGAGCATCGGCTGCTGCTGCAGTTGCAGCATCGAGTTCAGGCCGGTCCCGCGGCCCTGTCGCGAGACGAGGCGGGTGAGGTGGCTGAGGCTGGGGGCTGTGTGCTGTTTGTCGATCTGGACCACTTCAAGGCCGTCAATGACCTGGCTGGCCACGCTGCAGGCGACCAGGTGTTGCGCCAGGTGGCCCGGGTCATGGAGGGCCTGGTGCGCCAGACCGACACGGTGGGCCGCCTGGGCGGGGATGAGTTTGCCCTGTTGCTGCCGGGCTGCACGCTGGAACGCGCCACCCACATCGCCGAGGCCTTGCGCAGCCACATCGAGGCCCTGCCTATCCATCTGCCCCTCGAGCAGGGCACCCAGGCCCATGCCATCGGCTGCAGCATCGGTCTGATCGAGCTGGGCCCGCAGTACCCCGACGTGGCCGCGGTGCTGCATGCGGCCGACATGGCCTGCTACCAGGCCAAGCGCGGCGGGCGCAACCAGGTGGTGGTCACGCGGGCCGGGCTGTCGGTGGCGGGCGGCTGAAGGCCCGCTCTGCCCTCACTTCATCGCCGGCTTCAGGGCAGGTTCAGCGCCTGCAGCACATGCTCCGCCGTGGCCGGGGCCTCCAGTTGCACCGGGCCCGGGCGGCCCGCCAGGCTGCGCGCCTGGGCCAGGGCATCCTTCAAGGCTTCGAACACGCTGATGGCCAGCATGAACGGGGGCTCGCCCACCGCCTTGCTGCCCAGCACGTTGTCCTCGCGGTTGGGCTCGGGCCACAGGTCCACCTTGAAATGCGCCGGGATGTCGCCGGTGGCCGGGATCTTGTAGGTGCTGGGCGCGTGGGTGGCCAGGTGACCCTTGTCGTTCCAGACCAGCTCTTCGGTGGTCAGCCAGCCCATGCCCTGCACGAAGCCGCCCTCGATCTGACCGATGTCGATGGCCGGGTTGATGCTGTGGCCCACGTCGTGCAGGATGTCCACCTTCAGCACCCGGCTCTCGCCGGTCAGGGTGTCGATGGCCACCTCGGTGCAGGCCGCGCCGTAGCTGAAGTAATAGAAGGGGCGCCCGGTCAGCGTGGTCTTGTCGTAATGGATCTTGGGCGTGCGGTAGAAGCCGTCGCTCCACAGCTGGATGCGGTTGGCGTAGGCCATCTGCACCACGTCCTCGAAGCGCCGCGTGGCCACCGGCGAGATCACCTGTCCATCGACGAAGCGGATGGCGCCCGCGCCGCAGCCATCCAGCCCGCAGACAAAGCTGGCCAGGTTGTCGCGCACATGGCGGGCGGCAAACTGGGCGGCCCGGCCGTTCAGATCGGTGCCGCTGCTGGCCGCGGTGGCGCTGGCATTGGGCACCTTGGCGGTGTCGCTGGCGCTGACCCGCACCGTCTCGAAACGCACGCCCAGTTCGTCGGCCACGATCTGCGCCACTTTGGTGTGCAGGCCTTGCCCCATTTCGGTGCCACCGTGGTTCACCAGCACGCTGCCGTCGGTGTACACATGCACCAGGGCGCCGGCCTGGTTGAACAGGGTGGCGGTGAAGGAGATGCCGAACTTCACCGGCGTGATGGCCAGCCCGCGCTTGAGCACCGGCTCGCGGGCGTTCCAGGCCTCGATGGCCTGGCGGCGCTCGCGGTAGCGGGCGGTCTGCTCCAGGCGGCTCAGCAGGGGCTCGAGGATGTTGTCCTCCACCGTCATCTGGTAGTGGGTGACGTTGCGATCGTCGATGCCATACAGGTTGGCGCGGCGCACATCCAGCGGGTCCAGCCCCAGGTGGCGGGCAATGTCGCCCAGGATGCTCTCGATCACGATCACGCCCTGCGGCCCGCCGAAGCCGCGGAACGCGGTGTGGCTCTGGGTGTTGGTCTTGCAGCGGTACGAGACGATCTCGACGTCTTCTAGAAAGTAGGCGTTGTCGGCATGGAAGATGGCGCGGTCGGCCACCGGCCCGCTGAGGTCGGCGCTGAAGCCGCAGTTGGCCAGCATCTGCAGCTTGAGGCCGCTCAGGCGCCCGCGTTCGTCAAAGCCCACCGTGTAGTCGTAGGCAAAGGGGTGGCGCTTGCCGGTGACCATGAAGTCGTCGTCGCGGTCCAGGCGCAGCTTGACCGGGCGTTTCAGCTTGTGCGCGGCCACCGCGGCCCACACCGCCAGGTGGCCGGCCTGGGTCTCCTTGCCGCCAAAGCCACCGCCCATGCGCCGGCATTCGACCCGCACATCGTGGTTGGCCAGGCCCAGGGCGTGGGCCACCCAGTGCTGCACCTCGCCGGGGTGCTGGGTGCTGGAGTAGATCCACCACTGGTGTTGCTCCAGCGGCAGGGCGTAGGCGATCTGGCCTTCCAGGTAGAAGTGCTCCTGACCGCCCACCTCAAGGCTGCCGCTCAGGGTGTGCAGGGCGCCTTGCAGCGCGGCCTCGGGCTCGCCGCGGCGCACCGTGACCGGGGGCAGCACATAGCTCTGGGCCGCGTGCGCGGCGCGCGGCGTCAGCACCGCGGGCAGGGCTTCGATGTCGGCCTTCACCAGACGGGCGGCACGGCGGGCGGCCATCACGCTGTCGGCCACCACCAGGCCCAGCACCTGGCCCACGTGCTGCACGGTGTCGAAGGCGAACACCGGCTCGTCGTGGGCAAAGGCGGCCAGCAACTTGTCGCCGGGCACATCGGCCGACACGATCACATCGCGCACGCCGGGCACGGCCAGGGCGGCCCGGGTGTCCAGCCCGCGCAGGCGGCCATGGGCCACGGGCGAGAGGATGGGCGCGGCGTGCAGGGTGCCGCGCACCTCGGGCAGGTCATCGATGTAGGTGGCGGCACCGGCCACCTGGGCGGCGGCGCTTTCGTGTTGCTGGGAGCGGCCTGCGGCCAGTGTCTGGGGTTGGTGGGGGCTGGTGCTGGCGTTCATGCGGCCTCCTTGCGGGTCAAAGGCTGGGCCCCGGACAGGGGTTGCGTGTCGAGGGTGGCGGGGTCCAGGCGTTGCAGCTCCACGGTCTGCAGGCCCTGGCTGTCCAGCCACAGGCGGCGCAGCAGGTTGCCCAGCACCTCGCGGCGGTAGGCACTGCTGGCGCGCATGTCGGAGATGGGCGAGAACTCGCCGCGCAGCACCTCGGTGGCGGCGGCCACGGTGGCCTCGGTCCAGGGCTGGCCGGCGAGTGCGGCCTCGGTGGCGCGGGCCCGCACCGGGGTGGCGGCCACGCCGCCCACGCCGATGGAGGCGCTCTGCACCCCACCCTCGGCCAGGTGCAGGCGCAGCACCAGGCACACGGCCGAGATGTCGTCATCCTGGCGCTTGGAGATCTTGTAGGCGCGCAGCAGCTCGCCCGGGGCGGGGCGGGGCACCTTGATCCAGGCCAGCAGCTCGTCGGGCCGCATCACGTTCTGGCGGTAGCCGGTGTAGAGCGATTCGAGCGGCATTTCACGGTGCACGATGCGGCCCGGGCGGCGGCCAGAGCGATTGCCCGGTGCGGGCTCCCAGCGCACCAGCACCACGTTGGCGCCCAGGGCGATCAGCAGCGGCATCGAGTCGCCGATGGGCGAGCCGTTGGCCACATTGCCGCCCAAGGTGCCCGAGTTGCGCACCGGCAGGCCGGCAAAGCGGGCGGCAAAGCCATGCAGACCGGGGCGGTCGGCCTCCAGCGCGGCAAAGGCATCGGCCAGGGGCACGGCCGCGCCGATCGCGATGTGGTGGGGGTAGGGCTCGACGCGCCGCAGCTCGGCGGCCCGGGTCACGTCCAGCACTTGCTTGAACTGGCGGTGCTGCTTGGTCACCCACAGCCCCACATCGGTGCAGCCGGCCACCACCTGGGCCTGCGGGTGCTGCTGGCGTGCCTGCAGCAAGGCCTGCAGGGTGGTGGGGGCCAGGTAGCTGGGGCCTTCCGCGCCATCCGCTGGCTCGGCTGGCTCGGCTTGCAGGGCGCGCAACTGCTGGGCCAGGGCGGCCTCGTCCACGCGTCGGCGCGGCAGGTCGGCCATGGCCTCGGCGGCATCGAAGATCGGGCGGTAGCCGGTGCAGCGGCACAGGTTGCCCGACAAGGCCTCCACCGCCTGGGTGCGGCTCACGGGCTGGCCCTGCTGGCAGACCTGGTTCTGGTAAAGCCCGAACAGGCTCATCACAAAGCCCGGGGTGCAGAAGCCGCATTGCGAGCCATGGCACTGGACCAGGGCCTGCTGCACCGGGTGCAGGGCCTCGGCCTCGGGTTCTCCTGCGTCGGGCTTGATCAGCGGGTCTTGCGCCAGGTCTTCGGCCGTCCACAGCGCCATGCCGTCGACCGAGTGGGCCAGGCGGATGCAGCTGTTGATGGCACGGTATTTGATTGCATCCGGGCCTTGAGCTGGGTCCAACTCGCCCAGGACCACGGTGCAGGCGCCGCAATCGCCTTCGCCGCAGCCTTCCTTGGTGCCGGTGCAGTGCAGGTCTTCCCTGAGCAGCCCCAGCAAGGTGTGAGTGGGTGTTACATTGCCCAGCGAGACAAGCTGGCCACGGCGCAGAAAGCGAATCGGTCTGTGTTGCATGGGTGGTGTGTGATCCCTGGAGTGGTGTTTGGCAGCCTGGGGAAATCCCCTGGATGACTGCCGTCTGGTTCAGAGGGTAGGGCGAGCCATGGTCGCCAGCATAAGCGTTGACGTATGACAAGAATGCAGCCCCTGCTATGAGAGACCAAGCCCTTTTCGACAAGATAGACCTCCATTTGATAAGGGTCTTGCACACCGTGTTAACCGAACGCAGCGTTTCTCGCGCCGCCATCCGCCTGGGGATGCACCAGCCCGCCGTCTCGGCGGCGCTGAAGCGCCTGCGTGATCTGGCCGACGACCCGCTGCTGGTGCGCTCGGGCTCGGGCATGACGCCCACCGACGCCGGCCTGCGCATGGTCGAGCCGGCCGCCAGCATCCTGCGGGCGGCCGAGGTGCTGTTCACCGATGTGCGTGGCTTTGACCCGCGCACGGCCAGCAACACCTTCCGGGTGGCGGCCAGCGATTACCTCGACCCGCTGTTCCTGCCCCAGCTGGTGTCGCAGATCAAGGTGCAGGCCCCGTTCTGCCAGATCGAGATCCACCCGCTGTCGGCCGACACGCACTACCACGCCCACCTGTCCCAGGGCCAGCTCGACGTGGTGATCGGCAACTGGCCCAAGCCGCCCGAGGACCTGCACATGGGGCGCCTGTTCGGCGACGAGGTGGTGTGCCTGGTGGCGGCCGAGCACCCGGCGGTGCGCCGGGGTTGGGACCAGGCCGCCTGGCTGGCCTCCGAACACATCGCCCCCACGCCCACCCACCCCGGTGCACGGGGTGTGATCGACGATCACCTCGACACGCTGGGCGTCCAGCGGCAGATCACGGCGCGCTGCGCGCATTTCAGCCTGATCCCGGCCATGGTGGCCTCCAGCCTGCTGGTGCTGACCACGGGCCGGCAGTTCTGCGAACGCTTTGTGGACCGCTACCCGCTGCGCATCCTGCCCTGCCCGGTGGCCTTTCCGCGGCTCATGTATTACCAGCTCTGGCACGAGCGCACGCACACCTCGGTGGCGGCGGCCTGGCTGCGCGACCGGGTCAAGTCGGTCGCCGCTTCGCTTCGAAAAGAGTAGCAACAGATCCCCCACAGGAGCCCCTTGTGACCCGCCAAACTTTGAGAAAATCCGCGGCATGAACACGCACGCTTCACCCCCGCCCAGCGCCCGCCTGGTGCTGCAGGGCATCACCAAGCGCTACCCCTCGGTGGTGGCCAACAGCGGGGTCTCGCTGACCGTGCAGCCCGGCGAAACCCATGCCGTGCTGGGCGAGAACGGCGCCGGCAAGTCGACCCTGATGAAGATCATCTACGGCTCGGTCAAGCCCGACGAGGGCACGGTGCTGTTCAATGGGCAGTCCGTGAATGTGCGCAACCCGCAGGAGGCGCGGGCCCTGGGCATCAGCATGGTGTTCCAGCATTTCAGCCTGTTCGACACCCTGACCGTGGCCGAAAACGTGTGGCTGGGCCTGGACAAGCACTTCAAGCTGGCCGAGGTGACGCGCCGCATCACCCAGAAGGCCTCTGAATACGGGCTGGACATCGACCCCAGTCGCCCGGTGCACACCCTGTCGGTGGGCGAGATGCAGCGGGTGGAGATCATCCGCGCCCTGCTGACCGACCCCAAGCTGCTGATCCTGGACGAGCCCACCTCGGTGCTGACCCCGCAGGCGGTCGAAAAGCTGTTCGTGGTGCTCAAGAAGCTGGCGGCCGAGGGCTGCAGCATCCTCTACATCAGCCACAAGCTGCACGAGATCCGTGAACTCTGCACCGCCTGCACCGTGCTGCGCGGCGGCAAGGTGACCGGGGTGTGCAACCCGGCCGAAGAATCGAATGCCTCGCTGTCGCGCCTGATGATCGGTGCCGAGCCGCCGGCACTCGAACACCGGCCCGCCAAGCTGGGCGCCACGGTGCTGGGGGTGTCGGGCCTGTCGCTGCCGCGCCTGGACCAGTTCGGTGTCGACCTGATCGACGTGAACCTGGAGGTGCGCGCCGGCGAGGTGGTCGGCATTGCCGGCGTCTCCGGCAACGGCCAGCAGGAGCTGCTGTATGCCCTGTCGGGCGAAGACACGCGTGCCGCGCCGGCGGCCATCAGCGTGGCCGGGCAGGCGGCCGGCCAACTGCCACCGCAGCGGCGCCGTGCCCTGGGCCTGTATTTCGTGCCTGAAGAGCGCCTGGGCCGGGGGGCGGTGCCCACCATGGGCCTGGCGCACAACCTGCTGCTCACCCGCGACGAGGCGGTGGGCGGGGGCGGCTGGCTCAAGCTGGGCGCCCTCGAGGCGCAGGCGGCCGACATCATCCGCCGCTTCAACGTCAAGGCCGGTGGGCCCCAGGCGGCGGCCAAGTCGCTGTCGGGTGGCAATCTGCAGAAGTTCATCGTGGGCCGCGAGATTGACGCCAAGCCCCGGCTTTTGATCGTCTCGCAACCCACCTGGGGGGTGGATGTGGGCGCGGCGGCCCAGATCCGCGGCGAGATCCTGGCCCTGCGCGATGCGGGCTGCGCGGTGCTGGTGGTGAGCGAGGAGCTCGATGAATTGTTCGAGATCAGTGACCGGCTGCATGTGATCGCCAAGGGCCGTCTGTCGCCCTCGGTGGCGCGCACCCAGGCCACGGTGGAAAAGATAGGCGAATGGATGAGTGGACTCTGGAATGAAGACGTGCAGGCCCACCTGGCCGAACTGGACCAGGCCCATGGTGCCGCAGCGGAGGTGAGCCATGTTCAAGCTTGAACCCCGGCCGCAGGCCTCGCGCTGGTGGGGCCTGGGCTCGCCGCTGCTGGCGCTGGCCATCACCGTGCTGATCGGTGTAGCCTTGTTCATGCTGCTGGGCAAAGACCCGCTGCGCGGGCTGCAGGTGTTCTTCTGGGAGCCCCTGAAAAGCGCCTACGCCATCGGCGAGTTGATGGTCAAAGCCACGCCGCTGCTGCTGATTGCACTCGGCCTGGCCGTGTGCTACCGCTCCAATGTCTGGAACATCGGGGCCGAAGGCCAGTTCGTGATCGGCGCGCTGGCCGCGGGCGGTGTGGCCCTGCTGGCCGACAAGGGCACGGGCAGCTGGATCATCGTGCCCATTTTGCTGGCCGGCGTGCTGGGCGGCATGGTGTGGGCCGGCATCACGGCGCTGCTGCGCGACCGCTTCAATGCCAGCGAGATCCTGGTCAGCCTGATGCTGGTGTACGTGGCCGTGCAACTGCTGAGCTACCTGGTGTTCGGCCCCTGGAAAGACCCGGCGGGCTACAACTTTCCGCAGACCCGCATGTTCGATGCGGCCACCCAGATCCCGCGCCTCATGAAAGGCTCGCGCGTCAGCGTGGGCCTGCTGATCGCGCTGGCCGGCTCGGCCGCGCTGTGGGTGTTTTTGTTCCGCACCAAGGCGGGCTTTGCCCAGCAGGTGGGCGGGCTGGCCCCGGCTGCGGCGCGCTACGCAGGCTTTTCGTCGCGCCGCGCCCTGTGGCTGGCGCTGCTGGTGTCGGGCGGCGCAGCCGGCCTGGCTGGCGCGCTGGAGGTGGCCGGCCCGATCGGCCAGCTGACGCCCTATGTGCCGGCGGGCTACGGTTTTGCCGCCATCATCGTGGCCTATGTGGGGCGTCTGCACCCGGTGGGCATGGTGTTTTCGGCCATCCTGATGAGCATGTTCTACATCGGTGGCGAGCTGGCGCAGTCGCGCCTGGGCCTGCCCAAGTCGCTGACCGGGGTGTTCCAGGGCCTGCTGCTGTTCTCTTTGCTGGCTTGTGACACGCTGATTGCGTACCGGGTCCGTTTTGTCACCACGCGTTCCACGGGAGGGGCCCGCTGATGGAGTCCTATGCACTGCTTCTGGGGGCCACGCTGAATGCGGGCACCGTGCTGGCCATTGCGGCCCTGGGCCTGCTGATCAACGAAAAGGCCGGCATCGTCAACCTGGGCGCCGAGGGCCTGATGCTGTGTGCGGCCATCGCCGGCTTCGCCACCGTGTCGCACACGGGCAGCGACTGGCTGGGCTTTGCCGCCGGCATGGGTGCGGGCGCCGTGCTGGCCGCGCTGTTCGGTGTGCTGGTGATCTGGCTCAACACCAACCAGTACGCCACCGGGCTGGCGCTGAGCCTGTTCGGGGTGGGCTTCTCGGCCTTTGCCGGCATCAACTACGTGCAGGCCAAGCTGCCCGAGCGGCCGCAGTTCTCGATCCCGCTGCTGGGCGACATCCCGCTGCTGGGCCAGGCCTTGTTCCGCCAGCACCCGCTGGTGTATGGGGCCATCGCGCTGATGCTGGGCCTGAGCTGGTTCCTGTACCGCTCACGCGCCGGCCTGGTGCTGCGCTCGGTGGGCGAGTCGCCCGAGTCGGCCCACGCGCTGGGTTACCCGGTGCGGCGCATCCGATTGGGGGCGGTGGTGGTGGGCGGCGCGCTGTGCGGCCTGGCTGGCGCCTTCATCTCGATCTCCTACACCCCGCTGTGGGTGGAGGGCATGGTGGCCGGGCGCGGCTGGATCGCCCTGGCCCTGACCACCTTCGCCACCTGGCGCCCGGCACGGGTGTTGCTTGGGGCTTATCTGTTCGGTGGCGTCACCATGCTGCAGTTCCATCTGCAGGGGGTGGGGGTCAACGTGCCCAGCCAGATCCTGAGCATGCTGCCCTACCTCGCCACCGTGGTGGTGCTGGCCCTGATCTCGCGCAACCCGGTGTGGATCCGCGTGAACATGCCGGCATCACTGGGCAAGCCTTTCTATCCCGGCGCCTGAAGCGGGGCAAAGGCCTTGCTGTTTTGTTTTTCCTGACTGGATAATCAATTTTTCAACCCTCGTCACCGACCTCAACAAGGATTAGACATGACTGACCTGAACAAACGCTCCCTGCTCAAGGTAGCCGCCCTGTCTGCGGTTGCCGCAGCGGCCCTGGTGGGTTGCGGCAAGAAGGAAGAGCCGGCACCGGCGCCTGCTCCGGCCCCGGCTGCAGCTGCCCCGGCACCCAAGCCCGAGCCGCTGAAGATCGCCTTCGCCTACGTCGGCCCGGTGGGTGATGGCGGCTGGTCCTTCGCCCACGACAACGGCCGCAAGGCGCTCGAAAAAGAGTTCGGTGACAAGGTCCAGACCTCGTTCGTGGAAAGCGTGCCTGAATCGGCCGATGCCGAGCGCGTGCTGCGCGACATGGCCGGCCAGGGCAACAAGCTGATCTTCGGCACCACCTTCGGCTACATGGAGACCATGCTCAAGGTCGCCGCCGACACCCCGGACGTGAAGTTCGAACACGCCACCGGCTACAAGACGGCGCCCAACATGCGCACCTACGACAGCCGCACCTACGAAGGCGCCTACATGGCCGGCGTGATCGCGGGCGCCATGACCAAGACCAACACGCTGGGCGTGGTGGGCTCGGTGCCGATCCCCGAGGTGATCCGCAACATCAACAGCTTCACCCTGGGTGCCCAGAGCGTGAATCCGAAGATCAAGACCAAGGTGGTGTGGGTGAACGAATGGTTCAGCCCGCCCAAGGAAACCGAAGCCGCCACCGCCCTGATCAACGGCGGCGCCGACATCCTGTTCCAGAACACCGACTCGCCGGCCGTGCTGAAGACCGCCGAAGAAAAAGGCAAGCGTGCCTTCGGCTGGGATTCCGACATGACCGCCTACGGTCCCAAGGCCCACCTGGCCTCCTCGATCATCAACTGGGGCCCTTACTACATCAAGGCCACCAAGGACGTGCTCGAAGGCAAGTGGGAAACCGGCCAAAGCTGGTGGGGTGTGAAGGAAGGCGCGATCGACCTGGTGTCGATCGCCGAAGACGTGCCGGCTGAAACCAAGGCCAAGGTCGAAGAGATCAAGAAGGGCCTGACCGACGGCAGCTTCGCGATCTGGAAGGGCCCGATCAAGGACCAGGCCGGCAAGGAACTGCTGAAGAAGGACGAAGTGGCCGACGACAAGTTCCTCGGCGGCATCAACTTCTACGTCAAGGGCGTGGAAGGCAAGGTCCCCGGCGGCGACAAGAAGTAAGACTGAACCCCTGTGGGCCTCGGCCCCAGGCCTTGCAAGAGCTGCCTCCGGGCAGCTCTTTTCGATTGGGGTGTTGAAAAGTTCAGGAGTAGCCATGGAAACAACTCTTTGGCACCCGGTGGCCTTGGCCAGCGCGGTGCAACCCGGCCCGGTGGCCGTGACCCTGCTGGAGCAGCCTCTGGTGCTGTGGCGTGACGCCGATGGCCGGGTGCAGGCCTGGGCCGATCGTTGCCCCCACCGGGGTGCGCGCCTGTCGCTCGGCCAGGTGCAGGCGGGTCGGCTGGAATGCCCCTACCACGGCTGGCAGTTCGAGTCGGGCGGGCGCTGCGTGCAGGTGCCGGCCCTGCCGGATTTCACGCCCCCGGCCTCGCACTGCGCCACCGCCCACGCCTGCCGCGAAGCCCATGGCCTGGTCTGGGTGCGGCTGGAGGCCACCGGCGAAGACCCGGGACTGCCTCCGTTCGAGGCCGAGGCCGATGCCGCCCTGCGCAAGATGAATTGCGGCCCCTACGACGTGGCGGCCAGCGCCCCGCGCATCGTCGAGAACTTTCTGGACATGGCGCATTTCTCGTTCGTGCACGAGGGCTGGCTGGGCCTGCGTGCGCGGCCCGAGATCGATGCCTACGAGGTGCACGACACCCCGCGGGGCCTGCGCGCCACCGGCTGCAAGGCCTGGCAGCCCCAGTCCAACCTGCATTCCACCGCGCCGGCCCAGGTGGAGTACGGCTACGAGGTGACCGACCCCTATTGCGCCTTGCTGACCAAGGTGCCCGAGGCCGGCACCACGGCGGTGGCAGGGTGGCGCGAGTCGATCGCGCTCTACATCTGCCCGCTCACGCCCGAGACCAGCCGGGTCTGGTTCCGCCTGGCGGTGGCCGATTTCGAATCACCCGACGAGAAGCTGGCTGCTTTCCAGCACACCATCTTCACCCAGGACCAGCCGGTGCTCGAGTCGCAGACCCCCAAGCGACTGCCGTTGGACCTGCAGGCCGAACGCCATGCCGCCACCGACCGGGTGTCGGTGGCCTATCGCCGCATGCTGGCGCGCCGCGGTGTTCGCTTCGGCGTGATCTGACGCAGCGCAAGACAGCGCATCGGCCAGGGCCGCAGGGCGGGAAAACGCTCTGTCGCGCCCTGGGCGCTGTGGTAAAAAACTTCAAACTCTCCGGAAGGCCCCCATGTTCAAGATTCCCCACATCGCCCCAGCCCGCCTGCCCGAGCTGCTGCGCCGCATGCCCAAGGCCGAGCTGCACATCCACATCGAGGGCTCGCTCGAGCCCGAGTTGATCTTTGCCCTGGCCCAGCGCAATGGTGTGAGCCTGCCCTACGCCGATGTGGACAGCCTGCGCCGGGCCTACGCCTTCACCAACCTGCAGAGCTTTCTCGACATCTACTACGCCGGCGCCAGCGTGCTGCTGCACGAGCAGGATTTCTACGACATGGCCTGGGCCTACCTGCAGCGGGCCGCGGCCGACCACGTGGTGCATGCCGAGCTGTTCTTCGACCCCCAGACCCACACCGCCCGCGGCGTGCCCATGGCCACCGTGATCCAGGGCCTGCACCGGGCCTGCACCGACGCGGCCAGCCAGCTGGGGGTGGATGCCTCGCTGATCCTGTGCTTTCTGCGCCACCTCAGCGAGGAAGACGCCCTGGCCACGCTGGAGCAGGCCTTGCCCTGGCGTGAGCACTTCATCGGCGTGGGCCTGGATTCGAGCGAGCTGGGCCACCCGCCCGAAAAGTTTGCCCGCGTGTTTGCGCGCTGCCGCGAGTTGGGCCTGCGCCTGGTGGCCCACGCCGGCGAAGAAGGCCCGCCGGCCTACATCTGGAGCGCCCTCGACGTGCTGAAGGTCGAGCGCATCGACCACGGCGTGCAGGCCCTGAAAGACCCGGCCCTGATGCAGCGCCTGGCCCAGGACCGCATCCCGCTGACCGTGTGCCCCTTCTCCAACGTCAAGCTGTGCGTGTTCCCCGACCTGGCCAGCTCGAACCTGCGCCAGCTGCTCGATGCGGGCCTGGTGGCCACCGTCAACTCCGACGACCCGGCCTACTTTGGCGGCTACCTGAACGACAACTTCGTGCAGACCTTTGCCGCCACCGGGCTGGACGCCCACCATGCCTACACGCTGGCGCGCAACAGCTTCGAGGCCAGCTTTGTCACCGAGGCCCAGCGCCACCAGTGGGAGCGCGAGCTCAAAGAGGTGTTCCTGAGCTTTTCCGAGAACGATTACTGACACTGGCCCCAGGCCCCAGCAACAAGGGACCGGCCAGGGCCGCGCAGGCGCTGGCCGCCAGCCACACCGCGGGCCAGCCCTGCCACTGCAGCAAGCCGGGCAGTACGCTGGGGGTGACAAAGCACACCACAAACACCCAGGTGTTGGCCAGGCCCAGGGCGGTGCCGGATTGCCGGGCCCCGGCCAGGGTGGCCAGTTCGGCATAGGCCACGCCGTGCCAGGCCGACACCACGAGGCCGGCCAGCACCAGGCAGGCGGCCAGCAGCAGTGGGAGCGCTTGGGGCGTGCGGGTCAACAGCCCCCAGCCGCCGCCCGGTGATGCCTGTTGCAGGGCACTCAGCGCCGCCAGGCCCAGGAACACCGCGATCACCGCAGCGACGCAGGCACGCAGGTAGGCCGGGCGGTTGCCGTGGCGATCGGTCCAGCGGCCGCTCCACACCCGCAGGCCCATGGCGCCCACCTGCACCAGCGCCATGGCCCCGGTGCAGGCCGGCAGGCTGAGGCCGCCGAAGTCGTGCAGGAAGACCGTGCCGAACGAGATCACGGCGAATTGCGGCGCGCACAGCAGGCCGATGCCGCTGGCCAGGCGCCACACCCGGCGGTCGCGCAGGGCGCGTGGGGCCGGGGCCAGCGGGCCGGCACCCGGGGCGGGGGCGTCATGGGCGGGCTCGTGCACCCAGGCCGCACACAGCAGGGCCGCTGCGCCACACAGGCCGGCCAGCACCCCGAACAGGCAGGCAAAGCCCCCCTGCCAGGCCAGCCAGGGCAGCAGCAAGGCCCCCACGCCGCCGCCCAGGGGCACGGCGGTCTGGCGGATGCTCATGGCCAGGCCGCGCTCGGAGGCCGGAAACCAGCCCATCACGGCCCGGCCGCTGGCGCCATTGACGCTGCCCCCCAACAGGCCCACCCCCAGCAAGCCGGCGCCCAGCGCCCACAAGGGGGCGCCCGGCGCGGCCCACCCGGCCAGGGCGAGCAGGGCCAGTGCGGTGCCGCCCAGGCCCGCCAGCAGCACGGGGCGGTCGCCCAATCGGTCGGTCAGCAGGCCCCAGGGCAGTTCGCTCAGTGCGATGCCCAGGCCCATCAGGCCCAGCATCAGACCCAGCTGGGCGTTGTCGAGCTGGTAGGCCTGGCGCAGCAGCACGGCCGTCATGGGCAGGCCACTGAAGGCCACGGAAAAAGCCGCATTGGCCGCCACCCCGGCGGCAAGCACTTTCCATCGGTGAAGCGGCGGGCGGGAGACCAGGGGCAAGGGAAGGGGACAGGACATGGCCCGCAGTGTGGGCTGGCACAATGATTTTGAAAATCAGAAAATTCAGGATCAATTGTTTTGAAAAATGGGACGATTCAATGCCGCAAGCCTTGTTTGACCTGGACGTTCTGCGCACTTTCGTGACCGGTGTGCGCCTGGGCAGCTATGCCAAGGCCGCCGACCGGCTGGGCCGCTCCACCTCGGCCGTGAGCGCGCAGCTCAAGAAGTTGGAAGCCCAGGCCGAGGCGGTGCTGTTCCGCAAGGCAGGCCGAGGACTGGCCCTGACCGAGGCGGGCGAGACCCTGCTGGCCTATGCCCAGCGCCTGATCGACCTGAACGACGAGGCCAGCGCGGCCCTGCGAGGGCTGCACCTGCAGGGCCGTGTGCGCCTGGGCCTGCAGGAGGAGTTCGGCGAGGTGCTGCTGCCCCAGGTGCTGGGGCGCTTCGCCCGGGCCCACCCGCAGGTGCGCATCGAGGCCAGCATGATGCGGTGCGCCGGCTTGCGCGAGCGGCTGAGCCAGGGCCAACTGGACCTGGCCCTGGTGTGGGAGACGGGCGATCAGCCCCTGTTGCCGGGCGCCGAGCGCTGGCTGGAGACGCCGCTGCATTGGATCGGGCCGGCCGAGGCCCATGGCAGCGATCGACCGGCCTGGTGGGGCGCCGATGCAGCCGGCTGGCGCAGCGATGAACCCTTGCCCCTGGTGCTGCTGGACGAACCCTGCCCGGTGCGGCGCATGGCCATGGCGGCCCTGGATGCCCAGGGCACCGCCTGGCGCCATGCCTTCACCAGTGCCAGCCTGGCGGCCCTGTGGGCGGCCAGCTCGGCGGGCCTGGGGCTGACGGTGCGCACGGCGCTGGGTTGCCCGCCCGGGGTGCAAAGGCTGGAGGCCGCGGCCTGCGGCCTGCCGGCCCTGCCCTCCATCAGCCTGGTGCTTTACCGGGGCGAGTCCCAGGTGCCGCCGGTGGTGGAGCAACTGGCGCGGCTGCTGCGAGAGGCCCTGCCGCTGGTCTAGCGGATGCGGCGCTGGGTGCGCCAGTTCCAGGCCGCCCCCAAGGCCAGCAGCACGCTGGTGCCCAGGAACACCCAGCGCATACCCAGGTGGCCGCCGATCAGCCCGCCCAGCATGGGGCCGGTGACCTGCCCTGTGTACTGGGCCGAGGTGGAGTAGCCCAGCATCTGGCCGGCCGTGCCTTCGGGCACGTTGTGCCGGATCACCGCCGCAATGCAGGGCAGCAGGCCGCCCAGCGACAGGCCCATGAGAAAGCGCAGGCCCACCAGTTGCCAGGTGGCCGTGACGAAGGCCTGGGGCAGCAGCAGCAGGGCCGCCACCACCAGGCAGGCGATGATCACGTTCCAGTGGCCCACCCGGTCGGCCAGGCGCCCCAGGCGCGAGGCCGACACGATGCTGCCCAGCGCGGCGGCCGACATCACCAGGCCCGCGTGCAGGGTGACCTGGGCCGGGTCGGGCGCCAGGGTGGCCACGTAGACGGTGATGATGGGTTCGATCGACATGTTGGCCAGCATCAGCAGCATGCCGGTGAACAGCATGGCCAGCAGCGGGCGCCGGTCGGGAATGGCCTGCCAGCGGCTGGGGGCCCCGGCGGCCGGGCGGGCCGGAGGGCGCACGTCTTCACGGATCAGGGTGCAGGTGGCGATGAAGGCCACAAAGATCACGGCGCCGGCGGCAAAGAAGGTCCAGCGGATGCCGATCCACTGGGGCAGCACGCCGCCCACCAGCGGGCCGACCAGGCTGCCCGCCATCACGGCGGACGACAGCGTGCCCAGCGCCCAGCCCGACTGGGCCTTGGGCGTCTGGGTGGCCACCATCACGGTCGAGCCCGAGGCATAACCGCCCAGAAAGCCCGCCAGCAGGCGCAGCAGCACCAGTTGCCAGACATTGCTGGCCAGGCCGATCAGGGCCATGGCCACGGCCATGCCCAGGCTGGCGCGGATCAGCATCAGCTTGCGGCCATAGCGGTCGGCCAGCCGGCCCCACAGCGGTGCCACCAGGGCGGCCGACAGAAAGGAGGCGGCATACGCCGCCCCCGACCATTGCACGATGGCGGCCGGGTCGTGCACGCCCAGTTGCTCCACGTACAGCGGCAAAAAGGGCAGCAGCAGGGTCATGGCCACGATGGTGGTGAAGGAGCCGAACATGCAGACCCAGAGGTTGCGTTTCCAATGGGCTGAACCGGTGGGTGCCGGTGAGGGTGGGGTGTTCATGCAGGCATTGTTCATGGCGCTGCCGGCCTTGTCTCTTGCCGCTTTGCGGGCCCTGCCATCGCGATCGGGGCGGGGCTTAAAATCACGACCCCCAGCGGGTGCCCCGGCCGCTGGGGCTTTTGCATTCCGGGGCCATGTCGAGGAACACCATGTACAAAAACCTCGCCGCCAGGGGCCGCAGCGCCCTCATGGCCGCCTGTTTTTTCACGCCCCTTGTCACTCACCAAGCCGCTCTTGCGGCCCCCGCTACGCCCCCCGTCAAGGCGGCCTTTGTCTATGTGGCTCCCATCACCGAGGCCGGCTGGGTGCGCCAGCACGAGCAGGGGCGCCTGGCGGTCGAGGCCGCGCTGGGCGACCGGGTGAAGACCACCTATGTGCAGGACGTGCCCGAGGGGGCCGACGCCGAGCGCGTGATCCGCGACCTGGCCCAGCAGGGCCACCAGATCATCTTCACGCCCAGCTTCGGCTACATGGAGCCCACGCTCAAGGTGGCGCGGGAGTTTCCGCTGGTGAAGTTCGAGTCCATCACCGGCTACAAGACGGCGGCCAATGTGGCGGTGGCCAATGCCCGCTACTACGAGGGGCGCTACCTGGCGGGCATCGCGGCCGGCCGCCTGAGCAAAACCCATGTGGCGGGTTATGTGGCGGGCTTTCCCATCCCCGAGGTGCTGCAAGGGCTGAATGCCTTCACGCTGGGCATGCGCTCGGTCGATCCGCAGGCCAGCGTGAAGGTGGTGTGGCTCAACGCCTGGTTCGACCCACCGCGCGAGCGCGATGCCGCCATGACGCTGATGAACCAGGGCGCCGACGTGCTGGCCTTCCACACCGGCTCGTCGGCCGTGATGGCGGCGGCGCAGGAGCGTGGCAAGCTGGCCGTGGCCTACCACTCGGACATGCGCAAGGTGGCGCCACAGGCGCAGATCCTGGCCGTGACCCACGAGTGGGGCGCTTACTACACGGCCCGCGTGAAGGCGGTGGCTGAGGGCAGCTGGAAGCCCACGGCCCTGTGGGGCGGCGTGCGCGAGGGCATGATCCGGGTCGGCGACTTCGGGCCCCAGGTGCCCCAAGCAGTGCAAAACGAGGTGCTGGCGCGGCAGAAGGACATGGCGGCCGGCCGCCTGCAGCCCTTCAAGGCCGGGGCCCAGCCGGTGCGCGACAACCAGGGCCACACCGTGATCGAGCCCGGCCAGGCCCTGAGCGACGAGCAGATCCTGAGCCTGAACTGGCTGGTCGAGGGTGTGCAGGGCAGCCTGCGCTGAGCGTCACGCCACGATTCAGAGTTCAGAGTTCAGAGTTCAGAGTTCAGAGTTCGCCCAGGGGCACCAGCGGCCCCAGCAGCCACAGTTTGAAGCGCAGCCAGGGGCTGGTCTCGGGCTCTTCGGAGTGCACCGTCTCCTGGCCCTCGCCATTGCGTTCTATCCATTCGATGCCCTGGCCATCGGCGGCCAGCCGCAGCTGGTAGACGCTGGCCAGGTCGCTCATGGCCTCCAACTGGGCGGCCATCTCGGGGCTGTCGATGATCAGGCCCAGCTCGGTGTTCAGCCGCACCGAGCGCGGATCGAGGTTCATCGAGCCGAGGAACACCTGCCGGTGGTCGAGGATGGCGCTCTTCATGTGCAGGGCGCTCAGGCTCTTGCCGATCACGCCCAGGCGCCGGCGCTTGGCGCTCAGGCTGGGGCTGATCTCGAAGATCTCGACCCCCATCTTGAGTAGCGCCCGGCGCTGGCGCGAGTAGCCCACATGCACCCAGGGCTCATCGGTGGCGGCCAGCGCGTTGGTCACCAATTGCAGGCGCACCCCGTGCTGGCGTGCTTCGGCCAGCGATTGCAGGGCCTTGTCGTCCGGCACGAAGTAGGGCGAGGTCATCCTGAGCAGTTCCCGGCTGGTGGTGAACCACTGGTAGGTGCCCTCGAACACCGTGCCGGTGATGGAGTGCTCGCGCTCGTTCACGCCCTCGGTCTTGCTCAGCGGGTCGACCAGCACGCGGGCCTGGGCCGGCAGCAGCGGGCCCAGCCGGCCCTCGGCCAACTCGTAGGGCAGGTTGAGCATGCGCACCAGGGCGGGCGGCAGGTGATCAAAAGGCAGATCCAGCCCCGAGCCCTGGACCTGCCCATCGTCCGGTATCCGCCCGGTGTCGGTGGGCGGGTGGGTGCTGGCGCTCAGGCGCTCGAACTGGGCGCGGCGCTGTTCAGGGTTCAGCGGGCTGAAGGCGATCTGGCCCACCGGGTAGACGTGTTCGCTGTTCCAGTACAGGTCGAAGGCGCGCGAGAGTTCGCGCACCGCCGGGCCGGCGACAAAGGTGTCCATGTCGATGAAGTTGCTGCCCTCGGCATTGACCATGTATTCGTCGGCGATGTTGCGCCCGCCCGCCACCGCCGCCACGTTGTCGGCCACGAACAGCTTGTTGTGCATGCGCCGATCCACCCGGCCGATATCCAGCCCCGAGCTGATGAAGCGCGTCAGCAGGTGCCCGCGCCCACCCGGGAAGGGGTTGAACAGCCTCAGTTCCACGTTGGGGTGGGCGGCCAGGCCCAGCAGCAAGTCATCCGAGCCGGCCGTGTGCAGGTCGTCCACCAGCACGCGCACGCGCACCCCGCGGGCCGCTGCGTCACGCAGCGCGCGCATCAGGGTGCGGCCCGTGTGGTCGGACTGCAGCAGGTAGTACTGCACATCGAGGCTGCGTGTGGCCAGCCGGCACAGGGCCAGCCGGGTGGCGAAGGAGTTGGGCCCGAAGGGCTGCAGCAGAAAGCCTGAGCGACCGTCGGCAGGCAACTGCGGCTGGGTGATGTGGGCCAGCGGCGTGTCCTCGAACCCGGCGATGGCGTGGGTCGGGGCCACCGGCGGCGGCTTGGGCAGGCTGGAGCAGGCGGACAGCGCTGCCAGCATCAGCAGCAGGCTCAGGGCCCGCAGCATGCGCGGCAACCCGTGGGTGCAAGGTCGGATGGGCATGGTGAACGCGATTGTGGGCCCTGAGTCGGGCCGCCTCAAGCGCCGTCCTGGCGACCCGGCAGGGCCAGCGGCAAGGCCGTGCTGCTCTTGATCTGCTCCATCGAGAACGCCGAGGAGACCCCGCTGAGCTCTCCCACCCGGATCAGCTTTTTGTAGAAGGCGTCATAGCCCTCGATGCTGGTCGTGACCACCTTCAGCAGGTAGTCGACATCACCACTCATGCGGTGGAACTCCTGCACCTCGGGCAGGGCGGTCACGGCGGCAGCAAACTGCGCCAGCCAGCGTTCGTCGTGTCGGGCGATGCGCAGGCTGACGAAGACCGTGATCGGCAGGCCCACCTTCTTGCGGTTGACGATGGCCACGCGCCGCTCCAGGTAGCCCTCGTCCTCCAGCCGTTTGACGCGCTTCCAGCACGGCGTAGACGACAGACCCACCCGCTCCCCGAGCTGGGCGATGGACAGGCTGCCATCGTGTTGCAGGGCGTCCAGCAGTTGCAGATCGATGCGGTCCAGTGGGTTCATGTTTTGATTTGGCTTGAAATTGGGAAAATTTTCTCTCAATAAGCGCTGAATGGGGGGTTTTTGGAATGTTTTTCAAGTCCTGGCTCCCTAGACTTTGGGGCTTGCCTGGCCGCCGGCCAGTGCTTGAACACCCTGACGAACCGCCATGAACCTGGACCTGCCCGCCGAGCTCTACCTCGATTTCAACGCCACCAGTGCCGTGCTGCCCGAGGCCGCGGCCGCGGCCCAGGCCGCCATGCTCAGCGCCTATGGCAACCCCAGCAGCACCCACGCGCTGGGCTTGAGGGCGCAGGCCCTGCTCAGCCAGACCCGGCAACGGGCGCGCGAGGTGCTGGGGGCGAGCACGGGCCAGTTGCTGTTCACCAGCGGTGCCACCGAGGGCATCCAGACCGCCGTGCTGTCGGCCCTGTGCGGTCTGCGTGAACGCCGCCGTCAGGGCCTGCCGGCGGGGCGGGTGCTGTTGTACGGCGCCACCGAACACAAGGCCGTGCCCGAGGCCCTGGCGCACTGGAACCAGGTGCTGGGCCTGGGCTGTGAAGTGCGCGCCTTGCCCGTGGACGCTCGGGGGCGGCACGATCTGGCCGCCTTGTGCGCCGCCTTGCCCCAGGTGGGGCTGCTGTGCACCATGGCGGCCAACAACGAGACCGGCGTGGTGAGCGACCTGGCGGGCATCGAGGCCCTGTTGTGCGAACTCGGCAGCCCCGCGCTCTGGCTGGTGGACGGGGTGCAGGCCCTGGGCAAGCTCAGCCTGACCCTGAGTGCCAGCCGCATCGATTACGCCCCGTTTTCCGGCCACAAGCTGCATGCCCCCAAAGGGGTGGGCCTGCTGTACGTGCGTGAGGGCAGCCCCTTCACCCCCTTGATCGCCGGGGGCGGTCAGGAGGGCGGCGCCCGCTCGGGCACCGAGAACATGCCCGGCATTGCCGCCCTGGGCGCCGTGCTGGCGGCCTTGCAGCGCGGCGACACCTTCTGCCCGCCGGCGCGGCTGCAGGCCTATCGTCTGCGCCTGCATGAGGCCCTGGAGGCGGCCTTCCCCGGGGTGGTGTTCAACGCGGCCCTGGAAGACAGCCTGCCCACCACGCTCAATTTCTCCTGGCCCGGCGTGCCTGCGCAGCGCCTGATGAGCGCCCTGGAGGCGGCCGGCCTGATGGTGAGCGCCGGCAGCGCCTGCTCGGCGGCGCAGGCCAAGCCCAGCGCCGTGCTGGCCGCGATGGGCTGGCCGGCGTCGCGCAGCACGGCCTCGGTGCGCCTGTCGCTGGGGCTGCTGGTGGACGAGGCTTTTGTGGATCAGGTTTGTGAGCGCCTGCTCGCCTGTGGAGCGGCCTTGAAAAAGGCGCAAGGGGCTGAGTCTGCAGCGCTGGAGCCCGCCCAGACAGAGCTTGCCGAGGCCCCGGGCATCACGCCCGAAGCGCTGGCTGGCTGGCTGGCCCGCCACCCGCAGGCCCGGTTGGTGGATGTGCGTGACCCGCATGAGCATCTGGCCAGTGGCCTGACCCGCCTGGGAGGGCACCCGGTGCAATCGGTGCCCTTGGCCGACCTGATGCACGTGCTGCCGCGTTGGCTGGCTGAGCCGCAGCCCTTGCTGTTCTTCTGCCGCAGCGGGGCACGCAGCCAGCGTGCGGCGGCGCAGGCGCTGGCCGGCGGCCATGCCCATGTCGGCCAGCTGGCCGGCGGGCTGGTGGCCCTGGCGGGCGCCGCCGGCATGCCAATGTCGCGATAGTGCTTATGGCGCACGGCATATGGGTGCCCAGGTGAGGGCAGGTATGCTGCGGCCCCATGAAAGCACACCGCGCCGCCATCCTCCGATTTGCCGATGACCGTTCTGCCGTCTATGAAGAAGACGGCCTGCTGGTGATCGGACCCGACGCCCAGGGCCAACCGGTGGTGCGGGCCGTGGGCCCGTACCGCGAGCTGATCGACCGCTACCCGGGCGTGGCGGTGACGCATCACCCGGGCCGCATCCTGGCGCCGGGTTTTGTCGATCTGCACATCCACTGCCCGCAGACCGATGTGATCGGTTCGCCCGCCGAAGGCCTGCTGCCCTGGCTGGAGAACTACACCTTTCCCCACGAATCGCGCTTTCACGATGGCGACTACGCCACTGAGGTGGCGGGCTTCTTCCTGGACGAGCTGCTGCGCCATGGCGTGACCACGGCATTGGCCTTTGCCACCTCGCACCCCGCGTCGGTCGATGCCTTGTTCGAGCAGGCCCGCCAGCGTCAGATGCGCTTCATCACCGGCAAGGTGCTGCAAGACCGTTTCTCGCCCGATGGCGTGCGCGATCAGACCGAGCAAAGCCTGATCGACACCGAAGATCTGATCCGCCGCTGGCATGGGGTGGACCGGCTGGGCTACGCCATCACGCCGCGCTTTGCCCCGACCAGCACCCCCGCCCAGTTGCGCGGTGCCGGCGAGCTGGCGGCCCGCTACCCCGAGGTGTGGGTGCAGTCGCACGTGGCCGAGAACAAGGCCGAGATCGCCTGGGCGCGTGAGCTGTTCCCTGAGTCGCGCAGCTACCTGGGCACCTACGCCGACTTCGGGCTGATGCGCGAGCGCGCCATCTACGCCCATTGCATCCACTTCGATGACGACGACCGGGCCCTGATGCGTGAAACCGGGGCCGCCGCCGCCGTCAGCCCCACCAGCAACCTGTTTCTGGGCAGCGGTTTCTTTGACTACGAGGGGGCCGATCGTGTGGGCTACCGCTACGGCCTGGCCAGCGATGTGGGCGGCGGGACCTCGTTCAGCCCCTTCCACACCATGCTGGCTGCCTACTACGTGGGCCGTGAGGGGCAGACCAAGCCCGGGCTGTCGCTGAGCCCGCAGCAGCTGTGGTGGCAGCACACGGCGGGTGCAGCCCAGGCGCTGGGCCTGGGCGGGGTGGCGGGTGGGCCAACGATTGGCAACCTGCAGCCCGGCAGCGAAGCCGACTTCGTGTTGTTGAACCCCCAGGCCACGCCCCTGCTGGCGCGCAAGACGGCCCAGGCGCGCAACCTGGACGAGCTGTTGTTCGCCTTGATCGTGCTGGGTGACGACCGCCTCATCGAGCAGACCTTTGTGGCCGGCCAGGCCGCTGTCATCCCCACTTGAGCGCTGGCGGGCTGCCCTACAATGGGCCGCCCAACGCCCGGCCTGCGCCAGGGCGGGCAACGGAGCATTCCCATGAGCATCAAGAGCGATAAATGGATTCGGCGCATGGCCGAGCAGCACGGCATGATCGACCCCTTCGAGCCGGGGCAGATCCGTGAGCAGGAGGGTCGCAAGATCATCAGCTACGGCACCAGCAGCTACGGCTACGACATCCGCTGCGCACCTGAATTCAAGGTGTTCACCAACATCCACAGCACCGTGGTCGACCCGAAGAACTTCGATGAGAAGAGCTTTGTCGATTTCGAGGGCGACTCCTGCATCATCCCGCCCAACAGCTTCGCCCTGGCCCGCACCGTCGAGTACTTCCGCATCCCGCGCAATGTGCTGACCATCTGCCTGGGCAAGAGCACCTATGCCCGCTGCGGCATCATCGTCAACGTGACGCCGTTCGAGCCCGAATGGGAGGGCTATGTCACGCTGGAGTTCTCCAACACCACCCCGCTGCCGGCCCGCATCTACGCCGGCGAAGGTTGCGCCCAGGTGCTGTTCTTCGAGAGCGACGAGGTCTGCGAGGTCAGCTACAAGGACCGCGGCGGCAAGTACCAGGGTCAGCACGGCGTGACCCTGCCGCGCGCTTGAGCACCCCCGCGCTGTCGCCGGTGCAGACCACCGGCTACACGTTGGAGTCTGCAGGCGCGCCCGAACTCTCCCGGCCCCGGCCCGAGCGCCTGGAGGTGGGCAACCCTTTGCGCGAAACCTGGACGGCCGTGACCGCCCCGGTGGGCCAGGCCACGGCCTTGAGCAGCGGCCTTTGGCGCTGCGAGCCGGGCCGCTGGCGCATCGAGTTCGGCCCCACCCAGCAAGAGGTGTTCACCGTGCTGTCGGGCCGCTGCCGCGTGCATGACCGGCACGGCGCTTGGCGCGAAGCCGGCCCGGGCGACAGCCTGCACATTCCAGCGGGGTTTCTGGGGGCTTTCGAAGTGCTGGAAACTGTCACCAAAGCCTGGGTGATCCTCGACTGATCTCTGACGCGGTCTGGACCGGGGCGACTGGTTTTTGGCCGGTGTCTGAGCGGGTGTCAGCGGTATTTGTGTCATCTGCTGGACATTTCGCACGGGGCGATGGGCTTCCGTCCTACAGCCCCGAAATATCTGCTTACCTACGATTTCCTGTCACCCCACAGGAGCGCAGTGTCATGAAAATCTCTTCCAGTCGAACGAACCGCTGGACGCAATGGCTGGACCTTCCCATGCTGATTGCCCTGGGTGGCGTGCTGGCTGTCCTCGTCATGATTGAAATCCTGAGCCGTGGCGGCCTGCTGTACAGCGCCAGCCCGCAAGAGGGCGATGCCTTTGCTTCGGTGCCTGCGGCCTGGGTGCACAGCGTGAACTGTCGGCCATGTGCGGCACCGTGCCAGGGCGCCCTGTGCACCCGGCCTGCGAAAGCCCGGGCAGCCAGCGCCGCGAGCCCTGACTTCAGACCTTCACCCAGCCCCGCCAGATCGCCCCCCTGCGCTGGCAGCCTCGTGCCGTGTCATATTTCACGCAGACCGGCCACTTTTGAGCATCGCTCCCGGGTAGCATCCGCGCTGACCGCCGTTTGTCGGCTTGGGAGCGCCACATGAAATGGGAAGACCAGAGAAGTTCCAGCAACGTTGAAGACCGCCGAGACGAGCCCGCTGCCGGCGGCGGTGGTTTTTCGTTGGGAGGAGGGCGCCTGGGGCTGGGCACCGTGCTGGTGGTGTTGGCCGTGGGTTGGTTCATGGGCATCAACCCCCTGACCTTGCTGGGGCTGCTCGAGGGTGGTGGCCCCGCACCGGCGGCGCCGGTGAGCAGCCACGCTCCCCCCGCAGAAGATCGCCTGGCCCGTTTCGTCTCGGTGGTGCTGGCCGATACCGAGGATGTCTGGAAAGACATCTTCCAGCGCTCCGGTGGTCAGTACCGCGAGCCTCGTCTGGTGCTGTTCCGGGGCAGCACCCCCACCTCGTGTGGTCAGGGGCAGTCGGCCATGGGCCCGTTTTATTGTGCGGCGGATCAGAAGGTCTACATCGACCTTGATTTCTATGAAGTGTTGCGCACCCGCCTGGGCTCGCCGGGCGATTTTGCCCAGGCCTATGTGATCGCCCACGAGGTGGGGCACCATGTGCAGCATTTGCTGGGCATCAGCCAAAAGCTGGACGAGGCCCGTGGCCGGGTCAGCCAGGAGCGCTACAACGCGCTGAGTGTGCGACTGGAACTTGAGGCCGATTGTCTGGCCGGTGTCTGGGCCCAGCATGCCGATCAGAGCCGGCACATCCTGGAGAGTGGCGACATCGAGTCGGCGATGAACGCGGCGGCGCACATCGGGGACGACGCCTTGCAAAAGGCAGCAGGGCGCGCGGTGGTGCCGGAGAGCTTCACGCATGGCAGCAGCGCTCAGCGCCAGCGCTGGTTTGCCACCGGGTTGCGTGAGGGCACGGTTCGCGCTTGCGACACTTTCAACACCCGAAATCTCTGATCCATTGGCCGGCAGGCCTTGCCATGCTTGAACAGGCAGCTATCAAATTCATGGCGTTCAAGGCGGTGGGGCCGCTTTTTGTGGCCGCCAAAATACGCCGCATTACCGGGTTTTCCCCGCCGGTGCGACAATACAAGGCTTCATGACGACATCATTCTCACATTTATCGCTCGCTGAGCCCCTGGCTCGCGCCGTGGCCGAGATGGGCTACGAGTCCATGACCCCCATCCAGGCCCAGGCCATTCCGGTGGTGCTCACGGGCAAAGACGTGATGGGGGCCGCACAGACCGGCACCGGCAAGACGGCTGCGTTTTCGCTGCCTTTGCTGCAGCGACTGCTCAAGCACGAAAACAGCTCGACGTCGCCAGCCCGCCACCCCGTGCGAGCCCTGGTGCTGCTGCCCACACGCGAACTCGCGGACCAGGTGGCGCAACAGGTCAAGCTCTATGCCAAGTACACCCAGTTGCGCAGCGCCGTGGTGTTTGGTGGCATGGACATGAAGCCCCAGACGGCAGAACTCAAGCGCGGTGTCGAGGTGCTGGTGGCCACGCCGGGGCGTCTGCTCGATCACATCGAGGCCAAGAACGCGGTGCTGAACCAGGTTGAGTACGTGGTGCTCGACGAGGCAGACCGCATGCTCGACATCGGCTTCCTGCCTGATCTGCAGCGCATTCTGAGCTACCTGCCCAAGCAGCGCACCACCTTGCTGTTCTCGGCCACGTTCTCGCCTGAGATCAAGCGCCTGGCCGGCAGCTACCTGCAAGACCCGGTCACCATCGAAGTGGCCCGCTCGAACGCCACGGCGTCCACCGTGGAGCAGCACTTCTACGGTGTGAACGATGACGACAAGCGCCGTGCCCTGCACCAGGTGCTTCGTCGGCAAGGCATCAAGCAGGCCTTTGTGTTTGTGAACAGCAAGCTGGGCTGTGCCCGGCTGGCGCGCTCGCTGGACCGCGATGGCCTCAAGACGGCCGCATTGCATGGCGACAAGAGCCAGGACGAGCGCCTGAAGGCGCTCGATGCCTTCAAGAAGGGCGAAGTCGACCTGCTGGTGTGCACCGACGTGGCGGCCCGCGGCCTGGACATCAAGGATGTGCCGGCGGTGTTCAACATGGACATCCCCTTCAACGCCGAAGACTATGTGCACCGCATCGGCCGGACAGGCCGCGCGGGCGCATCGGGCCTGGCGGTGAGCTTTGTGGGCGGCAACAACGATGCCCGCCTGGTGGCCGACATCGAGAAGCTGATCAAGAAGAAGATCGAAGTCGAAGCCCTCGAATACGACGAAGACCGTCCTCGCGAGCGCATCAACGAAGGCCGCCGCATGTACCAGCAGGGTGAAGGCCGTCCGGCCCCGCGTGAACGTGAGCGTGAGCGCACCGAGGCCACGGCAGAAGGTTACGGGCGTGAGCGCCGCTCCTACCGCACCCATTCGGCGCCCCGGGATCCTTTCTTCGATCAGCCCTACCAGGCCCCGGCCGTGGATGCCGCCCCCGCTTGGGAGGCTGCGGCCAAGGCGCCTGCCCGGGCGATTTCCTCGAACATCAAGCCCAAACGCAAGGTCGCTGCGCTGTTCAAGGCAGCGGATCCGGTCGTTTCCTGATCGTCCTCCCGGGCGGCCGGCCTGTGGCAAGGTCGAGGCCCGGTCTTGATCCCGTCAGCGCCCGGGCTTCTGGGCGGGCGGGCATTTCACCTGAATCAATTCCCGCTCGGCAAGGTTTTGGCCCAGGCGCACGGCGCTCAGGCAGCCGCCCCAGACGCAGCCTGTGTCCAGCGACAGCAGCTTGGGGCGGTTCTGCCAACCCAGTGTGGACCAGTGGCCAAAGGCCACCAGCGTGTCGGCGGTGGCCCGTCCCGGCACATCGAACCAAGGCAGATAGCCTGGTGGCCCGCCATCGGCACTCTCCGTGCTGGCGAACTCCATTTCTCCTTGAGGCGTGCAAAAACGCAGTCGCGTGAGGGCGTTGACGATGACGCGCAGGCGCTCGTGCCCACGCAGGCCATGGCGCCATCCCAAGGGCAGGTTGCCGTACATGTTGCGCAGGAAATCGAGCCAGTCGGGGCCGCTCAGCACATCCTGCACCTCCTGGGCCAAGGCCATGACCTGGCTGGGTGTCCAACTGGGCAGCACGCCTGCGTGGAACATCAGCACACCGTTCTCATGTCGCGCCAGGGGCTGGCGTCGCACCCACTCGATCAGGGTGGAGCGGTCGTCGGCCAGCAGGATGCCCTGCAGGGTGTCCTTGCGTCCTGGGGGGCGCAGACCTTCGGCCGCGGCCAGCAGGTGCAGGTCGTGGTTGCCCAGCAGACAGCGGGCCGCGTCCTCCAGCTTCATCAGCCGCCTGAGCACCCCGGCGGAGTCCGGGCCCCGGTTGACCAGGTCGCCCAGCAGGTAAATCGTGTCACGGCTGGGTGAGAAACCCAGCGTGTCCAGCAGCCGGCCCAGGGCATCGTTGCAGCCCTGGACATCACCAATCAAGTACATTGCCATGGTGTTGATTCTCTACTCCCCTGCATGGATTTCCTGCTGATTGCCCTGCTGACCCTGCTCAATGCAGTGTTTGCCATGTCCGAGATGTCGCTGGCATCGAGCCGCAAAGCCCGTTTGACCGCCATGGCGGAGGCCGGCGACAAGGGGGCGGCCACGGCACTGGCCTTGCTCGACAACCCCACCCAATTCCTGTCCTCGGTCCAGGTCGGCATCACCTCGATCGGCATGCTCAACGGCATTTTGGGCGAGGCCGCATTCAGCGATCGTCTGGCCCATTGGCTCGTGAGCTGGAACATGCCCGAAGGCGTGGCTGGCGTCACGGCGACCGCGGTGGTGGTGACGGCCATCACCTTCATCACCATCGTGTTCGGTGAACTGGTGCCCAAGCGCATCGGGCAGTTGTACCCCGAGACGGTGGCCCGCTGGATCTCGCGCCCCATGTCCTGGGTGGCGGTGGGGGCCAAGCCCTTTGTGCGGCTGCTGTCGATCAGCACCCATGCGGTCTTGCGGCTGCTGCGGGTCGATGATTCGGGTGGCCGCTCGGTGACCGAAGAGGAAATCGTGGCCAGTCTCGAGGAAGGTCTGGACGCCGGGGTGATCGAAGAGCATGAGCACCAGATGGTGCAGAACGTGTTTCGCCTGGATGACCGGCCGCTGACGTCGATGATGCTGCCCCGGGCTGAGATCGACTGGCTTGAGGCCCAAGATTCCGCGGCGCAGTGCCTGCAGCGGATTCGCGCCGCTGGCGCGCTCAACAGCCATTCCTGGTACCCGGTCTGTCGAGGCTCGCTCGATGACGTGGTGGGGCTGATCAGCGTCGCTTCGCTGCTGGAGCTGGGGCCTGACCATGCCGGGCCCATTGAGGCCCATGTTTTGCCGGCCGCATTTCTGCCTGAAACCCTCAGTGGTATGGAGTTGCTGGAACAATTCCGGGCTCGCGCCGCCCGCATGGTGCTGGTGGTGGATGAATATGGTGTGGTGCAGGGCTTGATGACACCGCACGATGTGCTTGAAGCCATCACCGGTGAATTGCAACCCCTGGCGCAGGCCGATGCCTGGGCGGTGCGGCGCGAGGGTGGATCGTGGCTGCTGGATGGTTTGATGCCCGTGGATGAATTGCGGGCGCGACTGGATATTCGCGAATTGCCCGACGAGGAGCGCGGTCGCTACAACACCTTGGCGGGCTTGCTGATGTTTGAATCGGGTCATTTACCCGCGACAGGCGAGCGGATCGAATGTGCCGGCTGGATTTTTGAAGTGGTGGACCTCGATGGGCGAAGAATTGACAAAGTTCTGGCTTGGCCGGTGGGCTCCCACCTCTGAGCTGTGTGGTATTTCGCGACGGGCTGGTGCTTCAATAATCGGACGTACATGTCTGCTCTGTGAAGATAATCCTCAATTTCCAGGGGGCGTTCAGGTCTGACCTTGGTGTGGCTTGAAATTATTTCTATAATGAGCTTTTAAACACGAATGGGTTGATCAAATCATGAGCACGACGTACAAAGATCTACTGAAGCAACGCGAAGCCCTGGAGCAGCAGATTCAAGAAGCTCGCAAGCGTGAAACCGCTGATGCGGTGGCGCAAGTGCGTACCTTGGTGGCTGATTTTGGTCTGACGGCCGAAGATATTTTCCAGGCACCGCGCGCTCGCAGCAGTTCTGCTGCCAAGGGCGGCAAGGTTGCTGCCAAATACCGCAATCCCGCCACCGGTGAAACCTGGACGGGCCGTGGTAAGGCACCGAAGTGGATTCAAGACCAGGACCGTGCACAATTTTTGATTGCCGCCTGATCGCAGCCCGATTGATTGAACCCTGTTCTGCGCTGGTTGGCGCATGACACAAAGAGCCCGGACAGACTTGTTTCTGTGCGGGCTTTTTGCTGTCTTGTTGGTCAGAAATGCGAACACCGGCCCCGCGTCTGGCTGACAAAGTTGTGTCTAAATGTATTTATGGCTGGTGCTCCCGGCGGGGTCTCTTGCCTCCATCTGACAGATGCATTGAATTGATATTGTGAAAATCAGTTGTTTTTGATTTTCATTTTGTGAAGCTGAGCCAGCTATTGGCGATCCAGACGGGTAGGGCTTGTCGATTTGCTGCGATGCGACTGTTCATTCTTGCTTGGATCGAATCGCCGGTGAAATGAGCTTGAAACTTCAGACGCCTTGATCGATACGCGCATTTGATTCCGACGGCGTCGCTCCCATGCAGAGGGTCTGGCCTGTCTCTCCGGCATTCGGTTCTGCCGGATCTGATTTCGTCGTCGGTTGAATTCAGCGCTGCGCGAAGGGGCGCCGAGTGGGCTTTCCAGGGGCCGGGGCCGCCAAATGTGGTTCTGGGCGGGGCCACATCAGACCTGGGTGCCTGCGCAGATCGACCAGTCCGATCTTGCAGCGGGCTGACGGAGACCGTTCTCGTGCATGTGTCTGATGGCGGTGAGGTATTTCGGCTGCAGTGCTCCACATTCTTATTGTCGATTGGTCGTTTTTGCCTGATAAAGGCTGTAACGAAATCGACAGGCTTGCAGAATGAAGGACCAAGACGCCAGTCTTCAGGCGCGAACAATCACCACCCGTCTGGGCATGGCTGCGGGTGTGCTTTTATCGGTGTTGCTGCTCTCACCCCCGGTGCGCTTGTTCGAGCGGGGTGAGGGCCTTTGGTTGGGCTTGCATTTGATGCTGGAGGTCTCCGCTGTGGTGGTGGCGGCCTTGGTGGTGGCGGTGTCCTGGTATTCGCTGGAGCGGGCGCAGCGCCGGCAGTCCAACGCCCTGATTTTCGGATTCACGGTGACGGCGGTTTGCGATCTGCTGCATGCCCTTTCCTATGCAGGGATGCCGCCCTTGTTGTCAGAGTCGAGTACCTCGAAAGCCATTTATTTCTGGTTGGCGGCCCGTATTTTCGAGACCCTGGCCTTGGCCATGCTGGCCTTGAACCTGCGCTTGCCAGGGTCGGCCGGGCGCTGGTTTTGGGGGGCCATAGCTGTCTCGTTGGGCTTGTTCTGGTTGTTCACATGGCATCCGAATGGTTTGCCATCTGTCTACGTGCCTGACTACGGTCTGACCACGTTCAAGGTATTTGTTGAATATGCCCTGTGTCTGGCCAATCTGGCCATAGCCGTGACTTTCTGGGGCTCGGCTCAGCGCACCGGGCGGTCTCGTGGGTTCTGGCTGGCAGGAGCCTGTTTCGTGATGGCGCTGGGCGAAGTTGTTTTTGCCAGCTACCACGCGCCCGAAGACTCTCTGAATGTGCTGGGGCATGTGTTCAAGGTGGTCGCGGATTGGCTCATCTTCCGAGCTGTTTTTGCCATCAATATCCGTCAGCCCTATGAGCTGATCAGGCGGACCGAAGCCTCTTTGCGTGACCGTGAAGTGCAATTGGCCGCATTGGCCAGGAACATTCCCAATGGGCTGCTGTTTCAGGCTGAGCGCGATCAGGAGGGGCAAAACCGTTTTGTGTATGTGAGCGATGCAGTGCAACGCGTGGGCGGCATGAACATGGCTGATGTCCTGCGGGATCCGATGCTGTTGTACGGACGCCTGCTGCCTGAGGATCTGGAGTTGCTTCGGTCGGCTGAGACCGAGTCGGCGCGCTCGATGTCCGTGCTGGACGTGGTGGTTCGGATGCCGGTCAGAAATGGTGCCATGCGCTGGCTGCGGGTGTGCTCCGCGCCCAGGCATTTGGACGATGGTCGTGTGATGTGGGACGGTCTGGTGCTGGACATCACGCGTGAAAAGCTGGACGAGCAGGTGCAGCGCAGCAATGAGGCCGTGTTGCGCACCATGGTCGACAACATGCCGTTCGAGGCCTGGGTGCGGGACGAGCAGGAGCGTCTGGTCCTCGAAAACCCGGCTCGTGTGGCTCATTTCGGCTCGCAACTGGGGCTGACACCAGCCCAATGCACCGACCGCCTGGAGGAGCAGGAGCGTTGGGCGCGCTACAACGCGCGGGCCTGGCAAGGTGAAGTGATCGAGTACGAGATGGACACCTTGGTGCAGGGGCGGATGCGTTCATTCCTGTGCATCGTGGCACCGCTCCGGCAGGGCGAGGCGGTCAGGGGGCTGGTCGGTTTCAACATCGATGTGACGCCGCGCAAGGAGGCGGAGCGCCGGGCCCACGAGAAGGATGCGCAACTGGCCAGCATCCTCATGCAGATGCCGGGTGGCGTGTCTCGGCTGGATCGCGATCTGCGGTTCCAGTTTGTCAACGAAGCCCATGCCTCCTGGTTTGGTCGGTCGGTGGATGCGATGCGGGGACAGCCCTTGTCTGCGATCGTCTCGCCGGACCGCCTGCAGCGCATGCTGCCCTTTGTGCAACGCGCGCTGGCCGGTGAACTGGTGGTGTTTGAGAACCGTGTTGAATTGCCTTCGGGCCAGGTGCGTTACCGGCACACGACCCTGGCCCCCGAGCGGGGGGCGGATGGCACGGTCATCGGTTTCATCGCTTTCGCTGTCGACACCACCGAACGCAAAACGATGGAGTTGGCTCTGGAGCAGAACCAGACCCGCTTGCGGGCCTTGGTCAACGCTCTGCCGGACATGGTGTTCCTGAAGGACATCGAGGGCAGTTACCAGTATTGCAACCCGGTTTTCGAGCGTTTTGCCGGACGCGGCGAGGCGGGCATCATCGGGCGTACCGATGAGCAGTTGTTCCCTTTGGCGGCTGCCCAACATTACCGGGCCCGTGACCTGGAATTGCTGAAGTTGAAGCAGCCGACGATCTACGAGGAGGACATGGTGTTTGCGGACGGCCACCATGGCTTGTTCGAAACCATCAAGACCCCTATCAGGGACAACGAAGGCCAGATCACCGGCATTCTGGGGGTGGCGCGTGACATCACGGATCGCAAGCGCGCCGAGCGCGAGATTGAGCGACTGGCTTTCTACGATGCGCTGACCGAGTTGCCCAATCGCCGCTTGCTGATCGATCGACTGCACCAGGCCTGCCTGTCCAGCGAGCGCATGGGGCACCACGGTGCCTTGCTGTTTCTGGACCTGGACAACTTCAAAGACCTCAATGACACCTTGGGTCACGCCAAAGGAGACCAGTTGCTGGTGCAGGTCGGTCGCCGACTGGTCAAGTGCATGCGCCAGTGCGACACGGTGGCGCGCTTCGGGGGCGATGAATTCGTCCTGATGCTGGAAGACCTGGCCAGTGAGCGGTCCGCTGCGGCCGAGCAGGCCGAGCGAGTGGCCGAGAAGCTGCTGGCCAGCATGAACAAGCCCTTCGACCTCAATGGTCTGGAGTACTACAGCACGCCCAGCATCGGCATCACCCTGTTCCAGGGCGATGACACCCCGATTGACGAGTTGCTCAAGCGCGCCGATCTCGCCATGTACCAGGCCAAGGCGAACGGGCGCAACACGCTGCGGTTCTTTGATCCGCAGATGCAGGCTGCGGTCACGGCGCGGTCGGTGCTGGAGGGGGATCTGCGCCAGGGCCTGCTGCGTCATGAGTTGCTGCTTTACTACCAGGCCGTGGTCGATGACGCACGGCGCATCACCGGTGCAGAAGCCCTGGTGCGCTGGGCGCATCCGCAGCGTGGCATGGTCTCGCCAGCAGAGTTCATCCCGCTGGCCGAGCAGACCGGGCTGATCCTGCCCTTGGGACAGTGGGTGCTGGATCAGGCCTGCTCCCAACTCGTGCGGTGGTCCGAGCGGGAGGCCACACGTGATCTGACCATCTCCGTCAACGTCAGCGCCCGGCAGTTCAGGCACCCTGATTTCGTGGCCTGGGTGCGGCAGAGTCTGTCGCGCTCGGGGGCGCGGGCACGCTGCTTGCAGCTGGAGTTGACCGAGAGTCTGCTCCTCACCGACGTGGAGGACATGATCGCCAAGATGACCGAGTTGCGCATGGAAGGCGTGCGCTTTTCGCTGGATGATTTTGGGACCGGGTATTCAAGTCTGAGCTACCTCAAACGCCTGCCGCTGGACCAGTTGAAGATTGACCAGTCATTCGTGCGGGATGTGCTGGTCGACCCCAACGATGCCGCCATCGTCCGCACCATCCTGGCCTTGGCCAACAGCCTGGATCTGGCCGTGGTGGCCGAAGGGGTGGAGACGCTGGGGCAGCTTGAATTTCTCTACCAAAGTGGGTGTCGGGCCTTTCAGGGTTATCTCTTCGGGCGCCCGTCGCCGGTCGATGTGCTTGAGCGAGCGCAAGGCTTGGCCGAAAACGAGCCCGCTGAGCGCGGCACAATCCTCGGATGAGTCAGCAGATCGAAGTTTTGGTGGCCGGTGGCGGTATTGGTGGATTGGCCGCCGCCCTGGCCTGTGCGCAAGCCGGTTGGGTGGTGCGCCTGTTTGAACGCGCCCCTGTCTTCAGCGAGGTGGGGGCGGGAATCCAGATCAGTCCGAACGTGGTCCGCGTGCTGCACCACTGGGGTCTGGAGACCGCGTTGGAGACCGTGGCTGCTTTTCCGGATCGGCTGCAGGTGCGTTCTGCACTGTCCGGGGCTGTTCTGGGGGGGCTGCCCTTGCGCGGGCGTGCCGAGGGGCGGTATGGGGCGCCGTATGCCACCATCCACCGTGCCGATCTGCACCACCTGTTGCTGGAGGCTGTCCGGGCACATGGTCAGGTCACGCTGCACCAGGCTGCTCCGGTGCAGGGTGTGCATGCAGCGGCGGCCGGGGAGGGGGTGGCGCTGGAGTTGGCGGGTAGCAAACGCATCGAAGGCGATGTGCTGGTGGGGGCTGATGGCTTGTGGAGCCAGGTGCGGCGTGTGGTCTGGGGTGACACCCAGCCGCGCGCCACAGGCCATCTGGCCTTCCGCGCCATGCTGCCGCAATCGTCGCTGCCGGCCGGCTTGCGCACCCAATCGGTGACGGCCTGGTTGGGGCCACGCTTGCACGTGGTGGCCTACCCTGTGCGAGGGGGGGATTGGCAGAACGTGGTGGCCATCGTCCACGGCGAAGTGGAGGGCGACCTCAGCCACTGGGACCACAGCACCAACGCGCAGCAGTTGCAGGCCGCCATGGCCGGCACTTGTGCCGGCTTGCAGGATCTGATCAAGGCGGTTCCTGAATGGCGTCTGTGGGCACTGTGCGACAGGCCGCCAGTGGCGGGTGCCGATCAGATGGCGCGCGGGCGGGTGGCCCTGTTGGGCGACGCGGCGCACCCGATGCGCCCCTACCTGGCCCAGGGGGCCGGCATGGCCATCGAAGATGCCCATGCCCTGGCGCAATCCTTGGCCATGACCGAGATCGATCTGCCCACCCGATTGCAGCGTTACGCCCTGAACCGTTGGCAACGCTGTGCGCGTGTGCAGGCCCGGGCCGAGCGCAATGGGCGCATTTTCCATTCCAGCGGCTTGCTGCGCTGGGGGCGCGACCTGGGCATGCAGATTCTTGGGGACCGGCTGCTGGATGTGCCCTGGCTGTACGGGGGCGATCCGCTCAATCCCCTGCCCTCGCGCGATTGAGGCGTGGACGTCAGTCGGCGGGTTGGGAGATCTTGCGCGCCTCGTCGATCTGGTACTCGAAGTAGCGCTGAAAGCTGTAGACCAGGCTGGTCATCAGCACGCCAGTGCCGATCAGCAGTGCTGCCGCCAGCACTGCAATCGTGCCCCAGTGGGTACGCCCTGGGGCCGCGTCTTCGGCCAGGCCCGGGTTGTAGCGACGGTTCCACTTCTCGGGCGTCATCAGCCCGTAGACGATGGCACACAGGGCGCAGGCTGCGATGTTGAAGCCCAGCACGGGCAGCAGCACCCAGCTCAGGGTGTCGTCCAGGCCCAGTGCCTGCACGCGCTCCAGGCCCCACAGGCCCAACAGGGTCGGAACCCACAGAGCCCAGCCCAGCCAGTCGCCCCAGCCCTTGAGGTAGAAGCGATGCAGGCCGAGTGGCCCGCCCAGAAAGGCCAGCCACGCCGCCAGGGTTTTGTTTTTCATGCGCCGACTTTACTCGGGGGAGCTGCTGTCGCCCTGGCCCAGGCTTTTTTCCATCAGAACGATGTCAAGCCAACGGTTGAACTTCCAGCCGCAGGCCTTGAGCACCCCGACCGGGGTGAAGCCGACGCTGCGGTGCACGCCAATCGAGCCAGCGTTGGCCGAGTCGCCGATCACAGCAATCAGCTTGCGCACGCCCACGGCCTCGGCCCGTGCGCCCAGTTCGGCGAGCAGGGCTCGGCCCCAACCCTGGCCCTTGGCCTCGGCGGCCATGTAGATCGAGTCTTCGGCAGAGAAGCGGTACGCTGGCCTGGGCTTGAACCAGTTGCAATACGAGAAGCCGACCACCCGACCCTCGTGCTCCATCACGAGGTAGGGCAGGCCCTTGGCCAGCACGTCGGCACGCCGGGTGACCATGTCGGCCTCACTGGGTGGATCGACCTCGAAAGTGCCTGTGCCATGCAGCACGTGGTGGGCATAAATAGCGGTGATGGCGGGCACGTCGGCCTCGGTGCTGGGTCGGATGATGGGCATGAAAATGTGAAACGGTTATAATCGTGAGCTTTTCAGCGTGTCGCTGGCCGGGTGGCTATGTCGCGTGTCTCAACGCTGGAAGAAATTTCGGAAGAAATTCCACCACCCAAGGATAAATCATGGTCGTCATTCGACTCTCCCGCGGCGGCTCCAAGGCCCGTCCGTTTTACAACATCGTCGTCGCAGACAAGCGCGAACGTCGCGATGGCCGCTTCATTGAACGTCTGGGTTTTTACAACCCCAGCGCCAAGGAATCGGAAGAAGGCCTGCGCATCGCGCAAGACCGTCTGACCTATTGGAAGGGCGTTGGTGCCCAGGCTTCCGACACCGTGGAACGCCTGATCAAGCAACTCGCCAAGAAGGCTGCCTGATCGCGCCACGCGCTCAATCCGCACGCTCTTCGCTTTGCTGATTGAGCGCACAGACAGGCCGGCAGTGTTCGCACCGCCGGCCTGAATTTTTTTGGGGCCTGCATTTTCATGTCACAGAACTTTCCCCCGCTCGAGGCGGCTGAACTTCCGGCCGATGCCATCGAGGTGGGTCGCATTGCCGATGCCTGGGGCATCAAAGGCTGGTTCCGCGTGTTGCCTTACAGCGCAACGCCAGAAGCCTTGTTTTCATCCAAGCGCTGGTACCTGCAGCCTGCTGAAAAAGGGGCCAAGACCTTCACGGGCACGGTGCGCCTCGCGGTCAAGGAGGCCAAGGAGCACTCAGACTCCGTGGTGGCCACGGCGCACGATGTGCTCGATCGAAATGCCGCGGAAGCCCTGAAGGGCGCACGTATTTTCGTGCCCCGATCCAGCTTTCCGACCGCTGACACCGATGAGTACTACTGGGTTGACCTGTTGGGCTTGAGCGTGGTGAACCGCGAAGGCCTGGCCCTCGGTGTGGTGCGCGATCTGATGCATACCGGGCCCCAGACCGTGCTGGTGATTGCCTACGAGCAGGATGGCAAGACCCTGGAACGCATGGTGCCGTTCGTGTCGGCCTATGTGGACAAGGTGGACCTGGCGGGCCGCTGCATCACTGTCGATTGGCAGCCTGATTACTGAGCCGAGTCGGCTGCACCCCATGCGATTTGACGTCATCACCTTGTTTCCCGAGTTGTTCGAGCCGTTTCTTGCGGCTGGTGTGACGCGCCGGGCCTATGCCTCGGGTCAGGTGAGCGTTCGTCTCTGGAATCCACGCGATTTTGCGCAGGGCAATTACCGGCGTGTGGACGATCGCCCCTTCGGTGGTGGGCCTGGCATGGTCATGATGATCGAGCCCTTGGAGCGTTGTCTGCAGGCCATTCGTGCTGACCGCGCCAATCTGGCGGAGCCCCAGCAGGCCCCTGTGGTGCTGTTCTCGCCCATCGGGCAGGTGCTCAACCACCCAGCGGTGGAGCAGTGGGCGCAAAGCCCGGGTGCGATTTTGCTGTGCGGTCGCTACGAGGGCATTGACCAGCGCTTCATCGATGCCCATGTGGATGCCCAGATCAGCCTGGGTGACTTCGTCCTGTCGGGGGGCGAAATTGCTGCGATGGCCCTGATCGATGCTGTCACTCGGTTGCAGCCTGGTGTGCTCAATGACGAGGGCAGTCATCAGTTCGACAGTTTCAATCCAGCGCTGGATGGCTTGCTGGACTGTCCGCACTACACCCGACCGGAGGTTTGGCAGCCCGCTGAGGGCGCCGCCCCGATGCCCGTGCCGGACGTGCTGCTGTCGGGCCACCATGCCCACATCGAGCGCTGGCGGCGGGATGAGCGCCTGCGCATCACAGCACAACACCGCCCGGAGCTGATCGTCGCCGCACGTGAGGCCGGCCTGCTGAATGCCAAGGATGAGGCTGCACTGGTCAGAAATTCCTGATTGGTTATAATCAAAGGCTTTTCGATCCTCTGGCCGGCCGCTTGCTCTGTGATTTTTTAGAGCGAGCCACTTTGCAAATTCTTCGAAGTTCTCTTCGGAAATTGTCCACGAGGCATGGGGCGGGCGTCGTGCGCAAGCACGGTGTCTCGCTTCAGGCCTGTGCAGCAAGGTGCAAGTCATTCCGACACTGCCAATCATGGCGCGGGCAAGATCGTATGAGGTCCTCATGAATCTGATCCAAACTCTTGAGCAAGAAGAAATTGCTCGCCTGAACAAGACCATTCCCGAGTTCGCCCCTGGCGACACCGTGATCGTCAGCGTGAACGTGGTTGAAGGCAACCGCAAGCGTGTTCAGGCTTTCGAAGGCGTGGTGATCGCCAAGCGCAACCGTGGCCTCAACAGTGGCTTCATCGTGCGCAAGATCTCCAGCGGCGAAGGCGTGGAACGCACGTTCCAAACCTACAGCCCGCTGATCGCCAGCATCGAAGTCAAGCGTCGTGGCGATGTCCGTCGTGCCAAGCTGTACTACCTGCGTTCGCGCAGCGGCAAGTCGGCCCGCATCAAGGAAAAGCTGCCGGCGCGTGTCAACAAGGTGGCTGCTGCCGCCTGAGCTTGACAGCTTCATCCGGGAAAGCCGCTGCAGCCCTCGCTGTCAGCGGCTTTTTTGTTTCTGCGGTACTCGATCTTGTGGATCGCACCCTTGTTTTCCTCCCCCCAGGGGCACTCCCTTGAGCAACGACACCTCTGCCCTCACGCCCTTGTCCCGTCTGCCGAACTTTGACCCGCGCGCGGTGCCTGTGCTGCGCACCGATGCCGATTTGCCTGCTGTCAGCGCCGATCGCCTGCGCCCTGAGGCCTTGGCACAGCGGTTTGCCCTGCCACCGAGCTGGCAGCCGGAGGTGACGATGGAGCGGCGCTTTGCCAATCGGCAGCCTGCTCAGGCCTCGGTGCTGGTGCCCATCGTGTTGCGCGATGAGCCGACGGTGTTGCTCACCCAGCGCACCGAGCATCTGTCGACGCACTCCGGGCAAGTGGCGTTTCCGGGGGGGCGCATGGATGACACCGACGCCACGCCTGCGGCCACGGCCTTGCGTGAAGCCCAGGAAGAGGTCGGGCTCGCGCCCGAGCATGTCCGGGTGCTGGGCAGCCTGCCGATCTACACCACGGGCACGGCCTACATCGTCACCCCTGTGGTGGGCTTGGTCAGCCCGGGATTCAGCCTGCAACTCAACCCCGATGAGGTGGCCTCGGCCTTTGAGGTTCCGCTGGCTTTTTTGATGAACCCGGCAAACCATCGGCGGCATGCCTATGAGGCCGAAGGCGTGCGGCGCGAATGGTTTTCGATGCCCTGGATGGATGGCGGGCAGGAGCGCTTCATCTGGGGTGCCACGGCAGGCATGTTGCGCAATTTCTACCGATTTCTGGCGGCTTGAGGGCCGCGACGCAGAAGCGGTAACAGCCCCCGGTATCATCGCAGCATGAGCTTTTTCGCCATTCTTTTGGCTTTGTTGATCGAGCAGGCCCGACCCTTGGGGCGCAGCAACCCGATTCATGCGGGATTGCGTGCCTGGGCGCGCACCGCCAGCCGTAATTTTGATGCCGGCAAACCTCAGCATGGCTGGATCACCTGGGGCCTGGCGGTGCTGTTTCCGGCACTGGTGGCACTGGCGATCCACTGGTTGCTGTGGGTGTTCGTGGGGTGGCCGGTGGCCATGCTCTGGAACGTGGCCGTGTTGTACGTCACCCTGGGGTTCAGGCAGTTCAGCCACCACTTCACCGATATCCGTGATGCCCTGGAAGATGGTGACGAGGCGCGTGCGCGCGAGTTGCTGGCCCAGTGGCAACAGGTGGACGCGAGCGAGTTGCCGCGCAGTGAGATCGTTCGCCATGTGATCGAGTATTCAGTGCTGGCGGCGCACCGCCATGTGTTCGGTGTGCTGGCCTGGTACTCCGTGTTGGCTGCCGTGGGCCTGGGGCCTGCGGGGGCCGTGATCTACCGGCTGGCCGAGTTTGTCTCGCGGTACTGGCGCTATCGCAACCGGGTGGGGCAGCAGGCCGTCAGCGAAGCGCTTCAGCGCGCCGCGGCCCAGACTTGGACGGTGATCGACTGGCTGCCCGCCCGCCTGACGGCGTTGGTGTTTGCCGTGGTCGGCAACTTCGAGGAAGCCATTGATGGGTGGCGCTACCACGCCCAACGCTTCCCCAATGACAACGACGGTGTGGTGTTGGCTGCGACGGCCGGTGCCATCAATGTGCGGCTGGGGGGCGAAGCCTTGAAGGTGACGGCCTTGCCTTCGCAACTGCCCGAGTTTTCGGCGGGCGAGGCCGATGCTGAGTCCGCAGACAGCGACAGCACGCCAGGCCGTGAGCCCGAAGTGGCGCATCTGGCCCAGATCGTGGGCCTGGTGTGGCGCTCGGTCGTGGTATGGATGGTGTTGTTGGCCTTGTTGACGCTGGCGCGCCTGCTGGGTTGAGGGCGCCCTTCGGGGTGCCGCACTTCTGACTGCCTTGGGCTTGTCCGCCCGCCCACCGACCCTGCACCCCCCCCTGATCCTGCCCTGCGTCCCGGGGCACTCATTCAAGCGAGATCTCTGTCATGAATCCGAGTTACTGGAGCCCTCTGGTCGGCAAGCTCAAGCCCTATGTTCCGGGTGAGCAGCCACGCATGGCCGGTCTGGTCAAGCTCAACACCAACGAGAACCCTTACCCCCCATCGCCTCAGGTGCTGGCTGCGATCAATGCCGCCACGCGCACGGGCCTGGAGCGTTACCCCGATCCGGAGTCCGTTGAATTGCGTCGCACCATTGCGGCCCACCATGGTCTGCAATGGGGTGAGGTGTTTGTGGGCAATGGCTCGGATGAGGTGCTGGCCCATGCATTCCAAGCCTTTTTCCAGCAGGGCGGAGCCCCCCTGCTGATGCCGGACATCACCTACAGTTTCTACAGCGTCTATTGCGATCTGTATGGCATTCCGGCTCTGAAGGTCCCCTTGCGCGAGGGCCTGCGTCTTGAGGTTTCCGACCTGGTCGCACCGCCGGCCACCGTGGCGGCGGGGGTGGTGGTGGCCAATCCCAATGCGCCCACCGGCATCGGCTTGCCCTTGGCCGAGATCCAGCGTCTGCTGCTTCTGCATCCCGACAGGGTGGTGCTGGTGGATGAGGCCTATGTTGATTTTGGCGCTCAAAGCGCTGTGTCCTTGATCGAGCAGCATCCCAATTTGCTGGTGGTGCACACGCTGTCCAAGTCGCGTTCGCTCGCAGGCCTGCGGGTCGGGGTGGCCATGGGGCAGCGTCACCTCATCGACGCCCTGGAACGGGTCAAGAACAGCTTCAATTCCTACCCCCTCGACAAATTGGCCCAGGCTGGAGCGCAGGCGGCCTATGAGGACCAGGTCTACTTCGATCAGACCCGACAGGCCGTGATGCACAGCCGCGAAGGCCTGGCCTTGCAGCTTGAAGACCTGGGCTTTGAGGTGCTGCCCTCGCAGGCCAACTTCCTGTTTGTGCGCCACCCGGCTTGTGATGCGGGTTTGCTGGCCGCCGGGCTGCGTGAACGCGCGGTGCTGGTGCGGCACTTCCGACTGCCGCGCATCGAGCAATACCTGCGCATCACGGTGGGCACCCCGGACCAGTGCCTGGCGTTGATCGAGGCGCTGCGCCCCTTGCTGCCAGCCTGAGGCTGGCGAGGCCGGTATGGCCTCAATAGCGGCTTTGGCTCAGCTCGGCAAACAGGTCGGCATAGATGCGGTAGCGTTGCTCGCTGATGGCGTCTGGTCGGTCTTCGGCGCTCACCGCGGCCATGACCCCGCAGCCCGGCTCGTGCAGATGGGTGCAGTTGTAGAACTTGCAGTTCGCCACATGGGGCTTGAGGTCGGGCATGTAGGCCGCCAATTGGGCGGGGTCGATGTGGTGCAGCCCGAACTCCTGAAAGCCCGGCGAGTCGATCAGCCCCGTCTGGCGCTCGGCGTCCACCCAGTACCAGGAGGTGCTGGTGGTCGTGTGCTTGCCCGAGTTCAAGGCCTGTGAAATCTCCTGTGTTTCGACCAGGGCGCCAGGCACCAGCAGGTTGATCAGCGTGCTTTTGCCCGAGCCTGAAGGGCCCAGCACCAGGGTGTTCTTGTGGCTCAGCAGCCGCAGCAGGTGCTCGCGGTCGACCTCGCCCGACTTCTTGAGCGACAAGGGCATGACGCCGTAATGCATGTGCCGGTAGGGGGCCAGCCGGGCCCAGGCGCGGGCGAAGGGCTCGACCAGGTCGCTTTTGTTGAGACCGATGATCGGAGTGATGTGCTCGGCTTCGGCCGCGATCAGGGCGCGCGAGAGCTGGTGCGCCGAAAACTCGGGCTCGGCGGCCACCAGGATCAGCACCTGATCGAGGTTGGCGGCAAACGACTTGGTGCGGATCTCGTCTTGCCGGTAGAAAAGATTCTTGCGCGGCAGCACCTTCTCGATGGTGCCTTCTTCGCCTTGACCCGGTGTGGCCGACAACCAGCTCACCCGGTCACCCACCACAGCCTGGCTCTTCTTGCCACGGGGGTGGCAGATGCGCCTCACGCCGTCGGGGCTTTCGACGACACAGTGGCGCCCATGGCTGGCCACCACCAGGCCCTCTTGCAAGGTGCGGCGCTCACTCACGGGCGTTGCCTGCTGGGTCGGTGTCGAGCAGGGCATCGACCTGGGTGGCCGCATCGAAGTCACGCTCCGACAGGCCTTTCACATCATGGGTATTGAAGCGAACCACGCAACTGTGTGGCCGCACCACCAATTCAGGGTGGTGATCACGCCGACGGGCCACGAAGGCCACGGCATTGACGAAGGCCATGGTGTCGCCATAGCTGGTGAAGGCATAGCTCTTTTCGATGCAGATGTCGGCACCATCGCCGTTGAGCCGCCAGCCGGGGTGGCGGGCCAGGCGGGTCACGATTTCGGTCGGGCTCAGAGCGCGCACCGGGCGCTCTGGCTTGGAGGGGGATTGCTGGGCGTTCATGGAGGGGGCGTGTGGGCCAGGGGCCAAACCGTTTCAAGTGCCCAGGCGGACCAGCCTTTCAGAGGCCGGCGGGTGGGAATAGTAAAAATTGGCAAACACCGGATCGGGCGTCAGCGTGGAGGCATTGTCCTCGTAAAGCTTGAGCAGCGCGCTGGCCAGGGCCTGCCCGTCGGTCTGCGCCACGGCATAGGCGTCGGCCTCGAACTCGTGGCGTCGCGACATGCGCGCCATCAGGGGTGAGACAAAAAAGCTGAAGACCGGCACCACCAGCATGAACAACAGCAGGGCCAGGGCATCGTTGGCGCCGCTCAAGGAGGGCTGTACCCCCAAGCCGGCAAAGAACCACACCTGGCCACTGACCCAGCCCAGCAAGGCAAAGCCGGCCAGGCTGAAGGCAAACACGCCGATCAGGCGCTTCAGGATGTGCTTGTGCTTGAAGTGCCCCAGTTCATGGGCCAGCACGGCATCGACTTCGGCGGGTGAGAGTTTGCTCAGCAGGGTGTCGAAAAACACCACCCGCTTGGCGGCGCCAAAGCCGGTGAAATAGGCATTGCCATGGGCGCTGCGCCGGCTGCCATCCATCACGAACAGGCCTTTGGCCGAGAAGCCGCAGCGCTGCATCAGCGCTGTCACCCTGGCCTTGAGCGTTTCGTCTTCCAGGGGCTGGAACTTGTTGAACAGCGGCGCTATGAAGGTGGGGAAGACGACCATCATCAGCAGGCTGAAGCCCATCCAGGTGCTCCACGCCCAAAGCCACCAGAAACGCCCCGTGCTGCCCATCAGCCAGAGGATCAGGCTGGCCAGGGGCAGGCCGATCAGCAGGCCGAGCAGGCTGGACTTCACAAGGTCGCCCAACCACAGACGCCAGGTGATCTTGTTGAAACCGAAGCGTTCTTCGATCACAAAGGTCTGATACAGCGAAAACGGCAGGTCCAGCAGGCCCCCGATGAGCACGAAGCCGCCCAGCAAGGCCAGTTGCTGCACCATGCCAGCACCCAGCCAACCGAGCAGGGCCTGGTTCAGGGCATCCAGGCCCCCCAGCAGCGTCCAGGCCATGAGGGTGGCCGTGCTCCAGGCCAACTCCAGCATGCCGAACTGGCTTTTGGCGATGGTGTAGTCGGCGGCTTTCTGATGGGCTGCCAGAGGAATGCTCTGGGCGAATGGCATGGGCACCGAGGCGCGGTGCAGGGCCACATGGCGGATCTGACGTGACGACAGCCACAGGCGCAGCAACACGCTGGCCACCAGGGCGATGGCAAAAACGCTGGTGAGCAGCAGCGCGGGGTTCAGGGTCGAGGAGGCTTCAGGCATGGTGGCGGAGTTTAGGCCATCAGCGACAATCGGCCCATGTCAGAAACCATTTCTCCCCTGAGCAAATCCGACCTCAACCTGGTGTGGCTGGATTGCGAAATGACCGGACTCGACCCCGAGGTGGACCGCCTGATCGAGATCGCCGTGGTCGTGACCGGACCGAATCTGGAGCCCCGCGTTGAAGGCCCTGTCTTCGTGATCCACCAAAGCGATGCGCAGCTCGACAAGATGGACGCCTGGAACAAGGGCACCCATGGGCGCAGCGGCTTGATTGACAAGGTGAAGGCGTCCACCACCACCGAAGCCGAAGCCGAAGCTGGCTTGATCGAGTTCATCCGCCAATACGTGCCCAAGGGCAAAGCCCCCATGTGTGGCAATTCGATCGGTCAGGACCGGCGCTTCCTGGTCAAGTACATGCCCAAGTTGGAGGCTTTCTTCCATTACCGCAACCTGGATGTCAGCACCCTCAAGGAGCTTTCCAGGCGTTGGAAGCCGGAGGTCTATGCCAGCTTCAAAAAGGCACAGAAGCACACCGCCCTGGCCGATGTGCATGAGTCGATCGACGAGTTGGCGCATTACCGCGAGCACTTTCTCAAGCTGTAAGTGCCCGGTGCTCTGCTGTCATCGACAGCGAATAAAGGTCATTTTTGGGCTTTCTCTTGCGGGAAAACCCTGAACCTGTCACAATCGCAGGCTGCACTCGGAAACGGGTGCTTCTTGTGCATCTCCCTTCACTCCCGGGCTTGCGGCTGTGGATGATGACCCAGAGCTTTCCAGAAAAGCAGGTCTCGTCCGGATCGATGAATGTCGGTCTTCCAGATTCGCTGAAACGCCCACCCGCGCCATCGTCTCCCAGACACCAGATGGCTCAGGCTTCGTTTGATGGTTGATGTTGTTTAACCATTGACGAAGCGTCCGCTGGCCACGCCGGCGGCGCATTTCGTGTGAGAAAACCATGACCGACACTCTTGCAGTGCAGGGCGACATCGCGCCTGCCGAATCCTTTGTTTCCACCGCCGCCGTGGTGGCCCAAGTCGCCGCCCAAGTGCTGGGTACCGACTCTGACGCTGCCAGCCAGCCCGCAGAACCCGCTCTCCCCAATGGCTTCGTGAAGCTGGGCCTGGCGCCCGAACTGGTTCAGGCCGTGGCCGACCTGGGCTACACCGAACCCACCTCCGTGCAGTTGAAGGCCATCCCCCTGGCCCTGCCCGCCGACGTGCAAGCTGGCGAAACCGCCCGCTACATCGATTTGATGGTCTCCAGCCAGACCGGCAGCGGCAAGACCGCCGCCTTCCTGCTGCCCGTGCTGCACACGCTGATCCAACAACAAGCCCAGGCCGAGGCCGATGCCCGCGCCGAATTCGACCGCGCGGTGGCCGAAGCCGCTGCCCGTGGCGAGCCTGCCCCCAAGCGCCCCAAGCGCAAAGACCCCACCAACGCCCGCAACTTCAAGGCCGCCGTTCCTGGCGCCTTGATTCTGTGCCCGACCCGCGAACTGGCTCAGCAGGTGGCCCATGACGCCATCGATCTGGTCAAGCATTGCCGTGGCCTGCGTGTGGCCAACGTGGTGGGCGGCATGCCGTACCAAGTGCAGATCGCCAAGCTGCAAAACGCCAATCTGGTAGTGGCCACCCCGGGCCGCCTGCTCGACCTGCAGCGCTCGCAGCAGATCAAGCTGGACCAGGTTCAGTTCCTGGTGGTCGACGAAGCCGACCGCATGCTGGATCTGGGCTTCTCGGACGATCTGGCTGAAATCAACCAGCTCACCATCCAACGTCAGCAGACCATGATGTTCAGCGCCACCTTCGCGCCGCGCATCCAGCAACTGGCTGCCCGCGTGATGCGCGAGCCGCAACGCATCCAGATCGACTCCCCGCAGGAGAAGCACGCCAACATCAAGCAGGTGCTGTTTTGGGCTGACAACGCCCAGCACAAGCGCAAGATGCTGGACCACTGGCTGCGTGACACCAGCATCGACCAGGCCATCGTGTTTGCCAGCACCCAGGTGGAATGTGATGGCCTGGCCACCGATCTGCAACAAGAAGGCTTCTCGGCCGTCGCGTTGCACGGTGCCCTGAGCCAAGGTCTGCGCAACCGTCGTCTGATGGCCCTGCGCAGCGGCCAGGTGCAGATTCTGGTGGCCACCGACGTGGCAGCCCGTGGCATTGACGTGCCCACCATCACCCACGTGTTCAACTTTGGTCTGCCGATGAAGGCCGAAGACTACACCCACCGAATTGGCCGTACTGGGCGTGCCGGCCGCGATGGCCTTGCTGTGACCTTCGCCGAGTTCCGCGATCGTCGCAAGATCTTCGACATCGAGGGCTACAGCAAGCAGACCTTCAAGGCCGAAGTCATCCCCGGCATGGAGCCGCAGCAGCGCTTCGATGCACGTCCGCGTGGCGACTTCGGTGGCCGTGGCCGTGGCAGCGAAGGCCGTGACTACGGTCCGCGTGACCGCAAGTTCGGCGGCGGTGGTCGTGGCGGTTTTGCCGGCGGCGATCGCGGTGGCTTTGGTGGTGGTGACCGTGGCGGCTTCGGCGGCGGTGACCGCGGTGGTTTCGGTGGTGGCTTTGGCGGTCAAGGCGATCGCGGCCAGCGCCCGGCCCGTGGCGAAGGCTTCCAAGGTGCCGACAACTTCGGCGGTGGCCGCCGTGAGCCCCAGCGCGATGGTCAGGGTTACGGCCGCAAGTCGGGTTTCGGTGATTTCGGCGGTGGCGCTGCGCCCCGTGGTGATTTCGCTGCCCGCAAGCCCGGTGGTGCTCCGCGTCACGCCGGCCCCGGTCCGGCCCGTCCTTTCGTTCCGCACGACGCACGCAAGCGTCCCGTTCGTTGAGCTTGATGCTCAGGTCACGGCCGATTCGGCTGTTTGACTGAGACGTCTGCCCATCAGAAAGCGCTGACACCGCAAGGTGTCAGCGCTTTTTTTCATCTTGCGAGCTGTCGCGATCAGCCTGCAGCCGTCCTGCATGGCAGGCCCCCGATGCACGGGGCTGCGCCGATCCGATCAAACCACTTGATCCCAAGGCCGCGAGAGGCGCATGGCGCCATGGATGATCCCCACCATGGAGTAGGTTTGCGGAAAGTTGCCCCAGAGTTCGCCGGTTTTCGGTGCCAGATCCTCTGAGAGCAATCCCACGTGGTTGCGATGGCTGAGCAGCCGTTCGAAACTGGCACGTGCCTCGTCCAGGCGGCCCACTCTGGCCAAGGCGTCGACCCTCCAGAAGGAACAGACATTGAACGCGGTTTCAGGCAGGCCGAAGTCATCGGGTGCCTCGTAACGGCGCATGAAGGGGCCATCGCACAACTCGTTGTCCAGCACCCGCACTGTGCTCACGAAGCGGGGGTCCAGTGCATCGATGAAGCCTACCTCGCACATCAGCAGCACGCTGGCGTCAAGATGTTCGCCCTCGAAACTCTCGACAAAGGCCTGACGCTTGTCGCTCCATGCCCGCTCCAGGATCTTGGCGCGGATCAATGTGGCGCGCTCCGCCCAGAATATCTCGCGCTCATGCAGTGCCAGCGTGCGGGCGATCTTGGCCAAACGGTCGCACGCGGCCCAGCACATGAGCGATGACGAGGTGTGCACCCGTGCCCGGGTGCGCAGTTCCCACATCCCGGCGTCGGGGACGTCGTGCAGTTGCCAGGCCTGCTCTCCCATGCGTTCGAGCAGCCTGAAATCTTCGGCATCTGCCCGTCGTTGCAGCCGATGATCGTGAAAGGACTGTGCGGCGCCCAGCACGATGTTGCCGTAGACGTCGTGCTGGAAGTGTTCGTAGGCCTGGTTGCCCACCCGCACCGGACCCATGCCACGGTAGCCGGCTGGCCCAGCCTGCAGACGTTCAGGCAGTTGCGATTCCAGTCCGACGCCATACAGGGGCTGAACGTGACCAGGGCTGGCACGCACCACATCGTGCAACCAGCGCAGATAGTCTTCCATGGTGCCCACCTCGGCCAGGCTATTCAGTGCACGCACCACAAAAAAGGCATCGCGCAGCCAGCAGTAACGGTAGTCCCAGTTGCGTTGGCTGTGGGGGGCTTCGGGCAGGCTGGTGGTCACGGCGGCAAGGATCGCGCCGGTTTCCTCGAACTGGCAGAGTTTGAGCGTGATGGCTGCGCGAATGACGGCGTCCTGCCATTCCAGCGGGAGTGCCAAGCGTGAAGTCCAGTGACGCCAATAGGCGTGGGTCTCCTCTTCAAACAGGCGCGCAGTCTCCTCGATTCCTCCGTTGAGCGATTCATCAGGGCCCAGCAACAGGCTCACGGGCCCTGACAAGGAGAACCAGGTCTCGTCCACCAGGTAGGTGATGGGCACATTGGTGTTGACCCGCCAGGTCCAATCTGGCGTCACGTATCGGACATGGTTGCTTCCCCGGGTCAGTTCGGGGCGGGTGTTGCCCCAGTTGGCGCGCGGTCGCAGCACGAAGCGAACCCTTGGATGACCCGAGAGCGGCCGGACCCGGCGCACCAATTGGGCTGGCCGGAACATGCGATCGCGACTGCGGTAGCGCGGCGCGAAATCAATCACCTCGATACCCGCACCGGCGGTGTTGAAAAGCCGTGTCCGCACAATGGCGGTGTTTTCATCGTAAGACTGCTCGGATCGACACAGGTCTTCCAGCTCGACGGCCAAGGTGCCGTCCAGCCCAATGCCATCGCTGGAGTCGAGCAAGGCATGGAACAGCGGATCCGCATCGGGGCGGGGCATGCAGCACCAGACGATGCGGGCCTGCCGATCAATGAGTGCGTTGACGGCGCAGTTCCCGATCAGGGCCAGTTCAAGGTTGGGATTGGGCTGTCGCTGGGGCAAGGCACACCTCCTGACATCGGGTTGTGAAATGCAGTCATGTATATTTGTGCAAATGTATTTTGACGGCCTGACGCATCAAAGTCCATCGGGCACATGATCTGGCAATTCGATCTGCAAACGAAGCCCGAACCAGGATGGCGTCAGGGTGAAGAGGGGAGGGAGGGCATGAAGGGAAGGCTGAAACCATGATCCTGAATACCTTGCGGTTGCAATTCCGATTCCTGCTGCCACTGGTTTTGACCCTGGTGGCTGCGGCTTACCTGGCTTTGCCCTTGATGGACAAGCTCACGCTGCGCTGGTCTTCACGGGACCTGTCGTTGCGCGGTGAGCTGGTGACCCGTGCGCTGACCGAGCCCATTGCAGAGGCCTTGCCTGAGCCAATGCGGCAGCGCACCGCGCGGCTTCAGGCTTTGTTCAACCGTGCCGTGCAGGACGAGCGCCTGTTTGCCATGGCTTTGTGCGGTTCTGACGACACCATCGTCCACAAGTCGGGGACCTATCCTGCGGATCTGGGGTGTGCCCAGGCGCGCAGCCTCTCGGCCCAAACACTGGCCCAGTTGCCTCTTGCCAGTGGCGCGGTGCATGTGGGCATGCATCCGGTGGTGGTCGATGGTGAGCGGGTGGCCAATCTGGTGCTGTTGCATGACCTCAGCTTTGTGGAGCGGCGCAGCCAGGATACGCAAAAGTACCTGATCGCATTCATGGCCGGCTTGGGGCTGGTCATCTCTGTCATCACCGTGGTGGTGGCTCAGCTGAGCTGGCGTGGATGGGTGTCCGGCGCCCGCGCGCTGTTGCGTGGAGAAGGTTTGCTGAGCCCGCTGATCAGCACCCGTGGTGAATTGGCACCTCTTGCCGCTGATTTCCGCGAGCGCCTGCGCGATCTTGAGGACAGCTATCGGCGTTCGCTCGATCGCGATGACCATTGGGGGCCGGAACGTCTGCGTGCCTTGTTGCGCTCCCAGCTGCGTGGCGATGAGTTGATGGTGGTGTCCAATCGCGAGCCTTACATCCATGAGCAGCGCGGTGACGGCGTCGTGTGCAAACGACCGGCCAGTGGACTGGTCACGGCGGTCGAGCCGGTCATGCGTGCCTGCTCAGGGACCTGGATTGCCCACGGTGGGGGCAGTGCAGACCGAAGCGTCGTCGACGCGCATGACCGGGTGATGGTGCCGCCAGGCAGCAATGACTACACGCTGCGGCGTCTCTGGCTCAGTGCGGAGGAAGAGCAGGGCTATTACAGCGGTTTCTCCAATGAAGGCCTGTGGCCGCTGTGCCACGTCGCCCATGTACGTCCTGTGTTTCGCGAATCCGATTGGGTGGCCTACCGTGCCGTGAATGAGCGCTTTGCCGATGCTGTGGTGGCTGAGGCGCGCAGTGCGGATCCCGTGGTGCTGGTGCAGGACTACCACCTGGCCTTGTTGCCCGCCCTGATTCGTCAGCGTCTGCCGCGTGCCACGATTCTCACCTTCTGGCACATCCCCTGGCCCAATCCGGAGTCCTTTGGCATCTGCCCCTGGCGCGAGGAACTGCTGCAAGGCCTGCTGGGCAGCACCATCGTCGGTTTTCATACGCGCTACCACTGCAAGAACTTCATGGAGACCGTGGACCGTCACCTGGAAGCCCGCATTGAGCACGAGCACTCGACCATCACCGTCAACAAGCAGACCACGCTGATCGAGAGCTACCCGATTTCGATCGCCTGGCCCGACGAACAGGAGCGTCAGCGTTGGCCTGCCATTGCGGACTGCCGGGATGCGGTGCGCCGGCGCCTCGGTCTGTCGGAGGGCCACAGGCTGGCGGTTGGGGTGGACCGATTTGACTACACCAAGGGCATTCTGGAGCGCTTGCACGCGGTGGAGCGCTTGCTGGAGAAGTACCCGCAGTGGGTGGGGCAGTTCAGCCTGATCCAGGTGGCCGCGCCCTCCCGCAGCACGCTCGATGAGTACCAGGCTTTTCAACAGCGCATCCATCAGACAACCGAAAGGCTCAACACCCGGTTTGGTCTGCCGGGCTACCTGCCGGTGCATTTGTTGGCAGAGCACCATGAGTTCGAGGCGGTCAACGAACTCTATCGGGCCAGCGACATCTGTCTGGTCACCAGCTTGCACGACGGCATGAACCTGGTGTGCAAGGAGTTCGTTGCCGCACGCGATGACGAACAGGGCGTGCTGGTGCTGAGTCGCTTTGCCGGCGCGGCCGCCGAGCTCAATGAGGCCCTGATCATCAACCCCTACCATGTGGAGGAAGGGGCCGATACCTTGCACCGCGCCCTGACCATGCCCGAGGCCGAACAACGAGAACGCATGGCCAATCTGCGCACCACGGTGCGTGACGACAATGTGTACCGATGGGCCGGACGCATGCTCACGGATGCAGCGCGTTGGCGCCTGCGCGAGCGCATTGAAGCCCGCATGCAACGCCACAATGGAGCTTGAGACGCGTCATGCAAGATTTGTTGGCTATCGAGGGGCTGCGGGCCCTGTCACGTCTGATGCGCAGACGAGTTCTGTTTGCATTCGATCTTGATGGGACGTTGGCCCCCATCGTCGATCATCCGGCCGATGCCCGGGTGCCTGAGGCCGTGGCCTGGCGCCTTCAACGCCTGGCCCTGCTGTCACCGGTGGCGGTGGTCACCGGCCGCAGTGTGGAGGATGCCCGTACAAGGCTGGGATTTCAGCCGCACTATCTGATTGGCAACCACGGTGCAGAGGGCCTGGGCTGCCTCGCCGAGTCCAGCGGGCTGGCCAGACTGCGGCAGCGTTGGCGTCACAGCGATGTCGGGTTGCGATCGGCCGGCGTCGTGTTCGAGGACAAGGGCCTGTCGCTTGCCTTGCACTACCGCCTTGCGGCCGATCCGCAGGAGGCGTTGCGGGCCATCCGTGCCTGGTTGCACCCGCTGCCGGCCGATCTGTCGACGATGGGGGGCAAGGCTGTGGTCAACGTGCTGCAGCGCGCTGCGCCCGACAAGGCTGATGCGGTGTTGCGCCTGCTGGAACTCAGTGCTTGCGAAAGCCTGTTGTTTGCCGGGGATGACGTGAATGATGAGCCTGTCTTCGAGCGTGCCCGTCCGGATTGGTTGACGGTGCGCATCGGCACGGCAGAAGCTCTCAGCCGTGCCATGTATTGCCTGGAAGAGCCTGCTGCGTTGACGCAGGTGCTCGATCTGGTCTTGCAGCACCTGACCCTGCGCCCGCAGGGATAGGGCGCCCGTGCCGGGCTCAGGCGCTCGACGGATCTGAGGCGTGAGGCTTCGTCAAGTCTGCCTTCATTCGTGCGATGTGATGTTGTATCGCATCCTTGAGCTTGTAGCGGTCAACCATGGTCAGCCCTGGAAAACCGTTCCTGAGCGCCTGCTCCAGATGCTCGAACGATTTCAGAAAGGCCACAGAGCGCCTGTAGAACTCCAGCAACAGCGTCGATCGCCTGGTATCCAGGGCATCGAGCAAGGGTGGTGGTATCTCGGCTGGCCCCAACTGCTGAAAAGCCGAATCCAGGAACTCCAAGGCCAGCAGGCTGTCGTGCTCTTCGATGAGGTGAATGGCCGTGCTCAGGTCGAAGGACGGGCCCTTGGCTCGCTCGAGTACGCTGTTGACAAAGACTTCCATGATGCTGGCGGGCGTGGTGGAGTCCGGATTGTCAATCACCCTTGCCCCTGGATGTCTTGATCTGCGTGACATATCTGCCAGATTCCGGACCTATTTTTCATAAAAACCAGGAATGAAGCCGTTGGCTGGCGACCCGGAATCGAGCGATGCCCGCGTTCTGTTCCAATGTGGCCAGCTTCGAACTGGAGAACAAAGTGTTTGATCGTGTCCTGAGGATGGTCCAGGTGCTCGCCCTGTTGTGGATCGGCTATGAGTTGCATGCTCTGGCCCATCCGGAGGCCGAAAGCCTGGAGCCTGAAAGTGCTGTCGATTCGGCGGCCGTGCTGTCGCCACGTTTGTGAGCGTGGTGCTTGATTGGCGGGACATGTGCCCCCGTGAGGCGAGGGGATCTGGTCCTCAGTCGTTCCACTGTATCCAAAGCCAGGCGCACAGAATGGCGCCGATGGCCCACAGCATCCAGGTCTCCGAGACCGCGTAGGGGTAGAGCATCAGGGCAAGCCCGCTCCATTTGACGACAGGGCGCTCGGTGCGTCGGCCATGGCGCCAGGCCACCAGGCCCACCAGGCCAAAGATCACCGATCCGATCAGGTAGCTGAGGCTGGGCAGTTCGATGCCCAGTTGGGTCAGTGGGTTCATGGGGCCCTCCTGGGGTGAACCTGAATGTGGGCAACGGCCGACTTGCAGGTCGTTGGACGCCGGTGCTTGTCGAGAGATCAGGGAGTGTGCGGTGTTTTTGTTGCCGCAGTGCAAACAAAAAAGCCACCCGAAGGTGGCTTCTGCGCTCAAGTGCTTGTCGCACTTGAAGAAATTTTGGTGGCGCTTCACGGATTCGAACCGCGGACCTGTGGATTATGATTCCATCGCTCTAACCGACTGAGCTAAAGCGCCAACTTTTCAAAAGCCTTGCGATTGAGGCTTTTGTTTCAGACTCATTTCGTCTGAGCCCTCAATTATAGACACAAAATTTGGGGCGCAATCACTGGTGCGTGAAATTTGGGCTGCGCTTGTTCAAAAACGCGTCCATGCCTTCCTTCTGGTCCTGGGTTGCGAACAGCGAGTGGAACAGTCGGCGCTCGAACATCACGCCGTCAGACAGCGTGCCTTCGAAGGCGCGGTTGACTGACTCCTTGGCGGCCATGACCGCGATCTGCGAGTAAGAGCAGATCACCAGCGCAGCACCCAGGGCCTCTTCCATCAATTTGTCCACCGGAACGACCCGGCTCACCAGGCCCGAGCGTTCGGCTTCGGTCACGTCCATCATCCGTGCCGTCAGGGCCATGTCCATGGCCTTGGACTTGCCGACGGCCCGTGGCAGCCGCTGGGTGCCGCCCGCACCGGGGATGACGCCGATCTTGATCTCAGGTTGGCCGAACTTGGCGTTGTCGGCGGCGATGATGAAGTCGCACATCATCGCCAGCTCACAACCGCCGCCCAGGGCAAAACCGGCCACGGCGGCAATCACGGGTTTGCGGATGCTGCGGATGGTTTCCCAGTTGCGCGAGATGAAGTCACCCTTGTACACATCCTGGAAGCTGAACTTGGCCATGGCGGCGATGTCGGCCCCAGCGGCAAAGGCGCGCTCGCTGCCTGTGACGATGATGCAGCCGATCTTGGCGTCGGCATCGAACTCACGCAGGGCGCTGCCCAGTTCGGTCATCAGTTGGTCGTTCAGGGCGTTGAGCTGTTTGGGGCGGTTCAGGGTGATGATGCCGACCTGGTCAGCCTCGACGCGCACTTCGATGGTTTCGTAAGCCATAAGCCTTTATCTCCGTCAGTAGGGGTTGCCGGGACTATACCCAAGCGATTTGTCGCCAGGCTGTCAAACGGGTTGCAATGCGTGCTGAGGGGCTTGGGCAGAATGCCAGTTCCCATCCCAGATGCCCACAAGGAGACACGCCATGACCGATGACGCCCAGCCCGCTGTTCTGTATGCCACCGACGACGCCAGCGCCGGTGCGGTGGCCTTGATCACCTTCAACCGGCCGCAGACGCTCAACAGTTTTGACCTGACCATGCACCGCGCCCTGTGGGCGGCCCTGGATGCCGCCGAGGCCGACGAGAAGGTGCGTGCCGTGGTGCTGACCGGGGCGGGTCGAGGTTTTTGCGCGGGGGCCGATCTGTCGGCCTTCGACTTTGCGCCCGGAGCCGACCGAGTACGCCGTGCCGACCCGGGGCCGGTGATCGATCAGGCCTTCAACCCCACCGCTCGCCGTCTGCAGGCCTTGCGCATGCCGGTGCTGGCGGCTGTGAATGGCGTGGCCGCCGGGGCCGGCATGTCGCTGGTGATGAGTTGTGATCTGGCGATTGCCGCGCCCCAGGCCAGCTTCATCCAGGCCTTCAGCAAGATCGGGCTGGTGCCGGACGCGGGCAGCACCTGGTTGCTGCCGCGCCGCGTGGGGCTGACACGTGCGCTGGGGCTGGCGCTGACGGGCGACAAGCTGGGTGCCCAGCAGGCGCGGGAGTGGGGCCTGATCTGGGATGTGGCCGACGATTGTCTGGACACCACGCTGACGCTGGCCCGCCGTCTGGCGGCCATGCCCACGGCCGCCTTGGTGGCCACCCGCCGCCTGTTGCGTGAATCCACCACACGTGAGCTGGACGCCCAGTTGCTGGCCGAGCGTGATGCCCAGTCCGCCATGGGCCGCACCTACGATTACTTTGAGGGCGTGGAGGCCTTCTTGGCCAAGCGTGCGCCGGTTTTCCGGGGCGACTGAGGCGATTGAGGCCCTTGGGCCTTGGCTTCGGGGGCGACGGCAGGCACGGCACCTGATGCCGGGCCTGGCGTCGGGTCACCCCCCAGCCAGGCCTTGACCAAGGCCGCCTGCTCAATGGCCAGGCGCACGGTGGTGGCCTGGGCCGGCAGCTTCAGTGGCAGGCGCAGCAGGCGCCGGTCGCGTGCCACCAGGGCGGTCGCGCGTTTGGCCGGGCCGGCGTAGAGCGCCAGGTCGTCCAGCTTGCTCAGGCGCCAGGCCTGTTCGCCCACTTCCAATCCCAGCCATTCATCACCGGCGGCCAGGCCTGCTTTCTCGGCCAAGCCGCCGCGCAGCACGGCCTTGATCTGAATGCTGCCGTTTTCCGTCACCCGCAGGCCCAGAGCCTGTGCCGGCTGGGCCGGGTCATCGTGCCAGCGCACGCCGGCCTTCTCCAGCAAGGGCTGCACGGGCAGGTCGGCCACACCATGAACCCAGGCCTTGAGCTCGGGCCCGAAATCGCGGCCCGAGACCTCGTTCAGCACCTGGGCAAAGTCGGCCTCGCTCATGGGGCCGCCGCTGCAGCGCTGCCACACGGCACGCAGGGCCTGGTCCAGGCTCTTGCCCTGGGCGCGCAGCGTCAGGTCCAGGCACAGGGCCACCAGCGAGCCCTTGGTGTAGTAGCTGATGGTGGCGTTGGCGGTGTTTTCGTCTTGCCGGTAGTACTTCACCCAAGCGTCAAAGCTGGCTTCAGCCACGCTCTGCACCAGGCGCCCCGGGGCCTGCAACACCTGGTTCAGGGCCTTGTTGAGCAGGCGCAGGTAGGCGGCATCGTCGATCAGGCCGGCGCGGCGCAGCAGCAGGTCGTCGTAGTAGCTGGTGAAGCCCTCGAAGAACCACAGCAGGCGGGTGTAGTTCTCTTGGGTGTAATCGTAGCGGGCCAGTTCTGCGGGGCGCAGGCGCTTCACGTTCCAGGTGTGGAAGTACTCGTGGCAGATCAGGCCCAGCAGGGTGGTGTAGCCCTCGGGCGTGCGGGTTTCGCCCAGGCGTGGCAGATCGCGGCGCCCGCAGATCAGCGCAGTGCTGGCCCGGTGCTCCAGCCCGCCATAGTTGTCGTCCACCACATTGAGCATGAAGACATAGCGCGGATGGGGCACGCCGCTGGCAGCCGGCTTGGCGGGGTCGACCTCGGGGTGCCAGAAGCGGATGGCGGTTTCGCAGATCTGCTGGGTGTCGCGCAGCAGCCGGGCCGAATCAAAGGACGCCGGGGCCCCGGCCACCACGATCTGGTGTTCAATGGCGCAGGCGCTGAAGCTGGCCTGCCAGAAGTCACCCAACTCGAAAGGGCTGTCCACCAGCTCGTCGTAGTCGGCCGCCTGGTACAGGCCAAAGCCACGTCGGTCGGTCTTCAGGGCGGTCAGGGCCGTGGCTGCGCGCCAGCTGTCGTCGGGCGATTCCACCGTGATCTGGTGGGGCTGATCCTCCTGGCCGTGCACCCGCAGGCACAGGCTCGTGCCATTGAAAAAGCCGCGCTGGCTGTCCAGCCAGGCCGTGCGCACCGAATTGTCGAAGGCATAGACCTCATAGCGCAGCTCCAGCGCGCTGCCCGCCTGGCTGGCCACCTGCCAGCGGCATTTGTCCAGTTGCTGAATGGCCACGCGCCGGCCTTTTTGCCGGGCCTGCAGTTGCTGCAGGTTTTTGGAGAACTCGCGCACCAGATAGCTGCCCGGGATCCACACCGGCAGCGAGACCTCTTGCTGGGCGGCTGGGGCGGGGATGGTCAGCGTCACCTCGTAGAGGTGGGCGTGGCGTTGACGGGCGTCGATGCGGTAGTGCGGTGTGCTGGGGTGTTGCTTCATACGGGCCGGTGTGGGCGGTAGGCGGTGTGCTTGGCCGCTGGGTGTGAGCGGCGTTGGCGGCGGCGATCAGGTGTTGGCGGCGCCCAGCAGGCAGCTCAGGGTGGCCACCACGGTGAGCCTGAAGCGCAGCGTGAGCCAGGGCCTCAATTGCGGCGAGGTCCAGGTCTTGCGGTCCACCAAATAACAAACCACCAGCAGCAGGCCCAGCAACGGCAGGCCGGCATAGATCGGCATCACCACGGCAATCCAGGCCACGATGGGCGGGATCACGCCCCACACCAGATGGATGCGCGGGGCGGCCTCGCCCTGTTGAAAGGCGATGCCCCAATGGATGCCGCCCAAGAAAGAGGCCACGGTGGCCGCATAGGCCATCAGGGCCAGGGCCACGAAAGGCATCAGGTCGGGTGTGACCAGCCACATCAGCAGGGCCAGCAACACAAAGGGCGCCAGGCCGGCATAACCCAGGCGCTCGATCACGAGGGACAAAGGGGCCCCAGCCGGATGGGGTGTCGGGACGGAGGTGTTCATGCCCCGGATTGTGGCCGGGTTTGCGAGCCCCAGCCGCGGGCCAGGGCAATCCGGTGGTCTGAGTGTGGCGCGGACGACGCACTCAGGCCCACCTGCGGTGCTGTCGCGTCACTCTTTGGCGGGGCTGGCCGCCTGGGCGATGCGCTGTTCGATCTGCTGGGTGTTGAGTGCGCCGGGCACCCGACTGCCGTCCGAGAAGATGATGGTCGGCGTGCCGGTGATCTTGTACTTGCGCCCGAAGTCCACGTTTCGGGCAATCGCTGCCACGTCGCAGCTGGCATTGGGGGCGGCCTTCTCGCGCACCATCCAGTCAAGCCAGGCGCCGCTCTTGTCCTTGGCGCACCAGTGGTTGCGCGCCTTGTCGGCCGAATCCGGGCCCAGGATGGGGTACAGGAACATGTAGACCGTCACGTTGTCCACCTTGGACAGGTCTTTCTCGAAGCGCTTGCAGTAGCCGCAGTTGGGGTCTTCGAAGACCGCGATCTTGCGCTGGCCGTTGCCGCGCACGATGGTGAACGCATCCCCCATGGGCAGGGTGCTGAAGTCGACCGCCGTGATCTTGGCCACGCGTTCTTCCGTCAGGTTGCGTTGCTGGGCGGTGTCGATCAGTTCGCCCTGGATCAGGTAGTTGCCCTTGGCGTCGGTGTAGAACAGGTCATTGCCCACGCGCACCTCATACAGGCCGTTCATGGGCGTCTTGCGCACTTCGTCGATGTTCTGCAATTGCGGAATGCGGGCCGCCAGGGCCTTTTTGATCACCGCCTCCTGGGCGATGGCGCCCAGGCTGAGCAGGGGCAGCGCCGCCAGCAGCAGGCGGGGGAGGATGGCTGTTTTCATGGTGTGGGGTCTGGGGTGTGAGGGCAAAAGGTGAAAAAGGGCCGGGATCAGGCCAGGCCCATGGCCAGGCGGGTCACCCAGCTCTTGAGGGGGCCGCTGCGGTTGAACTGGTTCATGCCCCAGTTGCGGGCGTTCTGCACCGTGGGCAGCGTGTGGTCGAACAGCCTTTGCAGCCCGTCGCTGGCCAGGCCCAGGGCCCAGATGCCGGCCTTGCGCTCGCGCTCGTAGCGGCGCAACAGCTTGGGGTCACCCACGCTGCGCCAGTAGTCGCGCTCGCGCAGCACGCGGGCCAGGGCTTCGACATCGCCCAGGCCCAGGTTCAGTCCCTGGCCGGCCAGCGGGTGCACCGCATGGGCGGCGTCTCCTGCCAAGGCAAAACTGCGCACCTGGCCAGCCGGGGGCTGGCCGGGCATGGCACCCACCCAGCGGTCGGCCCGCGACTGCTGCAGCGACCAACTGGCGCGCTCGCTGCTCAGGCTCAGCGAGCCCGCAGGCCAGCCGGCCTGGGCGGCCACGCGATCGGCAAATTCTTGGGGGGGCAGGGACATCAGTTCGGCAACCTCGGCATGAGGCACAGACCAAACCAGCGCGATGGAGTTCCCTTGATCGCCACCCAAAGGCAAAAAAGCCATCACCTGACCGGGCAGAAACCACTGGTGCGCCAGTTGCCCATGGGGCTGGTTGGCCTGCAGGCGGGCCGCGATGGCCGTGTGCGGGTAAGGCGTGGTGTCGTAATGCACACCGAACTCTTCGCGGGTGCGGCTGGCGCGGCCTTCGCAGACCACCGTCAGGGCGGCATCGCGCGGGCTGTCAACCCGTTCGATCTGGGGTTGGTAACGCACCGCCTCGGTCAGCCGGGCCTCCAGCGCAGGCACATCGACGATCCAGGTCAGCGCCGGGGTGTTTTGCTCACGGGCCGAGAACACCACCTCTCCACCCTGATCGCCCAGCACCTGCATGCCGGTGACCGCCGTGACGGCATCGCCCTCGGGCCAGCAACGCAGCGAGTCCAGCAACTGCTGCGATGCGTTGTTCAGCGCATAGGCACGCACATCCAGGGCGGGGGGCTCGGTCTGGGCGGGGCGGGGCGGGGTCACCAGGGCCACCCGCAGGCGTTCACGGGCCAGCAACAGGGCCAGGGTCTGGCCGACCACGCCGGCACCACGGATACACACATCAAAGGCTTGCGTCATGGGGGCTGATTGTAGGAGGCAGGCACAATCGCGCCCTGACCTTGCGCAAGCGCCATTCGGCCGTGCAGGGGTGATTTTGTCGGTGGGTATCGCAGCAAAGCAGGAGTGAGCAGGCCATGACATGGGACACAGAGGCTGATTTTGACGTTCAAGGCACGGTGGCGCGCCTGTTTGTGCACCCCATCAAATCCTGTGCCGCCGTCGAGGTGCAGGAGGCCGTGCTGACCGACACCGGGCTGGATCTGGACCGGGCCTGGATGGTGGTCGACCCCGAGGGCGTGTTCGTGAGTCAGCGCGAGCTGCCGCGCATGGCCCTGATCCGCCCCCAGCTCAAAACCTTCGAGATGGTGCTGCGCGCCCCGGGCATGCTGGCCCTGCACCTGGCCATCGATGGGGTCGAGGCGCCTTGCACCGCCCGGGTCTGGAAAGACACCGTCAAGGCCTATGACATGGGCAACCTGGCGGCCCAGTGGTTCAGCGACTTTCTGGGGCGCCCCCTGCGACTGGTGCGCTTTGACCCCGAGCAACGCCGCCTGTCCAGCCTGCAGTGGACGTCGGGCCTGGAGGCCCCCAACCAGTTCAGTGACGGCTTTCCCGTGCTGGTCTGCAGCGAGGCCTCGGTGGATGAACTCAACCAGCGCCTGGGCCAGGCCGGCCATGCGCCGGTGGGCGTGGAGCGCTTTCGCGCCAACGTGGTGCTGGCCGGGGTCGAGTCCTTTGACGAAGACCGCCTGGAAGACATCGTGATCCGGGCCGACGACGGTGCCGTCGTGCTGCGCCCGGTCAAGCCCTGCACCCGCTGCCCCATCCCCGACATCGACCCCGCCACTGCCGTCAGCAGCCCCGAAGTGGGCGACACCTTGCGCACCTTCCGGCGGGATGACCGCGTGGGCGGCGGCATCACCTTTGGCATGAACGCCATCGTGATCGAAGGCGCTGAGCGCGTGTTGCGCGTCGGGCAGGTGGTGCAGGGGCGCTACCGCTTCGATTGAGCCGGCGCTGATCAGTACAATCAGCGCCAATTTCCCCGGGCAAGGCCAGCGGTCGATGGATCAGGTCGCAGCGGGCCGGATTCGCGCGTGGCCGTGTCGGTCGCACCGCCGTGCCAGGGAACCATCACCAAGAAAGCAACCTCCATGAGCCTCAAATGCGGCATCGTGGGCCTGCCCAACGTCGGCAAGTCCACTCTTTTCAACGCCCTGACCAAGGCCGGCATCGCGGCCGAGAACTACCCCTTCTGCACCATCGAGCCCAATGTGGGCACGGTCGAGGTGCCGGATCCGCGTCTGGACCAGCTGGCCGAAATCATCACCCCCGAGCGCATCGTCCCGGCCATCGTCGAGTTTGTCGACATCGCCGGCCTGGTGGCCGGTGCCAGCCAGGGTGAAGGTCTGGGCAACCAGTTTTTGGCCCACATCCGCGAAACCGACGCCATCGTCAACGTGGTGCGTTGCTTTGAAGACGACAACGTGATCCACGTGGCCGGCCGCGTCGATCCGATCGCCGACATCGAAGTCATCCAGACCGAGCTGTGCCTGGCCGACCTGGGCACGGTCGAGAAGACCCTGCAGCGCTCGATCAAGGCCGCCAAGTCGGGCAACGACAAGGAAGCCGCCAAGCTGGTGCAGGTGCTGACCCGCGTGCAGGCCACCCTCGACGAGGGCAAGCCGGTGCGCACCCTGGACCTGAGCAAGGAAGACCTGCTGGTGATCAAGCCCCTGTGCCTGATCACCGCCAAGCCGGCCATGTTCGTGGGCAACGTCAGCGAAGACGGCTTCGAGAACAACCCCCTGCTCGACCGCCTGAAGGAATACGCCGCCGGCCAGAACGCCCCGGTGGTCGCCATCTGCGCCAAGATGGAAGCCGACATGGCCGACATGAGCGACGAAGACCGCGCCATGTTCCTGGCCGAGCTGGGCCAGGACGAACCGGGCCTGAACCGCCTGATCCGCGCCGGCTTCAGGCTGCTGGGTCTGCAGACCTACTTCACCGCCGGCGTCAAGGAAGTGCGCGCCTGGACCATCCACGTCGGCGACACCGCCCCCCAGGCGGCCGGCGTGATCCACGGCGACTTCGAGCGCGGCTTCATCCGCGCCCAGACCATCGCGTTTGATGACTTCATCGCCTTCAAGGGCGAGCAGGGCGCCAAGGATGCCGGCAAGATGCGCGCCGAAGGCAAGGAATACGTGGTCAAAGACGGCGACGTGATGAACTTCCTGTTCAACGTCTGAGCATTCCCGGCCATTCACTGCGCGTCTGTGTCCATTGACCAGGCGTTGGGAATGCCCTCAAAGCCGCGCCTTGGCGCGGCTTTTTCATGGGCGCTAGGGCGTCCGACGGTCGTCCGATGGGCGCTTCGCTCCTGACTTTGGGGGCTCTGGTGGTGTTTTGAGGGGCAAAGTCCGATAATTCCGCCAAATAAACCGGCTGTCCTTCGCGAGGTCGCCATGAGCTACTCCATCAATTCCTCCACCCCCAACGGTTTGCTCGCCGCCCAGGCCTCATCGCTCACGCGGCTGCAGTCGCTGGGGCAGAAGCTGTCGTCGGGCCGGGCGATCAACTCGGCGCTGGACAACGCGGCAGGCTTGGCCCAGTCCAGTTCGTTCAGCGTGCAGCTGTCGAGCACGGCCGTGGCCATGCAGGGCTTGCAGGATGGCAGCTCTCTGTTGCAGACGGCCTCGGGGGCCTTGGGTGAGGTCAGCGCCAACCTGCAGCAACTCAATGATCTGGCGGTGCAGGCCGGCAATGGCAGTCTCTCTGCCAGCGACCGGCAGGCTTTGCAGGCGCAGGCCAGCCAGCTCACCCAGAACCTGAATCAGATTTCGGGCAACACCCAGTTCAACGGCCAGAACCTGCTGGATGGCAGCTTCAGCGCCAGTCTGCAGACGGGGCCCAATGCGGGCGACACGCAAAGCCTGAGCCTGGGCAGCGTGTCGGCCAACGCCCTGGGGCTGGGCAGCGTCGATCTCACCAGCAGCAGCGGGCAGGCCAGCGCCATGCAGGCCATCAGCCAGGCCATGCAGCAGGTGAATGATCAACAAGCGGGGGTGGGCGCCTCTCAGTCGGGGCTGCAGGCCAATTTCGATCAGCTCAGTGCACAGTCGGGGGCCTTGGCGTCTTCCAATGCCAGCCTCAGCGACGCCGACCTGGCCCAGGCGGCCTCAAGCTTCTCGCAGGAGCAGGTGCGTCAGACGGCCGCCACGCGCATGCTGTCGCTGTACCAATCGATGCAGAACGACAAGCTCAGCCTGCTGCCCAAATAAGGACGAAGGGCGCAGACCAGGCGGCCTTCAGTCCTGGTCGCCTGCACTCAAGGCGCCTTCCACCAGCACTTGCTGGATCAGGCGCCGGTCCAGCGCCAGCCAGACCAGGATGGGCGCCAGCGTGGGCAGCAGCAGAAAGCCGATCTGGTAGGCCGCGCCGATCAGGTTCACATCGAAGGCATCAAACCGGGTCTGGGCGCGTGTGGCCTCGCCGGCCTGCACCGCCACCTGCAGCAGCCAGGTGAAGCACACCCCCCAGGCCTGAAAGGGCAGCAGGGCCACAGCGCCCACCGGGATCTTCCACCACCAGCCCTTGGCCCGCACGGCCAGGAACAAGGCCGCCAGCAGCGGAATGCCATAGGCATAGGTCAGCACGTTGGCCTCGGGCGCCACATCGGCCAGTCGGCCGCCGGGCATCTTCACCGTGAGCCCGGTCAGCAGCACCTGCTGGGTGCCATGCAGCTCCGAGCCATGGGCCCAGAACGGAAACACGGCTTTCATGGCCCATTCGGCCAGCCAGGCCGGTGCCACAGCCACGTAGTTGCGGCCCAGGTACCAAAGCGCCAGGCAGGGCACCAGCCACAGGATGGCGCGCAGAAAAAAGCCGCTGATGACGCTGTGCGAAGCCCGCTTCATGAGGCGGCCCCGCTAGCGGTCCCGGCATGGGCCTGCAGGTGTTCGCGGCGGAAGTCCTGGCGCGCCACCCAGCGCATCCAGACCAGCCACACCACCACCACGTCCAGCATGATCAGGGCCTGCCACAAATACAGGTGGGCAAATTCGAAGGCCTGGGCGTTCCAGCCCGCGAGGTAGAACAAGGTGATGATGCGCACCAGGTTCACCAACTGGATGGCCACAAAGCCGATGCCGATGCCGACCAGCTTGTAGCGCCAGCGCGCCGGGTAGGCCGTCAGGGCCGCCAGCAGGATCAGGCAGGCCTCCACGCCATTGCAGCCGGCCTCGATCGACACCCCCATGCCCGTCTTGGCGTTTTGCAGCACCTTGCCGTAAGAGACCACGTTGGTGTCCACGGCCTGTACCAGAAAGGCGCTGGCAGAGGCCAGAAAGCTCGTCCAGGGCACGATCAGCCACTGTTGCACCGGTGGGGTCAGTTCGCCCACGAACAGCACCACCAACAGCACCAGGAAGATCGAGAAGAAACGCAGCATGGACAGGTCGCTCTTGGAGGAGGGAGAAGAGTTCAGTTCAGATCGGCACTGTAACCCAGGCGATTGCTTCTGCAGGGGCTTGCATGTCAGCCCGGAAACAGCTTCATCAGCACCGTGGTCATGGCCAGGTAACGCAGGCCCTTGCCCACCAGCATCCAGCCCACGCACGGCCAGAAGGGCAGGCGCAGCCAGCCGGCCACCGCGCACAGCGGGTCACCCAGCAGGGGCAGCCAGCTCAGCAGGCAGGCCTTGGGGCCCAGGCGCTGCAGCCAGCCCAGCACGCGCAGGTGGTGGGGCGATCGGTGGTAGTGGTCGGCCACCCGGTGGGCGCCATAGCCCATCCACCAGTCCAGCGCCCCGCCCAGGGTGTTGCCCAGGGTGGCCACCGCGATGGCGGGCCAGAACAGATCGGGGTTGAGCTTGAGCAGGCCGAACAGCGCCGGCTCCGAGCCCAGGGGCAGCAAGGTGGCCGAGATGAACGAGACCACAAACAGCGTGCCCAGTCCGTATTGGGGCAACGCCAGAAGGGCGAGCAGAGAGTCGAGCCAGGCTTGCATGGTGGCCCAGTATAGGCAGACCGGCCCTGGCAGACCGGTGTCAGCGGGCGTCAATGAGGCCCATTTCAATTGCTGAAATTTTGAGCAGCTACAATCGTGCCTCATTTTTCAGCATGCCGTTGCCGACGGCCCCCCATCCTCCTCTCACCCGCCCACCCTGCTTTCCCCATGCAGATCGGACACCTGTCGCTTGAAAATACGCTGTTTGTCGCCCCCATGGCGGGGGTGACGGACCGGCCTTTCCGACAGCTGTGCAAATCGCTGGGCGCGGGCTACGCGGTGAGCGAGATGGTGACCTCGCGCCGTGATTTGTGGAACTCCCTGAAGACGTCCCGCCGCGCCAATCACGAGGGCGAGAAAGAGCCGATTGCCGTGCAGATCGCGGGCACCGAGCCGCAGATGATGGCCGATGCCGCGGTCTACAACATCGAGCGTGGCGCCCAGGTCATCGACATCAACATGGGCTGCCCGGCCAAGAAGGTGTGCAACAAATGGGCTGGCTCAGCCCTGATGCAGGATGAAGCCCTGGCCCTGTCCATCGCCGAGGCCGTGGTGCAGGCCTGCCTGCCGCACCGTGTGCCGGTCACCCTCAAGATGCGCACCGGCTGGTGCCAGACGCACAAGAACGCCGTGGTGCTGGCCCGGGCCTTCGAGTCGGCCGGCATCCAGATGCTGACCGTGCACGGCCGCACCCGCGAGCAGGGCTACAAGGGCCAGGCCGAGTACGACACCATCGCCGCCGTCAAGGCCGCGGTGCGGGTGCCGGTGGTGGCCAATGGCGACATCGACAGCCCACACAAGGCCGCCGAGGTGCTGGCCTACACCGGGGCTGATGCCCTGATGATCGGGCGCGCCGCCCAAGGCCGCCCCTGGATCTTCCGCGAGATCGGCCACTACCTGAGCACCGGCACCCTGTTGGCCCCACCCCTGGTGGCCGAGGTGCGCCGACTGCTGCTGGAGCACTTGCAAGACCACTACGCGCTGTATGGTGAGTTCACCGGCGTGCGCTCGGCCCGCAAGCACATCGGCTGGTACGTGAAAGGCCTGCCCGACGGCGAGGCCTTCCGCACCCGCATCAACGGCTTGGAAGACAGCGCCGCCCAGACGGCCGCTGTTGCTGATTATTTCGACGCCCTGGGAGACCGCATGGAGCGCTTGCCGGACAGCCCGGCAGCCCCCCTGGCCGGTGAGGACGAAGAACCCCTGGAAACCGCTGCATGAGCAACAAGAACATCGAAGACTGCGTCCGTGACAACCTGCTGGAGTATTTCCGCGACCTGCACGGCGAAGAGCCCCACGGCATGCACGAGATGCTGATCCGCCTGGTCGAGAAGCCGCTGCTGGAGGTGGTGATGGCCCAGGCCGAGCACAACCAGTCGCGCGCGGCCGAATGGCTGGGCCTGAACCGCAACACCTTGCGCAAGAAGCTGATCGAGCACGAACTGCTCAAGTGACGACCGACCCCTTTTCCAAATCCAAATCCAAAACTGAAGACCCTCGCATGAACGCACTTCTTTCTGTTTCCGACAAGACCGGCATCGTCGAATTGGCCCGGGAACTGCACGCCCTCGGCATCAAACTGATCTCCACCGGCGGCACCGCCAAGCTGCTGGCCGAACAAGGCCTGCCGGTCACCGAGGTGGCCGAGGTCACGGCCTTCCCCGAGATGCTGGACGGCCGCGTCAAGACCCTGCACCCCAAGGTGCACGGCGGCCTGCTGGCCCGCCGCGACCTGCCCGAGCACATGGCCGCGCTGGCCGCACATGGCATCGACACCATCGACCTGCTGGTGGTCAACCTGTACCCGTTTGAAGCCACCGTGGCCAAGCCCGGCTGCACCCTGGAAGACGCGATCGAGAACATCGACATCGGCGGCCCGGCCATGGTGCGCAGCGCCGCCAAGAACTGGAAGGACGTGGGTGTGCTGACCGACGCCTCGCAGTACGCTGGCGTGGTGGCCGAGCTCAAGGCCAACGGCAACAAGCTCAGCGACAAGACCCGCTTCGGCCTGTCGGTGGCCGCCTTCAACCGCATCAGCAACTACGACGGCGCCATCAGCGACTACCTGTCGGCGCTGAACTTCGAAGAAGGCAACAACACCCCCTCCAAGCAGCTGTTCCCGGCCCAGAGCAATGGCCGCTTCATCAAGCTGCAAGACCTGCGCTACGGCGAGAACCCGCACCAGCAGGCCGCCTTCTACCGCGACCTGTACCCCGCACCGGGCTCGCTGGTCACGGCCGAGCAACTGCAGGGCAAGGAGCTCAGCTACAACAACATCGCCGACGCCGACGCCGCCTGGGAATGCGTCAAGAGCTTCGACGTGCCGGCCTGCGTGATCGTCAAGCACGCCAACCCCTGCGGCGTGGCCGTGGGCAGCGGCCCGCTCGAGGCCTACAGCAAGGCCTTCCAGACCGATCCGACCTCGGCCTTCGGCGGCATCATCGCCTTCAACCGCACGCTGGATGCGGCCGCGGCCCAGCAGGTCAGCAAGCAGTTCGTCGAGGTGCTGATGGCGCCCGATTTCACGCCTGAAGCCCTGGAAGTCTTCAAGACCAAGGTCAATGTGCGCATCCTGAAGATCGCGCTGCCCGCCGGTGGCGCCACTGCCTGGGACAAGGGCCAGAACCTGATGGACGTGAAGCGCATCGGCTCGGGCCTGCTGATCCAGAGCGCCGACAACCACGAGCTGCAACTGGCCGACCTCAAGGTCGTCACCACCAAGCAACCCACGGCCGAAGAACTGCAAGACCTGCTGTTTGCCTGGAAGGTGGCCAAGTTCGTCAAGAGCAATGCCATCGTCTTCTGCAAGGGCGGCATGACCATGGGTGTGGGCGCCGGCCAGATGAGCCGCCTCGACTCGGCCCGCATCGCCAGCATCAAGGCCGGCCACGCCAACCTGAGCCTGCAAGGCACGGCCGTGGCCAGCGATGCCTTCTTCCCGTTCCGCGACGGCCTCGATGTGGTGGTGGACGCCGGTGCCACCTGCGTCATCCAGCCGGGCGGCTCGATGCGCGACCAGGAGGTGATCGACGCCGCCAACGAGCGCGGCGTGGCCATGGTCTTCAGCGGCGTACGCCACTTCCGTCATTGATCCCACGCAGGGTTGGGGGGCCTTCGGGCCCCCGCCTGCCCAACGCCCTGCAGCCCACGGTTGCAGGGCGTTTTTGTTGGGTCAACGCCGGGCCGACACCACGATACCGCCCACGATGAAGCCAAACGCCACCGCGTGGTACAGGTGCGGGTGCTCGCCCAGGAACAGCGTGGACATCAGCGCGGCAAACAAGGGCGTGAGGTTGATGAAGAAGCCCGCCACCCCAGGGCCGGCCTGCTGCACGCCGCTGCCCCAGCAGCGGTAGGCCAGCAGGGCCGGGCCCACGGCGATGAAGGCCAGCGCGGCCAGGAGCGGCCAGCCCCAACTGATGTGGGCAGGGGTCAACAGCCATTCGCCGCCGGCGAACAGGCCCGACCAGCCCAGGCCGAACACCATCTGCGCAATCAGAAAACCCGACCAGTCCTGGCGCAGGCCCGGGGGCTCGGTGGTGCGCACCAGCAGCCAGCTGTAGAACGACCAGGCGATCGTGGCCAGCAGCATGAACAGGTCACCCGCCACCAGCTTGAAGGCCATCAGCTGGGCCCATTCGCCGCGGCTCAGCACCAGCACCACGCCCACGATGGACAGCAGGGCGCCCAGCAACTGCTGGCGTGCCACCGGCACGCCGAAAAACAGCGCGCCCACGCTCAGCATCCACACCGGCATGCTCGAGCCCACCAGCGTGGCGTTGATCGGGGTGGAGGTCTGCAGCGCCAGGTACTGCAAGGCGTTGTAGCAGCCCACGCCCAGCAGGCCCAGCAGGCTGTAGCGCCGCCAATGGGCCCACAGGGGGCTGTCGCGGCGCAGGGTGCGGCCCGCCAGCGGCAGCAGCAAGGCGAAAGCGATCGCCCAGCGCAGGAAGTTCAGCGTCATGGGTGGCACCAGCTCATGCACCAGGCGGCCCACCACGGCATTGCCCGCCCACAGCAGGGGCGGCAGAGTGAGCAGGGCGATGGTCGAGGGGCTGAGTCGGTGTTGCATGGGGGCGCACTTTACAGTGCGGCCGCTGGCCTTGCGCCGAGATACCAGCACGGCCCGCCAATTCGTGGCACCATTTCGCCCGGTTTGGCCTGCGCCGCAGCTGCTGGATGCAGAGTCCGTCCCCCACTTCGTTCCCTTCGCCCCCCGCAACCGGAGACATGACATGACCCGCGCCGTATGCATTGACCAGCCTGGTGGTCCCGAACAACTCAAGATCGTTGATGTGGAAGTGGGCCAGCCCGGCCCTGGCGAGATCCGCATCCGCCACCATGCGGTGGGCCTGAACTACATCGACGTGTACCAGCGCACCGGCCTCTACCCCTTCCCCATGCCGCTGCAGCTGGGCATGGAAGGCTCGGGCGTGGTCGAGTCGGTGGGCGAGGGCGTGACCCACCTGCGCGCCGGCGACCGTGCCGCCTATGCCGCCAACCCGCCGGGCAGCTACTCTGAAGTGCGCGTGATGCCGGCGCGCAATGTGTGCAAGCTGCCCGACGACATCTCGTTCGAGACCGGCGCGGCCATGATGCTCAAGGGCCTCACCGCCCAGTACCTGCTCAAGAAGACCCGCCCGGTGGAAGGCCTGCAGCCCGGCGACTTCGTGCTGTTCCATGCCGCGGCCGGCGGCGTCGGCCTGATCGCCTGCCAATGGGCCAAGGCCCTGGGCCTGCAGCTGATCGGCACCGCGGGCTCGGACGCCAAGTGCGCGCTGGCCAAGGCGAATGGCGCGGCCCACGTGATCAACTACAGCACCGAGGATTTCGCGGCCCGCGTCAAGGAGATCACCGGCGGCCAGGGCGTCAAGGTGGTGTACGACTCGGTGGGCAAGGACACCTGGGACAAATCCCTCGACTGCCTGCGCCCCTTCGGCCTGATGGCCAGCTTCGGCAACGCCTCCGGCCCGGTGCCGCCCTTCGCCCCCGGCATGCTGGGCGCCAAGGGCTCGCTGTATGTCACGCGCCAGACCCTGTTCACCCACATCGCCACGCGGGAGAGCAACCAGGCCATGGCCGATGACCTGTTCGAGGTGGTGCGCAGCGGTCAGGTGAAGATCCACATCGAGCAGCGCTACCGCCTCGAAGACGTGCAGCAGGCGCACCGCGACCTGGAAGCCCGCAAGACCACGGGCTGCACCATCCTCACGCTGTGAACCACGACACCCCCCTGAGTACGGCCTGGTTGCCGGCCTTGCGCGCGCAGGCCCGGCAGGCGCCGCGCCGTCCGCGCCTGCCGCTGGTGGTGGCGGGCCATACCCTGGGCTCGGTGGAGGACGATGTGCTGGGCCGCCTGCCCGGCGCATCCGCCCTGGGCTTGTCACGCCAACTCGATGAGCGGGGCCCGAGCTGGCACCTGCTGGCCGACCCCTCCGAGGCGGGCGTCACCGCCGCTTTCCAGCCGCTGGCCCTGGCCTTGCGGGCCGCCGGCCGTTGCGGCCCCTGGCGCAACGAGCAACTGGCCGTGGTCGGTGCCCAAGGGCAGCGCCTGGGCACCATCGAGCGCGGCGCGGTGCGTGTGCTGGGCCTGGCCACCCAGGCGGTGCACCTGGTGGGCCTGGCGCCCGATGGGCGTCACTGGGTGCAGCAGCGCGCCCACGACAAACCCAACGACCCCGGCTTGTGGGACACGCTGATGGGCGGCATGGTCTCGGCGGCCGACACCCTGCACGAAGCCCTGGCCCGCGAAACCTGGGAAGAGGCCGGCCTGCACGTCGAGCAGATGACCGCCTTGAGCCATGGCGGCCATGTCGAATTTGCCCGCCCCAGTGCCGAGGGCGGCGGCTGTGGCTACATGGTCGAGCGCATCGACTGGTTTGTCTGCGAGGTGCCGGACGGTCGGCCGCCCGAGAACCAGGATGGCGAGGTGGCCCAGTTTGCCCTGCTCACCCGCGAAGAGCTGCTCAGGCGGGTGGCGGCGGGTGAATTCACCCTGGAAGCCAGCCTGATCATTGCCGCCAGCCTGGGGCTTTAGAGCCCCGCGAAGCGGTCGGTGGCGGCCAGCAACTGGTCCAGGATGCCGGGCTCGGTCCAGGCATGGCCGGCCCCCTCGATCAGGTGGAACTCCGACCCTGGCCAGGCCTGGTGCAGGGCGTGCGCGTAGCGCACCGGGCAGGGCATGTCGTAGCGACCATGCACGATCACGCCCGGAATGCCGGCCAGGCGATGGGCCTCGCGCAGCAACTGGCCGTCTTCCAGCCAGGCGCCGTGCATGAAGTAGTGGTTCTCCAGCCGGGCGAAGGCCAGCGCAAAGTGGGGGTCGGCATGCTGGTCGTGGTTGCCGGGGCTGGGCAGCAAGGTGATGGTTTCGCCCTCCCACAGGCTCCAGGCCAGGGCCGCCTCCTGTTGGCGGGCCAGGTCCGGGCCGGTCAGCAGGCGGTGGTAGGCCGCCATCATCTGGCCGCGCTCGGCCTCGGGCACCGGGGCCTGGAAGCGCGCCCACTTCTCGGGAAACATCTCCGACACCCCGTATTGGTAGTACCAGTCCAGCTCGGCCCGGGTCACGGTGTAGACGCCGCGCAGCACCAGCTCGCTCACGCGTTGCGGGTGCTTTTGTGCATAGGCCAGCGCCAGGGTCGAACCCCAGGAACCGCCGAACACCAGCCAGCGCTTGGTACCGGGCCGCAGCTGCCGCAGGGCCTCGATGTCATCCACCAGGTGCCAGGTGGTGTTGGCCTCCAGGCCCGCATGCGGGGTGGAGCGGCCGCAGCCGCGTTGGTCGAACAGCAGCAGGTCGTAGCGGGTTGGGTCGAACAGGCGCCTGTGCTCAGGCGAGATGCCGCCGCCCGGGCCGCCATGCAGAAACACCGCTGGCTTGGCGCCCGGCGTGCCCACGCGCTCGTAATAGATGCGGTGGCCGTCGCCCACGTCGAGCAGGCCGGTTTCATAGGGTTCGATGGCGGGGTAGAGGGTGCGTGGCATGGGGGGCGGTGCCTGGGGGAATGATGCCGGAAGTATCGCCGCTCAGCCCCCGGTGTCGGCCTGGCGCTGCCGGGCCACGTCGCGGATCAGCTCCCAGGCGGCCTGGGCCAGGGGCGACAGGGCCCGGTTGCGCCGGTGCACCAGCATGATGTCGCGGTCCACCCGGGGCAGCAGAGGGCGCACGGCCAGGCCGTTCAGGCCCTCGGGGGGCAGGGCCAGGTCGGGCACCACCGACAGGCCCAGGCCGGCCTCGACCATGCGGAAGATGGTGGTGGGGTGGCCCACGTCCTGCGCGTTTTCGGCCACCACCCCCTGGGCCTCCAGGGCCCGGTCGATCAGGCGCCGGCTGCCCGAGGCGTGGTCCAGCAACACCAGGGATTCGCCCGCCAGATCGCGCCAGTGCACCTGGGCCTGCTGCGCCAGGGCGTGCCCGGGCGGGCACACCAGGCAGAAGGGCTCGGACAGGATGGGCTCGCAATGCAGGTCTTCGCGCTCGCCGGGGTCGATCACCACCCCGAAGTCGACCTCGCCCGAGCGCACGCTGTCCAGCACGTCGTGCTGGATGCGGTCCAGCAGGGTCAGTTGCAGGCCGGGCCACTGGCGCCGGCACAGCGCGATGCATTCTGGCATCAGGTTGGCCGACAGCGTGGGGCTGCTGGCCACGCGCACCCGGCCCCGGCGTTCGGTGGCCATGCCCTGCACGTCGAGCAAGGTGTTGTCCAGCTCCTCCAGCACGCGTTCCAGGCGGGCGGCCAGCTTGCGGCCGGCCTCGGTCAGTTCGACCTCGCGCGTGGTGCGGTTGAGCAACTTCAGGCCGAGCTGGCCCTCCAGTTCGGTGATGCAGCGGCTCACCGCGGGCTGGGTCAGGCCGATCAGCTGGCCGCTGCGGCTGAAGTTGCGGGTGAGGGCCACGGAGCGGAACACCTCCAGTTGGCGCAGGGTGACATTCATGAGGTCGAATAATAAATCCATCAGTGAAATGCATTTCACTTTTGAATCGGGCTGAGGCTTAATCGCCCACCTGGGCCCGGCATGGCGCGGGGCCCACCCCTTTGGAGGCCGCATGGCGCGTTCCCGATTCATTCCCGACAACTACACCTTCGCCATCCTGGGCACCGTGGTGCTGGCCAGCGTGCTGCCCGCCTCGGGCCAGGTGGCCCAGGGCTTCGAGTGGCTCACCGTGGCCGCCGTCAGCCTGCTGTTCTTTCTGCACGGGGCCAAGCTTTCGCGCGATGCGGTGCTGGCCGGCATCAGCCACTGGCGCCTGCACCTGGTGGTGGTGGCCAGCACCTTCGTGCTGTTTCCGCTGCTGGGCTGGGCCCTGCGGCCCGTGCTGCAGCCGCTGGTGACCCCTGATCTGTACCTGGGCGTGCTGTTCCTGTGCGCCCTGCCGGCCACCGTGCAGTCGGCCATCGCCTTCACGGCGGTGGCGCGCGGCAACATGCCGGCCGCCATCTGCAGCGCCTCGGCCTCCACCTTGATGGGCATTTTCATCACCCCGCTGCTGGTGGGTCTGCTGCTGCAGCGCCACGCGGCGGGCGGCGATCCGCTGGCCGCCATCGGCCACATCATGCTGCAACTGCTGGTGCCTTTTCTGGCCGGCCACCTGCTGCGCCCCTGGATCGGCGACTTCGTGAAGCGGCGCGCCGCCCTGCTCAAGTACGTGGACCAGGGTTCCATCCTGCTGGTGGTCTACACGGCCTTCAGCGCAGCCGTGATCCAGGGCCTCTGGAAGGACATGCCCATCACCTCGCTCCTGGGTCTGCTGCTGGTGTGTGCCGTGATCCTGGCGCTGGCCCTGGTCTGCACCACCTTGCTGGCGCGCAAGCTGGGCTTTTCGAAAGAAGACGAGATCACCATCGTGTTCTGCGGCTCCAAGAAGAGCCTGGCCAGCGGCGTGCCCATGGCCAAGGTGCTGTTCGCCTCGGGCACGGTGGGGGCCATCGTGCTGCCGCTGATGCTGTTCCACCAGATGCAGCTGATGGTGTGTGCCGTGCTGGCCCAGCGCTACGCCAGCCGCCAACAAATCGCCCACGAAGAACATTGAGGCCCCCACGGTTGCGCACTGCGTGTCGCTCCCTGCCCCCCGAGGGGGCCGCAGGCCGCCTTGGGGCGGCC
>NZ_KI912466.1:0-59731 GCF_000518645.1 Curvibacter gracilis ATCC BAA-807 | reverse complement strand
CCCCCGAGGGGGCCGCAGGCCGCCTTGGGGCGGCCCGGCGCCGGCCTGTTGGCTTCGTTGCAGCCCTGCCGGATCAGGAACGGTCTTGATGGCCCCACGGTTGCGCACTGCATGTCGCGAGACGGACTGACATCGGGGGGCGCTCTCCTTACAAGGAAGGCGCTGCGGGTTTTCGCAGCGCTTTACCTCACAAAGGGAGACAACACCCATGGCGATCGAACTCGAACTCACCTGCCTGGCCTCAGGCCTTCAATTCCCCGAAGGGCCGGTGCTGCTGGCCGACGGCAGTCTTTTGCTCACCGAGATCCAGCGCGGCACGCTGAGCCGCATCACGCCGCAAGGCGAGGTGCAGGTGGTGGCCGAGCTGGGCGGCGGCCCCAACGGGGTGGCCATCGGCCCGGATGGGGCGGCCTATGTCACCAACAACGGGGGCTCGTTCCGCTTTCACGCGGTGGATGGGCTCAACATCCCCGGCGCCACGCCGCCTGAACACCAGGGCGGCAGCATCCAGCGCGTGGACCTGGCCACCGGCGAGGTGCGCACCCTGTACACCGAATGCGAGGGCCAGCGCCTGATCGGCCCCAACGACCTGGTGTTCGACCGCCAGGGCGGTTTCTGGTTCACCGACCATGGCTGTGGCAACGAACACTCGCGCCAGTTCGGCGGCCTGTACTACGCCTTGCCCGATGGCTCGCGCATCGTGCGCGCCGGCCCGCCGCTGCTGGCCCCCAACGGCGTGGGCCTGTCGCCCGACGAAAAAGTGGTGTACGTGGCCGACACCTACCTGGGCCGGCTCTGGGCCTTCGATGTGCTGTCGCCGGGCGTGGTGCAGACCGTGTCCCCGTTCCAGCCGGCGCGGGTGGTGGCCAACCTGCCGGGTTGCCAGTTTCTCGACAGCCTGGCCGTGCAGGCCGATGGCAAGGTGTGCGTGGCGACCATCCTGAACGGCGGCATCACCGTGTTCGACCCGGCCACAGGCCTGACCGAGCACGCGGCCGTGCCCGACCTGGTGTGCACCAACCTGTGTTTTGGCGGGGCCGACATGCGCGACGTCTGGATCACGGCGTCTGGCACGGGCAAGGTGTATCGCAGCCGCTGGCCCAGCCCGGGCCTGAAGCTCAACTTCTGATGCCCAACTTCTGATCAGTCGATCAGTCGATCAGTCGATCAGTCAGTCGATCAGTTGCCCCCCGTCGTGAAACGGGTAGGGGCCGGGGTGGCTGCCGCAGGCCACGGTGTGGCTCACCAGCACGCCGGCTTCGCTCCAGGCGTGCAGGCCGAAGCCGGGGGGCTCCAGCGTCCAGGCCGAGGCGGCGTCGGGTGCCAGGTCCAGGCACACCTGGTGGGCGGGCGAGGGCACGGTCTGCGCCAGCGTGCCGCCAAAGCGCACCTGGATGCTGCGGTGCAGGTGGCCGCAGATCACCCGCTGCACCTGGGGGTGGCGGGCCACCAGGGCCTCCAGCTCGGCGGCACCCTGCAGCAGGCCGATCCGGTCCATGTGGCCGATCAGGGTCTGGAACGGCGGGTGGTGCAGGGCCAGGATCACCGGGCGCTCGCGCTGGCGCTCCAGTTCGTCGGCCAGCCAGGCCAGGCGCTGTGGGCACAGCGAGCCGTGGCTGGCGCCGGGCACCACGGTGTCCAGTGCGATCAGCTGCAACGGGCCCACCGCCACGCTGTATTGCACAAAGCCCTCGGTACCCAGGTAGCGGTGCTGGGGAAAGCTCTGGCGCAGCTGATCGCGGTCGTCGTGGTTGCCGGGCATCAGGTACACCGGCATGGGCAGGGGGGCCAGCAGCTCGGCCAGGTGGGTGTACTCGGCGGCGCGGCCGAAGTCGGTCAGGTCGCCGGTGATCACCACCGCCTGGGGGGCTTGCGGCAGGCGCAGCAGGGTCTGCACGGCCTGCGCCAGGTAGGGGGCGGTGTCGAGGCGGCCATAGGCCAGGCGGCCGGGCTCGCGGATGTGCAGGTCGGACAGTTGGGCCAGCAAGGTGTTCATGGGGAGGCTTTGCTCGGAGGGGGCTTCGGTCTGGTGGGGGCGGCGGTCCGCTCAGGCGGTGACGGCTTCGGCCGGCATCAGGTTCTGGGGCGCGACACGCACGCCCACGGTATCACCGGCGCGGGCCGGGTGGTCGCGGTCCACGTCGACCGAGATCAGCGGCTGGTGTGGCAGGCTGAGGCTGAGCTGCACGCGCTCGCCCAGAAAGCGCCGCTGCATCACCTGGGCCTCGGCCACCTCGGCCTGGGGCGTGCACAGCTCGATGTCCTCGGGCCGCAGCAGCAGCTGGGGCTGGTCGCCCCACAACGGCGGGCAGGGCAGTTCGATCCGGCCCAGCTTCAGCACGTGGCGGCGGCGCGCGTCCTCGTCGCGTTGCAGGCGGTTCACCCGGCCCAGGAAGGTGGCCACGAAGGGGTGCTCCGGTCGGCGGTACAGGGTTTCACCGTCGCCCACCTGCACGATGCGCCCGGCCTGCATGACGGCCAGGCGGTCGGCAATGGCCAGGGCCTCCTGCTGGTCATGGGTGACGTGCACCGCGGTGATGTGCAGGCGGCGCAGCAGCTCGGCCAGCTCGTCGCGCAACTGCTCCTTGAGCTTGGCGTCCAGGGCGGTCAGGGGCTCGTCCAGCAGCAGCACGCGCGGGCGCACGGCCACGGCGCGGGCCAGGGCCACGCGCTGGCGCTGGCCGCCCGAGAGTTCGGCCGGGCGCCGATGCTCCAGCCCGTTCAGGCGCACCAGGTCGACCAGCTCGCCCACCACGCGGCGCTGCTCGGCCACGGGGACGCCCCGCAGGCGCAGGCCGTAGCCGATGTTGGCCGCCACCGTCATGTGCGGAAACAGCGCGTAGTGCTGGAACACCATGCCCACGCCGCGCTGCTCGATCGGCAGCCGGGTGACCTCGGTGTCGCCGAACATCAGGCGGCTGCCCGCATCGGGCAGCTCCAGCCCGGCGATCAGGCGCAGCAGGGTGGTTTTGCCGCAGCCCGAGGGGCCCAGCAGGGCCAGCACTTCGCCAGGCTCGATGTGCAGCGTGGTGGGTTGCAGGCCGCGGGTGCCGTCGGGGTAGGTTTTGGCGCATTGGACGATGTCCACGCGCGTGCGTTCAAGTTCCAAGGTTTTTCTCCATCAGGCGACCCAGGCCCTGCAGGCCCCACAGCACCGGCAGGATCACCAGCAGGAAGACCAGGGTGTAGGCCGAGCCCACCTCCAGGCGCATCGAGGCGTAGCTGTCGGCCAGGCCCACGGGCAGGGTTCGGGTCAAAGGGGTGTGCAGCATCCAGGTGAGGTTGAATTCCCCCACCGAGAGCGTGAAGACCATCAGGCAGCCGGACACGATGGCCGGCAGCACGGCAGGCACCAGCACGCCCAGAAAGCGCTGGTCGAAGCGCGCGCCCAGCGAGCGGGCGGCCTCTTCGAGCGAGCGCAGCTCATCGCGTTGAAAGGCGGCGCCCACCGTGCGCACCATGAAGGGCAGGGTGAACACGATGTGGCCGATCAGCACAAAACCGTAGCTCTGGCGCAGGCCTTGCCAGGCGCCATAGGTGAGGATCAAGGCGAGGGCGCTGGCCAGCCCGGGCACGGCCACGGGCAGGGTCAGCAGCTCCTCGAACAGACGGGCCCAGCGCGAGCGGCTGCGCGCCAGCGCATAGGCGCAGGGCACGCCCAGCAGCAGGCAGGCCAGCACGCAGGCGCCGGCCAGGCCCAGCGAGGCCAGCACCGTGCCGCCATAGGTGTCCCACACCTCGGCGAGCCAGCGGGTGGTGAGGCCGCTTTTCAGGCCCCGGCTGTAGTTGTTGAGCAGGCCGGCCAGCACCGACAGGGCGATGGGCGCCAGCATGAACAGGGCCACCAGGGCGGTCAGCGCCAGCAGCACGGGGGAGGCTTGTCGTGGGGGGCGCATGGCTTCAGGCTCCGGCCAGGGGCGCTTTGTGGGCTTTGCGGGCGTCGGGGCCGAGACGCCGCGCCAGCCACAGCACGCCCCAGGTCATCGCGCCCAGGCTCAGCGAGAGGCTGGCGGCGAGCGCGAAGTTGGCGTAGTTGGTGAATTCGTTGTAGATCGTGATGGGCAGCACCTCGTACTGGCTGGCCAGCGTGAAGGCGGTGCCGAAGGCGCCCATGGCGGTGGCGAACACCATGGCGCCGCAGGCCACGGTGGTGGGGGCCAGCTCGGGCCACCACACGTCGCACACCACGCGCCAGGGGCCGGCCCCGAGCGATCGGGCCGCCTCTTCCAGGGCCGGGTCCATGGCGCTGGCCGCCGCCGTGTAGCTGCCGATGGCGCGCGGCAGCGAAAAATACAGGTAGGCCAGGAACAGGCCGCCCAGCCCGTAGGCCAGGGTCAGGCGGCCCGCGCCCAGGGCTTCGCTCAGGTCGGCCACCAGGCCTTGGCGGCCGCCCAGCAGGATCATGAAAAAGCCGATGATCACGCCCGGAAACGACAGCGGCAGCGTCAGCAGCGACAGCAGCAGACCCCGCCCCGCAAAGCGCTGGCGCGCCAGGGTTACGCCCACGCCGGCCCCCAGCACCAGGGTGGCCGCGGTCACGACCAGCGACAGGCCCAGGGTCTGCAGCAGGCTTTTCAGGTAGCGGGCCTCGGTCAGCACGGCAAAGTAGGTGGCCCAGCCCTTTTGGGCGGGCAGGGCCACGAGTTGCAGCACGGGCAGCAACCAGAAGGCGGCGAAGAAGGCCAGCGCCGGGGCGGCGCAGGCCAGCCTCTGGGCCTGGGGAGACAGTGTGGGCATGATGTGCGAGGGGGTGGCTGCCGTGGCGGCTTACTGGGCTTCTTTGAGGTAGCGCTCGGAGAAGGCCTTCTGCACGGCGGCCATCTTGGCGTAGTCCACCGTCTTGGCGCGGGCGTACTCGCTGGCGGGCAGGAAGCGCGACTGCACTTCCTTGCTCATGGCGCCGGCGCGCACCGGGCGCAGGTAGGCGTTGGCCCACAGGGCCTGGCCCTCGTCCGACAGCACGAAATCGAGCACCTTGCGGCCGTTGTCGGCATGCGGGGCGTTGGCCACCAGGCTCATCACGTAGGGCACCACCAGCGTGCCTTCGGCCGGGATCACGAACTGCACATTGGCCTGGTCCTTGTACTTGGCGCGGTAGGCATTGAAGTCGTAGTCGAGCAGGATGGCGATCTCACCCGACAGCACGCGGGCGTACGAGGTCTGCTTGGGCACGATGGGCTCGTTCTTCTGCAGGGCCTTGAAGTAATCGATGGCCGGGCCGAAGTTGTCCAGCGAGCCGCCACGGGCCTGGTTGATGGCCACGGCGCCCACGTAGCCCACAAAGGCCGAGGCCGGGTCGAGGTAGCCGATCAGGCCCTTGTAGTCGGGCTTGAGCAGGTCGGCCCACGATTTGGGCACGGGCTTGCCCTTGAGGGCGTCCACATTGACCATGAAGCCCAGGGTGCCCGAGTGGATGGTGAACCAGTGGCCTTGCGGGTCTTTCAGGCCGTCGGGGATGTCGGCCCAGGCGGCGGGCTTGTAGGCCGCCACCACGCCGTCCTTCTGGGCCTGGATGGCAAAGGTGACGCCGAGGTAGGTCACATCGGCCACCGGGCTGGCTTTTTCAGCCACCAGTTGGGCCAGCGACTGGCCCGAATTCTTGTTGTCGGGTGGCACGGTGATGCCGGTCTTGGCCTTGATGGCCTTGATCTGGCCGCCCCAGTCGGCCCATTCGGTGGGGCAGTTGTAGCAGATGGCGTTCTGGGCCAGGGCCAGGCTGCTGGCCGCCAGGCCGGCGGCCAGCACGCTGGCACGCAGCAGGGGGGTGATGAGGTTTCGCATCGGTTCACTCCAGGGTGGTGGAAGGGACAGGGTTCAACTGACAAAAAGGGTGTCGGACATCGGGGTGTCGGGCATCGGTGTGCCGGGCAAGGGGGTGTCTGGCGGTGCACAGGTCTCGCCCACCCGGAAGCCGTGGGCCAGGCTGCGGCTGCCGCTGGGGGGCGGGGCCAGGCCCTCTTGCAGGGCCTGCAGCAGCCACTCGACGCTTTGGCGCCCCAGTTCGGCATTGGGCTGGGTGATGGTGCTCAGGCGCAGGCTCAGGTCTTCGCCCAGGGTGATGCCGTCAAAGCCCACCACGCTGAGCTGGCCGGGCACCGACAGGCCGGCCAGGCGGGCGGCGCGCAGGCAGCGCAGGGCCAGCAGATCGTTCGAGCCGATCAGGGCGGTGGGCCGGTGCGGACCGCGCAGGTGTTCGATCAGGGTGTGCTGGCTGGGCTCCAGGAAGGGCACCTCCAGCACCGGGGCCGGGCTCAGGCCGGCGGCCCGCATGCCGGCGGCATAGCCGCGGCAGCGCTGCTGGGCGCGGTCGGAGGCGGCGCGCTGGCCGCTGACCATGGTGATGTGCCGGTGCCCTTGCTGCACCAGTCGGCCCACCAGGGCCGCCACCGCCTGCTCGCTGTCCACCGACACGCAGGGGTGGGCCGGGTGGCGGTTGTAGCACAGCACATAGGGGTGGCCCAGGGCCTGCAGCCGCTGCAGGGCGCTCGACTCGGCCGGGTCGCTCACCACCAGGATCATGCCGTCCACATTGCCGGCCAGCAGTCTGGCCACGGCCTGCTCCTCGTGGGCCAGGCGGTAGTCGGTGGTCAGGGGCACGATGGCGTAGCCCGCGGCGCTGGCCGCGCTGGCAATGCCCTGCAGGCACTCGGCAAACACCGGGTTCACCAGGGTGGGCAACACCACGCCCAGGGCGCGGCTGCGCTGGGTGCGCAGGGTGCGGGCACTGGCGTTGGGCAGATAGCCCGTGTCTTGGGCGGCTTGCTCGACCAGGGCCCGGGTCTCGGGGGCCACCTTGTCGGGCAGGTTGAACACCCGCGACACCGTGGCCACCGAAACCCCGGCCCGGCGAGCCACTTCCTGGATGCTCATGGGGCGCTGGGGATTCAATGTAAACGTTTACATTGGACCGTCAGCGTGTGACAGGGTGATGACGGGAAGGCCCCGTGAGGCCGGCAGGCCGCGGTGGTGAGGGAGGAGGGGAGCCCGACCCGGCAGGCGGATCGGGCCCGGGGCGCTCAGCGCCCGCGCTTCACGCGCAGCAGCTCATCGAGCACCAGGCAGATGGCGCCCAGGGTGATGGCACTGTCGGCGATGTTGAAGGCCGGAAAGTAGCCGCCCGGGAACATGGGGGCCAGAAAGTCCCAGTGGAACTGCAGAAAGTCGACCACGTAGCCGTGCATCAGCCGGTCCACCACGTTGCCGATGGCGCCGCCCAGGATGCTGGACAGGGCGAACGAGAACAGGCGCTGGCCGCTGTGCTGGCGCAGCTGCCACAGGATGAAGCCGGCGGCCGTGAGGCCGATGCCGGTGAACAGCCAGCGCTGCCAGCCCGCCGCCGTGGCCAGGAACGAGAACGCCGCCCCGGTGTTGTGGGCCCGCACGATGTTGAAGAAGCTCAGCACCGTGGTGCTGTCGTGCAACTGGTAGTAGCCCAGGATCAGCACCTTGGTGAACTGGTCCGCGATCAGCACGATCAGTGCCCAGGCCAGCCAGGGCAGCAGAGCGCTCAGGGGGCCGCCGCCCCCCTTGACCAGTTTGACCTTGGGGGCAGCACCCGCGCCGCCCTTGCCACGGGGCGCCGCCATCAGGCGAAGCTGCGGCTTTCGCCGGCCCCATGCAGGTTGCTGTCACAGCGGCCGCACAGGGTCGGGTGGGCGGGGTTGCTGCCCACGTCGTCACGGTAGTGCCAGCAGCGCTCGCACTTGGCGGCGGTCGAGGGGGTCACGACGACCTGGGTCTCGCTGCCGGCGGCGCCTGCGTTGAGCGTGGCGGCCGAGGTGATCAGGACGAACTTCAGGTCGTCGCCCAGGCTTTGCAGGGCGGCCAGCAACGCGCTGTCCTGGGCCACGTTCAGGCTCACGTTGGCCTGCAGCGAGGCGCCCACCTGGCCGGCCGAGCGCAGGGCTTCGATCTCTTTGTTGACCCCTTCACGGGCGGCGCGGATGCGGTCCCACTTGTCGAGCAGGGCGGCTTCGGTGGCGCCGAAGTTCCAGTAGGTGTCGATGAAGATGGACTCGGAGTTGCCCACCAGCTTCCAGGCCTCTTCGGCGGTGAAGCTCAGGAACGGGGCCATCCAGCGCAGCATGGCCTGGGTGATCTGGTAGAGCGCGGTCTGGGCGCTGCGGCGGGCCAGGCTCTTGGGCGCGGTGGTGTAGAGGCGGTCCTTCAGCACGTCGAGGTAGAAGGCGCCCAGGTCTTCCGAGCAGTAGACCTGCAGCTTGGCCACCACGGGGTGGAACTCGTACTTCTCGTAGTGCGCCAGGATGGTGTCCTGCAGCTGGGCCGCGCGGGCCAGGGCGTAGCGGTCGATCTCCAGCAGCTGGTCGGCCGGCACGCTGTCGGTGGCGGGGTTGAAGTCGCTGGTGTTGGCCAGCAGGAAGCGCAGGGTGTTGCGGATGCGGCGGTAGCTGTCGACCACGCGGGCCAGCACCTTGTCGTCACCGGCGATGTCGCCCGAGTAATCGCTGGCCGCCACCCACAGGCGGATGATCTCGGCGCCCAGCTTCTTGCTGACCTCATCGGGCTCGATGCCGTTGCCCAGCGACTTGCTCATCTTGCGGCCCTGGCTGTCCACGGTGAAGCCGTGCGTCAGCAGGCCGCGGTAGGGGGCCCGGCCCTCGACGGCCGAGGCCAGCAGCAGGGACGAGTGGAACCAGCCGCGGTGCTGGTCATGGCCTTCCAGGTACAGGTCGGCTTCGGGGCCGCTTTCGTGGTGGGCGGCCGGGTGGGTGCCGCGCAGCACATGCGAGAAGGTCGAGCCCGAGTCGAACCACACCTCGAGGATGTCGCTGCTCTTGGTGTAGTGCGGTGCGTCTTCGGCGCTCAGGATGTCTTCCACCGTGACGCGGCTCCAGGCCTCGATGCCGCCTTGCTCGATCAGCGCGATGGCGCGGTCGATGATGGCCATGGTGTCGGGGTGCAGCTCGCCGCTGTCCTTGTGCAGGAAGAAGGGCAGGGGCACGCCCCAGCTGCGCTGGCGGCTGATGCACCAGTCGGGCCGGCCGGCAATCATGTCGTGCAGGCGGGCCTTGCCGTTCTCGGGGTAGAAGCTGGTCTGCTCGACCGCGGCCAGGGCGATCTGGCGCAGGGTCTGCGGGGCCTTGTCGGTGGTGAACACGCCCTCGCCCTCGTCCATGCGCACAAACCACTGCGCGGCAGCGCGGTAGATCACCGGGGTCTTGTGGCGCCAGCAGTGCGGGTAGCTGTGCACGATGTCGTGGGTGGCGAACAGGCGGCCGGCGTTGCGCAGGGCCTCGATGACCACCGGCACGGCCTTCCAGATGTGCTGGCCGCCGAACAGGGGGAAATCGGCCGCGTAGGTGCCGTTGCCCTGCACCGGGTTCAGGATGTCGTCATAGGCCATGCCATGGGCGACGCAGCTGTTGAAGTCGTCCACACCATAGGCGGGCGAGGAGTGCACCAGGCCGGTGCCGTCGTCGGCCGTGGCGTAGTCGGCCAGGTACACCGGGCTGAAGCGGGCATAGCCCGGGTCCACGTCGTACAGCGGGTGCTTGAAGTTGATCAGGCCCAGGTTCTTGCCCAGGGTGGTGGCCAGCACCTCGCCGCTCAGGGCGTAGCGCTCCATGCACTTTTCGACCAGCGAGGCGGCCAGCACCAGCAGGCCACGCTCGGTCTTGACCAGGGCGTAGTCGAGCTCGGGGTTCAGGTTCAGGGCCTGGTTGGCGGGGATGGTCCAGGCGGTGGTGGTCCAGATCACGGCAAAGGCGGGCTGGTCCAGGGCCGGCAGGCCGAAGGCTGCGGCCAGCTTGGCCGGCTCGGCGCATTCGAAGGCCACGTCCAGGGTGGTGCTCTTCTTGTCGGCGTATTCGATCTCGAATTCGGCCAGCGAGCTGCCGCAGTCGAAGCACCAGTAAACGGGCTTCAGGCCGCGGTAGACGAAGCCACGCTCCATCACGCGCTTCAAGACGCGCAACTCGCCGGCCTCGTTGGCGTAGTTCATGGTCTTGTAGGGGTTGTCCCATTCGCCCAGCACGCCCAGACGCTTGAAGCCGGCCATCTGGATGCCGATCTGCTCATTGGCGAAGGCGCGGCTCTTGGCCTGCATGTCGTCGCGGCTGAGGTTGCGGCCGAACTTCTTCTCGATCGCGTTCTCGATCGGCAGGCCGTGGCAGTCCCATCCCGGCACGTACATGGCGTCCATGCCCTTGAGCTGGCGCGCCTTGACGATCATGTCCTTCAGGATCTTGTTGACCGCGTGACCCATGTGGATCTGGCCGTTGGCGTAGGGCGGGCCGTCGTGCAGGATGAACTTGGGCGCGCCGCAGCGGGCGTCACGCAGCTTCTTGTAGATGCCCTTGTCCTCCCAGTCCTGCACCCAACCCGGCTCACGCTTGGGCAGGTCGCCCCGCATCGGGAAAGGGGTGTCGGGCAGGTTCAGGGTGCTGCGGAAATCAGGGGTTTGTTCAGCCATGGCTTTGTGTTGGATGGGGCATTGACAGGCTCAAACCCGGGCGCGGCCCGGTGCGGGGAGAAGTCAGCCGTTTGCCCTGAGCCTGTTCCAAGGGGCGCGCAGCACGGTGTGCCGGCGTTAAATTCGGTCGCGCGTGGTCTGGCGATGGGTCTCGGCGTGCATGGACGCCAGAAACCGGCGAGCGTCATCGCAGTCCTGGTTGATGCCCTTCATCAGGGCGTCCAGACCGTCGTACTTGAGCTCATCATGCAGTTTGTGCAGCAGTTCCACGCGGACAATTTTACCGTAGCCCCCGTCGGCACCCAGCGAGGCGGGCCAATCGAAGCAATGTGTCTCGAGCAGCACGCGTCCGCCATTGACGTCATTCGGGTCCAGTGAGGGGCGCACGCCCAGGTTGGCCACGCCCTCCACAGGGCGTTCGGTCAGGCCATGCACGCGCACCACGAAGATGCCGCTGGCGGCGGGTTTCCAGTGTGAAAAGCGCAGGTTCAGGGTGCGAAAACCCAGCTCGCGCCCCAGCTTGCGGCCGTGCACCACATGGCCGCTGATGGCGTAGGTGCGGCCCAGCAGGCGGCCCACGGCCTCCAGGTCGCCCCGGCCCAGGGCCTCGCGCACGGCCGAGCTGGACACGCGCAGGCCGCGCACCTCGTAGCTGTTCATGCGGGCCACGTCAAAGCCGCGCGCCGAGCCGCTGGCGTCCAGCAGGGCGTAGTCACCGGCGCGCTTGGCGCCGAAGCGGAAGTCGTCCCCCACCAGCACATAGCGCACGCCCAGGCCCCGGATCAGCACGTCGTCGATGAAGCCCTCGGGCGGCTGGCTGGCCAGCCGGGCGTCAAAGGGCAGCACCACCGTCTGGTCGATCCCGCAGCGGGCCAGCTCTTCGAGCTTGTCGCGCAGCGTGCCGATGCGCGCCGGTGCCAGCTCGGCCCGGCCGGTGGCGGCCGCGAAATAGTCGCGCGGGTGGGGCTCGAAGGTCAGCACGCAGCTGGGCACACCGCGGTGCTGGGCCTCGCTGCGCAACAAGGCCAGCATGGCCTGGTGGCCGCGGTGCACGCCGTCGAAGTTGCCGATGGTGAGTGCGCAGGCAGGGGCAATGCCCGGGTGCTGGAAGCCGCGGAATATCTTCATTGGGATGTTATCTTTTTGATAGCAAGGGGCGCCCGTCAGTCAAGCGCCTGAAGCCAAATTGTCATGAAAACAGGTTATATTGTGCGGTAGCAGGCGCGGCTTCGATGCAAATCGCTGCGGCTGCCCCCGAGATCTGCGTTCCATGTCAGTGGTTTTCAACCCTTGTAGGAGTGTCACTTGAAGGTCTTGAAGCTGTCCGCCCAGGGCTTGCCCCAGTCCTGGATCACCCTTGAGCAGGCCGTGATTCATTACGCGGCCGGCGAGGTCCGTTGGGAGTCTGGCGCCCAGATCGCGGTGTTCCGCGGTGGTCACAATGCGATCACCGGCGAGCAGTCGCAGATCGTGGTCAACAGCATCATCGGCACCAAGGGCGTGCCCAACATCAACCCCTTCGAGCTGCGCCCGGGCCTGACCAACAGCAAGCTGTTTGCACGCGACCGCAATGTGTGCGCCTACTGCGGCGAGCACTTCCACGAAACCGAGCTGACCCGCGAGCACATCGTGCCCTTTGCCCAGAACGGGGTGGACACCTGGATGAACGTGGTCACGGCCTGCAAAGCCTGCAACCACCGCAAAAGCCACCGCACCCCCGAGCAGGCCCGCATGCCTCTGCTCTACACCCCCTACGTGCCCAGCCTGTGGGAAGACTTCATCCTGCGCAACCGGCGCATCCTGACGGATCAGATGGAGTTCCTGATGGCGCATGTGCCCAAATCGTCGCGCCTGAGTGCGCATTGACATTGTCCTGAGTCGCAGATGCCGAGGCCAGGGGCCTGGCCCCTGAACCGATTCCAGGCCGCTCTAGGCCTCAGTAGGTGAGCTCCAGCACCGTGAGGTGTCCTGCCTCTGCCGGCCAGTTGCGCCCGGCCACGGTTTCCCCATTGAACTGTCCCACCACGGCACGCTGCGCCTGGGCGGGCAGGTGAAGACGCGCCGAAGAAGCGCCGGCGGTGCCACTGGTCGGCACGCCGGGCAGGGTGGCCTGCCCATCCAGGCTCAGGCTGTCGCGGCGGGGGTCGAAATACCCGCGGGGGCGGGTGAACACCAGCACGCTGCCAGGCTGACGCGCTTCGGCCTCGGCCAGGCGCTCGGCGCGCAGGTGCACCCAGTCGCTGGAGCGGGCAAAAGGGCTGCGGTAGAGGTGGGTGGTGGCGTAGCCCGGTGCGCTGATCACGAACTCGTAGGCCTGCCCGGACTCCGCCGTGAAGGGACCCCACAGGCCATCGTCGCCCACGGTCTTCTGGTGCACCGGGGCGCCCTGGCGCAGGCCGGTGTCGGCGCCCACGGCGTAGATCTCCAACTGGGCCCCGGGCAGGGGCAGGTTGTTGGTGTAGTTGCCGCTGGCGGGGGCCCGCGGGTTCATGCCCAGCCCGGTGATCTTGCCTTGCAGCACCGGGTGGGCTTGCATGGCGATGCCCTGGCGGCGCGGTGCCTCGCCGGTCAGAAAGCGCCACATGGCTTCGAAGGCAGGGCGCGAGTAGGCGGTTTCACGGTGGTCCAGGCCGGCGATGACCACGTTCTCGGCGCCCTTGAGTTCGGGGCCGGCGGCCGTCACGAAGGTGGGCTGGCCGGGGCGGCCGATCCACACCCCATCGGGCGAGGCGAACTTGTCGTTGTGGTCGGACCGGATGGTCAGCCAGCGCGTGGGGCCGTCCACCTCGTCGCCGGCCGCGTTGCGGGGGCGGTTCAACCCGCTCAGGAAGGGGCCCGTGCCCGAGAACTCATTGCCCTCGCGAAAGCCGGGAATCGCCCACACGCCGTGGTTGGGCGTGCCCCCCAGGATGGCGTGGCTCACGGTGCGCTGACCACCGCCGTGGCGGATGTAGTTGCGGATGGCGTTGCCGCCGCGCGAGTTGCCGATCAGCACCACCTGGGCGCTGCCGGTGGCTTGCATCACCCGCTCGACCTCGGCCTTCAGAAAGGCCATGTGTTCGGCGCTGGAGCTGCGCCCAGGCTGGGCTTGGGCGTCGTCGTCGCGGGCCAGGGGGTAGGGCAGGTCGATGGCGAACAGGCGGTCTGCCGGCCAGCCCTCGGTCTCGAAGCGCCAGGCGGTGGTGATCCACAGCGCGGCCGTGTCGCCATTGCCGTGCACGAACACAATCGGCGGGTGAGGCTTGGGTGCCGGGGCCAGGCTGGCGCAGCCCGACAGGGCGCCCAGGGCCAGCGCGCTGCCGGACAGGCCCAGGAAGCCGCGGCGTGACAAACGGGCTCGAATCGGAGAGGTGCTGGGCATGGTGAGGTTCCTGTGAAAAAAAATGGCCCGCTGCGAGGGGCAACGGGCCATGGTGATGCCGTGATTTGACGGCGCTGTGGCAAGAACCGGGCAGGCTCAGGCAAAGACGCCCGCGGTGTCCTGCATGCGGCTGGACACCTCACCCAATTGGTGCAGGCTGTCGCCGAAGGTCATCTCGAGCTGGGTGAGCTTCTTGAAGTAATGGCTCACGATGTACTCGTCGGTCACGCCGATGCCGCCATGCAGTTGCACGGCCTGCTGGCCCACAAAGCGCATCGACTGGCCCAACTGGTACTTGGCGCGGGCCATGGCGGCGCGGCGCTCGGCGGTCGGGGCGTTGAGCTTGAGCGAGGCGTAGTAGCTCATCGAGCGGGCCAGTTCGAGCTGCATCTTCATGTCGGCCACGCGGTGACGCAGGGCCTGGAAGCTGGAGATCACCACGTTGAACTGCTTGCGCGTGTTCATGTACTCGACCGTCACGGCCAGGGTCTTGTCCATCACGCCCACGGCTTCGGCGCAGGCGGCGGCGATGCCGATGTCCACCGCATGTTCGAGCGCGGTCTGGCCGTCGGCGGTGATCAGGGTGGCCGGGGCATTGTTGAAGCTCAGCTCGGCGGCGCGGCCGCCGTCCTGGGTGTTGTAGCCCCGGGCACTCACGCCGGCGGCCTGGCGCTCGACCAGGAACAGCGCGGTTTGGCCGTTGAGCTGGGCCGGCACCACGAAGGCGTCGGCCTGGTCGCCTGCGGGCACCACGCTCTTGTGACCGCTGACGGTGTGGCCAGCGCCGGCTGCGGCGGCGGTGGCTTCGGTGGCGTCCAGGCGGTAACGGGCCTTGCGTTCTTGGTGGGCCAGCACCACCAGGGCTTCGCCCGAGGCAATGCGGGGCAGCCAGGCGGCCTTCAGGTCGGCGCCGGCATAGTGGGCCAGCACGGCGCCCGAGATCAGGGCGTGGGCAAAGGGCTCGGCCACGATGCCGCGGCCCAGCTCTTCGAGCACCACCATGCCTTCGATCGGGCCCATGCCCAGACCGCCATCGGCCTCGGGGATGTACAGACCGGTCAGGCCCAGCTCGGCCAGTTCGCCGTAGGCCTCGCGCGAGAAACCGCCGCTGTTGGCGATGCCGCGGCGGCGCTCGAAGTCGTAGCCCTTGTCAACCCATTTGCGCACGGCGTCGCGGAGTTGTTCCTGGTCGTCGGTGAAATCGAAATCCATGTGTGTCTCCTCTCAGCCCAGCACCGTCTGGGCGACGATGTTGCGTTGCACTTCGTTCGAGCCGCCGTAGATGGTGGTCTTGCGCATGTTGAAGTAGGTGGATGCCAGGGGCGCGCAGTAGGCGGCGCCCACGTGGTCGCCTTGCCAGCCGGCGTCCATGGCTTCATGGATGTAGGGCAGGCTGTAGGGGCCGGCGGCCAGCATCATGAGTTCGGAGTAGCGCTGCTGGATCTCGCTGCCGCGGATCTTCAGCAGGCCGGCGATGTCGAGCGAGTTCTTGCCCGATTTCTCGGCCGACAACACGCGCAGCACCAGCATTTCGAGGGCCACGACATCGACTTCGAGCTTGGCGATCTCGTCGCGGAAGCGGCTGTCGTCGTACACGCCTTCGGCCTTGGCGATGCGCTTGAGGCGTTCGAGCTCGCGCTTGGCACGGTTCACGTCGGCGATGTTGGTGCGTTCGTGGCTCAGCAGGTGCTTGGCGTAGGTCCAGCCCTTGTTTTCTTCGCCGATCAGGTTCTCGGCCGGCACCTCGACGTTGTCGAACCAGACCTCGTTGACCTCATGGTCACCATCGAGCAGCTTGATGGGGCGCACGGTCACGCCGGGCGACTTCATGTCGATCAGCAGGAAACTGATGCCGGTCTGCGGCTTGCCCTCATTGCTGGTGCGCACCAGGCAGAAGATCCATTCGCCGTACTGGCCCAGGGTGGTCCAGGTCTTCTGGCCGTTGACGATGAACTTGTCGCCTCGGCGCTCGGCGCGGGTCTTGACCGAGGCCAGGTCCGAGCCCGAGCCCGGTTCGCTGTAGCCCTGGCTCCACCACACTTCGCCGCTGGCGATGCCGGGCAGGAAGCGCTGCTGCTGTTCGGCGTTGCCGAAGGCCATGATCACCGGGGCCACCATCACGGGGCCGAAAGGCACCACGCGCGGGGCGCCGGCCAGGGCGCATTCTTCTTCGAAAAGGTGCTTTTGCACGGCATTCCAGCCGGGGCCGCCGAACTCTTTGGGCCAGGCGTGGCCCAGCCAGCCTTTCTTGCCAAGGATCTTGGCCCAGCGTTGCATGTCGTCACGGGTCAGGCGCAGCGCGTTGTGCACCTTGTGCGACAGGTCGGCGGGCAGGTTTTCCTTGACCCAGGCGCGAATCTCTTCGCGGAACTTCTGTTCTTCAGGGGTGAATGCCAAATCCATGGGGTTGTCTCCGAATGAAGCTTTTGTCGTCCGACCGAGGCGTCGGAAGGCAACTCGCGATTTTTAGCACGGTCGTTCGCTCACTCCTGTCCGGGGCGTGACAAGCCCAGTTGCTCGCAGAGTTGTTCCAGGGTGGCGCGCAGCGTGGCCACTTCGGCCTCCAGCGCCTCGACCCGGGCCTGCAGGGCCGGGCTGGCGGGCGCGGGCGTGCCGGCGGCGGGGGCACTCAGCAGGGCCTCGTCCACCGGCCCGCACAGCAGGTGGGCCCAGCGGGCCTCGCGCGCGCCCGGTGCCCGGGGCAGCTTGATCACCAGCGGCCCACCCTTTTCGCTGGGGCGTTCCTGCAGTTCGTCGAGAAAGGCCTCGACCGAGGAGATGTCGGCAAACCGGTGCCAGCGCTCGCTGTTGATGCGCAACTCGCCGGCGGTCTGGGGGCCGCGCAGCATCAGCAGGCCCAGCAGCACCGCCGACTGGTCGGGCACTTCGAGCACGCGTTTGAAGTTGTGTTCGTAACGCGAGGCCCGCCCGCCACTGGTCTCGAACACCAGGGACAGGTGCTTGAGTTCGTCGAGCGCCTCCTGGGCCTCGGCATCGCTGAGCTGCATCAGGGGTTCGCGGCTGGTCTTCTGGTTGCAGCCCGAGACCACGGCGTTGAGGGTCAGCGGGTAGCTGTCGGGCACGGTGCGGGCCTTTTCCATCAGGGTGCCAAGGACACGGGCTTCGGTGGGGCTCAAGGGGCGAAGAGGCATGGTGGGATTCCTGGGGCAGAGATCGGTGCGGCGGCCGCGGCAGCAGGGCAGGGCCCGCTGGCGGCAGGCCGGATTTTGCCTGCAGTGGGTGGGGCCCGGGCCGAACGGCCGTCGTCCGGTGCGCTCTGGGATAATCGCGGGTTGTTCCAAGAGGGCTCCGGCATGCTGCGGGCCTGTCCCATCCATGAAAAACATCGTGATCCTGATCTCCGGCGGCGGCTCCAACATGAAGGCGCTGGTCGGTGCCGCCCAGCGCGAGAACTGGGCGCAACGCCATGGCGCACGCATCGTGGCGGTGATCAGCAACAAGGCCGATTCGGCCGGCCTGGCCTGGGCCCAGGCGCAGGGCCTGGCCACGGCCGTCTTGAGTCACCGCGACTTTGCCAGCCGCGAAGCTTTTGATGCGCAACTGGCGCAATTGATCGACCTGCATGAGCCGGCGCTGGTGTTGCTGGCGGGCTTCATGCGCATCCTCACACCGGGTTTCGTGGCCCGCTACGAGGGCCGGCTGATCAACATCCACCCCTCTTTGCTGCCCGCTTTCACCGGCTTGAACACCCATCAGCGCGCCATCGAGGCGGGCTGCGCCTTTGCCGGTGCCACGGTGCACCGGGTGACGGCGGAGCTTGATCACGGCGAAATCCTCGGCCAGGCCGTGGTGCCTGTGCTGCCGGGAGATCGCCCCGAACAGTTGGCGGCCCGGGTGCTGAGCCAGGAGCACCAGCTCTACCCGGCCGTGGTGGCCCGGCTGCTGGCGCGCCAGGCTCAGGCCGATGCGCTGAGCTGACTGCCGACGCTGTTCCAGCCGTGCATGTGGGCCTGGTATTCGCGTCGGGCGGCCTGGACCAGCTGAACCAGATCCTGGGTGGCTGTGCTGCTGCTGTCGCTTTGGCTGCTGGAACTGTTGCTTGAATCGCTGCTGGAATTGCCGGAGCTGCTGCCCGTGCCGGTCGAGCCCGTCGTGCCGTCGAGCTGGCTGGCCAGCTGGCTCAGAAAAGTCTGTGCCTCGCTGCTGCTGATGTCGCCACTCTGATCGCTGTCGATGGTGTTGAACAAGGCCTGCAGCGGGTCCTCGGTGCTGCTGGCGTTGCTGGCGCCGGTGACCAGGCTGCTGCTGTTCAGGCTGCTGTCGGTCAAGGGTGGGGGTGGGGGCGGCATGCCACCCTGTGGGGGCCCATCCTGGCCTTGTGGGCGCGCGGCGTCGAGCTCGCTGGCACTCAGGCTGCCATCGCCATTCGTGTCGAGCTGGCTGATCACATCCGAGGCACTGAGGGCCGAGCTGCTGTTGCCCTGGTCGGAGGCCATCTGGTCGAGCAGGCTTTGCAGTTCGTCCTGGCTCACGCTGCTGTCGCCATTGGTGTCGAGCTGGCTGAACAGGTCGTCACCGGCCTGGCCGGTGGCCGTGGTGCTGGAAGTGCTGTTGCTACTTCGCGATTGGACAAAATCCATCGTCGTCGGCGGCGGCAGCACGGATTTCAGCGCCTCGCCCAGTTCGCTGGCGCTCAGGCTGCCGTCCCCGTTGCTGTCGCTGGTCGACAGCAGGTCGGAGGCGGTGCTGCCGCCGAGGCTGATGCCGGTCTTTTGCGAGACATCGGACAGCAGGTTCTGCAGCTCGGTGCTGTCCACACTGCCGCTGCTGTCGGTGTCGAATTGGCTGAACAGGCGCTCTGCTGCTTTTCCCCCGCCGGGTGGCCTGGGCGGCATGGCGCTGGCCCAGCCATGGCTGGCGCTGGTGACGGTGCTGAGACTGGACATGGTGCTTCCTTTCAGATCGGGCTGAAGCGGGTCCCATGCAGGCGTCGGGCGGTCGATTCGCAGCCGCGTTCATGGGCTGGGATCGATTTTTCGGGGCCTGGGTAAATCCTGTTTGTCGGTGGTGTAACGGGCTTGATACGAAAGGCTTTTCAAAGCTTTGAAAAGCGGGGGTAAAGAAGTTGGACAAGCGTTTCCAACGGCTAACGGGCTGCTTACACTGCGGCCACAAAGCGCCTCTTTCATGGCCTCTTCATTGCTTCTTTCGACTACCCATGCAACATATTTTGGTGGTGGACGATGACGCAGACATCACCACCTTGCTGGCCCAGTACCTGGGTCGTTTTGGATTCACGGTGCACACGGCCTCCGATGGTGAGTCCATGCGCGCCCGGCTCAACAGCCACCCCATCGACCTGGTCGTGCTGGACCTGATGCTGCCCGGGGCGGACGGGCTGGCGCTGACGCGCGAACTGCGCGCCCGGTCTTCGCGCCTGCCCATCATCATGCTCACGGCCCGAGGCAATGCCTACGACCGCGTGCTGGGCCTGGAGATGGGGGCCGACGATTACATGAGCAAGCCCTTCGAGCCGCGTGAACTGGTGGCGCGCATCCAGACCGTGTTGCGGCGCGCCGTCGCTGGGGCTGCGGCGGCACCCCAGGCGGCAGAGGCTGAAGTGGTGCATTTCGATGGCTGGTCGCTCTACCGCATGGAGCGCCACCTGGTCTCGCCCGAGGGCGTGGTCATTCCCTTGTCGAACGCCGAGTTCCGCTTGCTGTGCACCTTCCTGGGCATGCCCCGGCGCATCTTCAGCCGCGACCAACTCATGGAGCAGGCGCGCGGTCGGGCCATGGACGCTTTTGAACGCAGCATCGATCTGCTGGTGTCCCGGCTGCGCCAGAAGCTGTCGGATGATCCCCGTGAGCCACGTCTGATCAAGACCGTGCGCGGTGCGGGCTACCTCTTCAACGTGCGTTCGGTTCAGGGCCACGTCGGATGGCAGCGCTGAGGTCGGCAAGCCCCAACCAGGACCCGCTCGGCCAGGGTGCCGGCGTGCCGCAGGCTGCACCGTCCGTGCCCCTCTGGCGGCGCTGGCTGAACCGCTGCGTGCCGCGCACCCTGTTCGGCCGTCTGGCCTTGCTCTTGTTTGTGGCGGTGCTGGCCAGCCATGTGCTGGCGCTCACGCTGATGTTCAACCTGCACGACCTGATAGGGCATGGCCCGCCACCTCCACCACAGGTGCGCCAGGAGGCGGCCGATGGGGCGGCCGGAGAGAGGCTTGCGCAGGCTGGGGCGCATCGTCCGCCAGGGCCTCCGGGCGAACCTGGACCGCAGCCGCCGCATGGCCCGCCCAGCATCTGGGATGCGGGCTTGCTGCTGGACATCGGCGTGCGCCTGTCGGCCTTGATGGTGGCCGCCTGGGTGGGCGCGCGCTGGTTGTCCAAGCCCATCGACCGCCTGGCACTGGCGGCCCGCGAGCTGGGCAAGAACATCGACCGGCCACCCCTGTCCGAAGATGGGCCGGCCGAATGCAAGGAGGCGATCCAGGTGTTCAACCAGATGCAAGCCCGGATCCGGCAGCAACTGGAGGAGCGTGACCGCTTCGTGGCGGCGGTGTCGCACGACCTGCGCACCCCGCTGACCCGCCTGCGCCTGCGGGCCGAAACCCTGGAAAGCAGCGAGGACAGGCGCCAGTTCGGCCGCGACATCGTCGAGATGGACGAGATGATCACCGCCACCCTGGACCACCTGCGCGGGGTGGCCGACCCTGAGCCCATGGTGCAGCTCGATGTGAAGGCCCTGGTCGACAGCCTGGCCGACGACCAGCAGGCCTGCGGCCACTGGGTGCCGGTGCACGGGCGCGCTGGCCTGTTGCCGGCCCAGGCCGGCGCCCTGCGCCGCTGCGTGGGCAATCTGATCGGCAATGCGATCCGTTACGGTGGGCAGACCGAGGTGTTTCTGTGGGACACCGGGGACGAGGTCGGCATCGAGGTGCGCGACCACGGCCCCGGCCTGCCCGAGGCCGAACTGGAGCGTGTGATGGCCCCGTTCTACCGCGTTGAGGGCTCGCGCAACCGGCACCATGGCGGGGTCGGCTTGGGGCTGTCGATCGCGCGCGACATCGTGGCCCGGCATCAAGGCCGGCTGCAGTTGCGCAACGCCTCGGGCGGTGGGCTGCTGGCCATCGTGGTGCTGCCGCGCCTGCCGGCGGCGGCCTGAGTTTCAGGCGCCGGGCCGCTCCGCGTCGGCTACAGGGGTGAAGCGCTGCACGCGCCGGCCTTCGATCTCGAGCGCTTCCAGGAACATGGCGGCTGGCCGCACCCACAGCCCCTGCTGGCCGTAAAGGGCCTGGTACAGCGTGAGGGGTTCCAGGGTTTCGCTGTGGCGCACGGTGTCGATCACGCGGTACAGGCCGCCGCGGTAATGGCGGTACAGGCCGGGGGGCACGCGCGGGCTGAGTTCGGGCAGATCGGAGTCGTCAGGCATGGTTTGGCGGTGGGTGGCCGTGGGGGTGATGGGGCCGCGCAGTATGCCGCAACAGCCGGGCGTCCTGACAAGCATGGGAAAATGCGGCCCATGCACCCTAAAGCCCTGTTGGATGCCTGTGCCGAACTGGTCAGGCTCTCCCTTCTTTTCGACCACCCCGCTGACTCGGTGGTGTCCCGTTTTTTCCGTGATCACCGCAACCTCGGGCCCCGCGAGCGCGCCACGCTGGCCGAGACCACCTACAACGTGCTGCGCCAGAAGCTGCGCTTCGAATACCTGGCCCGTTCGGGCTCGGGCCCGAAGGAACGTCGCCTGGCCATCCTGGGTTTTCATGGCCCGCGCGACTTCGTCAAGAGCGCCCTGACCGATCAGGAGCGCAACTGGCTGGACGCCTGCGATGCCGTGACCGACACCGATCTGCTGGAACCGCATCGCCACAACCTGCCCGAGTGGCTGGCCGCGCCGCTCAAGGCCCAGGTGGGCGAGGGCTTCTGGGCCCTGGCCGCCAGCATGAACCAGGGCGCGCCCCTGGATCTGCGGGTGAACGCCCTGGCCGACAAGCGCGAGGCGGTGCAGAAGGAACTCAAGACCGCCGGCATCAAGGCCGAACCCACGCCCTATTCGCCCTGGGGTCTGCGCGTGGACGGCAAGCCGGCCCTGACCAAGCTCGACGCCTTCACCCGCGGGGCCATCGAAGTGCAAGACGAGGGCAGCCAGTTGCTGGCCCTGTTGCTGGATGCGCATCGCGGCGAGATGGTGGTCGATTTCTGTGCCGGTGCCGGGGGCAAGACCCTGGCCATCGGCGCCAGCATGCGCAACACCGGGCGCCTGTACGCCTTTGACACCTCGGGCCACCGCCTGGACGCGCTCAAGCCGCGCCTGGCCCGCAGCGGCCTGTCGAACGTGCACCCTGCCGCCATCGCCCACGAGCGCGACGACCGCATCAAGCGCCTGGCCGGCAAGATCGACCGCGTGTTGGTGGATGCCCCTTGCTCCGGCCTGGGCACCCTGCGCCGCAACCCCGATCTGAAGTGGCGTCAAAGCCCCAAGGCGATCGAGGAACTGGTGGCCAAGCAGACCGCGATCCTGCAAAGCGCAGCGCGCCTGCTGAAGCCGGGCGGGCGTCTGGTGTATGCCACCTGCAGCATCCTGCCGCAGGAGAACGAGGCGATTGCCGAGGCCTTCTCGGCCGCCAACCCCGACTTCCTGCCCCTGGATGCCGCGCCCACGCTGACCCAGCTCAAAGTGCCGCAAGCCGAGGGCCTGTGCACCGGTGAAGGCGGGCGTTACCTGCGCCTGTGGCCGCACCTGCACGCCACCGACGGCTTCTTTGCCGCCGCCTGGACGCGCAAGCCCTGAGCGGGTGACTGAGCCGGGGGCGCCCCGTCAAGCCTGGATAGCAGGGCAATCCATAAGGTTAAAAAAACCGTGTATAGGCTTTGAGCGATTAAAATTCGTGCTAGCTGCGTCCTGCAGCTTTGTTTTTTGGGGAGCAGTCCCCATGAATTCCTTCATCGAGGACAAGGTTCATACATGTTTTTACCGGACTGGGCTGTGCTGAATGCGGCCATCGACTGGCTGGGTCACGGCCTTTGGGATCTGACCTGGTGGCAGGTCGTGCTGTACACACTGGTGACCACCCACCTGACCATCTGTGGCGTGACCATCTTCCTGCACCGTTCGCAGGCCCACCGGGCGCTGGATCTGCACCCCATCCCCCAGCATTTCTTCCGCTTCTGGCTGTGGATCGGCACCGGCATGGTGACCAAGCAGTGGGTGGCCATCCACCGCAAGCACCACGCCAAGTGCGAAACCGCTGAAGACCCGCACAGCCCGCAGACCCGCGGCATCGAGACGGTGTTCTGGCAAGGTGCCGAGCTGTACCGTGCCGAAGCCAAGAACACCGAGACCATCGCCCGTTTCGGCCATGGCACCCCGGACGACTGGATCGAGCGCAACCTGTATTCGCGTTTCAGCTGGCAGGGCGTGGGCCTGATGCTGATCCTGAACCTGGCCCTGTTCGGCGCGTTGGGCGCCACCGTGTGGGCGGTTCAGATGCTGTGGATCCCGATCACCGCGGCCGGCATCATCAACGGCATCGGCCACTACTGGGGTTATCGCAACTTCGAGGCGCCGGACGCCAGCACCAACATCTCGCCGATCGGCATCATCATTGGTGGCGAAGAACTGCACAACAACCACCACACCTACCCGACCTCGGCCAAGTTCGCGGTCAAGCCCTACGAATTCGACATCGGCTGGGTCTATATCAGCCTGATGTCCAAGATCGGCTGGGCCAAGGTCAAGAAGACGCCGCCCAAGCTGCAACTGGGGGACATCCGCCCCGTGGCCGACGAAAAGACGCTGGAAGCCCTGATCGCCAACCGCTACGAAGTGATGGCCGGCTATGCCCGTGGCGTGCGCCAAGAACTGGCTGCGCTCAAGGCCAAGCAAGGTGATGCTCCTCTGCTGGATGCCGCCCGCCGCTGGTTGCACCGCGATGCCGAAAAAGTGCCTGCCGCCGCCCAGCCCGAACTGGCCCAGGCCCGTGCGGCCTACCCGGCGCTCGACAAGATGGTGGTGATGCGCGAAGAGCTGCGCCAGTTGTGGCTCAACACCTCGCAGTCGCGTGAGCAGCTCACGCGTGATCTGCAGGCCTGGTGCCGCCGTGCCGAAGAGAGCGGCATTGCCGCCCTGCGCGACTTCTCGATCAGGTTGCGCGCCGCCCAGGCCTGATCGCCGTCAGCCAGGCCCCCATCAGCCGCCCCCAGGTCGTCAGGCCGGGGCGGCTTTTTTGTGGCTGGGTCGTGGCGCTCGGGGGCGGACGGTGTGGCTCCGTTTCAGGTGCCATCCGCCATTGTCCGCGGCAAGCTGTGGCCCCTGGGTTGTGCAGGCAGACCCAGCCTGTGCCCGGGCTGCGCCAGCCTTGCCCGGCTTGCAGTCGATACGGCAGGCGCGTGTCGGGCTGGCCCGGGTAGAGGCGGATTTGCAGCGGGCCGCTCAGGCCCTGCAACTCGCTGCCCTCAGTCACCCATAGCAGGCGCTGGCCTGAGGGTTCGAGCGACAGGATGCGCTGAGACCGGGGTGCCGGTGGTGGGGCAGCGCCCGGGGTGGCGAGGGGGGGAGCGAGGAGGGTGGTGCTGGCGTTTTTCATGCCTTCAGCGTAGGGCGCCGGGGCTCTGGGCAACAGGCACAGCCAGGCGGGGTCTGGGACGCATCAGAGCCGAAAAAACACCGCTGTTTCGGTATCACGGGCGGGCTTCTGTATCTGTTGCGGTGCGTTGCCTTGGGGCATCATGCTTGCCTCATGTCCGATCTACAGACCCGCCCGCTCGCCGAGCCTTCTCCGCTTTACCGGCAGGTGGCCGAGCACTACCACCAGGCGATCCGGCAAGGGGTTTTGGGCGCCGGCACCCGCATGCCCTCGGTGCGCGAGCTGATGCAGCGCCATGGCGTGAGCCTGAGCACCGCCTTGCAGGCCCTGCGCACGCTGGAGTCCCTGGGCTGTGTGCAGGCCCGGCCCCGGGTGGGGTATTTTGTCTGCGACAGCCCGCAGTCCTTGCTGGGCGAGTGCTCCGAGCCCGATCTGCGGCTGCCTTTGCATCGCCTGGATGGGGCGGAGTTCGCAGGCATCAATGAACGCATTTCGCTGTGGCTCGAAAAAAGCCGCCTGGCGCAGGTGCGCATCGACCTGGGCTCGGCCATGCCGGCGGCCGAGTTGTTTGACGGCGCGGCCTTGAATCGCATCGGTGCGGCGCTGTTGCGGGAGCATCCAGAGATCCTGGTGCAGGGGCATTCGCGGCCCGGCACCCATCCGATCTTCCAGGCGGCGATGGCTCGGCGCGCCCTGGAGTCGGGTGTGCATGTGGCGCCGCACGAAGTGATGTCGACGCTGGGCAACTCCGAGGCGGTGAATCTGGCGCTCAGCGCGGTGGCCGAGCAGGGGGATGTGATTGCCATGGAGTCACCCACTTTCTACGGCCTGCTCCAGGCCGTGGAGGCGCAGAACCTGCGGGCCATCGAGATTCCCAGCAGCGCCCGCACCGGTCTGTCGCTGGAGGCGCTGGAGCTGGCCGTGCAGCAGGAGCCCCGGCTCAAGGCCGTGGTGGTGGTGCCGCATCTGCAGATGCCCCACGGCGCGGTGATGCCCGATGCGCACAAGGCCCGTCTGGTTGCCTTTTGCGAGCAGCACAACCTGGCGCTGATCGAGGACGACATCTACCGTGAACTGGTGGACACCCCTGGCGTTTCGCGCCCGCTCAAGGCCTGGGATCGCAGCGGCCAGGTGATCTACTGCGTGTCCTTCAACAAAACCTTGGCGCCGGGCTTGCGCCAGGGCTGGATGAATGGGGGGCGCTGGCACACCCGGGTGCAGATGCTCAAGTTCGCCAAGACCCGCAACATGCAGGTCTGGGCGCAGTTGCTGGCGGCGCGCTGCGTGGATTCGGCCGCCTTCTCGCGCCATCTGAGCCGGCTGCGCGGCCACCTGGCCCGGCAGCGCGAGCGCAGTGTGCAGGCGGTGGCGCGGCATTTTCCGGTGGGCACGCGCCTCAGCGTGCCGCCGGGTGGCCTGAGCCTGTGGATCGAGCTGCCTTTGGGGGTGTCTTCGTCGCTGCTGTTCGAGCGCGCCCTGGACTGTGGCATCCGGGTGGCGCCGGGGCCGATGTTCTCCAACACCGGCCGCTATGAGCGCTTCATGCGCCTGAGCTGTGGCCTGCCCTTCACGCCCGAGGTCGAGGCGGCTTACGTCACGTTGGGTCAGTTGGCCAAGGCCATGATCGCGCAAGACCCGCTGGGCCTGTCGGCCGCCTGAGGGTTGTCGGAGGCGCAGACAAGAAAAAAGCCACCGGGCCGGGGCCGGGTGGCTTGACGGGAAAGGGCTGAATTACTTCAGCTTGATTTCCTTGTAGTCGACGTGCTTGCGAGCTTTCGGATCAAATTTCTTGATCAGCATCTTCTCGGGCGTGGTCTTCTTGTTCTTGGTGGTGGTGTAGAAGTGGCCGGTACCCGCAGTGGATTCCAGCTTGATCTTTTCGCGTCCGCCTTTGGCTGCCATGGTGATTCTCCTTAAGCCTGGCCACGTGCGCGCAGATCTGCGAGCACAGAGTCGATACCGTTCTTGTCGATCAGACGCAGAGCGGCGCTGGAAACACGCAGGCGAACCCAACGGTTTTCAGTTTCAACCCAGAAACGGCGGTATTGCAGGTTCGGCAGGAACCGGCGCTTGGTTTTGTTGTTGGCGTGGGAAACGTTGTTCCCGACCATCGGGCCCTTGCCCGTGACTTCACATTTGCGTGCCATGTGGACACTCCTAAGACTGTTAACGGCCGAAGCCGCACCTCGCCACCCGGGCCGGTCAAGGCGCTTGCCGTGGTGTTTCGGGGCAGGCCCGAGGCACCCGGCAGGGTGGCGGTGGAGGTAATTTGCAAATTGGGTGCAGCCAAAGACTGCGCCTTTTCAGCAAAGCTAAAGATTATAGCCTGCGAGCTGATCGGCCTACAAGCGGTCGATCAGCTGTGGCCAGCGGCGCAGCCTCAGGCCTGGCCGTCTTGCTCCAGGAAGCGCTGTGCGTCGAGTGCCGCCATGCAGCCCGTGCCGGCGCTGGTGATGGCCTGGCGGTAGATGTGGTCTTGTACGTCGCCGGCCGCAAACACGCCGGGCACGCTGGTCATGGTGGCAAAGCCCTGCAGGCCCGAGCGGGTGACGATGTAGCCGTCCTTGGTGTCGATCTGGCCCTGGAAGATCTCGGTGTTGGGCTGGTGGCCGATGGCGATGAAGCAGCCGGTCAGCGCGATGTCTTCGGTGCTGCCGTCTTCGGTGCTCTTCAGGCGCACGCCGGTCACGCCCGAGGCGTCGCCCAGTACTTCTTCCAGGGTGCGGAACAGCTTGAGCTCGATCTTGCCGGCGGCCACCTTCTCGGCCACCTTGTCCACCAGGATGGGCTCGGCCTTGAATTTGTCGCGGCGGTGGATCAGGGTCACCTTGCGGGCGATGTTCGACAGGTACAGGGCTTCTTCGACAGCGGTGTTGCCGCCGCCCACCACGCACACGTCCTGGTCGCGGTAGAAGAAACCGTCGCAGGTGGCGCAACCCGACACGCCGCGGCCCATGAAGCTTTGCTCCGAGGGCAGGCCCAAGTACTTGGCCGAGGCGCCGGTGGCGATGATCAGGGCATCGCAGGTGTACTGGCCGCTGTCGCCGCTCAGGGTGAAGGGGCGCTTGGACAGGTCCACCGAGTTGATGTGGTCAAAGACGATCTCGGTCTTGAAGCGCTCGGCATGCTCCAGAAAACGCTGCATCAGCTCGGGGCCTTGCACGCCGTTCACGTCGGCAGGCCAGTTGTCGACCTCGGTGGTGGTCATCAGCTGACCGCCCTGGGCCATGCCGGTGACCAGCACCGGGTTCAGGTTGGCGCGCGCTGCATAGACTGCGGCGGTGTAGCCGGCAGGGCCGGAGCCGAGGATGAGAACTTTGGCGTGTTTGGTGTTAGACATGGTAAAAGCCTGATGAAATAGCGACCGTTGGTCCCCTGAATTGGGGGGTGCTGCAGAAGTATCAACCGGTGTCACCTGATCGGCGACCCTGTGTTTTCAATGATCGCGATTGTAAGAACCTAATCGGGATCCAGGCCCCGGAGGGGTCTGCAAGCCCCTTTTAACCTCAACCTCCGGTGATGACGCCGGGTGTGCCAAGGAGATTTCACGACATGACGACCATGGTGTCCAACCTTGAACTGCTGCGGCGCGTGCCATTGTTTGCCTTGCTGACGGCGGCCCAGGCAGAGCTGATTTCGCGGGTGGTGGTGAAGCGGCGCTTCAAGCGCGGCGAGGCCTTGGTGGAGCAGGACAGCAAATCAGATGCGCTTTTCATCTTGCTCAATGGCCGTGTCCGCGTCCTGACCACCGACAAGCGGGGCCGTGAAGTCATTCTGGCCACCTTGCGCACGGGGGATCACCTGGGCGAGATGAGCCTGATCGACAACCAGACCCATTCGGCCACCGTGCGGGCCGAGATCCAGACCGATGTGCTGACCCTGGGCCGGGTCGAATTCCTGCGTTGCCTGCAGGACAACAGCAGTGTGGCTTATGCCGTGATGAAGCGCCTGGTGCAGCGTCTGCGTCAGGCGGATCAGAAGATCGAATCGCTGGCGCTGATGGATGTGTATGGCCGGGTTGCCCGGGCCCTGATGGAGCACGCCAGCGAAGGCCCCGATGGGGCGCTGGTGATCCGCGACAAGCTTTCACGCCAGGACATTGCCAAGATGGTGGGCGCCTCGCGCGAAATGGTCAGCCGGGTCATGAAAGACCTGGAGGAGCGCGGTTTTGTGCAGACCGACGAGGCCGGCTGCATGACGGTCAAGGACCGGCTGCTGCAGCTGACCTGAACACCGCCGGCCCCAGCGCCGCAGCGGCCCTGCGCTGCGCTAAGCTTGGCGTCCTTGACTGCCTATGACCTATTCCCTTCACACCCTGAATTCCTCCGCCCCGGCCCGTGACCGCGATGCCCCGGTGCGCTACGGGGTCAGCCGTTTCACCCACGAGATCGGCCTGATCGTCTGGGCGGCCCTGCTGGTGCTGTGGCTGTTGGCCCTGCTGACCTACCACGCGCAAGACCCGGCCTGGTCGACCACGGGGGGCAGCCTGAAGGTCCTGAACTGGAGCGGGCGCCTGGGCGCTTGGCTGGCCGATGTCAGCTACTTCATGCTGGGTTTTTCCGTCTGGTGGGGGGTGGCTGCGGCCGTTCGTGCCTGGTTGGCCAGCCTGGCGCGCTGGATGCGCGCCGACGAGGCCGGCCAACCTGGCGCGCGTTGGCCGTTCTGGCTGGGCCTGGTGCTGCTGGTGCTGGCCAGCACGGCGCTCGAATGGACGCGGCTGTACCGCTTCGAGGGGCATCTGCCGGGCCACGCCGGGGGCGTGCTGGGCTACCTCACGGGCCCTTTGCTGATGAAGTGGCTGGGTTTCACCGGATCGGCCCTGCTGACCCTGACCGTCGGCCTGGTCGGCAGTGCATTGGTGTTCCGTTTCTCTTGGGGCCATGCGGCCGAGCGCCTGGGCGCAGCGCTGGACTCGCTGGTGCAGTCGCGGCGCAAGAAGAGCGAGATTGCCGAAGACCTGGCGGTGGGCAAGCGTGCGGCGCGTGAACGCGAGGAGGTGGTGCACGAAGAGCGTATCGAGATCCGCGAACACCACCCGCAGCCGGTGCAGATCATCGAGCCGGTGATGATCGACGTGCCCAAGAGCGAGCGTGTGGTCAAGGAGCGGCAAAAGCCGTTGTTTACCGAAATGCCCGACAGCAAGCTGCCCCAGGTTGACCTGCTCGACGGGGCCTTGCTGCGCCAGGAGACCGTGGCCCCAGAGACCCTGGAGATGACCAGCCGCCTGATCGAGAAGAAGCTCAAGGATTTCGGCGTCGAGGTGCGCGTGGTGCTGGCCTCGCCAGGCCCGGTCATCACCCGTTACGAGATCGAACCCGCCACCGGGGTCAAGGGTTCGCAGGTGGTGAACCTGGCCAAGGACCTGGCGCGCTCGCTGAGCCTGGTGTCGATCCGGGTGATCGAGACCATCCCGGGCAAGAACTTCATGGCGCTGGAGCTGCCCAACGCCAAGCGCCAGACCATCAAGCTCAGTGAAATCCTGGGCTCGCAGATCTACCACGAGGCCAAGTCACTGCTGACCATGGGCCTGGGCAAGGACATCATCGGCAACCCGGTGGTGGCCGATCTGGCCAAGATGCCCCACGTGTTGGTGGCCGGCACCACGGGTTCGGGCAAGTCGGTGGGGATCAACGCGATGATCCTGTCGCTGCTGTACAAGGCCGAGGCGCGGGATGTGCGCCTGCTGATGATCGACCCCAAGATGCTGGAAATGTCGGTCTACGAAGGCATTCCGCACCTGTTGGCCCCGGTGGTCACCGACATGAAACAGGCGGCCAACGGCCTGACCTGGTGCGTGGCCGAGATGGAGCGCCGCTACAAGCTGATGAGCAAGCTGGGCGTGCGCAACCTGGCGGGCTACAACACCAAGATCGACGAGGCCAAGGCGCGCGAAGAGTTCATCTACAACCCCTTCAGCCTGACCCCAGAAAGCCCGGAGCCTCTGCAGCGCCTGCCCCACATCGTGGTGGTGATCGACGAACTGGCCGACCTGATGATGGTGGTGGGCAAGAAGATCGAAGAGCTGATCGCCCGCCTGGCCCAGAAGGCCCGTGCCGCCGGCATCCACCTGATCCTGGCCACCCAGCGCCCCAGCGTGGACGTGATCACCGGCCTGATCAAGGCCAACATCCCGACCCGCATCGCCTTCCAGGTGAGCAGCAAGATCGACAGCCGCACCATCCTCGACCAGATGGGGGCCGAGGCCCTGCTGGGCATGGGCGACATGCTTTACATGCCCAGCGGCACCGGCTTCCCGGTGCGGGTGCACGGCGCCTTCGTCAGCGATGAAGAGGTGCACCGCGTGGTCAGCTACCTGAAAAGCCAGGGCGAGCCCGATTACATCGAAGGCGTGCTCGAAGGCGGTACCGTGGACGGGGACGACGGCCCGGGCGGTGAGGGCGGCGGCGAGGGCGGCGAAAAAGACCCGATGTACGACCAGGCCGTCGAGGTGGTGCTGAAAGACCGCAAGGCCAGCATCTCTTACGTGCAGCGCAAGCTGCGCATCGGTTACAACCGCTCGGCCCGCCTGCTCGAAGACATGGAAAAAGCCGGCCTGGTGAGTGCCCTCACCGCCAGTGGCCAGCGCGAGGTGCTGGTGCCCGCGCGCAACGAATGAGAGTGAGCCCATGAAGATCCGACAACACCTGCTGGCCCTGGGGCTGGGTTTGAGCCTGGCCGGGCCCGCCCTGGCCACCGGCCTGGACGCCCTGGAGACCTTTGTCAAAGGCACGCGCGGCGGCAAGGCCGAGTTCACCCAGGTGGTGACGGCGCCGGCACGCGAAGGGCAGGTGGCGCGCAGCAAGAGCTCCAGCGGCGTGTTCGAATTTCTGCGCCCCTCGCGCTTCCGTTTCGACTACCGCAAGCCTTTCGAGCAGCAACTGGTCGCCGATGGCCAGACCGTTTGGCTGTACGACGTGGACCTGAACCAGGTCACCGCGCGCAAGCAGTCGCAGGTGCTGGGCTCCACCCCGGCCGCCCTGCTGGCCTCGGCGCCCGACCTCAAGTCGCTGGAGGCCGAGTTCAAGCTCAGTGCCTTGCCCGAGCAGGACGGCCAGCAGTGGGTGCAGGCCCTGCCCAAGTCGCGCGATGGTCAGATCCAGAGCGTGAAGATCGGTTTCAAGGGCGAGCAGCTCGCCACCCTCGACATCCTGGACAGTTTCGGCCAGCGCTCGGTGCTGAGCTTCACCGGTTTTCAGGCCAACCCCAGCCTGCCGGCCGACACCTTTCAGTTCAAGCCGCCCAAGGGGGCGGATGTGGTGCAGCAGTAAGAGTGGGTGGGCGCTGGCGGTCTTTACCATCCGTTTGTCAACGCCAGCCTGCCGCGGGTCGTTGCGAGTTCACCGCGGGTGACGGGCTGGCCTCTTGGCTGGCACGTGCGCCTGGCGCTCAACCGGGAAACCCATCATGGATCTGATGCGTCGACACCTGCTCGCTGGCTCCGCCGCCGGCGCCTGCCTGGGCCTGGCGGGCTGTGCCGGCCTGCCGGGCGCTGAAGGCGGCCCCCACGATGGCCAGGCCGATACCGCAGCGGCGCAAGTCCGCTGGCTCAATCGGCTGACTTGGGGCGCCACGCCCGAGGCGGCGCGACAACTGGCCGCTCAGGGCTTGTCGCGCTGGCTGGCGCAGCAGCTCAAGGCGCAGCCGGGCGTGCCTTTGCCGCCCGAGGCCCAGGCCCAGATCGAGGCCATGACCATCACCCGCGAGCCCTTGGTGGCCCGCGTGGTGGCCCTGGAGGCGCAGCGGCGTGCCGCCGATGCCTTGAAGGACGATGAGGCCAAGAAGGCCGCCCAGCAGGCCTACCAGCAGGAGTTGAACCGCCAGGGGCGCGAATCGGCCCAGCGCTTCGTGCTGCGTGCCCTGTATTCACCCCAGCAGGTGCAGGAGCAGATGGTCTGGTTCTGGATGAACCATTTCAGCCTGCACCTCTACAAGGGCAATCTGCGGGCGCTGATCCCGGATTTCGAGGATCAGGCCGTTCGCCCCCACGCCCTGGGCCGGTTTCGCGATCTGCTGGGGGCCACGGTCTACCACCCCGCCATGCTGCGCTACTTGGACAACGAGCACAACGCGGCGGGCCGCCTCAACGAGAACTACGCCCGCGAGCTGATGGAGCTGCACACCCTGGGCGTGGGCGGGGGCTACTCTCAACAAGACGTGCAGGCCCTGGCGCGGGTGCTGAGCGGCCTGGGCGTGGTCAACCCGCCCGACGCGCCGCCGCCCCAGCTGCCACCGGCCCTGCAGGGGCAGTATGTGCGCCGGGGCCTGTTCGAGTTCAACCCGCGCCGCCACGATGACAGTCCGCAGTCGCTGCTGGGCCAACCCCTGCCCGGGCGGGGCCTGGCCCGCGTCGAGGCGGCGCTCGACCGGCTGGCCCGGCACCCGTCCACCGCGCGCTTCGTGGCCCGCAAGCTGGTGCTGTTCTGGGTGTCTGACACCCCGGCGCCCGGCCTGGTGGACCGGGTGGCCGCGGCTTTCCAGCGCAGCGACGGCGACATCGCGGCCACGCTGAATGCGCTGTTCTCCAGCCCGGAGTTCGCCGCCTCGCTGGGCACGCTGTTCCGGGACCCGGTGCACTACGTGCTGGCCGCCGTGCGCCTGGCCTATGACGGGCGCGTCATCCTCAACCCCAACCCGGTGCTGAACTGGATCAACCGCCTGGGCGAGCCCTTGTACGGCCGCAGCACACCCGACGGCTACCCGCTGGAGGCGGCGGCCTGGTCCAGCGCGGGCCAGATGAGCACCCGCTTCGAGGTGGCCCGGGCCATCGGCTCGGGGCCGGCGGGCCTGTTCAAGACCGAGGCCACGCCCCCGGTCGAGCAGCCGGCCTTCCCCCAGCTGTCGAACGCGCTGTACCACCAGGGCCTGGCGCCCAGCCTGAGCCCACGCACCCGGCAGGCCCTGGAGCAGGCCAGCTCGCCTCAGGAATGGAACACCTTCCTGCTGTCGTCTCCTGAATTCATGAACCGCTGACCCGAAAGCGAGGTCCTCATGCAACGCCGACACCTTCTTCAGCACCTGGGCGCCGCCAGCCTGGCACCACTGGCCTTGCATGGCAGCCGCAGCTGGGCTGCGCCGGGGGCCGGGCGCAACAAGTTCCTGCTGGTGTTTCTGCGCGGCGGCTACGACGCGGCCAACCTGCTGGTGCCCACGGCCAACACCTTTTACGAGGAATCGCGCCCCAACATCGCCATTGCCCGGCCCGGTCGCCCGCAAGGGGCCTTGCCGCTGGACGCCCAGTGGGGGCTGCACCCGGCCCTGGCCAGCACGGTGCTGCCCCTGTACCAGCGCGGGCAGGCGGCCTTCATCCCCTTTTGTGGCACCGACGATCTCACGCGCAGCCATTTCGAGACCCAGGACAGCATCGAGCTGGGGCAGGGCGTGGGCGAGCGGCGCGACTTCCGCTCGGGCTTCCTGAACCGCCTGTGCGCTGAGTTGGGCGGGGCCGAAGGCCTGGGCATCGCCTTCACCGATCAACTGCCCATGGCCTTGCGTGGCCCGGTGCCGGTGGCCAACGTGGCCCTGGCCTCGGTGGGCAAGGCCGGGGTCGACGAGCGCCAGGCCCGCATCATCGAGGCCATGTATGGCGGCGGCCCACTGGCCACCCCGGTGCGTGAGGGCTTTCAGGTGCAGGCCGAGGCGCGCCAGAGTCTGCAGGCCGAGATGGAAAGCGCCAACCGGCGTGCCATGAGCTCCCGCGGCTTCGAGCAGGTGGCGCGTCGCCTGGCCTTTTTGCTCAAGTCGGGCCACGACATCGGCTTTGTCGATGTGGGCGGCTGGGACACCCATGTGGCACAAGGGGGGGCCAGCGGCGCCCTGGCCAGCCGTTTCGACGAATTGGGCCAGGGCCTGGCGGCGCTGGCCGACGAGATGGGCGAGACCTGGGGCCGCACCACGGTGGTGGTGATCAGCGAGTTTGGCCGCACCTTCCGCGAAAACGGCAACCGGGGCACCGACCACGGGCATGGCTCGGTGCTGTGGGTGCTGGGCGGCAGCCTGCGCGGCGGGCGGGTGCTGGGCGAGCAGGTGGCCGTCAGCCCGGCCACCTTGTTCCAGAACCGGGATTTTCCGGTGCTCAACGACTACCGCAGCGTGCTGGCCGGCCTGCTGGGGCGGCAGTATGGCCTGGGGCCGCAGGCCTTGCAGAGGGTCTTTCCGGGCGCGGCCGTGCGTGATCTCGGTTTGGTCTGAGCCTGGACGCGCGTTGCCGTTTTCAGGGCGCTGACCGCTCAGCCAGGGCACGCCTCAGGAAGCCGGCCACGGCGTCCTGTGCGGCCGGCCAGTTCAGCAAGGTGTGCGGGGCGTTGGGGATCAGCAGCACGCTGGCCCGGGGGTTGTCCTTCAGGGCCGTGGCGCAATGCCCTTGGGCTTCGGCCGCACCCAGCCAGGGGTTGCTGCGCGAGAAATACGGGTCGGTGCTGCTGATCAGGTTGAGCACGGGCTGTCCCGGCGCAAAGGCGTTGCGCGGGGCCTGCACAAAGTAGTTGGCCTCGCAGCTCCACGAGAACACCATGCGTGCTGCGACGCCATCGCCGGCATAACGGGCCACCGCCACCGCGCCTTCGCTGGTGCCCGCCAGCACGATGCGCCGGGCATCGGCCCAGGTTTGGGCCTGCAGGGCCGCCAGCGCCGGCGCGATTTCCGAGCTGCGCAGCGCATGGATGCGCTCATAGTCCTGGGCTGAGATCGGCGACTGGTAGGTCACCCGCTCGGGCAGGGCAAACGAGTCCGGGGCCAGGCTGGCAATGCCCTGGTCGGCCAGCCACTGTTGCCAGGTGGCGATGGCGCTCAGGCCCAGGCCGGACGATCCATGCAGAAACAGCACCACCGGCACGGCCTGACCCTGTGTCGCAGGCCGGGCACTGAAGGCCCCGGTGTACCGGGCGCCGCCGGTGGCGCGCTCGGGCAGCACCAGTGCCGCCCGCGCCACGCTGGTGGCCAGCGAGGCCGGGGTGTGCTGCCAGGCCGTGCCCTCGATGCGGCCAGTCGGCGTGGTCTGCGCCAGGGTGTGGGCGCTCATGAGCAGGCTCAGCCCCAGCAGGGCGATGCAGCGCATGGGAAGCACGGAGATGCGAGCTGGGGACATGGGTTGCGCCTCTTTGTTCGGTGGGCCCAGTGTCGCGTGCCGGAGCGGTCGTTGCCATCCGTGAAAACCGAGCCCTGGTGCATGGACAATCGAGGCATGAACACGCCTCGCCCAGCCTCCAAGCCTGACACGGCCTTGTCTGTCCCCCTGGCCGAGCGGCTGCGTCCGCACCCGCCGGTCCGCTCATCCTTGCATGAACATCTCGCAATGGCCCTGGTGCAGTTCCCTGGGCTTTTGCTGGGCTCAACGGGGGTGAAGCATGGCTGATCTGTTCGAGCAGGAGCCTTCGGCACCGCTGGCCGAAGCACTTCGCCCCAAGACCTTGGACGAGGTGGTCGGACAGTCGCATTTGCTGGGCGAGGGCAAGCCTCTGCGGCTGGCTTTCCAGTCGGGCAAGCCTCATTCCATGATCTTCTGGGGGCCACCGGGCGTCGGCAAAACGACGCTGGCGCGCCTCACCGCCACCGCCTTCAAGTGCGAGTTCATTGCCCTGTCTGCGGTGTTCTCCGGTGTCAAAGACATCCGGGCCGCCATGGAGCAGGCACAGCAGAACCTGGCCATGGGCAAGCACACGATCCTGTTCGTGGACGAAATTCACAGGTTCAACAAGTCGCAGCAGGACGCACTGCTTCCGTACGCGGAAAGCGGCTTGGTCACCTTCATCGGCGCCACCACGGAGAACCCTTCCTTTGAAGTGAACTCGGCGCTGTTGTCGCGCGCTCAGGTCTATGTCTTGAAGTCCTTGACGGACGACGAGCTCAAGCTGCTGCTGCTGCGCGCCCAAGAGCTGGCCCTCGGCCATCTTCTGTTTGACGACCCCGCAAGAGACACGCTGATCGGCTATGCCGACGGGGATGCCCGACGGTTCTTGAACCTGCTCGAACAGACGAGCACGGCGGCCAGGGCGTCTGGCATCACGGCCATCACGGCTGATTTCTTGCAGAACGCCCTGACCTTGAACAGCCGGCGCTTCGACAAGGGCGGTGACAACTTCTACGACCAGATTTCAGCCTTGCACAAGTCGGTGCGGGGCTCCCACCCGGATGCGGCCCTTTACTGGCTGACCCGCATGTTGGACGGCGGTGCCGATGCCCGCTACCTGGCCCGGCGCATTGTTCGCATGGCCTGGGAAGACATTGGCTTGGCCGACCCCAGGGCCATGCAGATTGCCAACGATGCGGCCCTGACCTATGAACGCCTGGGCAGTCCGGAAGGCGAGCTGGCCCTGGGCCAGGCGGTCATCTACCTGGCGGTGGCTGCCAAGAGCAATGCGGGCTACAACGCCTACAACCAGGCCAAGGCCTTTGTGAAGCAGGACAAGAGCCGTGAGGTGCCGGTGCATCTGCGCAATGCGCCCACCAAGCTCATGAAGGAACTGGGCTATGGGCATGAATACCGGTATGCCCATGACGAGCCCAACGCCTATGCGGCGGGTGAAACCTACCTGCCTGAGGGCATGGAGGAGCCCGGTTGGTACCAGCCCGTGCCAAGAGGGTTGGAGCTCAAGATTGCCGAGAAACTGGCCCATCTGCGTGCATTGGATGACGCCGCACGTCACGACTGAGTTTTTTTTCATCCCGAATTTCTGAGCTTTGACGCTCTGGCGATGAGCATTTCCGGTCACGAATGCACCCCTCTGGTGCGTTCGTGTTGGAAATGGGCTTCGGCCTTCCGCACGCTGATTTTTGAGCGCGCCAACACCTCATTGCTATTGAACTTGTAGCGGTGATTTATGACGGCAAGCCATCTTGCGCCACGATGGGTGGGGTCGCGGATGGCGCGGTCTGCTGTTTGCAGGCCTGGGTCCGTCAGCAGTCACGTGAATGAACCGCGGTTTTCATCAGTTTTTATGATGCCCAAATAGGCCTGCTGATGCAGGTCAAAACACGGGTAAACCCCGGTCAGTCAATAACTTTTTCATTCTGTACCGTTGGCTACAATCCCGGCCACCAACCCGCATCCGATTTATCTGGCGGGTTTTTTGCTAGGTGGAAGACGGCTTTGTTGTGCCCCGGCGATCCGCCCGGGGATCGGCAGGGCATCTGACTCAACGGAGAAACTTTATGGAAATATTGCTGCAGCAGATCATCAACGGTCTGGTACTCGGCAGCATGTATGCCTTGGTAGCCCTGGGCTACACCATGGTGTACGGCATCATCAACCTGATCAACTTCGCCCACGGCGAGGTGCTGATGGTCGGGGCACTCACCAGTTGGACCATCATCGGGTTCATGAAGGACGCGATGCCTTCAGCGCCCGGCTGGCTGATCCTGCTGATCGCGGTGATCATCGCCTGCGTGGTCTCGGCAACGCTGAACTTCGTGATCGAAAAAGTGGCTTACCGGCCGCTGCGCAACAGCCCCAAGCTGGCTCCGCTGATCACGGCCATCGGCATGTCGATCCTGCTGCAGACGCTGGCCATGATCATCTGGAAGCCCAACTACAAACCCTATCCCTCGCTGCTGCCCTCGGCACCGATCGAAGTGGGTGGCGCGGTGATCACGCCCACCCAGATCCTGATCCTGGGTGTGACGGCCGTTTCGCTGGCCGTGCTGATGTGGCTGGTCAACTACACCAAGCTGGGCCGTGCCATGCGTGCCACGGCTGAGAACCCCCGCGTGGCCGCCCTGATGGGCGTGAAGCCCGACATGGTCATCTCCGCCACCTTCATCATCGGCGCCGTGCTGGCCGCCATTGCCGGCGTGATGTATGCCGCCAACTACGGCACCGTGCAACACACCATGGGCTTCCTGCCCGGCCTCAAGGCCTTCACGGCCGCGGTGTTCGGCGGCATCGGCAACCTGGCCGGCGCCGTGGTGGGTGCCATCCTGCTGGGTCTGATCGAGTCGATCGGCTCGGGCTACATCGGCGCCCTCACCGGCGGCCTGCTGGGCAGCAACTACACCGACATCTTCGCCTTCGTGGTGCTCATCATCGTGCTGACCCTGCGTCCTTCGGGCTTGCTGGGTGAACGTGTGGCCGACCGCGCCTGATCGGGGGAATCAACATGAACCAAGACAACAAGACCCTCAAGTACGTGGCCGCTGGCGCGGCCCTGCTGCTGCTGCCCTTGCTGCTGCAGTTCTTCGGCAACGCCTGGGTGCGCATCGCCGACCTGGCCCTGCTGTACGTGATGCTGGCCCTGGGCCTGAACATCGTGGTCGGCTACGCCGGCCTGCTGGACCTGGGCTACGTGGCTTTCTATGCCGTGGGCGCCTACATGTTCGGCCTGCTGGCTTCGCCCCAGCTGACCGACAACTTTGCCGCCATTGCGGCCATGTTCCCGGGCGGTCTGCACACGCCGTGGTGGGTCATCATCCCGCTGGGTGCCGTGCTGGCGGCCTTCTTCGGCGCCTTGCTGGGGGCCCCGACGCTGAAGCTGCGTGGCGACTACCTGGCGATCGTGACCCTGGGTTTCGGTGAGATCGTGCGGATCTTCATGAACAACCTGGACCACCCGATCAACATCACCAACGGCCCCAAGGGCCTGGGGCAGATCGACTCGATCAGCTTCTTCGGTCTGGACCTGGCCAAGCGCCTGTCCATCGGTGACTACGACATCAACTCGGTCACGCTGTACTACTACCTGTTCCTGGTGCTGGTGATCTTCACCGTGATCATCTGCTACCGCCTGCAGGACTCGCGCATCGGTCGTGCCTGGATGGCCATCCGTGAAGACGAGATCGCCGCCAAGGCCATGGGCATCAACACCCGCAACATGAAGCTGCTGGCTTTCGGCATGGGCGCCAGCTTCGGCGGCGTGGCCGGTGCCATGTTCGGCGCCTTCCAGGGCTTTGTGTCGCCCGAGTCCTTCAGCCTGATGGAGTCGGTGATGATCGTGGCCATGGTGGTGCTGGGTGGCATTGGCCACATCCCTGGCGTGATCCTGGGTGCCGTGTTGCTGTCGGCCCTGCCCGAGGTGCTGCGCTACGTGGCCGGCCCCTTGCAAGCCATGACCGACGGCCGTCTGGACTCGGCCATCCTGCGCCAGTTGCTGATCGCGCTGGCCATGATCATCGTGATGCTGTTGCGTCCGCGTGGCCTGTGGCCCGCGCCCGAACACGGCAAGTCGCTGCAGCAAGTTCGTTAAGGAGAGACACCCATGGCAGAAACCGTACTCAAGGTGTCCGGCATTTCCAAACGCTTCGGCGGCCTCCAGGCCCTGAGCGATGTGGGCATCACCATCGAACGTGGCCAGGTCTATGGCCTGATCGGCCCCAACGGCGCCGGCAAGACCACGTTTTTCAACGTCATCACCGGGCTGTACACGCCCGACACCGGCAACTTCGAGCTGGCCGGCAAGCCCTACCAGCCCACGGCCGTGCACGAAGTGGCCAAGGCAGGCATTGCCCGCACCTTCCAGAACATCCGCTTGTTCTCTGAAATGACCGCGCTCGAGAACGTGATGGTGGGCCGCCACATCCGCACCGGCTCGGGCCTGCTGGGGGCGGTGTTCCGCACCGCGGGCTTCAAGGCCGAAGAGGCCGCGATCGCCAAGCGCGCTCAAGAGCTGCTCGATTACGTGGGCATCGGCAAGTACGCCGACTTCAAGGCCCGCACGCTGTCCTACGGCGACCAGCGCCGCCTGGAGATCGCCCGCGCCCTGGCCACCGACCCGCAGCTGATCGCGCTGGACGAGCCGGCCGCCGGCATGAACGCCACCGAGAAGGTGCAATTGCGCGAGCTGATCGACCAGATCCGCCGCGACAACCGCACCATTTTGCTGATCGAACACGACGTGAAGCTGGTCATGGGCCTGTGCGACCGCGTCACGGTGCTGGACTACGGCAAGCAGATTGCCGAAGGCCTGCCCGCCGACGTGCAGAAGAACGAAAAGGTGATCGAGGCTTACCTCGGCGCCGGTGGCCATTGAGTGAGAAAGACAAACCCATGACAGCGAAAACGCTTTTGAAAGTGGCTGGCCTGAAGGTGTCCTACGGGGGCATCCAGGCGGTCAAGGGCGTGGACTTCGAGGTTCACGAGGGCGAGCTGGTCTCGCTGATCGGCTCCAACGGTGCGGGCAAGACCACCACCATGAAGGCCATCACCGGGGGCCTGGCGGCCAACGCCGGCGACATCTTCTACCTGGGCAAGCCCATCAAGGGGCAGGGCGCCTGGGACCTGGTCAAGCAAGGCCTGGTGATGGTGCCCGAGGGGCGCGGTGTGTTCACCCGCATGACCATCACCGAAAACCTGCAGATGGGCGCCTTCATCCGCAACGACAAGGCTGGCGTGCTGGCCGACATCGACAAGATGTTTGCCCTGTTCCCTCGCCTCAAGGAGCGCCGCGACCAACTGGCCGGCACCATGTCGGGCGGTGAGCAGCAGATGCTGGCCATGGCCCGCGCGCTGATGAGCCAGCCCAAGGTGTTGTTGCTGGACGAGCCCTCGATGGGCCTGTCGCCCATCATGGTCGACAAGATCTTCGAGGTGGTGCGTGACGTGTCGGCCCAAGGTGTGACCATCGTGCTGGTCGAGCAGAACGCCAGCCGTGCCCTGGCCATTGCCAGCCGCGGCTACGTGATGGAATCGGGCCTGATCACCATGACCGGCAAGGGCAAGGACCTGCTGAGCGATCCCAAGGTGCGTGCCGCCTATCTGGGCGAGTAAGCCACTGTGCTCCCAGCGCCGTCGGCTGACGGCACGCTGGGCTGCCAAAGCCGGGTTTTGACCCGGCTTTTTTCATGGGGCTGGTGCTTCGTGGTCGGTCTTCGGATACGCCTGGTCAGCCGGTGGACATCTGGCTGATCTGGGGGTGCAGGCGGCGTGGCTCCGGATAATGGTGCCCATGCTGACCTTTTTCCAATCCTTCCCGGTGCCGCTGCAGGCCGCGGCCCTGCTGGTGCTGTCCAACCTGTTCATGACCTTTGCCTGGTACGGGCACCTCAAGAGCCTGGCGCAGACGCCCTGGTACACCGCCGCCTTCATCAGCTGGGGCATCGCGCTGTTCGAGTACCTGCTGCAGGTGCCGGCCAACCGCATCGGCTTCACCCAGCTCAATGTGGGGCAGCTCAAGATCATGCAGGAAGTGATCACCTTGACGGTGTTTGTGCCGTTTTCGGTGCTTTACATGCAGCAGCCGCTCAAGCTCGATTACCTCTGGGCCGGGCTGTGCATGGTGGGGGCGGTGTACTTCATCTTCCGCGGCGCCTGAGCCGCCAGCCTGAGGGGGAGGGCGGGCTCAGCGGCCGCCCATCCAGGCCGGCCGGTTAGAATCAGAGGCTTTGTCATTTTTTCGTCACAATCTGTGACCCCCTCAGTCCGCTAGGAGTCGCCATGCTGTTTGGCAAGCTGTTGCCCCGAGAAGGCAATTTTTTCGAGATGTTCAACCAGCACGCCCAGCACATCGTGGAGGCTGCGCGTGCGTTCTCCCAGTTGGTGGCCAACTACGGCGACCCCCATCTGCGTGAGAAGTACAACCAGGACGTCGACGCTGCCGAGCACGCCGCCGACCGCGTGACCCAGGACGTCAACCGCCTGATCCACAAGACCTTCATCACCCCGATCGACCGCGAGCAGATCCACTCGCTGATCAACACCATGGACGACGTGGCCGACCTGATCCAGGACTCGGCCGAGACCATGGCCCTGTATGACGTGCGCGTCATGACCGATGAAATCAGCCGCCTGACCGACCTGAGCCTGAAGTGCTGCGAACGCCTGCGCGACGCGGTGCAGTTGCTCGACAAGATCGCCGACCAGCCGGTGGCCGAAGCCGCCCTCAAGACCTGCGAAGAGATCGACCGCCTGGAGTCGGACGCCGACCGCGTGATGCGCTCTGCCATGAGCAAGCTGTTCCGCGAAGAGCCCGATGTGCGCGAAGTGATCAAGCTCAAGGCCATTTACGAGTTGTTGGAAACCATCACCGACAAGTGCGAAGACGTGGCCAACCTGATCGAGGGCATCATCCTCGAGAACTCCTGATCTGGGGCACTCACATGAGCAATGTTCCGGTAGCACTGTGGGCTGTCATGGTGCTGGTCGCCATGGCCCTGGTGTTCGACTTCATGAACGGGTTTCATGATGCCGCCAACTCGATCGCCACGGTGGTGTCCACGGGGGTTCTGAAGCCCGGGCAGGCCGTGGTGTTTGCGGCCTTCTTCAATTTCATCGCCATCTTCATCTTCCACCTCAGCGTGGCCGCGACGGTGGGCAAGGGCATTGCCGATGCCGGCGTGATCGACATCCACGTGGTGTTCGGTGCCCTGGCAGGGGCCATTTTCTGGAACCTGATCACCTGGTATTACGGCATTCCCAGCAGCTCCTCGCATGCCCTGATCGGCGGCATCGTGGGTGCCGTGATCGCCAAGGCCGGCGCCAGCGCGCTGATCGGTGCCGGCATCCTGCGCACGGTGGCCTTCATCTTCATCTCGCCCTTGCTGGGCTTTCTGTTTGGCTCGCTGATGATGGTGGCCGTGGCCTGGATCTGCCGCCGCACCCGCCCGTCCAAGATCGATCGCTGGTTCCGGCGCCTGCAACTGATTTCGGCCGGCGCCTACAGCCTGGGCCACGGCGGCAATGATGCGCAAAAGACCATCGGCATCATCTGGATGCTGCTGATCGCCACCGGTTACGCCTCGGCCCAGGAATCGGCGCCGCCCACCTGGACCATCATCTGCTGCTACATGGCCATCGGGCTGGGCACCATGTTCGGCGGCTGGCGCATCGTGAAGACCATGGGCCAGAAGATCACCAAGCTCAAGCCCGTGGGCGGCTTCTGCGCCGAAACCGGTGGGGCCATCACGCTGTTCATCGCCACCTTGCTGGGGGTGCCGGTGTCCACCACCCACACCATCACCGGCGCCATCGTCGGCGTGGGCTCGGTGCAGCGCGCCAGCGCCGTGCGCTGGGGGGTGGCCGGCAACATCGTCTGGGCCTGGGTGCTGACCATTCCGGCCTCGGCCTTTGTGGCCGGCGTGGCCTACTGGGTGAGCCTGCAGCTGTTCTGAGCCAGCGCGCATCCTCCCGAAACCCCGCCAGCGGTCCTCCGTGGCGGGGTTTTGTCTTTCAGGCGTTCAGCTCAGGTGTTCAGGGACTCGTACAGAGCCACCAGTTCCTGCGTCAGCTTGTGGCGCGGGTCGAGGTGGATCATGGGCCGGGCCAGCTCGTGCGACTCCTTGATCTTCACGCTGGCGCTGAGGTAGGGCTGGCACACCGGCAGGCCTTCGTCGATCAGCTCCTGCACGGTGCGACGGGGCAGGGCGGCGCGGGGCTGGAACTGGTTCACCACAATGCCGTCCACGCGCAGATCGGGGTTGTGGTCGGCCTGGATCTCCTTGACGCTGTCGAGCAGACCATAGAGCGCCCGGCGCGAGAAGTCATCGCAGTCAAACGGGATCAGGCACGACTCGGCCGCGATCAGCGCTGAGCGGGTGTAGAAATTGAGCGCCGGTGGCGTGTCGATCCAGATCGCGTCGTAGTCGTCCGCCAGCTCTTGCAGGGCATCGCGCAGCTTGTAGATCTTGTAGCGGCTCTCCAGCTTGCCATGCAGTTCTTCCAGTGCCGGGCTGGACGGCATGACGTGCAGGTTCTCCCAGGGGGAGGCGACGATGAAGTCGCTGGTGGCGGGCGCACGCAGGGTGAACTTGAGCGTGGTGTCGAAAAAGTCGGCCACCCCGCTCAGGCCCTGCTCCACCGCATCCCCCAGCAGGTAGCGGCTGGAGTTGCCCTGGGGGTCGAGGTCGACCACCAGGGTGCGTTGGCCCAGGTGCGCGCCGATGGCGGCCAGGTTGCTGGTGATGGTCGATTTGCCGACCCCGCCCTTCTGATTGAAAACAACGCGTCGCATGACCGATTCCGTGCAGTTGCAATGGGGGTATTGTGCATTGCAACATCTCCAAGGTCTTGAGCAAATCCAAGTGGGCCACCCAAGACCCTGTGCGGGCCGTTCAAAGGTCGGTGCGCAGGCGCCAGATTTCGGGGAAGAGCACCACGTCGAGCATCTTGCGCAGGTAGCTCACGCCGCCGGTGCCGCCGGTGCCGCGCTTGAAGCCGATGACGCGCTCGACCGTGGTCAGGTGGCGGAAGCGCCACAGGCGGAAGGCGTCTTCGAGGTCGGTGAGCTCTTCGCCCAGCTGGTACAGGTCCCAGTGCGCCTTGGGGTCGCGGTACACCGTGAGCCAGGCCTGCTCGACGCCGTCGCTGGCCTCGTAGGGCTGGGTCCAGTCGCGCTCGGTGTGGCTGGCGGGCACGGCCAGGCCGCGGCGCGCCAGCAGACGCAGGGCCTCGTCGTACAGCGAGGCGCTCTGGTAGCGCTCCTGCACCATGGCCAGCAATTCGGGCCGGTGCTCGTGGGGCTTGAGCATGGCGGCGTTCTTGTTGCCCAGCGCGAATTCGATGCAGCGGTACTGGTAGCTCTGGAAGCCGCTGGAGTTCACCAGGTAGGGGCGGATGGCGCTGTATTCGGGCGGTGTCATGGTGGCCAGCACGTCCCAGGCATGCACCAGTTGCTCCATGATCTTGCTGACCCGGGCCAGCATCTTGAAGGCCGTCTGCAGGTCGTCGGCTGCGATGTGGCGGATGGCGGCCCCCAGCTCGTGCAGCATCAGCTTCATCCAGAGTTCGCTGGTCTGGTGCTGCACGATGAACAGCATCTCATTGTGGTCGGGTGAGCGCGGGTGCTGGGCCGTCAGGATGCTGTCCAATTGCAGGTAGTCGCCATAGCTCATCGACTGGCTGAAGTCGAGCTGGGCGCGCTCTTCGGCGACGATGCGCTCGGTGGCGTGGGCCGGGGTCGGCTCCTGCGGCTGGTCGGGCTTGGCTGCGGTGTTGTGGTAGGGGCACATGGTGGGGGTCCTTCTTGTGTTGGCAGGGGTTGCAAAGGTCGTGGATGGGGCGGTCAGCGCGGCTGCGACAGGCGTCTCAGCACGGCCCGCACCGGCGAGGCGTCGGCGCTGATCAGCTTCAGGGGCAGGGCGATCAATTCGTAGTCGCCTTCAGGCACCTCGTCGAGCACCAGGTTTTCCAGCACGCGCAGGCCGCGGCGACGGATCACCTGATGGCTGTCCAGCGTCTTGCTGTCGGCCGGGTCGATGCTGGCGCTGTCGATGCCGATCAGGCAGGCCCCCAGGTCGGCCAGTTGCTCCAGCGTCTCGGGGGCAAAAGCGGGCAGATCAGGGTCCCATTGCGTGGGGGCCTGGCGGTAGCAGCGCACCAGCACGCGCGGGGGCATGGCCTGCCCGGTGGGCAGGGCGTGGGCCAGATCAGACCAGCGCAGCAGCGGGCCGCGGTCGATGGCATGGATCACCCGGCAAGGGCCCAGAAAGGGCTCCAGCGGCAGCAGCCCGACCGGGCTGCCGGCCGGGTCGTAATGCAGCGGCGCATCGGCGTGGGCGCCCACATGGGGCGACAGGCTGAGGGTGGCGACGTTCACCGGACAGCCCGGGCCCAGGGTGGCGGCCCAGTGCTGCTGGTAGGGCGCATCGCCCGGAAACACCGGGGCGTCAGCATGGATGGGGGGGGAGATATCCCAGATCTGTTGCATGGGCGCTGACGTTACTGGCGCCAGAATTTCGTGGTGTCGCTTATTTCAGACAGGCGGCGCATTTTCTGGAGGGGCTAGAATAAGAATAGTTTTCATTCAGAAGGCGACTGTGCCGATGTCCAAGCCCCCCGTGGTCAGCTCCCCCGCCCAGGAGATGGGAGTCCATGAATTGCCGCTGCGCGTCGATGCGCAGGTGGTGCGCCTGGAATTGCCCAGTTCACCCGAAGACCAGGAGTTGCTGCTGCGTCTGCTCGAGATCGGCTTTCTGCCCGGCGAGCCCGTGCGGGTGATTGCCCGCGGCTTCCCGGCCGCCGATCCGATTGCCGTGCGCGTGGGGCACACCACCTTTGCCTTGCGCAGCCATGAGGCGGCGCTGATCCGGGTGTCCCTGGCCGCCCCAGCCGAAAAGAGAATCTGATGACCGAGGCCGCTCCCTCTTTACGTGCCGCCTTGCTGGGCAACCCCAATTGCGGCAAGACCGCGCTCTTCAACCTGCTCACCGGCAGCCGCCAGAAGGTGGCCAACTATGCAGGCGTGACCGTCGAGCGCAAGGAGGGGGTGGTGGCCACGCCGGGTGGGCGGCGCGTGGTGGTGCTGGACCTGCCGGGCGCCTACAGCCTGAACGCCTTGAGTGCCGACGAGGCCGTCACGCGCGACATCGTGACCGGCCACCGGGCCGGCGAGCCGGTGCCCGATCTGCTGGTGTGTGTGGCCGATGCCACCAACCTGAAGCTCAACCTGCGCCTGGTGCTGGAGGCTCGTTCCCTGGGCCTGCCCATGGTGCTGGCCCTGAACATGAGCGATGCCGCCCGCCGCGAGGGCATCCACATCGACCGCGAGGTGTTGGCGCGTGAGCTGGGCATGCCGGTGCTGGAGACCGTGGGCATCCGCCACGACGGAGCCCACGAGCTGCTGGCCTTCTTCGAGCAGTGGCAGGCCACCCGACGCAGCGGCCAAGGGGCCCGGGCCTGGCATGCGCCGCATTTCGACGAGGTGATGGCCACCCAGCTGGAGGTGCGGCGCATCCTGGGCTTGGCGGTTCAGACGCCGGCCGACACCCTGCACACCGACGACGCCATCGACCGCGTGGTGCTGCACCCGCTGTGGGGCATGCTGATCCTGGCGTTCACCCTGTTCATGATGTTCCAGGCCGTGTTCAGCTGGGCCACCGTGCCCATGGACGCCATCAAGGGCGGCGTGGACGGCCTGGCCGAACTGGTGCGCGAGCAGGTGCCGGCGGGTGTGCTGCAAAGCCTGCTGGCCGACGGCGTGCTGGCCGGGGCCGGCGGCGTGCTGGTGTTCCTGCCGCAGATCCTGATCCTGTTCTTCTTCATCCTGGTGCTGGAAGATTCGGGTTACCTGCCCCGGGCGGCCTTTCTGCTGGACCGGGTCATGGGCACGGTGGGCCTGTCTGGCCGCTCCTTCATCCCGCTGCTGTCGAGCTTTGCCTGCGCCATCCCTGGCGTGATGGCCACCCGCACCATCACCCATTGGCGCGATCGCCTGGTCACCATCATGATCGCCCCGCTGATGACCTGCTCGGCCCGGCTGCCGGTGTACGCACTGCTGATCAGCGCCTTCATCCCTGAGCGCACGGTGGGCGGGGTGTTCAATCTGCAAGGCCTGGTGATGTTCGCCTTGTACGTGGGGGGCATCGTCGGCGCCATGGCGGTGGCGGCGGTGTTCAAGCTGTGGCGCGGCAATGCCCGGCCCACGCCCCTGGTCATGGAGTTGCCTGCCTACCGCTGGCCCAGCCTGCGCAACCTGGCCCAGGGCCTGTTCGAGCGCGCCTCGATCTTCGTCAAGCGGGTGGGCAGCATCATCCTGGCCCTGATGGTGGTGCTGTGGTTCCTGTCCACCTACCCGGGGGCACCCGAGGGCGCGACCGGTGCCGCCATCCAGTACAGCTTTGCCGGCCAACTGGGCCGCCTGTTGGAAACGGTGTTCGCACCCATCGGCTTCAACTGGCAGATCGCCATCGCCCTGGTGCCCGGCCTGGCCGCGCGCGAGGTGGCCGTGGGCGCCTTGGGCACGGTGTATGCCCTGTCGGCCAGCGGTGAGGATGTGGCGGCCGAACTGGGCCCTTTGATTGCGCACAGCTGGTCGCTGGCCACGGCGCTGTCCTTGCTGGTCTGGTATGTGTTTGCACCGCAGTGCATCTCCACCCTGGTCACCGTGCGCCGCGAAACCAACAGCTGGCGCTATGTGGCGCTGATGGCCGGCTACCTGTTTGCCCTGGCCTACGGGGCCAGCTGGCTCACCTATCGGATCACCTTGATGCTCGGAGGCGCTTGATCATGTGGCAGCAATGGATTGTTGGCCTGGTGGTGGTTCTGGCCGGGGTGTATGCCCTGTGGTACTGGATGCCGGCGGCCTGGCGCAAGCCGCTGGGGCGGGTGCAGAAGAAGCTGGGCGAGGCGCCCGGCTGCGGAGCCTGCAGCGACTGCGGGGGCTGCGGCCCGGCCAAGACACCGGCGGCAGGCGCCGCCAGCGGCCGCGAGCCGCTGTGGATGAAGCCCGGGCGCTGAGCGCTCTCAAACGATCCGGTCGCCCACCACCTCGGCATAAGGGGGCAGGCCGTGACGGGCACGGGCCTTTTCGCAGCCGTAGTCGCCCGCCTCCAACTCATGGCAGGGCGCCGGGCGCCATTCGTAGATGCCGCAGGCCACCTTTTCGCCCACCTTGCCGGTGAGGGCTGCGCAGCGGATGGGCACGTGGTCGGTGCCGCGCATCCGGCAGGTGCTGCCGTTGACCTCGACCGTCAGGCCGGACGGCACCTTGCCGCCGGCCTCGTCCAGCTCATAGACCGAAAAATCGACCCGATAGGAGGCGCAGCAGGCGCCACAGCTCAGGCAGGGATGGCTCATGGCAGACCTCAGCTGACGCGCCCCAGCAGCAGGAATTCCATCAAGGCCTTTTGCACGTGCATGCGGTTCTCGGCCTCGTCCCAGACGACGGATTGGGGGCCATCGATCACGTCGGCTTCGACTTCCTCACCACGGTGGGCGGGCAGGCAGTGCATGAACAAGGCGTCCGGTCGGGCCACCTTCATCATCTCGGTGTCCACGCACCAGTCGGCAAAGGCGGCACGGCGGGCCTCGTTCTCGGCCTCATAGCCCATGCTGGTCCAGACATCGGTGGTCACCAGATCGGCGTTGCGGCAGGCCTCCAGCGGATCACTGAACACTTCGAAGCAGTCGCGGCGGCTGACGCCGGCCACGCTCTCATTGACCTCGTAGCCGTTGGGCGTGCTGACATGCACCTTGAAGTCGAGCAGCTCGGCCGCCTGCAGCCAGGTGTTGGCCATGTTGTTGCCATCACCCACCCAGGCCACGGTCTTGCCCTGGATCGAGCCGCGGTGCTCGATGTAGGTGAAGATGTCGGCCAGGATCTGGCAGGGGTGGAACTCGTTGGTCAGGCCGTTGATGACGGGCACGCGCGAGTGCTCGGCAAAGCGCTCGATCTTGTCCTGGCCGAAGGTGCGGATCATCACCAGATCGACCATGCGACTGATCACCTTGGCGCTGTCTTCGATGGGTTCGGCCCGGCCCAACTGGCTGTCGCCGGTGGTCAGGTGAACCACCGAGCCACCCAACTGGTACATGCCGGCCTCAAAGCTCACCCGGGTGCGGGTGCTGGCCTTCTCGAAGATCATGGCCAGCGTGCGGTCGGCCAGCGGGTGGTATTTTTCGTAGGCCTTGAACTTCTTCTTGATGATGGCGGCGCGCTGCAGCAGGTGCGCGTATTCATTGGCGCTCAGGTCCTTGAACTGCAGGTAGTGGCGCAGGGCGGTGGTGCTCATTGCGCGCCTCCTGCCAGGAAGGCCTTCACCAGCGGTGCCAGGATGGCGACGATCTGATCGGCTTCGTCGGTGCTGAGGATCAGCGGCGGCACGATGCGGATCACGCTGTCGGCCGTCACGCTCAGCAGCAGGCCGGCTTCGGCCGCCTGGCCTGTCAGCGCGCCGCAGGGGCGGTCGAGCTCGACACCGATCATCAGGCCTTGGCCGCGGATCTCCTTCACCCCGGGCAGGCTGCCCAGTTCGCGCACCAGGGCGGCGCGCAGGTGGGCGCCGACACGGGCGGCGTTGTCCAGCAGGCCGTCTTCTTCCATGATGCGGATGGTTTCAACCCCGGCGCGCATGGCCAGTGGGTTGCCGCCGAAGGTGGTGCCATGGTTGCCGGGCTGGAAGATGGCTGCGGCCTTGGGGCCCGCCACCACTGCGCCGATCGGCACGCCCGAGCCCAGGCCCTTGGCCAGGGGCATCACATCGGGCACGATGCCGGCCCATTGGTGGGCAAACCACTTGCCGGTGCGGCCCATGCCGCACTGCACTTCGTCGATCATCATCAGCCAGTCGCGTTCGGTGCACAGGGCGCGCAACTGCTGCAGGTACTCGATCTGCATCGGGTTGATGCCGCCTTCGCCCTGGATGGTCTCGAAGAACACCGCCACCACGTTCGGGTTGCCTTCGGTGGCCTTCTTGAGCGCTTCGATGTCGTTCACCGGCACACGCAGAAAGCCTTCGACCAGGGGGCCGAAGCCTTGCTGGATCTTCTGGTTGCCGGTGGCCGACAGCGTGGCGATCGAGCGGCCGTGGAAGGCCTTCTCATAGACCACGATGACGGGGCGGTCGATGCCCTTGTCATGGCCGAACTTGCGGGCCAGCTTGATGGCGGCTTCGTTGGCTTCCAGGCCGGTGGAGCAGAAGAACACATTGCTCATGCCCGAGAACTCGACCAGCTTGGTCGCCAGGGCTTCCTGGCCGGGCACGTGGTAGTAGTTGCAGCAATGGATCAGCTTGGCGATCTGGTCTTGCAGGGCGGGCACCAGTTTGGGGTGGTTGTGTCCCAGGGTGTTGACGGCAATGCCAGCCAGACCGTCGAGGTACTTTCGCCCATTCACGTCCCAGACCCAGGCGCCTTGCCCGTGCGACATCGCGATGGGCAGGCGGCCATAGGTGTTCATCACGTGGGGTGAAGAGGCCTCAATCAGTGCGGTCATGCTGTACTCCAAAACAGGGCTTAAGGTCGCCAAAAACCAGGTCCCGCTCTATAAAGGCGTGTCGGTCGGGCTTGGCATCGGTCTTGCGATGTCTCGGAGGCCCTGCCGGGATGGATTCCCGGGCGGGCTGAAGGGACATTTCGCTTGGCGGATTTCAAGCCCGGCTGGGTGCCAGCGGGGCCGGTTTTTGGCCGGTAGCTCAGCGACGGTCAAACCGCTGAAACGCAATTCTAGGCGCTGCTTGGCGAAGCTTTTTTGACCATTTCGCATTACAGCAATGCATGTCGTCAGGTGGTTTTTAGTCTTATATAAGATAGAATACTCATGCTGAACCGGGCAGCGATCCTGTCTGAGCTTCTTCCAACCCCCACAAGCCCTCACCCCATGGTTTCTGATTCCGCCAAAGAAGTCTTCATCCAGGGTCTTACCCATGATGGCAAGACCTTCCGGCCCAGCGATTGGGCTGAGCGTCTGGCAGGTGTCATGAGCCAGTTCCGCCCTGGCGGGGCCCACCCGGGCAGTCACCTGAGCTATTCGCCCTGGTGCATTCCGACCACGCTCAATGGCGTCAAGTGTGTGGTGGTGCATCGGGACCTGCGCGATTTCGAGCCCATGGCCTGGGATTTCGTGCTCAATTTCGCCCGTGACAACCACCTGCAGGTCGCTGAGGCCTGCCTGGTGCCCGACGCGCCCTCCAAGCCCAAGGCGGGCTGAGCGAGCTCTGGATCGGCCGCAGGCGCTTGCATTTGTAACGCGGGCGGGCCATTCGACTCTTCTATCATCGGCCGCATGACGACCGATCTGATTCTGGCCTGGGGCCTGGCTGCCCTCGAAACCGGCTTGCTGCTGGCCTTGTTGTGGGGCATCTGGCGCCTGGCGGGGCGGCTGCGCCACTGGCTGGATGATTCCGTGGCGCGGTCGTGCGATGAGGAACTGGCAGATCACCACGCCGAACCCCATCCGGACCGACTGGCGCTGCCGGTGCGCGTGCCCGGCTGGATGCCCTACTTGCGTTCGCTGCTGGCCCGGGTTGTCGAGTTGATGGCCATCTTCCTGTCGGCCGCGCTGCTTTTCTCCTGGCTGAGCTCGGTGCTGCTGCTGTTCCCGCTGACCGAAGGCGTTGGGCATCGGCTGGGCGGTTTTCTGGGCGATGCGCTGAGCACGGTGGGGCAGGGCCTGCTCAAGCAGTTGCCCGGTTTGATCGTGGTGGTGGTGATCGTGGCCCTGGCCCAGGCGGCGGTGCAGGCGTCCAACACGCTGTTCCGGGCCGTGTCGCGGCGCCAGCTGCAGTTGTCGGTGATCCACCCGGAAACCGCCAGCGCCACCCGGCGCCTGGTGGCCCTGGCGATCTGGGCCTTTGCCGTGGTGGCGGCCTACCCCTACCTGCCGGGCTCGCAGAGCGATGCCTTCAAAGGGCTGTCGGTGTTGCTGGGGGCGATGGTGACCCTGGGCTCCAGCGGCGTGGTGAACCAGCTCATGAGCGGTCTGGTGCTGGTGTACTCGCGGGCCCTGCGCGTGGGCGACCACGTGGTGATCGGGCAGGGCGCCGATGCGGTGGAGGGGGTGGTGCAGCAGGTGGGTGGCCTGGCCACCAAGCTGGTCAATGTGCGCAACGAGGAGATCACCATTCCCAATGCGGTGCTCATGAGCAATGCCATCAAGAACTACTCCAGGCTGTCGGGCAGTTCGGGCACGCTGTTCAGCACCCGCATCAGCATCGGCTACGACGCCGAATGGCGGCAGGTGCATGCCCTGATGTTGCAGGCCGCCGCGCGCACGCCGGGTCTGCGTTCCGAACCCAAGCCCTATGTGCTGCAACGGGCGCTGGGCGATTTCTATGTCGAATACGAGCTGCTGGCCCATCTGGACCGGCCGTTGCAGCGGCTCCAGGTGCTGTCGCACCTGCACGAGAACCTGCAGGACTGTTTCAACGAGGCCGGGGTCCAGATCATGTCGCCGCACTTCATGATGCAGCCGGCACAGCCGGTGATGGTGCGGCGCGAGGCGCCATGACCTTGTGCCACTGTCGGGCATGGTGCAAAAACGACAGGCAACAAAAAACCGCCCGTAGGCGGTTTTTGCTTTGCTGACAGCGCACCCGTGGCAAACGGCGGACAGAACGCTTGGAAAGCGGCCCGTCCGGGCTGTTTTACCTGAAAGTTCAGGCGGCGAGGGCCAGGGCCTTCACCTTGGCGGCCAGGCGGCTCTTGTCGCGCGCGGCCTTGTTCTTGTGGAAGATGCCCTTGTCGGACACGGTGTCGACCACGCTCTGGGCCTTGGCAAAGGCTTCAGCAGCCTTGGTCTTGTCGCCGGCGGCGACGGCCTTTTCGACGTTCTTCACAGCGGTGCGGTACTTGGAGCGCAGCGAGGTGTTGGCGGCGTTGATCTTGACGTCTTGGCGAACGCGCTTGCGGCCGGAGGCCAGACGCGGGTTCTTTTTCTTGGGCTTGGTAGATGCCATTTTTAAATTCCTTGTGTGTTTGGAGATGTTGCCAGCAAAGCCCGCGATTGTAGCCCAGCTGTCATGAAGCGTCCAATATTGGCGCCTTGGACTGCGCATACACTCGGTGCGTGACCCTTTTCAAAGCCGCCTCTACCGTCTCGCTGCTCACGCTGGCGTCCCGAATCACCGGTCTGGTGCGGGAGTTGCTGGTGGCCTCGGCCTTTGGTGCCAGCGCGATGACCGACGCCTTCAACGTGGCGTTCCGCATTCCCAACCTGTTTCGCCGCTTCTTTGCCGAAGGCGCGTTCAGCCAGGCCTTCATCCCGGCGCTGGCGGCCAGCAAGGAGCAGCACGGCGAGGAGGCCACCCGGCGCGTGATCAGCCAGGTGGCCACGGTGCTGGCCTGGGCCCTGGTGCTCACCTGCGTGCTGGGCGTGCTGGGCGCACCCTTGATGGTCTGGGGCATGGCCAGCGGCCTGCAGCAAGACCCGGCCGGTTATGACGCGGCGGTGTTCATGACCCGCTGGATGTTCCCCTACATCGGTTTCATGTCGATGGTGGCCCTGTCGGCCGGGGTGCTCAACACCTGGAAGCGCTTTGCCGTGCCTGCCGCCACCCCGGTGCTGCTGAACCTGTCGATGATCCTGGCCGCCTGGCAGGGCGCGCCGTGGCTGTCGCGCATGAACATCGAACCCATTTTTGCCATGGTCGGTGGCGTGATGCTGGGCGGGGTGCTGCAACTGCTGGTGCAGGTGCCGGCGCTGCGTCGCCTGGGGCTTTTGCCGCGCATCGGCCTGAGCTGGCGCCAGCTGCGCCAGGCCTGGCAAGACCCGGCCACGCAGCAGGTGGTGGGGCTGATGCTGCCGGCTCTGCTCGGGGTGGGCGTGGCCCAGATCTCGATGATGATCAACACCCAGATCGCCTCGCACCTGGCCCCGGGCAGCGTCAGCTGGATCACCTATGCCGACCGGCTGATGGAGTTTCCCACGGCCATGCTGGGCGTGGCGCTGGGGGTGGTGCTGATGCCCCAGCTGGCGGCCGCGCGCTCGCGCAAGGACACCGCAGGCTATTCCGACCTGCTCGATTGGGGTCTGCGCCTGGTCATGCTGATGTCGGTGCCCAGCGCCGTGGCCTTGCTGACCTTTGCCAAACCCCTGGTCGCCACGCTGTACCACTACGGCCACTTCAGCGACCGCGACGTGCTGCAGACCACCACCGCCCTGATGGGCTGGGGTGTGGGCCTGGTGGGCGTGGTGGCGATCAAGGTGCTGGCGCCGGGCTACTTCGCCAACCAGGACACGCGCACCCCGGTGCGCATCGCCATCGGGGTGCTGGTGCTGACCCAGGTCTTCAACTACCTGCTCGTGCCTTATCTGCAGCACGCGGCGCTCACCCTGTCGATCGGACTGGGGGCCCTGGTCAATGCGGGCTGGCTGCTGGTGGGGCTGATGCGCCGCGGCTCTTACCGCCCGCTGCCCGGCTGGGGTCTGTTCATGCTGCAGGTGGTGGCGGGCAGCGCGGTGCTGGCCATCTTCCTGATCTGGGCCGCCAACAACTATGCCTGGCTGACCCTTCGCGACACCCCTTTCGTGCGGGTGGCTCTGCTGGGTGGGGTGATGCTGGGGGCCATGTTGATTTATTTCGGCGCCTTGTGGGCCGCCGGCCTCAAACTGCGCCATCTGCTGCGGCGTTGACCCGGCCCCTGGCGCTGGCGGCAGGCGCTCTGGCCGGTAGGCATCACGGGCTTGACGGTCGTGTTCACCCCATTTAAAACCTGACCATGGAACTGCGCTTTTCCGCTCCCACCCCCTTGGCGTACTTCCGCACGCTGGTGCAGAGCGACGACCAATTCCCGCTGCTCGAAGCCGTGGCCAGCCTGGGCCATGACGAGTACCCCGAGCTGGATGTACAGCAGGTGCTGGGCGATGTGGACCAGTTGCAGGCCAGGTTGCGGCGGCGCATCGCCACCGACGCCGCGGCCATGCAGAAGCTGCAGGTGCTGAACCAGTTCTTTTTTGCCGACCTGGGCTTTGGCGGCAACCTCAACAACTACTACGACCCCGACAACAGCTACCTGCACGCCGTGCTGCGCACGCGCCAGGGCATCCCCATCTCGCTGGCGGTGCTGTGGCTGGAGTTGGCCCAGGGGCTGGGGCTGCAGGCGCAGGGGGTGGGCTTTCCGGGGCATTTCCTGGTCAAGGTGAATCTGGCCGAGGGGCAGGTGGTGATCGACCCCTTCAATGGCCAGTCCCTTGGCCGTGAAGCCCTGTCCGAGCGGCTTGAGCCTTTCCGCCACCGCAGCGGCCTGGGCGACGATTTCGAGGCCCCGCTGGGCCTGTACCTGCAGGCCGCGCGGCCACGCGACGTGGTGGCGCGCATGTTGCGCAACCTGAAAGAGATCCACCGGGCCCAGAAAGACTGGGAGCGCCTGGTGGCGGTGCAGAACCGCCTGGTGATCCTGCTGCCCGATGCCTGGGTCGAGTACCGCGACCGCGGGCTGGCGCTGGCCGAGCAAGGCCAGGACGCGCTGGCCCGCGAAGACCTGCAGACCTACCTGCGCCATGCCCTGGACGCGGTCGACGTGGCCGAAGTGGCGGATCGCCTGGCCAGCCTGCGCTCTTCGGGCGCCTGAACCCACCCAGGCCGCCGCATTCAGCCTGCGCCGGCCTGCTCCGACGGCAGGCCGGCCATGCCCAGGTCATGCCAGGTGCGGCGCAGCTGGGTGTCCGAGCTGAAGCCCGCCATCGCCGCCGCCTGGGTCACGTTGTGGCCCGATTGCAGCGCGGCCTGGGCCACGGCCAGCCTGAGCTGGCGCAGGTAGGCCAGGGGCGCGATGCCCGCGTGCTCGGCAAACAGCCGGCCCAGGTGGCGCGCCGAGGTGTGGGCCACATCGGCCATGCGGGGCACGGTCCAATCCAATTGGGGCGCCTGGCTGACGGCATCCTGCACCCGGTGCAGGGCCGGGTGCAGGTGGTTGCGGTGGTTCAGAAAGGGCGACAGCTCCGGGTCTTGCGGGCCGCGGCGCAACGCCACCACCAGGGTCTGGGCCACCTGGGCGGTCACGGCCGGACCGCAGACACCGGCCACGCGGTGCAGCATCAGGTCGATGCCCGTGGTCACGCCGGCGCTGCTGCTCAAGGGGGGATCCAGCACGAAGACCCGGTTCTGCACCACCTCACAAAGGGGCTCGACTTCGCGCAATTCGTCCAGATGTTGATGGTGGGTGGTGGCCCGATGCCGGGCCAGCAAACCGGCATGGGCCGCGATCACCGCCCCGGCGCAGACGCACAGCAGTTCAAGCCGGCCGGCTTGCAGGCGCAGGCCGCGCAGCCAGTGCAGCACGGCGCGGCCTCCGGGGTGCGACAGGTCCACGCGGCGCCCGGGTTGCCCCACCAGCACCACCCAATCGCAGGTGTCAGCCTTGGACTTGTGTTCTGTCCCCAGCGCGGGCAGCGGCTCGATCTGGCTGATGAAGGCGCCGACCGAGCTGCGCGTGCTCGTGCTGGGGCCCACGAAATGCAGCTCGAACACCGACTCCTGCCCCTGGGCCTGCAGCACCTGATTGGCGATGCGCAAGGCCTCGGCCGGCCCGGCCCAATCAAGGATCAGGCTGTCGTCCAGCAACACGAAATGCACGAGCACCCGACCAGGCCGTCGGGTGTTCGGCGTCAATCCGCCTGTTGCAGCCATCGGTAGTCCATCTGTCTTGCCGTGCGTTCTGCAAGTGCCTGCCCGGCCAGCCGGGCCACCAGGTGCAGGCTCATGTCGATGCCGGCACTGATGCCGGCCGAAGTGATCAGGCGGCCGTGCTCCACCCAGCGCAGTCCCTCGAGCACCTGAAGGCCAGGGTGCTGACGGCGCAGATCGTCCAGATCTTCCCAGTGGGTGGTCACCGGCTCGTCACGCAGCACCCCGGCGCTGGCCAGGATGAACACCCCTGTGCACACCGAGGCCGTCAGCTGGGCATGGCGGGCGGCTTCGGCCACCCAGGCCAGCGTGGCCGGGCAGCGGGCTGCCTGTTCGACGACACCACCCGGCACCACCAGCACATCGGGATGGGGGCATGTGGCGAAGCTGCGCGAGGCCTCGATCCCCAGGCCGGCACGGGCCCGTATGGCCTGGCCTTGACGGCTGATGCAATGCACCTGCCAACGGCTGGCGCTCAGCAGGTCTTCACCGCTGTCCTCGGCATTCATGCGGGCGGCCATGCGGGCCGCGGTGGTGAACACCTCGTAGGGGCCGGCCAGGTCCAGCACCTCGACCTCGTCGAAACCGAGGATGCCGATCTGCAAGTCGGTCTCGCTCACACGGCCTCCTTGGCCCGATGCAGGGCTTGCTCCACGCTGCACAGGGTGCAGAAGCGGCCCTGCAGCACCGTGCCGGTGCGCAGCTTGATGTCGGCGGCGCTCAGGGTGCTGCCGTCGGGCTGGGTCATGTCCCAGGTCAGCGTGGCCTCGGTCACGTAGTCGACCGTCCAGCCCAGGTCGGAGGCGTGGCGGGTGGTGGTTTCGCAGCATTGCTCGGTGCGGATGCCGCTGATGATCAGTCGCCCCACGCCGTGGCGGGTCAGCCAGACATCGAGGCCGGTGCCGACCAGCGCGCTGTGCCGATGCTTGATGAAGGTGGCAGCGGGCTCGAAGGGCGTCAGACCCTCCAGGGCCCGCACCTGCCCGGAGGCCTGTGCGAAAGGGTTGTCGACCACTTCGGGCCCGTCGCTGTGCAGCACGCGGATCACCGGCAGGCCCAGGGCCACTGCGCCTTCGATCAGCGCGTTCTGGGCCGCCAGATAGGCCGGCAGGTCTTTTTCAGTGAAGAAGGGGCGGTGGCGGAAGGATTCCTGCACATCGATCACGATCAGGGCGGTGTTCATTTTCAGACTCCATCAAGGTGGTTTGGAGCCTTGATTCTTCCCAGTTTCATGCGGCTTGACCGCTCGGGTCAAGACCGGATTCAATCATTTTCAGACATCAATGCGAGGCGCCTGGTGGAGGGCTCTCACTTTTTGGGGGCGCTGGCCCATTGCACCGTCAGGATGCTGCCGAACACCAGCACCAGGCCCAGCAGCGACCAACCTGTCATCGCCTGCCCCAGCCACACCCAGCCCAGCACCACGGCCGTGAGCGGGCTCAGCAGCCCCAGCGAAGACACCGCCACCGAGGGCAGGCGGGCAATGCCGCGAAACCACAACGAATAGGCCAGCAGCGCCCCGACCAGGGAGAGGTAGGCATAGCCGAGCCCGGCCGTCCAGCCGAGTGAGGGCAGGGGCGGGTCGATCACCCAGGCCAACGGCGCCAGGATCAGACCGCCCAGCAGCAATTGCCAACCCGTGAAGGCCAGCACCGGCAGGTCGGTGCGCCAGCGTCGGGCCAGCAGGGTGCCGGCCGCCATGCAGGCGGTGCCGGCCAGGGCGGCGGCCAGGCCCACCGGGTTCCAGCTGGCCGTGGGCGACAGCAGCAGGGCGGCCATGCCGAGCACCCCGACGCCGGCCGCGCCCAGGGCCAGCGGCAGAGGGCGCTGCCGGTCCAGCAACCAGGCCAGGGCCATCACCAACAAAGGCTGGAGGGCCCCGGCCACCGCGGCCAATCCCCCAGGCAGGTGGTAGGCCGCGATGAAGAGCAGGGCCTGGAAGAAGCCGATGTTCAAGGCCGACAGCAGCAGAAGACGGCCCCAGTCACCCGGCCGCGGCCATCGGCGACAGAACGCCGTCAGCAACAGGCCTGCCGGCAAGGCTCGCAACAACGCCGCGGTGAAAGGGCGGTCTGGGGGCAGCATTTCGGTGGTGACCAGGTAGGTCGTGCCCCAGATCATGGGGGCCAGGGCGGTCAGGAGGGCGTCGCGCCACGGATGTTGAGCGGTGCTGGTTGACATATTTATCTCGATTTCAAGATAAATAAGCGTATCAGATAATCTCGATGTCAAGATAAATGCCCCCAGGAGTCAGCATGTCACCCCTCGAAAGCCGCTCACCCGATGCCGTCGATGCCATCCTGGCCCAGTGGCATCGGGAGCGTCCCGATCTGGACGTCAGCCCCATGGGCCTGATCGGGCGGCTCAAGCGCTGCGAAGTGCTGCTGCGGCGCAGGCTGGACGAAAAATTTGCCGAGTTCGGCCTGGCCGGTTGGGAGTTCGACATGCTGGCCACCTTGCGGCGGTCTGGTGCGCCTTACTGCCTGGCGCCCACGGCGCTGTTCTCGGCCATGATGGTCAGCTCGGGCACCATGACGCACCGCCTCAAGGGCTTGGAATCGTCTGGTTGGGTGCAGCGGGTGCCCAACCCCGAGGATGCGCGCAGCACGCTGGTGCAGCTCACCGACGCCGGCCTGGCATTGATTGATCAGGCGGTGTCGGCCCATGTCGACAACGAACGGGCGCTGCTGGC